>NZ_LZRD01000017.1 GCF_001687325.1 Streptomyces sp. PTY087I2 | reverse complement strand
GACCGGCGCGAGGTCGGCCCGGCCCCGGGCGGCGCGAGGCGGGCCCGGCCCCCGGGCGGCGCGAGGCGGGCCCCGGCCCACGATCGGCGCGAGGCGGCCCGGGTCACGACCGGCGCGAGGCGGCCCGGGTCACGCCATGGGCAGCGCCTCGCCCTGCACCGCCTGGATGTCCAGCTCCACACGCAGGGTCGTGCCGATCGCGGAGATGCCTGCCTGGACGACCTGGTTGTAGTTCATCGCGAAGTCGTCGCGGCGCAGTTCGGCGGTGGCGTGGAACGCCGCGCGCACCCCGCCCCACGGGTCGGGCCCGGTGCCGAGGTAGGTCAGGTCCAGGTCGACGGGGCGCGAGACGCCGTGCATGGTCAGCTCGCCGTGCACGGTCCAGCGGTCGGGGCCCGCCGGGGCCAGCGCGGTGGAGCTGTAGGCGATCTCCGGGTACCGGTCCACGTCCAGGAAGTCCGGCGAGCGCAGGTGCTTGTCCCGCATGCCGTTCCCGGTGTCGATGCTGGCCGCCCTGATGACGGCGTCGACCCGGGAGCCGCCGATCTCCTCGGCGATCTCGATCCGGCCGCCGAAGTCGGTGAACCGGCCGTGCACGCTGGAGATCCCCAGGTGCTGGGCGACCGCGCCCACCGAGGAGTGCGCGGGGTCCAGCGACCAGGCGCCCGGCGGCGGCAGCTCCACCCCGCCCTGCCGGGCCAGCACGATCTGCCCGGCCTCGATCCGGCCGCTCGCGGTGACGAGGGCGGTGGACGCGGCGGGGGCGTACCCGACCGCCGTGACGATCACCGTGTACGCGCCGGCCGTCAGGGCGCCGTCCGTGCGGACGGCCCCGTCCTCGTCGGCCGCGGCCCGCAGCACCTGGGCGCCGGTCATGTCGGTGACCGTCACGACGGCGTGCTGGACCGCCCAGCCGTCCCGCGTCCGTACCTGTGCGCGAAGTCCCATCCGTACCTCTCCTAGAAGCCCTGGCTCGATGACCCGACGGAACGTGGGGGTCACATGAGTCGGGCCCCGGGGCGGTCACGGCCGGCCGTCCCCTGCCTGCCGTACCCGCCACCGGGGCCCCTATCCACCCGGTCGCGACAGCCTTTCCGCTGGAAGTGCCGCCCGACCAGGGGTCTTCGCGATCCCTTCACGTGAGCGCGTGCTCTTCACGTGCGCAGGAGCACGTGCTCACGTGAGGGACCGTCACTCGCCCGGGTGGGCGAGCTCGATGTCGTGCCCGTCGACCCCCGTACCGCTGACGGTGAGGGAGCCCGCCACCGGCGGGTAGCCGGTCGCGACGACCGAGTACTCGCCCGCGTCCAGGTCGGTGAAGGCGTACGCCCCGTCCTCGCCGGTCGTCGCGGTGGCGACCACGTTGCCCGCCGCGTCGATCAGGGTGACCCGGGCGTCGGCCAGCGGACCCCGGGCGGACCCGGCCCGCACGGTGCCCCGGACCAGCGCACCGGACCGCAGCGCGGCCTCGACGCGGGTGACGCCCTGGCCGCCGATCTCCACCGGCAGCGCCAGCGGACGGAAGCCGGCCGCGTTGACCGCGACGGTCACGGAGCCCGGGATCAGCTCGCCGAAGGCGAACTCACCGGTCGGGCCGGACGCGCCGGTGGCCAGCACGTCGCCCCGGACGTCGGTCACGATGACCATCGCGCCGTCGACGGGCGCGCCGGACTCGGCGGCCCTGACGGTCCCGGCCAGTCCGCTCGTACCGGAGAGCAGGATGTCGAAGGCCAGCGGTTCCTCGCCGACGACCACCGTGGACGCCTGCGGCTGGAAACCGTCGGCGGAGGCGATCAGGACGTAGCTGCCGGAGCCGGGGGCGTCCAGGGTGTAGCCGCCGTCGGCCCGGGCCACGGAGCGGCCGAGCTGCCGGCCGCCCAGCGAGATCAGGGTGACGGCCGCACGGGCGACGGGAGCGCCCTCAGCGCCGCGCACCACACCGTGGACGGGGGTTCCCCGGACGGTGTCGATGGTCTCGTGCGGGACCTCCGCCGTGTCGACCGAGGTGACCCCGGCCGCGCCCTCGGAGACCAGCCCGGCGGCGCCGACGGCGGCGGGCACGGGAACCTCGGCCGTCTCGACGGCGACCGGAGCCGAAGCGGAACCCGGAGCCTGATCCTGGTCCGACGCCTGCTCCGACGCCTCGACGGGGGAGTCGTTCCCCGCGCTGGTCTTCAGGGCGACCTCCTTGATGAAGATCGTCACGATGAAGGCGACGAGCGCGGCCGGAGCGGCGTACAGGAAGACGTCGCCGACGCCGTGCCCGTACGCGGCCTCCATGACCAGCCGGAACGGCTCGGGCAGCTTGTCCAGGTCGGGGATGCCCCCGCCGCCGGTACCGCCGTGGCCGAGCTTGGCGCCCTCGGGGCCGAGCGCGGCGAGGCCGTCCTTGACGTAGTGGGTGACCCGGTTGCCGAGGACCGCGCCGAGCGCCGAGACGCCGATCGCACCGCCGAGGGAGCGGAAGAAGGTGACGACGGAGCTGGCGGAACCGAGGTCCTCGGGAGCGACCTGGTTCTGGGTGGCGAGGACCAGGTTCTGCATCATCATGCCGATGCCGAGGCCCATGACGAACATGAAGACCGCGACGTGCCAGTACGGGGTGTCGTACCGGATCGTGCCGAGCAGCCCGAGCCCGGCCGTGACCAGGAAGCCGCCGGTGACCAGCCACGCCTTCCAGCGCCCGGTCTTGGTGATGACCTGGCCGGAGATCGTCGAGGAGAGGAAGAGCCCCGCGATCATCGGGATGGTCATGACGCCGGACATCGTCGGCGACTTGCCGCGCGCCAGCTGGAAGTACTGGCTGAAGAAGACGGTGCCCGCGAACATCGCGATGCCGACGAACAGCGAGGCGATCGAGGCCAGCGTGATGGTGCGGTTACGGAAGAGGCGCAGCGGAATGATGGGTTCCTTGGCCCGCGACTCGATGAACACGAAGATCAGGCCGAGCAGGACCGAGCCCGCGACCATCACGTACGTCTGCCACGACAGCCAGTCGTACTTGTCGCCCGCGAAGGTGACCCAGACCAGCAGCAGGGAGACGGCGGCGCTGATGAAGAACGCGCCGGCCCAGTCGACCTTGACGCCCTCGCGCTTCACGACGGGGAGCTTCAGGGTCTTCTGGAGCACGATCAGCGCGATGACCGCGAAGGGCACGCCGACGTAGAAGCACCAGCGCCAGCCCATCCAGCTGGTGTCGGTGATGACACCGCCGAGCAGCGGACCGCCGACGGTGGCGACCGCGAAGACCGCGCCCAGGTAGCCGCTGTAGCGGCCGCGCTCGCGCGGGGCGATCATCGCGGCCATGACGATCTGCGCGAGGGCGGAGAGACCGCCGACGCCGATGCCCTGGACGACGCGGCAGGCGATGAGCATGCCGCTGCTGGTGGACAGACCGGCGACGACCGAGCCCAGGACGTAGATCACCAGGGCTATCTGGACCAGCAGCTTCTTGCTGAAGAGGTCGGCGAGCTTGCCCCAGAGCGGGGTGGTGGCGGTCATGGCCAGCAGCGAGGCCGTCACGACCCAGGTGTAGGCGCTCTGGCCGCCGCCGAGGTCGGAGATGATCTCGGGCAGGGCGTTGGAGACGACCGTCGACGACAGGATCGCGACGAACATGCCGAGCAGCAGCCCGGTCAGCGCCTCCATGATCTGCCGGTGTGTCATCGGCGTGCCGTCGGAGGCGCCGGAGGCGTTGCCGCCGCCGTGCCCTCCGTGCTTGGCGTGGCCGCCCCGCACACCGGTGGGTGTGGTCGTAGCCATTGAGTTCCTTATCCGTGCGTATTTGCTTCTGTTACACAGGTGTACGGGCGTGAGCCTCGTCGCCGAGGCCGGTCCTGCACTCGCCGGTGTGACGTCCGGGGACGCAGCCGCCGGATCCGCGACAGGCGAAGCTGTCACGCAGCCGGGACAGCAGCGCGATGAGCAGGCCGACGTCGTCGTCGGACCAGTCCTGAAGGTTGTGGGCGAACACCTCGGTGGTCCGCCGGGTCAGTTCGTCGAGCTGCGCGTGCCCGCCGGGGGTCAGCCGCAGGATGCGGGACCGCTTGTCCGCCGGGTCCGGAGACCGTACGATCCAGCCGCGATCGGCCACATGAGCCACGTGGCGACTGGTCACCGACATGTCCACGGACAGCAGCTCGGCGAGCCGGCTGATCCGCATCTCGCCGTGCCGGTCCAGGAGGGTCAGTACGGCGGCGGATCCCGCGGGGCACTCGGGGGGCAGCGCTCGGGCGAGCCCCCTTTTGACGGCCCCGACGGCGCTGAGCTGCCGGGCCAGTTCCTCGTAACTACTCCGTGCGGCCACGGGAACCCCCAGCACACTCACGACATGTTGTTGCTTAGGGCAACGATAGAAGCTGTTGGTTGCTACAGGCAAACGAAAACGGGCTTGCAGAAGTAAAGGAACGCAAAAGCCTCCGTAGGGTCGAGGTCAAGAGGGTCCGCCGCCGGTTTCTCGGGTGATCTTCGTCCGGTCTCCGGGTGCGCCGCCGCAGGTAGGGCGGGGTGCCCGGGTGGCCCCCGGGGGTTGGGCCGGGGGCCCGAGTTCGCTAGGGTCCTGCCCCATGGCACACAACCCCCACGCCCCTCAGCCGGGCCCCGAGGGCAACCACGACCCGGCGGGCAGCACGCAGATGTTCCGCGCCTTCGTCGACGAGGGCGAGCCGCAGCGCCGGCAGCAGCCCGCGGCGACCTCGTCCGGGCCGAGAGTCGGGGTGATCGCGGCCGTGATCGCGGTCGTCGTCGTCCTCGGCGCGGTGGCCTGGCTCGCCCTGGGCTGATCTCACGACGTTACGCACGACTCGCACGACTGCACGATCCGGCCGCACGGGGGACGGACGGCGGAGCCCGGACGACGGGCCGCCGCTCCACCCTCGGGCGGCCTTCGTGCGTCCGGGCGGCTTTCGTTTATCCGGGCGGCCTTCGTGCGTCCGGGCGCGGATCACTCCCACACGGCGGAGACGTCCTGGGTCTCGACGCGCATGCCCAGCGGGACCCGCCAGGACTCCACGCAGACGGTGTACGTCTCCGAGCGCGTCGATCCCGCGCCGATCGGGGCGGGCAGGGGCTGGGACGAGGTGATGGTCGCCCAGTCGACGCCGAGGGCGCCGATGATGTGCGTGGCGAAGGTGACGGTCCCCGAGCGCGCCGGGGAGCCGCCGGTGTTGCGGAACTCCACGGTCACCTTCTCGCACCACCGCTTGTCCGCCGCCGCGCGCTGCGGGGCGCTCAGGGTGAGCGCGGCCGGGGTCGGGGGCGGAGGGGGAGGTTTGGGGTTGGTGGGGTTGGTGGGGCTCGGAGGCGGTGGGTTGCTGGAGCTGCTGGGGCTGCCGGGGCTGCCGCCCGGCTTCTTCGAGGGCGGGGAGGGGTCTGCGGGCCGTGTGGGGGCCGCCCCCGGCCCGCCGGACGAACCGACCGCCTGAGACCCGCTCGGTGCCCCCGTACGCGCCTCACTGGGCGCACCGGCACCCGAGGACGGCGAGGGACCGGCGCTGGGCGACGTACCACCATTAGGTGACGTACCGCCGCTGGGTGACGTACCACCGCCACCGCGCCCCCCACCCCCAGCGCTCCCGCTCCCACTCCCGCCCCCGCTCTCATCGAGGGGGGTGAGTGTCACGTCGCCCGAGGGTGCCCCGTCCGGGGGAGGCTTCGAGCTTCCGGAGGCCGCGCCCACGGCCGTGTAACCGTCGCCGGACCCGCTGCCGCAGCCGGACAGCAGGCCGGCGCCCAGGCACAGCGCGGCCGCCGAGGCGGCGACGGCGGTGCCTCGGCGGCCGGTGGAGCCGCGTGTCTGACGTCGCATCGCGACAGTGTGTCTGACGCATCGTCACATAAGAACCCTCGGGAACCACATTTTCCGGCTCTCCGGCTCAGTCGGCGATGAGGCCTTCCCTGAGCTGCGCGAGGGTGCGGGTCAGGAGCCGGGAGACGTGCATCTGGGAGATGCCGACCTCCTCGCCGATCTGCGACTGGGTCATGTTCGCGAAGAAGCGGAGCATGATGATCTGGCGCTCGCGCGGGGCGAGTTTGGCCAGCAGGGGCTTGAGCGACTCGCGGTACTCGACGCCCTCCAGCGCCGAGTCCTCGTACCCGAGGCGGTCGGCGAGCGAGCCCTCGCCGCCGTCGTCCTCGGGGGAGGGGGAGTCCAGCGAGGATGCGGTGTAGGCGTTGCCGACGGCGAGGCCGTCGACCACGTCCTCCTCGGAGACGCCGAGCGCGCGGGCCAGCTCCGGGACGGTCGGCGAGCGGTCGAGCTTCTGCGCGAGCTCGTCGCTGGTCTTGGTCAGGGCGAGCCGCAGCTCCTGGAGGCGGCGGGGGACCCGCACGGACCAGGAGGTGTCACGGAAGAAGCGTTTGATCTCGCCGACGACGGTGGGCATGGCGAACGTCGGGAACTCGACGCCGCGTTCGCAGTCGAACCGGTCGATCGCCTTGATCAGGCCGATCGTGCCGACCTGGACGATGTCCTCCATCGGCTCGTTGCGGCTGCGGAACCGCGCCGCGGCGTACCGCACCAGCGGGAGGTTCAGTTCGATCAGTGTGTCCCGCACATAGGTCCGCTCCGGACTGTCCGTTCCCTCGGGGCCCGAGGCGGGGCCGAGCGCGGCGAGCCGCAGGAACAGGGAGCGGGACAGCGTGCGGGTGTCGATGGCTTCCGGCGAGCTGGTGAGCACGGCGGGTGCCGGCACGCTCTTCGTGAGCGTGAGCACCTTCGAGCTGCCCTGTTCTTCGGACATGCCACCCCCTTGAGGTCGCGGACGGTCGCGGTGGCCGCGACCATCGGAGGAACGCAGCCTCCACCTGAATACCGGAGGTGGGGCTGCGGCAAACGCGCTTCGAGCAGAATGTCACATGTCGGCAACACGCTGTAGTGACATGTCGACAAGTCAGTGCCGAATCCGCCCTGGAAACAGGGGGTGTAGCCCTTTTACGCCGTCAGAACTGCTCTGTGGACGGTCTACCCGTTCCGGTTACGCCTCGATCCTGTTTGCGGATCTCAGTCGGGCGAAACTTCGGGCGAGGAGCCTTGACACATGCATCTGGGAGACGCCCAGCTCCGCGCTGATCTGAGACTGGGTCAAGTTGCTGTAGTAGCGCAGCAGAAGGATGCGCTGTTCGCGCTCGGGAAGCTGGACGAGGAGGTGCCGGACGAGGTCACGGTGCTCGACACCGGCGAGCGCCGGGTCTTCGTAACCGAGCCGGTCCAGCAGCCCGGGCAGCCCGTCACCTTCCTGGGCGGCCTCCAGCGAGGTCGCGTGGTACGAGCGTCCGGCTTCGATGCAGGCCAGCACCTCGTCCTCGGAGATCTTGAGCCGCTCGGCGATCTCGGCGGTGGTCGGGGAGCGGCCGTGAGCGGTCGTCAGATCCTCGGTGGCGCCGGTGACCTGGACCCAGAGTTCGTGCAGCCGGCGGGGGACGTGGACGGTGCGCACGTTGTCGCGAAAGTAACGTTTGATCTCGCCGACGACGGTGGGCATCGCGAACGTGGGGAACTGGACGCCGCGCTCCGGGTCGAACCGGTCGATGGCGTTGATGAGCCCGATCGTGCCGACCTGGACGACGTCCTCCATCGGCTCGTTACGGCTGCGGAAGCGCGCGGCGGCGTACCGGACGAGGGGGAGGTTCGCCTCGATGAGGGCGGTCCGGACCCGGCGGTGCTCCGGAGTGCCCGGCTCCAGGTTCTTGAGCTGACCGAAAAGGACCTGCGTGAGCGCCCGGGTGTCGGCCCCGCGAGCCCGGGCGGGCCGGGCGGAGGGATCCGGGGTCTCGGTCTGGATGTCGTCCTCGGCCTGAACGGTCGGGACGGCTTGGGAGGCCTGGACGGCCTGGGGAGGCACTTGAGGCGCTGTACTGGCCGGCACGGTGACGCCACCCCTTTGCGGTCAACTAGTCAACTACGGTCAACTCATCCGTCAAAAGCGGTCATAGCATCACAAGACATGTCCACTGTGTGCAAGCACCGCATAGTGCCGTGTTGACGGCATAAGGGTTTAAACGGGGCAAATGGTCCACGGAGAAACCCCCCGCCGAAACGGCGAGGGGTCGGGGTGAACCGGGTGCGGGGAGCGGTGAGGTCGCTCCCGGTCGGCGAGCTCAGAAGGGATAGTCGGCGATCACCCAAGTGGCGAATTCGCGCCACTGTCCGGCGGCGGCCTGGTGGGCCGGGTGCTCGATGTACCGCTTGAGGGCGTCCTCGTCGGCGACGGCGGAGTTGATGGCGTAGTCGTACGCGATCGGCCGGTCGGTGATGTTCCAGGCGCACTCCCAGAACTCCAGCTCCGGAACCTGCCCCTCCAGCTCCCGGAAGGCCCGGTCCCCGGCGACGACGCGCGGGTCGTCCCGTTCGACGCCGTCGTTCAGCTTGAAGAGGACCAGGTGGCGGATCATCGTGGGGCTCCTACTTCACCAGTTCTGACATGAAGTCACCGACGCTGCGAGCAGCGGTGGAAACGCCCTCGAACCCTACTCCTACCAGCTCGGCGGACCGCTTGGGAGAGGTGATGATCGTGTACAGCACGAAGACCACCAGGATGTAGATGATGATCGTCTTTGCCTTGGCCACAACCGTGCCTCCCCATCGACCTCACGTGCGATCGGGCGATTCTATCCGCACGAATGGCCGTATCCGGTGGTCGTTTTTGATCACTGACGCACCTTTTAAGGACCTACGACCCGGCCATCGAGGCCTTTCGCCGGACCTCAGGAGCCTCGCCGCCCGGCACGATGGATAACGAGCCCGACGGGACCAGGCAGGACCCGGAAGGCCGGAACAGGGCCTCTCTGTGGGGCCGGCCGCCGCGCGATTTCCCCCCTGACCGCGACGGACGACCAGCAGGCCCTGTTCTCACCGGGGGAAGCGGCTTGTCCCCCCGATGCCGCTTCCCCCGACCTGACCTGTGCCTGACCTGTGCCTGGCCTGTGGACCGGAGCGCCCGGTCGCCGTACCTCCTCTGTACCGGCGACCGGGCGCTCTGCTGTACGCCTGCCGGGGCAGGCGCGCGAGACCCGCGGCTTACGGGGCCTTGGAGCCTCCGGCGGTGCACAGGGCGTTCTCCACCAGAGCGCTGGCGGCGTTCTCCTGTTCCAGGATGTGCTCCAGGGAGTCGCCGCGCGCCTCGGACATGGACACCACGACGCTTCGCCGGCCGTCGTCGGTGACGCCGTTGAGGGTGATGTAGCCACCGTCCCCACCCTCATGGCCCCAGTAGGACCCTCCGCAGCCCAGCGGCCGTTCGACCAGGCCCAGCCCGTAGCGGCCGCCGGGCCACATCTCTTCGGTTGCCGCGTCCACGGGGACGGTCTCCTTCATCGCGGCCAGCTGTCGTGCAGGCAGCAGGCGGCCGCCGAGCAGCGCGCGGAAGAAGCGGTTCTCGTCCTCGGTCGTCGTGACCCACGAATAGTTCTCGTGGTCCACCGATATCTGGTCGGTGACGTCCACGCGGGAACCGGGGCCGTAGTACTCGTAAGCCCGGGCATGGGGCCTGGGCAGGGTGGGTGCGGTGCCCATCCACTTCGTCCGGTGGAGGCCGAGCGGGCGCAGGATGCGCCTCTCGATCTCTCGGCGCGCGGGACTGCCGGTGGCCTCCCGGACGACCATGCCGAGCAGGACGTAACCCGTGTTGGAGTACGCCCATCCCTCGCCGGGTGGGAACTCCGGTGCCTGTTCCATGGCGAGGTCGATCAGCTGCTGGGATTCGTAGACGGTGTAGCGCTGCTGGTAGTACTCCTCCGGCGTGGTGTACCCGGGCATGGCGTCGCGGATGCCGCTGGTGTGCTGAAGCAGGTGGCGCAGGGAGATCCGCCTGCCGTCGTTGCCGTTGCCGTCCACCACCCCGGGCAGCCACCGATCGGCGGTGTCGTCCAGGGACAGCCTGCCTTCGGCCTCCAGCTGGAGCACGACGGTGGCGACCAGCGTCTTGGCGGTGCTGGCCATCCGGAAGTACCCATCGGCGGAGACAGGCCGGCCGGTCCTCAGATCGGCGGTACCGCTGGTGGCGACGGACGGCCGCCCGTCAGCCCCTACGGCACGAGCCTGCACACCGCTGATGCCGAGGTCTCGTATCGCCACGGTGTCCCGGCGTAACTGCTCGGCGGGGGAGGGCCCGACGGGCGAGGCGAGGGCGGGGGCGATACCGGTGGCGAGCAGAGCAGCGGCACAGCAGAGAGCCGTGATGAGGTGCGTGCGCAGAGTCAGAGCCATGTCTGAACGCTAGTTACGCCCGCGAGCGGGGTCGATCCGGCGCACCCCCGGATCGACCCGGGGGCTATCCCCCCCGACACGGCTCCTAGTCAGTCCGGCACCGGTTCGAGGGTTCGACGGGACGACGGCGGAACGAACCGGCTCGCCGTGTCTCAGACGGGTTTGAGGAGGTCGCGGAGGTTGGCCATGTGGGCTTTGACTGCGGCGATTTGGGTGGGGTCGGGTGAGTCCTGTTCGTTCTTGGAGTGGGTGGCGTGGCAGGGTCGGCAGAGGTCGCGGGGACTCCAGGGGCCACCCGCTCATGGACCCTCCGAGCTGACGATCCCCGGCGGGGTCAGGCCCACAGGGCGTGCACCACTGAGAGAGCGGCCCCGCATACACGGGGACGAAGCGACGAGGTGCGGGTCGGTGTGTACTTCGTGGGGAACAACCCCGCATACGCGGGGACGACATCCGCAAGGACCTGACGTTGTGCGGGGAGATGGGAACAACCCGCACGCGCGGGGGCGACATCGTCGAGCACGCCGGTACGTCCGGGGACACGGGAACAACCCCGCACGCGCGGGGACGACGCCAGCCACGTGTCTGCGGTGGACAGCGACAGGGGAACAACCCCGCACGCGCGGGGACGACAAGACCGGATGGGTGCGGGAGCCGAGGGGTAAGGGAACAGCCCCGCACGCGCGGGGACGACGCCTGCTCGATGAGCGGGTCGGGGTCGGGTACGGGAACAGCCCCGCACGCGCGGGGACGACTCCGCCCACGCTTCCGGAACAACGACGGGACCAGGAACAGCCCCGCACGCGCGGGGACGACAGTCGTTGACCTGGTGCTCTATGCGGGCAGGAGCCTGGTTTCACTCACTTCCTGAAATTCCGGCATAACGGATCCTTCTGTTCTTCAGGGACCACGAAGACATCCCGTCCCCGCACCCGCCAACTACCTCCCGCCCCCAAACCTCCGCCGCTTCGACGCCTTGCTCCAGCCCTGGCGGGGAACATCGGCCGCTGCGCTCCCCGGACTTCCCGTGCGCGGGGCGCGGGCGGTCGGGCGGTGGATGAGGGTCAGGCCCTCGTGGTCGGTCGGGTGCCACGTGTGGTCGTGGGTTTTGAAGGCGTAGCCCTGTTCGTTGTCCGTCTGGTAGGCGAGCAGGGCGCGGCCCTGGCCGGCGTACTCGCGTACCTCGGCCCACAGGAGGTCGCGGATACGGGTGGACGGGGAGCCGAGGAAGACGCCCGGGGAGATCTCCAGCAGCCAGCGGGTGAGGAAGCCCCTCAGGCCCGCCGGGCAGTTGGTGAGGATGATGACGGTCACCAGATGATCTCGTCCCCGTAGTTGTGGCCGCCTTCGACCAGGACGTCTCCGTCCGACTGGAGCGTGACCCGGTCCGACGACGTACCGTCCGCCCCCTGGGTCGTGTCGCGGGTGCCGTCGTACCCGAGCAGGCCCTTGATGTCCTGGACACAGCGGTCGAGCAGCCCCGTCCGGTTGATGCGGTCCCGGAGCATCCGGCGGGTCCGGGCCGCGATGTCGTCCGTCCCCTCGACCGCGGCGTCGAAGGCCGCGGGAATGGCGATCTCCGTCTTGTAGAAGTCCGCGACATCCATGACGAACGAGCGCTCGTGGCCCGAGTGGACGAAGCCCAGTCCGGGGGAGCAGCCGAGGGCCGCGACCACGGAGTGGGAAACCCCGTACATGCACTGAGCCGCGGCCGTAACGGCCTGGTTGGGAGCGTCGCCGGCCGAGAAGTCAGCACGGTCGTACTCGCGCCGCCGCCAAGGGACCCCTGTGCGTACGGATTCCCGTCTGTAGCACTCCTTCAGCCGGCGGCCCTCCATGCCGAGGAGATTCAGCCGGGTGCGGCCTGCCGTGTCCTCGCCCGGAAACCGCAGCCGGTACATGGCACGTGCCACGTCCAGCCGGGTGCGCCGGTTCGCCCAGGCCGTGGCCTGCGCCTCGATCAGGCCCGAGGAACGGGTGAGTGCCCGGCCGCCCGCGTAATACCGGACTCCGTGCTCACCGACCCAGGCCACCCCCGCACCGCAGTCGCCGAGGAGCGCCATCGCCTGATGGGTGACGCGGGTGCCGGGGCCGAGCAGGAGGGTTCCGATCGTGGCGGACGGGATGTGCGTGACGCCGTCCGCGTCCTCGGCGGTGATTGCGTTCGAGTCCCGGTGGACCGTGCACCGCTCCAGGTAGACGAACGAGAGCCGGTCGCCGACGCGCGTGAGCTCGTGGGGAGTGGACGCGCCCCGGCGTCCGACCGTGGTCACGTCGCCCCCTCCCTCCGCACCGGGGCCAGGGTCATCAGACCGCACCCGTACGCCTTGGCCTTGCCCAGCCCGTGCGTGAGCGTCCGGCGGAAGACATCCGGGTCCGTGACCCGCAGCCGGCCGTCGAAGGTGACCTTGGTGATCTGCACATCGCCCCCGCCGTTCCTTCCGGCCCTCCGCGGCGTCTGCGCCGGAGGATGCGCGGTCTGCGCCTGCTTCTGCGTCGAAGGCCGTTGAAACTGTAGGGGAGTCTGGTCCCGTACGACCAGCTCGTACTCGTCCCCGACCGGCAGCAGCCGCCGGTCCTCCGGCTTCTGCACGATCTCGAAGCCCGATTTCTCCTGGCGTTCCAGCAGCCAGCGCATCTGGTGCCGAGGAGTCCGGTGCGCGGCTCGCTTCGTCGGCTCCCCCTCCTCGCTGTACTGGTGGCGGATGTTGTGCACCGGGTTGGCGGTGAGGCGGAACCCCCAGGTGTCGCCCGGGCACAGCGCGGAGAGGAAGTCGGCGTACGCGAATGTCTTCCACCCGGGTTCGTCCGAGGCAGGCCACCCGGCCTGCTCGACCAGATGGGTCAGGTCGGGGCGGCTGGGGCTGACGATGTAGAGCAGGGTCTCGGAGATCCCGTTGCGGTCCACCCGCCACAGCACCCTGGGCCCCGAACCGTCGCGGGAGGGCGGTGTGGGGAAGGAGGCGTTCACCGCTCCGTGGACGCGGTGCGGCGAACCGAGCAGCCGACGGCCTTCGGACCGGCCGGTGTTCACACGGAATCGGGTGAGGTACATCAGTCGCTCCTCGGTGTGACAGGAGTGAGCAGGGCGGTGGGTTCGTGCGGCGGTGGCGGCGCCGTGCCCCCGGCCGTGACGGGTACGCGGACCTCGGCGCTCCGCAGCCCCCGCAGCCCGTAACGTCGGTGACGCGCGTCGAAGCTCACCGGTAGGTCGCGCAAGGTCATCTCCGGGACCGCACCGGGCAGGCTTTCCAGCAGGAGATTCAGCCGCACCTCCCCAGGGACGGGCCTGCCCCGCCGGAAGTTCGTCTCGTGCCTTTTTCTGTACCAGGCCGACGCCTCCCACCGAGCCCCCCGCAACGCCTGCTCCAGCTTCGCGTCCAGCGGCTCCGCGATCGTGATGGGCCGCGAGGGCGGGCAGGAGCGGCGGCCCAGGTACGGAAGGAACACAGGCTCCAACAGTGCTTCGTACAGCCGCTGTACGAGCCCGGCCTCGCCGCTCACACCGGCCACGAACACCGCGTCGGCCAGGTAGAAGCGCTCCGACAGCGGCATCGCCTTGAGTGTGTCGCTGTGGTGGGCGGTCTGGAAGTCGCGCAGCCTCGTACCGGGCTGGTCGACGCGGACGCCGAATTCCAGCGCTGCGAGATCCGAGAGGTCGGCGTCCCGCCTGCGTCCCTGCGCGGCCGCGAGGAGGCCCACGACGCCGCTCTTGGTCGGCGCGTTCTCCGTGGTGCGGCGCGTGAACCGGCCCGCCGACCCCCAGGACTGGAGGGGCCCCGCGAGCCGCATCAGCAGCACGCTCATGCCCCGGACCCCGACGCGACGCCCGCTCCACTGTCCGTACCTCCGGCGCGGGTGCCGGCACCGCGCCCGGCGTCCGCGTCCTCCGAGGTGAGCCGGGCGACCACGGCCTCGCCCACGGAGGCCAGCAACTCGGACAGGCTCACGGACTTCCCGAGGGACGCCAGCCTTTCCGTCTCCTCGCCGACCCGCAGAACCCACGCTTCCGGGCCGTCGTCCAGACCGAAGCTCTTCTCCAGGTCAGGAACGAACGTGGCGAGCTTTTCGCAGCTCTTCCGTAGGAAACCGCCCCCCTCGCCCGCCCGGACGGGCTCCTCGAACGCAGCGACATAACTGACCGGGCGGCGTGAGCGCATCTTGACGATCACCGCGGCGGGCAGCGTCTGGTTGCCGAAGGCGTTGATCTTCCCGGTGGGGAGAGACGTGACGAACCCTTCGAGGAACGCCGTCACGGCCCGCCGCGTGGGCTCCACCGGACGGGCGTCGTCATGGCCCGTACCCAGGTTCTCCTGGAGGCGGTTCACGTCGAGTGCCGCATACCGGTACAGCGTCGACGAGTTGAAGTCGACGGTGCCGATCATCCCGGCACCGGTCTCGGCGTCGGTGTTCTCGTCGTCGACCGCTGTGTAGTAGTCCGACTCGACTTCCACGGCGTGCACGCTCAACGCGTGAGCGACCTGGGCCGCAGCATCCACGTTCAGGTCGGTCGAGTCCGCGACCATACGACCGAACAGCGCGATGTCCACCGAGTGTTCGGTGAGGACGAACTGCTTGGCGCGCGCCTTGTTCTCCCTGTCCTTGAAGTAGTCCTTGAGCGCCTTGAGGTCACCGCCCTTCCCGCCTTCGACCGTCATCGCGGCGAGCGCGTCGTACTGCCGTCCGCTCAGGAACATCAGGTACGTGGACTCGGCCGCGGGGTCCTCCACGTCCTGCTTGCTCTTCCGGCCGGGGACGGCGACCTTCGAGCCGGTCGCCGTGGTGATCGTCTCCGCGGCCAGGCTCTGCGCGGCGGCCCGCGTCATCGACTGATCGAGGTCCACGATCCGCTCGGCGAGGACCTCCACGACCTTCTTGGTACGGATGCCGAGTTCGGACGCGTCGAGCAACCCCGCGAACGCCTTGCGCGTGGCCCGCTTCCACGCCTGGCTGGACACCCGGGACCTCCGCACACCCCCGTACGTCGCCGATTTCGGGGCGCCCGTGTCGTCGCGGTTGAGGTTGCTCGGCGGAACGGTCTGAAGGATGTGGATGTCGAGGATCGTCCGGGTGAGGGTCACGCGTGCTCAATTCCTTCGGTCATCGTGCGATGTCTGTTCTGGAGGCCGTGCGCCTCGTGAGGGCGGCCGACGCTGCGGGCCGGGCGGGGGCGGCTATTCCCCCGCCGCGTAGCCGCCGAAGTCCTCGTCCGGACGCAGCGTCCCGTCGATCGCGTCACCGGAGCCGCTGTCGGCGCCCGCCTTCGCCTTCCTCGCGGCGGAGACGGCGGCCAGGTGGAACTCGCGCCCCCACTCCCGTTGCACGCCTGCCCGGTCGGGGCGGTGCTGCCACCGGTAGAGCTGCCCCGCCAGACGCGCGTAGTCGAGGGGCACCTTCGCGCCGCGCAGCAGGAGCACGATCTCTCTGAGCCGTACGGCGACGGAGTCGAGGGATTCGGCCGTCCCGACCCGCACCAGGCGCTTGCGGAGCGGAGAGTCCTCCTCGTCCGCGCTTGCGGCCCCTTTCAACCGGATCAGGGTGCGCACCGCCCCGCCGAGGTTCTGACCCCGGCTGTACATGCCGTGATCGCGGCTGGACTGCTGGTGCAGAGCCCACAGGGTGGCCGCCAGAAAGACGGCCTCCTCCGCGTACTCGGGGCGGAAGAAGCCCTCGTGGCCGTCGAGCAGGTCGGCCAGCTCGTCCGTGCCTCCGATGCCCCACAGGTCCGGGACCTGGTGAGCCCGCTTTCCGGCGCCGCGCCGCAGCCGCGCCAGCTCCGCCACGGCGGACGGGACGTCGGCGAGGTACCGGGGCTGCATCCGTGCGATGTACGTGCCCGTCGCCCGGGCGACCAGCCGGGGGGCCGGGAGCCGTTCCGTCACCGGCTCGCTGTCCGGCGGGGGAGGCGGTGAAGCGTCGTCGCCGGTCGTCGTGGTGGTGGTCATGCGGTTCCCTTCGGGGAAGCTGAGTCGGAGTGGTCGGCGTCGGGCCCGCCGGATGCGTCCTCGGCGGGGCCGGACCCGGCACCGGTGGGCCCGGGAGTCCCGAACGGTGGCGTGGGCAGCACCTTGTTGATCCGGGACCGGAACCACAGGTCCGCGCGGGAACTGTCCACCCAGCGCTTGCCGACGCCCGGAAGGTCGACCACACGGCCCTCCGCCGCTGCCTCGCCCGCCGAACCCAGGAGCTCATGCCCCAGGTCGAGCACGACGCGGCGCGCGATGCCGTGCCATTCCGCCCGCGCCCGGTCCAGGTCGCTGTGCTCGGCGAGACCCGCCAGCCAGCCGCGGTACGGCCCGTCCAAGGCCCCGAAGCCGAGGTCCCGGGCGGCGGACGTGGCGGTCTCGGTGTCCGAGCCGACCGCGCGCGCGAGGTTCCCGGCCAGTCGGCCGAGTGCGGAGACCGCCTGCTCGGCGTCGCTGACCGCGCCGACCGCGACCGCCCTGTGCAGGCCGCGGTCCTGGTCGAGCAGAACGACCGGGAGAGCGATGGAGTCGTCCGTCACCTCGTCCACCACGGACTGCTGCGTCCCGTAGACCGCGCCGACCAGCCTTGTACGGATCAGGGACCGCTTCGGCAGTACGCCCTCGGAGGTGAGCAGGGTCAGCCATCGCACGATGCCGGACGGGAGGGTCCGGTCCGCGCCGCGTCCGGTCGTGTCTCCGTCCTGCTTCTGGGCCTCCAGGAGGCTGGCGAGACCTCGCCAAGCCGTTCGTGCCGGATCGTGCTGACGCGGCAGGTAGATCAACGACCGGCCGAGCTTCTTCTCCTGGGCCGGGCTGCGCCGCCAGCCGGTCATCGGCTCCCTCTTCTGCCGGTTGGCGGGAGCGAGCGGGTCACCGTATCCGAGGGCTACCCCGGTGACTTCAGGGCCTTCCGTGTGCAGGAGCACCCGTCGGGACTGCCAGGTGTAGAGGTCGCGGGGGCCGGCAGGCCGGGGAACGGAAGGGTCCCCTTCCTGCACGCCGGGCCCGGGCGGTGTATCACGCCGCCATACCGGCAGGTCTGCCTTCGGCTCCGCCGCGAGGATGTCCTCGTCCGTCGGGACCAGGTTCAGCAGGAGCGTCTCACGCAGATCCGAGCCCTCCGCGAAGACACCGCCGAGGTTGCCCACCCAGCCGACGCCCTGCGGGTAGACCTTTCCGCCCTTGACCCGGTCGTCGCCCACCATCCCGGACTTGATGCCGGACGAGTCGTACGCATGGGTGTGGACGAGCCAGCGCGCCGCCTCCGCGAGCCCGAGCCGGTCGACACCCGGCCGGCGCATGGAGAAGAACGCCTCGCCGTTCGGCACGTCGGCCACGATCCGGTTCAGCGAAGCAACTTCGTGTTTCTGCGTATGCAATCCCGCGACCTGGAAGAACGGGCGCTCGGGGTGGAGGAGGTCGAAGCGGTCGCGGTGCCGGTCGAGGTAGCCGCCGACGATGTCGAAGGAGTCCGACGCCTCCCACAAAGCCTCCCAGTCCTCCAACGTAGCGGGCGCGCCGCTTGACCGGCCGTCGGCCTCGTCACAGGCGTCGTACAGGATCGCCAGCAGGAGCCGCAGCAGGGCCAGTTCCTGCGTCGGCAGGTCTCCCACCAGCCGACGGATGTCCGCCGCACGCGCGAAGACGTCACGCAACGAGAGCTCTCCGGTGGAACCATCCGTGTACTGAACGGGCAGCCACGGCCGCGACACCAGGTCGAAAGAGGGCACCCTGGACATCACAGCTTCGAGTTCGTTCACCCCGCCTACGTGGTGCGTACCGACGGGACCCACCCGGAGCCCGTCGTCAGCGCTGTAGTGGACCTCCTGGCCCGACAGGTGGGTACGACAGTCCTCGTCCAGGACGAGCAGCAACTCCCCGGCCAGCCAGGGGCACTCCTTCACCTGCCAGGCGGGCACGACGAAGCGTTCCAGCTCCGCGATGGTCCGGTCGATCGTCCCCGGGTGGGTCAGAGTCCTGGGCAGCGTCAGCGCGGACGCGGCGACGATCTCGGCGGTCCGGTGCGGGGGAGGAGCGTGCTCGGGCAGGTCCAGCCCACCACGACCGCCGTCGAGCCAGCTCACGGTGGTCAGGCGTCCGTCCGCACGGCGCTGGACGACCAGCACCTCAAGGCTCTCCTCGCTGTCCCGCACCTGCGCGCGCCCGCTCCGGCTGTCGTCCGCGTCCCCCGCGTTGCCGTCGAGCCAGCCGAACAGGGGCCGCCCCGCGCGCCGTACCGGCCCCAGCCGGAACACGTCGGCTCGCTCCCGTTTCTCGGCCAGCCGGGCCAGATGGTTCTTGCGTGCATCGGCCAACGCGGGGGCCCAGTGCGCGGGCCCGACGGGCCGTTCGTCGTAGGCGGCCTGCACCAACGGGCTGATGTGATCGGGCAGCACCAGCGGTACGCCGTCGAGGTGCGGGGCCAGCACGGCAAGGCTCCGCAACAGGGTGTGCGGCCCCTGATACACGGCGAGGGAGCCCCGGACGGGCACAGGCTGATCAGCCGACCAGTCCTCCACGCCGGTGATCAGACAGCGGGCCTGCGCGAGGCGGGGCGGCCGGGTACGCGGATGGCGGTGCAGCCGCCCCATGCGCTGGAGCACCAGGTCGACGGGGGCGAGATCGGTGACCAGGATATCGAAGTCGATGTCCAGTGACTGTTCGACGACTTGGCTGGCCACGACGATGTGCGGCCCGGCGGGACGGTCGCCGCCGGGCCCGAACCGTTCGCGCAACTCGGTGTCCTTGCGCGCCCGGTCGGCCGCGATGAACCGCGAGTGCGCCACGGTGACGGCCTCCGCGCCGAAGTGTGCACGCAGGTGCTGCGCCGCCTCCAGGACCCGGTCTACGGTGTTGCGTACGACGAGGGCGCAGCCGCCGTCGCGCAGCTCTTCGTCCAACCTCGCGACGAGCGCGCGCAGTTCGTCGTCGAGACGCTCGACAGCAACCTCCGTACGCCGCCCGGAGGCCGGTGCCGGCCGGGCTATGGGGACGGTGGCGCCGGGCGCGACGGCAGTGATCAACGGATATGCATCGTCGGGCAGTTCAAGAACAGCAGCGAGTTCAGGCGTAGTCTCCCCGGCGTACGCTGCGGCCAGCTCGCGCCGACGATGGGCGGGCAGTGTGGCGGAGAGCATCACGACGGGGACCCGGTAGGCGGCCAGCCACTCCAGTACGCGATCGAGGTAGGCGTTCATGTACGCGTCGTAGGCGTGCACTTCGTCGATGATGACGACCTTGCCCGCGACGGCGAGGTGCCGCAGAGCCAGGTGCCGGCTCTTGAGCCCGGCGAAGAGAACCTGGTCGATGGTGCCGACGGCGAAGGAGGAGAGCAGGCCCTTCTTGCGTCCGCGCAGCCACTGGTGGGCATGGAGGGATGCGGGGCTGACGCGGCGCGCACCTCCGACGTGAGAGACGCCCTCGTCCGGTCCGTCCAGATCGACGGCCGCGATAGTCCGCCGGTCGGCCTTGGTCATTCCGGCCCACACCTCGTTGAGGGCGGCCTTCGCGTGGGCGAGGACGACGGACCGGGGCCCGTCCGAGGGCAGCCGCTGCAACCAATTGATGAGCCGCGGGAACATGGCGTCCCCGGTGGCCCGGGTCGGCAGCGCCACAAGACACCCACCGGAGTCCGACCGGGCGGCCATGACTTCCGCCACCGCGAAGGCCGCCTCGGTCTTGCCCTCACCCATGGGCGCCTCGATGATCAGGAGCCCGGGCCCCGGCAGCTCCCGAGCCACGCGTACGGCGTCTTCCTGTACGGGCCTGATCTCGGCACCTTGTGGAAGATCGAACCGGTGGCGGAACAACTCGGCCGCACTGCCGGTCGGTTGCTCGGCCCGCCAGGGCCCGGGAAGGTCCAACCCCGCCCAGGCGGCCGCGAGTCGACGCCCCTCCCCCTCCGGCCCCTGGGGCGACCAGGATGCGGGGTCGTACGGGAACAGCTCGGAGGAACTGGCGATCCAGTCGGAGACGATGACGATCGCGGTGAGCACGACCTGTACGGGCTGAGGCAACCGGACGGACCGCCACTCGGCGAACCGCTGCTCCACGCCGGCCCGCTCGGCACAGGCATCCATCAACTCGAACTGGACGCTTCGCCAGACGGCCTCGCTCTCCCCTCCCGTACGCAACAGCCGGGGCCGTAGCCCGAGATCATGGATCTGCTGGTGATCCGGGGGCGTGCCGTGATGCCCGCCCGCGACCACGGCGAACTGCCCGGAGACCCGCTCACTCCACCCGAACCGTTCCCCCAGCCACTCCTGGAGCAGCAACTGCCCGGCGAGCCCGTGCGGTGCCATCCGCCGATCCAGCCCGAACTGCTTCTGGTACGGCATGTCGAGCCCGGCAGCCCGCATCCGATCGGCGAGCCCGTCCACCTGGCAGGCGAAGGTGGGGGTGGCCTTGCCGATGTCGTGGACACAGGCGAGAAAGACGGCGGCCTGCCGTGCGTCCGAGGCCCCTTGGGGAAAGGCATCGGCGACGAGAGCCTTGACGCTGTCGGGCACCCACGCATCCCAGAGCCGCCCGGCGACGGCGGCGCTGTCGGCCATGTGCCGCCAGAGAGGGAGCCACTGCTCGGTCTGCCGGTCGTGCTTGCCCCAGGCGGTGCGGGAGGCGGGGGACAGGTGACGGAACGCCGCGAGGCGTTCCGTGTCGAGCAAGGTCATGTGACCATTTCACGTCAGGAAATCGCCTACAGGCAGTAACTGCTCAAATCTGATTCGAATTTGAGAGAGTTTGATCAAATGTAGGCTGTGGCGGTTCCTAGTCTGTCTTCAAGGGGGACTGAATTTCGATCACTTCGGAGAATCACGCTCGCGTGATTCTCGATGCCGCCCTGTGCGGCCATGTGAACGTCTCTGGTCGCACAGGGTGACTCGAACTGGCTATCGCGGGCATGCTCGGCCGAACGCGCACTGCCTCGGGGTGCGGGCCTATCGCATCCATCCATGCACCCCGATGGTCACAGCGATTGCGGTGACCATTGCTGCAAGCGGGATACGGAGCCGCGTAGCCAGTGCCGGCTGCACGGTCAACCTGACTGAGACCAGGACGGCGAGCAGTGGCTGGCTGTCATGGTCTGACGGCACGATCGAGGTTCTCTTGCTCAACAGAGGCTCCTTAGTGGTCGGCCTACGCGTGACGGGGCCTCAACTCGGATTGGGCTGAGTTGACGCCGCTTGCGCTGGAAATTATCAGAATGAGGGAGCTTCGGGGTTCCTTGTTGACGCAAACGGGTGTGTCGGACGAGTCCTGACTCACGCAGTCATTCTCTCCCTAGTTCAGAGAAGTCGATCTGCTGCCTTTCTGGCACCAGGCCTAGCCCCGCGTGCGCGGGGATAACGCCGATTCGTACAAAGGCGGATGGCGTGGCCTGGGAACATCCCCGCGTGTGCGGGGATCACGCGTGAGTTCTCACGCAGTCTTTCTCACCCTAGGGGCCACCCCCGCGTGCGCGGGGACTACGTGAAGGCTGAGCCCGTCCCGCACTACATGGCGGGAACACCCCCGCGTGCGCGGGGGCCGCCCAGAGTACGCAGCCGTTCTCAACGAGCTGAAGGAAACACCCCCGCGGGGCGCGGAAACCACCCGTTCGCGTCCGAGCGGGAGCTCAGCGCGGGGACCACACGCCGCAGGTCACGCCCGATGAGGACCCCTCAGGAACATCCCCGCGGGTGCGGGGACCACCGGCGATCGAGCCCGCGCCGGAGGAGGACCCGGGGAACATCCCCGCGGGTGCGGGGACCACGGACTGCGCGGCGGTGCGGGCGAGCGTGAGCAGGGAACATCCCCGCGGGTGCGGGGACCACCGGGCAGCTCACCGACAACGCACGCTCGTACCGGGAACATCCCCGCGGGTGCGGGGACCACCCGAACCGGGCGGTACGGCGGCGCTTCACCGCGGGAACATCCCCGCGGGTGCGGGGACCACCGTCTCGCACTCCACCTCGTGGATTCCCAAGGAGGGAACATCCCCGCGGGTGCGGGGACCACTGGTGAGGCACCTCGGTACGGGGAGCTGGCCCGGGAACATCCCCGCGGGTGCGGGGACCACTACGGGGCGACCTGGTACGCGCGTGCCGAGCTGGGAACATCTCCGCGGGTGCGGGGACCACGCCTCCATGACGAGGCCTTCCATCTCGGTGCCGGGAACATCCCCGCGGGTGCGGGGACCACCCCTTCGTGACCTGCGGCTTTATGTGGTCAGGGAGCGGTTTTTGCTCACTTCTTCAGAAAAGGACATATCGAACCTGTCGTTGCGGCGGTCGCGGTTGACGTTCGTCCCTGGTGATTCTGCCCTCTACTGGCCGTACGGCGCGGTCTCCTCGGAAGAGGCAAGCTCATGGTCTCTTCGGGGCAGACGTGTTGGTCGTGCTGAGAGTGCGTTTCGCTCTGCGTTTCCGTGACCGGGCGGCGGTGGGTTTGTCGGTTGTGGTCCGGGCCCTCAGACGGGTTTGAGGAGGTCGCGGAGGTTGGCCATGTGGGCTTTGACGGCGGCGATCTGGGTGGGGTCGGGCGAGGGCTGGCTGCCTGCCGTGTGGATGGTGTGGCAGGGGCGGCAGAGGCCGTCGGGGAGGGCCTCGGGTTGGCCGGGGCGGCCGCAGTCGGTGCATTCGACGAGGACGCGGCGGGTGGGGGTGGGGGTGTCGGCCGGGGTGCTTGCGGTGGTGGGTAGTCGGGGTGGCATTTTGTCGGTGAGGCGGCGGCGGATCAGGCCGATGGGTGAGTCGACCTGGGCGGGGAGTCCGGCTTTCAGGGTGCTGGTGAGGTAGTCGACGGTGACGCCTCGGTCGAGCCATTGGGCCGCGAGTGGTTCGAGGGTGGTGCAGTCGTCGGCGGAGAGGCCCAGGCGGTGATCGTCGCGGCCGAGACGGGCGAGGGCGAGGTAGGCGGGGGAGAAGGGAGCCGCCTCCCGGGTGGGCGGCGATGGGGGTTCGGCGTCCGGGGCTTGGGTCGGGGTGGGCTGGTGCGGTACGGCGGCGGGAACGGGGACCTGTTCGGCCGCAGCCGGGCCTTCTGGCTGCGCGGGCAACGGCGGTTCCTCGGCCGGGACCCAGGGCGGCGGCGGAGCCGAGTCAGGGGCAGGTGCTGTGTCCGGGGAGTCGTTCTCGGTGGCGAGGTAGGCATTCCACCATTCGTTGTCGCGCGCGGTGCGGGACCAGAAAGTACGGAAGACCCACCGGGTTTCGTCGCCCACGCCGACGGCACGCCGTACGCGCCGCAGGTGCCCGGCGACGGACAAGGCGTTCAGAGACGTGGAGACGGCCTGCTGCCCGTAGAGCGGGAGCTGCTTGGCCAGCTGTTTGACGCCCATCGCGGCACCTTCAGGGAGGTGGTCGACGAATCCGGCAACGTACCGTTCGCGGGCCGGGAGCAAGGCGAAGTCATCGCGGGTGCGGGGTTGTTGGCCGGGCGCGGAGCGTTTGCCGTATCCGGGCTTGGCCATCGGGTACGCGGCGGAGACTGCGGGGACGGGCAGGACGGAGCTAAAGTGCTGTGCAGCCACGGGATCGTCTTTCTTAGTGCTGGATCTTGTGGTGAGACCCCGGCTGGTGCTTCCAACACCGTGTCGGGGTCGTTCAGTTCTCGCACCGTAAGCGGCCGTCACGCTCCGCCGCAAGCTGTCACGATTAGTCATACTGGCTGGCGGTGACGGGGTGGGGAGGGAGGGGAGTTTTCCCCAACCCCCCTTATCTACCCCCCGGTTAAAGAAGGCGCTCGAACCCCGGGTCTCGCGTCCCGACGCCCGAGTCCCCGGTCCCGAGCTTCGGGCCGGAGCCCCGTTCACGTACCCCCGAAAGAGTGACCCGACCGTCCCCGAAGCCCGGGTCTTGGGCCTCGGGACCCGAGCTTCGGAGTCGGTGCAGGGCTTGGGCTGACTGATCGCCACGCTCATGGCCTCACTCGGTGGCGATCTACCGGCAGTTGCACGCAACTGCCCTACCTCGATGGCGATCTGCAATTCGGTGCAATCCTTCGGCGGTCTCGTGCTATTCGCCGCATCCTGGATTCCCACCCGGCGTAGACGGAGGACTCTATGGCGCGCCTCAGGTTTCTCGGTACGACCAGCGACGACGGGGACTGCCCCACGCTCTACGAGGTCGCGGGCAGCACCGACATCCTTGTTCAGGGCGATCGCGTGACCGATCCCGAACAGCTTGCTCAGCTCCGGGACGTGAAGGACAGCGAGACGTTCGTGCTGGTGCCACGCGAACTCCTGGTCCGCTTCTCCCCACGCGCCACCGCTCCCGGGATGGTGCCGTTCTCCGAGATCGCCTCGCTGTTCCGCGAGTTCAAGCACACTGCGTTCCGGCTGGAGACCCGGCGCGGATACGCCTCCGACCGCAACGGTCCGAAGTGGGGGCGGTGGAAGAGCGGTGCGGACATCTCGGCCGAGCCGGACAACGCGTGGCGCGAGAACGTCCGGGCGCAGACAGCTGAGGGCAAGCGGTTCGAGCGGGTCCGGCTGGTCGACCAGCCCCTGACCGAGGGGTAGCAGTTCCTTCTGGCCAGCGGCCACAGCAACGTGGCCGCCGGCGAGGACATCCGTAACCTGCCACGGGCCGAAGCGGACCGACTTGGCCTGCCGGACCACGACTTCTGGCTGTTCGACTCCCGGCTGGTCGCCCGGTTCGTCTTCGACGAGGACGACACGACCCTCGGCGTCGTCCTGAGTGAGGACCCGGCCGAGGTCGCTCTCGCATGCCAGGCGCGAGACGCGGCCTGGCACCACGCGACGCGCACCGCGGACTTCGTCAAGGCGGTAGCTTCGGCCGGGTGAGCACCGACTTCCAGACTGCGCGGGTCGCTCTCGGAGCACGGCTCCGCGAGCTACGGAGCGAAGCCGGTCTCAACGGCAAGGGCGTGGCCGAGGCGCTCGGCTGGCAACGCTCGAAGGTCTCGCGCCTGGAGACGGGAAAGCAGACCCCCACCGCGAGCGACCTCACGCAGTGGTCCCAGGCGGTGGGGCGGCCCGACGTGGCAACCGAGTTGCGGGGGCGGCTCGTCGGACTGGAATCGCAGTACCGGTCCTGGCGAAGGCAGCTCGCCGGTGGTCATCGGGCGCGCCAGGAACTGGCCGTCACCGAGACGACGACTACGCAGCTCATCCGAGGCGTGGAAGTGTCCCGCATCCCGGGCCTGTTCCAGACTGCGGACTACGCCAGGCACACGTTCGAGGCGAACGCGGAGTTCCGCCGGATCCCTCGGGACATCGAGGCAGCGGTCCGGGCACGCATGCGCCGTCAAGAGGCGCTGTACGAGGCGGGCAAGCTCTTCCGGTTCGTGGTGTGGGAAGCGGCACTGTACGTACTGACGTGCCCCCGCGAGGTCATGGCCGTACAACTGGACCGCCTGGCCGGGCTGATCGGCCTGGACACCGTCGAGATCAGCGTCCTTCCCCTCGGCGTGCAACTGCGACGTGCGCCGGGCCACGGGTTCTGGATCTACGACCGGCGTCGCGTGATCGTCGAGACGATCAACACCGAGATGTGGCTCGACGACGAGGAGAACGTCGTTCTCTATGAGCGGGCGTGGGATCTGATGGCCGAAGCAGCGGTCCAGGGGCCGCAGGCGCGGCGTTTGATCGCCCGCGCGCGGGCGTCGCTGGAGCGAGATTGAACAACTGCGCCCAACCCGGTGCCCGGTATTCGCAACCCGACGCAATCGCCCAGCGCGTTCCTTCCGCAGCTCTCTAACGTGCTGGTCACGGCCACGCGGACGCGTGGCGTCCCTGCCCACATCTGCGCGAAGGAGAGCTATGAGCGCACTGACCATGCCCTCACCCAGGCCCGAAGCTGCCTACCGCAGACTCCTTGGCCACACCACGGCCTGTGCTTCCTGTCGCGCTGGAGTCTCCTGTCCGACGGCCGTGCGTTTGGGGCGTGCTTGGCGGGAGGCGCGGCGCGGATGAGGTGTTACGAGGAGGAGAGGGACGCGCACGAGCTTTCCGTCGAGGACCAGCCGGTGGCTTACTGCGTGAAGCATGGGGTGACGTTGCTGTGGCGGGGCGATCCGATCACCATCGCCGAGGAGGCCGGAGGGCCGGTCGTTGCCCTGGACGCCCTGTCGGCGGGGCCGGATGAGCCGTGCAGCGTTGTCTGCCGAAGTGCTTTGGTGACGGACCTGGCCGACGTGCACGTCCTGTGCCGCCTGCCGGGGTGCGCCTGCCCGTGCCATGCGGCGGCCACCGCTCGCCGGAACGCCGGATGACACTCAAACAGCATTGCCGATCAGAGGAGTTGGACGATGACCACTACTTACGTTTCGGTTGAGGCCGGGAAGCATGGCGGGGCTCCGTCGGACAAGCCGTGGACTCCGCCGCAGGAGCCGAAGCCGTCGCCGGACGGCAGCCGTCCCCAGTTCGTGCCGCAGTCGTGAGCGGCGCATCGCAGGCACCGACGTACCCGGATCTGGTGCGGGATCTCGCTGATCGGGGCTTGCTCACCGGCCGGTGGCGGGAGGTGTTTGAGGCTGTGCCGCGCAGCCGGTTCGTACCGGCCGATGTCTGGCGGCAACTCTCGGACCGGTGTGAGCCGGTCGTCGGGGTGGGCGACTGGCTTGCGCTGGTGAACAGCGACGAGCCGGTGGTGACCCAGCTCGACGACGGGGCCGAGGGAGGGCCCGGTGTGGCGACGTCGTCGAACTCGATGCCGTCGATGGTGGCCCGGATGCTCGGGCTGCTCGAGGTTGAGGACGGGCAGCGGGTGTTGGAGATCGGGACCGGCACGGGATACGTCGCCGCGCTGCTCTGCGAACGGCTCGGGGGCGACCTGGTCCACAGCGTGGAGCTGGATCCGGTTGTGGCGCGGCAGGCGGCCGAGGCTCTCGCGCAAGCCGGGTATCGGCCGCATCTGCGGGTCGGGGACGGTGAACAGCCCTGGCCCGGCCTGGGCTTGGTGGACCGGCTGATCGCCACGTGTGCGTTGCGGTACGTCTCGTACGCCCTGCTGCGGCAGGTCCGGCCCGGCGGGATCGTCGTGGCCCCGCTCGCACGGGAGTTCTGGTCCGGAGCGTTGGTTCAGCTCCGGGTTCAGGACGACGGCACTGCTGTGGGGCGGTTCTGCGGCGGGGCGACGTACATGCCGATGCGCGCCCATCGCGTCCCCGACCTCCACGACGTACGGGGAAAGGGACGGTCCCGGGCAGCCGGCCTGGATCCCGCCCGGCTCCTCGACCTCGGGTTCGCCCTGTACGCCGGGGCACGGCTGCCCGGTGTGCGGCTCATCCACCAGAACACCGACGAAGGTGTCCAGGTGTGGGTGACCCGCGAGAACGGAAGCGCCGCAACAGCCGCCACCGGAGAAGAGGTATGGCAGTACGGGCCCGGGTTCCTGTGGGAGGAGATCGAGCAGACCTGGTGGGAGTACGAGGCTGCCGGGCGGCCCGACGCCGACCAGTTCGGGCTCACCGTCACCGGCCGAGGGCAGCAGGTATGGCTCCGGAAGCCGAGCGAGGTCATCCGGCCTGGCAGGCGGTCAGTGCCGCAGTGAACGAATCCTCCCAGGGCCGCTCCAGCACCACATGCCGGAACACGGTGCACAACCCGAAGACGACGCTTGAGAAGACCAGTAGGGCGAGCCAACGCCGCCACCCACGTCGACGCCACGACGCAACCGGTCTTCTGCCGTTCTGCTGAGGTTCCGTCATTTCAGGCGCCTACCCCAGCTCTGCAAAAACAGATGTTGTCGGACAACGAGGTCACGTGGGTGGCAAGGGCGGCACCCAGTCAGTGAGCCGCGGACAGGAGCGCCGCTACGACCGCCAGCTCAAGGATCACGAGAGCGAGGCGCACCGGATGGCAGACCGCCTCACCGGTCGGCTCAACGCATCCGCCGCCTGAGCGCCGGGGCTCGGGCTCACCCCATGCCCAGCCAATGCAAGAAGCCGGTCACGTCGGCGACAGCCCACACCAGCACGAACCCAGCAGCGACGAACATGCTGTCGCGCGCGATGCGCACTCTCTCCGGTCTGCGTCCACCAACACCCACGAGATCCCCCAACCGCGTTCCGATCGGACCCCGAGCCACCGGCCCGGTGACTTCGGCAGGGTCCGGCCGCGCAGCTCCTAGAGCGACGACGAAGGGCCCGGCTCATTGAGCCGGGCCCTTCGTTCACCAGCGGTAGCGGTGGGATTTGAACCCACGGTGACGGGTTACGCCACACTCGCTTTCGAGGCGAGCTCCTTCGGCCGCTCGGACACGCTACCGAGAGAGAGCTTAGACCATCCCGGGGCGTGGACAGAAATCGGTTCTCGGGGGAGGAGCCCAGCGTGGCCAGGCAGCCACGTCTCACCTGGTCAGAGAGATCTGAAGAACGTCGTCAGCTGCTCCGCGCACTCCCGCTCCAGGACGCCCGCGATGACCTCCGGGCGGTGGTTCAGGCGGCGGTCGCGGATCACGTCCCAGAGGGAGCCTGCCGCGCCGGCCTTCTCGTCGCGGGCTCCGTAGACGACGCGGGCCACGCGGGACTGGACCAGGGCGCCCGCGCACATCGTGCAGGGCTCCAGGGTGACCACCAGGGTGCAGTCGGTCAGGCGCCACTCGCCGACCGCCTCGGCCGCCCGGCGCAGGGCCAGGATCTCGGCGTGTGCCGTCGGGTCGCCGGTGGCCTCGCGCTCGTTGTGTCCGGTCGCCAGCTCCGTACCGTCGGGGCCGAGCACGACGGCGCCGACCGGCACATCGCCGGCCGACGCCGCTCGCGCGGCCTCGGCCAGCGCGCGGCGCATCGGGGCCTGCCAGGGATCGCGTACGGGATCGGGATCCGGGGCGGGCTCGGAGGTGGGGTCGGGTGAGGGGTCCGGTGGTCGTGCGGTCACTCGCGGACCCTAGCGGACGGGGTGGTGTGGGGCGGGTTGTGGGAGAGGGGGGATGGATGAGGGGTGGGGCTCAGGGCCTGGCAGGGGCTCGCGCGCCCCTAGGGCGTGTCCGGCGGATCAGGGCCGGACATGCCCTAGCGGACCGACTCCAGGACCTCCGCCGCTCCCACTGCCTCCGCGATCTCGGCGAGTGCGTCGGTCTGGAGAGTCAGCAGCTCCTTCTCGGACATCCCGAGGTCGGCCAGGACTCCGAGCTCGCCGATCGGGCCCGCCGGGACGGCGTCCGGGTCGGGGGCGTCGTCCTGGTCGTCGGCCGCGGGGGCGGTGCGTTCCGGTTCGCCGTCCTCCGTGCCG
The DNA here is from genome assembly GCF_001687325.1 of Streptomyces sp. PTY087I2. GTDB lineage: Bacteria > Actinomycetota > Actinomycetes > Streptomycetales > Streptomycetaceae > Streptomyces. The sequence continues at coordinate 150,547 of NZ_LZRD01000017.1, read as the reverse complement.
TCGAGGTCGACGAGCTCCTCCAGGGCGGCGATCTCGTCCTCGGCCCCTGGTTCGCGGCCGAGCAGTTCGTCGGTGAGCAGGATCTCCCCGTAGGAGGAGCGGGCGGCGGCGGACGCGTCCGAGACGTAGATTCGGGGGTCCTCCTCACCGTCCACCCGGACGACGCCGAACCAGGCGTCCTCCTGCTCGATGTAGACCAGGACCGTGTCCTCGTCCACCGAGGCCTCCCGGGCCAGATCCGTCAGATCGGACAGGGTCTCCACATCGTCGAGCTCTGTATCGCTCGCTTCCCACCCGTCTTCGGTGCGCGCGAGCAGTGCGGCGAAGTACACCGTGACTCTCCCACTGGTCATAGGCGAATCGGTCCGACGGGAGGGCGAACGGTGATCCGTCCGTCCTGAGCCCCGCCCAATCGGCATCGTGGCAGAAACAAGCGCTGTCCGAGACCTCTTCGACCGTTGCGTCGTCCATCAGTTCCAGGAGTGCCTGGTCGGCCCTCACCCTGACGCGCCGACCGGCGGGGGAGTGCGCCGGTGGTACTCGGAGGGCTCGCCCGGGGTTCACCAGGGCTTTTCGTCAGGGCTTTCGTCAGGGGGGGCGGCGGATGGTCCGCCCGTCGCCGTTCCGCCGGTCACCAGCGGAACGTACGCATCCGCATCTGTTGCCTCATCCGGGCGGCCCTCGCCCGGCGTGGCTGCACCCGGTCCCGCAGCTGTTTGGCCTCATGGAGCTCACGGAGGAACTGGGCGCGTCGGCGGCGGCGGGCCGCGTCACTCTCCTGCGCGTCCTCGGCATCGCCCGCCGCGCCCGCCAAGCCCTCGGCGTCGCGCCCCTCGCGCGGCCCGCGCGAGGCCCGGTCGTCCCGCAGATCCCCGTCAGCCATCGACACACCACCCCAGTGCTGGGTCCGTATGCCCCCACCTTCCCCCCGAACAGGTGGTTGATGCCAGCGCAGAGTGCCGGGCGGCGCGGTTACTGTTGACGCATGCGGATCCACGTCGTCGACCACCCGCTGGTGGCGCACAAACTCACCACGCTGCGCGACAAGCGCACCGACTCCCCGACCTTCCGGCGGCTCGCCGACGAGCTGGTCACCCTCCTCGCCTACGAGGCCACCAGGGATGTGCGTACCGAGCAGGTCGACATCGAGACCCCGGTGACGCCCACGACGGGCGTCAAGCTCTCGCACCCCCGGCCGCTCGTCGTGCCGATCCTGCGGGCCGGGCTGGGCATGCTGGACGGCATGGTGCGGCTGCTGCCGACCGCCGAGGTGGGCTTCCTCGGCATGATCCGCAACGAGGAGACGCTCCAGGCGGAGACGTACGCGACCCGGATGCCCGAGGACCTCTCCGGCCGCCAGGTCTACGTCCTCGACCCGATGCTGGCCACCGGCGGCACCCTCGTCGCGGCCATCCAGGAGCTGATCAAGCGCGGCGCCGACGATGTCACCGCCGTCGTCCTCCTCGCGGCGCCCGAGGGCGTCGAGGTGATGGAGCGCGAGCTGGCCGGGACCCCGGTCACCGTCGTCACCGCCTCCGTCGACGAGCGGCTCAACGACCACGGGTACATCGTGCCGGGCCTCGGCGACGCGGGCGACCGGATGTACGGGACGGCCGATTAGGGCCCCCGCGCCACTTTCTTTTACGGCTTTGCGCCCCGTTCCCGCGCGTACGCACGGCCTCGTGCGTACGCGCGGGAACGGGGCGCTTTCGTCAGCAGGAGGGAGACGGGGCCGGGGCCGGCTTCGTCAGGGCCGTCATCGCCGCCGTGGCCTCCTTCGGCGTGCTGAACGCCTTGAACTTCTCCCCGAGGATCAGGTCGACCTCGCCCGTCTTCCGGGTGTCCGTCTTCTGCACCGTGCCCGCCAGCTGGGTGCCGAGCACCGTGAAGCTGCCGTTCTTCGCGGCCGGCGCCCCGAGCAGCACGCCCGCGCCCGGCACCTTCTTGTCGTACTCCTTCGACGCGTTGCCCACCTCGCCGATGGTGAAACCGCGCTTCTTGAGCTCCTCGGCGGCGGCCTTGGCCAGTCCGGTGCGCGTCGTCGCGTTGTAGACGTTCACCTTGATCTTGGCCGGTTTCGGCAGCGCCTTGACCGGGGCCACGGACGGCTTCGCGGTGGGGCAGTCCCGCTTGTGGTCGGCCGCGCTGGCGCTCTTGTCGCCGCCGGTGAACACATCGATGAGCTGCAAAGTGCCCCAGCCGACGAGGCCGAGGACGACGACGGCTCCGATGCCCGCGAGGACGAGCCTGCGGCGGTGCCGGGGGCGGCGCATGCGGGGGTAGGTGTCGCCCGTGATGCGGTACTTTCCGCCCATGCCGGGGGGAGTGAGCATGCTCATGGAGGCAGCGTAATGCGACCCGGTGATGATGCGTACTAAATGATCAACGTATGGCACCCGGATGAGCGTGAAAGCACCCGAAAGCCCGAATCAGGGTCTCGGGGGGACGCCTCGAGATGCGTAAACCCCAGTGGGGTGTGGTGCCGCGGCGGAGGGCCGCCGGTCCCGGTCCCGGAGCCTGTCAGCCCAGGTCGAGGACGCGCGCGTGCAGTACCTGGCGCTGCTGTAGCGCGGCGCGGACCGCCCGGTGCAGCCCGTCCTCCAGGTAGAGGTCGCCCTGCCACTTCACGACGTGCGCGAACAGGTCCCCGTAGAACGTGGAGTCCTCGGCGAGGAGGGTCTCCAGGTCCAGCTGGCCCTTGGTGGTCACGAGCTGGTCCAGGCGAACCGGACGCGGCGCGACATCCGCCCACTGGCGGGTGGATTCCCGGCCGTGGTCGGGGTACGGCTTCCCATTTCCGATGCGCTTGAAGATCACACGGAAAGCCTACCGGTCAAGAGCCACCGGGCGCAGCCACGGAAGCTCACCGCTGGGCGGGGGCAAAGGGCGTATAGCGCTGGATAGGGCGGGATACCGGGGCAGGGGTGCTCTCGTGCGGCTTCCGGCCAGCCTGCTCCCGCCCGCCTCCGCCTGCTTCCGTCCGGCTGGCTCCCGCCCGCCTCCGCCTGCTCCCGTCCGCTCCCGGCCTGCCTCCGGCCTGCTCCCGTCCGCTCCCGCACCGCTTCTGCCCGCTCCCGCCACGGCTTTCCGCCGCGTGTTTCCGCCCCGCGTGCTTACGGGCTCCGGGGCCGGTCCCCGGAGCCCGCAAGCGGGTCGCTACTCCGTGACGTGGCCGTGGCCCTCGCGCAGGCCGCCTCCGCTGCCTCCGCTGCCGGGCGTTCCGCTGCCGGTGTCGGGGTCGACCGGGCGGGTCAGCGAGCGCAGGTCGTGCGCGTACGTCCCGACGGCGTTGGCGATCACGTCGATGTTGGTGTCGAAGTGACCCATGTCGATGTTGTCCAGGTCGTCGCAGGCCGCGTGGTAGCAGGGGTCGTACGCGATCCCCGCCTCGCCGCCGAACACCTCGGCCTGGGCCGCCGTCTTGATGCCCTCGGCCCCGGTGTCCGTACCGCCGGACGGGATGCCCGCCTCGATGAACGGACCGTAGTCCGAGCGGCCGGTGAAGTCCGTGCCCTCGTGCGGCTTGCCCTTGCGGTCGAGGAACTCGTTGATGTCCCGTTCCAGTTGGGCCGAGCCCTCCGGGCCGGGGCCCTCGCCGACCTGGTCGGAGTCGTCGCCGTCGAAGACGAACTGGACGCCGTTCGGCGAGGCGATCATGTCGAAGTTCAGATAGAGCTTGATCTGCTTGCGCTGCTTCTCGGAGAGCGCCTCCACGTACTTCTCCGAGCCGATCAGGCCGTTCTCCTCGGCCGACCACCAGGCGAACCGGACCTTGTTGGCCGGCTTGCTCTTCGATTTCGCCAGCTTCAGGGCGACGTCGAGCAGACCGGCGGAACCGGAGCCGTTGTCGTTGATGCCGGGGCCCTCGGTCACCGAGTCGAGGTGGGCGCCGAGCATCACGGTCCGCGCCGCGCTCCCGCCGGGCGTCTCGGCGATGACGTTGCGGGTGGGGCGGTCCTCCTGGAGCTCGCGGATCTCGAAGGAGACCGTGACCTCGCCGGCCGCGAGGTCGGCGGCGAGCTTCTCGCCCTCCTCCTGGGTGAGTCCGCCGGTCGGGATCTTCCCGGCGGCGACCTCGCCGAGCGTGCCGGACAGCGCGCCCTCGACGTTGTTGTAGATGGCCGCTCCGGCCGCGCCCGCGTCGGCCGCGGCCGCCTGCTTCTCGGCGAAGGTGCAGCCGCCGCGCTTGATCAGCGCGATCTTGCCGGTGAAGTCCGCGGCGGCGTAGTCGTCGGCCTCGCAGCCCGTCGTGTCGTCGACGGGCACGGCGACGAGCGCCGCCGTCAGGCCGCCCTCCTTCGTCGACGGCGTGTACGTCATGGCCTTGATCGTCACGTCGCGGGGCGTCGGCGTCACCACGGCGAGCTTTTCGGCCAGCGTCTCCGTGTAGGTGAAGCGGAAGCTCTCGTACGAGACCTTGTACCCGGCGCGCTGGAGCTGCCGGTAGACGTACGCCGCCGAGGCGTCGTGACCCAGCGAGCCGGCGGCGCGGTGGCCGTCGGCGGAGTCGGCTATCGCCTGGAACTGCTGGAGGTGGCGGTAGGCGTCGCGCGCGGACGCGGTCCTCACCAACTCCCGTGACAGCTTGGCCGCTTCCTTCCCGGGGTCGTGCGGCGCGGGGCGCCCGTGGTGCGGGGACGCGGCCAGGAGGAGCGGTGTGGCCAGGGCGGTGGCGGCCACGACAGCCATGGCTCTGCGACGTGTTGCGTGCACAGGAGTCCTTCCGGTCTGAACGGCTGAGGCCCCGAGCCGCCGGTACTTCGAACGGCTCAGTGGCTGAACGGCTGAACGAATGTGCTGCGAAAGCTAGCGAGTGGGGTGGCGCCTGTGAACCGATGTGGCTGATTCTGATCGGTGGGGTGGGGGTGTCGGCCTGTTCCAGTGCATGGGCATGTCACTTCCGCCCGCCCGGGTGATGTCTGATCCGTGTTACTTCTTCCGTGAAGTACCAGGCTTTTTCGCCGCCTTGGCTGCCTTGGCCGCCTTGGCCGCCGCCTTGGCCGCCGCCTTGGCCTCCTGTTTGTACGCACGCACCTCGACCAGCGACTCCGGGCCCGTGATGTCGGCGACCGACCGATGCGATCCGGCCTCCCCGTACGGGCCCGCCGCCTCCCGCCACCCCGGGGGACGTACGCCCAACTGCTTGCCGAGCAGCGCCAGGAAGATCTGGGCCTTCTGGGCGCCGAAGCCGGGCAGGGCCTTGAGGCGTGCCAGCAGCTCGTCGCCGGTCGCGGCGTCCCGCCACACCGCGCTCGCGTCGCCGCCGTACTCCGCGACCAGGAACTGGCACAGCTGCTGCACCCGCTGGGCCATCGAGCCGGGGTAGCGGTGCAGGGCCGGTTTGGTGGTGAACAGTTCGGTGAAGGCGTCCGGGTCGTAGGCGGCGATCCGCCCCGCGTCCAGATCGTCGGAGCCCATCCGCTCCGCGAGGGTGTACGGGCCCGTGAACGCCCACTCCATCGGCACCTGTTGGTCCAGCAGCATGTCGACCAGGGCGGCCAGCGGGCTGCGGCCCAGGAGCTCGTCCGCCTCCGGATTCTGGGCGATCCGCAGGGTGGTGGCCTTGGCCCCGCCCTTCCCTGTCCCCTTGCCCTTGCCGCCGGTGCTGTCGCTGCCGTTGCCGCTCGTGGTCATGCTGCCGATCATCGCGAGCGCGGCGGGCGGCGGCGACCGGGACTGCGCCGATGGCCTCTTCCCTGTCGGCCGAAGGGAGTAACCCCCTATCCGTCGGGGTGCTCCAGCCGGTCCGCGCGTCGGCGCAGGTAGCGGGCCTCGGGTTCGCTGAGGGTGGCGTCGGCGGCCGCGCGGTAGGCGGTACGGGCGGCGTCGGGCTCCCCGGCCCGTTCCAGGAGGTGGCCGCGTACGGCGTCGAGCCGGTAGTTCCGCTGCCCGGCCGTCGCCGCCGCACCTGCCGTCCCCTCCGCCTCCGCGAGCGCGTCCACCGCGGCCAGCCCCGCCCGGGGCCCGTGCACCATGGCCACGGCGACCGCCCGGCCCAGGGCGGCGGCGGGGTCGGGGGAGCGCCGCACGAGGAGGTCGTACAGGGCGAGGATCTGCGGCCAGTCGGTGTCCTCGGCGCGCTGTGCCTCGTCGTGCAGGGCGGCGATCGCGGCCTGGAGCTGGTAGTCCCCGGCCGGCCCCTGGGCGAGCGCCTCCTCGGCCAGGGCGGTGCCTTCGGCGACGGCCGTACGGTCCCAGAGGGCCCGGTCCTGTTCGTCGAGGGGGATCAGCTCGCCGTCCGGCCCGGTGCGCGCCGGGGTACGCGCCTCGGTGAGGACCATCAGCGCCAGCAGCCCGGTGACCCGCCCCTCGTGGGGGAGGAGCCGGCGGACGGCGCGGGTCAGCCGGATCGCCTCGCGGGCCAGGTCCGTGCGGTGGAGGTCGGGGCCCGCGGTGGAGGTGTAGCCCTCGTTGAAGATCAGGTAGAGGACCTGGAGGACGGCGGCGAGCCGCTGGTCGCGGTCCTGGGCGTCCGGCTGCCGGAACTGCGTACCGCGCACCGTCCGCTTGGCCCGGCTGATCCGCTGCGCCATCGTCGCCTCGGGCACCAGATGGGCGCGGGCGATCTCCGCCGTGGTGAGGCCGCCGACCGCGCGGAGGGTCAGCGCGATCTGGGCGGCGGGGGAGAGCGCGGGGTGGCAGCAGAGGAAGAGCAGGGTGAGCGTGTCGTCCTCGGAGGGGGCCCGGCCCAGGCCGGAGGGGCCCGCTCCGGAGTGGTCTTCCCCGGGTGGCGGGGCGACGAACGCGTCCGCCGGGGTGAGGGCCGCCGCCGTCTCCTCGCGCCGCCGCCGGGCCTCGTCGCTGCGCAGCCGGTCGGTGAGGCGGCGGGAGGCGACCCGGATGAGCCAGCCGCGCGGGTTGTCGGGGATCCCGTCCCCGGGCCACTGCTCGGCGGCCGCGATCAGGGCCTCCTGGACGGAGTCCTCGGCCGGGTCGAAATGCCCGTACCGGCGGACGAGCGCGCCGAGGACCTGCGGCGCGTGGCGGCGCAGCAGGTCCTCGATGTCGTCGTCGGTCGTACGGTCCGGCTTCAGCCGTCGCTCCTAGTCGATTAGTCGATCCCGCCGCCGATGGTGCGGATGAGCACCGGGTACTCGGGTGCCCCGGGCGGCTGCGGACAGCGTGCCACGCGGGCGGCGATCTCGGTCACCCTCTCCAGGTTCTCGCAGTCGAGGATCCAGAACCCGGCGAGCAGCTCCTTCGTCTCGCTGTACGGCCCGTCCGAGATCACCGGACGGCCCTCGCCGTCGACGCTCACGGCCCGGCCCTGCGCGGGCTCCGTGAGCCCGTACGCGGTCACCAGCTCGCCCGACTCGGCGAGGTCGTCGTTGATGCTGCCCATGTAGGCGAACATCTCCTGCATGGCCTTCTCGTCCCAGGCCGGGCTGGTGGCGTTGCCCTTGCCGGTCTGCGCCTCGTAGTCCGCCTGGCTGCCCTGGACCATCACCAGATACTTCATGACCGTCGCCTCCTGATCGCTCGTGCGCTCGTTCGTGGGTGTTCTGCGGTCGCTCTGTGGTTGCTCTTCCTCTTACACAGGGGACGTCGGGGCCGGCGCGGGCTTCTCGACACCACGCGCGAAGTTTTCTCGGATTCACCCGGCGGGGTGGCCGGAGCGGGCCGTTCAGTAAAGTGCGGCTGCGCCTCGTTTCCGCTCGTCGCGCCCGCTTCCTCCCCTCCGAACGACGAGGTTCCGGCCCGTGCCCGCATCGCCCTCCCCAGCCCCGTTTCCGTACCCCGTCGCCGTCGTGGGGATCGGCGCGGACGGCTGGTCCGGGCTGTCCGGGACGGCGCGGGAGGCGCTGTGCGGGGCGGAGGTGCTGATCGGTGGGGCGCGCCAGCTGGACCTGCTGCCGCCGGAGTGCGCCGGGGCGCGCGTGGCCTGGCCGTCCCCGCTGCGGCCGGCCGTCCCCCGGCTGCTCGCCGAGCACGGGGAGCGCCGGATCGCGGTGCTGGCGAGCGGGGACCCGATGTTCTACGGGATCGGGCGCGCGCTCGCGGAGGAGCTGGGGCCCGAGGGGCTGCGCGTGCTGCCGCATCCGTCCTCCGTCTCGTACGCCTGCGCACGCCTCGGCTGGCCGCTGGAGGACATGGAGGTCGTGACGCTGGTGGGCCGCCCGGCGGCGCGCCTGGCCGCCTCCCTGTACGAGGGCCGGCGGCTGCTCGTCCTGAGCGCGGACGCGAGCACTCCGGCCACGGTCGCGGCGCTGCTCACGGACCGGGGATTCGGCCCGAGCAGGCTGCGGGTGCTGGAGCAGCTGGGCGGTGAGGGCGAGGAGTACGTCGAGGGCATCGCGTCGGAGTGGGCGCACGAGCCGGGGGACCGGCTGAACGTCATCGCCATCGAGTGCCGGGCGTCGGCGGAGGCGCTGCGGCTCGGTACGGTGCCCGGTCTGCCGGACGCGGCGTACGAGCACGACGGCCAGCTCACCAAGCGGCACATCCGGGCCGCCACCCTGGGCACGCTGGCGCCCGCGCCGGGGGAGCTGCTGTGGGACGTGGGCGGCGGATCGGGCTCGATCGCGATCGAGTGGCTGCGGGCCCACCGGTCCTGTCGGGCGGTGAGCGTGGAGCGGGACCCGGTGCGGGCCGAGCGGATCACCCGTAACGCGGAACGCCTGGGCGTCCCCGGCCTGCGCGTCGTCACGGGCCCGGCGCCCATGGCCCTGGCCGAACTCGACACTCCGGACGCGGTGTTCATCGGCGGCGGGCTGACCGCGCCCGGCCTGCTGGACGCGTGCTGGGAGGCGCTGCGGCCGGGGGGCCGGCTGGTCGCGAACACGGTGACGCTGGAGTCGGAGGCGCTGCTGGCCGAACGGCACACGGCGTACGGCGGCGAGCTGGTGCGGCTGTCGGTCGCGCACGCCGTGCCGGTCGGCGGGTTCACGGGGTGGCGGCAGGCGATGCCGGTGACGCAGTGGTCGGTGACCAAACCCTCATCCTCAGACGTAAGTTCGCACATGGGAGACAGACGATGACCGTGTACTTCATCGGCGCGGGCCCCGGCGCCGCCGACCTGATCACGGTGCGCGGCGCCCGGATCCTCGCCGCCAGCCCGGTCTGCCTGTACGCGGGCAGCCTGGTCCCGGTGGAACTGCTGGCCGAGTGCCCGAAGGACGCCCGCCTGATCGACACGGCGAACCTCGACATCGACCGGATCACGGAGGAGCTGGTCCGGGCCCACGCGGACGGCCATGACGTGGCGCGGCTGCATTCGGGGGACCCGTCGGTGTTCAGCGCGGTGAACGAGCAGATGAAGCGCCTGGACGAGGCGGGCGTACCGTACGAAGTGGTCCCCGGCGTCCCCGCGTTCGCCGCTGCCGCCGCCGCCCTGAAGCGCGAGCTGACGGTCCCGACGGTCGGCCAGACGGTGATCCTGACCCGCGTCGCCCAGCGCGCCACGGCGATGCCGGAGGGCGAGGACCTGGCGACCCTGGGCCGCAGCGGCGCGCTGATCGTGCTGCACCTGGCGGCGCGGTACGTGGACCGCGTGGTCGACGAACTGCTCCCGCACTACGGGGCGGACTGCCCGACGGCGGTGGTGGCGATGGCGTCCCGCCCGGACGAGATCGTCCTGCGCGGCACGCTGGACTCGATCGCCGAACAGGTGAAGGCGGCGGGGGTGATCCGGACGGCGGTCATCATGGTGGGCCGCACGCTGGGCGCGGAGCAGTTCCGGGACAGCTACTTGTACTCGGCGGGGCGGGACCGGGGGGAGTGCTGAGGGGGCGGTCAACTACCTTGACGGTCAAATGCCTTGACGGTCAACTACCTTGAAGGCGGCGTCGGATCAAGGGACACCGCATGGGTGTGGACCAGTCCCCCCCAGAACCACCGTCCGCTGCCATCATGAACTCCTCCGAGCGGGAGAGGGGTGGCACCCACCATGACCGGTACGGCCGATGAACCGGGCCATGAGGGCGCGCCTGCCGTCCCGGAAAGCGCGGCGTGGCTCAAAGGGGAGTTGCTGGAGATCGCTTCCGCGCTGTATCCGGACCGCCGCCCGGTGGTGGTCCGTGAGTGGACCGACCCGGTACGGCTGCGCGACCCGGCGCCGGTCGGCCACCGCTTTCTGTTCCTCGTCTGCGCCGGCAGGGACGATCACCTCTCGTCTCCCGGCTTCGACGACGCCCTGAACGCCTTCGATGCGGCCGGATGGAACCTGCACCGACGGACTTCGGACCACCCCGGCGAGAGTGCGGCGACGGTCCGGCGCGAAGATTTCGAGGCCAGGATCCACGAGGGCAAGGGGCCCGGAATCCTGTCGTTCACCGGATGGACGCCGGTCGTGTACACCGAAGGCCGGCTGGGTCAGCCGCCCTTCACCCGCAGCACGTCCCGTGGTGTGTTGTGCGCCGACTGCCACGGGTGGGGGGTGTGCATGATCTGCGAAGGCAGGCCCTACAGCGGCGGCAGCGGCGGCTACGGGAGATGCTGGTGTGCGGCGAACAACGCGGGGCCCGGCCGGTGTATCGAATGCGCCGGGCAGGGACTTCTCACCCCCGAGGAGGCTTCGTGGAAGCGGAGGCGGTACGGACTGTCCGATGACGACAGCGGCGACGCCTTCCCGCGGGCGGCGGCCGAGGGCGGTCACGACTCCAACACCAGCGCGTTCATCGATGTCAGCCACCGGTCCTGTGCTTGCGGGGAGTTCCGCTGTTTCTGGCGCAACAACCTCTCCCGGGTGGACGGTCACCTTCTCTCCCGGTTCGCCGGCACCTGCCAAGGATGCGCCGCGCAGCGCGCCTACGTGTTCACGCTTCCGTTGGCGTAGCTGTCCCGGGGCCGTGTGGCTCACATCGGGCGGCTGCTGCACCCGCCCCGGTCGGCTCGGCGTCGTGCCCGTTATGCGGCACTATGTCCTTGTGGGGGCGGTGATGGCTGAGCCGTGCCGGAGAGGTGTGCCGGGGCCGGCGCCGCTCGGCAGGCGGTCGCGGGTGAAGGAGCGCAGCGTGCGGGACATCGCGGTCATCGAGGCGCCGTCCGTGCTCGGGCTGTGGCCGTCCGGTGTCCAGGACCTTCCGGCGGCTCTGCTCGACGCCGGTCTGGCGGACCACCCCGGAGTGGTCCGGGCCGGCCGGGTCGAGCCGCCGGCGTACGACGCGACGCGGGACCCCGACACGGGGATCCTCAACCCCGACGGCATCGCGCGGTACTCCGTGCGACTGGCCGACGCTGTCGGCGGCGTCCTGGACTCCGGCCGCTTTCCCCTGGTCCTCGGCGGTGACTGCACCATCCTGCTCGGCAACCTCCTCGCCCTGCGCCGCCGGGGGCGGTACGGCCTGCTGTTCCTCGACGGGCACACCGACTTCTACCAGCCGTCGGCCGATCCGGCCGGTGAGGCGGCCTCGATGGAACTCGCCCTGGCCACGGGCCGCGGGCCTCGGGTGCTCACCGATCTCGAAGGCCGTGGGCCCCTGGTCCGGGACGAGGATGTCGTCGCCTTCGGCTTCCGCGACTCCGCGGAGTCCGCCAAGGACGGGATGCAGCCGCTGCCGCCCCAACTGCGCGCGACCGGCCTCGACGATGTGCGGGCGGCCGGGGCCCGGACGGCAGCGCGTCACGCGGTCGACCGGCTCACCGGTGGCTCACGTGCCGGGTACTGGGTCCACCTCGATGTCGACGTCCTGGACGACGCGATCATGCCCGCGGTCGACTACCGCCTCCCCGGCGGGCTGACCTGGGCGGAACTGGAGAGCGTGCTGCGGACCGCGCTGGCCGACAAGCGAGCCGTCGGGCTGGACGTCACGATCTTCAACCCCCGCCGGGACCCCGGAGGGGCGATCGCAGCCCGCCTCACCGAGTGCCTGCGCCGAGGGCTGTCGGTGACAATGGCGCCGTGACGGTGACGATCTGGGTCGATGACTGGCAGATGCAGTGCTGCGGCGAGGACTTCGCGCCCGGGGGCCTTGTTTCCTGGTCGCTCGTGGAGGCCGATCCGGAGGACTACGCCGACATCGTCGGTGAAGAACGTGCGGAGGGGATCGACTTCCACGAGGAGCACCACGGCCGGGAGGAGCGGGAGCCCACGTCGCTGGAGGTGCTCTCGATCGCTGAGGTGCACTGCCGTTACGCGGCGCCTCCGGGGTCCACGGAGAAGGTGAACTGTCCGGTTCCGGGCACGGCCGTGGTGCTTCCGGTCGACCGGGCTACCGGCTGGGCAAAGGCCCGGCCGGACGTCGAGTTCGCGGGCTACCTGGTGACTGCCCGACGTGTCACGGACCCGTCCGAGGACGCGTAGGGTCCGTTCCGTGGACGACGACAGGGTGATCATGGCGCGGGCCCGGGTGCATCTGGTGCCTGCGGTGCTGGCGCTGGCCAATCCGCCCTGGCAGCGGGATGTGTGGCTGGATCCGGAGGTGTTCGAGGACTTGGGGTCGGTCATCCACACACTGTTCGACGACTTCTGCGATGCCGAGCACCCTGAGCGCTATCTCGGGATCGGTCTGCGCGGTGAGGAAGAGGTCGTGCTCCTGCGGGAGTTGGACCGTGCCCTGACCGTCGCCGAGGCTCAGGCTCCGGGGGGATCCGACGAGGAGATGCTGCGCGTCGAGGGGTGGGGAGAAGTGGTAGCCGTGGCCGGGCGGTTGGCGCAGGTCATGGTGGCCCATGACCTCGACGAGATCCTTGCGCTGCACGAGGCCCGGGGTGCCGCCGAGGCGTAGGGGGTGTCCGGCGGACAAGGGTGTGCCCGGGGCCACCGTGTGGCTCCCGGGCACGGGTGCGCGGTTCGTGCTGCGCGTCAGCCCTTGATCTCGATCTCGCCGTTCGCCGCGGACTCGTCCGGGGTCGTGGTCGGGGCCGGGACCGTCGTCGTGCGGTTCTTCAGGTTCTCCAGGAGGGACGCGAGGTCCACGCCCGTCGTCGAGCTGAGCAGTTCCATGCCCTGCGAGACGTTGTCGGTGACCGTGCGGGCCAGCTGGCTCGCACCGTCCGTGGAGATGACCGTCATCTTGTCGATGGCGCTCAGCGGCTCCGAGGCCTTCGCGACGACGCTCGGGAGGACCTCGACGAGCATCTGGAGGACGGCCGCGTCGCCGTACTGCGCGAACGCGTCGGCCTTCTTCTGCATGGCCTCGGCCTCGGCCGCACCCTTGGCGGCGATGGACGCGGCCTCCGCCTCACCCTCGATGCGGACCGCGTCGGCCAGCGCCGAACGGTGCAGCTTCTCGCCCTCACCGGTCAGGCGCGAGCGCTGCGCGTCGGCCTCGGCCTCCTTGACCAGGGCGATGCGGCGGGCCTCCGCCTCCTGCTCGGCCTGGTAGCGGGCGGCGTCGGCGGGCTTACGGACCTTCGTGTCCAGCTCGCGGTCGGTCAGCGCCGCCTGGCGCTCGGCGACCTTCTCCTGCTCGGTGAGGACTTCCTGCTGGCGGGCCGCTTCGGCGAGCGGACCGGCGGCGTTGGCCTTGGCGGCCGCGGCTTCCGTCTCGGCCTTGATCTCGGCCTGCTTCAGGTAGTACGTCCGCTCGGCGATGGCGATCTCCTCGGCCGCCTTCAGCCGGGCCTGCTCCGAGGCCCGCTTCGCGATGGCCTCGGCGATGTCCGCCTCCTGCTTGGCGCGGGCGGCCTCCGGGCGGCCGAGGTCCTCCAGGTAGGAGCCCTCGGTGGTGATGTCCTGGATCTGGAACGCGTCCAGGATCAGGCCCTGGCCGGAGAGGCTGGCCTCGGCCTCCTCCGCGACCTGGCCGGCGAACGCGGCCCGGTCCCGGATGATGTCCTCGACCGACATCCGGCCGACGATCGCGCGCAGCGCGCCGGACAGCACTTCCTGGGTGAAGCCGACGATGCCGTCCTGCTGCTGGAGGAAGCGCTGGGCCGCGGCCCGGATCGCGTCCTCGCTGCCGCCGACCTTGACGATCGCGACGCCTTCGAGGTTCGACTTGACGCCGCGCAGCGTCACCGCGCCGCGCACGGCGACCGGGATGTGCCGGCTGGACAGGTCCAGGGTGAACTTCTGCTGGACGAACGGCACGACGAAGACGCCGCCACCGACGACGACCTTCTGGCCGCTGTTGTCGATGCTGATACGTCCGGTGACCGGGTCCGTCGACTTCTTGCCGCGGCGGCCGGTGATGATGAACGCCTCGCTGGGCCCGGCCACCTTGTAGCGCGTGATGACGACGAGGCCGAGCAGAACGAGGAGTACGACGATGCCGATGACGGCGATGACTACTGGACTCATGGGTTTGTCCCCCCTGCCTCCCTTGGGGGACGGCAGATCGTTGTGGAGCGGGCGGTGCTGTGGAGTTGATCGGATGGGTCGGTGGGCGTGGGGCTGTGGGGGTGGGGCCTCGGGCGGCGTCCGTGGTGCGTGGTCAGCGCTCCACCGGGCGGACCGCCACCGACGTGGTCGACAGCGTCTCCTCCACCCAGATCTCGGTGCCGCGCGCGACGGGCGTGGCCGACCTGGCCGCGTACTTCACCGGCTGGCCGCCCAGGCTCAGCAGCACCTCGCCGTAGCCCTCGGCCGGGATGGCCGTCACCACGGAACCCGAGGTGCCGACCAGGTCGGAGCCGCGCGGCGTCGCGTGCGTCTGGTCGCGCATCAGGGCCTTGCTGAGTTTCCAGGTCAGCCAGCCCGCCGCCAGGCCGGCGCCGACGCCGACCACGGTGGCCACGAGCGGTCCGGCGCTCGTCGCGCCGAGCACGATCGCCCCGCCGAAGCCGAGCATCGAGAGGAAACCGGCGATCACGGGAAGCGAGAGCAGCCCGTCGAAGAGGCCGTCCACCACACCGTCGAAGAGTCCTTCGAGGACCCCGTCGAAGATCAGGGAGAGGGCCAGCAGGACGACTCCCGCAATGCCGAGACCGAGAAAGAAGGTCACGCGATCACTCCCCTGCTTGTCGACTTTCCCCCGAGTGTTTTTCGTCGATCTGGCTGGATGATCCCATACGCCACCCGCATCGGTCACTGCCGGGATACGGCAATCTTTACGCGTCTTTGATGCCGGACAGATGGTTCGTGAGGGTGTCGAGTGACTGGAAGGTCGCTCCCAGCAACGCCACGTGCTTCCAGCGCAGGACCCCGTCCGGGCCGATGAGGAAGACCGCCCGCCGCACCCCGATGCCCGGCGCGGAGACTCCGTACGCCCTGGCGATCTCCCGGCCCTCGTCGGCCAGCAGCGGCATGCGCAGGTCGTAGGCGCGGGCGAACGACTCATGGCTGTCCACACCCTGTGGACTGATGCCCCAGACGTCGGCGCCGAGCCCCTCGAAGGCCTCCATGCCCGAGGAGTACGAGCACAGCTGCTTCGTGCAGACCATGGTGTTGTCCCCCGGGTAGAACGCCAGGACCACGGACCGGCCACGGGCGGACGACAGCCGGTATTCGGAGCGTTCGAAGGTGTCGCCCGAGGCGGACAGGACTCCGCCCGGGAGAGTGAAGTCCGGTGCTGTGCTGTTGAGTTGAGGGCCAGATGCCATGGAAGGCTCCTTCGGTGTCGTATACGGGGATGGCGCGGACGGCACGGATGGTTCCGTGGCCGTGACCGTACAGTGGACGGCACTGCACCCATCCGGAGCGGTCCCGGCGCCGAATACGGGGAGAGGGGCACCGCACCCCGCCCCCCGGACCTGGAGGTACGCGTGGCCCAACGACCGCCGTCGGCAGCGGTTCTCGTTCTGCACGGAGGGCGCGAGAACGGTACGGAGCCCCCGCCGCCGGGGCTCCTCAATCTGCCCGGCACCCGCATGCGCCCCTTCGTCCGGGCCGTCGAGCGCGCCGCCCGCGCCACCGGTGGCGACGTCCTCGTGACGCAGGTGCGGTACGGCCACCGGGGCTGGAACGGCGACCGCGCGGACCCCTTCCACGACGCCGTGGCCGCCCTCGACGCGCTGCGGGAGGACGCGGGCGACGAGCTGCCCGTGGTGCTCCTGGGCCACTCCATGGGGGCGCGCGCCGCCCTCCGCGCCGCCGGGCACCCCCTCGTACGGGGCGTCGTCGGGCTCGCCCCCTGGTGTCCGCCGGAGGACCCCGTCACCCAGCTCGCCGGCCGTGACATCGTCCTCGTCCACAGCGACCGGGACCGGCTCACCAGCCCCCGGGCCACCAAGTCCCTCACCGCCCGGGCCCGCCGCGCCGGCGCCCGTACGTGCATGGTCACCGTCCGGGGCGGCGACCACGCCATGATCCGGCGGGCCTCCGCCTGGCACCGGCTCACCACCGGGCTGGTCACCGGACTGCTGGGTTCCGGCAGTCTGCCGGGGTCCGTCGGCGCGGCCCTCGCCCTGCCGCCCACCGCCGAGGCCACCGACGGCACCCTCGATCTGGATCTCGATCTGGGCCTCGATCTAGGCCTCGGTCCGGGGCCGGATCCCGGGAGGTTCCGGGCCCGGGTCCGGACGCGCTCCCGGGCGTACTGACCCGGAGGGACCCGCCTGCCGTCCTGCGGATGCGGTACGGGAACGGGCAACCGACGATGGAGGTTCGGGAGCCGACGAACGGTGGGAGGCATGCTCTTGCAGGCCGACACGTGCGACGACGGCATGCCGTCGTTCTTCGACCCGAAGACCGTCGCGGCCCTGTTCGACGGCAATCCCGCCGCCGTAGCGGTGCTCGACCACGACCTCCGCTACACCTACGTCAACCCCGCCCTCGAACGGCTCAACGGCCTCCCCGCCCGCTCCCACATCGGACGGACCTTCTCCCAGGTGCTGCCCGGGCTGCACGGCCAGGCCGCCGCCCTGCGCGACGTGCTGACCGACGGCACGCCCCGGGAAGTGACGATCAGCGGGCGGACCTGGGCGCCGACCGAGGAGGAGCAGCAGCTCTGGCGGGCCACGTACCACCGGCTCGACGTGGCGGGGGAGGGCTGCGGGCTGATGGCGATCGTCGTCGAGATCACCGACATCGCCCGGCAGCGCGAGGAGCTGGAGCGGGCCCGCGGCCATGTCGCCCTGCTCTCCACCGCCGCCGTCCGCATCGGCACCACGCTCGACATGGACACCACCTGCCGGGAGCTGGCCGACTTCGTGGTGCCCGACTTCGCCGACGTCGCGGTGGTCGACGTGTTCCCCGCCGACGTGGGGCACGCCGTACGCCGCCCGGCCCCCGGCGTCGTACGGCTGCGGCGGGCCGCGCTGCGGGGCGACGGCGCACTCGACGAGCAGGTGCAGCGGTTCGGCCACCCCGGCGAGTACGTCGACTTCGCCGCGGACTCCGCGGTGACCCGCTGCCTGACGGAGAACGAGCCGGTCATCGACGACTGGGACGACCGTGACAAGGAGCGCAGCGCCCTCACGGCCGAACGGATCGCCGCATCCCGGGCGTTCGGGCTGCGCCAGGCGCTCGTCGTCCCGCTCACCGCCCGGAGCCGGCCGCTCGGCACGCTCAGCCTCATCCGGGCCGAGGGGTCCCCCGCCTTCGGCGACCAGGACGTGGCCGTCGCCCGCGAACTCGCCGTCCGGGCGGGCGTAGGGCTCGACCACGCCCGCCGTTACGACCACGAGCACAGCATCGCCCGCGAACTCCAGCGCTCCCTGCTCTCCGAGCCCTGGGGGCCCCACCCGCACGTGGAGATCGCCACCCGCTACCTCCCCGCCGACCGGGGCGTCCTGGTCGGCGGGGACTGGTTCGACGTCGTACCGCTCCAGGACGGCCGGCACCTCAAGGCGATGGGCGATGTGATGGGCCACGGCGTGGAGGCGGCCGTCGCCATGAGCCAGTACCGCTCGCTGCTGCGGCTGCTGGCCGGGGAGGACCTGCCGCCGCACCGGATCCTGGAGCAGCTCGACACCATGGTGGAGCGGTCGGGCCTGGACCGGGCGGCGACCTGTCTGCTCGCCGTCGTCGACCGGTTCGGCGGGGTGTGCGAGGTGGCCAGCGCGGGCCATCTGCCCCCGGTCTTCATCGACCCGGGCGCCGCCGGGGCCCGGGTCGTGCCGGTGCCGGTGGGGCCGCCGCTCGGCACCGGGTTCGGCGGATACCGGACCGCTTCCGTCGCCTGCGGTCCCGGGACCGTGCTGTTCATGTACACCGACGGGCTGGTGGAGCGCCGGGGCGAGGACATCGATGTGTCCGTGCGGCGGCTGGCCTCGCTGACCATGCCGCCGGGCGGGCGCCTGGAAGACCTGCTGGACCGGGTGCTGGACCGGTTCGGCGAGGACGCGGAGGACGACATCGCCGTCCTCGCCTCCCGGATCCGGGAAGGCCCGCCGGTGGTGCGGCCGACCCCGGCGGAGTGACCCCGGCGGAGTGCTTCTCGCTGCCCGGCGGAGTGATCCGGTGTAAGGGCCCCGGCCTCAGCCCAGTTCCAGGCTGGTGATGCCGTACAGGCCCGGCCGGTCGATCGCCGGTTCCGCGCCCTTGTACATCCGCGCCGTGTCGAACGACGGGGTCAGGCCCAGCTCCTCCGCCAGCCGCACCGCCGCCGGGTTGATGTCGGGTACGTCGACGGCGACGGCGGTCTCCGGTGCGGTGGCCGCGACCGCGCTGACCAGGGCCGCCGCCACGGCGGGGGAGTCGGCGTACAGGGGGCCGATCCGGGACGCCGCGCGGCAGGCCCGCAGCACCGCGAGGCCCTGGAGCCGGCCGTCGCCGACCGCCGCGAGGGCCGTACGGCCGGGGGCGGTGATCCAGGCGGCCAGAAAGGTGTCCCGGGCGGCCGGGAAGTACCGGCGGTCGTAGGCGGCGAGCAGGTCGAACGGCACGCTGCGGGCGTCGGTCAGGGTGGTCCCCGGCGGCGGCGCGATGTCCGGCGGGGGCGTTCCCTCGTACCGCGCGTTGCTCCAGCAGGTACGGAAGCCGGAGCGGCGGTAGTTGTCCTGCTGGGCGGGCACCCCGTCGAGGCCGACCGTGCGCCCGGCGAGGCGGGCCGTGCCGGCCTGCCAGGTCCGCAGCCCGTAACCCTGTCCGCGCAGGTGGGGGCGGGTCAGATAGAAGCCCAGGAAGCCGTACGCGCCGCCGTAGCGGACGACGGAGACGGAGGTGACCGGTTCGCCGTCCAGCCGGCCGAACAGGAAGCCGCCGGGATCGGTCGCGAAGAACACCCCGCCGTCGTGCAGGCCGGGGTTCCAGCCCTCCTCGTGGGCCCACGCGCCCAGCGTCACGATGTCCTCGGCGCGGGCCGCGGTGACCGCGAAGCCCTCCGGGTGGTCCGCGGTGATCTCGAAAGGGTTCGGCACGGCACCTTCGTACCCCGGACAGGCCTCGTTCAGTGGCCGGAAGCAGGGTGATTTCCGGCCTTTCGGGTGTACGTCAGGCCGCCTCCGGGGTCTCCTGCTTCCGGTCGCGCAGCTGCCGCAGGACGAGCGCGGCCGAGGTGATCAGCGGCAGCAGCCCCGCCACCGCGTCGGCGGTGTTCAGCCTGTCGTGCGTGCTCCTGGCCCGGCGGACCTGCTTCGACGCCCTGATGACCGCGAGCGCGCTGCTGCCCAGGCTCAGGACGAGCCCGGCCGTGCTGCCGCGCGGGCCCTTCGCGGGCGTCGCGGACCGGTTCTTCGCCATCGGGACACCTCCAGCCGGTGGGGCCCGTCCGTTCGCGGGCGCGCCCTCCCCGTCCACGTAACCGGGTGTCCGCCACCCCCGCAAACGCGCGACCGGTCCTGACGGGCCGTCCCCGCGAAGGGGGGAGCTCCCGGTGCGGCACCCCGGCGCCATCCCTCGTTCACATGGCGTCCGCGCGGGGGTCGTCGGGCCTTGCGATGGTCCCCGGCGGAAGACCATTTCGCGGGAGGGGACGTTCATGAACAGATCGAAAGCGCTGTTGGTGGCCGGGGCGCTGGCGGCGGGCACGGTCGTGGCCGGGGCGGGCACCGGGGCGGCGGCGGCCGATCCGTGCGCCGGGAGCGGGCCGCTGCCGCGGGCCTGCGCGCAGCCGGGGGACCTGATCGACGTCACGCTCGGCGAACTCCACCCCACCCAGGCCGTACTCGGCTTCGACCAGGTCTTCTACAAGCTCGGCCGGTACGGCAGCGGCCGCGACGAGGCGGCGGGCGACGTCAACAAGCGCTTCGACGACTGGTGCGAGACCAACGGCCAGGAGGAGGCGGCCTCGGCCGGTCCCGGCGCCCGGCTGGACGACCCGTCGAGCTTCACCTGCACCGTGCCGGTCGGGCAGGAGACCGCCGAGACGATCGCGCCGATGAAGACGGCGGTGATCGGGCCCGGCGGCAAGCTGTACCTCACCGACGGGCACCACACGCTGACGTCCTTCCTGGAAGGCCCCGACGGCTCGCCCCGGTTGCACATCCGGCTCCGCGTCACCGACAACTTCAGCTCGCTGTCCCCGGCCGCCTTCTGGCAGCGGATGACCGCCGAGAAGAAGGTGTGGCTGCGCGACGAGAACAACCGGCCGCTCGGCGTGGAGCAGCTTCCCGACCGGCTCGGCATCACGCACTTCCGCGACGACCCGTACCGCAGCCTCGTCTACTTCACCCGCGACATCGGTTACGAAGTCCCGGACGGGGCCACGGAGTTCCTGGAGTTCTCCTGGGGGTCGTGGCTGCGCGGCGAGCACGACGTGTCCGCGTACGACCTGACCGCCCCGGGCCCCTACCTCGACCTGGTGAAGCGTGCCTCGAAGTCGATGGCGGCGCTGGACGCCGACGCGGTCGTGGACGACGGGAAGACCGCCGCCCAGCTCGGCCGGATCGACGAGTGGAACGGCGGGAAGAAGGAGACGGGCGGGGAGTTCGCCAAGCTGGGCAAGCCGCTGAGCGACCCCAAGCCGGGCAAGCTCGCCGAGGCCCTGGAGTACAAGGCCCGCGTCCTGCCGCTGCCCGCCTGCACCACCACGGTCACCGGGCCCCGCAACGGGCCCCTGGTCGTGTCGGCCGGCGTCACCTGCCTGGACAGGGCCGCCCAGCGCGGGCCCGTCGTCGTCCGCCCGGGGGCGGCCCTCGTGGTCACCGGGTCCACGGTGGACGGCCCGCTCCAGGCCGACGGGGCGACGGCGGTCCACCTGTGCGGTTCGCGCGTCAGCGGGCCCGTCGTGGTGACCCGCAGCTCCGGGCCCGTACGGATCGGCGGGCCGGGCTGCACCGCGAACACGGTCGAAGGACCGGTGGTGCTCAGCGGCAACGCCGCAAGCTGAACAACCCCTCAGGCGAACACGTACGCCACCGTCGTCGCCGCCCCCAGGCCCGCGCCCGCCAGGGTCTGGGCGGCGGTGTGGTAGCCGAGGGCGACCCGGGACCAGCAGACCGCCGCGGTCAGCGCGTACGCGGCGGTCCACCAGGGGGAGTGCACGACGGCGAGGAGCGAGACGGAGGCCGAGGCCACCGCCGAGTCGACCGAGATCTTCCACACCGTGTTGACGGCCAGCAGACCGATCGTCATCAGCCACAGCGCGAGCATCGCGACGAGGATCCCGGTCGGCGCGTTCCCCAGCACCATCACCACCGAGCCGGCGCCGATCGAGCCCAGGATCACGAAGAAGATCGGCGCCCGTTTCGTACGGTCCACCACATGGCGGTCGCCCCAGGTGCCGCGTCCGCGCTCCCACTCGATGTACCCCGCCGGGATCAGCCCGGCGCAGAGCGCCCCGAGGAAGCCCCAGAGCAGCCCGGTCCAGTCGCCGCCCGCCGCCGCGAGGCCGATGCCGAGCATGCCCGCCAGCAGGACGTTGCGCGGCTGGAGGGCGTCGGTGACGGTGCGCGCCACGGACGCGGTGCGGGGGGATGTGGTGGGGATCCCCTCGCCGGTGGTCGGGTGCGTCGTGTCCGTGCCTCGGGCCGTGCCGCCGGTCATGCGCTCGTCTCCGTCGTGGGCGTGGTCGTCGTGCGCGCGGGTTCGGCCGTCGCGGCGGCGAGGACGGCGCGGGCGCGCTCCGCGTCGACCGTGCGGTACGCGGCGGCGACCCGGACCAGCCGGGCCACCTCGCCGTCCTGGTCCGCGGCGTGCTGGGAGGCGACCGGCGCGGCGCTCCCCGCGGGTGCGCCGGACTCCTTCGCGAGCAGGGCGGCCCGGATCCAGTAGGCGTCCGTGAGGGACGCGGCGCGGCGCGGGTCGTCCGTGTCGCGGGCGGCGGCCCGGCCGGCGGCGGCGAGCAGCCCGTCGGGCACGTAGTGGCGCAGCTTCTCGGCGGCGTCCGCGATGTCGGCGGCCCAGCGGTCCACCCGCAGGTCGGCCGGGACGTTGAACCGGGTCAGCTCGCGGGCCAGGGGCGCGGGCGGGTCGAACGGCTGCTCCGGGAACGCGGTCATCAACTCGTACCAGAGGGCGTGCAGCTGGACCTGGGCCCGCCACAGCCTGGCCCGGCGCGCCCCGGCCGCGAACGCCGGGACGGACGCGCCGAGGGCGAAGAAGGCGAACAGCACCAGCTGCGCGGCCTCGGTGATCTGGTCGAAGCGCAGGGCGAACGCCTCGGTCGGCTCGTCGGCCACGCTGATCCACAGGAAGAGCGTGCGGCTGACGGTGTAGCCGACGCCGATGAACATCGCGAACGTCATCATCCCGAGCCCGATGCGCAGATGGCGGCGGCGGGCGTCGAGGGTGGCCAGCGCCCACTGGAAGGCGCAGACGGCGGACGCGGCCCCGAGGTAGAGGTAGAAGACGCTCATGTAGAGCGTGGCGCCCCACTCCCCGGCGTGGTCGGAGACGAAGCGGTCCGAGGGCTCGGAGCGGTCGACGACGGTGAAGAACAGGACGGTCAGCAGGATCAGCGTGGCGACGGAGGCCTTGGCCGCCAGCTTCTGGACGAGCCGCGCGAACCGTACGTGGCGGGGGACCGCGCCCTCTTCGGGGTAGCTGCCGTAGATGGCCACGATGTAGCTGAGGATGGCCAGAATTGCCACCGTGGCGGTGTAGTGCTTGATGAGGACGGCGAGGTCGGTGACGGCGCTGTTGTTGAGGCCGGTGCGGACCGCCTCGGTCTTCGTCCACAGGGCGATGGCGAATCCGGCGTAGCAGCCCCACAGGGCCCGGCGTCTGCGGTCCTCCTCGTCTCCCCACAGGGCGGCGGGCATACGCCACAGGGCAACGGTCGTCATCAGGCCCGCTATGAGGTAGCCGGCGAGATCGAGGGGGGTCACGGCGGTGTTCGTCCTCGGGATCGGGGGTGCGGGGGTGGGGCCCGCGGGCGGAGGCCGGTGGCACGTGTCAGGTGTCGCCGGACCGTCTTCCGGGGAAGAGGCCGCGCCGCCGGTGGGCCACCGGGCGGGACAGGGAGTTGTCCAGCCGCCCCACCATGTCATCGGTGGTGAGGTCCCGCGCCATTCGGGGGATCAGGGAGGCACCGAATTCGGCCATGCGTTCGTCGTGGGTGTCGTACTGGGCGCGGGCCTGGACGGTGCCGCCGCCGGAGGCGAAGGACGCGGCGGCGGCCGGGGAGATCATCCGGGCGATCAGCGAGGTGTCGAAGACCGGGAGGAGCGTGCGCAGCTGCTCCGCGTCGAGCGTCGTGCCGTGGTCGAACCACTCGTGGCACAGCTCGTGCAGGATCACGTGCTGGGTCTGGTAGGCGGTCGGCCTGCGGCGGTAGAGGACGAGGCTGGTGGCGCCCGCCTTCAGGCGCAGTCCGCAGGCGGCGTTGACGCGGGCGAGGCGGTCCGGCATCTCGTGCAGCCGGATCGTGCGCCCGCTCGCCTCCTCCATGTTCGCGACGAGCCCGTCCACCGTGAAGGGAACCGGGATGGGCAGGTCGGCGAGCCCGGCCTCGCACTCTTTCCGCAGTTTCCGCAGGGACATGACGACGACGCTACGCTGCCGGGCCCGCGGGAGGGTGCCTCACCGCGGAATCTCCCCGCCCGCTCCGCCCGGTCCCCCGTTCCCGGGGCCGTCCTTCTCGCGGGCGGCGTCCTCCAGCAGGGACAGGGCGAACCGCAGCAGCTCCGGCGGGAGCCCGTCGTCGTCCAGGCCCCGGCCGGCCAGGCCGCTGATCTCCCCGGTGCGCCGCTTGGCCAGGAACTGGAGCCCGGCGACGACGTCGTCGACGACCTCGGACTCCTCCTTGAAGAAGCGCCAGTCCACGCCGAACCCCAGCCCGAGGGCCTTGAGGATGTCCTCGGAGGGCTGGGTGACCTTGCCGGCCAGGATGTTGGAGAAGTAGCTGTGCGACAGCGAGCCGCCGCGGTCGCGGACCAGCTCGGCGAAGACCCGGCCCGAGATCTTCTGGCCGGGGAAGGTCTTCTCGACCATGTACTCGACCTTTTCCCGCAGCGAGTCGAGGCGGGGCAGCTCGTCCGGGGCGGGGGCGCCGACGGGTTCCGGACCGCGTTCGTCGCCGTCGTCCATGGCCATCCGGGCCTCCACGATCACCTCGGAGTCGGAACTGAGCTTGCGCAAACACTCTACGTCACTGTTAACTCGAAAAAACACGGGCAGGGGACCACGAGGGGAGTCCCTTGCCCGTGAACGATCCTGTGCCCCGACAGGGGTGTAGCCCTTCACGACGGGGGATGCGTGAAGGGCTACGCGTGCATTATGGCCCCGCGGTCCTCCCGACGACAACTGACCGGTCGGTCAGTGATCCGCGGAAGGGCCGCGAGGGCAGATCCGCGCTGCCCTTCGCGGCCACCGCCGACGGCCCCGCGGGCGGCCCCGCCGCAGGCTGCGCGCCGCCGTCCGCCCCCGCCGAATATCCGCATTCGGTGGCACAGAATTTCGGTCAATGTGCGGCGACGCCTCTTTATGTTCCGGTCCGGCCGGTGATATTGAGCACCACCTGTCCGGGGTCATCGTGCTAGGCTTGATCGCAGTTGCAGTTGTGGTTCCCGAAACTTCAAGTGCCCCTGCCGGCCGGATGTCGGTGGGCGCATTTCTGTCTTTCCGGTGTTCATGTGTTCCTCCGGACGGGGTAATCATCGCGGCGACGTGGGGTCCGCACAGTGCGGGCCCACGGGCTCTGCGCCCTTTAAGGAGATACGACATGGCTACCGGCACCGTGAAGTGGTTCAACGCGGAAAAGGGCTTCGGCTTCATCGAGCAGGACGGCGGCGGCGCCGACGTCTTCGCCCACTACTCGAACATCAACGCCTCGGGCTTCCGTGAGCTCCAGGAGGGCCAGAAGGTCTCCTTCGACGTCACGCAGGGCCAGAAGGGCCCGCAGGCCGAGAACATCACCCCCGCCTGATCACTCGGGCAGCACGACGCAGCTGGGGCCCGCACCTTGGGGTGCGGGCCCCAGCTCGTTGTCGTTTCGGGGGGCCGCCGCGCGCGGCCGTCGGCGGAGCCGCGGCCGGATCCTGTTCCCGGCGCCCCGGCTCCGTTTTCTCTGTCATTTCATCGGCTCGTTCTTGCGATTCCGGGTGCTGTTCATCTTCGCTTCCCGAAAAAGAATCCCTCGATACGCGCCCATCCGATACGCGCTCATCGAGGAAAGGTTCTGCATGCATCGCGAACACACCCGCACCCCCCGCCGGTCCGGTGGCCACGGCCGCCGTTCCGCCTCTGGCGTCAAGGGCGAGTTCGCCCTGCCGGTGACGCTCACCCCGGCCCTCCCCGCCGCCGAGACCTTCGACGAGCTGGAGATGCCCGCACCGCTGAAGAAGGCACTGGCCACCGAGGGCGTCACCGTGCCCTTCCCGATCCAGGCGGCCACCCTGCCGAACTCGCTGGCCGGCCGGGACGTCCTGGGCCGTGGCCGCACCGGCTCCGGCAAGACCCTCGCCTTCGGCCTCGCGCTGCTGGCCCGCACGGCCGGCCGCCGCGCCGACGCCAAGCGCCCGCTCGCCCTGGTCCTCGTCCCCACCCGGGAGCTGGCCCAGCAGGTCACCGACGCGCTCACCCCGTACGCCCGGTCGCTGAAGCTGCGCCTCGCCACCGTCGTCGGCGGCATGTCCATCGGGCGTCAGGCGAGCGCGCTGCGCGGCGGGGCCGAGGTCGTCGTCGCCACGCCGGGCCGCCTCAAGGACCTGATCGAGCGCCGCGACTGCAAGCTGGACCGGGTCACCGTCACGGTCCTCGACGAGGCCGACCAGATGGCCGACATGGGCTTCATGCCGCAGGTCACCGAGCTGCTCGACCAGGTGAACCCGGACGGGCAGCGGATGCTCTTCTCGGCCACCCTGGACCGCAACGTCGACCTTCTGGTGCGTACGTATCTGAAGGACCCGGTCGTGCACTCCGTCGACCCGGCCGCCGGCGCGGTCACGACGATGGAGCACCACGTGCTGTACGTCCAGGGCGCCGACAAGTACGCCACCACGACGGAGATCGCGGCCCGCGACGGCCGCGTGATCATGTTCCTGGACACCAAGCACGCCGTGGACCGGCTCACCGACCATCTGCTGCACAGCGGGGTCCGGGCGGCGGCGCTGCACGGCGGCAAGTCCCAGCCGCAGCGCACCCGCACCCTGGAGCGGTTCAAGTCCGGGCAGGTCACGGTGCTGGTCGCCACCAACGTCGCGGCGCGCGGCATCCACGTCGACAACCTCGACCTGGTCGTCAACGTGGACCCGCCGACCGACCACAAGGACTACCTGCACCGCGGGGGCCGCACCGCCCGGGCCGGGGAGTCCGGCAGCGTCGTCACGCTGGTGCTGCCCAACCAGCGCCGCGAGATGACGCGGCTGATGGCGGATGCCGGGATCAGGCCGCAGATCGCCCAGGTCCGCTCCGGTGAGGCCGAGCTGAGCCGGATCACCGGTGCGCAGGCGCCCTCCGGCGTCCCGGTCGCCGGTATCGCCCCGCCCAAGGAGCGCTCCGGGCGCGGTGGCGGCGGCGCGTTCATGGGCCGCGGTACGCAGCGCGGCGGCGGGGCCCCGGCCCGGCGCGGCCGCCCCGGAACGCCGACGCCCGAGGCCCGGGCGGCCGCCGCGCAGCGCCGGAAGAACCGCGCCGCCTGAGCCGTACGGCTCAGGCGCCCGGCCGTCCGGTGCGTCTCAGGACGCCCCGGCGGCCGGCGGCTTCTGCCGGGCCCACGCCATGCGCGGCTCCAGCACCGGGCGCAGCAGCCGCCGGACCGGGGGCGTGCAGAGCAGGGTGATGACGGCGATCGCGCTCAGGGTCACGGCGACCGTGCCCAGCGTGGTGTCGAAGAACGGGTCGTCGTAGAGGCCGCCGTACTCCAGGCCCCGCACGACGAAGCCGTGGAGGAGATACCCGTACAGCGTGCAGGTGCCCAGCACGGTCATCCAGCTCCTGCCCTTCGGCACCCAGGCGAGGAAGCAGGCGCCCAGCACGAGCGCGGCCACGAACAGCAGCACGGTGGCGGTCGGGCCCGTCCACTGGGCGGTGTCCAGCCGGTCGGTGCTGCTCTTGCGGAAGAACCACGAGGTGGACGTCCGGGGCACCAGCCAGTACGCCACGAGCATCCCGACGGCGAACAGCGGCACCGAGACGACCCGCACCCAGGTGGAGCGCACCAGCTGGAAGTGTTCCGGGCGCAGCCGCAGGCCGAGGACGTAGAACGGCAGGAACTGGAGCATCCGCTGGACCTGGAGGGACCCGTCGGCGGCCGGGGACAGCGTCGCGAGGGCGGCGAGCGCGAGGGAGACCAGCACCGGGAAGCGCACGGCCTGCCAGACCGGGGTGGACAGCCGCCAGAAGAACAGGGCGGGCAGGAACCACAGCAGCCAGTACGGCGACAGCAGCGAGAGCGAGTAGTCCGGCCGGTCCGTCGCCCGCTCGAAGAGCGTGTAGGCCACCTCGAACAGGACGTACGGCACCAGAAGGCTGGTGACCAGCTTCCACACCCGGTCCGGCCGCAGCTCGAAGTTCCGCGAGAAGTAGCCCGCGATGAGGATGAACACGGGCATGTGGAACGTGTAGATGAAGGTGTACGAGGCTTCCACGAGGCGGCCGGGGGGCAGCGGCTCCCACGCGTGTCCGATCGCCACCAGCACGATCGCCAGATACTTCGCGTTGTCGAAGAAGTGATCCCGGCCGCCGGAAGAGGGCTTTCCGGTCTCGGGGGCGCCGGCAGCGGCTATCGGGCGCGGCTGCTCGGAGGTGGTTGTGGGGGGCGGCTGAGACATCCTGACACCCTAGAACGCCAGGAGGTTCCCTCAACCCACTGTGTCCCGCATCACGTGCGCGTACGGGGCGGCTGCGCGCTTCCCTCCGCGTCCAGGTGCGGCAGGATCCGGTCCAGCGGGCCCGGGATCCACCATGCGGCCCGGCCGAGCAGGGTCATCACCGCCGGGACCAGCAGCAGCCGGACGACGGTGGCGTCGATGAGCACGCTGGCCGCCAGCCCCAGGCCCAGCATCTTCACCACGATGTTGTCGCTGATGATGAACGCGGCGAAGACGCTCACCATGATGAGCGCCGCGCAGGTGATGACCCGGGCGGTGATCTCCAGCGCGTGCGCCACGCTCGCGCGCGCGTCCCCGGTGCGCACCCACGCCTCGTGGATGCGGGAGAGCAGGAAGATCTCGTAGTCCATGCTCAGCCCGAAGACGATCGCGAACATCATCATCGGGACATAGCTCTCGATCGGCACCTTCCCCGACACCCCCAGCGCCGGGCCGCCCCAGCCCCACTGGAAGACCGCGACCACGACCCCGTACGAGGCGGCGATCGAGAGCACATTGAGGACGGCGGCCTTCACCGCGACGAGCAGGCCCCGGAAGACGGCCAGGATCACCAGGAACGCCAGGCCCACGACGACCGCGATGATCAGCGGCAGCCTGCTGGAGACGATGTCCAGGAAGTCGACCTGGGCGGCGGTCGTCCCGGTGACGTACGTGCTCGCGTCGTAGCCGGAGACCGCCTGCGGCAGGACGTCGTCGGTGAGGCGGTTCGTCAGCGAGGTGGTCCGTTCGTCCTGCGGGGCGGCCACCGAGTAGGCAGTGGCGGTCAGCACGTCGCCGTCCGACGTGGCGGTCAGCTGGGTGATCACCTCGGCGTCGGGCACCCCGGTCAGCGCCTTCTGCGCCTGGTCGGCGAGGGCGGAACGGTCGCCGGACGACACCTTGCTCTGGTCGATGACCACGGTCAGCGGGCCGTTGGAGCCGGGGCCGAAGGCGCTCGACATCAGGTCGTAGGCGCGCCGGTCCGTGAACGACTTGGGGTCCGCGCCCTCCCCGATGTGACCGAGCTGGATGAAGAGGACCGGGAAGGACAGGATCGCCAGCAGCACCACCCCGCCGGCCAGGAACCACCAGGGCCGCCGCTCCACCCGCTGCGCGTACCGGTGCCAGCCGCCGGGCTCCGCGCCCTCGGGGGCCGGTACGGTCTCGGCCACCGGTTTCCGTACCCGTACGCGGTCGATACGGCGGCCGATCAGACCGAGGACCGCCGGTACGAGCGTGAGGGCGCCCGCCACCGCGGTGACGACGGTGACCGCCGCGGCCAGGCCCAGCTTGCCGATGAACCCGATCCCGGAGACCCAGAGGCCCGACAGCGCGATGATCACCGTGCAGCCGGAGAGCAGCACGGCGTGCCCGCTGGTGGCGGCGGCGTTCCCGGCGGCGGTCACCGGGTCCTGGCCGTCGACGAGGTTCTGCCGGTGCCGGGTGACCAGGAAGAGGGCGTAGCCGATGCCGACGCCGATCCCGATCATCGTGGCGAGCGTCGGGGAGACGGTCGCGAAGGTCGCGGCGGCGGCCAGCAGCCCCAGCAGCGCCAGCCCGCACAGGGCGCAGACCAGCGCGGTGACCAGCGGCAGCACGGCGGCCGGCAGACTGCCGAAGCCGATCAGCAGGACCACGATCGCCACCCCGAAGCCGATCGCCTCGCTGGTGCGGTCGCTCGGCTCGGGCCGGGCCAGTTCGCCGAGCGAACCGCCGTACTCCACCGTCACCCCGGCCGACCGCAGCGGCCGCACCGCGTCGTCGACCCCGTCCAGATAGGACGGGTCGAGCGTGGAGGGCTGCACGCTGAACCGGACGGTGATGTAGGCGGTCTTCTGGTCGGTGGAGAGCGGCCCGGTGTTCGGGTCGGGCGGCGGGGGCGGGGCGGACCCGGACGACGGCAGCGGGTTCTGCGCCGACAGCACGTCCGGCAGCTTCTCGATGTCGGTGACGGCGGTCGCGACCTGGTCGGATACGGAGGTGAGCGGCTTGTCCGGGTCGTGCAGGACGACCTGAGCGCTGTACCCGCCCGCCTGCGGGGCGTGCGCCTTCAGGACGTCGAGGCCGTCCTGGGACTGGGTGCCGGGGAGCGAGAAGTCGTCGGAGTAGTCGCCGCCGTACGCGTGCTGGAGGACCTGGAGCCCGGCGAGCGCGGCCACCCACAGGACCAGGACGGTCACGAAGTGCCGGGCGCACCACTCGCCGGTGGCGCGCAGCGCTCCCCGGCGGCGCGGGGCGGCTTCCCGGGCCGTGCGGGCCTGTGACGACGGCATCTGCTTCTCCTGCCTTCCGCCCTGGTCGCGACGGTGTTCCCGGCAGGGACGCCTTCGGGGGCTCGCTGACTTCGCATTCAACGGCCCCGGCCGCCGGCCGGCACTCCGGTGCGGGAGAACGGGTGACGGGGGGCGGGGCCGGCCGAGGGTGTCATAGCGGGTGATTCCGGGGCGTTCCTTGCTATACACGAGCGATGGAGCACCCGGGCACCCTCGTTCTGATCATGGCCCTGGCGGTTCTCGCCCCGCTGCTCGGTTACGCGACCGGGCGGTGGCTGCCGGTCCCCGTCGTCATCTTCGAGATCGTGCTCGGCATCCTGGTCGGGCCCGATGTGCTCGGCTGGGCCCATCACGACCAGGTCATCGACACCCTGTCCGACCTCGGGCTCTCGATGCTGATCTTCCTGGCGGGGTACGAGATCAAGTTCGCCGAGGTCCGCGGCGACACGCTGCGCCGGGCGGGCGGGGCCTGGGTGCTGTCGTTCGCCGCCGGGCTCGGCGTCGCCCTGCTGCTGAGCGGGGCGGACCTGGCGAAGAGCCTCGTCATCGGTACCGCGCTGACCAGCACCGCGCTGGGCGCCGTGCTGCCGATCCTGCGGGACTCGGGGCGCCTTGAGGGGCGGTTCGGGTCGGTGGTGATGGCGTTCGGGTCGGTGGGGGAGTTCGGGCCGATCATCGCGATGGCCCTGCTGTTCAGCGGGCGCAGCCCGGGGGCGGCGAGCGCGGTGCTGGCCGTGTTCGCGGTCGTCACGGCGGGCGCGGTGTTCTGGGCGATGCGGCCGAGGCCGCCGTGGTTCGCCCGGATCATCGCGGTGACCCTGCACTCCAGCGGCCAGTTCGCCGTGCGCTTCGTGATGCTGCTGCTGGCCGGGATGCTGGGGCTCGCCCATGTCTTCGGCCTGGACACGCTGCTCGGCGCGTTCGCGGCGGGGATGCTGACCCGGCTCGTCCTCCAGGGGGCGGTGCCCGAGCGCAGCGACGCGATCCTGGAGCGGGTCGAGGCGATGGGCTTCGGCTTCCTCGTGCCGTTCTTCTACATCGTCACGGGCATCGACTTCGACCTGGCGGCGCTCCTGGACGGCGGTCGCCCGCTGGCGCTCCTGCCGGTCTTCCTTCTGCTGTTCCTGCTGGTGCGCGGCGTTCCGGCGTATCTGCTGGCCCCGCGCGACCTGACCGGGCGGGCCCCGCGGGCCGCGCTCGGCCTCTTCACCTCGACGTGTCTGCCGCTGGTCGTCGCGATCACCGCGATCGGCCTGGACGAGAAGGTGATCGGGGCGGGGGAGGCGGCGGCCCTGGTCGCGGGCGCGATGGTGTCCGTGCTGGTGTTCCCGCTGCTGGCGTTCCGGCTGCTGCGCGGGGAGGAGGCCGGCGGCGACGGAGGCAGGGCCGTTCCGGGGCGGGGGGCGGAGAACGGGGAGGTGTGGTGACCCGGCCTCCTACGGCTGTGGCTGCTCCGGCCCGTACGGTCGCCTACGGCTGCGGCTGTTCCGGGTCCTCCTCCGTCGGTACGCACAGCACCGGGACCGTCGACATGTGCAGCAGCTTGTGCGGGGTCGAGCCCAGCAGGGCCCCGCGCATCGGGCTCTCGCCCCAGGTGCCGACCACGATGACCCGGGCCCCGTGCCGTTCGGCGGCGTCCAGCAGGGCCTGGGCGGGCTTCTCGTCCAGCACCTCGACCGAGGCCGGGACGCCCGCCTCCTCGGCGGACGTCAGCGCGTGCTCCAGGCCGGTGCGCCCGGCCTGCCGGATCGCGTCGTAGTGGCTGCGGTACTCCGCGCCGTCGCGCAGCCCGGGGGCGGCGGCCCCGTAGACCATCACCAGCTCCTCCCCGTACGCGGCCGCCACCTCGATGGCGATGCGCAGGGCGCGGGCGGCGCCGGGGGACTCGTCGTAACCGAGGACGACCGACATCTCACGGCCCCTTCCGGGTCGTGGCGTGCACCAGGTCCGGGTCCGCGACCCCCGGCCGCTCCTGCCAGAACGCCGCGTCGCACAGCCGCCACACCACCATGAGGACCACGCCGACCACGGAGATCGCGATGCCGATGACGAGCGGCGGGCCGAGGCCGAACCAGGAGGTGCCGCTGTAGGAGTTGGCCGGGTCGGACATGTCCATCACCGACCGCACCAGCAGCCAGGTCAGCAGTCCGGCGCCGACGACCGGGCCGAGCCCGATGAGCAGGAAGTTGCGCAGGCTCTCGGTGAGATGACGCCGGTAGTAGACCGCGCAGGCCACCCCGGTGAGCGCGTAGTAGAAGGCGATCAGCAGGGACAGCGCGGTGAGCGAGTCGAAGAGGGCGTTGGTGGAGATCTGGTTGACGACCAGGTACCAGGCGATGGCGATCCCGGCGACCCACCACGTACTCACGTCCGGGGTACGGAACCGGGGGCTGATGTGCCCGAAGTGCTGCGGCAGCGCCTGGCGTCGGGCCATGGACAGGGCGGTCCGGGACGCCGGGATGATCGTCGTCTGGGTGGAGGCGATCGCGGAGGTGGCCACCGCCAGCAGCAGGATCCAGTCCCAGCCGCCCAGGACGTCCCCGGCGAGCTGGGCGAAGATGAACTCCTCCTCGCCCGCGTTCTCCGCCAGGAACGCCGTACCCGCGAAGGCGACGACCGCGATGGCGACCGACAGGTAGGTCACCAGGAGCACGACGGTGGACCACAGGCCCGCCTTGCCGGGCGCGCTGGCCGAGTCCTCGGTCTCCTCGGTGAGGTTGACCGCGGACTCCCAGCCCCAGTAGATGAACACCCCGAGCAGCAGCCCGCCGGTCAGCGCGGCACCGCCCGCGCCGAACGGGTCGAGCCAGCCGATGGCCGGCTCGATCGAGTCGAAGCCGGTGGTGCCCGCGTACACCCGGTAGAGCGCCACCCCGACGAAGACCAGCAGGAACGCGATCTGGAGGAGGATCAGGACGTTCTGCACCTTGGCGGAGAGCTCGGTGCCGATGACGCAGAGCCCGGTCATCACGATGATCAGCAGCACGGTGAGCGCCTGGCGCGCGAAGTCGTTCTCGACCCAGCCGTCCAGACCCACCGCCAGCAGCGTGAAGCTCACCGCCACATCGGCCAGCGAGCCCACCACCAGGACGCCGGTCATGGTGATCGCCCAGCCCCCCAGCCAGCCCGCCCACGGGCCCATCGCCCGGGTCACCCAGGAGAACGTCGTACCGCAGTCCTGGTCGACCTTGTTCAGGTAGTAGAACGCGGAGGCGATCAGCAGCATCGGCACGAACGAGGCGAACATGACGCCCGGGGCGTAGATCCCCACCAGGGCGACGATCGGGCCGATGACGGCGGCCAGCGAGTACGCCGGAGAGGTCGCGTTCAGACCGATGACAAGGGCGTCGACGAATCCGATCGCGTTCGGCTTGAGGCCGACATCGGGTTTGTCGAGCACACGGTCGTGGGCCATGGTTCCTCGCTCCGCCGGGCATCCCCGCAGGGAGCGGGCGATGATGCGGATCTCATCGTAAGAACACCCGACATAACGCGCATTCCGGATGGATCGACCGGGCTGCGGGGAGGGTCCGGGGAGAGGGCGGGAGGGGGCGCGCAGGCCCGGCGCCCTGTCACCCGATCGGCCCGCTCCTCTGCGAACCCGGAGGTCAGGGCGCAGGGTGGAGTCCATGTGGTCCCGCCGACTCGTCCTGGGCGCTCTGGTTCTGCCCCTGGCCCTCCTGGTGTTCGGGGACGGTCCGGCGTTCCGTACGCCGGGGTCGGAGCCGGCCACCGGACCCCGGCCGCCGCGCGGGCTCCCGCAGCCGGCCGTCGTCAGCCGCCGGGACTGGCACGCGGACGAGAAGCTGGTGCGGGAGGGGCCGCACTACACGGGCGCGGCGCGGGCGGTCTTCGTCCACCACACCGGCAACCCCAACGACTACGACTGCGCGGACGCCCCCCGGCTGATCCGGGCCGTCCAGCGCGACCACATCCGGCAGGACGGCTGGGACGACATCGGCTACAACTTCCTCGTCGACCGCTGCGGCACCATCTACGAGGGCCGGGCCGGCGGCGTCGGCCGCTCGGTGCTCGGCGCGCACACCAAGGGGTTCAACGCCGACACGGTCGGCATCGCGGCGATCGGGAACTTCGGCGAGGGGGCCGAGGTGCCGGAGCCGATGATGGACGCGCTGGTGAAGCTCGCCGCCTGGAAGCTGCGGCCCGGGGCGGACCCGCTGGGCAGCGTCGACCTGGTCTCGACGAACGACGAGAGCCGCTTCGACGAGGGGCAGGTGGCCCACCTGCATGTCATCTCCGGCCACCGCGACAGCTTCGAGACCCGCTGCCCCGGCGACGCGCTCTACGCGCTGCTGCCCGAACTGCGGGAGCGCGCCGCGAGGCTGCGCGCCGCCGTCCCCGGCCACTCGGCGGCGGCCCGGCTGCGCCCGTCCCTCTGAGCCGCGGGGTTACCGGGCGACGAACTGCGTGAGTATCGCCTGCACCTCGTAGATGTCGACGCCCTTGGTGAACGTCTTCTGGAGCGGGGTCGCGCTGCCCGAGATCCAGATCTTCAGCTCGGCGTCGAGGTCGAACGTCCCGGCCGTCTCGACCGCGAAGTGCGTGATGCTGCGGTACGGAACGGAGTGGTACTCGGTCTTCTTGCCGGTGATGCCCTGCTTGTCGACGAGGATGAGCCGCCGGTCCGTGAACAGGATGGTGTCGCGGATCAGCAGGAACGCGGCGTGCACCTGCTCGCCCTGGCCGAGCAGCTTCGCGTAGTCCTGCTGGGCGGTGGCCGGGTTGATCGTGTGGGCGTTGCCGAACAGTGCCATGAGGTCCCCGTTTCCCGGTTGTCGCGTACGTACAGAAGTACGCGCCGACAGCAGCGATGGTTCCCTCGCGCCCCGGACCCGGCTGCGGGCTCAGAGCGGTACGACCGTCGCCTCCGTCGCCTTCACGCTGGTCCAGACGGCGCTCCCGTCGGCGATGCCCAGCTCGGCCGCGGCCCCCGGGGTGATCTCCGCGACCAGGTCCGGGGCCTCGGCCGAGGTGATCAGCAGCCGCAGCCGGCTGCCGCCCGAGGTGATCTCGCGGACCGTGCCCGGCCAGACGTTGCGCGGGGATCCGGTGGGCCGCTCCCGGTGTACGGAGACGGCTTCGGGCGCGATGACCGCGAGGGCGTCCGTGCCTGCCGGGAGGGGCTCGGCGACCACGAGATGGCCGCCGCCCTCCAGCGCTAGGCCGTCGGCGGTGGCGGTGCCGGGCCAGGCGTTGCGGCCCAGCATCCGGGCCACCCAGGGCGAGCGCGGGTGCCGGGTGACCTCGGCGGGCGGCTCGTCCTGGAGGGCCCGGCCGTCCTCCAGCACCAGGACCCGGTCGGCCAGCGAGACCGCCTCGACCGGGTCGTGGGTGACGATCAGACAGACCCCGCCGAACTCCGCGAGGTGCCCGCGCAGGGTGTGCCGCACCCGGGCCCGGGTGGTCTGGTCGAGGGCGGCGAGCGGTTCGTCCAGCAGCAGGAGGCGCGGGCGGGCGGCGAGCGCGCGGGCCAGGGCGACCCGCTGGGCCTGCCCGCCGGAGAGCTGGGCGGGCTTGCGGTGGGCGAGGTGGCCCACCCCGAGCCGGTCCAGCCAGCCCTGGGCCTCGCGGCGGGCCTCGGCGCGCGGCACACCGTGGGCGCGGAGCCCGTACGCCGTGTTGGTGAGGGCGCTCAGGTGCGGGAAGAGGGCCCCGTCCTGGGGGACCCAGGCCACGCCCCGGCGGTGCGGGGGGAGGCCGGTGACGTCGTCGTCGCCGAGGCGGAGTTCGGCGTGGGCGCGGGGGGTGAGGCCGAGGAGGGCCCGCAGGAGCGTCGTCTTGCCCGCGCCGTTCGGGCCGACCACCGCGATGGTGGTGCCGGGTCCGGCGTCCAGGGTCAGGCGGGTGAAGCCGGTGACGTCGGCGTGCAGCGGCCAGGGCTCGGGCGGGCTCTTCTTGACCAGGTCGGCGGTGGGTTCGGGGAGCGGGTCCGGGGCCGTGCCGGCCGGGTCGTCGGGGCGGGCGGCCGCCGCGCGGCTCGCGAGGTTCCGGTGGTCGCCCGGGGTGCCGGTCCAGCGGCCCCGCAGCGCGATGAGCACGATCATCGCGATGGCCAGGAGCAGCAGCGACACGGAGGTGGCGGCCTCCGGCGAGTCCTGGAGCAGCAGATAGACCTGGAGCGGCAGGGTCTGCGTGGTGCCGGGGAGGTTCCCGGCGAAGGTGATGGTCGCGCCGAACTCGCCGAGCGCCCGCGCCCAGGTCAGGGCGGCCCCGGCGATCAGCCCGGGGGCGACCATCGGCAGCGTCACGGTGAGGAACACCCGGATCGGGGAGGCCCCCAGGGATGCGGCGGTCTCCTCGTACCGGGGGCGCAGTCCGCCGAGCGCGCCCTCCAGCGAGATGACCAGGAACGGCATCGCGACGAACGTCGCCGCGAGCACGGCCCCCGAGGTGTGGAAGGGGAGCGTGATGCCGAAGGTGTCCTCCAGCCAGGGGCCGAGCAGCCCGCGCCGCCCGAACGCCAGCAGCAGCGCGACGCCGCCGACCGTGGGCGGCAGCACCATCGGCAGCAGCACCAGCGAGCGGACGAACGCCTTGCCGGGGAACGGCACCCGGGCCAGCAGCCAGGCCAGCGGCACCCCGAGCAGCAGGGAGAGCCCGAGCGCCCACCCGGAGACCAGCAGGGAGAGCCGCAGCGCCTGGGTGGTGGCCTCGGCGGTGAGGTGGTCGCCCAGCTCGCCCCAGGAGGTGCGGACCAGGATCCCGACGAGCGGCAGCATCAGGAACGCCACGGCCAGCAGGGCGGGCACCGTCAGCAGCAGGGGCGCGCGGGCCCCGGGCGTACGGCGGAGTGCCGGTCGTTTCATGGTGACCTCGTCGGGCGGCGGCGGGGGTGAACGGTGCCCGGCGGGGCCCGTAGGACGGTACGGGCCCCGCCGGGACGTACGGGGTTTCCGGCGGTGTACGGGCCCCCGCCGGGACGGGCCTGGCCGCCCGGCGGCGTGCGGGCCGCCGGGCGGGTGCGGTTACGGCTGCTGGAAGCCCGCGCCCTGGAGGATCTTCTGCGCCTCGGGCGTGGAGAGCCAGGCGACGAACGCGGCGGCCGCCTCGCTGTGCTTGGACGCCTTCAGGGTGGCGGCCGGGTAGGAGGCGATGGCGTTCTCCGAGTCGGGGATCTCGATCGCGTCGACCTTGTCGGTGGCGGTCGCGGCGTCGGTCTTGTAGACGAGCCCGGCGTCCGCCTCGCCCAGCTCGACCTTGCTGAGGACCGCGCGGACGTTGGGCTCCTGGGAGACCGGCTTCACCTCGATCTTCTGCGCGTCGAGGATCTGCTGGCTGTAGCGGCCCACCGGCACCTCGGGGGCGGCCAGGACGACCTTCAGCTTCGGGTCGGCGAGGTCCTTGAGGTTCTCGACCTTCTCCGGGTTGCCCTCGCCGGTCGCGATGACCAGGCGGTTCTTGGCGATGACGGTGGGCTTGCCGGTGTCGCCGGAGAGGCCGTCCATCGTCTTGGTGTCGGCGGTGACCAGGGCGTCGGCGGGGGCGCCCTGCTTGACCTGGGCGGCCAGCTCCTGGGAGCCGGCGAAGGAGAACGTCACCTTGGTGCCGGGGTTCGCCTTCTCGTACGCGGCCCCCGCCTCCTTGAAGACGTCCGTCAGGGAGGACGCGGCCAGCACGGTCAGGTCGGCCTTCGGGGCGGCCGACGCGGTGCCCGAGCCGCTGCCCGTCTCCTTGTCCTTCGCGGTGCCGGAGTCGTCGTTGCCGCAGGCGGCGAGCGGGACGAGGAGCGCGGCGGTCAGGACGGCGGAGGCGGCGCGGCGGCGGGTGAGCAGGAGAGACATGAGGGTGAGGCTCCTTGGATACGAGGGCGTGGGGCGTGGGCGTAGGACATGGACGTACGTGCGTACATGCGGGTGCGGTACGGAACGGCGGCGGCGGGTGCGGTACGGGGCGGGCGGCGGCGGGCCTTCGCCGGCGCCCGGCGGCCGGGCTCAGGTGCGGTCGATGTGCACGCTGGTCGACTTCACGCGGGCGGTCGCCTGCATGCCGACCTCAAGGCCCAGCTCCTCCACCGCTTCCCGGGTCAGGAGCGAGACGAGCCGGTGCGGCCCGGCCTGGATCTCGACCTGGGCCGCGACGTCGCCGAGTTTCACCGCGGTGACGATGCCCGGGAACGCGTTGCGGGCCGAGGTGTAGGGGGCCTCGTCCTCGCCGCCCGCACCCTGGCCGACCTCGATCGAGAAGGCGGCCAGCGCGCGGCCGTCGATGAGACGGCGGCCGGCCTCGTCGCGATGGGTCGCGACCCGGCCGGCGTCCGCCCAGCGGCGGGCGGTGTCGGGGCTGACCCCGAGCAGCCGGGCTGCCTGGCCGATTGTGTAGGACTGCATGTGCGACACGCTAGGCCATTTCGGGTGGCAGGTGCCATTCTCTGGACGATGTTCCATCGCAGATGCGAGGGGCGTCGGAGGAATCTACGGGGCCCGCCGCGCGGCGGTCGACGGGGCAGCGGGCAGGCGGACGGGCCGCGCCGGTCCTCCTCCGGTCGCGGCCCGCTCGGCGGCTGTCGGCCCGGGTCAGCTCACCGGGCTCATCCCGGGCATCTCGCCCTTGGTGGTGGTCACGTCGATCACGGAGAACGCGGCGCCCTGCGGGTCGGTGATCGCCGCGAACCGGCCGAACGGGCTGTCCGTCGGCCCGAACTGGAGCACCCCGCCGCGCCCGGTCGCCCTCGCCACCGCCGCGTCGCAGTCCGGCACCGCGAAGTACACCATCAGGAACGGGGGCAGCTCGGGCGGGAAGTCCCCGTTCATCACCATCCGGCCGAGGACCGGCTGCCCCTGGGCCTCGAAGACGGCGAAGTCCATCGTCGCCTCGTCCATCTTCTGTTCCGTGTACGGGAAGACCGCCGGGTAGAACGCGTCCACCGCCTTCGCGTCCCGGGTGAAGACCTCGCTCCAGCAGAACCCGCCGGGCGCGCCCATCTCCGTCTCGAACCCCTCGTGGGTGTTGCCCTGCCAGATGCCGAACACGGCTCCGCCGGGGTCGCGGGCCAGGGCCATCGTGCCGAACGCACCGACCTCCATCGGCTCGACCAGGATCTCGCCGCCGTTCTCGCGGACCTTCGCGGCGGACGCGGCGGTGTCCCGCGAGGCGAGGTAGAGGCACCAGGAGGAGGGGGTGCCCTCCTCGCCCGGCATGGGCGGGGAGACGGCGGCGGCCGCCCGGCCGTTCGCGTACGCCTGTGTGTAGTAGCCGAACTCCGCCTGGCTCTCGCCGAACGTCCAGCCGAGCACGTCCGCGTAGAAGCTCTTCGCGCTCTCGACGTCGGCGAA
The DNA here is from genome assembly GCF_001687325.1 of Streptomyces sp. PTY087I2. Classification (GTDB taxonomy): domain Bacteria; phylum Actinomycetota; class Actinomycetes; order Streptomycetales; family Streptomycetaceae; genus Streptomyces. The sequence continues at coordinate 111,087 of NZ_LZRD01000017.1, read as the reverse complement.
CATGGCGTCCGCCCAGCACGGGGTGCCCTCGGGTTGTACAGCCATGGCGTGCCGGTCCTTCCCTCGGTCCCCGAGTTCTGTCTTCGGCCCCCACCCGTCACGGCCCACGCTAGTCAGCCGGGGGCCGGTCCGCGCGTCGGGCGGACCGGGCCGGACCGGCCGGGAGCGTCAGTGGCGGGAGCGGTGCCGGGCGCGCCACTCCCGGGCGGCGGCGTATTCCGGGCACTCGGGGTTCTCGCAGGGGCCCGCGCGCCATACCGGGACGAAGATCCCGAGGGACTTGTGGCGGTGGATTTCCGAGGAGACGGGCTGTTTGCACGTGGGGCACATGAAAGCGGCCCGCTGGTGAAGGTCACGCTTTTTCCTGTCCATTTACTCACGATAGGTCCGGCGGAGGATTTGGGAAAGTCTTTCCCTGTGCTTTGCCTTCGTCTTACGCGTTCGTGTCGGTGCCGGAGGCGTCCGGACCGCTCTTGTCCTGCGGCGGACGGCGCAGGCTCAGGGTCACCGAAACGGCCAGGATGACGACGATCACGGCGAGGCTCACCGGCGACGGGATCTCCGGGATCGAGGTGCTGATCATCTTGTGGCAGGCCTGGAGGACGAGCTTCACCGCGATGAAGGCGAGGATGACCGCCAGCCCGTGGCTCAGGTAGTGGAACCGGTCGAGCAGCCCCGCCAGCAGGAAGTACAGGGCCCGCAGCCCCAGGATCGCGAAGGCGTTGCTGGTGTAGACGATGAACAGGTCGTCGCTGACCGCGAGCACCGCGGGCACGCTGTCGACCGCGAAGATGAGGTCGGCCGCCTCGATCGCGGCGACCACCGCGAGCAGCGGCGTGGCGATGCGCCGCCCCTCCTTGTGGACGATGAAATGCGTGCCGGAATAGTCGTCCTGGACCGGCATGACCTTCCGCAGCAGCCGCACCGCGAAGCTCTTGCCCGGGTCGAAATTCTCCTCCTGGCCGCTGAGGATTTTGTAGCTGCTGTAGAAGAGGATCGCGGCGAAGACGAACAGCACGAACGTGAAGCGGTTCACGACCGCCACACCGGCGGTCAGGAAGAGCGCCCGGAACACCAGGGCGCCGATGACGCCGAAGAAAAGCACCCGGTGCTGATACTCCCGGGGCACCTTGAAATACGCGAAGATCAGCGCGAAGACGAAGAGGTTGTCGACCGACAGGCTCTTCTCCAGCAGCCACGCGGTCGTGTACTCCGTTCCGGCGGTCGTCCCGAGCGTCAGGAAGACGACCCCGCCGAAGACCAGTGCGAGCCCCACCCACAGCGCGCTCCACAGCCCGGCCTCCTTGAAGCCGATGACATGGGCCTTGCGGTGCGCCAGGAGGTCGACCGTCAGCGAGACGATCACGGTCACGGCGAACACGATCCACAGCCACACCGGTACGTCCACGCCGGAGACCTCTCACTCGGGTTTTTACGAGTGTGACCCGCCCCTTCCCCCGCCGCCCGCCGGAGAGCGCCGGGTGGCGGCCGCCACCGAGGCCATCAGCTCCGCGTCGAGGAACGAGGGGTCGGCCAGCCGGGTGGCGGCGGCATAGGAGTTCAGCAGCGCCTTGGTGACCCGCAGCGCGGCCTCCGGGCGGCGGACCACCGGCTTCGCCCAGGCGGCGACCGCGTCGTCCAGCTCCGCAGCGGGCACCACCCGCTGGAGCACGGACAGCTCGCGGGCCTCGGCGGCGCCGAACGCCCGGCCGGTCAGGATCAGCTCGCGAACCCGGGCCGCGCCCACCTCGTGGATCAGCCGGGGCAGCAGCCCGCCCCAGGCGGTCGGCAGCCCGAGCGCCAGCTCCGGCAGCCGGAAGGAGGCGTTCTCCGCGCCGACCCGCAGATCGCAGGCCAGGGCCAGCGCGAACCCCGCGCCGACCGCCTTGCCCTGGACCCGGGCGATGGTCACCGCCCGGCCGCCGGAGAGCGCCTCGCAGACCCGGCGGGCCTTCTCCCCGGCGACCCGGATGCCCCGGCCCGTCGGGTCCTCCTCCAGCCACTGGCCGAACTCGGTGCGGTCCCCGCCCAGGCAGAAGTCGTCCCCCGCCGCGCCGAGCACCAGCACCCGCACCTCCGGGTCCGGGGCGGCGACGACGGCCAGCAGCTCGTCGAGCATCGCCTCGGTCACCGCGTTCCCGCTCGCGGGCGCGTTCAGCTCCACGTGCAGGACGGCGCCCTCGCGCCGGGTGCGTACCGTCGTGGCGCGGTCGTTCGAGGTCAGGAAGTCGGGCAGCGAGAGCTTCACAGCGCCACGCCCAGCGAGGTGATGCGCCGGAAGACCATCCGGGCGGCGTACTCCGGCGGCGCGACGGTGTGCAGGGTGGGGAAACGGTCCAGCATCCGTGCCAGCAGCGTCCGCGCCTCCAGCTTGGCCAGCGCCGCGCCCAGGCAATAGTGCACCCCGCCGCCGAAGGTGAGGTGGCTGCCGCCGCGCAGGATGTCGAAGCCGGCCGGGTCCGGGTTCCGCCGCGGATCGTGGTTGGCCGCTCCGTACAGGACGTGGATCATGCTGTCCTTCTTGATGGGGACCCCGGCCAGGACGGTGTCCTCGGCGGCGATCCGGGTGTTGATGTGGATGGGCGGGTCGTAGCGCAGCACCTCGTCCACGGCCGCGTCGACGTGCTCCGGGTGCTCCCGCAGCCAGGCCCACCGGGCGGGCTCGGTCAGCAGACGGGTCATCGAGGTGAGCAGCGTCGCGGTGGTCTCCAGCGAGGCGATGGTGACGAACATGGTGAGCCGGTAGAGGATCTCGTCCGCCCGCTCCCGGTCCGGCTCCATCGCGTCCCAGGTGTGGATCCACTCGGTCAGCACGTCGTGGCGGGGCTCGGCCCGGCGGCGGGCGACCAGCTCGGTGAAATAGGCGCGCAGCGCCAGGGTCGCCTCGGCGGAGACGGCCAGCTGCGACTTGGTGGGCAGCAACTCCTGGGCGTACACCTGGTTGTGGGTGATCTCCAGGATGTGCGGGTAGTCCTCGGGCGGGATCCCCAGCCAGGAGCCGACGGTGCTGACCGGCAGCTGTTCGCTGACCGTGGAGACGAAGTCGGCCTCGCCCCAGCGGAGCTTCTCCGCCAGCTCGTCCAGCAGCCGGTCGGCGTCGCGCTCGACGTCGGGGGCGAGGCGTTCGATGGTGGAGCGGTCGAAGAGGTTGCCGAGCGAGCGGCGCTGGCAGGTGTGCTCGGGGGCGTTGAGCCGGGCGAGGGTGGTGGTCATCTCCCGGGTCGCGATCGCGTCCCACTGCTTGGAGTCGTCCTGCCGCTCCTGCCAGGCGAGGTCCGGTGCGAGCCAGTTACGGCCCCGGAGCACCGTGCTGCATGTGTCGAATCCGGTGACGAAATAGCCGTTCCACGGAGCGCGGACGACGTCACCCATCGTCCGCAGCTCCGCGAGTATTCCGTACGGCTCGGCCTGTCCTTCGGGTGAATTGAGTCTGCGGAGCAGAGCGATGACCGCACGACGGCCGTCCGGGTTCCTGCCTGTACCGCCAGTGATGCTCACGCAGAGTTCCTTGACCTAGGCCCATGGTTACCGAACTGAACCTACCCCTCCGGATATCTGCGCCAAGCATCGATCTTTGTTGCCCCCGTCACATGCGATCGTCACAAATGCCCGTTGTCACCAGCGAATTGTCGGGCTGTGAGTCATACGCGGAACACGTCGAGGAACGAACTCCACCAGCCCCTCTGCTTCTTGGCCGGCTCCGGGGTGTGACGGGGCGTCACCGGGCCTGCGGAGGGGGCGTTGCGGTACGGGTCGGGGAGCTGGGCCGAGGTCTGGGCCGGCGGCTGCACCCCGGCCGAGGCCCGCCGCGCGGCCGTCGGCGTGAACCGTACGGGCAGCGCGATCAGGGCCCGGTGGAAGGGGCCCGGACGCCAGGCGACCCCCGAGGCGGGCACGGCCAGCGAGAGGTCCGGGACGGTGTTGAGGATCTTCTCGATCGCGGTCAGCGCGATCAGCGTCGCGGGCGACTTGGCCGGGCACACGTGCGGGCCCGCGCCCCAGGCGAGATGGGCGCCCTTGCTGAGGGTCTGGCGGGCGTCGGTGAGCCCCGGGTCGCTGTTCGCGGCGGCGAAGCTGATCAGCACGGGCGTCTCCGCCTTCAGCACCACCCCGTCCAGCTCGATGTCCCGCACCGGGTAGTGCGTGGCGTAGTTGGCGATCGGCGGGTTGTTCCACAGGACGTCGTCGAGCGCGTCCTCGACGAGCATCCCCGAACCGCGCCGCTCGGGCGCGCCCGGCTGCTCCCCGGCGAGCATCAGCAGCAGCGCGTTGCCGATCAGATTGCGCTCCGGCTCCACGCCCGCGCCCATCAGCATCACCAGCTGGTCCTTCAGCTCCTCGTCCCGCAGCCCCGCCGGGTGCTGGATGAGCCAGGAGGTGATGTCGTCGCCGGGCTGGCGGCGCTTGATCGAGACCAGCTCCATCAGGCACTCGGTCAGCTCGGCGTTGGCGCGCAGCACATCCTCGCCGTCGAAGATCGCGGACATCGAGCGGGTCAGCCGGTCGCCGATGTCGCCGGGGCAGCCGAAGAGCTGGTTGAACAGGAGCAGCGGCAGGAGCTTGGCGTACTCGTTGAGCAGGTCGGCGGTGCCGCGCTCGATGAACTGGTCGATCAGATAGTCGGCGATCCGCTCGACGTCCCGGCTCAGCCGGCTGCTGTTGAGCCGGGCCAGCGACTCGGTGACCGCCTTGCGCAGCCGCAGGTGCTCCGCACCGTCGGTGAACAGGCAGTTGGGCCGGTAGATCATCATCGGCAGCACCGGGCTGTCCATCGGGACGGCGCCCTCGCGCAGCGCGGCCCAGCGCCGCGAGTCGCGGGCGAACAGCGCCGGGTTCTGGAGCACCCGCAGCGCCGCCTCGTGCTGCACGATCAGCGTGGCGTCCACCCCCGGGGCCAGCTCGATGGGCGCGGCGGGGCCGTGGGTGCGGGCCGTGTCGTAGAAGCGGTGCGGATCGGCGGCGAACTCCGGTCCGTACAGCGACGTCTGCTGCTGGTGCATGGGGCACCCGGCGGGGGCGCTGTACGGGGTGGCTCCCGGCTGCGGATCCATGTCGGCTTCCTCGGTGTGATCGCGGGGCCGTCGGGGCCCCGGCTTCGTATACGTCTACGTCTGCGTCGTGGTGTCGCGCCGGACCGTGTGCCGCGTCAGGACGCGTGCGTCAGGAGGTGGCGGACCAGGGTGATCAGGGCGTGCGCGGAGGACTTCTGGTCCCGGGCGTCGCAGAAGACGACCGGGGTGTCGGGCAGCAGGTCGAGCGCTTCGCGCAGTTCGTCCTCGGCGTGCTGCGAGTACGGGTCGAAGCTGTTGACGGCGACCGCGTACTCCAGCCCGTACGTCTCCACCAGGTCGATGACGGGGAACGTGTCGGCGAGCCGCGCCGGGTCGACCAGGAGCAGCGCGCCCAGCGAACCGCGCGCCATGTCCTCCCACAGCTCCACGAACCGCTGCTGCCCCGGCGTACCGAACAGGTAGAGCACCAGCTCGTCGCTGAGGGTGAGCCGCCCGAAGTCCAGGGCGACCGTCGTCGTCTTCTTGTCGGGCGCCCCGCGCAGATCGTCGACCTGGGCCGCGGCCTGGGTCATCCGCTCCTCGGTGCGCAGCGGCGTGATCTCGGACAGGGTGCCGATCAGCGTCGTCTTGCCCACCGCGAAGTGCCCGACGACGAGGATCTTCGCCGCGCGCTGGACCGCTTCCGGAACATAGATGCTCTCAGCCGAACCGGACTTGGAGTCCATGCAACACCTCTTCGAGGATCTTCCTGTCAACGAGCTGGGCCGGCGGCGGCGCCTTCCGGCGCAGGAGGTGTCCCTGCTGGTGTAAATCCTGGAGCAGGAGACGGGCCACCCCGACCGGCAGGCCGAGGTGGCCGGCGACCTCGGCCACCGAGAGATAGCCGCCGGAGCACAGCTCCCAGATCGCCTTGACCTCGGGGCCCGGATTCGGCGGCGGCTGGCGGTCGGGAGCGAGGGTGACCAGCGTGACGAGGGAGAGATCCTCCGCGTCGGGCAGCCCCCGCCCGCCGGTGATGACATAGGACCGGACGAACCCGCTGCTGACCTGCTGCTCCTCGCCCGGCGCCGTCATATCTCGCTGTCCGCGGTGCGGCGGGGCGGTGTGGTCATCGCCTTGCCCAGGGCCGTGACCTGCTGCTGCATCCGGAAGGACATGGCCTCCATGTCCACGTCGGCGGCGGCGGTGGCGGCGAGGTAGGCGCCGGTGCCCGCGGCGATGAGGAAGATCCAGCCGTCCTCGTACTCCAGGAGCGTCTGCCGCCATCTGCCCGGATCACGGGTCCCGATGAAGGGGGCGACGGCCCGGCTGAGGGACTGCATGGAGCTCATGGCCGCGGCGACGGTCTCCGCGTCGTCCCGGCCGATCTCGCTGGAGTTGGCGAGCAGCAGGCCGTCGGCGGACACGAGGATCGCGTGCCGGGCGCCGGGTACCTGGAGCAGGTCGTTGAGTACCCAGGACAGATCGGGGTTCACTGGAACTCGGGTCCTTCCGTCGTCGTCGTGTCGCGCCCGGACCGGGTGCCGCGTTGGAACGCGCCGAGCCGGGACGCGGTCTCCTCGTTGCTGCGCACGGGCCCCGGTTCGGCCGACGGCACCGCGGTGACCGGGCTCTTGCGACGACGCTTCGGCAGCCCGCCGGCGGTGGTGGTGATCTGTGCGAGCGGCTGGGTGGCGGTGTCCGGCCGGGGGGCGGGCGGGAAGAGCGGGGTGGGCGCGGGGGCCGGGGCCTGCGCCTGGGGCTGGGGCTCGGGCTGGGCCTGGGTGTGTGCCCGGGCCTGCCACTGGTCGGGCTGCCGGACCTGCGGCTGCGGGGCGAGCGCCGCTTCGGGCGCCTCGGCCGGCGCGGCTGCGGGCGGCGCCTCGGTGGTGAGCAGTTCGTCGGGGATGAGGACCACCGCGCGTACGCCTCCATAGGGGGAAACGGAGTCCACCGAGACCCGGAAGCCGTAGCGGGCGGCGAGCATCCCGGAGACGGCGAACCCGAACTGCGGCGGAATACCGAGGCTGGAGACGCTGATCGCGGCCTGGGGGGAGAGGAGGGCCGCCGCGCGGTCCTTCTCCTCCTGGCCCATGCCGAGACCGGCGTCGTCGACGATGAGGCAGACGCCCGTCGGCACGGCCTGGATGTTGATCTCGACCGGGGTGCCGGGGGCGGAGTAGTTCGTGGCGTTGGCGAGCAGCTCGGCGAGGACCACGGCGACCGGTTCGACCGCGCGGCTGACGACGGAGAAGTTCACCTGGCCGTTGACCCGGACCCGGTCGAAGTGCCGGATACGGCCCTGGGCGCTGCGGGCCACGTCGAAGACGGAGGCCACGGTCTCGCGGCGGCCGAGCCAGCCGCCGCAGAGCACGGCGATGCCCTGGGCGCGCCGGCCGAACTGGCTGTTGGCGTGGTCCATGGCCATCAGGTCGGCGAGGATCCCGGGGTCGTCGCCGTACTTGCGCTGGGCCTTCTCGATCACAACCTGCTGTTCGTCCGCGAGACCCTGGAGGGTCCGGACGGCCGCCTTGAGGACGGCCTTGGTCTCCTCCTCGGCGTCCTTGCGGACCTCCGCGAGTTCGGCGGACTGACGCTGGAGCAGAGTGTTGTGGACGACGTGGAGTTCGTCCCGCTGGTGGAGGAGGGCGTCGCGCTCCTGGCGCAGCTCGGCGTGGTTCCTGCGGAGCTTGACGTTGGTCGCGCGAGCGCGCAGAACGGCACCCACGGCGACCAGGGCTACGACAACCAGCGCCCAGACGGCAGGGCCCTGTGCAAATGTCATGAGACTCACTTCAAGTGCCATGGCGGAAACGGCTTGACACCCCGTCAGGCGGCACGCAGTCAGGCCTCGTTCGCCACGACCGTGCGCCGCTCCGGGAGGTGCCCCTCCGAAGGTGGGGCCGAGGAATCCATTCCTCCCGGAATGCCCCCATACGCCATCAGCCCACTGGAAGTAAGATGATCTTATCATCGGCCGCGCGACGAAATGTCAAGGCCGCCACGCCCGTTGCCACTTGACGCAGAATGTTCACGTTGCGGAGATGTGGCGGAGGGGCTCACGGTGCCGCCGGTACGGCCGGCGGTCGGCCCGAGGCCGGCCCGAGAGGTCCGGAATTCAACGTTCCGCTTGCTCTGGAACGCTCCCCGCTCCTGCCGTACCCTTCGGTGATTCCTGGTCGGCAGGGTGAAGGGGCGCATCGTGATTCGGGTTGCCGTCGTGGACGACGAGCAGCTGGTCCGGTCCGGGCTGAAATTGATCTTGGGCGCTGCTCCGGACATCGAGGTGGTCGCCTGCTGCGACGGGGTCGACGCCGTCGACCGCGTACGGGAGGTACGCCCCGACGTCCTGCTGCTGGACATCCGGATGCCCGAGGTCGACGGGCTGACCGTGCTGCGGCAGGTGGGCGCGCTGACCGCGCCGCCCGCCGTGGCGATGCTGACCACCTTCGACGCGGGCCGGCACATCGACGACGCGCTGCGTTCGGGCGCGGTCGGTTTACTGATGAAGAACACTGCCCCGGAACAGCTCGTCCACGCGGTCCGCGTACTGGCCGCCGGGGGCCGGATCCTGGCGCCCGAGGCGGTCGGCCCGGTCATCGAGGGCTATCTCGCCGCGGGCCGGGAGACCGGTGCGGCCGACCGCACCGGGGCCCTGACCGACCGCGAACGCCAGGTGCTGGCGCTGGTCGGCGCGGGCCTGTCCAACCGGGAGATCGCCCGTGAGCTGCGGCTCTCCCACGGCACGGTCAAGGACCACGTCAGCTCGGTGCTGTCCAAGCTGGGCGGGGTCAACCGGGTCCAGGCGGCGGTCCTCGCCGACCGGGCCGGCCTGATCGACGGGGCGCCGTGAAGCGCCTCCGCCCCCGCATACCGCCGCGCCTCTCCGGTCCGCGCTTCTCCCGCTTTCGCCTCTCCCGTACGCTCCGGCGCCCCGGCTCTTTTCGGAACCCGTCCCGCCGGACGCGGGCCCTCGGCCGTGCCGCCGTGCCGGTCGGGATCGCCGTGGTCGACGGGCTCCTCGTCAACGGCTTCGGCCCCGGGCCCGGCCTCTGGGTCGCGCTCGCCGCGGCGGGCGCGCTGGTGCTGCGGCGGCGCTGCCCCGAGGTGGTGCTGCTCGTCGGCCTGCCCGGGATGTACGTCGGCCACCTGGCGTTCGCCCCGCTGATCGCGCTGTACTGCCTCGCCGACCGCCGCCGCAACGTGGTCGTCGGAGTCGTGGGGGCCGTCGCGGTCGCCCTGGCGCAGTTCCTGCCGTACCCGGTCACGGACCTGCCGGAGCTCGCGGTCGACCGGGAGACCCTGATCATGGCGATGGACTCCTGCGTCCTGGCCGCCGGGGCGCTGATCCTGGGGCGTACGGCCCGGGTGCGGCGCGAGAGGCAGCGGGAGCTGGCGGAGGGCCGGGAGCGCGAGCACCGGCTGCTCGCCGAGCGGACCCTCGCCACCGAACGGGCCTGGCTGGCGCGGGAGATGCACGACGTCGTCGCCCACCAGGTCAGCCTCATCAGCCTCCAGGCCGGGGCGCTCCAGGTCGGCGAACCGGACGCGGCCACCGTACGGTCGACCGCCGGGATCGTCCGCGAGCTCTCCGTGAAGACCCTCACCGAGCTCCAGCACATGGTGGGCGTCCTGCGCGCGGCCGGTGGCCCCGCGCCCGGCCTCGACCCGCAGCCCCGGCTCACGGACCTGCCCGCCCTGGTCCGCGACTGCGGTCTGCGCGTCACGCTCGCCGCCCCGGACGGCCCCGGCCACTGGTCCCAGGCAGTGGAGCGGGCCGCCTACCGCACGGTTCAGGAAGCCCTCACCAACGTGACCAAGCACGCTCCCGGCGCCGCGGTGGACATACGGGTCCAGCCCCTGGACGGCGGGCTGCGGGTCGACGTCCGCAACACCGCCGACGACGGCTCCGCCGCCTCCCTCGGTCTGCCCGGCGGCGGCCACGGTCTCATCGGTCTGCGCGAACGGGCCCTGCTCCTCGGCGGCACCTTCGAGGCCGGTCCCGAGCCGGACGGCGGATTCCGGATCCAGGCGGTCTTTCCGTCCCGGCAGACTTTCTGAGGGTGTGTCCGCAGGAACGGAAACCGTCTTTCCGGTCCTTCTCCAGGAGGAGATCGGTGATCCCGGACCCCGCCGACCGGCGGGGGGTGTCCCCGTCAATTGGCCGGATAATTCGGACCCGCCTCCCTTAAGTGTATGGCTGCTTGCTGTCATTTCCCTGGGAAAGATAGGATCGCTGCGCGCCTTGACCAGCGCACGCCGTGCGGGGGCCGTCGTGACGGATCCGCCCCGCCGGCGGCCGTACGGGGGAAGTAGGGCAGAAATGGCAGATGACTGTATAGCCGTGGGGCTGATGGTCGCCAGATTGTCGTTGCGGCGGAGACTCACCCGACTCTTCGCCCATCGTGGCTGGAACGCCGTCGCGTGCGAGGGGGCCGGGGGGCTCCTTTCGTCCGACGACCGGACCGGTGTCGCGTCCGGGGTTCCGTGCGACGTCCTGGTCGTCGACATCGACCGGCTCGACGAGATACGGGGCGCCACACCGGTCGTGGCGCTGACCTACGGCTCGGAGATCGACCGGCTCGGCGCGGTGAAAGCCGACGTCCGCGCGGTCGTGGACCGGGACGACCTGGACGAGGCCTTCCTGGAGGCCGTGCAGGAGGTCGCCGCCGGGCACGGGTGGATCTCGCCCACGCTCGTCCGCCCGCTGCTGCGCGGGCAGCCGTCCGCACCGGCGGGGGCCTTCCGGCCGACCGCCGTTCCCGTGCCGTCGCGGCGGCCGGGGCGGGCGCATGATCCGGCCCTGACGGCACGGGAGTACGAAGTGGTCTCTCTGGTGTCGAAGGGAATGAACAACAGCGAGATCGCCGGCGCCCTCTATATCGCGGAGAGCACCGTGAAGTTCCATATGTCGAACATTTTGCAGAAGACCGGATTCCGTAACCGCGGTCAGCTCGTGGCGCGTATGCCGGTGGCCGGCTGAACCGGCCGCACACAACATGAAGGAGACCGTCATGGGAAACGTCGTGGGGAAGAAGAAGGAAGCCCTTCGCTGGGCGCCGGTGGTCATTCTGCTGGTGTTCGCGCTGATCGCGCCGCTCTTCGGGGACAGCCCGACCGGCGTCGTGATTCCGCTTCTGCTCGCGGTGATGCTCGCGGGCGTGAATGTCACGGTGCAGAAGAAGGAGCGCTCGACCCACGGGGCCGAGTGAATCCGGCTGAGTGATCCGGCCGGGGGGACCGGTCACGAAGAACGCCGGGGCCGCCGCACCTGACCAGTGCGGCGGCCCCGGCGTTCGTGGATCGGGACGCCTCGCTCAGGACGCCTCGTACCGGGTGAAGCGCGCCGCGCCCACCGCCCCGATCGCCACCGCGTACAGGGCGAGGACCAGGAAGCCGAGGCCCTGCGAGCCGCCGTCCGCCTCCGCCGCGGCCGTCATGATCGTGCCGCCGCCCGCCAGGTCGCCCGCCCCGCCGGGCAGCAGGTTGCCCAGCTCCGCGTTGCCGAGCGAGGAGGCGAGGATCCGCAGGGTCGGCTCCAGGAACTGCGTGACCAGCAGGATGCCGACGATCGCCGCCACCTGGTTGCGTACCAGCGCGCCCACGCCGACGCCGATCGCGCCCCACAGGGTCATCACCAGGATGCTGCCGCCCAGCGCGCCGAGCACCGCGCCGTCCGTGAGGTACGTCGGCTCCCCGTGGCCCGCGAGCAGCGCCGCCGACACCAGGGCGCCGGAGAGCACCGCCACCGTCCCGTACACGAACGCCGTGCCCAGCCCGACGAGGAGCTTGGCCCCGTAGACGCGGGCCCGGCGCGGCTCGGCCAGCAGCGTCGCGGAGATCGTGCGCGCGTGGTACTCCTGCGTCACCGTGATCACGCCGATGGCCAGCGGGAAGACGTACGCGAGCGCGACCGCCATGTTGTACGCCGGTACGGCGTCGGCCGCCGTGCCGAAACTCAACGGGCTGCGCGGGGCGTTGAGGCCGCCGAAGACGATCAGCGCGGTGAGGCCCGCGCTGCCCGCGAGGGCGGCGAGCAGCAGGATCCACCACAGCCGGGTCGTGGTCAGCTTCAGCACCTCGGACCGCAGGAGATCGGCCGTGGAGACCGCGCCGGAGCCGGCTCCGGAGTCCGTGGCCGGGCGCGCGGACCGGTCCGTCCGCGCCACCGTACCCGTGCTCGTGCTCGTACCCGTGCTCATATCCGTGCTCCGTTCCCGGCCCGTGTCAGCCGCAGGAAGGCCGACTCCAGGCGCTCGCCCGGCTCCAGCAGACCGTCGAGGGGGCCGCTGTTCAGCAGCCGCCCGTGATGCATCAGCAGGACGTCGTCCACCGTCTGCTCCATCTCGCCGAGCAGATGGCTGGAGAGCAGCACCGTCCGGCCCGAGGCCGCGAAGTCCCGCAGGAACTCCCGTAGCCACAGCATCCCTTCGGGATCCAGGCCGTTGGCCGGCTCGTCCAGGATCAGCAGCTCCGGGTCGCCCAGCAGCGCCGAGGCGAGGGAGAGGCGCTGCTTCATCCCGGTCGAGTACCCGGCGACCGGCCGGTCCGCCGCCCCGGACAGGCCGACGTCCGCGAGCAGTTGGTCGACCCGCTCAGGACCGCAGCCCGCGGCCGGGGCGTAACAGCGCAGATGGCCCCGCCCCGTCCGGCGGCCGACGAACGCCCCGCCGTCCAGGCCGACCCCGATCCGCCGTGTGGGGGCGGCGAGTTCGGCGTACGGACGGCCCCACAGCAGCGCGCTGCCGCCGGTCGGGCGGATCAGCCCGAGGATCATGCGCAGGGTCGTCGTCTTGCCCGCGCCGTTGGGGCCGAGGAAGCCGGTGACCCGGCCGGGCCGTACGTCGAAGGAGACTCCGTCGACGGCTCTCGTGCCCCGGAACTCCTTCTGGAGATCCCGGACCGAGATCACCTGCTGTTGCTGTGCGTGCTGTTCGTCCTGTGCCATGCGACGGCTCCTCCTCCTTCTCTCTGGCCTTTTTCAGACGGTGTTGAGGTCGACCTGGGAGCGGACCAGGTCCCGGTACGGGCCGGGCTCGGTGATCAGCTCCTCGTGGCGGCCGGTCTGGACGACCCGGCCGTGTTCCAGCACCACCACGAGATCGGCGTTCACGATGGTCGACAGCCGGTGGGCGATGATGATCCGCGTGCACTCCAGCCGGTCCAGCGCGGCGGCGATCCGGGACTCGGTGACGGTGTCCAGCGCGCTCGTCGCCTCGTCGAGCACGAGGACGCGGGGCCGCCGGGCGAGCGCGCGGGCGAGCGCGATCCGCTGGCGCTGGCCGCCGGAGAGGCTGTTGCCCATCTCGCGGACCGGGGTGTGGTAGCCCAGCGGCATCGCCGCGATGTCGTCGTGCACATGCGCTTGGCGCGCGGCGTCGACGACCGCCTCCATCGTGGCGTCGGGCACCCCGAAGCGGATGTTGTCCGCGATGCTGCGGTTGCTGAGGACGATGTCCTGCGGAACGTACGCGGCGCTCCGGTAGAACGCGTCGGCGTCCATCTCGCGGATCGACACCCCGTCGTAGAGGACGTCACCGGACCGGATCGGGTACAGCCCCATGAGGAGCTTGCCCAGCGTGCTCTTGCCCGAGCCGGAACTGCCCACGATCGCGACCCGTTCGCCGGGCCGGATGTCGAACGAGACGTCCGCCAGGGCCGGGGTGCGGGAGCCGGGGTAGGAGAACCCCACGTTCCGCAGCCGCACCGCGCCCCGCACGGCGGCCTGCCGGTCGCCGAACGCCCCCGGGTCCTCCGGCTGGTGGAGGATGTCGCCGACCCGCGCCACCTGCGCGTTCGCCGTGATCAGCTGGGTGAACGCGCCGGACAGCGACATCACCATGCCGAGGCTCGTCGCGGTCAGCGTCTGCGCCGCCACCGCCGAACCGAGGTCCAGCGAACCGTTCAGCACGAGCCACAGCCCCACCGCCAGCACGAGCAGCGGCCCGAACACCTGGAACACCGCGTAGCCGCTGGTCGCCACGCCCTGGAGGACGATGCGCCGCCGGGTCTGCTCCATCCCCGCCGCGTAGACCTTCTGCCAGTCCCGGAAGAACGTGCCGGTCATCCCGGAGACCTTCAGCGTCTCGATCGAGGACAGCGCCTCCATCTGGAGCGAGGAGGACTTCGTCGTCTCGCTGATCTCCCGCTCGGTGATCCGCCGGATCGGCCGGTACGTCGCCACGGCCACGGCGAGCATGGTCAGGAAGACCGCGAACGCCGTCGCACCGAGGGTGAACGAGCGGTAGAACATATAGCTGAAGATCGCGATCAGGCTGCCGAGATCGAGCAGCACGACCGACAGCTGGCTGGAGATCATGTCCCGTACGGACGTGATGCTGGAGAGCCGGTAGAACAGCTCCCCCTGCGAGCGGTTGGCGAAGTACTTGTACGGCAGGTCCAGCAGCCGCCGGAACGTCTTCCCCATCATCGCCTCGCCCAGGCTCCGGATCACGGACGCCAGCGCCACGGTTCTGAGCAGCGAGAGCAGGAAGAACACCGCCATCGGGACGGTGAACGCCACCAGCACGAGGGCGATCGGGGCCTTCTCCAGATAGCCCGCGTAGTCGTTGACCGCGTACTGGGTGGCGATCGGCATGAAGATGGTGAACGAGTACAGCACCAGCGACATCAGGAACGCCTGGAGCAGCGGCTTCCGGGCCCCGGTCAGCGAGCGCAGGAACTCCCGCCAGACGCTGGGCTCCCGGTGCTGCTCGGGCCGGTGCTCCGGCGTCGGTACGGCTTCGAGCGCGAGGCCGGAGTAGTGCTCGGCGAACTCCTCCGCCGGGTAGGTGCGCCGCCCGCCGCCCGGGTCGACGACGGTCACCCGGTGCTCGTCGATCTCCTCGACGACCACGACATGGCTGTCGTCCCAGTACGCGATGAGCGGCAGCGCCAGCTGATCGAGCCGCTCCACCCCGGCCCGGAACGCCCGCACTTCGAAGCCACGGCCGCGCAGGATGGCCGCGATCTGCTTGATGGTGAGGCCGTCGCGCCCCACCTCGTGGTCCCGGCGCAGCCCGGCCACCGAATCGCGGGAGCCGTACGCCGAGAGGATCATCGCGATGCAGCACAGACCGCATTCGGCCTGGGCGAACTGCTGGACCTCGCGGACCCGTCGGACTCTGCGCATACGCCATGCCATCAGCGGCCTCCGAGGCAGCGGGGAAGGCCGGTTCCGGGGTGGTCGAGCATCGCCTGGGCGGCGAACCAGCCGGAGAGGCCGAGGAAGTAGGACGGCAGGAGGGGTTCGGTGCCGATCCCGCAGGACCAGCCGCCGTTTCCGTACCGGTCGAGGAACGCGGTGTGCAGCGCGGCGGCGGCTTCGCGCAGGTCGGGGCGGTGGAGCAGGTCCGCCAGATGGCAGAGGACCGCGATGCGGCCGGCGAGCCCGTGGCAGAGGCTGAGGTCGGGGGCGATCGCGGTGCTCCGCGTGGAACCGGCGGGCTCCAGGACGCGATCGATCTCCGGGGCCACGGCTTCCGCGATCCGGCCGACGGGTTCGCCGAGGGCGGTGAGGAGAGTGGCGTGCGCGTACGCGATGCCCGCATACCCCTTGCACCAGCCGCCGTTGCCCGTTCCCGGGTCGCGCAGGGCCGCGTCCTGCCAGCGGTGGCGGCCGTACGCCTCGGCGAACCGCTCCAGATGGGCGCGGGCGCCGCTGTCCTCGTCGAGACCCGCCGCGACCATCGCGGACAGAGCGGTGATCCGGCCGAACCTGCCGTGGGCGAGACCGAGTTCGCCGTCCTCGGGGTGGTCGGCCGGGTCGCCGTCCACCGCCACGAGGCGGCGCAGCAGCCGCTCGGTCCCGGCCCCGGTGAGCTCGGTCGCGCCGTGCGCGGTGTGGGCGGCGAGGTGGACGAGGTAGCCGCCGTAGCCGTTGAGGTGGTCGAAGTCGGCGGCGGACAGGCTGTCGACGTCGAACGCGCCCTGGGCCGGGCGGAATCGGACGTGCTCGTCGCCCGCGCGGAACCGGGCGGCGGGCGAGGCCAGCCGCCGGATCTCCCAGTCGGTCACCAGGTCGGAGAGCACGCCGGTGAACGGCGACATCGACAGCGGCGAACCGTCGAGCACGGCCGGCCGCGAGTGCACGGCCGAGGCGCGGACCCGCTCCAGATCCACGCCGACCGGGGACGTGCCGGTGCGGGCCGCGCTCTGCGCGAGGTGCAGCAGCAGCCCGCCGCCGTCGTACAGCGTCGCGTCGATCCCGCCGAGGCGCAGCCCGTCGCCCCGGAGGCGGGGCGTCAGCCAGGTCGGGGCGTCCGCATCGCCGACGACGAGGTCGCGGAGCAGGGCGTGCCAGCCGGCCGGGTCGGCGAGGTGGACGGGCGAGGCGGCCGGGGCGGGCCCGGTGGCGGGCTCCCGCCGCTCCCACACGTCGTCGGCGGAACCGGCCAGGGCGTAACGGAGGTAGAGGGGGTCGCGGTCGGCGGGCCGGGCGAAGAACGACCGTACGGCGGCGAGCGCGGACTCGCGGGGCGTGAGGCGCGCGGCGCTGCGGATCTCCTCGTCGAAGTCGCCGCGCAGCAGCCCGGAGTCGCAGTCCACGGTGAAGAACGGCACATCGAGGTCGAGCAGGGCGGCGACCTCCTCCCGGTGCACGGCGTCGGCCGACTCGGCGGCGGTGCCCCGGTAGTGGCGCGGCAGTTTGCCGAGCAGGTCGGCCCGGTCCTGGCGGCTGCCCAGGTGCACGGGGTGCGTGGAGGCCTCCAGGAACCGGGCGTAGACGTAGGTCGGGCGGACGACCTGGCGCACGGCCCAGCCGGCGGAGTCCCGTACGGCCGCCTCGACGGCGTCGCGGTGGGCGGCGAGCAGGGTGCGGGCCTCACGGAACCCGGCGACGAGCTCGTCCGTCCAGCGGCGCGGGTCCAGCGGCTCGCCCGCCACGGTGGCCATGTTGGAGCCGTGCTCGACGACGACCTGGCTGCGGTCGAAGCGGATGTCGTCCGTGCCCGCGTCCACGACCAGGTACGACTGAAGGTGCTCGGAGGCCCCCGGCCGTACACAGCCGATCCCGGAGATGTCGACGTCCAGCTTGGATCCGGCGTAACGGGCGGGAAAGAGCAGGGTGTTGAGCACCGAGTGCTCGATGTCGAGATTGAGGGCGGCGGCGGCCGACACCGAACGACCCTGCTCGGGCGCGGTGTTGGGAAGCGACACCAGGGTCTCGGTGTCGATGACGACCGGGCCGTCCGGGGTGGAGATGATGTTCTCGTGGTGCAGGTCGGTGGCGCCCAGCATCGACAGGAGCGCGGCGGACCGGCCGAAGCGGCGGAAGTAGCGGGCGCTGTGCTCCGCCGTGCCGTCGAGGTCGGCGTGGACCACGAACTCCTGCCAGACGTGGGCGGGCCGGACGAGCGTACGGGGGTGCAGCGGCCCGAAGAACGAGCCGTCGGCGTCGAGGAGCGTGCGCAGGGAGGTCAGGAGCTGCTGGCAGTTGTCCTGCTGCGGCTTGTACACGGCCCGCGCGCCGTCGTCGCGGACCACCAGGCAGACGGTCCGCCCGCCCCGGTGGGCGTCGCCGAGGCCCGGGGTGACCGAGACGATCCGGCCGGGTCCGCCGAGGAGCGCGTCCAGCTCGGCCCGGTCCGCGACGGCGGCGTGCAGCACGTCGGCCACCGTCCGTGCGGTACGGGCGGTGGCGAGGCGCAGCAGCCGGTCCAGCTCGGGGAAGCGGTCGAGCACCGCCTGCCGGCCGGGGGCCTGGGCGAGGTGGGCGTGGAACGCCTCGTACCCGGTGTCCTGGGCGCGGAAGGAGGCGATGAGGGTGCGGACGCCGGTCTCGACGCAGAGGCCCATGAGCGAGCGGAGCGCGGACTCGGCGACCCCGGCGAGGTCGGCGACGTCCTCCATCGTGTCCGGGCCCCGGAGGGTGGCGGCGAGCCCGGCGATGCGCTGGGCGCCGTCCCGCAGATACGGCGTGTAGAACGCGCCGAAGACGTCTGACCTCTCGTCGGTGATGCGCCGCACCAGGTCGTCGAGGAACGCGTCGCTCAGTTGCACTCGGGGACTCTCTTGCCGTCGTCGAAGGTGGGAGGGTGGGGGCGGGCGCCCCGGAAGTACCAGTTCCGGGGCGCCCGCACCGCACCGGCTCAGCGGATTCAGCAGCGCTTGGTGCAGCCGCTCGTCGGGCAGCCGCCCTGCATCGCGGCGCTGGCGCCGACGATGACGGTGGTGACGGCGGTGGCCGGGACGATGGTGGGCGTGATGCCCGCGGCCAGCGAGTCCGGCGCGTCCGCGAGCTCGACGAGCTCGTCGGCGCTGACGTATCCGGTGGCGTCGTTCATGGCGATGTCGCCCATGACGGTTCCTCTCTGTTCTTCCTGCGTGGATGGGTGGTGCCAGGGCCCGGCAGGATGCGGGCCCGGTTCGTGGGTGCGCCGTCGCGTTGTGGCCGTGCCCTAGGCGAAGCGCAGCAGGGAAGGGTGGTTCCCCGGGTCCAGGTGGCGGAGGACGGACCAGGCGAGTCCGGCCTCCCCGACCATGAGGCTGTTGGTGTAGGCGTACTTGGTGTCGGAGCGCTGCCCGTACCGCTCCACGACCTGGTCGAAGAGCCGCGGATACAGGTCGTCGAGGCCGTCGCCGTGGCTTCCCGCCCGGCTGCTCTCGCCGAACAGGCCGGGGACGAGCTGCTGCCCGAGCCCGACGATCTCCGCGCAGGCCAGGTCGCCGTGGCAGTACGTCGGGTTGTTGCCGAAGCCGCGGGCCAGGGTCAGCCCGGCCAGCCGGTCCAGGACCGGGCGGGAGACGGCGCCGGGCGCGTACTCGTTGCTCATCAGCGCGCCCAGCAGCATGCCGGGGGCCCCGTGGCACCAGCCGTACGAGCGCTCCGGCTCGCCCCAGACACGCGGCCAGTCGCGGTCGCCGTCCTCCTGCGCGTCGAGCACGGCGCCGAGGATCCGCAGGCCGAGTCCGTGCACGCCCGGGTCGTCGAACTCGGCTCCGTAGCGCAGCAGTACGGGCGCGATGCCCATCGCCCCGTGCGCGTAACCGGTGTACGGGGTGACCCGCGGGTCCGCCAGGCCGAGGCCGCCGAGCGCCTCGGTCTCCCGGGCGGCGATCGTGCGGACCGCCTCGGCGACGACCGCCCGCTCGGCCGGGTCGGTGGCGCGCTCGTGCAGCGCGAGCCCGACGGCCAGCGCGCCCGCCATACCGCTGAGGAAGTCGGTGCCGGCCTCGGCCCCCGAGCAGCGGGCCAGCTCCCGCGCCAGCTCGCCGAGACGCCCGGCGTCCGGCTCGTCCAGCAGCCCGCGCGCCACGACGAGGGCGTACGCGGTCCCGGCCATCCCGGTCATCCCGCCCACCGACACCCCCTGCTCGGCGAGCTGCCCGCCGCGCAGCTGCTCCTCGACGGGGTCCAGCACGCTGCGTGCCGCCGCCGCGAAGTCCGCCCGGCCCGTCTCGCGGGCGAGGGCGGCGAGGACGAGGGCGGGGCCGGGGCTGCCGCCGTACAGGTCGTAGCCGAGGGTCCCCGGGCTCCACTGGCTCTGCGAGTCGGTGGTGACCTGCGGGGCGATCCAGGTCGCCGGGTGGCGGGACTCGGTGCTCGCCACCCGGGTCGCGAGCAGCCGCTCCCCGATCCGTACGGCCTCGTCGACGAACCGGCCCCGGTCCACGGCGACAGCGGGCTTCCCCGCCGGGCGTACGGGGACGAACCCGGTCTCCTCCTGGTCGGTGGGCAGCTTGTTGACGAACGAGAAGTCGATCAGGCGCAGTTCGCGCTCGATGACGGTCTCGTCGAGCCCGTGGATCCGCTCGCGCACGGTGGTCAGCGGCGGTTCGGCGAGGGCGTCGGCCCGTACGGTCCCGTCCGTCGAGCCCAGCGCGCGGGACCTGGCGGTGTACGAGAAGTACGGCACGTCGCCCCGGGCCATCTGCCGGACCTCGGCGTCGGCGATCTCGGGGGAGTCGCCGGTGCGCAGGACGACCCGGTTCAGGACGGCGGCGCGGACGACCGGGTCGGCCATGGCGTGCGGGTGGGTCGCCATGCGCAGCAACTGCGTGTAGAAGATGGTCGCCTGGTTGACGTGCCGGAACTGCACATCGCCGAGGAACTCCTCGACGGCGTGGGCGACGGCGTCGGGGTGGTCCGCCGCGTACCGCAGCACCCGGCCGAACTCGCGCTTGACAATGTCCCGTTGGTCGTTGACGGGCAGCTGGGTGGCGCGCTGCACGGCGAGGTTGGCGTTGGCGGCGGTGGTCGTCGTGGTCACCATCCCGACGAACATGTCGTCGCGCCCCGGGTTCTGGAGGCTCAGCGACTTGTACGGGGAACGCTGACCGGTGTCGTAGCCGATCGCGCCGATGTCCATGCCCTCGTCGTCGCTGCCCGAACGCACGACGAGCGGCAGCAGCCCGGACCCGATGATCGATTCCCGGAGCGTGAGCGCCCCGATCTTCGAGGCCGCGCCGTCGTCGTACGCCTCGGGGAGACTGAGCCGGGGCGACAGCAGGGTCTCGGTGTCGATGACGACGGGCCCGGCGGCGCAGGACACCATGTTCTCGAAGTGGATGTCGGTGGCCCGCAGCAGGAAGAGGATCCCCGCGAGGGTGCCGATCCGGGCGAAGTAGTCCTTCTGCTCGCCCGCGTACTCCTCGGTCGGGATGAACTCCACGAACCCGCCGTGCTCGGTGGGGACCACGGCGACGGTCGGCAGATCGGTGCCGAGCCGGCCGTTCATCCAGGACACGAAGGAGCTGTAGCCGGCCTCCGCGCCGATGGGGTGCGGCTTGTAGAGCACACGGCCGCCGTCGGTGAACAGGACCTGCGCGACGGAGCGCCCGCCGTTGTGGGTGTCGCCCTCGCCGAGGACGAGACGCTCGACGCGGGGGAGTTCCGGACCGCCGTCCGACAGGAGCGCGCCCAACTGCTGTGCGGCAGAACCGATTTCATCGATGATCTCGACGACGTACCGTGCGGAGGCCTCGACCTGGCGGCCCACGAGGGAGAAGAGGTGCGGATAGCGCGCGGTCAACTCGCCATGCCCGGCAGGGCTGTTGGTCCACCGCCGGAAGGCGGCGTATCGCTCCTCGGGCGTCTCGCCGTCGAGCAGGCCGGCCGTGCGCCGCCGGTGCAGCTCCTCGACCAGGGTCCGGATCATCAGCCGGGAGACGAGCCCGGTCTGGTGCGTGACGAAGTCGTCGACGATCCGCTGCGGCGCGGCGATCGTGGGCGACTGCGCGGCGGCATGGCGTACACGGCCGGTCCAGGGCGCGACGAAGTGCCGGAAGTAGTCGTGGAAGAGCCCGTCGGGATCGAGGGACGGGTCGTAGGCGGGGGGCGCTTCGGGCAGCTCCTGGTCCTGCTCGCCCTCGTCCGCTGCCGCCGCTGCCCGCAGCCGTTCCTCGACGTGCGCGATCAGCTCGGGGTCGGTGAGCTCCGGCAGATACGTCCGCAGCGCTTCGGCGGTGCCGGGGGAGACGTCGTGACTGTTCATGAACACCGGATCCAGGACGGGGCGGGGAGGGCGGGGAGTGACGGGAGGGAAGGGAGGGGAGTGCCCTCGGAGGGCTGCCCCTCGGGAGGGGAGGGGGAGGTGACGCCGGGAGGTGGGTCCCGGCGTCATACGGTCACTTGCAGTTGTTCTGGCACTCGGCGGTGGCCGTGCAGAAGTTCCCGTTGTTCCCCAGGACGTAGCTGGCGCCGTAGCAGCTCAGGGAGGACACGATGGTTCCCCAGCCCTGACCGGCGGCGCTGACGGCGTCGAGGTTCTGGTCGTCGATCTCTTCGAGGATGCCGACGTTGGGGTTCGCCATGAGGCTCACACCTTTCACGCGAGGAAGCGGCGCGCGGCTGTGGGGCCGGGCCGTTCCGAATGGATCTTGACCCCTTGAACGCTAGGGACCGGATCCGCGCGGCACCCCCGCCCGGGGACGGGTTCCGCCCCCGCCCTGGGGGGTGTTGTTCCCCGCCCGGGACCTCGCCGGGAGTTCGGGCATTTCCCGTACGGCACGGAGTCTCTGAGCGGTCGGGAGCCATTGGTAGGTTAAGAAGATCGCTCAATGAGGGGCGTTACCGACGGGGGAGGGTGCTTGATGGCATGGGACGAGTGGGAGCCGATGAGGGCTTCACCGAGAGGACCCAGCGCTGATGGATCTCGAAACGCTGCGTGATGGGAACTTCTCCAAGCTCAACGAGGCCATCAGTGCCTGGAAGGGTGTGGTCGACAAGCTCAAGACGCTGGAGAGCGATGCCCGCGACGATCTCAAGGCCAAGGCGGACAAGGCGAGCTGGGCCGGTGTGAACGCCACGGTGTCCCGGGAGTTCATCATGAAGACCGTGGGCGAGTTCGGCGATGCCCACACCCAGGCGACGACGATCCACAACATCCTCAAGGACACCCGCGATGAGCTCGTGGAGTACAAGGGAGAGCTGGACCAGGCGCTGGAGCGTGGCCGTAAGAAGAACATCACGGTGGTGCCCACCGGCAACGGCGGCTTCACCGTCACGATGCTCATCCACCCCGACCGGGCGGCCAAGGGCACCGAGGTCGCGGATCATTCGCAGCAGGACGTGGACCACCTGCGGGACGACGTACAGCGGATACTGAACCGGGCGACCGAGAGCGACACCAGCGCCGCGAAGGTTCTGAAGGCCATCGCCGATCAGGCCGACCTGGGATTCTCCGGCGCGCAGTACAAGGACCGCGACTCCGCAGCAGATGCGTTGAAGAAGGCGGAGGAGGCGGCGAAGGTCATCAAGGACAAGGGTGATGAGATGTCGCCCGCCGAGTTTCGGAAGCTCAACGCGACCCTCGACGCGTACAAGAACGACCCTTTGTTCCAGGAGAAGTTCGCTACCACCCTCGGTGCGAAGGGAACCCTGGACTTCTGGGCGGACCTCACCGACGTCTCGACCTCGAACGACCTCGCCCGCACTCAACTGAACCAGCTCGGCGACTTCCAGAAGAACCTCAGCCTCACTCTCGCCGGCGCCACCCAGTCGGACAGTCCTGCGATGCGTGCGTGGGAGAACGACATGGTGAAGTCGGCGGGCGAGCGCTACCAGACGCGTGGTTCGCAGGTGTGGGGCTTCCAGCTGATGAGCAACCTGATGCGGGTCGGGGACTACGACGACCAGTTCCTGAACAAGTACGGCAACTCGCTGGTCGAGACCGAGAAGAAGATGAAGGCCCCGGGCAACTACTGGTCCGGCGGGGTCGGTGGCCCGAACATGCCGAAGATGAACTTCATGGACGACAAGGACTTCGGCCGCGACCCGATGACCGGCTTCATGACGGCACTCTCCAACAGCCCGGACGCCTCTACGGAGTTCTTCAACACCGAAGAACCGCAGGACAATGCGAAGTGGGTGCTCAAGGAACGCCCGTCCTTCGATGACACGCCCTTGGACGATGGCCCCAATCCGGCGCTGGAGGCCACGGGCAAGGCCATGTTCGCGGCGGTCTCGGGCGTCAGCGACCCGGACGTCGACGGTGTGAGGTTCGGGGATCACACCCCGGAGCAGAGCGAAGCGATGAAGCGCTCGCTGGAGTTCCTCGCACAGACCAAGAACGACTTCCCGGCCGAGCTGCGTGACGACATGGCCAGAGCCATGGGCAATCACGGAGAAGCCGTGCACAAGTCGATGAGCGATCCTCTGGGTTCCAAGGGCCTCGATTCCGGTCAGCTCATGGAAGTGAGCAAGCAGATCTCCCGTAACAAGGACACGTACGGCCTGCTCACGGAGCAGATGAACATCGCCATCCTCGGTGACATCCACACCGAGGCAACCAAGACCGACCCTGAGGAGAAAAGCCCCGAGGACAGCCTCAAGAAGGCCGGCCGCACTGTTGGGTTCCTGGAGGAGGCCAGATATCAGGCTACCAACGACAAGAAGGAGGGAGATCTTACCGACGCTTCGTGGAAGAAGATGTGGACGTACCACCTCGTGGGCGGCATCCTCACGCCGCTCGGCGGCGGGACTCTGGGTGACCCCCTCCAGCGAGGCATCGATGCCATCACGTCAGCCTGGGTCAAGGACAAGGAGAATGAGATCAACGCAACTTCCCAGGCGGAACACAAAGATGCCTACGCCGTTCGGAACGGCCAGCTTCGGGCTATCGCTGATGAGTGGTACCGGGCGAACGAGGACTGGGCCAAGGACCCGAGCCACGAGGGTTACTCGAAGGACTTCGGCGTCTACGACACCATCGGAGCGGCTGCCAACGACGGGAACGACAAGGCCGAAGGGATTGTGGGAGACCAGTGATGAGGGGACCTCTCAGGGCGTGTGCCGCAGTGGTGTCTGTCGGGCTGGCTCTGCTCCTGTCGGGGTGCGGATCGTCGCGGGAATACGCGATACCGAATGATGCGTGCGGAGTCCCAGTGGGAGAAAAGGAGCTGACGCCCCTTCTTCCTCATGGTGAGAAGGTCGAGGTGAACGGTGACTCCATCGTGACGAACAGTGGAAGTTACTGCGGCCTGAGCGTCGATGACTATCCGGCTGTCTCGCTCGCTGTTGAACAGGTCGACAAGTTTTACGATCCGATGGGCGAGCTCGGAAGCTTCCGGTTCACGAACCGGAAGAAGATGGAGCCCTTGCCGTTCGACGGCTCCGGCGCTATGGGCGACAAGAACGTCATGATCAGCACCCCGTGCGGCCTGCCGAAGGCCGATCACCTGCTGGTGTTCCTCATCGTGGGCGAAAAGGTCACGAAGGACGTGAACGAGAGGCGGAGCGACATGGAGGCGTTCATGCTCGACTTCGTTCCCCGGGTCAAGAAGGCGATGGCCTGTTCGGCCTGATGTGATGCTCTGTTCGGCCGGCCGCGTGGCGCTTCAGCCCGGAGACCCGGTCGAGGCGCGGGTCTCCAGGGACCAGGCGTGGCGGCGGACGGTGTCGGGGGCGGCGCGGTCCGCGAGGATGTCGCAGAGCAGTTCGGCGCAGGCGCGGCCGTACGCGGCGGGGCGCAGGTCGACGGCGGTGACGGGCGGTTCGGCGCCTCGGGTGGCGGGCCCGTCGACGCAGGCGGCGACGAGCAGGCCGCTCCCGCTTTTCGCGCCGCCGCCGACCTCCCGGCCGAGGGCGGCCGCCGCGCGCAGGACGCCGGGGGCCGAGCCGTCGGGGGCGCAGATCACGGCGTCGACGGCGGGGTCCGCGGTGAGCAGGGCCCGGGTGGTCTCCTCGGCCTCCGCCGGGGTCGCCGCGAACGGCACGGTGCGCAGCGCCACCTCCACCCCGTGGGCCCGCCCCCAGGACCGGGCCGTCGCGCGCAGGGCGGTCGCCCAGGCGGAGGACCCGGACGGGGCGAGAAGGGCGGGGAGGCGGGCGCCGCGCTCGGTGACATGGTCGAGGAGGGCGGTCAGCGAGGCGGCGTTGTCGCAGATCACGGCGGCGCTGGGGCCGGTGGCCGGGCCGAGGTAGCGCTCGCCGGTCACCACCGGGACGCCCGCGTCGAGCAGCCCGGGCACCGCGCTGTCGCCCGCCTCGGGGTCGATGACCAGCAGCCCGTCGACGCGCGAGGCGATCCGCCCGCCCGCCGCTCCCGACGGCGCGAGCAGCACCATGTCGAGCCCGTCCTCCTGGGCGCGCTCGACCGCCCCGAAGGCGAGGTTCATGTAGTAGTCCAGCCGGGTCGCGGTGGCCGGCAGATGCAGGCCGACGGCCCCGGTGCTGGCGCGCCGCAGCCGTCGGGCGGCGCTGTTGGGCCGGTAGCCGAGCTGCTCCGCCACCGCGCGGACCCGGTCCCGGGTGGCCTCGGCGACCCGCCCCGACCCCTGGAGCGCGTCCGACGCGGTGCTCTTGGAGACCCCGGCGGCACGGGCTACGTCGAGCAGGGTCACGGTGCGGGAGGTCACGGGGGTGAAGTCTAGGGGGTGCGTCGACGCCGGCGGCCGTACGGCCCGGAGGGTTGCCGGAACGTTCCGGCAGAGTTAGATTCGATCCGTTGCCGGAACGTTCCGGCACTCCGCTCTCAGCCTCCCCGTCCCCCGCCCCCCTCGCCCCTGGAACTGGTCATGCGTCTGATCACCGCGTACAGCCCGCCCGCCTCCCCGACCCGGACCCGCCCTGCCGAGCGCGCCCCGCTGCGCGTCGCGGCCGTACAGCAGCGGTGGCACCGCGACCCGGCCGAGCACCGCGCCGCCCTGCTGGAGGGCATCCGGCTCGCCGCGGCGGAGGGCGCCCGGGTGGTCTGCCTCCAGGAGCTGACGCTCTCGCCGTACTTCGCGGTCGTCCGGCGCGCCGACCACCCCGAGCCGGCCGCCCCGGAGGAGCTGCTGACGGGCCCCACCTTCACCTTCGCCGCCGAGGCCGCGCGGGAGCACGGGGTGTACGTCCACGCCTCGCTGTACGAGAAGGCCCCGGCGCCCGGCGGTGAGGACGACGGCCTCGGCTACAACACCGCGATCCTGGTCGCCCCCGACGGCACCCTCGCCCAGCGCACCCGCAAGACCCACATCCCGGTCACCGAGGGCTATTACGAGGACGACTGGTTCCGGGCCGGCCCTGCGGGCGACGACGCCTTCCCGCTGGTCGAGGTCGACGAGGCCCGCTTCGGCCTGCCGACCTGCTGGGACCAGTGGTTCCCCGAGCTGGCCCGCGCCTACTCGCTGGCCGGCGCCGACGTCCTCGTCTACCCGACCGCCATCGGCTCCGAGCCCGGCTTCCCCGGCTTCGACTCCCAGCCGCTCTGGCAGAAGGTGATCACCGGCAACGCCATCGCCAACGCCACCTTCATGGTCGTCCCGAACCGCATCGGCGCCGAGAACGGCCTCACCTTCTACGGCAGCTCGTTCATCGTGGACCCGTACGGCCGCGTCCTGGCCCAGGCCCCCCGCGACGAGCCCGCCGTCCTCGTCGCCGACCTCGACCTGGACGCCCGCCGCGACTGGCTGGAACTGTTCCCGTTCCTGACCACCCGCCGCCCCGACGCGTACGGCCCGCTCACCGAGCCCCGCTGATCCGCCGGGCCGGAAACCCCGCGCCGCGGGCGTACAGCACCACCGCGATCACCGGCAGCAGGAGCAGCAGCACGGTCCAGGGGAAGGACGCGCTGCCGAAGGTGTCGAGGAGGATCCCGCCGACGATGCCGCCGGCCGCCATGGCGGCGTTCCAGAGCGTGACCAGCATCGCCTGGGCCGCGTCGGCGGACTCGCCGCCCGCGTCGGCCACGGCGGTCTGGAGCAGGGTGGGGATCCCGCCCCAGCCCAGGCCCCACAGCACGGCGGCGGCGTGGACGAGTGCGGTGGTGTCGGAGAGGGCGGCCAGGACCGCCGCGGCGAGGGCGACCAGCAGGGCGCCCGTGACGGTGAGGGCGCGCAGCCGGTCGTGGATCAGGACGCCGGTGATCCCGATGCTCGCCAGCGAGGCCGCGCCGAAGACGAGCAGGATCAGCCCGGTGGAACCGCCCAGGCCCAGGTCGTCGAGGTACGCCGCGATGTACGCGTACAGGATGGTGTGGGCCAGGACGAAGACCAGCGTCACGAACAGGACCGGGCTCACCCCCGGGATGCGCAGCGTCCGCAGCATCCTCGGCCGCTCGCCGCGCCCCTGCCCGGGGAAGTCCGGCACGGCCGCGAAGATCCACAGCAGGAGCAGCACGGTCAGCGCGGTCATCGCGAGGAACGCCACCCGCCAGCCGAGCGCGTCGCCGAGGAAGGTCCCGGCGGGCACGCCGAGCGACAACGCCACCGGGATGCCGGCCATCGCGATGGCGATGGCCTTGCCCTGGAGGTGAACCGGTGCCATCCGCCGCGCGTATCCGGCGAGCAGCGCCCAGGCCAGCCCGGCCGCGACCCCGGCGACGAACCGGGCCGCCATGGTCAGTTCGTACACGGACGACACGGCGGTGACGGTGTTGGCGAGGGCGAATCCGGCCATGGCGGCGAGCAGCAGCCGCTTGCGCCGCCATCCGGCCGTGGCCGCCGTCAGCGGGATCGCGGTGAGGGCGGTGCCGATCGCGTAGACCGTGACCGTCTGCCCGGTCGCGGACTCGCTCACCCAGAGGTCGTCGCTCATGGCCGGGAGCAGGCCTGCGGGAAGGGTCTCGGTGAGGCTGGTGACGAAGACGGCGGTGGCGAGGGCCAGCAGGGCGAGCAGCGGGAGCTTGCCGTTCCGGGGATCAGCTTTCGCGGGAGACGTGGCGGCGGTGGTGGTGTCGGGTGCGGTGCTCATGGAGTCGGCTCCTGGTCTCCCGGTACGTGATCGGCTTCTACGGGTGAGCAGGACTGTGCGCCGGAGGGCTTCGGAAAACCTTCGGGAGTTCTTCGGGAGTCCTTCGGGAGTCTTTCGGGAACGCCCGCGACCAGCGTTTTCCTCGCATGTCTCGCATGTACGGTGGCGCGTATGCGGTTTGGGGTGCTCGGGTCACTGGTGGTGGAGGACGGCGAGGGGAACACCGTCACCGTCCCCGAGCGCAAGGTCCGGGCCCTGCTGGCGGACCTCCTCGCCCACGGCGGCGGCCCGGTCTCCGCCGACCGGCTCATCCACGACCTGTGGGGCGACGCGCCGCCCGGGAACCCCGCGGGCGCGCTCCAGGCCAAGGTCTCCCAACTGCGCCGGGCGCTAGGCCGCGACCGGGTGGTGCGGCAGCCCCCGGGCTACCGGCTGCGGCTGGAGCGCGGTACGGACGAGGTGGACGCCGACCGGTTCCGTGCCCTGGTGACGGAAGCCCGCCCCGTACGGGATCCGGGCACCCGGGCCGAACTGCTCACCCAGGCACTCGCGTTGTGGCGGGGCCCCGCCTACGCCGACTTCGCGGACGCCCCGTTCGCCCGGGAGGCCGCCCAACGCCTCGCGGAGCAGCGGCTGTCGGTGCTGGAGGAGCAGGCGGAGGCCCGCTGGGAGGCGGGGGACCATGTGCTGCTCGCCGGGGAGCTGGCCGACCTCGTGGCCCGGCATCCACTGCGGGAGCGGCTGCGCGCGGTGCAGATGCGGGCGCTGTACTCGGCGGGGCGCCAGAGCGAGGCCCTCGCGTCGTACGACGACCTCCGGGGCCGCCTCGTCGAGGAGCTGGGCGTCGATCCCGGGCCCGAACTCGCGGCCCTGCAACGGGCGGTGCTCCGGCAGGATCCGGTGCTGATGCCGCCTGTTGCTTCTGCTGTTGCTCCCGTCGTTCCCGTTGCTTCGGTTCCTTCGGTTCCTCCGGTTCCTCCTGTTGTTCCTGGTCCTCAGGAGAACCTTCCGGTTCCGCTCACGCCCCTGGTCGGGCGTCACGACGTGCTCGCCCGGATCGCTGAACTCCTTGTCGGAGAACGGCTGGTGACCCTCACCGGGCCCGGCGGGGTCGGCAAGACCCGGCTGGCGGTCGCCGCCGCCACCGCGGAGAGGGACCGGCCCGCGGCGGACGGCCCGGGGGACGGCATCTGGTTCGTCGAGTTCGCGGGTGTCCGTACGGGGACGCCCGCCGACCTCGCCCAGATCGTCGCCGCCACCCTCGGTATTCGCGACGACGCCCCGAGCGCCGTGCCGGGCGCGGGAGTCGGAACCGGTGCAGGTACCGGCCCCGGCGCCGGGGACCTTTCGTTGCCGCACCGGCTGGCCGCCGTCCTGCGCGACCGCCGGACCCTGCTGGTCCTGGACAACTGCGAGCACGTCGTGGACGCCGCCGCCCGGCTCGCCGAGCTGCTGCTGCGCACGGCCCCCGGGCTGCGCATCCTCGCCACCGGTCAGGAACCCCTCGGCCTGGCGGGCGAGGCCGTGTTCCTGGTCGACCCGCTGCCGCCCGCCGAGGCCGCCCGGCTGTTCGTGGAGCGGGCCGGGGCCTCGGCCCCCGGCTTCCCCCGCGACCCGGACGGGCCCGAACGCGAGGCCGTCGCCGAGATCTGCCGCCGCCTCGACGGCATCCCGCTGGCGCTGGAGCTCGCCGCCACCCGCGTACGAGCTCTGGGCGTACGGGAGTTGGCGGAGCGGCTGGGTGACCGCTTCCGGGTCCTCGCCACCGGACAGCGGGGCGCCCCGGCCCGGCAGCAGACCCTGCGTGCGATGATCGACTGGAGCTGGGAGCTGCTCGGCGTACCCGAACGCGTCGTCCTGCGCCGCCTCGCCGTCCACCGCGACGGCTGCGATCTCGCGGCGGCCGAGGCGGTGTGCGCGGGTGACGGCGTCGCACGGGAGGACGTCCCCGACCTCGTCGGGCGGCTCGTCGACCGGTCCCTCGTGGTCGTGGCGAACGGTCCGGACGGGCCGCGCTACCGGCTCCTGGAGTCCGTCGCCGCGTACGCGGCGGAGCACCTGCACGCGACGGATGGCTTCGCGGCCGTACGCCGACGCCACCTGCTCCACTACCTCACCCTCGCCGAACGCGCCGAACCCCGGCTGCGCGGTCCGGAGCAACGCCGCTGGCTGGACCGGCTCGACACCGAGGCCGGGAATCTGCGGGCCGCCCTCGACGAGGCGGTGCGCCGCGCGCCGGACTCCCCGGGGGCGGTGGACGAGGCCGTGCGGTCGGCGACGGCCCTGGCCTGGTGGTGGCTGCTCCGCGGCCGCCTCACCGAGGCCCGCCGGAGCCTGCACGCGGTCCTGGTGGTCGTGCCCGAGGACTCCGCCGAACTCGTCCTCCTGCACCGGGCGTTCGCCCTGCTGACGGGCGATGCGGGTGAGACGGGCGAGACGGGCAGTGCCACAGGGGTGTCCGGCACCGATGCGGTCGCGACCGGGATCGCGGCCGTCGCCGAGGCCGTCCCCGACCCCGTGCGCCGCGCCCGCGCGCTGTGGCTCTGCGCGTACGGCCTGTTCAGTGCGGGCGACACGGCCGGGGCCGAGGCGCTGAACGCCCGCGCGCTCGCCCTCGCCACCGCCGAGGACGACCCGTGGGGCACCGCGGCCGCCCTCGGCCTCCGGTCGACGCTCGCACTCACCGGCGGGGACCTCGACGGACTCGGCCGCGACGGGCGGCGCAGCGCCGCGCTCTTCCATGAACTGGGCGACAGCTGGGGCGAGTTGCAGACGGTCTCCCCGCTCGCCGTGCTCGCCGAGATCAAGGGCGCGTACGAGGAGGCCGAGCAACGCCAGCTCGAAGGGCTCCGAATAGCGCGGGACTTGGGGCTTGAGGCCGAGGTGTCGGCCCGGCTCTCCGGGCTCGGCCGGCTGGCGCTGCTCGCCCGTGACTGGGACCGGGCCCGCGATCTGCACGAGCGGGCCCGGCGCATCGCCGCCGAGCAGGGCTACACGTACGGCGAGATCCACTCCGGGATGGGCCTCGCCCTCGGCGCCCGCCGCTCCGGCGACCTCGACGCCGCCGAGGCACACCTCCTGCGCATTCGCGACGGGTTCGCCGCCGTGTCCTCCCGGGCGGGGGACCACCTGCTCTGCGCGGAGCTCGGCTTCATCGCCGAACTCCGGGGCGAGGCGGGCGCCGCCGCCGCGCACCACCTGCGCGGCCTGGACATCGCCCGCGTCCTCGCCGAGCCGCGCGCCCTGGCCCTGTCCCTGGAGGGCCTGGCCGGGGCGGCGGCCCTGATAGGGGACGGACCGGCCGCCGTCTGCGCCGCCCGCCTCCTCGGCGCCGCCGCTGCCGCCCGCCGCCGGGCCGGTGCCCCACTGCCGCCCGCCGAACGCGGCGACGTCGACCGCGTCACGGCGGCGGCGAGGGCGGTCCTGGGCGCACCGGCGTTCACGGAGGCGTTCGGGGCGGGGGAGCGGGGAGGCCGGGAGGGTTCGGAGGGCACGGAGGACGCGGTGCGCGGCGTCCGGGCGCTGCTGGAGCCTCCCGCGGGCCGGTGCCTCCCCGCACCGATACGTACCTGAAACAGAGTCGCGCGGTGCTCGAAGTACGCCCCTGACCGGCCGGAAGCGGCGTTCCCGGAGGCTGTCGACGTACCCGATCCCCGAGGTATGCGACCGCCCGTCAGGAGACCAGTGCCGTGCAGAGCCCACCGGAAGCCGCAGTGCCTGCCACGGACAGGACGCCCGACCTCGGCTCCGACCCCGCCGGGCCGGATTCCACCGGCTCCGGTCCCGGCGGCTCCGGTTCCGACGGCTCCGCTCCCACTCGGTTCGCCGCCCGCCGCCGCGCCGCCCCCTGGCTCGCCGCCGCAGCGGCCCTCGTCTGGGCAGCGGCGATGGCGCTGCACGCGTGGATCCCGAACGCGGGCGTCAACGCGGGCAGCCTCTTCCAGACGCTGCTGCCGTGGACGGGCCTCGGCGTACCGGTCCTGCTCGTGCTCGCCGCCGTACTCCGGTCCCGGCTCGCCGCCGTGGCCGTGCTCGCGCCCGCCGTCGTATGGGTCACGCTCTTCGGCGGAGCCCTCACCGACAAGCGTCCCGACAAGCGTTCCGGCGCCGGCGGACTGACGGTGGTCAGCCACAACGTGGACGAGGGAAACACCGACCCGGCCGGCACCGCGCGCGTGCTCGCCGATGCGAAGGCGGACGTCCTGGCGCTGGAGGAGCTGTCCGACGCGTCGGCCGCCGTCTACTCCCGCGAGCTGGCCGCCGCCTACCCGCACCATGCCGTGCTCGGCGGCGTCGGCATCTGGAGCAGGCACCCGCTGGCGGGTGTGAAGGAGGTGCCGATCATGCCGTGGACCCGCGCGATGCGCGCCACGGTGCGGGCCCCGGACGGGCCGCCCGTCGCCGTGTACGCGGTGCATCTGGCGTCGGTACGGGTCTCGGCGGCCGGTTTCACGACCGGCCGGCGCAATGACGCGGCCCGCGAGCTGGCCGCCGCGCTCCGGGCGGAGCCCGCGCCCCGGGTGGTGGTGCTGGGCGACTTCAACGGTACGTATCAGGACGGCGCGCTGGCCCCGGTGACCTCGCAGCTGCGTTCCGCGCAACGGGAGGCGGGCGACGGCTTCGGCTTCACCTGGCCCGCCGCGTTCCCGGTGGCCCGTATCGACGACGTACTGGTACGGGGGATGACCCCGCGCGCCGCCTGGACCCTGCCCGCCACCGGCAGCGACCACCTCCCGGTCGCGGCCACGCTGATCCGGTGACCGGGTCCTCCGCCCTCCCCCGACTACGATGCGACCGACCGATGACCGATCGACTTGACCGGCCGATGACCTCGAACGCCCAGGTAGGCAGCGTGTCCGAAGCCCGAGGACCGGCACCCGGCCCCGCCCCCGTCGGCGTGCTGGTGGTCGAGGACGACGCCACCATCCGCCGCGCCGTCCAACTCGCCCTGGAACGCTACGGCTACCGGGTCGACGTGGCCGCCGACGGGCTCAGCGGGCTGGAGGCCTTCCGCGCGGGCGCGCACGATCTGCTGATCCTCGACGTGATGCTGCCCGAGCTGGACGGCATCGGCCTCTGCCACCGTATCCGCGAGGAGAGCTCCGTCCCGGTCCTGATGATGTCCGCGCGCGGCGACGCCCTCGACGTGGTCGCGGGCCTGGAGGCGGGGGCCGACGACTATGTGATCAAGCCGGTCGACACGGCCGTCATGGTCGCCCGCATCCGCGCCCTGCTGCGCCGCGCGACCTTCCGCCCGGACGGCCCCACACCCGAGAAGTCCGGCCGGGACCGGGCCCCCGACCACATCCTGACCTTCGGCGACCTGACCGTCGACACCCTCGGCATGGAGGTCCGCCGGGCCGGCGCGACCGTGTCGCTGACCCCCACCGAACTGCGGCTCCTGCTGGAGTTCGCGGCCGCGCCCGGCTCGGTCCTCGACCGCCGCAGGCTGCTGCGCGACGTGTGGGACTACGGCTGGGAGGGCGACACCCGGGTGGTGGACCTGTGCGTGCTGCGGCTGCGCAAGAAGATCGGCAGCGGGCGGATCGAGACCGTCCGCGGCTTCGGCTACAAGCTCGTCCGCGGCTGAGCGGCCGCCGACCGCCGTGGACTTCCTCAACCCCCGCGCCCTGCTGAACCCCCGCGCCCTGCGCTGGAAGATCGCCGCGCTGACCGCCGCCGCGTGCTGCGCGGTCGCCGCCGTCGTCGGCTTCCTGGTGCACGACGCGACCCGGGAACGCGGCCTGCGCGTCGGCACCGACCGGACGCTGACCCGGCTGATCGCGGCCGAGCGCGAGTACGACCGTACGGGGAAGGCTCCGGCCGACATCGACGTACGGAGCAGGGACGAGCTGCCGGAACCGCTGGCGCGCGACCTCGCGACCTTCGCGGAGCAGCCGGGGACGGACCGGCCGGACACGGGCGGTTACGCCACCTGGTACGACGCCGATCCCCCCAACTGGTACTGGATGTGGGGTGCCGTGGCCGTCGCCGACGACCGGTTCCTCGTCGTCCGGGACGACATGAGCACCGAGGTCCGCAGCCTCCAGCTCCTGGACCGCAGCATCGTGAAATCCGTCCTCGCCGCCCTCCTCTTCGTCGTCCCGCTCGCCGCCCTCGCCACGGAACCGGTCAACCGGCGGCTGCGCCACGGGGCCCGTACCGCCCGCCGTATCGCCGACGGCGACCTGGACGCCCGGATCGGCCCGGCCGGGCGGGCCCGCGACGAGGTCACCGAGATGGCGGCGGCCGTCGACGACATGGCCGCCGCCCTCCAGCGCAAGCTGGAGAACGAGCGCCGGTTCACCGCCGACGTCGCGCACGAACTGCGCACCCCGCTCATGGGCCTGGTCACCGCCGCCGGGCTGCTGCCCGAGGACGACGAGGCGGCCCATCTCGTGCGGGACCGGCTGCGGGCCCTGAACGCGCTGGTCGAGGACCTGCTGGAGATCTCCCGGCTGGACGCGGGCGCCGAGCGGGCCCGCCTCGATCCGGTGCCGCTGGGCGAACTGGTCGCCGACGTGGTGCGGCGTACGGGCACGGACACCCGCGTCGGCGCGGCGGACGCCGAGGTGGTGGAGACCGATCCGCGCCGGGTGGAGCGGATCGTGGTCAACCTCGTCACCAACGCCCACCGGCACGGCGCGGCCCCCGTCGAGGTGACCGTGACCGGCGCGCGGATCGCCGTACGCGACCACGGCCCCGGCTTCCCGCCCGACCTGCTGGAGCGCGGCCCGCAGCGGTTCCGTACCGGTGCCAGCGAACGCGGCCGGGGGCACGGCCTCGGCCTGACCGTCGCCCAGGGTCAGGCCGAGGTGCTCGGCGCCCGGCTGACCTTCGCGAACGCCCCGGACGGGGGAGCGGTCGCGACCCTCGACCTGGCTCCGCGCTCACCCGTCGCCTGATACGGAACCGCAACGCAGTCTCGCGGCCGTGGAAACGGTGCCGTACGGGTCCGGAAGAACGACTCCTCGAAGGTGAATCCGGTACGGGAAACCGCACCGGTGCCCTCTGGAGGAACCCATGCCCGCAGCGCCCACTATCCCCGCTCCCCCTGGGAGGGGTGCCCGCTTCCGACACCGGATTCGATTCCGTCTCCTCCTCCGCCGCTCGGTCCTCGTACCGCTGACCGCCGCCGTGGTGCTCGTGGCCGGTACGGGAGGGTGGTACGGGTGGTACGCGGCCGGGGGCGGCAGCCGGTCCACGGTCGGGCCGGGCGGCGACGGCGGCACGGGGGAGGGGGTGGCGCCGCTCGCCCGGTCGCTGAACCTGCCGTGGCCGCGCGAGGGCCAGGCGAGCGTGGCGGTCGAGGGGATCGGCAGCCTCGGCACCCGGGGCGAGCAGAAGCCGGTTCCGATCGCCAGCGTCACCAAGGTCATGACGGCGTACGTGATCCTCAAGGACCACCCGATGCGGGCCGACGCGCCCGGCGTGACCGTGGTCGCCGACCAGCGGGCGGCCGACGAGTCGTACTCCTCCGTCGAGACGACGGCACCGGTGCTCGCCGGGCGGAAGTACACCCAACGGCGGCTGCTGGAGCTGATGATGGTGCCGTCCGGCAACAACGTGGCCCGGCTGCTGGCCCGTTGGGACGCGGGTGACGAGAAGGCGTTCGTCGCGAAGATGAACCGGACCGCCGCCGGGCTCGGCATGCGGGCCACCACGTACACCGGGGTGAGCGGGATGGAGACGAGTACGCGGAGCACGGCGGCCGACCAACTGACCCTGGCTCGCGCCGCGATGAAGGACCCGGCCTTCCGGCGGATCGTGGCGACCGCCTCCGTCACGGCCCCGGGGGCCGGGGTGACCTTCCGCAACACGAACAAGCTGCTCGGGCGCGACGGGGTCGTCGGTCTGAAGACGGGCTCGTCCACCCCGGCGGGCGGCAACCTCGTCTGGGCCACGCGGCAGAAGGTCGCCGGGGCCGACCGCCTGGTCATCGGTGTCGTGCTGCACCAGCGTGCCGGTACGTCGCCCACCGAGGGCAGCGCCGCCGCCCATGAGGCGAGCCGCGCCCTGATCGCCGCGATCCGGGCAGAACTCCCGGCGGCGGCGAACAGGGCGTAGAAGCGGACTAGTTGGGGATCGTCAGTGGAGGGTCTTCAGCATCTCCGCGCCGAACGGGGTGATGTCGGCGGTGCGCCCGCGCAGGGTCTTCGCCGCCCACTCGGGATCGGCGATCAGCGCCCGCCCGACGGCGACCATGTCGAACTCGTCGCGCTCCATCCGGTCGAGCAGCTGCTCGATGCCGGTGACGTCGGAGCCGTTGCCCTGGAAGGCGCTGAAGAAGTCGCCGTCCAGGCCGACCGAGCCGACGGTGAGGGTCGGTCGGCCGCTGATCTTCTTCACCCACCCGGCCAGGTTCAGGTCGGAGTCCTCGAACTCCGGCAGCCAGTAGCGGCGGGTGGACGCGTGGAAGACGTCGACACCGGCCTCCGCCAGCGGCGTGAGCAGGGCGTCCAGCTCCTGCGGGGTCCGGGCGAGCTTCGCGTCGTACGCGTCCGCCTTCCACTGGGACATCCGGAAGAAGAGGGGGAAGGCGTCGGACACGGCGGCGCGGCAGGCGGCCACGATCTCGGCCGCGAACCGGGTGCGGGCGACCAGGTCGCCGCCGTAGGCGTCGGTACGCCGGTTGCTGCCGGACCACAGGAACTGGTCGATCAAGTAGCCGTGGGCGCCGTGCAGTTCGGCGCCGTCGAAGCCGAGGCGCTCGGCGGCGGCCGCCGCGTCGGCGAAGGCGGCGATGACGTCGTCGAGGTCCTTCTGCGTCATGGCGCGCCCCTTGGGCTCGCCGCTCAGCGAGATCCCCGAGGGCCCGACCGGCTCGGCGTCCGGGACGGGCCCGGCGCCTTCGGTGCGGGTGATGCCCACGTGCCACAGCTGCGGAATGATCGCGCCGCCCGCCCGGTGCACGGAGTCCGCGACGTGTGCCCAGCCCGCGAGCGCGGCCTCGCCGTGGAAGCGGGGGACCTGGTCGCTGGTCCCGGCGGACTCGTGGTCGACGTAGGTGCCC
Organism: Streptomyces sp. PTY087I2; assembly: GCF_001687325.1. Taxonomy (GTDB): domain Bacteria; phylum Actinomycetota; class Actinomycetes; order Streptomycetales; family Streptomycetaceae; genus Streptomyces. The sequence continues at coordinate 73,967 of NZ_LZRD01000017.1, read as the reverse complement.
TCGGTGATGATCAGCCCGACGTCGGCGGCGGCGCGGCGGGTGTAGTAGTCGGCCACGTCCTGCCCCGGAACGCCGTCCGGGGAGAACTGCCGGGTCATGGGCGCCATGGCGATCCGGTTCCGAGCGGTGAGCCCGCGCACCGAGAACGGCCGGGAGAGGGCGCGCGTGGCGCGCTCGGCGGCGCTCGCCTCGTCCGCCGTGTCCCGCACACCTGCCGGTGCCGTCATGTCCGCCGGGGCTGCCGGGTCCGTCACGTCTGTCACGTCTGTCACGTCGGGTTCCTGTCCGTTACGGGGGTGGTCACCCCGCCCCAACGCACTTGAGCCGCGCCGCCATCCCGGCATCGCCCCGGATGCGGGTAAAGGGTAGGCAAAAAACGGAGCCAGACTCCGGTGCCCCTTCGGGGGCGGCGCATCCCCGCCGGGCTCATCCCGCCGGACTTATCCCCGCCGGACTCATCCGCGCCCCGAACTCATCCCCGCCCCGACTCGGGCCGCTCCGGCTTCTCCGGCTTCTCCGGCAGCTTCAGGTCCGTGCAGGCCCCGCGCCGTACCTGATCCGCCGCGAACGCGGACACGTACTCGCGCAGCAGCACACTCCGCTCGCCCGTACGCCATGTCCGTACCAGTGTGAGCAAGGGCGCTGATGCCCCTGCTCTCCGGGGTCACCGCCCCGGGGCACTGCCCCCGGGTCACCGCCCTCCGGGACACCGCCCTCAGGGGCACTCGGGTTCGTCGGCGAACGTCGGGGCCAGCGCCGCCCGCAGCCGCCCGGCGAACTCCTCCTCGCGGCCGTCGAACCGCGGGTACTCCCCGGTGAAGTGATGCCACTCGACGTAGCCCAGTGCCTCGTCCAGATCCTGGCTCCCCACCCGTGTCCGCCCGATCTCCGGCCACTCCCCGCTCAGCCGGAACACCTCCTGGAGCAGGGCGGAGGGAAGCGGGTGCCGCTCCGCGAGCAGGGTCGCGTCGTAGAGGTCCTTGCCCTGGGCGTACGCGTCGTTGATCAGCCACATCACCTTCCAGGCCAGGGACAGCGCGGGGGTGGCCCCGTACAGAACTCCGCCGGACGGCAGGACGATCCGCTCGGGCGGCTCCGGCAGCTGCTCGCCGAAGACGAAGTCCAGCTGCACCCAGCCGCCCGGGATGCCGGGAGCCTCCCAGGGCAGCATCATGCGGCGGCCAGGCACCCGTTCGTACGTCCAGATGTCCTCGCACACCGCCCCGGCGGCGCGGATCCGCACTCCGCCAGCGCCCTGCGCGGCCCGCGCCTCGGCGGCGCCGCGACACCGGCCAGCAGCTCCGAGGTCCGCTCCTCCTCCATCCGCCACGACGCGGGCGCGACCACGAAGTCCAGATCACCGGGCTCGCGCGCCTCCTCGCCGAACCACAGGGCCATGAGCACGCTCCCGCGCACCACCAGCGCCTCGGCCCACGGGGACGCGGCCACCCCGTCCCGTACGGCGGCGAGCGCCGTGGCCCGGGCACGCTGCCAGGCCCGGGTGGCCGCGGGGGAGGGGAAGACGGGGTCGGTGGTGCGGAAGGCGTTCGGGAACTGCTTGAGGGCGGGGTCGAAGACGGTGCGCTGGACGGCGTCGTCGTCCATCACCCGCAGCATCGTCCCTCGGCACGGCGTCCAGGAAGGGGCGCCGGGCGTCGAGCCCCGCGGAGGGGTGTACGGGATCGGCGGCCGGCACCACCGTGGGAAAGCTTCACGTGGTGCTCGAAGTGCCGTGGTTCATACGAGTGTTCACCCCTCGGCACATCGGCGTCGTCGCGCGGAACCTCGGGCCGGAGGGCGGCCCAGCGCTCCAGCCTGCGCAGTTCGTCGCCCTCGCACAGGACCGCCAGATGGCTTTCGTACACCGGCACAGCATGCCGTAGCCGCGTCGAACGGGCGCGCGGATATCGGGGGCGGTCGACGAGACCGATCCGTAATCTGATCGACAGTCGGACGCCGATGACTTCGCAGCCCGGAACCGGTCATATGCGCGACACCATGTGAACCACATCCACATCCACACCACAGACGGGACACGCCATGACCGACGCCGTGAAGGGCCCCGCCAGTTACTTCCCCTCGATCGAGAAGAAGTACGGCCGCCCGGTCGCCGAGTGGAAGGACCTCATCCGTGCCTCCCCGCTGACCAAGCACATGGAGCTGGTCGGCTGGCTCAAGTCCGAACACGGCCTGGGGCACGGGCACGCCAACGCCCTGGTGGCGCACACGCTCGCGGAGGACAGCGCCCGCTGACGCGCACGGGCGGCCCGCCCCCACCGCCGAAGTCATAGAAGCTCGGCGTTTGTCGCCGCCTGCCTTCAGACATGTCCGCGCTCGGTAACCGAGGCATCCCATCCAGGCACGCGCATGTCTGGATGGGTGCACGACATCGGGTGGCGACGGCAAAAGGGGCGGGCGGACATGGCGAAGCACAAGGGACGGGCCTGGCACAGCAGGCTCCTCGCGGCGGCGCTCGGCGTGACGGCGCTGGCCGCCGCCACCTCGGTGTGGACCGCCCAGGCCGACACCACCGCCGGGCAGGCGCGGGGCGGCGACTCCGCACCGGCCGCCGAGGAACGGCCGGTCAAGAAGGTGGCGGCGGAGATCGCGCACGCCTCCGAAAGCGGCCCGCGGGGCGTCAACATCACCATCGACGACGGACCGCACCCGGTCTGGACGCCGCAGGTGCTGCGCCTGCTGAAGGACGAAGGCGTGAAGGCCACGTTCTGCATGGTGGGCACCCAGGCCAAGGCGTACCCCGACCTGGTCAAGAAGGTCGTGGCGGACGGCCACCGGCTGTGCAACCACACCGTCTCGCACGACACCACCATGGACACCAAGTCCGAGGCCTACCAGTCCCAGCAGATCCTGGACGCCGAACGCATGATCACCAAGGCGTCCGGGGGCGTCCGGTCGCAGTACTACCGGGCCCCGGGCGGCGCCTTCACCCCGTACAGCCGCCACCTCGCCGCGTCCCACGGGATGCGGCCGCTCGGCTGGAACGTCGACACCAAGGACTTCGAACACCCCGGCGCGGACGCGATGGTGGCCACCGTCAAGCGCGAGATCTCCAACGGGCCGACCGTCCTCTTCCACGACGCGGGCGGCGAACGCTCCGAGACCGTGGCGGCCCTGCGCGAGGTCCTGCCCTGGCTGAAGGAGCAGGGTTACTCCTTCGGCTTCCCCGTGCGCTGAACGAAGTCCCGCGATCCCCTGGCCCCCTGGTCACCTGGCCCCCTGACGGACACAGAACCTGCACACGCCAGTAGAGTGCGATGCTTGTTCGATTCGCTGGGAAGCGGAGGGGGAGGGATCGTGGGGGGACAACTGCGCGACACCGCTACGGAATTGGCGGCCGTGCTGTGGCGCGAGCACACCGTGTACCGGGAGCGGTCCGGAGGAGTGGTCATCCGGGGCGAGCATGTACGGCGGTGGATCAGCCTCGCCCCGGCGGGCGGCCGCGACGAGATCCTCGTACGCGCCGGGCGCATCCTGGACGGCGGCACCACCGCCCCGGCGCGCTCGGAGGCCGTGGTCCCGCTCTCCGCCGGTACGGACGTACTCGCCGCGGCCTGCCGCCGCCTGCTGGCCGAGGCGGCGTCCGACGCGGCACGGGCCCCGCAGGGCGGGACGCCGACCGGGTCCGGCCGGGCCCGCCGCCAGGAAAAGGCCGCACGCCGCAAGGGCAGGGGACGGCACACCGGGCTCGGCTCGTGGGTGATCGTCCTGTGCGTCGTCGGGGTGATCGGCCTGTACGTCTACAGCAACGCGACGCTGCACGGCTGAGGGGGCCGCCGCCGGGGCACGGGAACGCCACGGGAACGCCACGGGGGGGCGGCGCCACGGAATCGGCCGGCCCGGGGCGGGCCCGGCCGAGCCCGGCCGGGGCAGCGGCGAACAGAGTCAGCGCTGCCCCGGCGGCGGCCCGACCAGACCGGCTTCATGGGCGGCGATCGCCGCCTCCACCCGGTTGCGTACGCCCAACTTCGCCAGCACCGCGCTGACATGCGCCTTCACCGTGCCCTCGACCAGGTGCAGACGCCCCGCGATCTCCGCGTTGGACAGCCCCGCCCCGACCCCGGCCAGCACCTCGTGCTCCCGTTCCGTGAGCCGCTCCAGCGGGCGGTGGGGATGGGCCGCCCGGTGGGCGCGCATCCCGGCGATGACCCGCCCGGCGACCCTGGGTGACAGGTAGGCCCCGCCGGCCCCCACGGCCCGGACCCCGTTGAGCAGTTCCCTCGGGTCGTCCGCCTTCAGCAGGAAACCGTCGGCGCCCTCTTCCAGGGCGCGGGTGACGTACTCGTCCTGACCGAAGGTCGTCAGCATGATCACGCCGACCGGTGTCGGTTCCCGGTGGAGCCGTGCCACCGCCGACAGACCGTCGAGGCCGGGCATCTGGATGTCCAACAGGACGACGTCCGGCCGGTGTTGACGTACGAGAGCGATGGCCTCGTGCCCGTCCGCCGCCTCGGCGACCACCTCGACCTGCGGATCTCTGGCCAGGATGGCCCGTACGCCTGCCCGGACCAACGCCTCGTCGTCGGCCACCAGGACCCGGACCGGCCGACTGCCCGACATCATCTCGCCGCCTTCCCCTCGCTCCCGCACAGCGAGCCTAGGGCCGACGTGTCACCGCACGGACCGGAAACTCCCGCAGGTCCTCCCCAGGGCGGAGCGCACCCCTGACGAAAGGCAGGACACCGCTGCCGTCCGGCCGATGGGCGTGGGCGCGGCGGCCTCCTAGCGTCGCTTCCGTAAGAGACCGAAGAGACCGGCACCAGCAACCGAAGCGACCGAAGCGACCGACACCAGCGAAGGGCCTCCGTGATCACCCTCCGAGGACTCACGAAACGCTACGGCGAAACCGTCGCCGTGGATGGGCTGACCTGCGACATCAAGGCCGGCCGCGTGACCGGCTTCCTCGGTCCCAACGGGGCCGGGAAGTCCACCACGATGCGCATGATCCTGGGCCTGGACCACCCCACCCGGGGGAGAGCCCTGATCGCCGGCGTACCGTACGCGAGCCTGCGCCGCCCCCTGTGCGCGGTCGGGGCGATGCTCGACGCCCGGGCCGTCCACCCGGCCCGCTCCGGCCGTACACACCTCGTCGCCCAGGCCCGGTCCAACGGCATCCCGGTACGCCGCGTGGACGAGGTGCTGGAGACGGTGGGCCTGGCAAAGGCGGCCCGCCGCCCGGCGGGCACGTACTCGCTCGGGATGAGCGGGCGGCTCGGGGTGGCGGGCGCGCTGCTCGGCGACCCTCCGGTGCTCGTCCTGGACGAACCGGTCAACGGCCTCGACCCGGACGGGGTGCGCTGGATCCGCCGGCTCGTCCGCGACCAGGCGGCGGAGGGCCGCACGGTGTTCCTCGCCAGCCACCTGATGAGCGAGATGCAGCTGACGGCCGACCACCTCGTTGTCATCGGACGGGGCCGGCTGCTGAGCGACACCCCCATGGCGGAGTTCCTCGCCGCCGCGTCTCCCGCGTCGGCGCGCGCCGTGGTGCCCGACCCCGGGGAGCGGGCGACGCTCGTCCGTCGCCTGGCAGCGGCCGACGGGGTGAGAGTCGGGACGGCCGAGGCCGGCGAACTCACCGTGGAGGGCCGCACCGCCGCCGAGATCGGCGACCTGGCCCACCACTGCGGGGTCCGGCTGCACGGGCTGAGCGATGTCCGGGTCTCGCTGGAGGAGGCGTACATGGACCTGACGGCGCGCAGCGTCGAGTACGCCACCGGCGCCAGCACCACGAAAACGCCGGGCGCGAGCGAGGCGGCACACGAAGGGGAGACCCCGTGACCGAGCCGACGACAGCCCCCGGCCGCCGGGCGGACGCCCCTCGAACCGCAGGCGGCACACCCAGCCCCGGGGCACCTGGTGGCTTCGCCGGGGCCGTAGCCTGCGAGTGGACGAAACTCTGGTCGGTCCGGTCCGCCTACCTCTGCCTCCTCGCAGGCCTGGCGGGCACCGGGGTCTTCACCTTCTACTACGCCTCGATCGCCCGCATCAACGCCCATCCGGTGGAGCCCGTCGGGAACGCGGCGGCCTCTTCCGCCATCCTCATCCAGTTCGCCGTCGTCATTCTGGCGACGGTCGCGGTGACCTCCGAGTACGCGACGGGAAGTGTGCGGGCAACGCTGCTCTGGGTGCCCGGGCGCCACCGGGTCCAGGCCGCGAAGGCGCTGGTGGTGGCCGTCGTCTCGTTCGCCGCGGGTGTCGTGTACGCGGTCGTGGGCACGGCGGTGGCGTGGGGAGCGTTCGACGGACGCGCCTCGTTCGAGGCCGGTACGACGCTCCGGCAGGCCTTGTCCGCCGGCCTCTACCTGGCGCTCGTCGCCGTACTGGCGGCCGGGACGGCCTTCGCCACGCGCCACCCGGCCGGGGCGCTGTCGATTCTCGTCACGCTGCTGTGGGGGCTGCCGGCCGTGCTCCTGGGGCTGGGCGGCCCGGAACTCGCCCCCGTCAACGACTACTTGCCGCACGGTGCGGGGGACCACTTCATGCGTGCCGGAGCCGAGGCCCCGTACGCGCCGGTGGTGGCGATGCTGATCGTGGCGGGGTGGGCGGCGGTGGCGCACGGGGCCGGCCTGTACGTGCTGCGCAGCCGGGACGCGTGAGGACCACGCGGCGGAGCCGGCAAGGCGCTCGATCCCGCAGAATCGACCGAACAGGTCAGCCGAATCAGCTGATTCGGGCAATTCGGCCCATTAGGGCGATCCAGGCGACCCATCGGAATCGGAAGGGGCGGTCGACGCACCATGCCGCACATCCGCACGCACCTGGGTACGCCCCCGGCCAGGCACGTGCTGGTCGACGTGGCGCTGTGGGGAACGCTCGCCGCCGCGACCGTCTACGGGTTCCGGGACGCGGGCGCGCCGTCACCGTTCCTGGACCTGCTGCTCCCGCTGGCGGTCCTGGCGGTGGCGGTGCCGCTGTCGCGCCCTCGGCCGGGCACCGCGGTCGTCCTGGTCAACGGGCTGTGCGCGCTGGGCCTGGCCGACGCGGCGACGCCCGCCAACGCCCAGGTCCTGTCGCTGGCCGCCCTGAGCTTCCTGCTGGGGGCCAGGGTTGCCGAGGCCCGGGGCCCACTTCTCGTACTCGTCGGATGCCTCGCGGTCGATGTGGCGATGTGCGCGGTGTTGCGGGTCCAGCCCGTGTGGTGGTTCTACACGCTGGCCGTGCTGCCCGCGGCGCTTCTGCTGCCGTGGCTGGCCGGGCGGTACGTGCGTGGTCGCCGCGAACTCGTACGGGAGGGCTGGCAGTTGGCCCGGCGGCTTGAGGAGCGGCAGCACCTGGTCGCGGAGCGGGCGCGGCTGGCCGAACGGGCGGACATCGCGGCCGACATGCACGACTCGCTCGGCCACGCCCTGAGCCTGGTCGCCCTGCGCGCCGGGGCCCTGGAACTCTCCCCGGACCTCACCGACCGCGACCGCGCCGACCCGGCCGAGCTGCGCGGGACGGTCGCGGACGCGGTGGAACACCTGCGGGAGACCGTGGCGGTCCTGCACGACGACGCGCGGGACGCGGACCGGCAACCGGGAACGGAGCCGGGAACCCGTACGGCTGCGGGCGACCCCGCCCACGACACGGTGGAGGACCTGGTGGCCCGGGCGGTCGCCTTCGGCGTGCCGGTCCGATGGGAGCGGCGAGGTACGGACCCGGCACTGTCCCCCTTGGTCGAACGCGGCGTGTACCGGATCGTGCAGGAGGCCTTGACCAACGCCCTGAAGCACGCGCCGGGCGGGGCGATCCGGCTGCGGATCACCCACCGGACGGACCGTACCCACGTGAGCGTCGTGAACGACGCCCCGACAGGTACTGTGACGACGGCGGAGGGACCGCCGCCCGGCATCGGCGGACGAGGACTGACGGGCCTCCGGGAACGGGTGACGGTCCTCGGCGGAACCCTGCGGACCGGCCCGTACGAAGGCGGGTTCCGCGTCACGGCCGACCTCCCGCACCAGGTCCCGTCCCGCACCCGGGACCGGGGCGCCGCCCGCGAGCCGAGCCCGGAGTCCGCGAGGCGGCTCGCCGCCGTACGAGGCGCGGCCCGCCGCCGGTACGCCGCCGCCATCGCGGCCCCGGTCGTAGCGGCCGCGTTCTTCGTACCCGCTGCCGTACTCCTGGCCTGGCAACTGACGACAAGCGCGCTACCACCGTCCAGTTTCGCCGAACTGACCCCGGGCCGACCCCGCACCGAACTGGCTCCCCTGCTCCCGGACCATACCTACCCCTACCCCCCGGACCACGCCCGCTCGGCACCCCAACCACCGGGCACGACATGCGAGTTCTACCGCTCGGGCCGGGACCTGCTGGACGAGGTCGACCTCTACCGGCTCTGCTGGTCGGGAGACAGGCTGGTGGCGAAGGACACGGTGCCTATGAAGAACCGGTGAGCGTGAACTCCTGTCACCACCACGCCCGGCAGTCCTCCGCGAGGAGGTCAGCGACCGGGCATCTCCGGCCGGAGGCTGGTCAGCACGCGTCCGCCGGCGGCGGTCCACGCCGTTGTGCCGCTCGCCACCGGAACCCCTTCCTGCCAGGACTTTGACCGTACAGAGGGTTCAGAGCGGAGCATCGGAGAAGGGGCCACCAGCCTCACCCCAGCAGAAGACGAACCGACACCCGCCCCGGGCTACAAACCCCTCAACGCCTCGTGGAAGTCCGAGTAGGCGGACCAGCAGTCGACGGTCCCGTCGTCGTTGAGGCTGCCCATGTACCAGTCGTCGCTGTCGATCGGCTTCAGCAGGCAGAGCTGGTGGAACCCGATCACGATCTCCGGCCGCAGCGCCTCGTCGTCACCCGCGGGGCCGCCCAGCCATGTGGCCGTACGGTCCGCGTCGAGAACCACGGCCTCCCGGTCCCCGGAGACATCACGGACCCGCGCAAGGGTCCAGCCACCAGGAAGCCGATCGCCGCCCTGCTCTCCGGAGCCCGCGTCACCCCTGAGCGCTGCCATCGCCCGCCTGCCCGGCACCCTCGGCCGTGCCCGCCTGCCCGGCACCCCCGCTCGCACCCGTCTTCTCCCGCATCTTGCGCACCAGCTCCGCCTTCTGCTCGGCCGCGCTCTTGCGGTCGAGATTGCGGTGCGGCCCGTTGTTCTGCCGTTCGGCGCGCGACAGCCGCTTGCGCTGGCCTCCGCCCATGCCCACGGGATTGTTGATGTTCTTGCTGTCGGTCATGGGTTCTCCCGGAATGAGGTGATGGCAGCGGGACGACCCGGCCACAGTGGCGTCCCATCACTCCGGCCCCGGGAGTCCTCGTCCGGGTCGAAACGGTACAGCCAGTCCCGCGGAGAGCCCGGACTTGATACCGACGAGAATCGAACGAGCCCAAGTGTGACCCAGGGCACACCCGCGAGGGCGATAACTATGCTTCCTGGCGCCGGTCATATGGACGACACCGTCGTTACGAGGAAGGCACGCCGATGACCAGCACGTTCACCCCGCTCCGCGCAGTCCGTCCCGTCGCCACAACGCCGCGAGGCACGGTGTGGTGGCTCACGGCCGGCGGCGTCGTGGCAGGCCCGCTGTTCCTCGCGGCCGGACTCGCCCAAGGCCTCACGCGCGACGGCTTTCATTTCACCCGGAACGCGATCAGCCAACTCGCCCTGGGCGAGGCCGGCTGGGTTCAGACGCTGAGCTTCGTGGTCACCGGCGCGCTGCTGCTCGCCGGTGCGGCCGGGCTGAGACGGGCTCTGCACGGCGGCCCCGCCGGGACGTGGGCACCGGCCCTGGTCGGCGTGTTCGGCGTCTCCTTCTGGGCCGCGGCAGCCTTCCCGGCCGACGCCGGGGCGGGCTTTCCCGCCGGAGCGCCCGAAGCGACGGTGATGAGCGGACACGGTGCCGCCCACATGGCCGCGGGAATGATCGGCTACCTCGCCCTGTGCGCCGCGTTCGTCGTTCTGGCCCGCCCGCTCGCCGCCCGAGGACTCCGCGGCTGGGCCGTGGCGTCGCGTGCCATGACCGTGGCGGTCCTCGTCGGGTTCATGGCCTCGGGCGCGACGGTGCTGGCTTTCACCGCCGGTGCCGGCCTCGGCCTGCTGTGGCTGAGCGCGGTGACGGCCCGCCTGGCCGACGCCCCGGCCGACCACCGGTCGGCTGCCGTTCCCGCGGGCGGCAAGTGATCAGGCCGGGCCATCCAGGCCTGCTTCATCGCTCAGGTGCTCCGGAAGGCCGAACAGAGGGAAGAGGAGCGTGGCGTCGCGGAAGGCCGTGATGCGCGCGATGCGGTCGCCGGAGAACTCGACGACCTGGAGCGCCCAGGGCTCGTAGCCGGTCCCGTCCGTACGGGGCCGGCACTGGCCGAAGGCGGGGGACCCGCTCGCCACGGTCGGGACGAGCCGCGATCCGCGGCACCCGACGGCCGGCCCGGTCAGCCACGACTCGATGTCGGCCACTCAGTGCATCCACTTCGCGTACGGCGGCAGCGACAGGGTGGCGTCGACGTGCAGCAACAGCCTCAGCTCCTCCATGTCGTACCGGGAGAACGCCGTGGCGTACCGCTCGGCCAGGACCCGCTGGGCACCGCCGACCGCCGGGGAGCCGAGCCCGCCGGCCCTGCTCCGGCGTTCGGCCGGAGTGGCGCGGGCCCGATGCAGGGCACTGTTGGTGGAGGCGAGGGTGCAGCCGTGCAGGTCGGCGACCTCGGAGGCCAGCATGCTGGAGTATGCACATGCTTGCTCGGGTTTCTCCCCAAGCCTGGACGGCCGCGGCCGTACTTCTGCACACGCTGGAAAGCCACGCTCGGCGGCAACCCCGTAGTTCCCAGCCGTCCCCACAGCCTCCACACCCAGGTCCGGCCCCGACCGCAACAAAGGCCCTCGCCCCGCCGCGCCGCACCGTGCACACGCACCACATCGGTTGCCCCTCGCACGCTCTTTCCGCTCGAATCCGGGCCTGATTCCCTGGTCGGGAAGGCACTTGGACTCGACCACGAGGTGGGGTATGGAGCGCACGACCCAGAGGACGGCACAGCGTGGTACGTATGGTATCGGCGAACGGCGGCCCTCCCGCTTCCTCGGCAGCCTGTCGGAGGAGGCCAGGGAAGAACTGCTGAGTATCGGTTTTCCGCGGCAGTATCCGCCCGGAGCGAAGATCCTCGTGGAGGGGGCACCGGGCGATTGCCTGATGCTCCTGGAGACCGGCTACGTCAAGGTCACCAGGAAGCGCGCCAACGGGCATGAAGCCCTGATCGCCATCCGGGCCGGCGGAGACGTGGTCGGAGAGATGGCCGTGATCGACGGCGCGCCCAGGTCGGCCACGGTGACGGCGGGTGAGGACATCGACGTACACGTCATCCAACGCCGAGCCGTGCAGAAATTCCTCGGCAAGCATCCCGAGACCACCTTTCACATCATGCGGCTCAGCAACCGTCGCCTGCACAGCGCGAATTCCTGGCGCATCGTGTTCGGCGAGTTCCCGGTTCGCGTACGGCTCGCCCGGGTGCTCGCCGAACTCGCCGAGAACCACGGGGAGCTCATCGGCTCGCACACTCTGATCTGCGTCGAGCTCACGCAGGCCGAACTCGCAGCGCTCATCGGATCGCGAGAGAGGGCGGTGCAGCAGGCGCTGGCGGAGTTCCGTGACGAGGGGATCGTGAGTACCGGGAACCGCGAGATCGGGGTGCTCAAGCCGGACCGCCTCCGGGCGATCGGACACCTGCCGCCCATCGGCCGCTGACAGGAACCGGTATCCCGCATTTTTGCGGCCTGTTCGGAGAGCCCAGCGCGTCGGCAGCACAGTTGGCGACCAGCACCACCGACTATCCGAACTCATCGAGTAGGTGATGGTTCACATGACGTCGCAGCCGACCGTCCGGTCAGGGGACAAGCCCTGGCCGAATGACGACCGCCGCCTCTGCCTGGCGGCGGACATCGAGCAGTACAGCCGCTTCGACACCCCGGACCAGCGGGCCGCACAGGCTCAACTCGCCCGGGTACTGAGGGCGGCAGCCGAACGCAGCGGGCTGGACCACGGCACCTGGTCCGTCCAGCCGCAGGGCGATATGGAGTTCGCGGTCCTCCCGGCCGGCACCTCCGAACAGGTGGTGCTGGGTGAGTACGTCACCCACCTCGCGGCCGAGCTCGGCGGCTACAACGCCACCCGCAGGCCCGCCGGGCGGATGCGGCTTCGGCTGGCCATCGACACCGGCGTGGCCGCCACCGCAGCCCTGGGCTTCTCCGGCCCCGCCCCGATCGCTGTGGCCCGCTACCTGAACGCACCCGAGGTGAAGCGGGCCCTGGCGGCTGCCGGGTCGGCGAGCCTGGCCGTGGTGATCTCCGACCGGCTCTACCAGGACGTGGTGCGCTCGGGGTTCCACGGACACGACCCGGAGCAGTACCGCCGTATCCACGTCGAGCAGAAGGGTTTCGCCGGGTACGGCTGGGTCCGGTTGCCCGGTGTGGACCCGCAGGACGCGGAGGAGCCCTGGCCGGATGCCCCGGAGGGCGGGCCGCGGCCCCCGGCGCGAGCGGCGGAGGCGGAACGGCCGAGCTTCGTCCAGCAGGGTGTCCACGGCACCGCCGTCCAGGGCGTGGTCCACGGGTCCGTTGTCCACGGGGTGGTGCCCGGCGGGGCAGGCCGATGAACGACGTCCCGCCTGCCGGAGGCTGCGCCTCGTGCGGGAACGCGGCAGGCGGCAACCGCCAGCAGGACACCCAGGGCCTCTCGGTCCAGGGCCGGACCGGCGACGTGTACTACTACGCCGCCTGCGACCACCGCTCCGCCGCGAGCACGAGGCGGTACACGGCCGGTTTCTCGCCGGTCCCCTACGAGACGCTGCGCGAGGAGTTGCACCGGATCGCCCGGGCCTGCTCACGCATCGTGAACAGCATGGGTGACGATTCGGGAGGTTCACCGTGGGACTGATCCCCTACAACCGGGTGTTCGATGTGCTGGAGCACCGATTCCGGCTCGCTGAACTGCCCTTCCCGGTCATGACGGCCGAGGGCCCGACCCGGCTCTCCGCCCTGACGGCCAGGCGGGCGCTGTACGCCAGGCCGTCGGATCCGCGGCTTCGCGAGGAGATCTGGAGCGGGGCCGTCGACGCGGCGCGGCGTGACAATGGCGCGGCCGGATCCGAACGGCTGCTGGCGCTCTGGCTGGCCCTGCCCGCCATGCGGCGCGCCCTCTATCGGATCGCGATCCGGTGGCCGATCGACCGGCGGGAGCTCGAATCCGAAGCGCTGCTCGCCCTCCTGACAGTGCTCGCGGACGCGGACCTGCGGACCCAGCAGGCGGGGCGCGCACTGCTGCGCCCCTCCGTCAACCGAGTCTGGGCGTTCGCCGAGGCCCGCACTCGGGAGCGACCGGTGGCGGATGTCGAGGCGCTGGCCGCCGCTCACCTCTCCGTGGAGTCTCCCGCGGAGTCGCCGGCGGGTGACTGGCACGACGGCTGGGAGCTGCGGGTGTCGCCACCCGCCCGTCCCGACGGCCTGTCCGCGACCGTGCGGTTCAGCGTTGCGCCGGACCGGCTGGAGAGCTTCCGACTGGGCGAGCTGGCAGGCCACTTGGGTCTCGGAGCGATCGTGCACCGGGCGCGGCGTCCGAGCGAGGGCAGCCGCATCGGCACCCTGTCGCTGCGTCCGGCAGGAGGGCGACGATGACCCCACGTTCCAGGACCTGGCTGTCGTTCGGTGAGGCGTTCGACCTGCCGCTGATCGTCGACCTGCGCACCGCCGCCCGGGCGCTCGGGCTCGGCCGAGGTACCGCGTACAAGCTCATTCACCAGGGCGCTTTCCCTTGCCGGGTCCTGCGCCTCGGGTGGCAGTACCGGATTCCCACCGCCGACCTGCTCCGGGCGCTCGGGATCGAGGAGCGCCCCATCTACCCGGCTGATCTGCGAGCCGGTGCCGACTTCCAGGAACAGCGCGATTCCGTAACGGAGTTCGAAACGGAGGACTACGCATGAGCATCGTGGCCGTCGCCGAGCCGAAGCCCGAGGAAGCGCCGATGACGACCTGCTTCGTCATCGCGCCCATCGGTGATGAGCACGCCCCGGACGGGAGCCCGGAACTCCTGGCGTACGAGGAGAACCTGGAGATCTACGAGAAGGTGATCCTGCCCGCCTGCGCCAGGCACGGCATCGTCCCGGTCAGGGCGGACGGGATCGCCGACACGGGTGAGATCACCGAACAGGTCTGCCGCCATGTGTTGCAGGACGACATCGTGATCGCCGACCTCACCGGGGGCAACGCGAACGTCACCTACGAGCTCGGGATTCGGCACCTGACGGGCAAACCGATCATCCACATCGGCGAGCACGGGCAGCTGCCGTTCGACCTCTCGCTGATCCGGACGATCATGTTCAAGCGCAGCCGGAGCGGTCTGGTCAGTGCGCGACGGGACCTGGAGACCGCGCTGAAGGGCGCCTTGGACAACCGGTTCGAGCCGCTGACCCCGGCCCGGATCCTGTTCGGGCTGCCGGCGGCGTCGCCACCGGCAGCTGCGGTCGAGGCGGAGCCGGACGACCTGGAGGCCCCCGGACTGTTCGATCAGTTCGCCCGGGTGGAGGCGCAGACGGAGGCGATCGGCGAGACCACGGAGGCGATCGCCGGGTTCATGACGGTGATCTCCGAATCTGCTGTGCAGATCGGTCCCGTGATGGAGCGGGCCGCCCAGCCGGGGGCGCCGATGAGCGCGTGGCTGCCGGCGATGCACGAGTTGTCCAAGGCGATGGCCGAACCGGCCTCCGGTCTCCGGGAGGCCTGCACCCGCTTCGCCGGGCAGATGGTGGAGATGGACGCGGCGGTCCAGACGGCATTCGACGTCATCGAGGCGATGCCGCCCGAGCAGCGCGCCGGTTCGCCGACCGGCTTCCTGGAGCAGATGATCAGTACCGCCGAGTCCACCCACGAGGTGGTCGGCGTGCTCGAAGAGATCGAGGTCGGCATGCGGTGGATGGTGAAAATGAGCCGGGAACTGCGGGTGCCGGGCCGGGACCTCACGGCCGCGGTCAAGCAGGTCAGCGGCGTGATGGCCCGAATCGCCGACTGGGAGCGCAGGGCCCGCGCGTTGATCTGATCGCGGACAACCGCCCGGGTTCCGCCGTGGCCCAGCGCTGAATCGGGCGACACGACCACGAAGGGCCGTGAGCAGGTCCTGACACCCAAGAAGCCCCAGGTCTCCGACCTGGGGCTTCAGTGTGGAGCGGGTGACGAGAATCGAACTCGCGCTCTGAGCTTGGGAATCAGCGGTGCTTGGGCCATCAAGACGCCATGACCTGCGCTTTCCCATGAGACGGTTGAGATGGCCAGGGTCTGTGGAAGCCGCACCTGACCGCTGTTGTCCGCTCCGCTGGGCACAGATGGGGCACGAGCGAAAGGGGGCAAGGGACTCTCATGACCAAGCCGAGCAGTCCTCCACCGAGATCTCCGCGACGGCCGCGTCCGTAACAGCCTCCAGGTCCGGGATGTAAGGGCGGACGTCGGGAAGCGGCGTGCAGAAGGTGACGTTGGAGGTGAGGAGGGCCTCCTCGGTATCGGCGAAGGACAGGGAGACGTACGCCTTCACCTGAGTGTCACCGAACTCCTCCTGCGCTTTCCGAAGGCAGGCGCACACATACGCCAGGCACCTCCGGACGAGAAGGGGCGTACGTTCGTCCGGTGCTGCCGGGAGGTCGTAGTCGGTCATCCCTCTCCCGTTGATCGTCGTCTCCTCCGTGAGCCGGTCGACGTAGGTGCTGGGCGCCTCGGGACAGAGGTCGGTCAGCACGCGCCCACCGGCGGCTGTGAGGGACCACCCGCGCTCCATGACCTCAAAGAACGTGGGGGGGATGTCCCGATCGCTCAGGTCGGTGATATCTGTCGTCCGCAGGATCTCCCGCATCCGTGGATTGCTTCGCATGTCTATCCCTCGCCGAGTGCGGCGAGCCCCTTTCTGATCCCTGCGATGAAGCCCGGACTGCTTCCGACGGCTTTCTCGACGCTGCGGGGAAGCCCTTCAAACTTGCCTGTGTCGAAGTCGTACTGGTACTTCGCGCCCTTGTTGCTCTGGTCCTGGAAGTGGAGCTGCCCCGGTCGCCCGCCGGGGTCCGGGTTCTCCACGTCGATCCGGTACGGTCCATGGTTCCACAACGTCTTGCTGGTGATCTGGGTGCCGTTGGCCCCGATCATCCCCTTGGCATCGGGGTCTTTGATGCCGTAGAGCTCGCGATTCGCCTTGATGCGTCTCTCGACGACGTCAGGGTGGTACGGGTCCCTCTGAAAGCCCGGGGATGAGGTGTAGCCCTCACGGAGCGGGTCGTACGGTGCGAGGCCGAGCGGGTCGCACCACCGGAAGGGGTTGGTTACGTAGGCGACCGCGTTGGGAGCGGGTCCGAGCCCGAGCGGGTCCGGTGTGAGGTAACGGGCGATTTCCGGGTCGTAGTGGCGGTTGACGTTGTAGTGCAGCCCCGTTTCCGGATCGTGGTACTGGCCGGGGAAGCGCAGAGGGGTGTGAGCTGTGCTGTTCCTGGCCCAAGTGGTCGTTCCCCAGAGAGAGGTCCGCGTGCGCCAGGCGAGTTCGCCGGACTCGTCGATCAGCTCGGTCGGAGAGCCGATGAGATCGGTGACGATGGCGAAGTACCGTTGGTCGATGGTCGACTGCGCGGTATCCCCGGCCACTATGCGCTCGCTCTGTGCCAGCGGCCGCACTCCATGGTGGTCCCATGTGAGAGCGACGGTGTGAGGCACGTCCGCCGAGGTGGTGGTCTGTTCACAGAGGGTGGAGCCGTCCCAGGTGAACCTGGTCTCCTCCACCACGGTTCGCCCGTCGCCGCCCAGCCGCTGCTTGCGGGTGCGCCGTCCCAACGCGTCGTATGCGTAGCGCCAGCGGGTGCCGTCCGGAGTGATCGCCTCCGTGAGGCGGTCCTCGGCGTCCCAGGTGTACCGCCACGTGTCGGGCTTCCGGGACAGCCTCGTCCTCTGCCGCAGGGTGATGCGGCCGAGCGCGTCGTGCTCGTAACGGGTGGCTCCCGCGCGTGTGATGACCGTGCCCTCGTAGGAGCGGGAGCCGTTGGCCGCGCCGCCCGCGTGGGAAGCCGGCCACGAAGCCACGGTCTGGTTGCCGGCCGAGTCGTACGCGTATGCCTCGCTCCAGTTCGCCGCAGTGACTACGGTCACCCGGCCTGCGGCGTCCAGCTCGAACGTCCTCGCGCCACGTGCGGTGTCGTCCAGACCTAGGAGATGTCCGTCCGGCCGGTAGCTGTAAGTACGACTGATGAGCGTTCGGGCGGCGTTGCTGAAGTGCTCGGCACGGAGACGGCCCGCTTCGTCGAAGCTCGACGTGAGCGTCAGCATGTCACCGAAGGAACGCTCGAGTTCGCGGCCATTCGCGTCGTAGGCGAAGTCGATCCGGCGACCGTCGGTGGTGAGGTCGACGAGACGGTCCGCGCCGTCGTACCCATAGGCCGTGATCCGCCCCGTGGGCGTGACGCGCCGGCTGCGACGGCCCAGGGCGTCGTAGGCGTACGCCATGACCTGGCCGTCGACCATTTCCGTCTTGACCCGACCCGCTCGGTCGTACTGGTAGATCAGCTCGCTCTGCGGGGCGGTCACCTGGATCATGCGCCCGGCCTTGTCGTAGGCGTACGTCGTGATGTCCCCCGCAACGTCCTTGCGGATCACGCGGCCCAGCAGATCGTGCTCGTAGTCCACTCTGTCGCCCATCACGTTCGTCCGGCTGGTCACCTGACCGGCCGGGTCGACGCCGTACGTAACGGTGCGACCGTCGAAATCCGTTTCGGCTATGAGTCGCCCAGCCGGATCGTAGGTGTACGACCAGGTCAGTCCCTGCGGGTTGACGACCTCTGTCAGACACAGATCGGTGTCGTGAACGAACTCGTGGCGGGCGCCGTCCGGCCCTGTGCGGGCGGAAAGCAGGTCGAAGTGGGTGTACTCGAAGCGGGTTGTGCCGCCCACGGCGTCGGTGTGGGTGAGGCGGTTGCCTTCGCCGTCATAGCTCCAGCTCTCCAGTACGCCGCCGGGGCCCGTGCGGCGCGCCAGCTCGCCGTTGGCCGTCCACTCGAACTTTGTGACGGCTCCCAGCGGATCCTCCATCCGTACGGGACGGCCGAACGCATCCAACTGGAAGCAGGTCGCGGCCCCGAGTGGATCGGTCACACGGAGAGGGGAACCCGCAGCATCACACAGGACCTCGGTCACGGCTCCCAGTGCGTCCGTGACGGAGACGTACCGGCCGTGGTCATCGTACGAGTAGCGCGTGGTGTGACCGGACGGGTCCGTGAGCGCGACGCGGTTGCCGCGGTCGTCGAACTCCTGTCGCCAGCGCGTGCCGTCCGCAAGGGTGTAGGTGGACCGAAGGCCCGCTGCGTCCCGCTCGCTCTGGAGTTCGCTGCCGTCGGGGCGGACGACGGTGGTGACCCGTCCTTCGTAGTCATGGACGAAGGAGGTGGTGCGACCCAGCGGATCGGTGCGGGACACCAGGTGGCCGTGCTCGTCGTACGCGAAGCGTGTGGTGTGCCCGAGCGGATCCGTGGAGGCCACGACGCGGCAACGGTCGTCGATGCGGTAGCGGGTGGTGTGCCCCTGCGCGCTTGTCACCGTGGTCACTCGGTGGCCGGTGGTCGGCTCCGGTTCGCCGTAGCCGATGACGACCTGTAGGTGTCGGTCCTCGCCGCCCTCAGATATGACGCGGTCGCGGTCGTCGTAGGCATAGTCGTAGCGACGATGGTTGGAGTCGATCCAGGCCGTGATCCGGCGGCGGTCGTCGTATGCGAAGGTGAGTGCGGCGCCGGAGGGCTTGGTGACGGTCGTGAGGTTGCCGTCCGTGTAGCCGTAGGACCTGACAGGGAGCTCCGCCCCGCTCTTGTCCCGCAGAGACACCTCGGTGACCCGCTCGTCGACCGTGGCCAGGACGAGGTGATAGCCGGCGGAATGGACGACTGCCAGGGGTGTGCCGTCGTCGGTGCGGTCGATACTGATGATGTTGTTGTTGCGGTCGGCGACCTGCACGAGCCACGCGGCACCGTCCTCGCCAGGTTCCGTTCCGGGAGGGCCGGCGAAGTGCTTGGTCAGCCGACTCTCGGGGTCGGTGAGCGTGTAGTCGCCGCCTTCCTCGCGGTTCAGGGTGGACTGTGAGGTCCCGCTTTCGGGGCGGGTGCGCAGGCCCGGCACGGGGTGCGGGTAGGTAATCAGCCGCCCGTCGTCGGTGACGTGGATGACGCCGTGGGCGTCGATCTCCAGGCGCTCGTCCACCGTCGAGGACCAGGAGGGCCCGAAGAACCGGCCCGCGGTGTAGCCCGATTCGGCCCGGCGGGTGAAGGCGAGGGGCAGTACCCCGGGCAGCACGACGTCGGTCTGGGGCAGGAACATACGGCCGGAGGCGAGGTCGACCGGGTCGGTGCCCTTGCTCGTACGCTCACCATCAGGGCGGTTGTAAGTGCCTTCGGGAGCGGCGCGCTCCAGCCTGCGGGCGTCGGAGGCGATGTCGGTGGCCTCCTTCACCACCCGGGCCCCCTTGACACCCGCGCCCGCGCCGCCGGTCGCGGCGGTGAGGGCCAGGTCGGGCAGGAGCCGCCCGAACCCTTCGGCGGGGTCCTTCATGAACCCGTCGATCATCTGCTTGCCGGTTCCCCAGGGGTCGTTGGCGACCCGGACGAGCCCGGCGGCGGTGTTGTTGAGCGCGAGCCCGTATTCGGCGGGGTGAGTGATGTTGTACGGATCAGTGGGGTTGACGCTGCGCGCGAAGTTCAGGATGCCCGCCGCGCCCTTGACGACACCGCCCGCGAGGTGGGTCTTGATGACCTGGTACTCGGTGAGGCCGTCCATGGCCTGCTCGGCGTAGCGCGGCTTCTGAGGGGCGGTGTCGCGGGCCGCCGTCACTGCTTTGCGGGCGGTCTCAGCTGCCGTGTTGCGCTGCTTACGAGCCTCCGCGAGGAGTTCCTGGGCCTCCTCCATCCGGGCTGTGCCCGGGTCACTGAACGCGCCGGGCTTGGGCGGCAGCGAGGAGGGATCACGCTCATCGGCGGGCTTGGCGTTGTAGACGTCGACGGCCTTGTTGTACGTCGACGTCTTCTCGTTGTACGCGTCCCTGGCCTCCTCCGACGCCTTCGTCCCCGCCTTCCACTTGTCGATCGCGGTCTGCGCCTGCCCCTGGGCCCACTCCACGGTCCCGGCGAAGGAGTCGAGCGCGCCCGCGGCCTTCTCGAAGGCGTCGGCGGCCTTGAACCACTTCGGCGGCTCGACCGACACGGAGTCCCGGAAGGCGTCGGCGGCCTGCCCCTTGAGCGCGGAGGAGTCGACGCCCTTGAGACCACCGCCGACCTTGTCGAACGACCCCTGCAACTTGCGGAGATGGGTGGCGGAGGCCCGGATCTTGGACGGACTGCCGTAGATCAGCTTGGTCTTGTCCTCGGTCTGCCCGAGGTCCATCTCGTCGACCTCGGCGCCCATCCGGTTCGCGACGGACCGGGACTTCTCACGGACCCAGTCCGCCCCGGACTCCCAGCCGGCGTCGTCCAGCCGGTCGCCGGTCCAGTTCCCGGCGCCCTCAACCCGGTCACCGGCCCACTCGACACCGTCCTCGACCGCGTCCTCGACGACATCGGGCGTGATGTCCCGGACGAAATCCTTGAAGCCCATGGTCAATTACCCCCCTGTCCCTGCTGCTGGGCCCGCTCCTCGGGTGAGGGGCCGAACGCCTCGTCCACGGACCGGTCGAACGCCTCCTGGTCGACACCGAACAGATCGTTCAACTGGTCGGCCTGGCGTCCGCCGTTCCCTTCGGTGACGAGCGCCCGCCCGGTGTCCTTCCAGGTCTGTCCGGCCTCGTCGGCGGTCCGCTCGAAGGACTCGCGGCTGTAGTCGGGGCTCAGATAGTCGGGGGTGAGCACATCGCCCCAGCCCTGCTTGACGATCTCGTCCTCCGAGGCATGCGGGTTCCCGACGCCCGCGTTCACGGCGATCTTCATCGTGCCCTGGACGTACTGGTCCTCCTCCCACACGATCCCCGCCGCCAGCCCCAGTTTCGCCGCGATCGCGTTGGCGTCCTGGACGAGCGCGCGGACGCCCCACTCCCACCGTTCGCAGAAGTCCTCGAAGTCCACCGACAACCCGTGATGCCCGGCCTCCATCCCGGTCATCGACAGATCCGAAAGCCCCTTGCCCAGCACCGCCCCCGTACCGGTGCCGATCTCTTTCAACTCCGCCACGGCCTCGCGCAACCCGGCAGTGATCTGCTGAACACTGACCGGATCGACGTTGAGGTCTTCCGCCCCCGTACCGCTCACCGTTGCTGCCCCCCGTTCGGCACGTCCGCGTCGACGGCGGCGCCATCCGGCACGATCCCCACCACCGGCGGAAACAACATCGCCCCGTCCGGATCGGCCACATTCACCGCGACCCCGGCCGGCACCCCCATGGCAGGGATGACCTCATCCAGCAACCGCGCCCCCCGGAACGTGGCGTACTCCCAGCCTTGCGACGCATCCCCGGTCCCCTCCACCGCGGCCCGCTCCTCGGCGAACCGGGCCAGAGCGGCCTCATCGGTGAACCCGCACACCCACCGGATCCCGCCGAACTCGGCGGTCCACAGCCCACCCCGGTCGTACGGCACGAGCACCAGGGCCCGCCGCAGCTCACCCACGAGCGCCCCAGGATCCCCGACCCCGGCCCGCCGCTCGGCCATCCGATCCGCCAGCGCCACTCCGTCACCCACTGGAAGCCCTCCCCACCCGCGAGCTGTCACCCTTCGCGTCTGCACACGCTAGAACACCACGCTCGTCGGCAACCCCGTAGTTCCAGCCGCCCCCACAGCCTCTACACCTCGAGCCGGCCTCGAACACAAGAAAGGCCCCGGTCACTGACCGGGGCCTTCATCAAAGAGCGGGTGACGAGAATCGAACTCGCGCTCTGAGCTTGGGAATCAGTGGTTCTTGGGCTGTTAGAGGGGCTCTGAGCTGCACCTTTGTATATTGCAGGTGGGCAGGCCCCGGTCTCTGGGAGCCGTATCTGACCGCTGTTGTCCGCTCTGCTGGGCACGGATGGGGCACGGGGGCCCGCAGTGCGACGGAACCTGTCGAAGTACGGGCTCTGGGCGGGCCAGCAGGTCACAGGGGCCATGGAAGGGTCCCTGATATGTCGGCTGGACCGCACCCCCAAGGGCCGACGGTGCAGCGTCGATCCTCTTGCCTTGGTTTGCTGTCGGTGCCAGATAGCAGCTTCCTGGCTGGTTCGATGGGCTCCGATGCTCGGCGATGTTCAGTCTCGGTCTTACCGGGCCGCTGATGGGTGCCCTCGGATGGCCAGAGCGGAACGGGTGCGTCAGCGCTGTTCTCGACGTACGGGGGAGTTCACTGAGCGCCCTCGACAGTCGTACCACCCCTCCAGGGGGTGCTGCGTCCGTTGGACAATCAAGCTTTCACAAATGGTTGCGCGCCTGACATGCCCGGCAGATAAGGTGAGTCATGAGCGATGTCACCTTCCTCAAGCAGCGAGAGCCCGTCGATGAATATGGGCGGGCCTTGTACGCCGTCTCTCGCTCCATCTTGAGGGCGATGCTCGATCAGTTGAGCACGCAAGACCTGACAGACCTGAACGTTGACCGAGTCGACGTAACAATGCGTCAATTGTCACATTATGCCCGTCTTGAGCGAGATAAGGGCATGCGAGGCGACGGGTTCGAGTGGGCCGTGCATGAGGCGATCGCTGGCGGTGAGCCGACGGTGACCGAATTGGTTTCAGACGCGCTCAGCCGTACATCGCCGAAGGTTTTCCGAGGTTCTTCTGGTACCTCCTCGCTCCTCTTCGGTTACGAGCGAGCAAAGTACCTGGGTTTTCTGGAAGCGGTGGTCGAAAATGCAGGAGAGGAAGCTGTCCTGCTGCCGGATAGTCAGGGTAGGCCCTATCGTTTTGCGAGCGACTGGCTCAAGCATGCCGCAAAAGGGGCCAACGCCGAAGATGCACTTGGGCAGCGGATTAAGAAAATCTGGAAGACGGACATCTTCCTCTCCGATGAAAATGCTAGGCGGTATGCTGCAGCGACAATCAAAAGCAACCATACCCAATTGGAGGGCGGCCCGGGGCTTCGAGTAGCAATTGTTCCCGCTGCAACCAATCTGCGTCCGGGCGTGCGATTCGATCGCTCCCACGGGCTTTGGTTGACCGTGCTTCCCGACCCTGACGGTTTCATGGGGCTGTTCAATGATTCCTACTGGTCGGTCGCATCGGCTGTTTACACAAT
Organism: Streptomyces sp. PTY087I2; assembly: GCF_001687325.1. Lineage (GTDB taxonomy): Bacteria > Actinomycetota > Actinomycetes > Streptomycetales > Streptomycetaceae > Streptomyces. Next base: position 50,790 of record NZ_LZRD01000017.1, on the reverse strand, counting down.
AGGGAAGCAGGCGAGGCCGCCTTACTACCTAAAGCCTAGCGTTAAAGGTCAGAGGGTGGCGGAGCAGCTGGAAAAGTATCCAACGGCCAAAGTTATCGATATTGAGAATGCTCTGGATGAGGCGGCGCAACAGCAGCTACTTGAAGTAAAGCATCAGCTGGTTTCGGTTGAGGCCCCAGAGTGGCTCCACATCAATGAAATGAGGACGCCTGTGATTGCGCCTAGACCGCAGTTCGAACCGCTTGATTGATCGGGGGAAGGAAAATGGCAGGGGCGTACTGGATTATGGCAGCTCCGGGTGGCGTTGATTGGAGGATTGCACTTTCTGTAGCCGCGCTGCCCGCCATTGCCGCCGTAATTGCAGCGGTAATTGCTGCGCGATCGGCGAAAGTTGCAAAGAGCTCCGAGGTGGAAGCTCAGAGGCTTCGTGAACTGGAATCGAGGATCTCCGAGAAAAAGTACGATACGTACAAACCTATGATTAACACGCTAAAAGATATGCTAGATCGTCGTGCGGTGAATGAAGAAACTTTCCGTGCTAATATCTCCGAATTTGCCACCTGGGTTGCTATTTTCGGTTCCGATGAAGCGGTGAGATCCTTTCATAATTTCATGCAGGCGAGCTTTAACCCTCCAACGCCTCCCGTTGTGTTCATGAGGCTCTATGCTGATTTTGTCCTGGCGGCTCGCCGTGATATGGGATACCCGGATACGAGTAGCACTCGAAAGGAGATCTTGGGTTCTCGAATTACCGACGTCTACTCACATTCAATGTTTTCGAATATGGATAAGCCTTTCGAGGACCTGTGTCGCGAGGCGGGATGGCAACCGCCTTGGTTGTAGGCGATTTTCACACCAAGGTGGAGCGCGCCGTTGCAGGAGCGACCTTGGTGCCCCTGGCCGGGAATGCTCTGCCCTGCTTGGAACGGGGTGCCCGGGATGGGAGGCGCTCCCCACGGTTCGGCCGACACTCTCGAGCGGTGTTCCTCCTATCCAAGATGGGCGAGTGCGCCCGCAGAGGCTGTTTGAAGCCGTGAGCTTGCGCTTTTCTCTGCGGAGAGCAGGAGCCGGATGCCTTGGTGCTGTGGGGAAGGGTTTTCCGCCCTGGCAGCAGATGGCTGCCGATACTCGGACTTGAGCTTGGCCGTCGGCCGCGCCTGGCAGGCGCGGCCGACGGTGTGTTTGGAGGCTGGCAGGCCGCCGCAGCGGCCTCGCGGCCCCTGCGCGTCCGACGGTGGAAAATCTCGTCGAAGGTGGCGCGGGCGCCCGTGGGGTCGATGTAGTGCATCCCCAAGAGTGCTGCGATGACGGCGCCGATCAGGTCGTTCTGGACCTCGGACCAGGTGTGCTCGTCGCCGCAGGTGGTGAGCCCCTCCAGGCCGTGGAGGGCGTGCATCGCCTCGCCGGCCTCCTCGGCGACCTTGCCGACCTGGAGGGCCTTGAGCTCCTCGTCGGGGAGGTGGGCGCCAGCTGCTCGGCAGACGGCGGAGAGCTTCTCGATGTTGTCCCACAGGGTGTCCACGTCGGACCTCCGGTCGATGGGTTCGGCTATTCCTGTGCGGGTCGTCCGAGCTGGCGTACGGTCCATCCGGCCATGCGCCAGGCGTCGGCGTCGATGAGGTTGCGGAGGTCGACGAGGACCTGGTCCGCGACCAGTGCGGCGAGGGCCTTGGGGTCGGCCTCGCGGAAGTGGGGCCATTCGGTGGCTAGGACGATCAGCTCGGCTGCCGCGAGGGAGTCTTCGAGGGTTTCGCAGTAGTCGAGTTCGGGGTGGCGGCGCAGTGCTGTGGGCACGGCGTGCGGGTCGTGGACGGTGACGGTCGCGCCGCGCTGGTGCATGAGCGCGGCGATCGCCAAGGCCGGGGATTCGCGGACGTCGTCGGTTCCGGCCTTGAAGGAGGCGCCCCAGACGGTGATGCGTACGCCGTCGACGGGGCGGCCGAGTGTCTGCTCGATGAGCCTCAGCGCGGCGGTGGGGCGGGATTCGTTGACTTCCTCCGCCGCGCGCAGCATGGTCGCTGCCTCGGCGGCGCCCAGGGTGCGGGCGGAGGCGGTGAAGGCGCGGACGTCCTTCGGGAGGCAGCCGCCGCCGTAGCCGGGGCCGGCGTTCAGGCCGCCGCGGCCGATCCGGGGGTCCAGGCCGATGGCCTCGGTGAGCTGCTGGACGTCGGCTCCGGCGGCGGTGCACATGTCGGCGACGCCGTTGATGAAGGAGATCTTCATGCCGAGGTAGGCGTTGGCGGCGCCCTTGATGAGTTCGGCGGTGGCGGGGTCGGTGACGAACAGAGGGATGCCGTTCGCCAGGAGGGGTGCGTAGACCTGGCGTACGGCGTCCTCGGCGCGGGCCGAGGGGACGCCGACGACGATGCGGTCGGGGCGCAGAGTGTCGTCGATGGCGTGGCCCTCGCGCAGGAACTCGGGGTTCCAGACGACCTCCACGTCCTCACCTGCCGGGGAGAGCCGGGCGAGGAGAGCACCGAGGTCGCGGGAGGTGCCGACGGTGACCGTGGACTTCCCGACGATGACGGTCGGGCGGGTCAGGTGCGGGGCGAGGGCGCGGGCTGCGCCGAAGACCTGTCCGGTGTCGTAGCTCCGTCCGTCCGCGTCGATCGGTGTGCCCACGGCGAGGAAGTGGATGTCGGCGAACTCGGCTGCCTCGGCGAGGCTGGTGGTGAACCGCAGGCGTCCAGTTGTGGTGTGGGTGCTGAGGAGTTCGGGCAGGCCGTCCTCGTAGATGGGGCACTCACCGGCGTTGAGGCGGTCGATCTTCGCCTGGTCCAGGTCCACGCCGATGACCTCGTGGCCGATCTCGGCCATGGCAGCGGCGTGGGGGATGCCCAGGTGACCACAGCCGATGACGGATACGCGCATGGGTCGACGCTCCTTTCCTTATCCCTCGCCCGCCCAGGGGAGTCCGGGCCGGCCGGGTGCGTCACGCTAGCGCCAACACCCGGCGCGGCCCTCTTCGTGCAGGTGGATCAACCAGCGTGCTGCTTGAGCAGGTTGACGAGGGCTGGCAGTGCCTCGGCGGCGGTCGCCCGGCACACCAAGTCGCCGTCCTGGGGGCCTTCCAGCGGGTACGGCATGAACTGGCCGTCGCGCCAGAAGCCCTCCGGGTCCAGGTAGACGACCTGCATGCCGCGAGCGCGGGCTCGGGCCTGGACCTTGCGGCGGTCGGCGTGCAGGCCGACGACGAGGAGGGCCTTGGCGCCGTCCACCCACTCGACATCGGGTACGGCTTGGTCGTAGCGGCGCATGAAGCACTCGTCGAGCCCGGCGCGCGCCGCAAGCACGTCGAAGTTGTTGGTGATGACCGGGCCGACGAGGTGACCGGCGTCCTTCAGTTCCTTCAGTGCCCACATCGCTGGAGTCGGTTCGGCCAGGAAGCAGGCGCGGAACATCTCCACGAACTCCGCAGTCTTCTCCTCCGGCTCCGTCAGAACCTCGTGGAGGAGCGTGTCCGCTGTCGGGGAGAGTGTGAAGCGGTGTTCCCGAGGCTCGTGGTCCTGGCGGTCGGTGACCCGGTAGATCTCGTGGAGCCGGTGCAGGGGCGGGATACCCGCCTCGACCGACGTACCGCATCCGATCTCCACCTGGAACGGCAGCAGGTCCGCGAGGACGGACAGGTCCGGGACGCGGGTCGGCGTACCGGGGCGGTCCTTGCACCTGATCCCGGTGGAGAGGACGTTCCACGGCAGCTGCCGGACAGCGGGCGGCGGTGCGTAGGACACCGAGGCGATCTGCACGTCCAGGCTCCGGTAGCCGACGGGGAGGGTACGGCCCGCCGCCTTGTCCTGGGGGTGGGTGTCGTGCTCGGTGATCCGGCACTTCAGATCCCGGCGTGTCCATAAGAATCCGCCAGGAGCCTCCTTCCAGCCGCCGGTGGCGAGCGAGTCCCACAGGGCGTCGTGGTGCGCGTCGATCTCATCCGCTGGAGCGGTAGCGGAGTGGTAGAGGTACAGGTCGGTCAGGCCGATGGCCGACGCGGCGGTGGTGGGGACCAGGCCGTACCGGTAGCGATATGTGGATGATCCGCCGCCGGGCGTCGTCGGCGGCCGTCCAGCCGCTCTGTTCGGCCGTGGCCTTCTCCTGCGTACGGCGCCAGATACCTTCCTCGATGTAGCGGGGTCGGTCGGCGTCGCCGAAGTAGGTTTTCCAGACCTGCTGTTGGTCGGGGGTGAGCTGGTCGATGACGATGTACGGGATGTCCATGATCTCTCCCTGGAGAATCACGCCTGGATGTTCCGGGTGCATGGCAGGCTCCGTTGGCCGGGAAGATGGGGTGAACGCCCGGACAGCGGAGCGGAGTCAGCGGTCGGAGGGCGGGCTCGCGTCCGTCGAGACGGTGGCGGGCTGGTGACCGAGGCCGTTGAGGAGCGGGACGGCCTGCTCACGCAGTGCCCAGGCCGGGCCCACCAGGCCGGCGACCGCCAGAAGCGTGAGCGCGATGCCTCCGCCTTCGGGGCGTACAGAGCGCGGCGCGGCTTTTCGGGCGTGGCGTCGCCGAGGCGCGGTCACGGGGTGCTGCCGATGGCGCGTTCGTGTGCGTCGACGAGGCGGCTGATCTGCTGGTGCAGCCACTCCACCTCGGCAGAGGTGAGGATGAGCGCGCCATCGAGGGTCGATCCGTCATCCAGGTGGAACTCGATGGGAACCGATCCCTGCCGGGCACGCGGGTCGTAGACCGCGTCCCGTCCGGCCGAGAGCGTGGCGTGGGTGGCCCTCACCGGCACGAGACTGAGCGTCGTTCCGTCGGCGGGCGCGGACCAGGGGGCCCCGCCCCCAGGCGGACGCAGGTGGTACGTCGTAGCAGAGCCCTCACCAGGGAGAGCGACTACGACACCCACACGGCCATCGCGAGCGCTGTCCGTGGCGAGGTCGCCGAGCAGTGGGCGGAAAGGTGCCGCCGTACCTAACCCGGTTCCCTGCGAAGGAAGATGAGAAGAACGTCGTCGCGTCATGCCCCGAAGTTAGGGACAGGACGAGCCTCGAATATGAGCCGGAGGAATACGCCCCCTATCCGTCCAGGTGAAAGCGGTCGGACATGTGCCGCAGCTTCTCCCTCGTGGCTGCTCGTTCCGCGTAGACGATGCTGCGAAGCGTTGAACGGGCGATGGGATGGTTCCGCACGAGCTGCGGCGCGATCCGCTCAGCCGTCTCCAGCTCGGTGAGGGCCTTTGCCCGGTTTCCATCCCACAGCCAGGCCCGCGCCACGTCCATGTGGTGGTGTCCCTGACGGGAGTTGGGCAGTGAACCGATCAAGCTCGGGCTGGTGCGGCGGTTTATCTCTAGCGCCTTGCCCTGCTTGCCCATTTCCAGGGCCACGCTGATCGCGTGGATCTGCACGTTCCCGGCGGAGAACGTCAGCGAATGCCGGTCGTACACCGGTGTGCCGACGTAGGCGTCCATGCGTTCCGCCGCGTCCTTCGCGTGTCCGATCCGGTCCTCCGCTTCCGATGGGCGGTTGGACCGAGCAGCGGAGATGGCTGCTCGAAGCTGAAGCGTGCCCCAAGCCCGTACGGCCAGCGGATCACCGTGCTCGTACGGCTGTTGCACTGAGGCGATCGCCTTGTCCGAGAGGGTCAGAGCGTCGGCCCAGTCAGCCGTCGCCCACATGTCCCAGACGCGCATCCAGTCGGCGACGGCAGGCAGCACCGGGTCTCCCGACAACCTGGCAGACCACGCGGCCCGTTCGCACGCCATGGCCACCAGCTCCGGGTGCCCGAGGGCGTGCGCGGCGGTGTGCGCGAACTTGCAGCACACGGCGTAGACGGCGTACGCCTCCTCCCGCTCGTGCCCGTCCGAGTCCTCCGCCAGGGCGCGCGCTTCCCGGAACAGGTCCGGGAGAACTCGGAGAATCGCGACGTTGGAGGCGGTGTCCCGCAGGCGGTGCAGCCGGGTCACCTCACGCCATAGCTGTGATGCCGGTCGCGGAACCCCGTCGAAGACGGGAACGAGGTCGTAGCGGCGCAGCTCGCGCAGGATCGACGAGGCGGCGATCTGCCACTGGCTGTCGTCGGGGGAGCTGCTGTACGGGCGTCCGATCAGGTCGTTCGGATGGACGTGCAGCTCTGCGGCCACCTGGTTGAGCAGCCCGACCCGGTCCAGCTCGATCAGGCCGCGCTCCATCTTCGACACCCAGCCCTGGGACTTCCCGAGGGCCGTCGCCAGGTCGGCCTGCGGCATGCCCAGTCGCAGCCTCGCCCTGCGAGCGCGCTTGCCGATCTCCTCGGCTTCCTCCAGCATCAGGACACCTCCCGGCCGCCGGACGACCCGGCGCGACCGCCGGTCTGCCCGTACAGAGTTCGTCTCCTGCACGGTACCCATGACGAGGCTTCGGCGTGACAACCTGCGCTCCGACTTCTAGCAGAAGCACCTCGGCGACCTCCCCGAGAACTTCGCCGGCTGCAACCTTGCGGACATCCCCCGACCTGGTCCGCGAGTCGGACGCGCCCACTCCCAGACCGGCTGGGCCCGGCGGAACAGCGGCCCCCTCCGAAACCGAGGCATGGAAGGGCCGCCGGATGTCCAGAACCGCCTCGGCCACAACGGAGCACCGATACACCGGAACGCCTGTGGCGCTCATCACATGGGCTGCTCTTCCGGGAGCGTAGGCCACCCCGCAGTATCCAGAGGAATCCCGAGATCCCCCGAGGAAGCTCCCATCTACTCACACAGCGCCACGACACGTTCGTCCCGAACTGACAGAAGTTGTGGTCTCACGCCGGAAGTTGCCGGTAGGCCCCCGTAGAATCAGGGCAACGCAAAGGGAGCCCCACTCCTCGACAGGTTTCGCGGCCATGAGTCGAGGGAGCTGGCTCCCTGAGCGGTGTCCCGCCATCAGCGAAATGAGAGGACCACTGGATGAAGCGTATCGCGAGAGGCCCCTCGGGGCCTAGCACCCGCCTGAACAGGTGGCGCATCGCGGCCACGGCTCACCTGCGTAAATGGGCCGCAGGGCCTGGACAGCGCGTTCAGACCAGCTTCATGTGCGGCGTCGCATCCAAGGCTGGCGAGTTCGCGACCACCGCCGTCATCGCCTGGCTGATCTACAAGCGCTAGCTACACAAAGGAGGGCCCCGCCAGTGTCGGCGGGGCCCTCCGGGATGCCCGCACGGCTTGGAGATCCAAGTTCTCCAGACCGGTCACCAGGCAGCAGCGGACAAGGCGATCACCCGTCAACGGCAAGGACAACCACATCGAGGTCATCCTCGAGACGAGCAACGTCCTTCCGGTCGTGAACAACATCAGCAACGTGCTGCAGGTAGATATCAAGATCCGGTTCTACTTCACTGGCTTCCACACCGCGCACCGCTCCGAGGTGAACTGCCCGTCCGACGGGGCGATCGTCACCGTAATCGACAGGGCTGACGTCGCCAGCTGGTTATCGATGATCTCCCCGCCCTCCGATGTCCGCTCCCAGTAGCAGTCCTCCATCCACCCCGATGCCTGGTACGTGCCCGGCGGGATCGGCAGGCCCTCACCCTCCGCGATCTGATCGTCAGACGGCGCCTTCGTCGACACCACGTACGTGCCGTCCCCGAACCACCGCTCGTAGTCCCCGGACACCGCCTCCTTCAGCGCCGACGTCCACTTCGGGTACAGCTTCGGCACCCCTGCCAGCAGCATCGCCTCACCTGAACTGTCCAGATCTCCCGACTCGGCCAGCCACTGCGACCGCGACGTACCCCCGACGCCCGACGTCGGCAGCGAGTCGCAGATGTCCTTCACGAACTCCGACGCCGACCCGTACAGCTCGTCGACGATCCACCCCTCATCATCCGCCGTCCGGTCGATGTCACCCTCCGGGCCCGCCGGATACACCGGCTCCGGGCCGAACCCGTCGCCCAGCTGTACGAGAACGGGCATGCCCACCACGTTGGCGCAGTACCAGGGCCCGAGGCCCAGTACGAGTCCTTGATCCCAGGTATGGCCTCGTGGCGCCCCCTCCGTGCACTTGCTGCCCGACTTGGCCGACCCGGCCACAGCCTCCGCCGGCACCAGCGTGCACAGCAACCAGTGGCTGGCCGGTGGACGTAGACCAACCGGATTTGACCGGCAATCCTGTGTGGAAATGCCATCCGAACAATGCAACCCGGGTGGTGATTCCTGATGGCAATGCCAATCGGCATGTCCTACGGATGTTCTGTGGCTACATTGGGAGCCGCACACCTTGGCGTAAGACAGTGGACACGACCGAGGTGGGCAAGCAAGGAGCCCGGCGCCGTCATGGCCGCCGGGCCCCAAGGAGAGGTGGCCCTGAGAAGGACCGTTGCGCTAGATCCAGCCTCGTTCGGATGCGAGCCGACTGAGGCCAACGATCAGTGATGCGACAGCGAGCCCCGTTCTCAGGGCCCCACCTCGGCGCGGTTTCCTATGGCGTCCAGCCACGGGCAATCCCCTTCCTGTTAGGCGCAAGGGGGCCCCGACTGTGACCATTCGTCACCGCAGCGTCAGCATATGCACTTGAGTGAGTTCTGCGGGGTGAAACCCCGTCAAGAGCTCATGTACCAGTTGCGCTCCACGGGCGGAACCGCACCCGGGGCCTACGCCCGTGCCCTGATCACATGGCACGGCGCCTGGTGAAGAGGTGCGTCCCGTGGGCTTCAGGGACCTGGCCACCGACGTATGGTCATGGCTGAACTAGTGCCAGGCGACAGCGGATCATGAGGATGAGGAACACTCCACGTCGCACACCGTCGGAGGCAGCCAGTGATCACCGTGACCGTCCTCCACCCTGGAACCATGGGCGCGGCGATCACCGCCGAGCTCGTGGCCGGCGGTCATGAGGTGCTGTCGGTGACCAAGGGCCGCAGTGAGAACACCTGGGTCCGAGGGAGAGAGGCCGGTGCCACGGCGTACGACTCGCTCGCGGAGGCGCTGTCCAGAAGCGCGGTCGTTCTCTCGGTCTGCCCACCACAGGCGGCGGAGGACGTCGCGGCGGCGGTGGCAGCGCACGGCTTCGCGGGGGTGTACGCCGATGTCAACGCCATCAGCCCTCAACGCGTACGGCGCATTGCTGACGAGATCCGCCCCGGCTCCGCAGTTGTCGACGGTGCCGTTTTCGGTCAGCCGCCGGGCGAGGGGCGTGTCACACGGCTCTATCTCGCAGGGGCCGACTCTGCCGTCGAGCTGCTGGCGTCGCTGTTCACGGACTCTGCGCTGCACGTGTGCCGGGTCGGGGACACAGTCGGTTCCGCTTCCGCGCTGAAGATGGCCTTCTCCAGCTACCAGAAGGCCGCCCGCACCCTCGCTGGAGTCGCTCACGCGCTCGCCGACGCCCATGGAGTCGGTGATCAGCTCACAGCCGAAGCCGAGGTCATGATCTCCGCGATCCTCTCCGATCCGGAGTATCTACCGAGCGTGGCGGCCCGAGCCTGGCGCTGGGCGCCCGAGATGGAAGAGGTCGTCGATACGCTCCGCGCGGCCGACCTGCCCACGGACATGGCCGAAGCCACGGCTCGGGTGCTTGCCTACTGGGAGCAGGACAAGGACCAGTTCGACCTGCCGGTTGTGCACACCCTCTCCCAGCTCCGGTCAGAGAAGAGCCGTTGATTCGTTCACGCTGAGGGGTAGCCGCTGGACGATCACCTCCGCCGAGGGCGAGACGCGGGAATGGTGGGTGGGGCCGTCGCCGCAGGTTCGGGCGAGGGCACGTGGCGTAGTCCGGTGCTGCGAGCTTGTGCCGCCAGAGCTCGTCGACTGGGAACCGGCCTCTGCGAGAGCCGATGTACGCGCCAGGTGATGGTGCGTGCCGGGGAGCGTGCGTCGTCGAGGGCTCGTTCTTCTGCTGCCTGCTGCAACAGGCGTTTGGGGTCGTGGCCCGCTGTCTCTGCTTCGGCCAATGCGGTGGTGAGCGCCTGCGAGGCAGAGTCGGCGAGAATCTGGTCCGCGTGCGCCGGGGCGGCCTGGCGGATGAGCCGGACGTATTGGTCCGCAAGATTCTGGGACGGTCGGCGTTGGCCGAGGACCAGTAGGGGCGTGGCTGCCGTTTGGTCGTAGGCGGCCTGGAGGTGGAGCAGGCACTTGTGGGCTGCGACGACCTGTTGCTCGTGCTCTCGTCGGTCGTGCCAGCGTGCGGCGGCGATGACGGCGAGGACCGCAGCGTCGAGGAACATCGCCAAGGCGGCTCCGTCCTTCGGTGCTGGCTCGCGAAGCATCGCCTTGACCGCGCCGCGGAGAGCACGAGCGTGGTGGTGCTCGGCGCGGACGCGCGAACGGGTCGCCCGCTCGAAAGCTGAGGCTGCTGAGCGGAGTTCGGTACGAATGTCCGGCGGTGCGGTGAGAGCTACGGCGTCGAGCGCTTCGCCGAAGGCGGCCAGGTGGGCCTGGGCGGCTTCGGCGTTCGGCTGGTCGAGGTGGTGGGGGATGCGCTCGGTGGCTGCGGTGGCTTGATGCCATGGGTGCGGCCTGAGGCGCCCTTCGGCGGACGATGGAACCTCTGCTGCGGCGAGACGGCTCTGGATCTTCGGGAGGGAGAGATCCGGCGCCAGCGTGGAGCCGGAGAACCACACCGGTTCTGCTTTGGCGTTCCGGTCGTTCTCCAGGGCAACCTTGTAGCCGCGTGGTTCTTCCGAGGGGAAGTGCAGGACCTCGACGAGAACCCCCTTGGAGTGGGTGAGCAGACCGAGGAACTCCTCGGTATCTGTGGCGGCAGCCGCCGCTGTGCGGACCACGGCGCGCAGGCGTTCGCGGGCAGCCTTGGCCTGGCCGTTCCGCAGGGCCTTCTCCTGTTCGGCGCGATGGGGCCGTTTGGCGGCGGTGCGGTCACCGCGGATAACCCGTTGCAGCCGGTATTCCTTCTCGATGAGTGCGAGTTCGCGGTCAGCGGTGAGGTAGTCGTTCCAGTGACGTGCTGAGCGGAGGTCACCTCGCACCTTTGTGGCGGCGATGTGGATGTGATCGGGGGCGTGGCGTACGGCGATCCAGCGGCAGCCATCCGGGTCGTCCGCCGGTGCGATGCCGGTGGCCGCGACGACGCGACGGGCGATGTCCGCCCACTCGCCGTCTTCGAGGATGCGGTCACCGGGTGCCGCGCGGAGAGAGCAGTGCCACACGTGCTGCTTCGGGGCGCGGCCCAGTCGATCAGCTTGCTTGACGCGCAGGTCGAGGTCGTCGACGAGCTGCTTCCTGGCCGCCGTGCTGTCGTCGGCGCGGCCTGGGTCGGGGGCGTAGCCGTCCCAGGAAGTGACGAGGTGGGGATCGGTGTGTTCGTTGGCGCGGCCTGGTCCGTAGAGGTAGCGGATGAGGCCGGCCGTACTCTTGCCACTGCTGATCTTGGCGATCATCGGTGGCTCTTTGTGGCGACGGCTTGGTTGGTGGCCTCCGCAATGTGGCGGACGGCGGTGCCGACCGCGGCGAGGGTGCGTTCGGCCTGGGCCAGGGTGGCGGTGTCGCCGGAGTGAGGGAGGTCGCCGGAGTTGAGCTTCCTGGCGATCTGGTTGATGTTGTGGCCGATCTTGGCTACCTCGCCACGGAGCGTGGTGAGTTCATCGACGTAGTCGTCGAGCGGGGTGCGCTGACCGGGCAAGGCGAGGTCCCCGTCGAGGTGGGCCATGACGACGGCACCGACGTAGTGGGCGGCGGCGATGTTCAGCGAGCGGGCCTTGGCGACGATGTCCGCCTTCTCTTCGGTGCTGTAGCGGACATCGACGCGCGCGGTGCGCTGGGTCTCGTTGCGGTCGCGGCGGCGGGCGACGCGGTGGAGCGCGGCGGCTTCGGAGACACGCGGTTGCGGCACGGCAGGGCTGGAGGTGTCGATGGGCTGATCCTGCTCGGGCGCCCCCTGGTGCCCGAGACCCTCCGCCACCCCCGGGGCGGAGGAACCTGCGTTGGACCGGCCCTTGGACGGTCCAACGCCATACCTTGCTCCGCCTGGGGCTGGAGTGGAGGTCAGGTGCCGAGAGGAGTGGGGGAGGGGGTGTGTGGACTGTTCGTGCATGAGGGGCTCTCCGACCGTACGAAGGGGAAGCCGTGCTCGCCCCGGCGATTCCGAGGCGAGCAGTTGGCGGGAGGGCGCGGGCCTACGCCGTGGTTCGGGCTTGGTCGAGCTCGGCCTGGAGGAGGTTCTTGACCTCGTCCAGGCGGGACCGCCCGATGCCGAGTCCCTTGGCGTGGACGGCCGCCTCGATGTGGCGGCGAGAGATTTGGCCGCCACGTCCCGTGGGGGCCGTACGTCCGATCTCCACTGCCTGCTCGAAGGTGGCGCTCGGACGGCCGCGACGTTTGCCACGTGGCTGGGTGGGCTGAGACGCGGACATCGCAGGGGCCTTGGCCACATCGGCGTCGGGCACCGGGGCAGGCGTGGGGGTCACCCCGTCTTCGGGAGAAGTGGCTCCGTCGTTGTGCGGCTCGGGGCGGGGCTTCGTTCGCGTGGGTCGGCGTTGGACGAGGAGGTAGAGGTGGACGGCTCCGGCCAGGGCGAGCGGGGCGATGGCGGAGATGGCCCCGACGGTGAGGTCGTCGAGAGCGAGTGCGCTGCGCCGGTTCTGCTGGTTGAGGCGGATGGCGTGCAGGACGTTGGCCCAGATGCTGGTGGCGGTGGCGATGCCGACCAGTGCCGAGACGTAGAGGCGGGCGGACAAGGGGGCGGTCCGTAGGACGAGCAGCGCGCCGATCCCGATGGCGATGAACCCGTCTATGACGAGCGGGAAGGCGTAGGTGAGCGCGGGATGGACGTGGCTGGCGGCGGCCATCTGGCGCAGGGCGTCGTAGGAAAGCGCGAAGGCGGCCACGGCCAGCAGTGCGACACCGGTGCCAAGGGCGGCAGCGCGGTCGACGGTCCTGCGGCGAGAGTGGGTGAAGGCAAGGGGGAGTGCTCCAAGAGGTGCGAGGTTCGGGCCCAGGGGCGCGAGGACCCGTCACGACATGTCGCATGCCTGGTCAGGGCAGATGCGGGTCTGGCGGTGACGTCGAGACGACTCGTCACCGGATCTCGACCTGTCACCGCTTTGACCTGCGCGGAGACGAGTCGTGACGGGTCGTGCAGGGTCAGGCCCCGGTCGCGGCTTCGGGTGCGGGCTCGGGGCAGTAGCGGGCCCACCCGTCGGCGAAGTGCCGACGGGTGTAGCCCCGAGCCTGGACGTTGCCGTGGAAGCGCTTGGGGGCAGAGCTGATGCCGTACTCGTTGAGCAGGATCTGCAGGCCCCGTGGAGTGAGGCCGTTGGCGGTGTACTCCGGCCAGGGGGTCTCGGCGTCCTGGTTGAGGATGTCCAGGAGCCGACTGGTGCGCAGCGCTGGTGGGTTGCCCTCGGAGGCGAAGGCGCGGCGGACGTCGGCCAGGAGGCGGATGCCCAGGCTGCTCCGGTCCTGGTCCTGTTCGGCCTCGTGCTTTGCCATGACCCGGCAAGCATTGCGGGCGAGGGAAGGCCACGTGCCGCCGGCGAGGTCGGCGACTGCGACCAGTGGCTGCCAGGTGTCGGCCGCCCGGTCTTCGACCGGCATGGAGGGTGTCAGTTCCATCGCGCTGGCGTGGAGTGGGCCCAGCCATGCGGCGAGTCGCTCGCGCAGGGCGTGGAGGGGCGGGGTGTCGCGGAAGGTACGGAATTCGGCGACCTTCTCGCCCGGCATGCGGCGCCGCATACGGATCACGACCGAGCGGTCCATGATCGTGTCAGGCAGGTCTCCGATCCCGGCGAGGGCTGCCATGGCGAAAGTGGGGAACTTCGACACCTCGTGGTTGGGTCCTGAGACCCGCAGGGTCGGGCGGTTGCGCTGGTGACCGGCGTTGAGCAGGCCGCGCATCTCCTCGTTCTTCTCCGCGACCTTCGCGGACCCGAAAAGGGTGTCGGCCTCGTCGACCAGCAGGGTGGGCGGGGTATCGGTGATCGACCGGAACACCGCGGCGGCCGAGGCGTTGACCGTGATGAGCGGATCGTGGACGCTCTCGGTGATCACGTCCAGGAGCCGTGACTTACCGCACCGCTTCGCAGGCCCCACCACCGCCAAACGCGGCGCGTGCTGCCATGCCGTCTGCAGGTGCGTCGCCGCCACCCACAACGTCACCGCCACTGATGCCTCCTCGCTCGGCATCACCACGTACCGCAGGATCTGCTCCCGCAGCGCCGTGAGGACTTCTTCCCCTTCGGAGATGGAGGCGAGGTGGTGCTGTTCGGAGGAGGGCGCGTCCTCGTCGGGACGGGGGCGGCCGGGTACGGCCACGGGCGGCCAGGCGGCTGCGCTTACGGGAAGAGATGGCGTGCTCGGGGCAGGATCGTCCATACTGGACATGTAGCTCCTCTGCTTGCAGGCCAATGGGACGGCAATCCCGGCTTGCAGGTCAGTCGTTCAGGGATGGGCGGCATGAGGTTTGCGCGCTGAGCCCCTCGGTGTTGGGTCACCGGGGGGCTTTTTGTGCTTCTGGTCAGGTCGCAGCGCGCGCCAGCGGACCGATGCGGTCTGCTGGGGAGTTTCAACTGTACCACCCCCTCTGCGGATAGCATAGCGCTTTGCGATCGGCAGAAGCGATGCTAGCGTTATGACATGCGCCGAAGTGGCGGTGAACGCGGAGAGTGAGAGGAGGCGGCGATGTCGGATGACGAAGAGAGCTCCGAGGGAGTGCTCCTCAGTGGCGAAGAGAACGCCACCGTGCGGATCAAGCTGGAGCGGGAGAAGCGCGGCTGGAGCACCACGACGCTGTCCGACCACATGAACGAGGCCGGCTTCGACATGAACCCGTCCGCGGTGTGGCGTATCGAGAACCGCAAGCGCCGCATCAACCTCGACGAGGCCATCGGCTTCGCCGAGGTCTTCGGCGTCCCGCTCAGCAACTTCGTCGGGCCGCCCAGCCTGGCGACCATGGGCCGCGCCATGGAGCTGATCGACAACGTCGTCGCCACCTATCGGGCCTCCAACCGCGCCAACCACGAGGCACGGAGAGCCCGCGACCAGCTCGATGCCTACCTCGCCGACCACCCGGACATCCGTGAGGAAGCCGACGTGATGGTCTCCAACGCCATCGCGACCGAGCTGATCAAGGTCAACGAGGAGTACGGTCCCGCTTCCGACGCGTAGCGAACCGATCCAGCCGCCGTAGTGGGAACGCAAACCCCCGCTGCGGACGCATCACCCGTCCCATCCCTGAACGACACCAGGCCAGCCCAGGGTTGCCGCCCTGCCCGCCGGCCAGAACCGGAGCACCAACTTTGCGCCCTTCGGCGATACCGCACGTCCCTGCTCAGCGCACCCTCCAGCCGGAGGAGGTGACCACCACCGACCCCCTCCTCACCGTGGAGCAGGCTGCCCAACGCCTCGGCACCGGCGTGCGCTTCATCCGGCGACTCGTCCAGGAGCGCCGTATCCGCTACGTCAAGCTCGGCAAGCCCGTGCGGATACCCGAGAGCGCCATCGCCGCATACATCGAGGAGCGCACCGTGCCGACTCTCCGCGATGAGCGTTCCCGCTACGGGAAGGCCGCCTGATGGCCGCTCGCAAGCCGCAGAGGCGGCGTGAATTCGGCACGGTCCGCCAACTGCCTTCGGGACGCTGGCAGACACGCTACTGGGCCCCGGACGGCAGCCGCCGTACCGCCCCGGAGACCTTCTCGACGCGCACCGACGCCCAGACCTGGCTCACGCTCACCCAGGCCGACATCGAGCGCAAGCACTGGGTCGACCCGGACGCCGGGGCGGTCAACTTCGCTGCCTACGCTGTCCAGTGGGTTGAGGAGCGCGGCCTCTCGGCCACCACGGAGGAGCTGTACCGCCGGCTCCTGCGGTTGCACCTGCTGCCCACGTTCGCCTCGGTGAACCTGGACGACATCACACCGCCCGGTGTGCGCACCTGGCGGGCCGAACGGCTGGAGGCAACCGGTGCGACGACCGTCGCCAAGTCGTACCGCCTCCTCAAGGCCATCATGGAGACGGCCGCCGACGACGAGCTGATCCGCCGCAACCCCTGCCGGATCAGGGGCGCCGGCAGCGAGAGGGCCAAGGAACGCCCTACCGCCACCGTCGAACAGGTCGACGCGCTCGCGGATGCCATGGGCCCCAGGTGGCGGCTGATGGTCTACTTCGGTGCTTACGGGCCGATGCGGCCGGAGGAGCAGGCGGCACTGCGGCGGCCCGACGTCACGCTCGAACCGCTCGCGGCCAGGATCAGCGACGCCGCGCCGGAGCTGACCACAGGCCGACGGGTCGAGGGCGACACGAAGTCGACCGCCGGACGCCGAACCGTCTTCCTCCCGGCCTTCTTGCGCATCGAGGTAAAACGCCACCTGGACTGGTACGCGGAGAAGGAGCCCAACGGCCTTCTGTTCGTCGGCGAGCGGGGCGCGCCATTCCGGCGGTCCACCTTCGGCCGCAAATGGCGCAGGGCGCGCACCAAGGTGGGCCTGCCGGAGGACTTCCGCTTCTACGACCTCCGCCACACCGGCCACACCTTGTCCACCCAGTCGGGGGCCACGCTCAAGGACACGATGGTCCGCGCCGGTCAGTCCTCGGAGAAGGCAGCGCTGATCTACCAGCACTCCGACGGGGAGCGGCAGCGGGAGGTGGCGGGAGGTGGCGGAGGGCATCGACGCACGGGTGCGGGAAGGACGCCAAAGGGCCAAGGAGGCGAGCCGCCTGGCCGAGCGGTAAAAGTGCAGGGCGGGCGGCAGCCGTCCCCTCGCCCAGCCCGCGTGGCCCAGACGTGTGGCCTGCCGACTGGCAGACCACACGTTCAGCCGAGCAGTGTCTGGATCGCGCTTCGAAGCGAGTCGGCGAGCGAGGTCAAGGACGCGGCAGAGCCAAGCGCGAGGCTAAGCATCTCCAAGGTTTCGGTAAGGCGGCGGCCGTCCGGCGTCGGCTCGCGAAGCTCCTCGTCGATTCTGGCCACGGCTTGTCGGCAGCTGTCGATGCTGTGGACTTCGTCAGCGTGCGTATCCAGGGCGGCTGCCAACTCGGCCAGTTTGGCCTGCGCGGTCAAGAGCCTGGGATCGTCTGATTCACGCCCTGACACCTGGACTTGGCGCATGTCGCCGCCGACCCTGCCAGTGTTGACTTGATTGCCACTGCCGGTGACGTGGGTGCCGCCACTTGTGTTCGCTCGCCCAAAACGCATGATCATCCCGCCTTTTCGGTTCTGTTCGCCGGACCGTCAGGCGCGGAGCCTTGTTGCATGCCGCCGCCCATATTTCCGGTATTCACCTGGTTGTTGTCGCCGCTGATGAAGTTCTGTGTGATGGCAATGGCTTGGCGTTTGAATTCTCCAGTGGCCAGGCCGTGGTCAGCGAGAAAGGCGCTCACAGTGCTGAACATCCTCGACTGGAGGATCGAAACGTAGCGCTGCACGTCCTCGGTCTGGTGCATATCTTCAGTCGTCACCCGGCCACAGTGCTCTCGAAGGCTTACGGGCTTGCCGTCGCCCCTTGGGCGAACAGCGGCTGCGGCTGTGGCTGCCGTGCTCAGCAGTCCGAGGCCACGGCCGACTGCTGTGTAGGCCCAGGCAGCTAGTGCGACGGTGTCTCCAACCGCGTGAAGCGGCGCTTCCGCCAGCTTCCTAGCGAGGTCCCAACCTTTTGCGGGAGTAACGTTCGCCGAAGGGGTCAATGGGGCGTGGACATGCGGACGGGTGACGAAGTGAAGGGTGTTGCCTTCCAACGCAGCGTGCGCGAAGACTGTCACTACAATCTGCCCGTCCCATGCGATGACCTGCGCAGCCAGGTATCTACGAGAGAAGTGGCCGGTTGGCGCGTCACGGGCCTCGGTGCACATTTCAGTGGCTTCCGGCCACTCTGATTTGCTGACACCGCCTCCACCCTGTCCCAAGCTTTTCCATCGACTCTCTGGAACCCCTAGGAATTCGGCCACATCGCAGTTGGGCAGGGCGTGGGTTTCAACCAAAGCTCCGCGAAGTTCCTCTAGCTCGTCACGCACCTTGTCCAGGAGTTCGTCCGCCTCAAACTTTTGGCTCGCATCGAGATCGAACGCATCAGTGGCCGAAAGATTGTCTTCTTCCTCATCGCTTGTGCGAGCTGACGTTAGTTGGATGCGGGTGGCACCCCTCATCCACGAATCGAGGCCAGCTCCCACAAAGCGGTCTACATTGCCTTCCCTGCGGTAGGCAATGCTTTGCCACTGCTCTGAGACTTCGTGCGAAGCGATCTTCTTAGCAGCGTAAGGGGCGAGGAAGGGACGTTTGGCCAGTTGTGTGCGGCTAGGCCGTAGTGACTGCATATAGGCGTGACACGCCAAACGGTCAAGTAGATGAATGCTTGTGGCGCCGATGAGAAGGTGAGGAGCGACGATAAGAGCTTCCACCACGGCATCGCGCAGCATCGGCTGATGAGGCTTGACGAAGGTCCAGAGGGCAAGCAGGGCTGCAGCAAGCAGGACAGTCGGAACCAGTGCGCTGAAACCCCAGCGGATGACTGCTCGACCGGCCCGCCCGGTGAGGAACTGCCAGACCAGCACAGCCAGGATGAGTGCCGCAAGTCCCAGAGGGTGAGTGCTTGCCATATAGAGGGACGTGGCCAGCAACAGGGTGAAGCGAAGGCGACGTTGCCGTCGTGCCGCCACGCTGTGGGTGAGTACCGGAGCCAATGCGAATCCGAAGGACGGCACCGGCCGCTTTCGCGCGTACAGCACATTTGCCAGAGCCCACTGCGCGAGAGGCTCCCCGGTGAACTCGTCTAGACCTCGAATGGGGCGCTGGGGCCTTCCCTGGATCTTGTCCTGCCATCGCCCGACCCAGTCCCGTGCTTGCGTGATCCTGTTGACTCGCTCGTGCACGGAGCCAGCCAACCCCCGAATGACGGAGTTGCTGCTTGGTGCTGGATCTCGCCGAGCGTACTCCGACCGGATGGGGCGTTGGCCGGGTACGTAGGCCAGCGGCTGACCAGTCTTGCCGTTCACTGGTATCTGGGGAACGGGCTCCGACTTCTGTCCGGCATCAGACTCCGGTGTGCGTCCGCGGGGCACTCCCGCCTTCCAAGACAGCAGCGGCACCTGCCACCTCCCCCGAGGACCGTCCAATGAAGGCCCCACCTTCGACCACGGCGGATCTCCTCCGCTGGCGAATGGCTATCTCTGGCTCAGAAGCGCCCCAGCCTCGGCCGACACGCAGCAGATCGGCAACGTCTTGAAAGCCGGCGCCGGACGTGCTGAGCGGATGCTTCAACCGTCCGCTGGTCCCGCCGACGGTCTGGGCGCAAGCCCTTCGGTCCCGATAGATGGGGCACGCGGAGGGCACGCCGCACCGCAAGAGGTCTAGACAACAAAGAAGCCCCGGGCCGTTGGCCTGGGGCTTACATGTGGAGCGGGTGACGAGAATCGAACTCGCGCTCTGAGCTTGGGAAGCTCATGTTCTACCATTAAACTACACCCGCGAAGCATGCCGATCACCGGCTCTGCATCGTTCCACACTGTACCCCATGTCAGGCCCCCGGCGGATGCGCCGTGGGGCCTTCGTGTCGTGTTCCCGAACAGCGGGGAAGCGTGGACGGGGGTGTGATCGGCGGGAGTTGGGGGCGTAGCGTGGGTGGTCGGAGTGCCGCGTGGAGTGGCGTCCTGTTCATCCCCTAATGTGGCTTTCTCGTCCATATGCGGTTGGGGAAGGGACTTGATGGAGTCGATGGAGCGCACCGTCGTCCGCTGTGCCGAAGGGCACGTTTTCACTACCTCGTCGTTTCCGATGCAGCAGCTCGGGGCCGACCGGATCGGGCCGGGGCGGTTGATCCGGTGTCCCCGGTGCGCCCGGTTGCGGCAGGCCGTTCCCGTGGCGTTCGAGAAGCGGTAGCCGGCGCAGAGAAGCCGTGTTCGAGCCGCAGTAACGGCTGCCGCGGAGACGTGGAGCAGGGGCGCGCGGGTGGTCCGGTTGGGGCGGGCTCGCGCGTTCTGCGTATCCTCGGGGCGTGCTTCTCTCAGACAAGGACATCCGGGCCGAGATCGACGCCGGGCGAGTCCGTATCGATCCGTACGACCCTTCGATGGTGCAGCCGTCGAGCATCGACGTGCGGCTGGACCGCTACTTCCGGGTGTTCGAGAACCACCGGTACCCGCACATCGATCCGGCGGTGGAACAGCCCGATCTGACGCGGACCGTCGAGCCCGAGGGGGACGAGGCCTTCATCCTGCACCCCGGCGAGTTCGTGCTGGCGTCCACGTACGAGGTCATCTCGCTCCCCGACGATCTGGCCTCGCGGCTGGAGGGCAAGAGCTCGCTCGGCCGGCTCGGTCTGGTGACGCACTCGACGGCCGGGTTCATCGACCCCGGGTTTTCCGGGCACGTGACCCTGGAGCTGTCGAACCTCGCCACGCTGCCGATAAAGCTGTGGCCGGGGATGAAGATCGGGCAGCTGTGTCTGTTCCGGTTGACCTCGTCCGCCGAGTTCCCGTACGGCTCCGAGCGGTACGGGTCGCGGTACCAGGGGCAGCGCGGGCCGACCGCCTCGCGGTCCTTCCAGAACTTCCATCGGACCCAGGTGTGATCGACCATGGCTGCTGACGTGCGGGAAAACCTTACCTACGAGGGCTTCGGGCGCGCCGTGCGCGAGCTCGCCCAGGCCGTTGCCGATGACGGCTACGAGCCCGATGTGGTACTGAGCATCGCTCGCGGTGGCGTGTTCGTCGCCGGCGGGCTCGCCTACGCCCTCGACTGCAAGAACATCCACCTCGTCAACGTGGAGTTCTACACCGGGGTCGGCACCACCCTGGAAATGCCCGTCATGCTCGCGCCCGTCCCCAACGCGATCGACTTCTCCGACAAGAAGGTTCTGATCGCCGATGACGTCGCTGATACCGGCAAGACGCTCAAGCTTGTCCATGACTTCTGCGTCGACCACGTCGCCGAGGTCCGCAGCGCCGTCATCTACGAGAAGTCCCACTCCCTCGTGAAGTGCGAGTACGTGTGGAAGAAGACCGACCAGTGGATCAACTTCCCCTGGTCGGTCGAGAAGCCCGTCGTCCGGCGCGATGGGCAAGTTCTCGACGCGTAGGGATGCCCTATGAGAAAGGCCCCGGAACGCTTCCGCGTTCCGGGGCCCCTCTGTATCACTCGCTCAGATCGTGCCCAGCTTGATGATCGACAGCAGCGCGATCAGCTGGATCGCCGACGCCCCCAGCGCCTTCGGCCACGGCAGGTCGTGCGACTTGCTCACCATCGACGTGAACAGCGCGCCCGCCGCCAGCCAGGTCAGCCAGCCCACGATCTGGACCAGGGAGTTCTCGCCGCCCAGGAAGAGGGCGAAGAGCAGGCGCGGGGCGTCCGTCATCGACATGATCAGCATCGACAGGCCCACCGTCGGCTGCCACGAGCCCGTGCCGCCGAGCTGGCGGGCCAGCGTGTGGGTCACCGCGCCGAGCACCAGGCCGCCGATGACGAAGCCGACGCCGGTGAACAGGACGTACGGGATGGCCGTCGAGATCGTCGCGTTGATCGCCTCTTCGCGCGCCTGGTCGAAGCCGAAGAGCGCGAGCAGGCCGTAGAGGAACGTGACGATCAGCGCCGGGCCCCAGACCGGGTAGTCCCGCATCTGCCAGAACGTCGGCCCCGGGCGCATCACGATGCCGCTCAGCAGCTCCTTCCAGCGCAGGCGAGGGCCCGCGGGCTGGGCGGGGGCGTGACCGGCGCGGTAGGTGTTGCCGTCGCCGTACGGGTCCTCGTCGACGCGGAACGCCTGCGTGTGGCCCGGATTGTTGGCGTACGGGTCGTGGGGCGCGGGGTCCGTGTACGGTTCGCCGAAGTACTCCGGTTCGCCGTGACCGCCGTGACCGCCGTGACCGCCGTGGCCCTGGTGACCGCCGTGACCCTGCGGAGCGCCCTGTGGGGCGTAGCCGCCCGCGTTGTACGGAGCGCCGCCCTGCGGCTGACCGTACGGCGATGGCGCCGCGCCGTTGCCGGGGCCTCCTCCTGCCGTCGGCCACGGCTGAGCACCGTACGGCGGCTGCGGTGCCTGCCCTCCGTACGGCTGCTGCCGCTGCTGCTGCGGTTGTTGCGGGGTGCGGTTGTCCCGGCCGCGTCCGATCCTGAATCCAGCCACCCGTCGAACGTACCTGGTCCCCGGGGGCGGGGAGCGAGGGGCCGGGGAACCCGGGCGCCATTGCGGCCGAGCTGTGACATCCCCTAGGGGCCGCACCCCGGGCCCCCGCAGGGGGAGTTCAGGGGAGGAACAGCGCCGTGGAGAAGGTGACCACGGGCCGGTCCGTGGTACCCGCCGGGTAGAGCGCGATCAGGTCCTGCCGCTCGCCCCGGTACGTCCGCACCACCGTGTCCGGCTTCTTGTCGCCGTCGTAGTCGCCGTGGTTCAGGAGGGTGGTGCGGGTGGTGCCCGTCGTCTTCAGCGGTGCGGTGGGGAGGTTCTCCGCCGTGAACGCGTACGCGCCGCCCGGGCGTGCCGGGCCCTTCGCGGAGCCGAGGAGGAGGGTGCCCTTGCCCGCCTGGCCGGGGGCGTGCGGGCGGGCCGCGGCGACGAGGTCGTCGTAACCGTCGCCGTCGGTGTCGGACCGGGGCTCGGGGGCGTACAGGTACGGGCCGCCGTCGGGCAGCAGCTCCGCGCTGCGCGGGGCCCCGGCGCGGGTGAAGGGGCCGTGCAGGAACGTGACCTGGCCGGCGCTGGCGGTGACCGCGAGGTCGGCCCTGCCGTCGCCGTCGAAGTCGCCGCAGACCGGCTGCTCGGGCCACTCGTTGCCGTACCGCGCCTGCTGCGGGATGCGCAGGGTGACCGCCTTGCCCGTCAGGCCCTGCGGGGATCCGAACAGGATCTGGAGCGGTACGGGCGGGGCGCCGATGCCGTTGTACGGGGGGTCGGTGGAGACGATCAGGTCGGTGAAGCCGTCCCGGTCCAGGTCGCAGGCGGCCTCGGACTCGAACGCGGCGGGCAGGGTGTCGCCGGACTTCGCCGCGTTCGCGCGGGCGCTCAGCAGCTGCCGGGTGGCCGGGTCCAGGGGGCGGTCGCGGTCGCCGGTGCCGTACACGATGCCGATGCCCGCGTCGTCGCCGTGGCTGTCCTCGGGGGCCTTCACCAGGTCGTCGATGACCAGGTCGCGGTGGCCGTCGCCGTTGAAGTCGTACGGGACACGGCTGCCGGTGCCGCGGGGTACGGGGGTGCTCACCGTCTCCGCCTGGGTCCGCGCCTGCGCCGGGGGCGGGGTGTCGCCGTTCTTGCCGTCGGACGCGGACGCGGACGCGGGGGACGGGCCCGTGCAGGCCGTGAGCGCCAGCAGCAGGGCCGTACAGCCCACGGCGAGGGCGGCGCTCACCCGGCTGGTGACCGCTGCCTGCGGGTGCTCGGTGCTGGTGCGTGGGCGCACGGGGTCCTCGTTCGGTGTTCGGGGCTGCATATGCCTCCCCGCGTCGGTGCCGGGGAGGGAGGTGTTCCGGGAGCCCTGACGGTTCTCCGGGGCACATGATGCTCCAGTTACGTCGTCGCGTACATGTCCGAGTTCACAGTTCCTCTGCGGCGGTCGTCACGTCGCCCCCGGCCGTCGCCCTCCGGCTCCCGGACACGAAGAAGTCCCCCCGCCCCCGGACATGAACAAGTCCCCCGGCCCCCGGACACGAAGAAGCGGCCGGTCCTGCCCCCGAGGCAGGTCCGGCCGCTCATCACGCCGATGCGTTACGTCACTTTGCCGGTTCCGGCTCCGGTGCGTCCACCTGCTCCGGCTCACCGGCCGGGTCGACGGGCGTCTTCACGGACTCCAGGAGGAGCTGCGAGACGTCCACGACCTGGATGGACTCCTTGGCCTGGCCGTCGTTCTTCTTGCCGTTGACCGAGTCGGTCAGCATGACGAGGCAGAACGGGCAGGCGGTGGAGACGATGTCCGGGTTGAGGGCGAGGGCCTCGTCGACGCGCTCGGTGTTGATGCGCTTGCCGATCCGCTCCTCCATCCACATCCGCGCGCCGCCGGCGCCGCAGCAGAAGCCGCGCTCCTTGTGGCGGTGCATCTCCTCGTTCCGCAGGCCCGGGACCTTCGCGATGATCTCGCGCGGCGGGGTGTAGATCTTGTTGTGCCGGCCCAGGTAGCACGGGTCGTGGTACGTGATCAGGCCCTCGACCGGGGTCACCGGGATCAGCTTGCCCTCGTCGATGAGGTGCTGGAGCAGCTGGGTGTGGTGGATGACCTCGTACTCGCCGCCGAGCTGCGGGTACTCGTTCGCGATCGTGTTGAAGCAGTGCGGGCAGGTCGCGACGATCTTCTTCGACGACTTGGGCTTCTTCGTCTCCGGGGCACCTTCCTCACCTTCGGCGGAGTCCTCGCCAAACGCCATGTTCAGCATGGCCACGTTCTCCTGGCCGAGCTGCTGGAACAGCGGCTCGTTGCCCAGGCGGCGGGCGGAGTCACCGGTGCACTTCTCGTCGCCGCCCATGATCGCGAACTTGACGCCCGCCATGTGCAGCAGCTCCGCGAAGGCCTTGGTGGTCTTCTTGGCCCGGTCCTCCAGGGCGCCCGCGCAGCCGACCCAGTACAGGTAGTCGACCTCGGTGAGGTCCTCGACGTCCTTGCCGACGATCGGGACCTCGAAGTCGACCTCCTTGGTCCACTCGACGCGCGCCTTCTTGGCGAGCCCCCAGGGGTTGCCCTTCTTCTCCAGGTTCTTGAGCATCGTGCCCGCCTCGGACGGGAACGAGGACTCGATCATCACCTGGTAGCGGCGCATGTCGACGATGTGGTCGATGTGCTCGATGTCCACCGGGCACTGCTCGACGCAGGCGCCGCAGGTGGTGCAGGACCACAGGACGTCCGGGTCGATGACGCCGTTCTCCTCGGCGGTGCCGATCAGCGGGCGCTCGGCCTCGGCGAGGGCGGCCGCGGGAACGTCCTTCAGCTGCTCCTCGGAGGCCTTCTCCTCGCCCTCCATCGTCTTGCCGCCGCCGGCCAGCAGGTAGGGGGCCTTGGCGTGCGCGTGGTCGCGCAGCGACATGATCAGGAGCTTCGGCGAGAGCGGCTTGCCGGTGTTCCACGCGGGGCACTGCGACTGGCAGCGGCCGCACTCGGTGCAGGTGGAGAAGTCGAGGATGCCCTTCCAGGAGAACTGCTCGACCTGGGAGACACCGAAGACCGCGTCCTCGGCCGGGTCGTCCCAGTCGATCTCCTTGCCCGCCGTCGTCATCGGCTGGAGCGCGCCGAGCGCGACCTCGCCGTCGGCGTTCCGCTTGAACCAGATGTTCGGGAAGCCGAGGAAGCGGTGCCAGGCGACACCCATGTTGGTGTTGAGCGAGACCGTGATCATCCAGATCAGCGAGGTGCCGATCTTGATCATCGCGGTGAAGTAGATGAGCGTCTGGAGCGTGCTGAGGCTCAGCCCCTTGAAGGCGAGCACCAGCGGGTACGACACGAAGTACGCGGCGTCGTAGCTCTCGACGTGGTGGATCGCGCCCTCGAGGCCGCGCAGCACCAGGATCGCGAGGCCGATGGTCAGGATGATGTACTCGACGAAGTACGCCTGCCAGGCCTTCGAACCCGCGAAGCGCGACTTGCGGCCGGCCCGGGAGGGCAGGTTCGCCAGCCGGATCACCATCAGGGCCACGATGCCCACGACCGTCATCAGGCCGATGAACTCGATGTACATCTCGAACGGCAGGAACGTGCCGATGATCGGCAGCACCCAGTCGGCCTGGAAGAGCTGGCCGTACGCCTGGAGCAGCGTGGGCGGCAGCGTCAGGAAGCCGATCGCGACGAACCAGTGGGCGAAGCCGACGATGCCCCACCGGTTCATCCGGGTGTGGCCCAGGAACTCCTTGACCAGCGTGATCGTGCGGGCCTTGGGGTCGTCGGTGCGGCTGCCTGCTGGTACCGGCTGGCCCAGACGGACGAAGCGGTAGATCTGCGCGACGGCTCGGCAGATGAGCGCAACGCCGACGACCGTCAGCACCAGCGACACGATGATCGCGGCGAGTTGCATGAGTGGGGCTCCTCGGGCCTGCGAGAGCGGGATCCAGTTGAGTGCGTGATGTTGCGTGATGTGTTGAGTGCGTGATCTTGAGTGCGTGGAACTGCCTGCTACTACTAAGCAGTAACTTAATTAGTCTGTAGTGACACTATCCACTTCGTCCACCCTCCCGCAGCCGGGCGGGCGGTGATCTGCGTCGCTCAGGTGTGCCTTGGTTCGGCGGGCCTTCGTGAGCCGTTGCCGCAGGGGGGTGCGGGCGGCTTCGGCGAGGATCGCCAGGTCGAGCACCACTCCATGGTGCTCTGCGTAGTGCTGGTCCAGCAGGGCGGGGTCGTCCCACGGCATGCCCGAGCGGGCGCGCACCTGCGCCAGACCGGTCAGGCCGGGCCGCAGTTCCTGCCGCCACTGCCGGGCGCCGGGGCCGGTGGTCCGGGGGGCGCCGGGGGCCAGGGGGGCGGGGCCGACCAGGGCGAGATCGCCGCGTACGACGTGCGGCAGCCGGGAGAACAGGTCCAGGCGGAGTCTTCGCGTCCGCAGGGTGCGCAGCTCGAAGACCCGGCCGCCGAGGCCCGTCCTGGGTCGGCGGTCCCAGGCGCCGCCCGGGGTGCGCCGCGCGGTCAGGACGAGCGCGGCGACGGCGACGGCGGGGGCGGTCAGGGCGAGCAGTGCGGAGCCGAGCACCAGGTCCAGGGCGCGTTCCGCCGTCGTACGGGGAAAGGCGCGGTCCGCGAGCCGTCGGACCCGGTCGGAGAGGCCGGCCAGGCGTGCGGCGGGGCGGGAGGGGAAGTGGCCCCGTGCCGTGCCGGACACGGCCGCGTACGCGGGTGAGGGTGGCCCCCCTGTGCCTCCCGCCCGGCTTCCCGTCCGCAGGTTCTCCCGTCTCGCCTGCCGTACGTGTCGCTTCCTCGCGTCCTGCATCGCGCCCGCCCGGGGTTCGAGGTTCGATGGGGCAATTTGTGACAGAACGATCCCATGGTGGGACGGTGGGTCGGGTGGTGTGCGAGGGGCGTGGCGTGCGCCGGTGCGGTGGTGTGGCGGGCGGATCGGCGCGGATCGGCGCGGATAAGTTCTGCGTAAGCTCCCGGTAGCACTTAAGTTGAGCGTGTCCGACTCAGGTCTGTTGACTCGCGGACGGGCGTCGTGCATTCTTGAGTCAGATCCACTCAAGTAATCCGTTGGAGGAATTGAAATGGCACGTGCGGTCGGCATCGACCTGGGCACGACTAACTCCGTCGTCAGCGTTCTCGAAGGCGGCGAGCCCACCGTCATCACCAACGCCGAAGGCGCCAGGACCACGCCGTCCGTCGTCGCCTTCGCCAAGAACGGCGAGGTGCTCGTCGGCGAGGTCGCCAAGCGCCAGGCGGTCACCAACGTCGACAGGACCATCCGCTCCGTCAAGCGCCACATGGGCACGGACTGGAAGATCGACCTCGACGGCAAGAGCTTCAACCCGCAGCAGATGAGCGCCTTCATCCTTCAGAAGCTGAAGCGCGACGCCGAGTCCTACCTGGGCGAGAAGGTCACCGACGCGGTCATCACCGTCCCGGCGTACTTCAACGACTCCGAGCGCCAGGCGACGAAGGAGGCCGGCGAGATCGCGGGCCTGAACGTCCTGCGCATCGTCAACGAGCCGACCGCCGCCGCCCTGGCGTACGGCCTGGACAAGGACGACCAGACGATCCTCGTCTTCGACCTCGGTGGCGGCACCTTCGACGTGTCCCTCCTGGAGATCGGCGACGGCGTCGTCGAGGTGAAGGCCACCAACGGTGACAACCACCTCGGTGGTGACGACTGGGACCAGCGTGTCGTCGACTACCTGGTGAAGCAGTTCGCCAACGGGCACGGCGTGGACCTGTCCAAGGACAAGATGGCTCTCCAGCGTCTCCGCGAGGCCGCGGAGAAGGCGAAGATCGAGCTCTCGTCCTCGACCGAGACCACGATCAACCTGCCCTACATCACGGCGTCCGCCGAAGGCCCGCTGCACCTGGACGAGAAGCTCACGCGCTCGCAGTTCCAGCAGCTGACCGCGGACCTCCTGGACCGCTGCAAGACCCCGTTCCACAACGTCATCAAGGACGCGGGCATCCAGCTCTCCGAGATCGACCACGTCGTTCTCGTCGGTGGCTCCACCCGTATGCCCGCCGTCGCCGAGCTCGTCAAGGAGCTGACCGGCGGCCAGGAGGCCAACAAGGGTGTGAACCCGGACGAGGTCGTCGCCATCGGCGCCTCGCTCCAGGCCGGTGTCCTCAAGGGCGAGGTCAAGGACGTCCTGCTCCTCGACGTCACCCCGCTGTCCCTCGGCATCGAGACCAAGGGAGGGATCATGACCAAGCTCATCGAGCGCAACACCACGATCCCGACCAAGCGCTCCGAGATCTTCACGACGGCCGAGGACAACCAGCCGTCCGTGCAGATCCAGGTCTACCAGGGCGAGCGCGAGATCGCGGCGTACAACAAGAAGCTCGGGATGTTCGAGCTGACCGGTCTGCCGCCGGCCCCGCGCGGTGTCCCGCAGATCGAGGTCGCCTTCGACATCGACGCCAACGGCATCATGCACGTCGCCGCCAAGGACCTCGGCACCGGCAAGGAGCAGAAGATGACCGTCACCGGCGGCTCCTCGCTGCCGAAGGACGAGGTCAACCGGATGCGCGAAGAGGCCGAGAAGTACGCGGAGGAGGACCACGCCCGCCGCGAGGCCGCCGAGTCGCGCAACCAGGGCGAGCAGCTCGTCTACCAGACGGAGAAGTTCCTCAAGGACAACGAGGACAAGGTCCCCGGCGACGTCAAGACGGAGGTGGAGACCGCGGTCGAGGAGCTGAAGGAGAAGCTCAAGGGCGAGGACACCGCCGAGATCCGTACGGCCACCGAGAAGGTCGCCGCCGTCTCCCAGAAGCTGGGCCAGGCGATGTACGCCAACGCCCAGGCCGAGGGCGCGGCCCCGGGCGCCGAGGCGCCGGGCGACGCCCAGGGCAAGGCCGATGACGATGTCGTCGACGCCGAGATCGTGGACGACGAGAAGGACACCAAGGGCGGTGCGGCGTGACCGAGGAGACTCCGGGCTTCGAGGAGAAGCCCGACGTCCCCTCCGGCGCCACCCCTGATGACGCCGAGCCGAAGGCTGCCGCGCCCTCCGAGGAGGAGGCGGCGGCCCCGGCCGGGGACACCGATGCGACCGTCGGTCTGACGGCTCAGCTGGACCAGGTCCGTACGGCGCTCAACGAGCGCACGGCAGACCTCCAGCGGCTCCAGGCCGAGTATCAGAACTACCGCCGCCGCGTCGAGCGGGACCGGGTCACGGTCAAGGAGATCGCTGTCGCGAACCTCCTGTCCGAGCTCCTGCCCGTGCTCGACGACGTCGGCCGCGCGCGGGAACACGGCGAGCTGGTCGGCGGCTTCAAGTCGGTGGCCGAATCGATGGAGACCGTCGTCGCGAAGCTGGGCCTCCAGCAGTTCGGCAAGGAGGGCGAGCCCTTCGACCCGACGATCCACGAGGCCCTGATGCACAGCTACGCGCCGGACGTCACCGAGACGACCTGCGTGGCGATCCTTCAGCCGGGGTATCGCATCGGCGAGCGCACCATCCGCCCCGCGCGGGTGGCCGTCGCCGAGCCGCAGCCGGGCGCCACGCCCGCCGCGGCGAAGGAAGAGAAGAAGGCAGACGACGAGGAGAGCGGTGGCACCGAGGAGGTCTGACGGGAAGACGTCTGATCACCGCGGTGCACACCGACCGGCCCGGCGGCCGGCCCACGGGCCGGCCGCTCGGCCGATCGTCCGGAAGGAGGGACGTCGATGAGCACGAAGGACTTCGTCGAGAAGGACTACTACAAGGTCCTCGGCGTCCCCAAGGACGCCACCGACGCCGAGGTCAAGAAGGCGTACCGGAAGCTCGCCCGCGAGTTCCACCCGGACGCCAACAAGAACGACGCCAAGGCGGAGGAGCGCTTCAAGGAGATCTCCGAGGCGAACGACGTCCTCGGTGACCCCAAGAAGCGCAAGGAGTACGACGAGGCGCGCGCCCTCTTCGGCAACGGCGGCTTCCGGGCCGGCCCCGGCGGTGCGGGCGGCAACTTCAACTTCGACCTGGGCGACCTCTTCGGCGGCGGCGCCCCGGGCGGCGGACAGGGCGGCGCGGGCGGCGGCTTCGGCGGCGGGGGCGGTCTCGGCGACGTCTTCGGCGGGCTGTTCAACCGCGGCGGCACCGGCACCCGGGTCCAGCCCAAGCGCGGCCAGGACATCGAGTCCGAGGTGACGCTCAGCTTCACCGAGGCGGTCGACGGGGCCACGGTCCCGCTGCGGATGTCCAGCCAGGCGCCCTGCAAGGCGTGTTCCGGCACCGGCGACAAGAACGGCACCCCCCGGGTCTGCCCGACCTGTGTCGGCACGGGGCAGGTCTCGCGCGGCAGCGGCGGCGGCTTCTCGCTCACCGACCCCTGTGTGGACTGCAAGGGCCGGGGCCTCATCGCCCAGGACCCCTGCGACGTCTGCAAGGGCAGCGGCCGGGCGAAGTCGGCGCGCACCATGCAGGTGCGGATCCCGGCGGGCGTCTCCGACGGCCAGCGGATCCGGCTGCGCGGCAAGGGCGGGGCGGGGGAGCGCGGCGGTCCGGCCGGCGATCTGTACGTCGTCGTCCACGTCGACGCCCACCCGGTCTTCGGCCGCAAGGGCGACAACCTCACGGTGACCGTGCCCGTCACGTACCCGGAGGCGACGCTCGGCGGCGACATCAAGGTCCCCACCCTCGGCGGACCCCCGGTCACGCTGAAGCTTCCCGCCGGCACCCCCAACGGGCGTACGATGCGCGCCCGGGGCAAGGGCGCGGTGCGCAAGGACGGCACCCGCGGCGACCTGCTGGTCACCGTGGAGGTCGCGGTCCCCAGGGACCTGGGCCAGGAGGCCAGGGACGCCCTGGAGGCCTACCGGAAGGCGACCGCGGACGAGGACCCGCGGGCGGAACTGTTCCAGGCCGCGAAGGGAGCTTGAGATGGACGGCCGTCGACGTAATCCGTACCAGCTGACCGATGAGACCCCGGTGTACGTGATCTCGATCGCGGCCCAGCTCTCGGGGCTCCACCCGCAGACGCTGCGCCAGTACGACCGTCTCGGCCTGGTCTCCCCGGACCGTACGGCCGGGCGCGGCCGGCGCTACTCGGCCCGCGACATCGAGCTGCTGCGCACCGTGCAGCAGTTGTCGCAGGACGAGGGCATCAACCTGGCGGGCATCAAGCGGATCATCGAGCTGGAGAACCAGGTGGCCGCGCTCCAGCAGCGCGTCGCCGAGCTCTCGGCGGCGGTGGACGGCGCGGCGGTCGCCATGCAGCAGCGCGAGGCCCAGGTGCACGCCTCGTACCGCCGGGACCTGGTGCCGTACCAGGACGTGCAGCAGACGGGCGCGCTGGTGGTGTGGCGTCCGAAGCCGAAGCGGCCTACGGAGTAAGAGCCTTTCGCCCGAAGGGGCCGGGAGAGCGGCGATCGAACGCCCTCCCGGCCCCTTTCGCGTGTCCGGGGGGTGTTTCGTGTGCCCGGGGGCGTGGCTGTCCGGCCCTACGGCAGAAACTCGCTGACGGTTTCGACCGCCATCATCCACATGGGCTGCCCGCCGGTGCCGAAGGCGGCGGCGAGGGTGTAGCCGATCGCCGCGTCGGCCGGCTCGACGACGGCCCCGTCCCGCCACTCGGCGAGCACCCGCCGGTCGCCGCCGACCGAGGAGAAGTCCCCGATGCGCTTGCCGTTCCGGGTCAGCCGGCTGCTCGGGATCGAGTCGGGCACGAGCCGGTAGGCGGTACCCGCGCAGCGCACGTCGACCCGGTAGGAGCGGCGGCGGAGCTTCCCCTTCCCGGGCCTGATCGTGGCGTCGTGGCCGTCCACGGTGAGCGTGAGCCGGCGGGGGTCGCGGGTGCCGATGAGGATGTGGTCGTCGACCTCGGCCCCGGGCGCGCGGGTGAGGACGACGCGGGGGATCCCCTCGCCGCTCACGACGAGCATCTCGCGCTGCTCGCCGACGAGTTCGACGAGGATTTCCCCGTGGTGGTCGTCCTCGACGGTGGCGGGCAGGGGGGCGGGGCCGGGCGCGGGGGTGGTATCGGTCATCCGGGCTTCGTGGTCCTTCGGTCGTGCGGGGTGAGGCGGTCGTACAGGTGAGGCGGTCGGGCGGTCGTGCGGGGGTCGGGCGGTCGTGCGGGTCAGGCCTCGTCGCGGTCTGTCTCGGAGATGCCCGAGCGGACGAGGAGGGCGCCGAGATGGGTGCGGCTGGTGGCGCCGAGGGCCTGCATGAGCTTGGCGATGTGGGCGCGGCAGGTGCGGACGCTGATGCCCATCTTGCGGGCGACGACGTCGTCGACGTGGCCCTCGGTGAGGAGGCGGGCGATGCTGAGCTGGACGGCGGTTACGGGGGCGTCCGGGGCCGTGGCGGGGAGTTGTCGGCGGTACGGGGTGGCCTGCGCCCACAGGACTTCGTAGACCTGGACCAGGTAGCGGACGAGGGCGGGGTGGCGGATCTCCAGGGCGGCGCTGCGGTCGGGCGTGGCGGGAACGTAGGCGACCGTGCGGTCGAAGATGATCAGCCGGTCGATGGTCTGCTCCATGGTCCGGACTTCCAGGTGCCCCGGCGGGAGTTGGCTCAGATACGCGGCGAATCCCGGGCTGTAGCGCACGGGGTGCTGGTAGAGGTGGCGCATGCGGCCGCCGGCCGCGATGACGGCCCGTGCGTTCTCCAGGCCCTGCCCGAGGTTGTCGGTCATGCGGTTGCCGCCCGGCTGCGCGGTGAGCACTTCCTCCCGTGCGACGGCGGAGGCGTTCCGCAGGGATTCGGCGATGAGGCTCCGGCCCTCGAGGACGGTGATGGCGAGGTTCGGGTCGTCGCTCGCCACCTCTGCCAGCGGGGCGAGTGAACTGCTCAGCGCGGCGGTGAGCCGGATGCGCTCGTCGATCTCGCGGGTGATGGGGCCCAGCAGGTGCGCCAGCGCCGCCGACGGAGGCACGGGGCGCATCCACGCGTCGTCGAGCGGGTCGGGGTGGAGCAGTGCCATCTCGATCAGGCAGGGGGCCGACAGGATCTCGGCGCGGGCGATGCGGCCGTCGCGGAGAGCTGTCTCGTAGAGCCGGACGGCGGGTGGACACAGTTCCCTGTTTCCGTGCGCATGGGCCCGGTTTGCCCCCTCTGTATGCATTTTGGGCCCCCCACTTTTTGCAGTGCAACAAGATGACGGTGGTCAAAGCCTAAAGGGCGCGAAAAGCTCGGCTCATCGAGGAGCCGGGGATCTTCTTCGATGGTTCCGGGGCGCGGCCGCGCTCTCCCCCGTGTGCGGCCGTGTCCCGGGCAGGGTGGACGACGAGTGAGGGAGGGCGGTGGCCGGCGGAGGCTTCGGGTGTTCCGGCCCGGGCTTCAGGAGTTCTGGTCCAGGATTCCTGACCGCGCGATCAGATAGCCGAGTTGGGCACGGCTGCTGCTGCCCAGGGCGGCGGAGAGTTTGGCCACATGGGCACGGCAGGTCCGGACGTTCATGCCGAGCCGGCGGGCGATGGAGTCGTCGACGTGTCCCTCGACGA
This sequence comes from Streptomyces sp. PTY087I2, assembly GCF_001687325.1. Lineage (GTDB taxonomy): Bacteria > Actinomycetota > Actinomycetes > Streptomycetales > Streptomycetaceae > Streptomyces. The sequence continues at coordinate 17,436 of NZ_LZRD01000017.1, read as the reverse complement.
GGAGTTGGGCGATGGAACGCTGAACACCGCTGATTCCCTGCGGCATCGGGTCGTACTTGACCTCTTCGAGGAGTGGCGCGGCACGGGTCCAGAGCTGTTCGAAGACCTTCACGAGGTATTCGACGAGGCCGGGGTGGCGCAGTTCCAGGGCGACCTGGCGGTCGTCCTGGGCGGGGATGAAGGCGACCGTGCGGTCGAAGACGATCAGGCGCTCGATGAGCTCTTCGAGTGTCCGGATCTCCACGTTGTCGTTGGCTATGCGTTCGGCGTAGGCCAGGGTGCTGGGGCTGTGGCGCACCGTGTGCTGGTAGAGGGTACGGATGCGTACCCCGCGGTGGACGACGGACAGTCCGCGCTCCAGCGACTTGCTGAGCTGGTCCTCGTTCCGTCCGCCGCCCGGCTGGACGGTGAGCACCTCGGTCCGGCATTCCGTGGTCGCGAGGTCGAGGGCGGCGTTGATCCGGTTGACGCCTTCCAGCACGGTGATGGCATGCGTCATGGGCGGACCCTGGGCGCTGATGTCCATAAATGGTTCGAAGGATTCGGTCAGTTCCACCGAATGCCGTCGGCGTTCCTGGATCTCGCGTTCTATGGGGTGCAGGTGCTGGGCCAGCGCCGCTGCCGGCGGTACCGGGCGGAGCCAGCCCGGATCGTCAGGGTCGGGATGGAGCAGGGCGAATTCCATCAGGCACGGAGCGGGTTCCAGTTCGGACCGGGCGATGCGGCCGGACCGGAGCGCGGTGGCGTAAAGACGCCCCCCTGCTTCGCATAGTTCGGTGATCCCGTGAGGATGTGTCGTCTTTATGTGGCTTGTGGTCATTTCTCCACCCCCCAGGTTCCTGAACATTCAGGAACATGATGCATCGACCCAGTGGTGTTCGTGTGCCCAGGTGGGACATCGTCTTAGGTGCGGGGGAGAAGAATCCACAAGTGAGGACGAAGCCGACTATGTACAAGCGAATGCTTCGCTCGGCGCTTGCCGCCTCGTTCGTCGCGGCCCTTGGACTCGGGCTGACGGGCGTCGGCGCCACGGGCGGCAGCGGCGAGCAGAAGGCTGTTCAGGCTGCAACACCCAGTGACATCGGTTGGATCGCACCTGCTGCGGCCCCAGGTGACATCGGTTGGGTCGCTCCGGCCCGTACGGTCGCATGAGCACCCCGCCGGACGACCGCACCTTCCGGCGCGAGATGGCAACCGCCTATCGCTCAGGGTGGCATTTCATCGATCTGCTCACGGCCCTCCCCCGCCGTGGCGACTCGTTGATGGTCACCCTGTTCGGAGAGCCGATCGTCGTGGTGATGGAAGAGGACGAGGACGTCCGCGCCTATCGCTGTCTCCGTCGGCCCCGCGGCGCGCCGCAGCCGGTTCGCTGTGCCGTCAGGTACGGCATGATCTTCGTCAACCTCGATCAGCGCGACCACGAGCTGTTCGACGCAGAACCCCTTTCCGCCACCCCCCGCAGTGCCTGAGCGATTCCCCCGTCGTCACCTGTCGCTCCAGGCGCTTCCCCCACACAGCGGCGCCACCGTGACCTGAACACGGTGGCGCCGTTGTGCTGTCTCCGCGGCCCTGCGCGGTCTCAGGCCCTGCCGAGTGCCCGGTCGAGGGTGATCTCGATGACGACCCGGGTCGGGTTGACCCGCGGCGGACGGCCGTAGCGCTCCTCGTGGCGGGCCTCCGCGTCCCTGACGGTCTCCGGCTCGGTACGGACGACCGCGCGGCCCTCCAGCGTCGCCCAGCGGGCCCTGTCGATCTGGCAGACGGCCACCCGTGCCCCGTCCGGGCCGGCCGCGCGGATGTGGGCCACCTTGCGGCTGCCCCCGTCCGTGATCACCCGTGCCACCCCGGCCTCCGGGTCGTACGTCACACACACCGGCACCACGTGCGGCGTGCCGTCCGGGCGGGGGGTCGTCAGCGTGGACAGGTGGCTCTCGCGCCAGAACGCGACGTATTCGGGGGAGGGATTGCGTACGTCTGCCATGGGGGCAGCGTACGAGGCCGGGCCCCGGGCCCCCGCGGCGCGTGCGAACGAAGTCGTCCTGGAGCCCGCAGCGCGTGCGATCACTACCTTGAGTGGAATAGACTCAACTTTGTGCACGTTGATTGAGTCAACAGGGATGACGCACGTACGAACCCCAGCTGCGAGGAGGAGTAACCACACGTGGACGCCGAGCTGACCAACAAGAGCCGCGACGCCATCAACGCGGCCACCAACCGGGCCGTGAAGGACGGGCACCCCGACCTGACCCCGGGGCACCTGCTGCTCGCGCTGCTGGAGGGGCAGGACAACGAGAACATCGTCGATCTGCTCGCCGCGGTCGAGGCCGATCTGGCGCTCGTACGCGGCGAGACCGAGCGCCTGCTCGGCTCCCTGCCCAGCGTCACCGGGTCCACCGTCGCCCCGCCGCAGCCCAACCGCGAGCTGCTCGCCGTCATCCAGGACGCGGCCCAGCGGGCCAAGGAACTGGGCGACGACTACATCTCCACCGAGCACCTGCTCATCGGTATCGCCGCGAAGGGCGGCCGGGCCGGTGAGATCCTCGACGGACAAGGGGCCGGCGCCAAGAAGCTGCTGGCCGCGTTCGAGACGAGCAGGGGAGGGCGCCGGGTGACCACACCCGACCCGGAGGGCCAGTACAAGGCCCTGGAGAAGTTCGGCACCGACTTCACGGCCGCCGCGCGCGAGGGCAAGCTGGACCCGGTCATCGGCCGCGACCAGGAGATCCGCCGCGTCGTGCAGGTGCTGTCGCGCCGGACGAAGAACAACCCCGTGCTCATCGGCGAGCCCGGCGTCGGCAAGACCGCCGTCGTCGAAGGGCTCGCCCAGCGCATCGTCAAGGGCGACGTCCCCGAGAGCCTCAAGGACAAGCGGCTCGTCTCGCTCGACCTCGGCGCGATGGTAGCCGGCGCGAAGTACCGCGGCGAGTTCGAGGAGCGTCTGAAGACCGTCCTCTCCGAGATCAAGGAGAGCGACGGCCGGATCATCACGTTCATCGACGAGCTGCACACCGTCGTCGGCGCCGGCGCGGGCGGCGACTCCGCCATGGACGCGGGCAACATGCTCAAGCCGATGCTGGCCCGCGGCGAGCTGCGCATGGTCGGCGCGACCACGCTCGACGAGTACCGCGAGCGGATCGAGAAGGACCCCGCCCTGGAGCGCCGCTTCCAGCAGGTGCTGGTCGCCGAGCCGTCCGTCGAGGACACCATCGCGATCCTGCGCGGGCTCAAGGGCCGTTACGAGGCCCACCACAAGGTGCAGATCGCGGACTCGGCGCTGGTGGCCGCCGCCACCCTCTCCGACCGCTACATCACCTCCCGCTTCCTCCCCGACAAGGCCATCGACCTGGTCGACGAGGCCGCGTCCCGGCTGCGGATGGAGATCGACTCCTCGCCGCTGGAGATCGACGAACTCCAGCGCTCCGTCGACCGGTTGAGGATGGAGGAGCTGGCGCTGAAGAACGAGAGCGACCCGGCCTCCAAGGAGCGCCTGGCGAAGCTGCGCCGCGACCTCGCCGACAAGGAGGAGGAGCTGCGCGGCCTCAACGCCCGCTGGGAGAAGGAGAAGCAGGGTCTCAACCGGGTCGGCGAGCTCAAGGAGCGCCTCGACGAGCTGCGCGGCCAGGCCGAACGGGCGCAACGTGACGGTGACTTCGACGCCGCCTCCAAGCTGCTGTACGGGGAGATCCCGGGCCTGGAACGGGAGTTGGAGGAGGCCGCCGAGGCCGAGCAGGAGGCGTCCAAGGACAAGGACACCATGGTCAAGGAGGAGGTCGGTCCTGACGACATCGCGGACGTCGTCGGCGCCTGGACCGGCATTCCGGCCGGCCGGCTGCTGGAGGGCGAGACCCAGAAGCTGCTGCGCATGGAGTCCGAGCTCGGCAAGCGGCTGATCGGGCAGACCGAGGCCGTGCAGGCCGTCTCCGACGCCGTACGGCGGACCAGGGCGGGCATCGCGGACCCCGACCGGCCCACCGGGTCCTTCCTCTTCCTCGGGCCGACCGGTGTCGGCAAGACCGAGCTGGCCAAGGCGCTGGCGGACTTCCTGTTCGACGACGAGCGGGCCATGATCCGCATCGACATGAGCGAGTACGGCGAGAAGCACAGCGTCGCCCGCCTCGTCGGGGCCCCGCCCGGTTACGTCGGTTACGAGGAGGGCGGCCAGCTCACCGAGGCCGTCCGCCGACGCCCGTACAGCGTCGTGCTCCTGGACGAGGTCGAGAAGGCCCACCCCGAGGTCTTCGACATCCTGCTCCAGGTCCTCGACGACGGCCGGCTCACCGACGGCCAGGGCCGCACGGTCGACTTCCGCAACACCATCCTGATCCTCACCTCCAACCTCGGCTCCCAGTTCCTGATGGACCCACTGGTTAAGCCCGAGGTCAAGAAGGAGCAGGTCCTGGAGGTGGTGCGGGCCTCCTTCAAGCCGGAGTTCATCAACCGGCTGGACGACCTGGTGGTCTTCTCGGCGCTCTCCGGCGACGAGCTGGCCCACATCGCGGGCCTCCAGATCGACCGGCTGGCCAAGCGCCTCGCGGACCGGCGGCTCACCCTGGACGTCACACCCGAGGCGCTCGCCTGGCTCGCCCAGGAGGGCAACGACCCGGCCTACGGGGCACGCCCGCTGCGCCGCCTCATCCAGACGGCCATCGGCGACCGGCTCGCCAAGGAGATCCTGTCCGGCGAGATCCGCGACGGTGACACCGTACGGGTGGACCGGGCCGAGGACGGACTGATCGTCGGCCCCGCCTCGTAACCACCGGTCACGGAGCGTCGCACGCTGTGAGCGAACGCCCGGCGAGCCCCGTCCGCCCACGCTGTCTGTCAGCTTGTGGCGGATAGGGGCCGCCGGGGCTTGCCATGCCCCGCCCGCCATGGGAGAGGATGGCCGCAACCGCACGAAGGGAAATAACGGTGAGCATCGATCCGTCCTCGATTCCTAATTTCGGGGGCCAGCCCGAACCGCAGGCGGCAGGACCGGAGGGCCCCGTCGTCCCTGACCAGGACCTCGTCAAGCAGCTCCTCGACCAGATGGAGCTGAAGTACGTCATCGACGACGAGGGCGACCTCGCGGCGCCGTGGGAAGAGTTCCGGACGTACTTCATGTTCCGCGGCGAGGCGGAGCAGCAGGTCTTCTCGGTCCGTACGTTCTACGACCGCCCGCACGACCTGGACCAGCGCCCCGTCCTCCTGGACGCCATCGACGACTGGAACCGCCGCACCCTGTGGCCCAAGGTCTACACCCACGCCCACGAGGGCGAGGAGGGCGAGACGGGTTCCGTCCGGCTGATCGGTGAGGCGCAGATGCTCATCGGCACCGGCGTCAGCCTGGAGCACTTCGTCTCCTCGACGGTGAGCTGGGTGCGCGCCTCGATCGAGTTCGACAAGTGGCTCGCCGAGCGCCTCGGCATCCAGCCCGCCGAGAGCAAGACGGACGGCGAGGAGCCCGCGGGCGCCTGACGCCTCGGTCCATGGCAGCGGCCCGGGAGAACGGTCACCACGACCGCCTCCCGGGCCGCTGGCGTGTCAGAGGTGACCGGTGTCGCGTCGAAGGCCCCTGCCTGCGCCGCCGCAGTCGCTCTCCGCTCGCGGTGCGGACGATTTTCACCGCCGCGTTCATCACCGGCAAGAACTCTGTACCGAACGGGCGAAGACCTCCTGTCCCGATCCGACGGGGCTTGTCAGCTGCACCTGTGCACCCACCTTGCGCACTATCTGTGAGGTCGAGCAGTCGTAGAGGACATGAATTCCGTTGGACTGGCCGAGATGGAGCATCGGGCCGTCCGGCGGATTCTCACTGCCGGCCGTTTCCGCGAAGTCGGCATGGACGAAGTGCGGGCGAATGCCCAGTACCTGCTCAAGGGCGCCGGGCCGCGCAGATTCGACCGTTCTTCTGCCGCGTTCCTGCATCGCCTGGCCCAGGCAGAGCATGCAGAGCGCGGCTGAGAGAAAGAGGACCAGGCCGCTGCGGAGCAGGCCCCCGTGGGTCCGATGTCTGCCCGCGAGATGGAGTGCCGGCGCCAGGAAGACCGTCCAGCCGATCCACACGGCGATCCATGTCCCCTCGGAGAAGAGGGCGGCCGGGCCCTGGATCACCGTCAGCACCGCCCAGCCGAGCCCCACCAGGGTGGCCAGCGCGAGAGCGTGGAGACCGGGGCGGTCCCGGAACGTCTTCGTCATGAAGCGGGAGACCCTGCGTCGGCGTGATCCCTCCTCCACACCCAGGGCGAGGACTCCCGGCAGGAAGAGCATGCTCGGAACGAGCAGGAACGCAAGAAACACGAGCGCTGTGGCGACGCGGGTGAGCAGGACCGCCGTGTCCAGGCCGACTTCCTCGGGCGCCACTCCGAACTGGGCGAAGTACCTCTCGACGGCCCAATACTGGATCCCGGTGAGAAGAACTCCGGCGAGACCCAGTACGGTGACGACCGTCTGTAGTGCGTCCCTTTTCGTGGAAGCTTGTTCCGGTGTTTTCTCCGTGGCCTCTGGGGCAGGCGATGTCGACATGGGTGAAAGCGTTTCCGGGCGCCGCTTTCCCATGCTGGATTTGATCAATATCTGAGGGTGGGACTGCACCTGCGCTGCGGTTTCTCACGCCGGGGCCCCGCCGGCACCGGCATGGCGGAGGTCTTCCCGGCGCCCGTCAGGGCGCGAGCCGCCGCAGCCGCTCCACCGCCTCCTGGAGCACGTCGTCCCGCTTGCAGAACGTGAAGCGGACCTGGCTGCGGCCCGCCTCCGGGTCGTCGTAGAAGACCGAGTTCGGTACCGCCGCCACCCCGCAGCGCTCCGGCAGTGCGCGGCAGAAGGCGTAGGCGTCCTCGTCGCCGAACGGAGAGATGTCGGTGGTGATGAAGTACGTCCCCTCCGGCTCGTACACCCGGAAGCCCGCGGCGCGCAGGCCCTTTGCCAGCAGGTCCCGCTTGCGGTGCATGTCCTCGCGGAACCCGGTGAAGAAGGTGTCGGGCAGGGCCAGTGCCTCGGCGATCGCGTACTGGAACGGGCCCCCGCTGACGAACGTCAGATACTGCTTCGCCGCGCGCACCGCCGCCACCAGCGGGGCGTCGCCGGTCACCCAGCCGATCTTCCAGCCGGTGTACGAGAACGTCTTGCCCGAGGAGGAGATGGAGACCGTGCGCTCGCGCATCCCGGGGAGCGCGGCGATCGGGTGGTGCGCGCCGGTGAAGACGAGGTGTTCGTACACCTCGTCGGTGACCACCAGGAGGTCGTGCTCGACCGCGAGGGCCGCGATCCCGGACAGTTCGTCGGGGGTGAGCACCGTGCCGGTCGGGTTGTGCGGGGTGTTCAGCAGCAGGAGGCGGGTGCGCGGGGTGATCAGGGTGCGCAGTTCGTCGAGGTCCGGGCGGAAGTCCGGGGCGCGCAGGGTGAGCGGTACGCGCTCGGCGCCCGCCATCGCGATGCAGGCGGCGTACGAGTCGTAGTACGGCTCGAACGCGATGACCTCGTCGCCCGGTTCGAGGAGGGCCAGCAGCGAGGCGGCGATCGCCTCGGTGGCCCCGGTCGTCACCAGGACCTCCGTCTCCGGGGACCAGGTCAGGCCGTAGAAGCGCTCCTGGTGGGCGGCGACGGCGTTGCGCAGCTCCGGGACGCCGGGGCCCGGCGGGTACTGGTTGCCGTGCCCGGCCCGCAGCGCCCGGACCGCCGCCTCCCGGATCTCCTCGGGGCCGTCGGTGTCGGGGAAGCCCTGGCCGAGGTTGATGGAGCCGGTCCGCCCGGCCAGCGCGGACATCTCGGCGAAGATCGTCGTCCCGAACGCGGCGAGGCGGCGGTTGAGCAGCGGTCGTTCCTGCGCCGGGTTCCCCCGGGTCGCTCGTCCCTGTGTCATGGGCGCCATCCTGGGCCGAAGCTCTGGAGTTGCTCAAGTCCGCTTTGGTGCGCGCGGGCCCTGGGAATCCCCCTGTCACACAACAACGGGGAAGCGACGGGGGACCTCGCTTCGGGGGAGAGAAAGGCGGGTGGGGGCCATGGGCGTCTTCATCGCGATAGTGATCGCCGCGGTCGTCGTCGGCGGGCTGCTGGCCGTTCTGCGGGCCACCGGTGGAAGCAAGTCGGCGCACTCGCGTACCAGGGGCCGGCGTTCCTCGGCGGCGTCCGCGGGCGGCGAGGGCCTCACCGGTGGCGACTCCGGCGGTGGCTGGTGGTCGTCGGGCGACTCCGGCTCCGGCGGCGACTCCGGGTCCGGCGGTCACTCGGGCGGCCACTCCTGCGGCGGCGGCTCGTCGTGCGGGGGCGGGGGCGGCTGCGGCGGGGGCAGCAGCTGATCCGGCCACCGTCGCACGGTCACCCACAGTGACCCGATACCGGGCGTCCGGAGGGTGAACTCCCTCCGGACGCCTTTTCGTTGAGCGACGCGGTCGTTTTCGGTTGAACAGGTGAACCGTGGGGCCCCCGAGGGGATGGAAACCACGGCAAGTTGGGCGAAAACGCTGTGAGTGCGGCGTACTTCGTGATTCCCTCGTCGAAGAGAACATTCAGCCCTCGGACCCCAGTTGGACCAGATCGGGCGCCCCTCACCTCCCACGCGCAGTCATCAGGGGGCGTTCTGCTGTCCAGGTGTCCATGTGTGTTTGCGGAGCCCACCCATGCTCACCACCCTCCAGACGGCCTATTCCGATACCCGCGCCGCCGACCTGGCCTGGATGCTGGGGCGGGAGCCGCTGCCCGCCCTGGCGGTCCTCGACCTCCGGTTCGACGGCGCCGAACTCCAGTTGAGGCTGCTCGGCGCCTCCCACCAGGTGCTTCTCCAGGAGGAGCACGGGGTCTGTTCCGAGACCGTGGCCTGTCTGCCCGGCAGCAGCACCCCTCTGCCCCTCGGTGTCTCGAAGCGCCTCGGGGACCGGGAGTACGAATTCGCCGCCCGCGTCGAGTCCCTGACCCAGGGCCAGTTCGCGGGCCGCGCGCAGGAACTGCTCGCCCTCGTGAGCGACCACCCGCACGGTCTGGTGGGCACCTTCCCCGGCAGCCCGTACGCCTTCACCGCGATGCTCGCCCAGCGCACCGAGGGCCAGGTGCGGTGGCGTACCTGGCACGCGTACCCGCAGGAGGGGCAGTTGGTGGTGACCCGGACCCGGGTGGGTGCGCGGATTCCGGCCGCCGCGGCCTGAGTGGCAGGGCCACTTACACCCGTGTGGGTGACAAGGTGCGACGGTGTCGTGACGTAGCGTTCGCGTCATGATCGACCAGCAGATGTCGCTGCGAGGGGGCGCGGCGCGGCTCCCCGTGCGGCCGAGGACCGGCCGGTTCCTCGTGCTGGCCGCGGTCTTCGTCTGCGCCGCCTGCGGTCTCGTCTACGAACTCGAACTGGTCGCGCTCGCCTCGTATCTCATCGGCGATTCGGTCACCCAGGCGTCCGTCGTGCTCTCCGTGATGGTGTTCGCGATGGGCATCGGATCCCTTCTCGCGAAACGTTTGCGCTGCCGTGCCGCCGTCGGTTTCGGGATGATCGAGGCGGCCCTCGCCCTGATCGGCGGCTCCTCGGCGCTGATCCTCTACGCCTCGTTCGCCTGGCTCGGCGATTCGCAGTACGCCCTGGTCGGGTTCTCGCTGGCGATCGGGGTGCTGATCGGCGCGGAGATCCCGCTGCTGATGACGCTGATCCAGCGCGTCGACCGGCAGGACGCGGGCGGGGCCGTCGCCGATCTCTTCGCCGCCGACTACGTGGGCGCGCTGGTCGGCGGGCTCGCGTTCCCCTTTCTGCTGCTGCCGATGCTGGGGCAGCTGACCGGCGCGCTGTTCACCGGCGCGGTCAATGCGGCGGCGGGCGGGGCGCTCGTCCTGTGGGTGTTCCGGAGCGACCTGAGCCCCCGCTCCCGCTGGCTCCTCGTCCTGGCCAACGCCTCGGTCATCGCGGTGCTGGCCACCGCCACGGTGCTGGTCGACGACTTCGAGCGGGCGGCGCGCCGGGCGGTGTACGGGGACCAGGTGCGGGTCGCCGTGCAGACCGGGGTGCAGGAGGTCGTGGTGACCGGCACCGACCGGGACTCCCTCGGCCTCTATCTGGACGGCCGGCTGCGGGTCAGCGCCCGCGACGAGTACCGCTACCACGAGGCGCTGGTGCACCCCGCGATGAACGGGCCCCGCGCCCGCGTCCTCATCCTCGGCGGCGGCGACGGGCTCGCCGCCCGCGAGGTGCTGCGCTACGGGGACGTCCGCGCGGTCACCGTCGTCGAACTGGACCCCGCCGTCACCCGACTGGCCCGGACCGACCCCGCCCTCTCCGAGCTGAACGACCACGCCTTCCGCGACCCCCGCCTCACCGTGGTCGGGGCGGACGCGTTCCCCTGGCTCCGGGCCGACCACGGCCGGTACGACGTTGTCATCTCCGACCTCCCCGACCCGGGCATCACCGCCAGTACGAAGCTGTATTCCGCCGAGTTCTACGGGCTGATCGCGGAGGCCCTGGCCCCCGACGGGCGGCTCGTGGTGCACGCCGGACCGCTGGGATCCCGGCCGCAGACCTTCTGGACGGTGGAGGCCTCGGTGCGCGCGGGCGGCCTCGCGACCCGCCCCTACCGCGTCACCGGCCGGTACGCGGGCCTCGCCGCGAGTCCGGACCGGGGCGGCGGGGAGGACCGGGAGCGGGAGGACTGGGGCTTCCTCCTCGCCGCTCCGGGGAAGGCCCCGCAGGCCGCGCTGGCCGCCGGAGGGCCCGAGCCGCGCTCGCTGCGGGGCCGGGAGCTGAGCGAGGGGGCGCGGGCCGCGGCCGAGGCCCGGCTGCCGGGGCTGCTCCCGTCGACGCTGATCCACCCGCGGTACTGGGAAGACGCGTGAGCCCGCGGGGGTGGGGCGTGCGGTGCGGTGCGTGGGCGCGCCGGGTGGGCTGTGGTGCGGTGGGTGGGCCCGGCTCGTGCGGCCCTCGGGTTTCGGCGGCCGAAGCCCTGACGTTCGGGGCCGTGGCCGATTAGGCTCGGTTTCCATGGAGCATGAGGTGTTCGTTCCGGTTCCCGTCCCGACCCTGCTGCGCACCCTGGCCGATCCCGCCCGGGTCGCCCGTTGCGTCCCCGGTCTCCAGCAGGACGCCGACGCGTCGGCGTCGCCCCTGGCGGGCCGGCTGAAGCTGCGGGCCGGCGGCCACACCATCACCTACCGCGGCGAGCTGCTGCTCACCGGCCCGGAGAGAGACCGGTTCTCCGTCACCGGGAAGGGCGTGGAGGCCCGGGGCACCGGTGCGGTCGAGCTGGCCCTGACCATCGGCCTCACGGCGACGGACGGCGGGACGACGCTCACGTACAGCGGTACGGCCGACGGGGACGGGCGGCTGGTCGAGCTGGGGGAGGGCGCGGCGCTCGCGGCCGCCCACCGGCTCCTGGACCGCTTCACCCAGCAGCTGGTGACGGAGTCCCTGGTGGAGCGCGAAGGCGACGCCGTGGCCGCGGAGGGGCTTGCGGGCGACGAGGACGGCGAGAGCGACGAGGGTGGCGGGGAGCGCGGGGACGCCGAGGTGGGCGAAGGCGCCGTGGCCGCGGAGATCTCGGAGGCCTCGGACGAGCTGTCCGCCGACGCGGACGCCGACGACGGTCTCGATTTCGACGCGGACGCGGACACGGATGTCGATGCGGACATCGATACGGAAGCCGACGCGGACGCGGATGTCGACGTGGACAGCGACGCCGACGTGGGCGGCGACGACGGCTCCGGGTCCGTCTTCGACTCGCCCGTGCCGCCGCCCTCGCTCGACCCCGTCGCCGGCGTGGAGTTCACCGTTCCGGACGAGCCGCCCGCCGAGGCCGCGCACGCCCGCCGCACCATGATCGGGCGCAGCGCCGAGGAGGTCGACCACGCGCCGCCGCGTGGCCGGTACGCCCCCGTGCCCTCTCCGGAGGCGGGCGGTGCGAGCACCACCCTGCGGTGGGTCGCCCCCGCCGCCGCCCTCGCGCTCGCCTCCGCCGTGGTGCTGGGCCGGGCGTTGCGGCGCCGGAGGCCGTGAGCCGCCAGTAGGGTCGTCGGGTGAGCAGGAGCGAAGAGAACGTCAGGCTGACCGTCGGCGCGGCCGAGTTGACCGTCGACCCCGTGCACGGCTGCCGGATCAGCAGCCTGCGGATCGGGTCCACCGAGCTGCTGCGCCAGGGCGATCGGTACGGCTGTTTCCCGATGGTCCCCTGGTGCGGGCGTACGGGGTACGGGGAGTTCCGCAACGGCGACGAGCTCCACGAGCTGCCGCTGAACTCCCCGCCGCACGCCATCCACGGCACCGGCCGGGACACCTCGTGGCACCCCGCCCACACGGCCGCCGAGCTGGCCGAGGGCCGGGCGGCCTTCTACTACGACCTCGCGAAGCCCTGGCCGTACGAGGGCCGGGTGACGCAGACCTTCGAGCTGACCGAGGACACGCTCACGCTGGGCCTCGCCGTCGAGACGTACGGCAATTCCTTCCCGGCCCAGGCCGGCTGGCACCCCTGGTTCCACCGCACCCTCGACGGCCGGGACGTCGAGCTGTCCTTCGACGCCGACTGGCAGGAGGAGCGGGGCGGGGACCATCTGCCGACCGGGCGGCGCATCGACCCGCAGCCCGGCCCGTGGGACGACTGCTTCGGGATGCCCGACGGCGTGGATGTGAAGCTCACCTGGCCGGAGCGGCTGGAGCTGACGGTGAAGAGCCGCAGCGAGTGGGTGGTCGTCTACGACGAGCAGGACGAGGCCGTCTGCGTGGAACCGCAGTCCGGTCCGCCGAACGGGCTGAACACCGCGCCCCGCCTGGTGACCCCGATCGATCCGCTGGAGATGACCACGACTTGGAGCTGGACGCGGCTCTGAGGCGCGGCTCCGAGGCTCGGCTCGGGGCCGGGGGCCGCACCGCTTACCCTCGTGGACATGACTGACGTACGCGCAGACCTGCTCCAGCAGATCAAGGACAAGGCCGTGGTGCACGGCAAGGTGACCCTCTCCTCGGGTCTGGAAGCCGACTGGTACATCGACCTGCGCCGCATCACGCTGGACGGCAAGGCCGCGCCGCTGGTCGGGCAGGTCATGCTCGACGCCACCGCCGAGCTGGACTACGACTGCGTCGGCGGGCTGACGCTCGGCGCGGACCCGGTCGCCACCTCGATGCTGCACGCCTCCGCCGCCCGGGGTAAGAGCCTGGACGCGTTCGTCGTCCGCAAGGCGCAGAAGGCACACGGGATGCAGCGCCGCATCGAGGGCACGGACGTGAAGGGCCGCCGCTGCCTGGTCGTCGAGGACACCTCGACCACGGGCGGCTCGCCGCTCACCGCCGTCGAGGCGGTCCGTGAGGCGGGCGGCGAGGTCGTCGCCGTCGCCGTGATCGTCGAGCGCGGGGCCGCCCCGACCATCGCCGAGGCCGGTCTTCCGTACGTCCACGTCTACTCGGTGGCCGACCTCGACCTGAGCTGAACCCGCGGCGGACCCTGTTTCACGTGAAACCGGGTCCGCCGGGTGGAGCCGGGGGGCAAGTCTGGGAAGATGGGGGCGACGATGACGTCGCCCCCAGGTCAGGGACTCACAGCCTGCACACCCGCACATCCCAAGGAGCGGTCAGATGCCCATCGCAACCCCCGAGGCGTACGCCGAGATGCTCGACCGGGCAAAGGCGGGCAAGTTCGCCTACCCGGCCATCAACGTCACCTCGTCCCAGACCCTGCACGCCGCGCTGCGCGGCTTCGCGGAGGCCGAGAGCGACGGCATCGTCCAGATCTCCACCGGTGGTGCGGAGTTCCTGGGCGGCCAGTACAACAAGGACATGGTCACGGGCGCCGTCGCCCTGGCCGAGTTCGCGCACATCGTCGCCGCGAAGTACGACGTCACCATCGCGCTGCACACCGACCACTGCCCCAAGGACAAGCTGGACGGGTACGTACGTCCGCTGCTCGACGTCTCCGCCGAGCGCGTCGCCAAGGGTCTGAACCCGCTGTTCCAGTCCCACATGTGGGACGGTTCGGCCGAGACCCTCGCCGACAACCTGGCCATCGGCCAGGAGCTGCTGGCCAAGGCCGCCGCCGCCAAGATCATCCTTGAGGTCGAGATCACCCCGACCGGCGGTGAGGAGGACGGCGTCACGCACGAGATCAACGACGAGCTGTACACGACCGTCGACGACGCGCTGCGTACCGCCGAGGCGCTCGGCCTGGGCGAGAAGGGCCGCTACCTGCTGGCCGCCTCCTTCGGCAACGTCCACGGTGTCTACAAGCCGGGCAACGTCGTGCTCCGCCCCGAGCTGCTGAAGGACCTCCAGGCGGGCGTCTCCGAGAAGTACGGCAAGCCGGCCGGCAGCCAGCCGTTCGACTTCGTCTTCCACGGCGGTTCGGGCTCCACCGCCGAGGAGATCGTCACCGCGCTGGAGAACGGCGTCGTGAAGATGAACCTCGACACCGACACCCAGTACGCCTTCACCCGCCCGGTCGCGGACCACATGTTCCGCAACTACGACGGTGTCCTGAAGGTCGACGGCGAGGTCGGCAACAAGAAGACCTACGACCCCCGCACCTGGGGCAAGCTCGCCGAGGCCGGCATGGCCGCGCGCGTCACCGAGGCCTGCGCGAACCTGCGCTCCACGGGCACGAAGCTGAAGTAGTCACCCGTCCGCACGGACGGTACGGACGTACGGTGTCGGGCCCGGTCCTCCTCGGAGGGCCGGGCCCGTTGCCGTGCCGGGAGAGAAGAGGATCTGCTGTGGGCGCGCCCTACGATTTCGATACCGTCGTCGACCGCCGGGGCACCTGGTGCGTCCAGTGGGACGGGGTCGCCGACCGGTTCGGCGTCGACGGCCTGCTGCCGTTCACCATCTCCGACATGGACTTCGCCACCGCCCCCGAGGTCCTGGCCGCGCTCCGGGCCCGCCTGGACCACGGGGTGTTCGGCTACACCACCTGGCAGCAGGACGACTTCCGCTCGGCGATAGCCCACTGGTACGCCACCCGGTACGGCACCGGGATCGACACCGGGCAGCTCGTCTACGGGCCGTCCGTGCTCAGCCAGCTCTCCCAGCTGCTCCAGATGTGGACGGGGGAGGGGGACGGCGTCGTCGTCCACACCCCTGTGTACGACGGTTTCCGCAAGGCGATCACGGGGCTCGGGCGGGAGCTGCGCGGGGTGCCGGTGGGGGACGAGGAGGCGTTGGAGCGGGAGCTTGCGCGGCGCGATGCGAAGGTGCTGGTGCTGTGTTCGCCGCACAACCCGACGGGGCGGGTGTGGACGGCCGACGAGCTGGCCCGGACGGCGGCGCTCGCCGAGCGGTACGGGGTCGCGGTGATCAGCGACGAGATCCACGCGGACTTCGTGCACGACGACGGTGCGGGGCGCGTCCATGTGCCGTGGACGCGGGTGGCGGGGGACGGCCGGTGGGCGCTGATCACGTCCGGGTCGAAGGCGTTCAACTTTCCGGCGTTGACCGGCTCGTACGGGTTCATCGGAGACGCCGGTGACCGGGCGGAGTTCCTGCGGCGGATGGAGACGGCGGAGGGGCTGGCGTCACCGGCGGTCCTCTCGCTGACCGCGCACATCGCGGCGTACCGGGAGGGGGCGGCGTGGCTGGACGCGGTGCGGTCGTATGTGGCGGGGAACCTGGCGTACGTGGCTGAGCGGCTGGGGGCCGCCTTCCCCGAGCTGGGGTGGGTGCCGCCGCAGGCCGGATACCTGGCGTGGATCGACCTGCGTCCGCTGGGAGTGGAGGAGGCGGCGTTGCAGCGGGTGCTGGTGGAGCGGGAGCGGGTGGCGATCATGGGGGGTTCGGTTTATGGGGCGCCCGGTTGCGTCCGGCTGAATGTGGGGTGCCCACGGGAGAAGGTTGTGCGGGGGGTTGAGGCGTTGGTGCGGGGCGTGGGGGCGGTGCGGGCCGTGTGAGCCGTGCGGTGGTCGCCGGTTTCGGGGGCGCTGCCCCCGGGCCCCCGCTCCTCAATCGCCGGAGGGGCTTGAAATGCGGGCTCTTGCTCCGTGCGGGCACTCCAGGGTTCCTCAATCGCCGGAGGGGCTTAATTGGGGCACCCTGGCCCCATGGCTGCTGCTGGCTCCGCCCCCGGGGAGATCCGGGTCGCCTCGCCCGCCGGGCGCTGGGTCGTGCTGACCACCGTGCTCGGGTCCGGCATGGCGATGCTCGACTCCACCGTCATCAACGTGGCCCTGCCCCGCATCGGCGAGGACCTCGGCACCGATATGGCCGCCCTCCAGTGGACCGTCAACGCCTACATGCTCACGCTCGCCGGGCTGATCCTCCTCGGCGGGGCGCTCGGGGACCGGTACGGGCGGCGGCGGGTGTTCGTGGTGGGAGTGGTGTGGTTCGCGGCCGCCTCCCTGCTCTGCGGGATCGCGCCGAACGCGGGGGTCCTCATCGCCGCCCGGGCGCTCCAGGGCGTCGGCGGCGCGCTGCTCACGCCCGGGTCCCTCGCGCTCATCCAGGCCAGTTTCCATCCGGACGACCGGGCGCGGGCCGTGGGACTCTGGTCCGGGTTCGGCGGGGTCGGGGCGGCCGTGGGGCCGTTCGTCGGCGGCTGGCTCGTCGACGGGCCCGGCTGGCGGTGGGTGTTCCTGCTGAATCTGCCGCTCGCCGCGATCTGCGTACCCGTCGCGCTCCGCCACGTACCGGAGTCGCGGGATCCGGCGGCGCACGGCCGGTTCGATGTGCTGGGGGCCGTCCTCGGGGCGCTGGCGCTCGCCGGGGTGACGTACGCGCTGATCGAGGCGCCGGGGCGGGGTGCGTCGCCGGTGGTGATCGGGTCGGCCGTCGGCGGGCTGCTGCTGGGGGCCGCGTTCGTACGGGTCGAGCGGCGGCGGGCAGACCCCATGCTGCCGCCGTCGATCTTCCGCTCCCGGCTGTTCACCTCGGTCAACCTGGTGACCTTCTGCGTCTACGCGGCCCTCGGCGGCTTCTTCTTCCTCTCCGCGATCCAGCTCCAGGTGGTGGCCGGGTACTCGGCGCTGGGGGCCGGTACCGCGCTGCTGCCCACCACCGTGCTGATGCTGCTCTTCTCCGCGTCGGCCGGTGAGCTGGGGCGGCGCATCGGGCCGCGTGTCCCGCTGACCGTGGGGCCGCTGCTGGCCGCCGGCGGGATGCTCCTGATGCTGCGGGTGGGGCCGGGCAGCGCTTCCGTCGGCGGGTACGTCACCGAGGTGCTGCCCGCCGTCCTGGTGCTCGGCGCCGGGCTCGTCGTGGTCGTCGCGCCGCTCACCGCGACCGTCCTCGCCGCTGTGGACGCCGGGCGGGCCGGACTGGCCAGCGGCATCAACAACGCCGCCGCCCGGGCCGCCGGGCTCATCGCCGTGGCCGCGCTGCCGCTGCTCGCCGGGATGGGGCCGGAGGCGTACCGGGACGCGGGCGAGTTCGCCACGACGTTCCGGCGGGCGATGCCGATGTGCGCGGGGCTGCTGGTGGCGGGCGCGGTCCTCGCCTGGTGGACGGTGCGCACCCCGGCCGCCACCGCCGCCGTCCGCGGCGAGCGGCCCGAGTGCGCGGTGCACTGCGGGGTCGCCGCC
>NZ_LZRD01000016.1 GCF_001687325.1 Streptomyces sp. PTY087I2 | reverse complement strand
TATGACCGCCTTGGACTTCAGTTCGACCCCTGAAATGGTTGCAACGCCGCTTGAGATGCGATAAGTCGACAATAGCCGCGAGCCGCGAGCCGCGAGCCGCGAGCCGCGAGCCGCGAGCCGCGAGCCGCGAGCCGCGAGCCGCGAGCCGCGAGCCGCGAGCCGCGAGCCGCGAGCCGCGAGCCGCGAGCCGCGAGCCGCGCTGGGGCGGTGTGCCCGTAGCCTTTCGGGGTGGCCATGCACGCTAGCCAGCCCCTCCGCGTCCCCGTCGGCAGCGACGCCGGGCGATGGAGCACCTTCCACGGTGAGAAGACCCTGGTCGTAGCGGCCCGTACGGTGACCTCGACCGTACGGGTCCTCGAATGCCTGCCCGCCCTCCTGCGCGGGGACGGACGCGTCACCGTCGTCTTCGCCCACGACCCCACCTCCGCCTTCAACGACGGGGTGCTGGACCTGCTGCACGACGCGGGCTGCCGGGTCATCCCCTGGGAACAGGTGAGCCATGCCGAGCCCGATCTGATCCTCACCGCCAGCGAGAACATCGACGTCCCCGAGGGACATTGCCCGGTCCTCGTCCTCCCGCACGGCATCGGCTTCCAGAAGCAGGTGCCCGACGCCCGCGCCCCGGGCGACCGGCTGTCGGGGGTCGTGCCGGACAGCCTGCTGGAGTCCGGGCGGGCCTGGCTTGCCATCTCGCATCCGAGCCAGGAGGAGCAGCTGCTCTCCTCGCACCCGAAGGCGGCCGGGCGCACGCTGCTCGTGGGCGACCCGTGCTTCGACGAACTGCTCGTGAGCGCCGGCCGGGCGGGCGCGTACCGGCGGGCGCTCGGGGTTCCCGACCGGCACCGGCTCGTGGTGCTCAGCTCCACGTGGGGCCGCACCTCGCTGATCGGGCAGGACCCCGGTCTGGCGGCCCGGGTGCTGGCCGCGCTCCCGTACGACGAGTTCCGGGTGGCGGCGATCGTGCACCCCAACGTCTGGGCGGGGCACGGTTCCTGGCAGATCCGCAATATCCTCGGGCCCGCCCTGGACGCGGGGCTGATGCTGATTCCGCACATCCACGCGTGGCGGTCGGCGCTGGTCGCGGCGGACGTCGTCGTGGGCGACCACGGCTCGGTGACCTTGTACGGTGCGGCGCTCGGCAAGCCCGTTCTGCTGGGTGCCTTCGGCAGCGAGGCCGTCGAAGGCACCGCGGCGGCCGCGCTCGGGCGGACCGCGCCCCGTCTCGACGCCCACGCCGATGTGCACGACCAGGTCGTCTCCGCCCTGGCCGGGCAGCGCCCGGAGCTCTTCGCCACCGTCACCGGGGGCGCCTTCCATCAGCCGGGCCGGGCACTGTCCCGACTGCGTACCGCGCTCTACGGCCTCCTCGGACTTCCCGAGCCGGTGTCGACCGCTCCGCCGGAGTGGTTCCTGACCGAGCCCGTGGAGACGGGCACGAAGGCCACGGCCTGGATGGTCACGACGACCGGGCTGCCGACGGACGGGCCGGATGACGTCACCGTACGCAGACAGCCCGCGGCGGTCTGGGAAGAGGCGGCCGACCCGGGCGAGGACGCGGCGGCCGGGCGTTTTCGTCATCTCGCCTGCGACGAGCGGGAGCCGGACCGGCGGCTGCTGGAGAGCGCCTCGGTGCTGCTGTGCGGCGCTCCCGTCCGTTCCGCCGCCGCTGGTGTCCGGTGGATCGGCACGGCCCTGGACCGTCTTCCGGGCTGCCGGCTCGCCGCTGCCTCGCTGGCGGGCGGCGGGGCTCTGGTGGGGCTGCGGGACGGCCGGATCGTGGAGGCCGCCGTGACGGGGCCGACGCGGGACCCCGCGCTGCCCGCCTCGGCCGTCTACGCGCTGCTGCGCGGCGCCGCTCCGTTTGACGACACCGTGGTGACCGTACGGTTCGGCGATCGGGCCGAGGATGTGGCGCTGCGGCTGCGCGCGCCCCGGCCGGGCGGCTCGTCCGGCTGAGCGCGCGCGGATCCCCGGATCACTCCCCCGCCGGCTCTCCCCCCGTCAGCCTCTCCCGCAGCTCCTCCGCGAGGGGGCTGCCACCGGCCTCGTAGATCTCCAGAGCACGCTCCAGATGGGCGCGTACCTGGCGGGGGTCGCCCTGCGAGCCTTCCTGGATGTCGGCGAGTGCGACACGCGCCTGCGCCTCGTAGTGGGTCGCCTCCTCCGCTTCCAGGATCTCGGCCGCTTCGCTCAGTGCGCGTACCGCCGCGTCGGTCTCCTTGAGGTGGCCGTGGGCGATACCGATGGCCACCTGGGCCCGGGCCGCCATCCGCCGGTCCTTGCACGCCGCGAGCTCGTCGTGGGCTCCGCGCAGGGTGTGCAGGGCCTCGCGGTGGGCCTTGGCCGCGTCCTGGGCGCAGCCGAGGAAGTAGGACGCTATGGCGGCGCCACGGCCTTCGTTCGCGGCCGTGTTGAGGTCGATGGCCTTGCGGTAGGCCTCCATGGCCCGCGCGGGTTCGGTGCGGTCCCAGTAACGCCCGGAGAACTCCTGCACGGAGGCGCGGACGACCAGATGGCCCGAGACCTCGGCGCAGGCCTCGGCGGTGTCCAGTTCGCGGCGCGCCGCCTCGTACTCGCCCAGGTCCATCAGCGGGCGCGACAGCAGGCTGCGCAGGCGCGCTTCGGCAGCCGGGACCATCGCCTCCGCGGCGGCCGCCGCGCCGAGTTCGAGCGACTCCCGCCAGTCGCCGAGGTGCCGGTGGTGGAAGAACAGGACGGTGAAGGCCTCGGCGAGCTGCCAGACCTCGGTGTGCAGCGTCCCCTCGCGCGCGGCGGCCCGAAGGACGCCGAGGATGTTGCGGTGTTCGGCCTCCAGCCAGTCCAGCGGCTTCGGTCCGCCCTCGGCTCCGAAGGGGTCGGGAACATCGGCGAGCAGTCGTGTGAGGTCGGCGATGCGCAGCCGGTCAAGCCGGACGGCCCGGTCGGCGAGTGCGGTCAGGGCCAGATAGTGCAGCGTCACCCGCCGTAGGAGAGCGGTCCGTTCGGCCGGCCCGTTCTCCTCCGTCGCGCGTTCGGCGGCGTGCAGCCGTACGAGATCGTGGAAGCGAAAACGCCCGTCCGACGTCTCCTCCAGCAGGCTGGCGCGGGCCAGCGCTTCCAGCGCGTCCGCCGTGCGCCCCGGGTCCAGGTCCGCCGCCACCGCGGCGACTCCGGCGTCGAAGGTGGCCCCCGGGTGCCAGCCCATCAGGCGGTAGAGCCGGGCGGGCTCCGGGTCGAGTTCACGGTAGGCGAGATCGAACGCGGCGGCCACGGACCGCTCCTTTCCCAGGGACATTCCTGCCAGTCGGCGCGGTTCGTCGGCCAGTTCCGCCGCGAGCGCCGCCAGGGTGAGCCGGGGCCTGGCCGCGAGCCGGGCGGCGACCACGTGCAGCGCCACCGGCAGCCCGTCGCAGAGCTCCACCAGGTGTTCCGCCGAGGCCGGGTCGGCGGCGACCCTCTGCGCACCGCACCGGTCGGCGAGGACTTCCAGGGCGCTGTCCCGGTCGAGCGGTTCCACCGCCATCAGCTCCGCGCCGTCGGCGACGAGCTCTCCGACTCCGCTGCCGCCGGCCACCACCAGGAAGCTGCCCTTCCCCTTCGGCATCAGCGCGGCGGCCTGGCCGGGTTGGGAGACGTTGTCCAGGAAGATCAGCAGGCGTCTGCCCGCCGACCGGCTCCGCAGGCGCTGGATCCGCTCCGGGAACGCGTCCGGGATGTAGGCGTCGTCGATGCCCAGGGAGCGCAGACAGCACCGGGCCGCCTCGGAGACGTCCGCGCCCGCCGACCCTCCCCGCAGAGTCGCGAAGTCGACATAGATCTGCCCGCCCGGGAACAGCTTCCGGCGCCGTTCCGACCAACGGGACACCAGCGCGGTCTTGCCGACGCCGGGCGGCCCGTGCAGCGCGGCGAAGCCGACGTTCGCGCGGTTGCCCTCGTCGCCCTCGTCCTCGTCGTTCGCCTCGGGGACCAGCCGGCCGTCGAGCCTCGCAAGGCCTTCGGCGCGGTTGATCAGCCGTACGGTCAGTGGCGGGATCTCGTCGGGTGTGACATTCGCTCCGACCGGCGGCGCTTCGACCCGGAAGGTGATGCCGCCGTGGATCGTGCCGGCCTGGACGACCGGGCCGTTGACCGTGCCCGACAGATCGTTCCGTGCGGCCGTGTGATCGGGGCCGCCCGCGTCCTCCGCCGTCACGCCGTGCCCGGCCGCTGACCCGGGACGTCCGCACCACCGCCGTTGAACGTCAGGTTGGAGAACTTCTCGCCCTGGAGGACCGGCCCGTGCTGGGTGCCTCCGCTGATGGTGTTGGTGACGGACACCGTGTGACCGACCGGTTGCAGAGGCGCCAGCTCCTCCAGCAGGTCCCGCAGCTGGTCGGCCGCCTCCGGGTTGGCGCGCAGGATCCGGCGGAGACGCGCCCGCCACTCCGCCTCGATGTCCGCCGCCGTCTCCTCGTCGGAGTCCGCACGGGCAGCCGTCAGTTCGGCGCGGGACTCCTCCAGCTCGGCGTCGATCACCTCGTCGTTCTCGCCCCGGCCCAGGAAGCGGACCAGCCGCCCGCGCACCTGCGTCCACGCCTCCGTCGCCATCAGCCCCACGAACGTCGTCGCACCCGATGCCGCCAGTGCCGTCAGTGTCGTCAACTCGGCTTCCACCGAACCCCCTCTGCCTCGCCTGTCGCCTCGTGCGGGTACACGAACCCGTCACTGGTGCAACCGTAGAGAGCGAACAGCGCCTTCGGAAGGCGAATCGGGGGCGCGGCGCAGAGCAGTTCCAGCCATGCCGGGAGCCTCCGGGCCCGGCGCGGCCTCCCCCGCGCGACCGCAGGCGCACCGGACACGTGATGGTGGATGATGGACGAGGGGCCGCAACACGGTGATGTTCCGCAGACGTCACCGGTCGGCGCCCCGGAAGGGCGGTCGTCATGTCCGCAGCCAGAGTGATGTCCCGGGTGAAGAACCGGGTCGCGGCGCTGTTCGCCGTGCTCGTGCTGGCCGTGACCGCCGCGTGCACGGGCGGGGGCGGTTCGTCGACCTCTTCCACCAGCCCGTCCCCCCGTACCGGCGGAGCCACCCACGTACTCGCCGTGAAGATCGACAATGTGGCGCCCGCGCGCCCCCACACCGGGCTGGAGAAGGCCGACGTCGTCTACGTCGAGCAGGTGGAGGCGGGCCTCAGCCGGATTCTCGCCGTGTACTCCTCCGACCTGCCGCCGGTCATCGGCCCGGTGCGCAGTGCGCGGGAGACCGATCTGGAGCTGCTGCGGCAGTTCGACCGGCCGACACTGGCCTTCTCGGGGGCCCAGAGCAGGCTGCTGCCGCTCATCGACCGCGCGCCGGTCGATGCCGTACCGCCCTCGAAGGCGCCCCGGGCGTACTTCCGGGGCCAGGACCGGCCCGCGCCGCACAACCTGTATCTGCGGCCTGAGCGGATCCCGTTCAAGGCCTCCGGTGTGGACGCGGTGGCGGAGCTCGGGCTCCGGGTCGGCGCGGCGCCGTCCGGCGGGGAGCCGGAGGACAGCCGTACGGTCCGCTATCCGTCCGCGTCGGTGACGTTCACCTGGTCCGCCGAGGGCGAGCGGTGGCTCGTCTCGCTGGACGGCGCCCCTGCCCGTACGGCCGAGGGCGAGCGGATCGGGGCCGGTACGGTCGTCGTCCAGGACGTGGACGTACGGGAGTCGGACTTCCGTGACCGGTCGGGGAACAACACCCCGTTCACCGAGACCGTGGGGTCGGGGGACGCGGTCGTCCTGCGGGACGGCCGGGCGTACGAGGCGCGGTGGTCCCGGAGCTCCGCCGACGCGGACACGGTGTTCAGCACCCCCGACGGGCGCCGCGTCGACCTCGCCGAAGGGCCGCTGTGGATCCTGTACGCGCCCCGCGGCTGAAGCGCGCGGAAGGGTGTCCGGACGGTCGGAGGGCCGTACCGTCCGGACACCGGGACCTGCGGGTTTCCTACTGCCAGACCTTGATGTAGTCGATGCTCATCTTCTGCGGGAAGCGGGTGGTGGCGTCGGGCGAGCCGGGCCAGTCACCGCCGACCGCGTTGTTGAGGATGAGGAAGAAGTCGTGGTCGAACACCCAGGGTCCGCGGGTGCTCTCCAGCTCCTCCTTGTCGACGGTGTGCGTGACGTTGCCGTCGACCCGGAACGTCATGCCCTCGCTGTTCCAGTCCACGGCGAAGGTGTGGAAGTCGTCGGCGAAGTCCGCGCCGCCCGGCAGGGAGTACGGGGCTCCGTAGCCGGCCGCACCGTTGTACGCGGGTGCGTGCAGGGTGGAGTACGTGGTGTTCGGCTCCTTGCCGACGTGCTCCATGATGTCGATCTCACCGGTGTAGGGCCACGGGCGCCCCTTGTCGAAGTAGTCCGCGCCCAGCATCCAGAACGCGGGCCAGAGCCCCTGCGTGCCGGAGACCTTGATGCGGGCCTCGACCCGGCCGTAGGTGAACTGGAACTTCCCGTAGGTGTTGAGCCGCGCCGAGGTGTACTGGCACGTGGTGCTGCCGCTCAGCGGGTCGGGCGGGCAGGCCGAACCGGGGGTCTCCTCGCGGCGGGCCTCCAGGACGAGGCTGCCGTTGCCGTCCTGCGCGGCGTTCTTGTTGTCCGTGTAGTACTCCAGCTCGTTGTTGGGGCCGGTGCCCGTCTCCGGGACCCACTTGGCGGGGTCCGGTGCGGCGCCGGCCGGGCCGTTGAACTCGTCGCTGAACACCAGCTGGTCGTAGGTGGGGTCGGCCGGCAGCGGCGGTGCGGGGATGGGGTCTCCGCCGGTGCCCCAGACCTGGAACTCCCAGAGCGAGTAGCCGTATTCGCCGCTGCGCTGGGTGGCGTACAGGCGTACGTGCCGGCCGGTGCCGCTGACGTCCAGCGTCTCCTTGAAGCCGGTGCCGGTGGTCGTGGAGTGGATGGTCGTCCAGTCGGTCCCGTTGTCGGAGACCTCGATGCGGTAGGCCCTGGCGTACGCCGGGTCCCACTGGAGGACCACCCGGTTGATCTCCGCGCGGGCGCCGAGATCGACGGCGATCCAGCCCGGGTCGGTCCAGCCGCCCTCGGGGCTGGTGGCCCAGCGGCTGGCGGGGTCGCGGTCGAACGCCTTGTCCGGGGAGCACTCCCAGCAGGTGCCGTCGTGCTGGGAGGTCGAGGCGGAACCGGTCTTGCCGTAGGACAGCAGGACGTCGTCGTCGCCGGGGGCGGTGCCGCCGGTGGTGGAGTAGACCTGGAACTCATGGAGGGAGTAGCCCCAGGGGGTGGCGCGCTCGGTGCCGTGCATCCGGATGTAGCGGCCGGTCCCGGAGACCGTCAGGGTCTCGACGCCCCCGGAGCCGGTGGTGGTGGAGTGGATCGTCGTCCAGTCGCTCCCGTTGTCGGAGACCTCCAGGCGGTAGCCCTTGGCGTACGCGGCCTCCCAGTCGAGGACGACCTGCCCGATCGAGGTGGTCGCGCCGAGGTCGATACGGATCCACTCGTCGTCGGTGAAGGCGCTGGACCAGCGGGTGGAGGTGTCGCCGTCGACGGCGGACGGGGCCGTGAAGGGGGCTTCCGTGCTGGAGGCGGTGGCCGGCTGCCCCTGGGAGACGAGTACGGCCGCGGCGGCGGCCCGTTCCGGGGTCACGGCCACCGAGAGGGTGAACAGGAGGGCCACGGCGGCCATGACCGCCAGGGCACCGCGCAACCGTGGTGTTCCACGGGCTTCCATGCGAACTCCTTGCTCTGTGAGGGGATGAGGCCGAGAGAGCGCTCCCCCGCAGAGGGGAGCGTGGCCGGAGCGGAGTGAACCGTCAAGGGTTTCGGCCGAGTTGATTCCAGATGCCACAGGGATGACGTCCGACTTGTCGCGCTGATGCCAGGTCAACTCCTCGCGGGCTTTCAGGAGATGAAACATCCGCCTCACCGGAGGAGCCGAGACGTCAATCCTGTACACAACTCTTGACGCGACGGAAACGCGGGAGAATCATTCGGCTACCGAGAGAGCGCTCTCTCCTTCTGTGGGGAGCATGCGCCCGCAGCCGAACCACCCTCGCCCACCTGACCTTTCAGGAGATCAGACATGTCCGTTGCCCTCGTCAGACCCTCGCGGCCTCCCATGGCCGCATCCCGTCGACGGCGCACGCTCGCCCTCGCTGTCATCACCGCCCTGGTCGCGACCCTGCTCGCGGCGGTGCAGGCGGCTCCGGCGCAGGCCGCGCCGGTCCTGCTGTCCCAGGGCAGCACGGTGACCGCCTCCAGCCAGGAGAACGGCGGCACCGCGGCGGGCAACGCCGTCGACGGGGACGGCGGAACCCGCTGGTCCAGCGAGTTCGCCGACCCCCAGTGGATCCGGATCGACCTCGGTTCCCCGGCCGCTCTGAGCCGGGTCGAACTCGCCTGGGAGGCCGCGCACGCCAAGAGCTACCGCATCGAGCTCTCGACCGACGGCAACGACTGGACGACCGCCTACAGCACCACCACATCGGCGGGCGGCAACGAGACCCTGAACATCTCCGGCGACGCCCGTTACGTGCGTCTGACCGGAACCGAGCGGGCCACCGGATACGGCTACTCCCTCTGGGAGTTCAAGGTCTTCGGTACGCGTAACGGGGGCGGCGGGCCGGAGATCCCGGGCGGCGGCGACCTCGGCCCGAACGTCCATGTCTTCGACCCGTCCACGCCGAACATCCAGGGCAAGGTCGACGAGATCTTCCAGCAACAGGAGGAAGCCCAGTTCGGCAACGGCCGGCACGCACTCCTCTTCAAGCCGGGCACGTACGACAACATCAACGCGCAGATCGGCTTCTACACGCAGATCGCGGGGCTCGGCCTCAACCCGAACGACACCACCTTCAACGGTGATGTGACGGTCGACGCGGGCTGGTTCGACGGCAACGCGACGCAGAACTTCTGGCGTTCGGCGGAGAACCTGACCCTCAACCCGGTCAACGGGACCAACCGCTGGGCGGTCTCCCAGGCCGCACCCTTCCGCCGGATGCACGTCAAGGGCGGGCTGAACCTCGCCCCCGACGGCTACGGCTGGGCCAGCGGCGGCTACATCGCCGACTCCAAGATCGACGGCGAGGTCGGCCCGTACTCCCAGCAGCAGTGGTACACCCGCGACAGCTCCGTCGGCGGCTGGACCAACGCCGTGTGGAACATGACGTTCTCCGGCGTCCAGGGCGCACCCGCGGCGAGCTACCCGACCCCGCCGTACACCACGCTCGACACCACCCCGATCTCGCGCGAGAAGCCGTTCCTGTACCTCGACGGCAACGAGTACAAGGTCTTCGTCCCCGCGAAGCGCGTCAACGCGCGCGGCGTCTCGTGGGACGGCGGGACCCAGGCGGGCGAGTCCATCCCGCTGGACCGCTTCTACGTCGTCAAGCAGGGTGCCACGGCCGCGACGATCAACGCCGCGCTGGCGCAGGGCCTCAACCTGCTCTTCACGCCCGGGGTTTACCACATCGACCAGACCATCAACGTGAACCGGGCCAACACCGTCGTGCTGGGTCTCGGCCTAGCCACGATCATCCCGGACAACGGGGTGACGGCGATGAAGGTCGCCGATGTCGACGGGGTGAAGCTCGCGGGCTTCCTCATCGACGCCGGCCCCGTCAACTCGGAGACGCTGCTGGAGGTCGGACCGCAGGGCGCGTCCGCCGACCACGCGGCGAACCCGACGTCGCTCCAGGACGTGTTCGTACGGATCGGCGGCGCGGGCCCCGGCAAGGCGACCACGAGCATCGTCGTCAACAGCGACGACACGATCATCGACCACACCTGGGTGTGGCGGGCGGACCACGGTGAGGGCTGGGGCTGGGAGACCAACCGGGCCGACTACGGGGTCCGCGTGAACGGCGACGACGTCCTGGCGACCGGGCTGTTCGTGGAGCACTTCAACAAGTACGACNCCACGCGGCGAACCCGACGTCGCTCCAGGACGTGTTCGTACGGATCGGCGGCGCGGGCCCCGGCAAGGCGACCACGAGCATCGTCGTCAACAGCGACGACACGATCATCGACCACACCTGGGTGTGGCGGGCGGACCACGGTGAGGGCTGGGGCTGGGAGACCAACCGGGCCGACTACGGGGTCCGCGTGAACGGCGACGACGTCCTGGCGACCGGGCTGTTCGTGGAGCACTTCAACAAGTACGACGTCGAGTGGTACGGCGAGCGCGGCCGCACGATCTTCTTCCAGAACGAGAAGGCCTACGACGCCCCCAACCAGGCCGCCATCCAGAACGGCGACACGAAGGGCTACGCCGCCTACCGGGTCGACGACTCGGTCGAGCAGCACGAGGGCTGGGGCATGGGCAGCTACTGCTACTACAACGTCGACCCGACCATCGTCCAGGAACACGGCTTCAAGGCACCGGTGAAGCCCGGTGTGAAGTTCCACAGCCTGCTGGTCGTCTCGCTCGGCGGCAACGGCCAGTACCAGCACGTCATCAACAACATCGGCTCGCCGACGTCGGGAACGTCGACGATCCCTTCGACCGTCACCAACTTCCCCTAGCTCCGGGCCCCTTCGACCCGGACCCGGTGACCCGGGAGCGGTAAGCAGGTCCGGTGTCCGGCGGCCCGGACCGGCCCGCCGCGAACGGAGGGCGGCCTCCGGTGGACGCAACCGTCCGCCGGGGGCCGCCCGTTCCGCGTTGCCGGGGCCGGGCGGCACCTGGTGGGGTGCGGCCCGCCCGGCCTGAGGCCCCGTCAGGAATGGGACAGCAGCGCTCCGCCCGCGTACTGCGCCGACTCGCCCAGCTCCTCCTCGATCCGGATCAGCTGGTTGTACTTGGCCGTGCGGTCGGAGCGGGAGAGCGAGCCGGTCTTGATCTGGCCGCAGCCCGTCGCCACCGCCAGGTCCGCGATCGTGGTGTCCTCCGTCTCGCCGGAGCGGTGGGACATCACGGCGCTCCAGCCCGCACGCCGGGCGGTGGCGACCGTGGCGAGGGCTTCGGTCAGGGTGCCGATCTGGTTGACCTTGACCAGGACCGAGTTGCCGACGCCGGTACGGATGCCCTCACGGACCTGGGCCTCGTCGGTGCAGAAGACGTCGTCGCCGGTGAGCTGGCAGCGGTGGCCGACGCGCGCGGTCAGCTCGCGCCAGCCGTCCAGGTCGTCCTCGGCCATCGGGTCCTCGATGGAGACGATCGGGTAGGCGTCGATCAGCTTGGCCAGGTAGTCCGCCTGCTCGGAGGGCGTACGGCGGACCCCCTCGCCCGCGTACACGTACACGCCGTCATGGAAGAACTCCGACGATGCCGGGTCCATGATGAGGCCGATGTCCTCGCCGGGACGGTATCCGGTGCGTTCGACGGCGCTCAGGACGAAGTCCAGGGCCTCTTCGGCCGTGCGCAGCGCGGGGGCGAACCCGCCTTCGTCGCCGACGCCGGTGGCGTGACCGGCGGCGAGCAGGTCGCGGCGCAGGGTGTGGAAGATCTCGGAGCCCATGCGGACGGCTTCCGCGAAGGTCTTCGCACCCACCGGCGCGATCATGAATTCCTGGAAGTCCAGCGGATTGTCGGCGTGCGCCCCGCCGTTGATGATGTTCATCATCGGCAGCGGGAGCAGCCGGGCGTCGGCGCCGCCGAGATAGCGGTAGAGCGGCTGACGGTGGGCCGCCGCCGCGGCCTTCGCGGCGGCGAGCGAGACCCCGAGGATCGCGTTCGCCCCGAGCCGGGACTTGCCGGGCGTGCCGTCGAGCGCGACAAGCGCCGCGTCCAGGCCCGCCTGGTCGTCCGCGTCGCGGCCCACGACCGCGGCCGCGATCTCCCCGTTGACGTGGGCGACGGCCCGGTCGACCCCCTTGCCGTGCCACTGCCCGGCGTCACCGTCGCGCAGCTCCACGGCCTCCCGCGCACCGGTGGAGGCGCCGGACGGGACCGCGGCGCGCCCGAGGGACCCGTCGGCGAGGCGGACGTCGGCCTCGACGGTGGGGTTGCCCCGGCTGTCGATGATGCGGCGGGCGGTGACGGACCGGATGGCGGTGGGCTCAGCTGTCGTGCGGGACATGCGAGGTCCTTCCGTAGGTGCTTGTCGCGGCACTGGTGCGACAGCGCCGGCGCGAGCCGCGACACTCAAACTCTACAGCAATGCTGTTCAGATTGGCTGCTCAGTTGTGCTGTGTAGTTGCGCTGTGCAGTTGTCCGGTGGGTCTCCCTGCGCACCTCGTACGCCGACCACCTGGGCGGACGTGCCCACAACCGCGGGTTAAAGTGCCCTATGCCCACCCTGGAACCCGCCACCGTCGCCGCCGATCTGCGCACCGCCATGGGCAAACTCGCGCGGCGGGTGAAGCAGGAGGACCGGATTCCGCACGGCCAGGTCGCCGTGCTGGGCGTCCTCGACCGGGACGGGGCCATGACCACCAGCGACCTCGCCGCGGACCAGCGCGTACGCCCCCAGTCGATGGCCCGCGCGGTCGGCCTCCTGATGGAGCAGGGCCTCGTGGTCCGCCGGGCGCACCCGACGGACGGCCGCAAGTCGCTCGTCGATCTCTCCGAGGTGGGCCGGGCGGCGCTGAAGGCGGAGCGCGACCGGCGGGCCGACTGGCTGGCCCGGGCCATCGACCTCGAACTCAGCGCCGATGAGCAGCGGCAGCTCGCGCACAGCGTGGCCCTGATGGAGCGCCTCGCCGCGTACTGAGCCCGGAAGCCCGAAGGCGGCGCTGGCCGTCTCTGTACCTCGCATCCCCAACAGCCGCCCAGAGCCGTTGGGTTAGGCTCGCCTTACACAGGCGGAGCCCGTCTCGGTCTGCCTCCGCTCCTCCCCTCTCACAAGGAGACGTTCATGCGTCCGGTGGACGCCGAGAGCCCCTTCGCCGCCTTCGGTCTGCCGGGCCGCCCCGGCACCGACGCGTTCTGGGCGACGGCGCGTACGCCCGCGTCGATTCCCGCCGACAGCGGCTGGCGGACCCTCTTCCTGTGGCGCGGCTCCGATGCCGTACTCGACTTCGAGAGCTGGTCGCCGCCCGTGCCGTTGCGGCGCTGGGAGGACACCGACTGCTGGTACGCGGAGGTCTCCATGCCTGCGCGGCTGCGGGTGACCTACCGCGTCCTCGTGGCGGGCGAGGCCCATGCCGATCCGTTCAATCCGGCCGGTGCGGGGGCCGACCGTTCCGTGGCCGCGACGCCCGACGCCCCGCCCCAGCCGCACTGGCCCGCCCTCGGCCCGGACGATGTGCCGCCCCTCCCTCGCACCCGGATCCGCTGGAGCAGCGACCGGCTCGGCGGGCGGCGTAGCGTACGGGTCCACCCGGTGGGCGGCGGCGGTCCGGTGGTACTGCTGCTCGACGGGGACGACTGGCTGTATCTGCACCCGGCCGCCACCGCCTTCGACGCAGCCTTCGACGCGGGCGACCTGCCTCCGGTCACCCTGGTGTTCCTGCCGGCCAAGGACCGGGAGGCCGAGTTCGCCTGCCGCCCGGAGCTGTGGGAGGCGGTCCGGGACGAACTGCTGCCGCTGGTGGGCGACTGCGGTGTGCCGGCCGACCTGGACCGGCTGGTGGTGGCCGGGCAGAGCCTGGGCGGGCTGAGCGCGCTGTACGCGGCGCTGGAGTTTCCCGAGCTGGTCTCGCGGGTCGCCTGCCAGTCGGGGTCCTTCTGGTGGGCGCCGGGGGCCGTGGACCTGGCGGATCCGCTGGGCGGGGCGGTCGGCGGTGCCCTCGCCGAGCGGCTGCGCCGGGGGGCGGACCTCTCGCGGCTGCGGTGCGCGTTCGACGTCGGGGAGCACGAGACGCGGATGCTGCCCCACTGCGAGCTGACGGAGTCGCTGACCGAGCGGGCCGGTGCGACCGTGCGGGTGTCGCGGTCCGCCTCGGGCCACGACCGAGCGGGGTGGCGGCAGGCCCTGCTCAGGGACGTCGCCTGGGCCCTGGGCTGAGTCCCGGGCGGGGGCGGGCGACAGCAGGGCTCCGGCCCCTGCCCGTGGCTGAGCCCCCACCGGCAGAGGCTCAGCCCCTACCGCTGGCCCACCCCTGCCAGTAGCCCAGCCCCCACCGGCGGCCCCGCCCCTGCCGGTGCCTCACCGCGCCACCGCCAGGCAGTACGCCTCGTCCCCGGCGAGCAGGTTGCGGTGGGTGTCCTCCGCGGTGATGACGCCCCCGTCCAGGACCAGCACCCGGTCCGCCGCGTCCAGGAGCGCCGGGCTGCTGGTCAGCACGAGCGTAGTGCGGCCACGGCGCAGCTTCGCGACGTTGCGTGCGATGAGCTGTTCGGTGACCGCGTCCACGGCCGTCGTGGGGTCGTGCAGGACGAGCACGTCGGTGTCGGCTGCCAACGCCCGGGCCAGGGAGAGCCGTTGGCGCTGGCCGCCCGAGAGGTTCGCCCCCCGGTCGCGTACCACGTGGTCGAGCCCTTCGCGGTGCAGGGCGACGACGTCGGTGAGCATGGACGCCTCGACGGCCTCCGCGACCTCCCGGCCGCTCCCCGACGGGTCGATGTTCGTGCGGAGCGTGCCGGCGAAGATCTCCCCGTCGTACGGGTTCACCAGCAGGTGTTCGCGGACCGCCTCGATCGACAGGTCGCCGATCTCCCGGCCGCCGACCCGGACCACTCCCCCGTACGCCTGCGGGGCGACGTTCACCGCGAGGACGGCGGCGAGGTCGGCCGCCGCGCGCGGCTGGTAGGCGGCGATCGCCACGAACTCGCCTGCCGCTACCGTGAACTTGACCCCCTGGAGCGTGCCGTGGTGGACACCGTCGACCTCCAGGGCCCCGCCGGGCTCCGGGCGTTCGGGGCCCGGTGTCGTCACCGGGGGCGCGTTCAGGACGAGGGCCATGCGCTCGGCCGAGGCGCGGGCCATCATCACGTACTTGGGCATCTCGGAGAACATCTTGAGCGGTTCCATGATGAACTGCGCGAGCCCCACGGCCATGACGAGTTCGCCGATGGTGATCCGGCCCTCGAACGCCAGCCAGCCCGCGGTCAGCGAGACGGCCGTGGCGAGGGCCGCATTGAGGGCGAGCGCGGTGCCCGCGTAGGTGCCGTTGACCCGGGCGACGGTGATCGCCTGGCGCTTCGCGTCCGTGCTGACCTCGCGGTAGGCCCCGAAGGCGGCGTGGTTGCCGCCGAAGCCGTGCAGCGGGCGCAGCCCGATGATCAGGTCGGCGACCTTGGCGCCCGCCCGCGCCACCCGGGCCTGCTGCTCCTGCGTACTGGCCCCGATCCGCTTGGACATCACGGCGAGGACGGACAGGATCGCGACGGTGCCCACCATCACCAGCAGACCGAGCCTGAGGTCGGCGAGGCTCAGCGCGACCGCCGCGACCACGATGGCGACCAGGGAGCTGATCAGCAGCGGCACCACCTCGATGATGTCGGCGGTCTGGTCGGCGTCCTCGGTGGCGATCGTCAGGATCTCGCCGGACTTGAGGTCCACGTCCCTGGCCACCGGCTGGAGCCCGCAGGCCGCCACCTGCACCCGCCAGCGGTGCGCCTCGGTCGTGTTGGCCTTCTGGAGCACGCGCATGCCGAACCGCCACGACAGGGACACCGTCGTGATGATCACGGCCAGCGAGCCGATCGAGACGCCGAGGGAGCCGAGGCTGCGGTCCTGCATCGTGTGCTCGACGATGAGGCCGAGCGCGATGGGGAACGCGGTCTCCGCCGCCTGGTACAGGCCCATCAGGACGGTGCCCGCGATCATGGCGCCGATGTTGCGGCGCAGCGCCGTCCGCAGGATGGCGGCCCCGGGGCGGGTCCGCTCGGTGTCAGGAGTCTTCATCAGGATCAGGAGTTCTCATCGAGGTGGCGGGCAATCGCTTCGGGGGTTCGCAGGGTGAACAGATCGCGGATGGTGATGACAGGACCGTACTCGCGGCGGAGCAGTCCGATCAGCCGCACCGCCAGCATGGAGTGCCCGCCGAGCGACACGAAGTCGCTGACCGCGCTGACCTCGTCGTCGTCGAGGTCGAGCGCCTCGGCGTAGAACTCGCAGACGACGCTCTCCGTCTCTGTCTCCGGGCCGCGCTCCCCCGCCGTGGTGAGGGCGCCGAGCGGCCTGGCCTCCGGCAGCGCCTTGGTGTCGGCCTTGCCGTTCACGGTGAGCGGGATGGCGTCGACCTGGGCGTAATGCGTGGGACGCAGGAAGTCCGGCAGCCCGGCGCCCACCTCGTGCGCGACCTGCGCGAGGTCGGCGGGACCCCTGAGGACGAGATAGGCGGCCAGCCGGTACGCGCCGTCCACCCCCGGGTCCGGCTGGGCGACGGCGGCGACGAACCGCACCGCCGGGTGCGCGGCGAACACGGCCTCGACCTCGCCGAGTTCGACGCGGTGGCCGCGGATCTTGACCTGCTGGTCGGTGCGGCCGAGGTAGGCGATGTTCCCGTCGGGCCGGCGGATCACCAGGTCCCCGGTGCGGTACATGCGCTCCCCGGGCGCGCCGAAGGGGCAGGCGACGAAGCGGTGCGCGGTCTGGGCGCTGCGGCCCAGGTAGCCGCGGGCGATGCCGACGCCGGACACGTACAGCTCGCCGGGGACGCCGTCGGGCAGCGGTCGCAGCCAGGGGTCGAGGACGTACACCTCGGTGTTGTCGATGGCGACGCCGACGACCGGGTCCTGGCACTCGAAGGTGCCGACGCCGAGGGTGTTGATGGTGTACTCGGTGGGCCCGTACAGGTTGTAGCCGACGGTGCCCTCGGTCTCGGCGAGGCGCTGCCACAGCGTCGGGGTGACGGCCTCCCCGCCCAACAGCACCAGTGCGGGACGTCGTTCGGGGTCCTCCAGCAGTCCTTCGGCGACCAAC
This sequence comes from Streptomyces sp. PTY087I2, assembly GCF_001687325.1. GTDB lineage: Bacteria > Actinomycetota > Actinomycetes > Streptomycetales > Streptomycetaceae > Streptomyces. The sequence continues at coordinate 178,369 of NZ_LZRD01000016.1, read as the reverse complement.
TGCTGGGCGTAGGTGGGTGTCACGTTGATGACGTCGATGCCGTGCCGGAGGCAGTACTCGACGAGCCGGGGCGCGTCACGGCGCAACTCCTCGTCGCAGATGTGGACTTCATGACCGTCGGCGAGCCACAGAAGCTCCTCCCACGACATGTCGAACGCGAACGACACGGTGTGCGCGATACGGAAGGTCCGGTGACCGTGTTCGGCGAGGACCGGCTCGAAGATGCGGCGCTGATGGTTGATCAGCATGTTGGTGAGACCCGCGTATTCGGTCACCACTCCCTTGGGCTTCCCGGTCGAGCCGGAGGTGTAGATGGTGTACGCGGGGTGGCGCAGCCGGTCCGGGTCGTCCGGTGCGAACGTCGTGTACGGCTCGGTCTCCGGCAACGGGCGGTCCAGCTCGATGAGTTCGCCGGTCAGCCGGGGTGACACCGCGCTCACGGTGAGGATCACCTCGGGCCGGGCGTCCTCGACGATGGCGGCGATCCGCTCGTCGGGATGGTCCAGCTCCAGCGGCACGTACGCGGCCCCGACCCGCAACACCGCGAACAGGGCGGCGATCCAGTCGAGGGAGCGCGGGATCGCCAGGCCCACCGTGGTCTCGGGCCCGATGCCCCGCGCGGCGAGCACACCCGCCACGGCCCGGCTGCGGGCCTGGAGTTCGGCGAAGGTCAGGGTCGCGCCGTCGGCGACGAGGGCGGTCCGGTCCGGGTCGCGGTCGGCCGCGAGGTCGAAACGGTCGACGACGGTGTCCGTGCCGACCTCGGTGCGCGCGGCGGGTGCGGGGTCCGGGCCGAGCCCGGGCAGCGCGCCCATCGGGCCGGTGGCCCTGGCCAGGTCCTCCAGGACGCGTAGGTAGTCGTCGAGGAGACGGCGGGCGCTGTCGGCGTCGCCGTGGCGGTGCTCCAGCTTGACCGTGAGCCGGTCGCCGGGCGTGACGACCCAGGTGTAGGGGTAGTGGGTGGAGTCGTCTGCCTGGACCTCGGTGATGCCGTGGCGGGCGTTCATCTCGGCGAACGCGTCCAGGTCCAGGAAGTTCTGGAGCACGAACAGGTTGTCGAACAGGGTGTCGTGTCCGGCGGCCCGCTGGATCTCGCCGAGACCCAGGTGTTCGTGGTCCATCGCCGCGACGCGCGCCGCCTGTACGGAGGACAGGTACGCGTCGACCGAGTCGCCGGGCCTGGCCCGCGTCCAGAGGGGGACGGTGTTGAGCAGGACGCCGACGATGTCGCCGTGGCCTTCGCCCTCGCGTCCCGAGACGGTGACGCCGAACACGGCGTCGCTCCGGCCCGTACGGGCTCCGAGGAGGAGGCCGAACGCCCCGGTCAGCACCGAGTTCAGGGTGACGCCCCGGGTCCGGGCCGCCTCGCGCAGCAGCTCCGACAGTTCGGCGGAGAGGGTGTGGACGAGCGGCTGCGGCAGCTTCTCGGACAGGGCCGGGGCCGGTCCGGCGAGGAGCGTCGGCCCCGGCAGACCCGCCAGATGCTCCGCCCAGAAGCGCTCCGCCACCGCCGGGTCCTTGGCGGCGAGCTCCCGGGCGTACTCCTCGAAGCCCGGCACGGCGGGCGTCGCGTCCCACGGTTCGCCGGCGACGACGGCCTCGTACGCGTCGAACAGGTCGCGCAGCAGGATCTCGCGGGACCAGCCGTCCCAGAGCAGCAGGTGGTAGCTGAGCAGCAACCCGTCGCGGCCGTCGGGCCGCCGGACCACGGTCATCCGGACGAGCGGCGGCTCCCCCGGGTCGAAGCCCTGCTCGCGGTCCCGGGTGCGCAGCGCCTCGGCCTCGGCGTCGGTCGCCAGGTCGACGGTGCGGACGGGGACCCGGCGGCCCGCCGCCAGGACCTGGACCGGGTTTCCGTCGGCGTCGGTGGTGAAGCCCGCGCCGACGACGGGGTGGCGGACGATGACGTACGCCATCGCCTCGGCCAGCGCGTCGGGGTCCAGGCGCCGGTCGAAGGCGAACCAGCTCTGCGCGACATAGTGCCCGGCCGCGCCCGCCGCCTCCGTGCCCGCCACCCCTGTGCCCGTCAGCTGGGCCTGGAAGTACAGGCCGCGCTGGAGCGGGGTGACCGGTGCGGTGCGCTCGGCGGTCGCGGAGGTGTCCGCGATCTGTTCCAGGGCGGTCAGCCAGTGGTCGGTGATCGCGTCGGGGACGGCGTCGGCGAGGGTGAAGGCCGCGTGGAGGGAGCCGGTGGTCTCGTCGGTCCAGGCGTTGACCTCGACGGCGTACGGGCTGTCGCCCTGATCGGAGCCAGTGATCCGCAGGGCCTCCGATTCGCCGCCCCGGCCGAGGTAGTTGAACAGGATCTGCGGCCGGGCGGTCAGCAGCGGGGCCGTCTGCGGGTTGAGGTAGCGGAGCCGGCCGTACGCGATGTGGCCGTCCTCGTCCGGCTGGCGTTCGGCGAGCTCGCGGGCCGCGGCGACGGGGTCGGTGTGCGCGGTCAGGCGTACGGGGGCGATGGAGGTGAACCAGCCGACGGTACGGGAGTAGTCGTGGTCGTCCCGGGCCGGGACGCGGCCGTGCCGCTCCAGGTCGACGGCGAGGTCCGTGGGCGCGGTCTGGATCCTGGTCAGCGCGGTGCGCAGGGCTCCGCAGAGCAGCTCGGTGAGTCCGAGGCCGAGCGCGCCGGGCGCGTTGCGGGTCACGCGGTCGCTCGCGGCGGGCGGCAGGATGACGGTGGTCTCCCGGGTGCCTCCGATCGCGGGCACGAGCGCCGGGGCGTCCAGGGTGGTGAGCCAGCGGCCGAGGCCGTCGGCCGTCTCGGCGGACCGCAGGGCCAGCGCCTCGGCGTACGCGGCGTAGGAGGTGGTGGGCGGCGGGAGGGCGGCCCCGCCGCTCAGGGTGGTGGTCAGGTCGTCGAGGAGGACGAGCCAGGACACCGCGTCCACGGCGATGTGGTGGACGGTGACGACCAGGGTGCGGCTCGCCGCGAGCCAGGAGAACGCGATGACGTCCCCGGTGGTGGGGTCGAGCCGCCCGGCCGCCTCGTTCGCGGCGGCGGTCGCGTCGGTGGTGTGCTCGGTGACGACGCTGGCGTCACGGGCGGGTTCGGTGCGCAGGGACCAGACGCCGTGCTCGATGTGCAGGCGCAGCCGCAGGGCCGGGTGGGCGGCCACGACGGCGTCGGCGGCGCGCCGGATGTCCGCGAGGCCGGTTCCGGCGGGCACGGTGAGGGCCCTGGCCTGGGCGAACCGGTCGAGCGAGCCGCCCAGTTCGCGTTGGCGCAGGATGATCGGGGTGAGGGGCAGCGGGCCGTCCTCGCGGCGGGAGGGTGCCGTCGGCGCGGGGGCCGGGGCGCGGGTCGCGAGGTGGCCGGCGAGGGCGCGCGGGGTCTTGAACAGGAACACGTCCCGGGGTGCGATCGGCAGGCCGAGTGCCCGGGCGCGGTTGATGACGGCGATGGCTACGATGCTGTCGCCCCCGGCGCCGAAGAAGTCGGTGTCGGCGTCGACGGTGGCGCCGGGCAGGGTCTCGGCGAAGATGCCGGTCAGGGCGGTGAGCGCGGAGTCGTCCGGGCGCTGCGAGGTCTCGTGCGGGGTGTCGTCCTGCCGGGCGGCCCGCTCGGTGAGCGCCTTGCGGTCCAGCTTCCCGTTGACGGTCAGCGGCAGTGCGTCGATCGGCAGGACCCGGCCCGGCACCATGTGCGAGGGGAGTTTGGCGGCGAGCAGGACGGCGAAGTCGGCGGGCGGCTCCCCGACGACATGGGCCACGAGGTGATCGCCGCTGTCCGCCACGGTGACGGCCACATCGACGACACCCGCCAACTCCCGGACCGCCCCCTCCACTTCGCCCAGCTCGATCCGGAAGCCCTTCAGCTGCACCTGGTCGTCGGCGCGGCCCGCGAACTCCAGCTCACCGTCGAGCGTCCGGCGGGCGAGGTCGCCCGTGTGGTACATCCGGGAGCCGTCGGCGGCGAACGGGTTCGCCACGAAGCGCCCGGCGGTGAGTCCGGGGCGGCCCAGATAGCCGAGGGACACCTGGTCGCCCGCGACGTAGATCGCGCCCACCCGGCCCGGCGGCACCGGCCGCAGCCGATCGTCGAGCAGATGGACGGTCAGGCCCGGGATCGGACCGCCGATAGGACTGGCGTCGTCGCCCCGGGTGAAGTCCTCGTCCGTCAGGACCCGGTGGGTGACATGGACGGTGGTCTCGGTGATGCCGTACATGTTGACCAGCTCGGGCGTACGGGTGCCGTGCCGTTCGCCCCAGCCGCGCAGCCGCCCGAGGTCGAGCGCCTCGCCGCCGAAGACGATGCGCCGCAGCGCCGTGACCGGCTCATCGCCGTGCAGGTCGGCCTCGATGAACTGGTAGAAGGCGGACGGGGTCTGGTTGAGCACGGTCACGCCGCGTTCGCGGACCAGCCGGTGGAAGTCGACCGGCGAGCGGGTCAGGGCGTAGTCGGGGACGAGCAGTTCGCCTCCGTGGACGAGTGCGCCCCACAGCTCCCAGACGGCGAAGTCGAAGGAGAAGGAGTGGAATTGGACCCAGACGTCGTCGGGTCCGAAGTCCATGTCCGCCCGGGTGTTGGCGAGGAGCGTCGTCACCGCGGAGTGCGGGACGACGACGCCCTTGGGCCGGCCGGTCGAGCCCGAGGTGTAGATGACGTACGCCGGGTCGCCCGGCCGGACGTCGGGCGCGTCGGTGTCGGCGGCCCGCGGAAGGTCCTCGCCCTGGACGAGCACGCGGGCCGCCAATCCGGCCCGTTCCAGCAGCCGGGTGAAACGGTCCCGCTGTTCCCGGTCCACGAGGACGACCTGCGGGGCGGCGTCGGTGAGGATGTACTCCAGCCGCTCGTCCGGGTAGGCCAGGTCCAGCGGTACGTACGCGCCTCCGGCGGTGACGACGGCGATGAGGGCGACGACCTGTTCCAGGGAGCGCGGGACGGCGACGGCGACCCGCTGCCCGGGGCGGACCCCGGCCGCGCGCAGGGCGGAGGCCAACGCGTCCTTCTCCGAAGCCAGTTCACCGTAGGCGAGGGAGCGGGCGGTGCCGTCCAGCGCGCACTGGGTGACGGCGGTGGCCGCCGGGTCGCGGTGGGCGGCGGCGTCGAACAGCTCGCCCAGGGTCGACGGGGCCTCCTGCGCCGGGGCCCTGCCCGGTGCGGGGAGCAGTGTGTCGACCGGTGCGTCCGGGCGGTCGAGCAGTTCGGTGAGGGTCCGAGTGAAGGTGTCGAGGATCGCCTCGGCGCTTGCGGGGCGCAGGAGTTCACCGTCGTAGATCAGGTTGAACCGCACCCGGCCGTTCCGCGCGCGCTCGACGACCAGCGTCAACGGGTAGTGCGGTGCCCCCTCGTTGACGATGCCGGTGATGACGAGGGTGTCGTCGGGTCCGCGCAGGGCGGCCACGTCGGTGGCGACGTCGAAGACGACCAGGGTGTCGAAGAGGGTGCCCGTGCCGCTCTGCCGGCCGATCCGGGCCAGGGAGACGTGCTGGTGCGGAAGGACCGCGCCCTGGTGCCGCTTCACGGCGTCCAGCAGGTCGTACGCCGTGTCGGTGGCGGCGGACCAACGGGCGCGCACCGGGATGGTGTTGATGAAGAGGCCCACCATGTCACGGATGCCGGGGACGTCGGCGTCGCGGCCGGAGACGGTGGAGCCGAAGACGACGTCCCTGCTGTGCAGCAGCCCGCCCAGGGTCGCCGCCCACGCGCTGTGCACGGCCACGCTCAGGGAGACTCCGGCGGAGCGGGCGGCCACTTCGATGTCATCGGCGGGCTCCGCCATGACGTCGGCGAACCGCTCGGAGGGGGTGTGGCCCTCGGCGACCAGGGAGGGGCCGGGCAGTCCGGCCAGCTCCTCGCGCCACACCCGGTCGCTCTCGTCCTGGTCACGTGCGGCGAGCCACTCCACATACTCCCGGTAGCCGTCGCGTGCGTAGACCGATCCCGGTGCGTGGTACTCGGCCAGCAGGGTGCGGAGCATCGGCGGCACCGACCAGCCGTCCGCGATGATGTGGTGCACGGTCTGGACGAGGACCCAGTGGCCCGCGTCCGAGCGGATGAGCGTGTAGCGCATCAGCGGGCCGGTGGCGAGGTCGAACCCGGCCCGGCGGTCCCGCTCGGCGAGTTCGCGGATCTCCTCGTCGGTGCGGGCGGGGCCGTCCAGAGTGGTGAAGGGGGCGCGCCTGCCGTGCTCGACGACGGAGACGACCCGTCCGTCCGCGAGGGCGGTGAAGCGGGCGGCCAGGTTGGGGTGGAGGGTGAGCAGCCGGGTGGCCGCCGCCGCCAGCCGGTCGGCGTCCACGTCGCCGTCCAGCGTCATCACCTGCTGCTCGACATAGCTGCCCGTGGCGTCGTCGTCGAAGACGGAGTGGAAGTAGAGGCCTTCCTGGAGCGGGGTCAGCGGCAGGATGTCGTGCAGCGCCGGGCCGTCGAGGGCGTCGACGTCGGCCTGGGTCAGCGGCACGAGCGGGAAGTCGCTGGGCGTGTGGCCGCCGTCCTGAAGCCCGGCGAGTGCGGTGAGGGCCGAGCGGAAATAGTCGCTGAGGGTGGTGATGTCGTCCTCGGTGAACACGCCTTCCGGCCAGGAGATCGTGGTGACTAGTTCGTACGCGCCGCTCGCGTCCGGTTCGGCGATCGCGTTGAACTCCAGGGCGCGCGGCAGCCGCATCCGGGGGTCGCGCTTCTCGCCCAACTGCCCGGTCGTTCCCGCGAGCTGCCAGTCGCCCGCACCGCCCGCGTCGAAGCGGCCCAGGTAGTTGAAGAGCACCTGGGGTGCGGGGTCGCCGGTCGGTCCGTCGCCGGTCAGATAGCGCAGGGCCCCGTAGGAGAGGCCGCCCGCCGGTACGCGGGCGAGGTCTTCCTTGACCGCCTTGAGGGCGGCGGCGAGGTACTCCGGTGTGGTGAGGTCGTCCGCCGTGCCGGGGTCCACGGTGACCGGGAAGAGGGTGGTGAACCAGCCGACGGTACGTGACAGTTCGGGCTCGAAGCCGACCGCGGGGGCGACGAAGCGGCCCTCGCGGCCGTGCCCTTCCAGTTCGATGTGGGCGAAGGTCTGGTCCTGTCCCCGGTCCCGTCGCCGGCGGGCGAGGGCGACGGCGAGGGCGGTCAGCAGGACGTCGTTGACGCCCGCGTGGAACTTGGCGGGGATCTCGCCGAGCAGTGCGGCCGTGGCCGTCGGGCCGACGGAGACGGTCCGGGTCCGTTCGCGGGCCACGGTGTCGGCCGCGGTGAGGGCCCGCCTGCCGATCGGCACGTCGGCGGCGGGGAGCGTGGTGGCGTAGTGCGTACGGTCCGCGTCGAACGGTGTACGGCTCAGGAGCTGGGTCCAGCGCCTGAACGAGGTTCCGACCGGGGGCAGTTCGACAGTCTCGCCCGCTGAGTGCTGTCGCCAGGCGGTGGCGAGGTCGTCCATCAGGATGCGCCAGGACACGCCGTCGATGACCACATGGTGGGCGACCAGGACGAGTTGGCGTGCCGCGTGGCGCCAGACGCCGCGGAGCATGATGCCGTGGTCCGGGTCGAGCGCGGCGGTCGCGAGGGCGACGCAGTCCTCCAGCGGCGCGTCGCTCCGCTCCCAGCAGCGGGCGGTCGTACCGGCCTCGGGGATGTCGAAGCCCCAGCGCTCGCCGCGTACCAGCCGGGCGCGGAGCATGTCGTGCCGGGTGAGCACGGCGGTGAGGAGGTCGTCGAGGGCGTCGGGGGTCAGCTCGGCCGGGGTGGTGAGGACGACGGACTGCACGAAGCCGTCGATGGCGTCGGTGGTCTCGCCGAGCCACTGCACGATGGGGGATCCGACGACGGTGCCGGTGGCGACGTCGCCGTGGTCCACGGCGGCGACGGACTCCCGGCTCGCCACCGCCGCCAGCGCTCCCACGACGGTGTGGGTGAAGATCTGGCGGGCGCTGACATGGAGGCCGGCCTCGCGGAGGGCGCTGAGCAGGGAGATGGCCAGGATGCTGTCGCCGCCGAGCTGGAAGAAGTCCTGGTCGACACCGACGGCGTCCAGGCGCAGCACCGCAGCGACGGCCTCGCACACCAGCCGTTCGTTCTCGGTGGCGGGCGCTTGGAGGGCGCCGGTGTCCGTGGCGGGCTCGGGCAGTGCCTTCCGGTCGACCTTGCCGTTCGCGGTGAGCGGGAACTCCGGCAGGACGACGACATGGGTGGGCACCATGTACTCGACCATGGTGCGCGCGGCCCACGCCTTGACGTCGTCGGCGCTCAGATTTTCGTTGCCGCCTGCCGGGATGACGTAGCCGACCAGGTAGGTTCCGCCCGCCGTGTTCTTCTTCGCGACGACGCAGGTGTGCCGTACGCCGGGGTGCTCGGCGAGGCCCGCCTCGACGTCCTCCAGCTCCAGCCGCATGCCCCGGATCTTGACCTGGTTGTCGGCGCGGCCGAGGAAGTCCAGCGATCCGTCCGGGGCGTACCGCGCCAGGTCGCCGGTGCGGTAGAGCCGGGAGCCGTCGGCGGCGAAGGGGTTGGCGACGAAGCGGGAGGCGGTGAGGCCGGGCGCACCGACGTAACCGCGTCCCAACAGCAGCCCGCCGACGTACAGTTCGCCGCCGACGCCGACCGGGACGGGGCGCAGCTCGTCGTCGAGGACGTAGAGCTGGGTGTTGGGGTTGGCCTTGCCGATCGACGTCGACAGGCGTGTCGCGGCCCCCCGGTAGATGACGTGGGAGACACCGATGGTCGTCTCGGCGGGGCCGTAGCCGTGGTACAGCGGGATGTCGAGGCGGGTGCGGAAGCGTTCGTACAGCTCCGGGGTGAGGACCTCGCCGCCGCACCAGACGTGCCGCAGGCTGTCGAGGCGGCCGGAGTCGCCCACGATCTCCAGGAGGACGTCCAGCATGGACGACACCAAGTAGGTGAAGGTGACGCGCTGTTCGGCGATGACGCCGAGGAGGTGGTGCGGGTCGCGTTCGCCGCCGGGCCGCAGGACGACGAGCCGGCCGCCGGTGGTGAGCGGCAGGAAGATCTCGTTGACGGAGATGTCGAAGGAAAGCGGGGCCTTGAAGAGCGAGGCGTCGTCGTGGCCGAACCCGAGGATCTCGCGGGACTGCCAGAGCAGCCGCTCGCTGATCGCCTCGTGCCGGATCATGGCGCCCTTGGGCCGTCCGGTCGAACCGGACGTGAAGATGACGTAGGCGAGCGAGTCGCCGGGGACGGTCGCGTCGGGCGCGTCCGTGGGGTGGGCGCCGTACTTCCAGTCGCCGAGGTCGACGGCGACGGCGTCCGGTTCTCCGGCGTCGGCCTTGCCCGTGGTGTTGAGCTGGAGGACGATCCGGGCGTCCTCGGCGACGACGGACCGGCGGGCGGCGGGCCACTGGGGATCGAGGGGGACGAACGCGCCCTTGGCCTGGAGGACGGCGAGGAGGCCGATGACCATCTCGGCGGAACGGCCGAGGGAGATGCCGACGACCTGCTCGGGTGCGAGGCCGCGCTCGATCAGATGGTGGGCCAACTGGGCGGAGAGCCGGGCAGTTTCGCGGTACGTCAGTGAGCGGCGCTCGTCGACGATCGCGACGGCGTCCGGCCGCAGGCGCGCCTGCTCGGCGAACTGCTCCATGACGGTCGGGCGGGCCCGGTCGGCCCGGGTGTCGTTCCGCCGGGCCAGCTCCTCGGCCCGGGCCCGGGGGTCGGCCGGGCCGATGGTGCCGAGGGGCCGATCCGGGAAGTCGGCCAGGTCGTCCAGGGTCCGCTGGGCCGCGGCACGGTCGACGCCGGGCGGCACGGTGATGCCGAGGGTCTGTGTGTCGGTCTCCCAGCCCTGGGCGCCGCCCGTACCGTTGTCGACCCATCCGAGGAGGTCGGGGAAGGGGGTGGCGGGGGTGAGGTCCATGCCGTCGGGGCCCGTGCCGGTCGCCCAGTACGCGAGTCCGACGGCGCACGCCTCGACGACGGTCCGATCGCTGTAGTCGCCGATCCGCCGACGCACGGCGGCCAGCCGAGTGGGGGAAAGCAGTATGCGAGAAGCGCCCGGTTCCGACATCGAAGTCTCAGCATCCTTTCGAGGCGTGCGAGTTGACCGGCCGGAGGCCGGGGCTTTCTACTGACTTCCCTCGCGCCAGGCTCGCCACAGCCGGGCGTACTGGCCTCCCAGCTCGACCAGTTCGCTGTGTGTGCCCTCCTCCACCACGCGTCCGGCGGAGAGCACGGCGATCCGGTCGGCCGCCATCGCCTGGGTCAGCCGGTGGGCGACGAACAGGGTGGTCCGTCCCGAGCAGGCGGCCAGCACGGCGCGTTCCAGCTCGGCGGCGCCCTCGCTGCCCGCCTCGGCGGTGGACTCGTCGAGCACGACGACCGGCGACCGGCCGAGCACCAGCCTGGCCAGGGCCAGTTGGGCGACCTTGGTGACGTCCAGGCGTTCGCCGCCCTCGCCGACCGGGGTGTTCAGGCCGTCGGGGAGGGAGCCGGCCCACTCCCCGGCGCCGACCGTGCGCAGGGCGTCCATCAGGTCGTCGTCGCTCGCGAGGGGTGCGGCGAGCCGCAGGTCGTCGGCGAGCGGGCCGGAGAACACATGGGTCTCCTGGGTCAGGATGCTCACCAGGGCGCGGGCCCCGGCCTCGTCCATGTCCGCGAGGTCGTGCGTCCCGACGCGCACCGATCCGGCCTGTGGTCTGCCAATGCCGGCGATGAGTGCGGCCAGGGTCGACTTGCCCGCGCCGGTCGCCCCGACGAGGGCGAGCGAGCCGCCGGCCGGGATGGACAGGGAGACGTCCCGCAGCACCGGGTCCTCGGAGCCCGGGTAGGTGAACGTGAGGTCCTGGACCGTGACCGCGTGGGGCGCGACGGCGGCGGCGGTGACCGAGGCGTCGCCGACCAGGCGCTCCTCGGAGGGCTCCGAGAAGACGCCGACGAGGCGGGTGAGGCTCGCGCCGGACTTCTGGGCCTCGTCGAAGGTGAACATGATGGCGCCCAGCGGGGTGAACAAGCGGTGGAACATCAGCGGGGCCGCCGACACCTCGCCGAGGGTGGCGGCATCCGCCTCCAGCAGGGCGTACCCGACGACCAGGATCAGCACGAGTCCGATGAACTCGGCCCGGTTCTCGCGGCCGACGAACCGGCCGAAGAAGCGGAACACCTCGATGCCGAGGTTCCGCACCCGCCAGGACTCGTCCGTGACCTTCTCGCGTACGGCGTCCTCCAGGCGGTAGGCCCGGACCGTGTCGATTCCGTTGAGTCCGCTGATCAGGGCCTGGGCGCGGTCGGCCTGGGCCGCCCGCTGCTTGCGGTAGAGGGGTGCGGAGCGGGGCAGGTACCAGCGCAGGGCCAGCGCGTACGCGGGCAGGGCGCAGGCTCCGGCGAGACCGAGCCGCCAGTCGAGGCCGAACATGCCGATCGTCGCGATGGCGACCAGGACACCGGCCGAGAACACGGTGGGGATGGCCGTGCGGATGCCCTTGGAGATGACGGCGACGTCGTCGCCGACGCGGGAGAGCACGTCCCCGCGGCCGACCTCCTCGACGCGTGCGCTGGGCATGCCGAGCACGGCGCGTACGGCTTCCTCGCGGAGCCGGGCAAGCAGTTCGGCCCCGAGCTTCCCGATCAGGAAGGTGGAGGCCGCGGTGGCCGCCGCGCCGAGCAGGGCGGCGGCCACCATCAGGATGCCGACGGTGAGGAGTATCGAGCGTGACTCGCCGCCGACGACCCCGTCGACGACCCGGCCGAGCAGCAGCACGGGGAGCACCTGGAGCGCGGCCCCGGCCACCGTGGTGAGGACGGTGGAGGCCGTCAGCCAGGGGGCCTGCCGACAGTGGCGGGCCACCCAGCGGGAGACTTCTCCCCCGGTCGCGGTGCGCAGGGTCGTGGGGGCGACGGGGGTGTCGGTGACAGTCACACAGAGACCGATTCTCGCCGGGGGACGGGCCGTCGGGTCGTCATCACTGCTTGGCCGACTCGACGAGCTCGTCGATCGCGTACGGCAGGGAGAGCAGGGTGCCCTGGGACATCGCGGCGCCGACCGCGGGGCCTTCGCTGTCCAGGAGGTAGGAGACCTTGTCGTTCTTGACGGCCGGCAGGTTGGCGAACAGCTCGAACTTCTTGAGCGCTTCCGTGTCGGCCTTGTCGTTGACGACGAAGATGCGGTCGACGTCGATCAGGTCGATGCGCTCGGGCGAGAGCTCGGTGGAGAAGCCGCCGTCGGCGATCTTGTCGATCTCGGTCTGGTAGTCGAATCCGGTGCCCGTGACGAGCCGGCCGCGTACGTCGGTGGAGGTGAAGGCCGAGATGGAGTCCTTGTACCAGGACAGGGCGACGGCCTTCTGACCGGCGAAGCCGGGGTTGGCCTTCTTGGCGGCGTCCAGCTTGGTCTGGATGCCCTTGATCAGTTCGGCGCCCTCCTTCTCCTTGCCGAGCGCCTTGGCGATGTGCGCCGCGTTGTCCTGCCAGGGGGCGCTGAAGAGTTCCTTCTCGCCCTTGGTGCGGCCGACGGTCGGGGCGATCTTGGAGAGCTTCTCGTAGGCCGCCTTGTCGACCTCGGAGTAGACCGCGATGATCAGGTCGGGGCGCAGCGAGGCGATCTTCTCGAAGTTGGGGCCCGCGTCCCCGTTCTTCATGACGACCTCGGGGCGGGCGTCGCCCCACTTGTCCTTGACCCAGGGCCACTGGGTGTTGATGTCGGGGCTCTGGCCGGTCGGGTTCGGGTACTGGTCGACCATGCCGACCGGCTTGATGCCGAACGCCAGGACGGCCTGGTCGTCGGTGTAGCCGACGGTGACGACCCGCTGGGGGGCCTTCTTGACCTCGGTGGACCCGAAGGCGTGGTCCACGGTGACCGGGAACGCGCCTTCGGCCGCGGCCGGGGTGTCGTCGTTCTTCTTCTCGTCCGCCGAGTCGTTGCCGCATCCCGCGAGGAGGCCGACGCCGAGGGTGGCAGCGGACACCGCCGCGGCCAGTCTCTGCCACGGCTTCCGGGGCGTCGTTCGATGGAGAAGCATCGTCAAAATCCCTTGCTTTCGCGCTGTCCACTGCGCCCCGGTATGAGGGCAGCCAGACTGTACCCCGAGCAAGTGAGGTCAGCCTAGCCTAACCAGATAACTTTCCACTGGTCAGGACGAGTTGGACCTGCCGAATCGTCAGATCCCTGCACTGGCACTGTTGTTCGGGTATCGGTCTATGGCTCGGTCCGCACGTGCGCCCGCCCGATCGGAACGATCAGCGGCCGGTCGCCCACCGGGTCGTCGATCACCTTGGCCCGCAGCCCGAACGCCTCGTGCAGCAGCTCCGCGGTGATCACGTCCCGGGGGTGCCCCTGGGCCAGGACGGCTCCCCCGCGCATGACGACGAGGTTGTCGCTGTAGCGCGTGGCCAGGTTGAGATCGTGCAGCACCATGACGACGGTGCAGCCCGACTCGTGCAGATCGTCGACCAGATCGAGTACGTCGATGGCGTGGGCCAGGTCCAGATAGGTGGTCGGTTCGTCCAGCAGCAGCAGATCGGTGCCCTGGGCGAGGGTCATCGATATCCATACGCGCTGGCGCTGGCCGCCGGACAGGGAGTCCACGGTCCGGTCGGCGAGGTCCGCCACCCCGGTCATGGCCAGGGCGCGCCGCACCACGTCGGCGTCGTCCGACGACCACTGCCGCAGCCAGCTCTGGTGCGGATGGCGCCCCCGGGCGACCAGGTCGGCGACGGTGAGCCCTTCCGGGGCGACCGGCGCCTGCGGCAGCAGGCCGAGTTTCTTCGCCACGTCCTTGGTCCGGAGCGTGCCGATGTCCTCGCCGTCCAGCACGACGGTGCCGCCGGCCGGTTTGAGCAGCCGGGTCAGGGTGCGCAACAGGGTGGACTTTCCACAGCCGTTGGGGCCGATGATCGTGGTGATCACCCCGGACGGAACGGCCACGTCGAGCTGGTCGATGACCATCCGGTCGCCGTACCCGACGGTGACGCCCCTGGCGGCCAGCCGTGGGACGTCCTTGACGACGCCGGCATCGGTCCGGGCGGTGAACTGAGCGGCCACGAGCCCCCCTTGTTGAGGTCAGCCTTACTTCTACCATCTACCGGAGGTTCGCCCGTACCAACAGGTAGACGAGGAACGGGCCGCCGATCACGGCGGTGACCACGCCCACCGGCAGACCGATCGGCAGCGCCGCGCGGGCGATCAGATCGGAGCCGATCAGCAGCAGCGCGCCCACCAGTCCGGAAGCGATCAACGGCGGTGTGGGCCAGCGCGCCAGACGCATCGCCACCTGCGGGGCCACCAGCGCGACGAACGGGACCGGCCCCGCCGCGCTCACCCCCACGGCGGCCAGCAGGACCGCGCAGAGCAGCAGGACGGCCCGCACCCGGCCGAACCGGACGCCCAGCCCGGCGGCGACGTCGTCGCCCAGGTGCATCGGTTTGAACGGGAAGGCCACGGTGGCCACGACGGCCAGCAGGACGAGCGTGGCCCAGAACGCCACCTTCACCTCGTCCCAGGACCGGTTGTCCAGCGAGCCGACCAGCCAGACCTGGGCGCGGGCCACGTCCCGGATGTCGGCCGAGACCAGCAGCCAGGTCGTGATCGCCTGCATCACGGCGGTCACCGAGATACCGATGAGAATCAGCCGGAAGCCGTCGATACCGCGCCGCCAGGCGAGGAAGTAGACGAGCAGCCCCGTGCCGAGACCGCCGAGGAGGGCGGCGGCGGGCAGCCCGACCGAGCCGGTGATCGCCGCGGCGGTGCCGCCCGTCGCCGTCGCCAGGAACACCGCGACGGCGCCGGCTCCCGCGGTGATCCCGAGGATGTCCGGGCTGGCGAGCGGGTTGCGCGCCACGGACTGGGTGATCGCCCCGGAGACGCCCAGGGCGATGCCCACGACGAGGCCGGCCAGGGCCCGGGGCATGCGGAGGTCCATGACCACGAACTCGTCGACCTGTTCGCCCCGGCCGAGGATGGTGGCGATCACCCGGGAGAGGCCGATGGGGAAGTCGCCGACGCTGATGGAGAGGCAGAAGATCAGGAAGGCCGCCGCCGCGCACACCAGGGTGACCAGCACGAGCCAGGGCCGCCAGACGAACGACACCCGGCCGAGCCGTATCCCTGGCGGCATCGCGGCCTTCACCTCAGCCGCATCGATCCCACTGATCCCGCCGACCCCGCTGATCCCACCGGCCACTTCGGCCCCGTTCATCCGCTCCCGAACTTTTCTCATGCGCTCTTGAACTTCCCTCGCCACACCAGGATCGCGAAGAAGGGCGCCCCGAGGAGGGCGACCACGACACCCGCTTCCAGCTCGCCGGGCCGTACGACCACCCGGCCCACGATGTCGCAGACCAGCAGGACACCGGCCCCGAGGAGACCGGCGTACGGCACCAGCCAGCGATAGTCGGGGCCGGTCAGATAGCGGGCCACGTGGGCCACCATGAGCCCGAGGAAGGCAATGGGGCCGCAGGCGGCGGTGGCGGCCCCGGCCAGCAGGGTGACGGCGACGATGCCGAGGGTCCGGCTCGCCGCGATGTTCACGCCCAGCGCCCGCGCCACGTCGTCGCCCAGGTTGAGCAGGTTGAGGGCGGGCAGGGTGATCAGCGCCAGGACCAGTCCGACGGCGATGAACCCGGTCACCGGCCAGATGACGTCGAAGCGGACCCCGGCGACGGAGCCCGCGTTCCAGAACCGCAGCGCGTTCAGCGACTCCTTGTCGGAGAGCGCCACCGCCGCGGTCATCGCCGCGAGGAACACGGTGACGCCCTGCCCGGCCAGGGCGAGGGTCAGCGGATTGCCCGCGCCCCTGCCGATGCTGGCCAGGCCGAAGACGACGACGCCGGCGAGCCCCGCGCCGGCGAAGGCGAACCAGACGTACTGGAACGGGTCGGTGAACCCGAACACGGCGATGACCGACACCACGGCGAAGGAGGCCCCGGCGTTCACCCCCAGCAGTCCGGTGTCGGCGATGGGGTTACGGGTGTACCCCTGGATCAGCGCCCCGCCGACCCCCAGGGCCAGCCCCGCCACGATCGCGAGAACCGTCCGGGGCACGCGCACGGTCTGCACGATGAGCCGGATCTCGGTGAGCTTCTGGTCGGGCTCGGGCTCCGCGAACAGCCCGTGCCAGACCTCGGCGGGGCTCAACGCGCGCGCCCCGACGGCCAGGGACACCGTCGCCGCGACCAGCAGGGTCACCATGAGGACGACCAGCCCCACGACCCGGCGCCGGCGGGTGTCCGTCGCCCCCTCCGGCACGGGGCGCTCCACTGCGGTGGTCAACATGACGACGAACGATATCCCTTTGATCGAATCGGCCGCGCTCGGCCCGCCCGGTGGGTCACCGGGCGGGCCGAGCGCTGAACTCGCGGCGTTTCAGCGGTTGCTGGGGCCGTTCCTAGCCGCCGGCTCCCTCAACGGCCTCGACCGCCGGACGGGACTCGTCGGAGGTGGATTTCACGCGCCGGCCGAGCAGCGAGTCCAGGATCTCCCCGACCCGTATCGCGGTGTTGGAGAGCAGCGAGGTGGTGATGCCGTGCGTGTGCTCCGTACCGCCCTGGAGGTAGATGCCGCAGCGCAGGGCGGGATCGGTCGAGATCCGGTAGTCGCGCTGTACGCGTACGCGGCCGGCGTCGTCGCGCAGGCAGTGCTCACCGACCTCGCCGAGGAGGCCGAGCGGGTCGGCGGGGCTGTAGCCGGTGGCGAACACCACGACATCGGCGTCGAGTTCGGACTCCTCGTCGGTCACCAGGGATCTCACGGTGGCGCGGACACTGTCGGGCTTCTCGACCACCCCGGTGACCCGGGAGACGTTGAGGAAGCGCAGCCGTTCGGTGCCGAGGACCTTCTCCCGGTACATCTGCCGGTAGAGGTCGTCGATCAGATCGATGTCCACCACGGAGTAGTTGGTGTTGCCGTGGTAGGCCATCAGCCGGTTCTTGACGTCCTCGGGGGCGGCGAAGAAGTCGTCGACCGCGTCGGGGTCGAAGATCCGGTTGGCGAAGCTGCTGTCGTCGGCGGGGCTGTAGCCGTAGCGGGAGAAGACCGCGCAGACCTCGGCGTCGGGGAACCTGCGGTGCAGATAGGCGACGTTCTCGGCGGCGCTCTGTCCGGCGCCGACGACGACGAACCGGGAGGGTGAGGCGGCGTCCAGTCCCTCGACCTTGCGCAGCAGATCGGAGTTGTGCCAGACGCGGTCGCCGCGTTCCACCCCGTCCGGCATGAGGGGACGCAGGCCGGTTCCGATGACGAGGTTGCGGGCCCGGTGGACCGAGAGCCCTTCGGCGGACCGGACGGTCACGTCCAGGTACTCCACGGTCCCGTCGTGCGCGAACGGGGTGACCGCGACGACTTCGTGCCCGTAGGAGACCAGGTCGTCGACCTTGGCCGCGGCCCACTCGAAGTAGTCGTGGAACTCCACCCGCAGCGGGAAGAGGTTCTTGTGGTTGATGAAGTCGATCAGCCGACCCTGGCTCTGTAGGTAGCAGAGGAAGCTGAATTCGCTGGCCGGGTTCCGGAGCGTCACCAGATCCTTGAGGAAGGAGACCTGCATGGTGGCGTCGTCGATGAGCATGCCGCGGTGCCAGCCGAAGCTCGACTGCTGCTCGAAGAAGTGGGCGGTGACCGAATCCTGCCTGCCGACTTTGCTGTTGTGCTCGCTGAGCGCGATCGCCATGGCCACATTGGACGGGCCGAAGCCGATGCCGATGAGGTCGTGGACCAGTGGTGTGTCGCCAGGAAGAACCTGTGACATGTCACTCCCATCATCCGGGAAAGCCGCCTGTCAGGCGTGAGGGGAAGGGTTCGGGAAGTGGGCACGCCGACGGGGGTCACGCACCCAAACTTAGGTGAGCCTAAGCTCATCAACTCACCTTGTCGATAGGGCACATGGGGCGACATTGCGATGACTGACCGTCAATTTTGGCTCAAAACAAGCGGTGTTACCGCAGCATTCGAGCCCCTCCACGGCTCCTCGCACCGTGGCACGGCGAACGCCCGGGGCCGACCACCGTCGGAGTACGGCCGAATTTCGCACCACCGATCCGGACACCGGGCGGAACAGCGGCCTCCGCCGCCGGACCCCGAACGTCCTTACGGACTCGTGACGTGTGCGCGCCGCGCCCGGTCCGCGGGCCCGCCCGGCCCTAGCGTGGCCGTCATGCGCGTACTGGTCACCGGCGGAGCCGGATTCATCGGGTCACATGTCGTCGCCGCCCTCGCCGCGGCCGGGCACGAGAGCGTGGTGCTGGACGCCCTGCTCCCCTCGGCCCACCCCGGTGGCACGCCGCCCGGGCTGCCGGGCGCCCTGCCGGTCGTCGGGGACGTCCGGGACCGGGAGACGGTGGCGGACGCGCTGGCCGGGGTGGACGCCGTGTGCCACCAGGCGGCCATGGTCGGCCTCGGCAAGGACTTCGCGGACGCCCCGCTGTACGTGGGGTGCAACGACCTCGGTACGGCGGTGCTGCTGGCGGAGATGGCCGCGGCCGGGGTCCGGGACCTGGTGCTGGCCGGGTCGATGGTGGTATACGGCGAGGGGCGGTACGACTGCTCACGGCACGGCACGGTCCGCCCCGGGCCGCGTGCGGAGGCCGATCTGCGAGCGGGTGACTTCGAGCCCCGCTGCCCGCACTGCGGGACGGAACTGGCACCCGGTCTGGTGGCCGAGGACGCGCCGGTGGACCCGCGCAATGTGTACGCGTCGACCAAGCTGGCCCAGGAGCACCTGGCCGCCGCATGGGCGCGAGCCACGGGCGGCCGGGCGGTGTCCCTGCGCTACCACAACGTGTACGGGCCGGGGATGCCGCGCGACACCCCGTACGCCGGTGTCGCCTCGTTCTTCCGCTCGGCCCTGGCGCGGGGCGAAGCCCCCCGGGTCTACGAGGACGGGGGCCAGCGGCGCGACTTCGTCCATGTCCAGGATGTGGCGGCGGCCAACGCGGTGGCGCTGGAGGCGGTGCGGGAGGAGCGGCCCGGGTCCTTCGCCGCGTACAACACCGGCAGCGGTGAGCCGCACACCATCGGCGAGATGGCGGCCGCGCTGGCCGGCGCGCACGGCGGGCCGGACCCGGTGGTGACCGGGGAGTACCGCCTCGGCGACGTACGTCATGTCACGGCGGACTCTCGGGCGCTGCGCGAGAAGCTGGGCTGGCGGCCCCGGGTGTCCTTCGCCGAGGGGATGAAGGACTTCGCGGCGGCCCCGCTGCGCGACGCCCGGGGCCGCGGCCGGGAGAGCCGGGGCCACCGCGGGGAGAGCGCCGTCACGCTGTCGGGAGCGTGACCGAGAAGCAGCAGCCGCCCTGGACGTTGCGGACCTCGGCCCGTCCGGCATGGGCCTCGACGATGCCGCGCACGATGGCGAGCCCGAGGCCCGCCCCGGCCGGCGGGGTGCGGGCGTGGCTGCCGCGCCAGCCGGTGTCGAAGACCCGGGGCAGATCCTCCTCGGGGATGCCGCCGCAGCCGTCGGTGACCGACAGCACCACACCGCCGTCCGAGCGGTGTGCGGCGACCGCCACGGTGCCGTCGGGCGGGGTGCGGCGGATCGCGTTGATCAGGAGGTTGCCCAGGACCCGGCTCATCTCCTTGCCGTCGACCTCCACCGGCATCTCGTCGATCCGGTCGCCGACCAGTCGTACCCCGTGCTCGCGGGCGAGCGGGTCGGCCCCGGCCAGCGCGTCGCCGACCAGGTCGCGGAGGGAGATCCGGGCCGGCGCCAGGGTGAGCGATCCTGCCTGGATGCGGGAGAGTTCGAAGAGGTCGCCGACCATGGAGTTCATCCGCTCGACCTCGATCCTTATCTGCCGCAGATAGCGCCCGGAGTCGGCGGCCATGCCGTCCTCCAGCGCCTCGGCCATCGCGCGGAGTCCGGCGAGCGGGGTGCGCAGATCGTGCGAGATCCATGCGACGAGTTCGCGCCGCGAGGTCTCCAGCGCGCGTTCCCGCTCCCGCGAGCTGTCCAGTTTCGCGCTGGTGGCGGCCAGCTCACGGGCGAGCACGGCCAGCTCGGCAGCGGGCTGCCCGGCGGGCATGGCGAAGGTGCCGCCGTCACCGAACGACCGGGTCGCCAGCGTCAGCTCACGGCTCCGGGCGGCCACCCAACGGCCCAGCAGGACGGCGGTGGCCAGGGAGATGAGGGCCGCCATCGCGACGACGGTCGTGACGACGTACAGGTCGTGGGGCGAGAGGAACATCGCCCAGGCGACCGTCAGCGTTCCGGCGAGCATCGCCGCCACGGCCACCCCGGCGACGACGCTCAGCGAGACCACCAGCGAACGATGGCGCAGGAGGCGCAGGGCGACTGCGCCGAGGAGCCCGGCGGCGGCCGCTCCCAGGAAGGCGAAGAGCGCGATGAGCAGGAGGTCGGTCACAGCGCCCCGCCACTCTCCCGGCCCCCGCCCGCGCCGGCGTCCACGCCCTCCGCGTCCAGGTCCAGGCGGTACCCGACGCCCCACACCGTGCGGATCAGCCGGGGGCGGGCCGGGTCCTGCTCGACCTTGCCGCGCAGCCTGCGGATGTGGACGGTGACCGTCGAGAGGTCGCCGAAGTCCCACCCCCAGACCTCCCGCATCAGCTCCTCCCTCCCGAACGCCTTTCCGGGGTGCCGGAGGAGGAAGGCGAGCAGGTCGAACTCCCTCAGTGTCAGGGCGAGTACGTGCCCGTCGCGGTAGGCCCGCCGGGCCGCGGGGTCGAGGCGCAGCCCGCCGCCCGACAGCGCACCGGCCTCGTCCGCCGGTACGGCCGCACGGGCGCGGCGCAGCACGGAGTCGACCCGCAGGACCAGCTCGCGCGGACTGAACGGTTTGGTGACGTAGTCGTCGGCGCCGGTCTCCAGGCCGAGGATGCGGTCCTCCTCGTCACCGCGGGCGGTGAGCATGATGACGGGGACCGGCCCGTGCTCCCGCATCCGGCGGCAGACCTCGAACCCGTCCATGGCGGGGAGCATCAGGTCAAGGACGACGAGGTCGGGCCGGCCTGCCGCGAACCGTTCCAGTGCGGCGGGCCCGTCGGCGGCCTGCTCGACGGCGTAACCGGCACGGTGCAGATAGCCGACGACGACTTCGGCGACGGTCGGGTCGTCGTCCACGACGAGGATCCGGCCGCGGGCGGACGGGGTGTTCTCCATGGCTTCCACTGTGGCACCCCGCTCCCGGCGCGCCGGGGCCCGGTCACCCCCATCCGGCCGATGTCCATGTTTCGTAAGAACCTGATGCCCCAAATGCCCGGGTTGCCTCCGTAGGGTGAGGCGGGTGACTGATTCTTCTGCCACCCCTCCGTGTCCGCCCGCCCCGCACACCGGTCTCCCGAAGGCCGACATCGTTCTGCCCTGCCTCGACGAGGCCGCCGCGCTGCCCTGGGTACTCGATCGCATCCCCGACGGCTGGCGGGCGATCGTGGTCGACAACGGCTCGACCGACGGTTCGGCCGAGCTCGCCCGGTCCCTCGGCGCGAAGGTCGTCACGGAGGAACGGCGGGGGTTCGGTGCGGCCGCTCACGCCGGGCTGCTCGCCGCCGAGGCCGAGTTCGTCTGCTTCTGCGACTGCGACGGCTCGCTGGACCCCGCGCTGCTGGCCGGCTTCGTGCGGCGGATCGCGGACGGCGAGTGCGATCTGCTGCTCGGCCGCCGCCGTCCCGAGGGCCGGGGCGCCTGGCCGCCGCACGCGCGGGCCGGCAATCTGGCGCTGGCCCGGATGCTGCGTCGCCGTACCGGCCTGCGCCTGCACGACCTCGGCCCGCTGCGGGCGGCCCGCCGCACCGATCTGCTGGCCCTGTACCTGACCGACCGGCGCAGCGGCTACCCGCTCCAGATGGTGGTCCGGGCCTCGGACGCCGGGCTGCGGGTCACCGAGAGCGACGTCCCCTACCGGCCGCGGACCGGGAAGTCGAAGGTGACGGGCACCTGGCGCGGGACCTGGCACGCGGTGCGCGACATGCGGGGCGTTCTGCGCGAGCCACCGGCGGACCGCACGCCCGTCCGGGCCGCCCACGCGGGGGCGGGGGCCGGGCGATGAGCGCGTACGGGCCCGCCGGGCCGACGGAATTGCTGGTCATCGCGAAGGAGCCGGTGGCCGGACGGGTCAAGACCCGGCTCTGCCCGCCCTTCTCCCCCACCGAGGCCGCCGAGCTGGCCGCCGCGGCTCTCGCGGACACCCTGGAGACCCTGCTCGCCCTTCCCGCCCGGCGCCGGGTGCTGGTCCTCGACGGGCGGCCCGGTCCCTGGGCGCCCCCGGGGTTCGAGGTGGTGCCGCAGAGCGCGGGCGGTCTGGACGAGCGCCTCGCGGCGGCCTTCGGCGGGTGTACCGGGCCGGCCCTCCTGGTCGGCATGGACACCCCGCAGCTGACGGCCGGTCTGCTCGCCCCCGCTCTCGCGCCGGACGCCTGGGACGGCTGCGGGGCCTGGTTCGGTCCGGCCGAGGACGGCGGGTTCTGGGCCCTGGGCCTGGCGGAGCCCGATCCGGCGCTGCTGCGCGGGGTGCCGATGTCGGTCCCGGAGACCGGCGCGGTGCAGCGGAGGAGGCTGGTGGAGGCGGGGCTCGTCGTGCGCGATCTGCCGGTACTGGTCGATGTGGACACCGCGGCCGACGCCCATCGGGTCGCGTCGGCCGCGCCGGGTGGCCGGTTCGCCGCGGCGCTGGACCGGCTGACCGGGGCGGGGGTGCGATGAGTACGACCGTGCCCTCGTCCGGGCTCGCGGCGTCGGCGCCCGCCGCATCCACCGAAACCGGTACGGGTCCGGCCGCACCCCGCACCGCCCCTTGGGCCGCCGACCCGTACGCCAACGCCCTGCGCACCGGCCGTGGCCCGCTGTTCCTGCGCCGCAGCGACGGCTGGCTGCTGCCCCTGGACGTGGAGCGCTGGTGCTCCGACGCCGGCTCCGCCGATCTGTCCGCGCTGCACCGGTGCGAGGGGCCGGTGCTGGACATCGGCTGCGGGCCGGGGCGGCTGGTCGCCGAGCTGGCCTCGCTCGGGCACCGGGCACTGGGCATCGACGTCAGCGAGACGGCGGTGGCCCGTACGCGCGGTCTCGGCGGTGCGGCCCTGCTCCGCAGCGTCTTCGATCCGCTGCCCGGGGAGGGCCGTTGGGGCACGCTTCTGCTCCTCGACGGCAACATCGGCATCGGCGGCGACCCGGCCGCGCTGCTGGACCGGGCGGCCGATCTCCTCGGCGCCGGCGGGCTGCTGATCGCCGAGACCGCCCCCGTCGACGTGGACGAACGGGTCCGGGTCCGGCTCGACGACGGCCGGGGCGGACCGGAGACGAGCACCGCCTCCAGCGCCCGCGAGGCCGCCCCCGAGCCGTTTCCCTGGGCGCGGATCGGAACAGCGGCCCTGCTGCGGCACGCCGGCGCGGGCGGCTGGCGTACGGCCGATCAGTGGGGCGCGGAGGGGCGGACGTTCGTGTCGCTGCGCCGTCCCGTACGGGAGCGGAGCGCCCGGACCAGCAGCCAGAGCGCGGAGAGCGCGAACAGCACGCCGGTGATCAGCAGCCAGTTGCCGAAGTAGACGTCCGGGGTGGTACCGGCGGCGGCCATGTACCGCCGTTCGGTCCGCCGGGTGATCAGCGGGAACCAGATCAGCAGAAGCAGCCCGGAGAGGAACGCCGGGACCCGGACGAAGTTGACCAGCGCCGCCCGGGGGCCGAGCGCGGCGCGCAGCGCCCGGTCGGCCCCGGCGTACACCGGCAGCAGCACCAGGTCGTGCAGGACGGCCGACCCGGCGAACCAGAGCAGTACGCCGGCGGTGTCCCCGTCCAGCAGCCGTACGCCCGCGTAGCCGGCCAGGCTGAACGTGGCGGCGAGCAGGATCAGGTGGAGCGGGCCCTTGCCGTACAGACGGCGGGGTGAGAACCGCGAGCGGCGGGGTGCGGCGGAGGGCGGTGGCACGGCGCGGGTGGACATCACAGCTCTCCGAACGTCAGGGTCTCGACCCACTTGGTGTTCAGCACCCCGGGCGCGGCGGGGACGATGATCCGGGCGGGGTAGCCGTGGTCGGGCGACAGCGGGGCTCCGTTCACCTCCAGCGCGAGCAGCGAGCGGCCGTCACGGACCTGGTTGTCGCGCAGCGCGGCCTTGCGGAAGGAGCCGCTGCGCTGGAGCGACTCGACGAACACGCCCGGCGGCCGGTCCGGGTACCCGGCGAGCGCCGCCAGATCGGCGAGCCGCACCCCGCGCCACTGCTGGTCGGAGGTCGACCAGCCCTCCACGCAGGCGATCGGGAGCGCCGCGGTGTGCTGGTCCATGGCCAGCAGTTCGGCCCGGGAGAAGCGGAACTCCCCGGCCGGCCCTCGTACCGTCAGCCGCCAGCGGTCCCCGGTGTCGGCGGGTGTGATCCGTACGGCGGCGGCGGTCCTGTTGATCTGGAAGGCGTTCGGCCCCGGACCCGGGTCGGTGCCGCCGCGCGGGGTGAGGAGCGCGATGCGGCGCAACGGCCCGTCGAAGCTGCGACCGACGGAGGTGATCAGCAGGAGCAGGGAACCGGCCCCCACCATGGCCAGCGCGCCGCGCCGGGACAGGGTGGCGGGCAGCGGGTCGGGGGCGGCGAGGGTGTCCGCTTCACCGCGCGGGATGCCGTTGCGCAACACCCGTACGGCCTGCGGCGCCTTGAGGGCGGTATGGGTGACGAACCCGGCGAGGAAGACCCAGGCCCCGTAGAAGTGCAGGGTGTAGAAGGACCCGGGGAAGAGGTAGTCCAGCTGGATGTTGAGCAGTCCGGTGAGGAACTCGAACAGCGCCCCGCCCACGAGCAGCAGCAGCGAGATCCGCTCCAGGGCGTGGCCCACGGAACGGGCGGGCGGCAGTGCGAAGAGCCGGGGGATCACCGACCAGAGCTTCGCGAGCAGGACGGGCACGAGCACGATACCGACGGTGACGTGCAGCCCCTGGGTCAGGCGGTAGAGCCAGTGCGGGCCGGTCGGCCAGGAGAACAGGTAGAAGCCCAGCCATCCCTTGCCCGGGGTCTTGTCGTTCACCCGGTTCAGATCCGGGTTGTAGGCGGCGTACGAGAGCAGACCGGTGACGAACAGCAGGGTCAGGCCGACGAGCAGGACGAGGCCGAGGACAGCGGTGAAACGCGCCCCTCGGACGGGGCTGCGCCAGAATCCCGGATTGGCGGGCGTGCGGAGGACGCTGAGCGTGTCGGGAAGGGAGCGGATGCGGCGGCGTTCGGGCATGGGGCCGACGCTAGGCGCGGAACACCCGCCACGGGCGGACGCGACTCCTGACGGAATTCTGACGTCACGCCGGGCGACGCGACGGACATCACCGTTGGAGGGTGGCGGATCTGACGGTTCGGTGACGCGGCCCCGCCGGACCGCCCGATCGCCGCCCGAAGTGCATAGCGTGCCAGCGTGAAGACCGAGGACGTCACCCCCACGGACACCGCCGACGGCACGGGACACGGACCGCCCGCACCGCCGGACCGCATCGACGGACGCGCCCGGCGCGCGAGGCGGGCGGACCTGATCGCCGCCGCCACGGGCGTGCTGCTGGTCGCCGCTGCCGTGCTCATCGGCCGGGTCGTCCAGGACCGGGACGGAACCCTGTTCGCCCAGTGGCCGCCCTTCCTGGCCTCCTGGGATCCCCACCTGGGCCCCGGCACCCCCGCCGCGCTGACCATGGCCGTCCTGGTCGTCGCGTACGGCCCGTCACTCGCCGCGCGACTGCCCTGGCGCGGGCTCCTCGCCGCGGCCTGGGCCGGGTCCACGGCCTGGGTCTTCTCCTTGGCGCTGATCGACGGCTGGTACCGGGGTGTCGAGCGGCGGCTCACCACGAAGCACGAGTATCTGCGGGTCATCGACCGCTTCGAGGACATCCCCGCCACCCTGCGCGACTTCACGAACCACATCGTCATCGGCGAGCCCGGCAACTGGCCCGCCCATGTCGCCGGGCACCCGCCGGGCGCGACGCTGACCTTCGTCTGGCTGGACCGCATCGGGCTCGGCGGCGGCGCCTGGGCAGCGGTCTGGTGCGTCGTGGTGGGCAGTTCGGCGGTACTGGCCGCCCTGATCACCGTGCGGGTGCTGGCCGACGAGCGCCTGGCCCGAGGTGCCGCGCCCTTCCTCGTCCTCGCCCCGGCCGCCGTCTGGGCAGGCGTCTCCGCCGACGGATACTTCACGGCCGTCGCCGCCTGGTCGGTGGCCCTGCTCGCCCTGGCCGCCACCCGCCGGGTCCGCTTCCCCGCCCTGGCGGCGGCCGGCGGGGGTCTGCTGTTCGGGTGGACCTGCTACCTGAGTTACGGGCTGGGGCTGATGGCGGCCGTCCTGCTCACGGTCCTGGTGCTCGCCCGGACCGCCCGCCCCGTGCCGGTGTTCCTGCTCGGCACGCTGGTGGTACCGGTGGTCTTCACCCTCGCCGGGTTCAACTGGTGGACCGCCTACCACCTGCTGGTCGAGCGCTACTACCAGGGCGCGGGCGGCGTCCGCCCGTACGGCTACTGGGTCTGGGCCAACCTGGCCTGCGCGACCGTCGCGGCCGGGCTGGCCGCCGTCGCCGGGCTGCGCCGGAGCGCGGTGGCCGCGCCCGGCGCGGTACGGGCCCTGCGGGGCGGCCCCATGGCGGTCTCCCCGGAAGGGCGGCTGGCGTTGCTCGTCCTGGCGGCGCTGGTGGCGCTGCTCGCCGCGGACCTCTCCGGCATGAGCAAGGCGGAGACGGAACGCATCTGGCAGCCGTTCCTGCTGTGGCTGCTGCCCGCGACGGCACTGCTGCCCCGCCGGGGCGTGCGGTGGTGGCTGGTCGCTTCGGCGGTTCCGGCCCTGCTCGTCAACCACCTGTTGTGGACGGGGTGGTGAGGCCGGCACGGTTCCGGCCGGATGCCGGGGCTCATCGCATCCCCGCGGTGCTGGCGGGCCGGACCGCGCCCGCCCCGAAGCGGGCCCGGGCGCGGTCGGCCGCGGCCTCGATGCGGCGGGTCTTGTCGTCGTCGGGGCCGAAGGTCAGCTGCCGGGAGGCGGAGGCGGCGGCGCCGAGTTCGCCCGCGCGCAGGGCGAGGGAGCGGACCCGGGCCCGCTGGAGTCCCAGGGACCAGTGCAACGCATGGGCAGCCATGCGGAGTTGAGGGCTGTGGGCGGTGGCCTCGGGCAGGGTGCGGCTGCGGGTGATCGACGCGTGCCCCGTACGGTCGGCGTACAGGACGGTCAGGGTCAGTACCCGGCAGGTCTGCCGCTCGTCGCGGAGGCGGGCGCCGAGCTGTTCGGTCAGATGGGTCAGGGCGGCCTGCCGGCGGGCGGCGTCGGACTCGTCGTGGCCGAAGCGGTGTTCGGCGTCGACCGTGCGGGGTGGGGCGCCGGCGGTGACGCGGCTGGGGTCGATGCCTGCCGCGCGTTCGCGCAGCTCGCGCCCGGAGGCCGCGCCCAGGATGCGCTGGAGGGTGAGCAGCGGGGTGGCGGCGATCCGGTCGGCGGTGCGCAGGCCGTACGAGGTCAGGGTGCGGGCGGTGGCCGGGCCGACGCCTGGCAGTGCGGAGGCGGGGAGTCCGGTGAGGAAGCGGGTGATGGCCTCGGGGTCGTCGGGGACGCAGCGGATGGCGCCGGGCTCTCCGCGGTGGGCGGCGAGCCGGGCGAGCAGCGGGTTGGGGCCGATGCCGACCGTCATGTCGAGGCCGTGGAGCGCGGCCGCGCGCAGCCGGATCAGGGCCGCGAGCCCGGCGGCGTCGCGGTCGAAGTAGCGGGTGCTCCCGGACACGTCGGCGAGGGCCGCGTCCGGCGGCAGGGCCTGGGTGACGGGGGTGAACTCGCCGACCATGTCGAGGAGTCGGCGGTATGCGGGGTCCGGCTGCGGGTCGCCGAAGTGGAGGTAGAGGATCATCCCGGTCACCCCGCGCTTCCGGGGCTCGCGTGGTGGAAGGACCGCCCGTCGAGCGCGTCGAGGGCGGGCAGGGTCGCGGAGGCGGGTGTGCCGGGCGGCTGGAGGTCGGCCCAGGGGTGCAGGGCGTACCCGTTCGGCTGGGTGAGGGTGCGGTGGGGAGCAGATCGGCGCGGGGTGGGCTCGGCGCGGGTGAGGCGGTCGGCGACGGCACCGGGGCCGCCCTCGCGGTACAGGTCGATCAGCTCGGCCAGGTTCCAGGCGGCGGTGCCGGTGATGCTGAAGGCGCGCGGCGGTCGGCGGGCGAGGGTACCGCGTACGAGCAGCAGGCTGCTGTGGAACACCGTATGGGCGCAACGCCCGTGGCTGTCCTCGAAGAACGCCAGGTCGGACAGGCCGGTGGGGTCGTCCAGGGTGACGAAGATGACGCGCTTGCCGGAGCGGATCGGCGGGGTCTGGGTGGCGACCTTGACGCCGGCGACGAGCACGGTTGCGCCGTGCCGGAGGCCGGGCAGGTCGGCGGCGGGGGTGGCGCCGATGTCGGCGAGCAGGGAGCGGTGCTCGTCGAGGAGGTGGTGGGAGATGTCCATGCCGAGTACGTCGAGTTCGGCGGCGAGCTGTTCGGACGCGTCCATGACCGGCAGGCCCGTGACGGCGTCGGCCGCGCTGTCGATGCCGTCGCCCTCCGCCCCGGAGCAGGTGACCCCCGCGTCCTCCGTGCTCCCCGCACTCCCCACCTCCGTCATGGGGAGCTGACCGGCGGCGGATCCGCCCGCGCCGCGCCCCGAGCGGTGGAGTTCGGCGACCTTCAGCAGCAGTTCGCGGCGGGCCCCGAACGCGCTCAACGCGCCGACCCGGGCGAGGCGTTCGGCCAGCGGGCGGCTGGGCCGGGCGCGCTGCCAGAAGTCCTCGACCGAGACGTACGGCTGCCCGGCCACGATGCGTCCGCTCTCGGCCTCGGTGATGCCGCGGACCTGCGCGAGACCGATCCGCACCCCCCACTTACCAGACACCAGTTCGATTACGTGGGCGACCTGGGAGCGGTTGACGTCGGGCAGCAGCAGCGGCACCCCGTGGCGCCGGGCGTCCGCGGCCAGGACCCGCTTGTGGTACATCCCCGGGTCATGGGTGAGCAGCCCGGCGAGCAGGGCCGCCATCCGGTGGGCCTTGAGCCAGCTCGACTGATAGGCGGGCTGCGCGAAGGCCGCGGCGTGGGCCTTGGCGAAGCCGAAGCTGCCGAAGTTCTCCAGGGTCTTCCACACGTCCCGTACGACCTGGACCGAGTAGCCGCGGCCCCGCGCTCGGTCGGCGAACCAGGCGCGGACCCGGCCCTGCCGCTCGGGGACGGACAGGGCGCGGCGGGCCTCGTCCGCCGTGCCCCGGTCGCAGCCGGTCATCTTCCTCATGATCTCGATCACCTG
This sequence comes from Streptomyces sp. PTY087I2, assembly GCF_001687325.1. GTDB lineage: Bacteria > Actinomycetota > Actinomycetes > Streptomycetales > Streptomycetaceae > Streptomyces. Next base: position 149,311 of record NZ_LZRD01000016.1, on the reverse strand, counting down.
CTCGTGGTAGACCACCTGCCCCTCGGTCTCCGCCAGGATCGGCCTCAGGTCGCGGTGCGCGTAACGGGTCCCGCTCCGGCCGTCCCTGGCCTTGATCAGCGGATCCACCATGTTGGCCGCGACCGGTCCGGGCCGGAACAGGCTGATGTCGAGCGCCAGGTCGTCGAACGACCGGGGCCGCAGGTTCCGTACCAGCTCCCGCTGGCCGGGGCTCTCCAGCTGGAAGGTGCCCAGGGTGTCCCCGGAGGAGATCAGGTCGTACGTGGCCGGGTCGTCCGGCGGCACCTGTGCGGGATCGTCCAGGTCGACGGGTTCGCCGGTGACGCGTTCGATCTCGGCGGCCGCGTGGGCGAGCGCCGACTGCATCCGTACACCGATGACGTCGATCTTCGGGTGTCCGGTGTCCTCGATGTCCTCCTTGTCGAACTGGGACATGGCGATGTTCTCGACGGTGGTCGGCGCCATCGGGGTACGCCGGACCAGCGCCGCGTCGGAGACGAGCAGCCCGCACGGGTGCATCGCCGCCTCGAACGGCAGCTCGTCGAGCGCCTCCACCAGCTCCCAGAGCCGCCCGTGGTCCTCGGCGGCGACCTCGCGCAGCTCCGGCAGCTCGGCGAGCGCGGCCCGGACGTCCTTGGCCCGGATGTGCGGGAACGCCTTGCCCAGCCGGGCCGCCTCATCCGGAGCCATGCCACGGGCGCGGGCCACGACCTCGATCGCCCCGCGCGCCCGGTACGTCTTGTAGACGGCGAGCGTCGCCACCCGGTCGGCCCCGAACCACTTCCGTACCGCCTGGTAGACCTCCAGGCGGCGGGCGGACTCGACGTCCAGGTCGATATCGGGCAGGGCCGAGCGGTGCTCGGACAGGAAGCGCTCCATCACCAGGCCGTGCGCCACCGGGTCGACCGGGCTGATCCCCAGCAGATGCGCGACCAGCGAGCTCACGCCCGAGCCGCGCGCGGCCACCCGGACGCCGAGCCGCCGGGCCTGTTCGGCGACCTCGGCGACGGTCAGGAAGTACCCGGCGAAGCCGTGTCCGGCGATGATCCGCAGCTCTTCCTCCAGCCGGTCCCAGCGCTCCCCCTCCCGGTGGTAGCCACGGCCGAGCATGCCCGCCGCGCACCGGTCCGCGAGCGCCCGGTCCGCCGTATCGGCGCTCGCGCCGACGAGCTCGGGCTCGGGCAGGTTCAGCCGGCCGAGTCCGAACGCGGCGCCCGGATCGACCACGCAGGCCCCGGCCGTCTCCTCGGTGGCCGCGAGCAGCCGCCGCGCGTCCCCGCTCCGGCCGCCCGCGGCCTCCGCGATCCGCCCGGCGATCCGTTCCATCTCCCCGGTGTCCTTCAGCCACCGCTGCCCGCTGTCGAGCCGGGACGCGTCACGGGCATCGATCGGCACCAGGAGGCGGGCGGAGTCCAGGATGTCGGCCACCTCGCCCCGGTCCGGGTCGGCGTAGCGCACGGCGTTGGTCAGCACCGGGGTCACCTGCTGTTCGGTGGCGAAGCCCAGCATGCGCGCGGCCAGCCGCAGCGATCCCGGGCCGGTGCCGGACCGCCCGTGCCAGGACGTCTCGATACGCAGCGACCGGCCGAACCGGGTACGCCAGGGTGCCAGGAGGGTCGCGGCCCGGTCCGGCCGCCCCGCCGCCAGCGCCTGCCCCACCTCGGAGTCCGCCCCGAGCAGGACGAACAGCTCGCCGTCCGGACAGGACAGGTCCTGCCAGGTGACGCCCTGGTCCGACGCCGCCGTCACCAGACGGCACAGCTCGGCCCAGCCGCGTTCGGTCCGGGCCAGGAACACCGCGCGCTGCGGCGCCTCCGCGACGAACGCACCGCCCCGGGAGGGGGCGGTCCGCTGCCGTTCGCCCGGCACCGGCCCGGACGCCGGGACGCCGGGCACCGCGAGATCGACGCCGAACAGCGGCCGGATCCCGGCCTCCGCGCACGCCTTGGCGAAGCGCACCGCGCCCGCCAGGGAGTCCCGGTCGGTCAGCGCCAGGGCGTCGAGGCCCCGCTCGGCGGCCCGCTCGGCCAGCGCGGACGGATGGCTGGCCCCGTACCGCAGCGAGTAGCCGCTCGCCGCATGGAGGTGCGTAAACGACATACACACCTCCTGTTGCCCATGACCCCCCTTTACGGATCTATGCCATCTCATCCCGCTTCATCGGGATGAGGAAGAAGCACTCTAACCCCATGTTCGCATATTCGTTCGAATCAAGGATGGGGGTGGACCGCCCGCCCGGTGGCCGGCCGACCCGAATGGCGTACGCGGCCGGGCAGGCGCAGAGTGAGTGAGGGGCCCGCACGGGCACGGGAGGGGAGACCGGGTGGGGAGACCGGGAGGGGAACAGGCCCGTGGCAACCCGTGGCAATGACTCTCTGTGAGGCAGACATGGCTGACACCAAGACCCTGGGCAAAGACACCACGACCGACCGGCGCTCGGAAGGATCCGGCGTCCGCGGCAGAACGACCATCGCCGACAACGTCGTCGCCGCCATCGCCGGCATCGCGATACGGGAGACCGAAGGCGTCCACTCGATAGGCCGAGGAGCGTCGAAGGCCCTGGGGGCCGTCACCGGGCGTATGCCCGGCTCCGCCGGCTCCTCCGCCGTGGGACGCGCCGTCAAGGTGGAGGTCGGAGAGAAGCAGGCCGCGATCGACGTCGACATCAAGGTGGAGTACGGCACAACGATCCACGAGCTCGCCGACCTGATCCGGACCAACGTCACCGAGGCCGTGGAGACGATGACGGGACTGGAGGTCGTCGAGATCAACATCGTCGTCTTCGACGTCCACATCCCCGGTGACGATGACGACGACGATTCCGACGACGAGGGCGGATCCCGCTCGGGCGGAGGCTCCCCGCGCGTGCGGTAAGGCGGTAAGGGGGGCCGTGCACGGTGGGCCGAGGGACCGAAAGCAGGAAAACCCATGTCCCGGGCTAGGCTCATGCCGCATGATCGACAACTTCGCGAAGGACACCCTGCACGGGAGACTGCGGCGGGACCGTGAGGCGCTGCTCTGGAAGCTCGACGGGGTGTCCGAATACGACGCCCGACGGCCTTTGACGGCGACCGGGACCAACCTCCTGGGCCTGGTCAAACATGTGGCGACCGTCGAGGCCAGGTACTTCGGCGAGGTCTTCGGCCGTCCTTCCCCGGAACCGCTGCCCCGGTGGCAGGATTACGACGGCAGCGACCTGTGGGCGGTCGAGGGCGAGACCCGCGACCGGATCGTCGACTTCTACCGGCGTACGTGGGACCACGCGGACGCGACGATCGAAGAGCTTCCCCTCGACGCCCCCGGCCATGTGCCGTGGTGGCCGGAGCCGTACACCGACACGAACCTGTTCGCCGTCATGGTCCATGTCCTCGGCGATACCGTCCGCCACACCGGGCACGCCGACATCCTGCGCGAAGGGCTCGACGGCCGGACCGGGCTGCGCGCCGAACACGAGCAGCCGATCGACGAGGAAGCCCGCGCGGCCTACCGCGCGAAGATCGAGCGGGCCGCCAGGTGGGTCCCACCGGGCCCCTGATGAACTCCCGGGACCCGCGGAGCTTCTGAGATCGCAAAGCTTCTAGGATCTGCGGCATGGCGACACGACTCGTGCAGATCAACATGAAGGCCCATGACGACGCCGCGCTCGGGCGGTTCTGGGCGGAGGCGCTCGGCTGGGGTATCGACAGCGAGGGGCCCGGGGTGACCAACCTCGAACCCGTGGGCTTCACCTACCCCGACCCGACGGCCGTCTGCATCGACATCATCGCCCGCCCGGAACCCAAGACGGTCAAGAACCGCGTGCACCTCGACCTGGCCACCACGTCGACGGCCCATCAGGAGGAACTGGTGGCACGCCTGAAGGGCCTCGGCGCGACGCTCGTCGACGTGGGGCAGGGCGACGTTCCCTGGACGGTCATGGCCGACCCGGAGGGCAACGAGTTCTGCGTCCTGGAGCCCCGCCCGGTCTACCGGGACACCGGGCCGATCGCCGCGGTGGTGGTCGACTGCGCCGATCCGCGGGAGATGGCCCGCTTCTGGGGCGAGGCGATGGACTGGACGCTGCACGAGGTCACCGACGACCACGCGACCATGCGCTCCGCCAAGGGAGTCGGCCCCTACCTGGAGTTCCTCCGTACGCCCGACACCAAGAGCGGGTGGAACCGCGTCCACCTCGACGTCCGCCCCTACCCCGGTGACGACCCGGCGGCGGAGGCGGCCCGACTGCGTTCTCTGGGCGCCACCGACCCCGGTATCGATCAGTCCGCGATCCACTGGACCATCCTGGCCGACCCGGAAGGCAACGAGTTCTGCCTCCTCACGCCTGCCTGACGGCCCGACCGGCAGGGACGAGGTACCCGCCTCACCTGTGCTCGAGCAGCAAGGACGCCCGCTCCCCGTCCCTCCAGCCAGGGGGAAGCGCCGCCAGCGCATCGGCCACGGCGGCGCCTCGGAGGAAGGCGGCGCCGTGCCCGCTGACGATCCGGGCCTCGTCGCCGGCCCAGGAGACGGGTACCAGACGGGTGAGCCCGGGTGTCGTACGCGCATGGCCCCGGACCGGCAGGCACGGCAGGGGCGCGAGGGAACGTCCGGCCAGTCCGGCGAGCAGGGGGTCGAGGAGGGTGCGGGCGGCGACCAGGGCCGCGTACGGGTTGCCCGGGAGCCCCACCACCCGGCAGCCGGAGGGGAGTTCGGCGAGCAGCATGGGGTGGCCCGGGCGGCAGGCGACGGTGTCGACGACCATGCGGGCTCCGGAGTCGGCGAGCAGCCGCCGGAGCTGGTCGGTGTCTCCGACGGAGGTCGAGCCGGTGACCACGACGACCTCGGCGTCCTGCCCGGCGTGCACGGCCGCCGCAAGGGCGCCGGCCGGCAGGTCGGGAACGTGCCGCGAGGACACCGTGGTGCCGCCGGCCTCGGTGACCAGCGCGGGGAGCAGCGGGCCCAGCGCGTCACGCACCCGCCCCGCCCCCGGAGCGCCCGTCAGGTCCAGTTCGTCGCCGCTGATCAACAGGCGTACACGGGGGCTCGGGCGGACCGGCAGGGCGTCGTGGCCGCAGGCGGCGGCAAGCCCGATCAGTGCCGGTCCGATACGCGTTCCGGCCGGGGCGAGGAGGTCCCCGGCCATGGCGTCCTCGCCCGCCCGCCGGATGTGCCGGCCGGACGCCTGCCGGGGTCCGGACACCTGGCCGCCCGCGAGGGACGCCAGCTCCTTCGGCAGAACGGCGTCTGCTCCTGACGGCACCAGGGCGCCGGTGGAGATCTCCACGCCGTCGCCCGCGTCCAGCCTTCCGCGCCATGCCGTTCCGGGCCGCGCGACGCCCCGGACCGCCCATGGCCCCGGACCGGAGACGGCGAAGCCGTCCATGGCCGCTGTGTCGAAGGCGGGGAGCGGCCGGGGTGCGCACAGGTCCTCGGCGAGCGTCAGCCCGGCGGCTTCACTCAGCGGGACGGTACGGCTGCCCATCGGCCGGGGCGTTCCGTACGCCAGTCTCCTGGCCTCGGTCCACGTCACCCCCTGCGGGGCACCGGGGTGTGGCGGTACGGGCACCGGGAGCGCCGGGCGGGGTGCGTGCGTCGTGGGCGGCATGGCCCGAGTCTCGGACGTCGGTGTTTCCGGTCGCCGCAGGCGCGATTACCTGGACGCGCCGTCCGGCTCACGGTTCGCGGCGATCGCCTGTGAAGACGCCACGGGGGGCGAAGTCAGGGCGGGTACGGCGGGCAGCTGCCCCTGCCGGGACGAATCATCCCTGGGGTTGCTCGTCCTCCTGGTACGAGTGGCGCTGTCCGGTCCAGGGGTCGGCGATGTTGTGATAGCCGCGCTCCTCCCAGAAACCGCGCCGGTCCCGGGTCATGTACTCGATGCCGCGCAGCCACTTGGGGCCCTTGTAGCCGTAGAGGTGGGGCACGACCAGACGGAGAGGGAAGCCGTGCTCGGCGGTGAGGGTTTCGCCGTTGTGGTGGGTGGCCAGGAGAGTCCGGTCGGCGGTGAAGTCGGCGAGGCGCAGGTTGGCGCTGTAGCCGTACTCGGCCCAGGCCATGACATGGGTGACGCCGGGGGCGGGCGGCGCGAGCTCCAGGAGGAGTGAGGCGGGCACCCCGAAGAACTCGTGCCCGAGAGTCGACGTGCCCGAGGCGCAGTGGAGGTCCGCGGTGATCGTGGCCGTGGGAAGAGCCGTCACCTCTTCGAAGGTCCAGGAGTACTTCTCCCCCGTCGCGGTGGCACCGAAGACCTGGAGGTTCCAGCGGTCGGCCCGGAATCTCGGCACGGGACCGTAGTGGGACACCGGCCATCCCTTGGCTTCGCGCTGCCCCGGGGGAAGGGCTTCACCTCGCACCGCACAACCTCACCATCGCACTGCGTGGCACCACACCGGCGTAGAACCGCATCAGCGAGATCAGCTTCGGGTCTTACCTGGCAGATGTGAACCACAGGAGCAATTTGCCCTCTTGAATGATCCATCCACCCTACCCATCCGCGCCCCGCGGCCCCGGACGCCGGCAAGCCGGTGAGGGCCGCGCACCGGGACTCGGGGCGCGGCCCTCTGCGTGGCGGGAGTGATTCAGACGGAAGCGAGGGAGATCTCGGTCGACTTGATCAGGGCGACGACGGAGGCGCCGGCCTTCAGCCCCAGGTCCTCGACAGCGTCCTTGGTGATCGCCGAGGTCAGTTCGCCACCCTCGACAGAGACCTTCACCGAGCCCATGGCACCGCCGGTCGCCACGTCGGTGACGGAGCCCTCGATCTGGTTGCGGATCGAGACTCCCTCGACCCGGCCGGTCGCGAGGGCGACCTCGGTCGACTTCACGAGGGCCTTGACCGCGGATCCCTCGGCCAGACCCAGGTCCTTGACCGCGTCGACGGTGATGACGGCGGTGATGTCCTGACCGCCCGCCAGGCGCACCTTCACCGACGCCATGGCTTCGCCCGGGGTGACGGCGGTGACGATGCCGGGGAACTGGTTACGAATGGACAGGGTCATGCGAACACGCCTCACAAAGCCGGGAATCCAACAGGTACCACTTCTGTGACCTGCGTCTCGGCCGACGCTACCGGAAAGAGGGAGGACTTCCGCGACATGCATCGCATCCGCCAGCCGGACGGCCGCAGCCCCTACGGAGAAGTGAGGTAAGCGCTGAGAACCGGCTCGGTGAACAAGTCGTTCTCAGCCAGCCCGACACCCACCTCCTCCGCGAGCCGAAGGTACAGCTCGCGTGAAACCAAGGGGCCGTAATCGCCGGTGTCCGGGTCCGCACCGTGCTTCCGCAACTCGGAGTCGAAACGCGAGGGCGAACCGCCCACGAGATCCCTCAGCCCCGTCGTCGCGTACCGGCTGAACGCGCTGAGCAACTGACCGTCTTCCGCGTACATGAACTCCGCCGGGCCCTCACCCCAGGCCAGAAAGACGCCGACCGATCCCGTCGAGATGTCCCTGATCAACTGCGGGTCGTCGAAACACCGCCAGCTGGAATGCTCCCAGACCCATGCCCAGTCACCCCACTGACCGGCACTCACGACGTAGGCATCCGCCTCGTACAGGAGGTCCCCGAACTCGTCGTGGAAGTCCTCCTGGTCCCGGACGGCCACGCTCGCCGGGTCGGCACCCATCCGTTCCAGGAGCTGCGAGGCGGTGATGCCCTTCACGAACGTCATGCTCACGAACGGGAGGTCTTTCCCGACCATCCACCCCAGACCAGTCACCGGCAGTCCCCCGCACCCTGACGCACCCTGAGTTTCTACGACAACGACGCCACCACAGACCTCACGGTTCGCATCTGCGTCAGAGCAGGCTACGGGGCTCGGTCAGCGGTGTCAGCACGGACAAGTCGCCTGCTCCGACGCTTTGAGCCCGGGATCTTCGCCGGCCGCCTGTGCGGTGGCATCGGACACGCCACGTTGGCATCATCACGTTGCGGCACCCAGAAGCCGCCCCTCAAGTTCGAAAAGCGCCGCGCCGACAGGATGACGAACGGTCAGGAAGCCCCAGCAAGCAGTCAGCATCGGTACCACCACAAGGCGCGGCAGACCGCTGCGGGCCATCGAGATACACCTGGCCGTACCCTCCCTCACCTGGAAAAACGCAGGTCCCGAAGCCCTCCGCTACCCCATCAGGAGACTGGCATGAAAATGCTCATCAACGTTCCCGAGACCGTGGTCGCCGACGCTCTGCGGGGCATCGCGGCCGCGCATCCCGAGCTCACCGTCGATGTGGAGAACCGGGTCGTCGCCCGGCGGGACGCGCCCGTGGCGGGGAAGGTGGGGCTCGTCTCCGGGGGTGGTTCCGGGCATGAGCCGCTGCACGCCGGGTTCGTCGGGCCCGGGATGCTGTCGGCCGCCTGTCCCGGGGAGGTGTTCACCTCCCCCGTGCCGGATCAGATGGTGCGGGCGGCGGCGGCCGTCGACAGTGGGGCGGGGGTGCTGTTCGTCGTCAAGAACTACACGGGTGACGTGCTCAACTTCGAGATGGCCGCCGAGCTCGCCGAGGACGAGGGGGTCCAGGTCGCCCAGGTGGTGGTGGACGACGACGTGGCCGTGAGCGACAGTACGTTCACCGCCGGGCGGCGCGGTACGGGAGCGACGCTGTTCGTCGAGAAGATCGCCGGGGCGCTGGCGGACGAGGGCGCTCCGCTGGACCGGGTGGCCGCGGTCGCGCGGCAGGTGAACGGGGCCTCGCGCAGCTTCGGGGTGGCGCTCGGCGCCGTCACCACGCCGGCCAAGGGCAGCCCCACCTTCGATCTGCCCTCCGGCGAGCTGGAGTTGGGCATCGGGATCCACGGTGAGCCGGGGCGTGAGCGGCGGCCGATGATGACGTCCGGGGAGATCGCCGACTTCGCCGTGAACGCGATCCTGGAGGACCTGCGCCCCACCGGACCGGTGCTGACGCTGGTGAACGGCATGGGGGCGACACCGCTGCTGGAGCTGTACGGCTTCAACGCCGAGGTCCACCGGGTCCTGTCCGAGCGGGGCGTTCCGGTGGCTCGTACGCTCGTGGGGAACTACGTGACGTCGCTCGACATGGCAGGCTGCTCGGTGACGCTGTGCCAGGTCGACGAGGAGCTGCTGCGGCTGTGGGACGCGCCCGTGCGGACGGCCGCGCTCCGCTGGGGCCGCTGAGCCGTCGACGGGACCCCGTGACCGGTAGAGGAACAGGAGATCATGTGCTCGACACCGATTTCTTCCGCCGCTGGATGACCGCTGCCGCGGCGTCCGTGGAGCGTGAGGCGAACCATCTGACCGAGCTGGACTCGGCGATCGGGGACGCCGATCACGGCAGCAACCTCCAGCGCGGTTTCGCGGCGGTGACGGAGGTGCTGGAGAAGGACGCCCCGGCGACCCCCGGTGCGGTGCTCACCCTGGCGGGACGGCAGCTCATCTCCACCGTCGGCGGGGCGTCGGGCCCGCTGTACGGGACGCTGCTGCGCCGTACGGGCAAGGCGCTCGGCGACGACGGCGAGGTGACGCGGACGCAGTTCGCCCAGGCGTTCGCGGCGGGGGTGGCCGCGGTGGGGCAGCTGGGCGGGGCCCAGGCCGGGGACAAGACGATGCTCGACGCGCTGCTGCCCGCGGCGGAGGCCCTCGCCACCTCGTTCGACGGGGCCGCCGAAGCGGCTCGTGCCGGTGCCGTGGCTACGGTGCCGATGCAGGCGCGCAAGGGGCGGGCCAGTTATCTCGGCGAGCGCAGCATCGGGCATCAGGACCCGGGCGCGACCTCGGCGGCGCTGCTGGTCGAGGCCCTGGCGGCGACAGCCGCGACGACGGACGGAGCGGACGCGTGAGCGACGAGCAGCAGGTGGGCATCGTGCTCGTCTCCCACAGCGGCCCGGTCGCCGAGTCGGTCGCCGAGCTGGCCCGGGGGCTCGCCGCCGGAGGGGTGACCGCGCCGGTCGCCCCGGCCGGCGGGCTGCCCAACGGCGGGCTCGGGACGAGCGCGGAGCTGATCGAGCGGGCCGCCGCCTCGGTGGACCGGGGTGCCGGCGTCGCGGTCCTGGTGGACCTGGGGAGCGCGGTCCTCACCGTGAAGTCCATGCTCGCCGAGGGCGACGAGCTGCCCGAGAACACCCGGCTCGTGGACGCGCCGTTCGTGGAGGGCGCGGTGGCCGCCGTGGTGACGGCCTCGGCCGGTGGTGACCTCGCGGCCGTGGAGGCGGCGGCCACGGAGGCGTACGGCTACCGCAAGACGTAAAAGCCCCCCGGGCCGAACGCCCCCGCGTGGCGCCCCGTACTCCGCCGCCGCAGACTTGGCGACATGTCGACAGGCAGGCGCAGTGCGGGGCTCCTTCTCTTCCGGGTCACGGAGGGCGAGGACGCGGGCGAGCGGGATGTCGAGGTGCTGATCGGGCATATGGGCGGCCCGTTCTGGGCGGGGCGGGAGGCGGCCGCGTGGTCGGTGCCGAAGGGCGAGTACGAGCCGGATGAGGGTCCGGAGGCGGCCGCCCGCCGCGAGTTCGTCGAGGAGCTGGGGGTGCCCGTCCCGCCGGGTGAGTGGATCGCGCTCGGCGAGTCACGGCAGCGCAGCGGCAAGACGGTGACCGTGTGGGCCCTGGAGGCCGAACTGGACCTGGCGTCCGTCGTGCCCGGGACGTTCACGATGGAGTGGCCGCGCGGGTCCGGCGTGCAGCGGGAGTTCCCGGAGATGGACCGGTTCGCCTGGTGCACGCCGGAGCAGGCGGCCGAGCGGCTGATCGCCGGTCAGCGGGTGTTCGTCGACCGGCTGCGCGCTCAGGTGCGCGGGGCGGCCGCCTCCCCCGACGCGTAGGCCGGGGCGGGAGCCGTCGTGCTCACCGGGTGGCCTGCCTTCAGTTCCAGGACGTCGCCGGTGAAGCGGGTCCGGAAGCTGCGGTCGTGCGAGACGACGACGACCGCGCCCCGGTAGTGGTCGAGGGCCTGCTCCAGCTCCTCGACCAGGCTCAGCGCGATGTGGTTCGTCGGCTCGTCCAGCACCAGCAGATCCGCCGGCCGGGTCACCAGACGCGCCAGGGCCAGCCTGCGTTGCTGGCCGACCGAGAGGGACGCGACGGGCACGTCGAGGTCCTCGGGGCGGAACAGGCCGAGGGCCAGGAGGTCGTCGGCGTACTCGTCGGGGAAGCCGGGCCGGCCCGCCGCGAAGGTGGCGAGCAGGGTGCGCCGGGTCGGGCGCGCGGGCAGTTCCTGCGGGAGGTAGCCGATGCGGGCGTGGCGGGTGACCGTTCCCGTGTCGGGGGTCAGGTCGCCCGCGAGGACCCGCAGCAGGGTGGTCTTTCCGGCCCCGTTCTCACCGGTCACCAGGAGCCGGGCGCCTGAGGTCACGCGCAGGGCGGGGAGGCGGAGTCGGTCCCCGACGGAGACGGAGTCCAGCTCTACGAGAGTCCTCGCGGGGACCGCGGGGCTGGTTGCGTGCGCCGCCTGGGCCACGTGGGTGGTTCCGTCGGGCTCCGTCGCGACCGGCGGGCGGCCGGTGAAGGCGAGCGGGCGGGGCGGGGGCGGCACGGGTGACCTGCGCAGGGCGTCCAGCCGGGTCCGGGCCGCCCTGACCCGGCCCGACAGCTTGGCCTCGTGCGAACGGCGGTGCTTGCCGAAGCCCTGTTTCGGGTCGCCCCCGGTGGCCGCGAGCCGCGCCCCCGCCGCCTCGACCAGCTCCTCCGTACGGGCCAGCTCCGCCAGGTACTCCTCGTGCTCCTGGACCCAGCGGCGGCGGGCGGCGGCCTTGGCGGTGCGGTAGCCGTCCCAGCCGTCCCCGTACCGGGTGACCGTGCGCAGGTCCCGGTCGACCTCCAGGATCACCGAGGTGACCCGCTCCAGGAACGTCCGGTCGTGGGTGATCGCCACGACGGTCCCCCGGTGGGCGCGCAGGTGGTCCTCCAGCCAGCCGACGGCGCGGGCGTCGAGGTGGTTGGTCGGCTCGTCGAGCAGCAGCAGTTCGGGGGCTGCGGCCAGCACGCAGGCGAGGGCGAGCCGGGACTGCTCACCGCCGGACAGCGTGCCGAGCGGGCGGTCGCGGGTGAGGTGGGCGAGGCCGAGGCCGTGCAGAGCCGCTTCGGTACGGGCGTCGGCCCGGTAGCCGTCGCGGTCCTCGTACGCGGTGAGGAGGTCCCCGTACGCGGCGAGTTCCGCGTCGGTCGGCCCCGGGTCGCCGGGCTTCCGTTCCGAAAGGTTCGCCTCCGCTTCGCGGATACGGTGTTCGAGGTCGCGCAGCTCGGCGAGGGCCGCGTCGACGGCGTCCTGCACGGTGTCGGCCGGGTCGAGGTCGAGCGTCTGGGCGAGGTAGCCGGTACCGCCGGGGAACCGGACGGTGATCTCACCGGTGTCCGGGGCTTCGGCCCCGGCCAGCAGGCGGAGCAGGGTGGACTTTCCGGAGCCGTTCTCGCCGATGACGGCGGTCTTCTCACCGGGCCGGACGGTGAGGGTCACCTCGTCGAGTACGGAGCGGTCCCCGTACGCCTTGGAGACGTCCTTCATGGCCAGTTGAGCGCGGTCGCGCTGGGGGTGCATGGGTGCCTTTTCCCTGGTGACGGCCCGCAGCGGCGCGCGCGGAAGCGCGGCGGGAGCGGGGCGTGGATGCCGGACGGCGGAGGGACGGCGGCGGGCGCGGAGTGACGTCGTGGCGTCGATGTCAGCGAGACATCGTCACGAGTCGCCAGTCACGAGGACCATGGCACCGGGGCGTCTCAGTGGGACGCGCGGTGCGGCGCGCTGCGGCCGTCCGGGCCGGGAATCAGCGGAAGAAGTAGTAGAAGCGGTACGAACCCATGTCGGCCAGTCTAGCGGCGGGCGGGTCACCGGTGCCGGGATTTTCCGGCCGCCCGGCCGTCGGCCCGCCCCGGGTGGCAGCCACCCGGGGCCGGGGCAGTCCGAGAACCAGGGGGAGGTCAGCCGTTGGGCAGGATCACCGCCCTGCCGTTGATCCTGCCGTCGTGGAGGCGCTCGTACGCGAGCGGGGCCTCGTCCAGGGAGTACGTCTCCACGTGCACGTCCACCGCTCCGGCGTGGGCCAGGTCGAGGACCTCGGCCAGCTCCTTGCGCGAGCCCCAGTACGGTGCGCAGACGTTGGCTCCGTACGGCAGTGTCCCGAAGCCGACCGGGAGCGCGCCGCCGCCGATGCCCACGATGGTCACGTCGCCGTCCACGCGGGCGGCGGCTCCGGCGGTCTGCACGGTGGGCGGCGCTCCGACGAAGTCGAGGACCACGTGGGCGCCGAGTCCGCCGGTCAGTTCCCTGACCCGGGCGGCCGCCTTCTCGTCGGAGCGGACCACCTCGTGCGCACCGACGGTCCTGGCCAGGGCGAGCTTGTCCTCGGCGACGTCGAGGGCGATCACCCGCGCGGCCGTCATGGCGCGCAGCAGCTGGATCGCGACGTGGCCGAGGCCGCCGGTGCCGATGACCACGGCGGTGGAACCGGGCACGAGCTTCGCCAGGGAGCGCACGATCGCGTGGTACGGGGTGAGTCCGGCGTCGGTGAGGGGCACCGTCTTCACCGGGTCGAGGTCGCCGATCGGGACGAGGTGGCGGGGGTTGTCGACGATCATGTACTCGGCCATCGCGCCCGGGGCGCCGAGGCCGGGCGGCATGATGCCGAGCTCCCCGGCGCGCAGGCAGTAGTTCTCCTTGCCCTCGGCGCAGTTCACGCAGGTGCCGCAGCCCCAGGGCCCGTACACCGCGACGGAGTCGCCGACCGCGAAGCCGTCGACGCCGTCACCGAGCGCGGCGACCGTGCCGACACCTTCGTGGCCCAGGGTGAGGGGCAGCGGGAAGGGGATCTGGTCGGCGGACCAGCTCATCACGGCGATGTCGGAGTGGCAGACGCCGGCGGCGGTGACCTTCAGCAGGACCTGGCCGGGGCCGGGCTCGGGATCCGGGACCGTGACCACCTCGGGGGCGGCGCCGACGGCTCGGTACTGAACGGCTTTCATGGGTCTCCTCGCTTCTTCCTTGCTGCTTGCTCGTCCTCGCCCGCCCTCGTGCTTTCTCTGTTCTCTTTGTCGCCCTCGTGTCGCCCGCGCGCCACTCGGGGCCTCGGTCACGGGGCGGAGTGGCAGCCGTCCACCAGCCGGACGTCCGGGCGGCGTATTCGAGCGCCGCGGTCTTGGTGAGGCCGATACCGGAGGCGCCCCCGGTGACGAGGGCCGATCGACGCCGAGCCGGTCAGAGGGCCGCTGCGGCCGCCGCCGCGGGCGCGCGGTGCAGTGCCAGTGCGGCGACATCGTCGCGCCGGATGCCGCCGGAGAACTCCTCCAGGTCGCCGTGGAGCGCGTCGAGCAGCTCGCGCGGACCGTGCCCGGCCCAGGCCGCGACCCGCTCGTCCAGCGGGTAGAAGGCGCCCGTGGCGTCGCGGGCCTCGGTCACCCCGTCGGTGACGGCGAGGAGCGTCGCGCCGGGCGGGAAGTCGAAGGACTCGGCTTCACGGGCCTCCGGGCTGAGTCCGGCGAGGCCGAGGGGGACGGAGGTCCGGTGGAGCGTGACGGCCGAGGTTTCGCCGTCGTGCAGCAGGCGCGGCGGCAGATGGCCGCAGTTCACGGCCTCCACCCGGCCGCCCTCGTCGAACCCGAGCACGAGCGCGGTCACGAAGCGTTCGACCTCGCCGGTCTGGGCGGAGAACTCGTTGTGCCGGACGACCGCGTCCTCCAGCGCCTGGACCACTCCGGTGAGCGTGGGTTCGCGGATGGCCGCCTCACGGAACGCGGCGATGGCCGCGAATCCGGCGCCGATGGCCGGGAGCCCCTTGCCCTGGACGTCCCCGATGATCACCCGGGTCCCGTGGGGCGACTCGACGACCTCGTAGATGTCGCCGCCGACGAAGCGGTCCTCCTCGATCGGCTCGTAGAGCCCGTACGCGAAGACGTGGTCGGTCATGACGGGCAGCGGCCGCAGGATCTGGCGCTGGAGGGTGACGGCGGCGGACCGCAGCCGCGCCATCTCGGTGGCGTGCCGGATACGCGCCGCGCAGGCGGCGACGCCGAGGGCACAGGCCAGTACGGCGAAGCCGATGCCGAAGACGAAGTCCCAGAAGGTGCCGTCCGCGCCGGCCCGGAAGCCGACGACGACCGTGGTGATCCACACCGCGACCCAGACGGTCTGGCGGAGGCTGCAATACACGGAGGCCAGTGCCGGAACCACCACGAGCAGGGGCACGACCCGCAGGTCGTTGCCCGTGCTGACGTCGAGGAAGGCCACCAGCAGGGTCAGCAGGGCGAGCCCGCCGACCAGCGCCCAGTTGCCGATGCGGCCGTCGGACACCGCCGCGATGCTCGCGTCCGGCCCCGGCGCACCACCGTCCCGGTGCCGTACACCGCTCTGCTTCTTCGGCGTCTGTGGCTTCTGTGCCATGTCCAGCAACCTCATGGGCACGGCCTGTCCTCCCGGTGGTGTCTCGGCGCCGGCCGCAGTTTCGGCCGGTCCCTTCCAGTGGACCGGGAGGCGGGCCTCCGCACAGGAGGCCTAAGGACCCCGAGGGGGTGCCGAAGGTCCCGTCCGGGACTTCCGGCCCGGGACCTCGGCCCCGGGCCGGGGGTGCCTCAGGTCCCGTGGACCGACGGGATCTCGGCGGGGACGAGGGCGAAGAGAAATTCCGTACGCCGGCGGAGCCGGAACCCCAGGGACTCGTAGAGCCGGATGGCGCCGGTGTTGGAGGCGGACGCATGCAGGAACGGCGTCTCGCCGCGCTCTCGGATCCCGTGTGCGACGGCCAGGACCAGCCGGCTCGCCAGCCCCTGCCCCCGTACGGACTCGTCCGTGCAGACGCCGCTGATCTCGGTCCAGCCGGGCGGGTGCAGCCGCTCCCCCGCCATCGCCACCAGGGCGCCGCCCCGCCGGATGCCCAGATAGGTGCCCAGCTCGACCGTGCGCGGCAGGAAGGGGCCGGGGCGGGTGCGCGCCACCAGGTCCAGCATCTCCGGCACGTCCCGCGGGCCGAGCGGGACCGCCTCCGGGTCGGGCGCGGCGTCCACCGACTCATCGACCAGCTGGACGCCGTCGGCCCGGAAGGTGATCTCCCAGTCACTCGGCGGCAGCGCCTGGAACGCGGCCAGGGCGACAGAGGCACCCGGCCCGGCGAGTGCCGCGAGATCGGCCCAGTCCCGGGGCTCCGGGGTGTCGGGGAGCGCGATCCAGGGAGTGACGTCGGCGGGATAGCGCAGGACCCGCCCAAGGCTCTCGGCGAAGTGGGCGTGCGGGCCGGTGAGCGAGGACCGGGCGGGGTTGTCCAGCGGGTGGAGCCGGGAAGGGGCATCGGTCCGGGGCCGGATGTCGTTCTGGGTCATGGTCTCCTCGGTCTCGTTCCGTCCGATGCTCGGTCTCCTCGGTCGCGGGCGCCCGGCGTCCGGGGCGGCGCGCCCGCCGGAGCAGCGCACTCTCCGGAGAGGAAAGGCCAGTGGATACGGCAGGTATTCCGCGAGGCAAATCTGTTCATGACACCGCAATCAACGGGAGGCGCCGGGATCCCTTCACCGGGGGGCGTCCATCGGAGGCACGGCAAGGCGTCGCGGGGGCGCGCCCGCATCGTGGACGAGTGGCGAAATCGACTCATCCGTAGGCCAATACGTGCCGGTGCGGCCCCAACTGCCGCCCGCCTGTGGCACTCTGGTGGCGGCCGCCCCACCGGGCTCCCCCGTACCGGTGGGGCGGTTCTGCGTACCTCCACGCCCACGCCCCTCACCTGCGGTCCGGAACACGCGCCCGTCACACGCGCCTCTCGGGCGGCCGCACGTGACGGTTCCTCAGGGCCGAACCGGGCTTGATTCCGGCCAACTCGATCCGCATGACCGGATCGGCTCCCTCCGCCACGCATGAGAGCCGTGCCGCCGGGAAGGCGAACAGGCCTGAGGGCCTATGAACCAGGAACCAGGGAGCGTGAAGCGACATGACCGTGCAGACCGCGCAGGCCGCGCAGACCGCCGGTACGGAGCGGACGGGCACCACCGAAGAGCTTCCGTGGATCGAGGATGCCGGGAAGATCGCCCCGCTGGACGCGCGTCGGCTCTCGCGTCTCTTCTTCGACCGGCTCCAGGTCCTGGAGGAGGGCACGCACGAGTACCAGTACGCGCGCAACACCCTCATCGAGATGAACCTGTCCCTCGTCCGCTTCGCCGCCAACCGCTTCCGCAACCGGGGCAGCGGCGACATGGAGGACATCGTCCAGGTCGGCACCATCGGGCTGATCAAGGCGATCGACCGGTTCGACCTCTCCCGGGAGGTCGAGTTCACGTCTTTCGCGGTGCCGTACATCGTCGGGGAGATCAAGCGGTTCTTCCGCGACACGAGCTGGGCCGTGCATGTGCCGCGACGCCTCCAGGAGCTGCGGGTCGACCTCGCCAAGGCGAAGGAGTCCCTGGCCGGCGACCTCGACCGGGACCCCACGGCCAAGGAGCTCGCGGAGTACCTGGGGATCGAGGAGTCCGAGGTCACGGAGGGGATCGTCGCCTCCAACGGCTACACGGCGGGCTCCCTGGACATGCCGACCGACACCGCGGAGGCCGGGCCCGGCCAGGCCGCCGGGCGGACCTTCGCCGATGTGCTGGGCGATCCGGACCCCGCCATGGAGACCGTGGAGAATCTTCACGCCCTCGCTCCCCTGCTGGACGAACTCGACGAGCGGGAGCGCCGGATCATCGACATGCGCTTCGGTCAGGAGATGACCCAGGCGCAGATCGGCGCGGAGCTCGGGATATCGCAGATGCATGTGTCCCGGCTGCTGAGCCGGATGCTGGGCAAGCTGCGGAGCGGAATGCTCACCCAGGAGTGACCGCCGCCGGGGCGGACCGCGGGCAGGAGGGGTGTTGCGGTTCTGACTGATGCATCAGTCAGAACCGCAACACCCCTTTTATCTTGTGGGTTGCGCCTGCCCATGTTGAGGTTTTCTCAACGCATGGTTACGGTGACTGACCATGCAGCAGGACGAGGTGGCCGCACGGGTCCGACAGGTGATCGACGCGGCGGGTGTGAGCGCGCGCGAGTTCGCGCGGCGGATCGTCATCGATCCGTCGAAGCTGTCCCGGTCCCTGAACGGCACACGCCGTTTCACCGCCGCCGAGCTGGCCCGGATCGCGGACATCGGCGGCGTCGACGTCGGATGGCTGCTCGGCCCGGCGACCGGTACGGAGGCGACGCCGTCGCCCGTACGTTCTCCGTCGGCCCCTCGCCCGCCGGTGCCCTCGCCGGAGGGCGGCAGGCCTCTCCAGATCGTGCGCGAAACCGTCCGGCTCATCGCCGAGCGCGGATTCCACGCCGTCCGGGTCGCGGACATCGCCGCGGCCTGCCACACCAGCACGGCGGCGATCCACTACCACTTCCCCGGCCGTGACGAACTGCTCGAAGCCGCGGTGCGCTGGTGCATGGACGAGGACACCCGTCGCCGCGCCGACGCCACGGCCGGTACGCGGCACGCCGGGGACGAGCTGCGCCTGCTGATCGAACTCCAGACGCCCCGCACCGAACAGCAGCGGCGGCAATGGTGCGTCTGGCTCGACCTGTGGGCCGAGGCCGCCCGGTCCACCACGGTCGGTCGGCTCCACATGGAGTACTACCGCCAGTGGCGGGGAACGGTCGCCGACGTGATCCGGCGCGGCGTCGAGCAGGGCGTGTTCCGCCCGGTCGACCCGGACAGCGCGGCCCTCGCCCTCACCGCGCTGATCGACGGACTGGCCTCCCAGGTCCTGGCCACCGAACCGGACGGCCAGGTCGACGGAGTCCCCGGCACCGGTGCACAGGCCATGCACGACGCGCTGACCGCCCACGTGGACGCCTGCCTGACAGCGCCCACGGCCGGCTGACCCCCGTACAACGACAAGCCCCCCAACAGCCCCCAGCTCCCCAGCCCTGTCAGCTCCCACGGAGGAGATGTTTCCGCATGCCCGTGAACCAAGACGTCATCATCACCTGCGCCCTCACCGGCGCCGGCGACACCGTCGGCCGCAGCCCGCATGTCCCGGTGACGCCCGAGCAGATCGCCGCCTCCGCCGTCGAGGCCGCCGAGGCCGGCGCGGCCGTGGTCCACATCCACGTCCGTGAACCGGAGACCGGCGCCCCCTCCCGCGATCCCCGGCTCTACCGGGAGGTCGTCGAGCGGATCCGGGAGACCGGCACCGACGTCGTCATCAACCTGACCGCCGGTATGGGCGGGGACCTGGTCATCGACCCGGAGGCGCCGCTCCGTCAGCTCCCGGGCACCGATCTGGTCAGCGGGCTGGACCGGCTGCCGCACGTGGAGGAGCTGCTGCCGGACATCTGCACCCTCGACTGCGGTTCGCTCAACTTCGGCGACGGCAGCAACCTCTACGTCTCCACCCCCGACATGCTGCGCACCGGTGCGAAGCGCATCCAGGAACTGGGCGTCAGGCCCGAGTTGGAGATCTTCGACACCGGGCAGCTGTGGTTCGCCAAGCAGCTCCTCGCCGAAGGACTGCTCGACGATCCCACGGTCTTCCAGCTCTGCATGGGCATCCCGTGGGGCGCGCCCGCCGACCCGGGTGTCCTCCAGTCGATGGTCAACATGCTTCCCCCTGGCTCCCCATGGGCGAGCTTCGCGCTCGGCCGGATGCAGATGCCCTGGGTCGCCCAGTCGATCCTGCTCGGCGGACACGTGCGGGTCGGCCTGGAGGACAACCTCTATCTGGGCAAGGGCGTCAAGGCCACCAACGGCCAGCTGGTGGAGCGCGCCGTGCGGATCACCGAATCCCTGGGCTCCCGGGTGGCCACACCCGACGAGGCCCGCGAGAAGCTCGGCCTGCGCCCGCGTACCTGATCTCTCCGATCTCCCAACTCCTCTTCCCCTCACCGCCTTTCCGGAGTGTCACCCGTGCCCGTCTTCCCCTCCCCCACCACGCCCCCTGATCCCTTCTCCCCCTGCGCCCCCGAGGACGTACGCCGTGTGGCGTGCGTCGGGGCCGGGGTGATCGGCGGCGGCTGGGCCGCCCACTTCCTCGCCCGCGGTTACGACGTCACCGCCTGGGACCCGGCCCCCGACGCGGCCGTCCGGCTGCGCCGGCTCATCGCCGCCGCCTGGCCCGCGCTGGAACGGCTCGGCCTGGCCGACGGGGCCTCGCAGGACCGGCTGACCGTCACCGCGACCCTCGAAGAGGCCGTGGCAGACGCCCAGTTCGTCCAGGAGAGCGCCCCCGAGAAGCTGGACCTCAAGCGGGATCTGCTGGCCCGGCTGGACGCCGCCGCACCCGCCGGTACGGTGATCGCCTCGTCGACCTCCGGCTATCCGATGACGGACATGCAGACCGAGGCCGCCGACCCCGGGCGGCTCGTCGTCGGGCACCCCTTCAACCCGCCCTACCTCATCCCGCTGGTCGAGGTCGTCGGCGGGGAACGGACGGCCCCCGCCGCGGTGGAGTGGGCCTCGCGGTTCTACGAGGTCGCGGGCAAGTCCGTGATCACCATGGACCGCGAGGTGCCCGGCTTCATCGCCAACCGGCTCCAGGAGGCCCTGTGGCGCGAGGCGCTGCACATGGTCGCCAACGGTGAGGCGACGGTGGCGGAGATCGACGCGTCGATCACCGAGGGGCCGGGGCTCCGCTGGGCCGTGATGGGCCCGATGCTCACGTTCGCGCTCGCGGGCGGCGAGGGCGGGATGGCCCATATGCTCGACCATTTCGGCCCGTCGCTGAAGTCGCCCTGGACCCGGCTCGAAGCACCCGAGCTGGACCGGGCCCTGTACGAGGCGGTGGTGGCCGGCTGCGACGAGGCCGCGGACGGCCGGAGCATCGCCGACCTGGTCGCCGAACGCGACCGGGGCGTCATCGACATCCTGCGGGCGACCGGCCGCCTGCCCCGTTCCGCCGAGGAGGCGGCCCGATGAGCGAGCAGCACACCCACGAGGAGACGGCCGCCGACGACGACACGTCGCTCCCGCTGTTCCACCGGACCGTACGGCCCGAGTGGATCGACTACAACGGCCATATGAGCGAGGCGTTCTACGTCCTGGTCTTCGGGTACGCCACCGACGCGATGATGATCGAGACCGGTCTGCATGCCGGATACCGGGAGCGCACCGGCTGCTCGCTCTACACCGCCGAGTCGCATCTGCGCTATCTCCGCGAAGTGGCCGAAGGGTCCCATCTCGCCGTCCGCACCCGGCTGTTGGGCGTGGACGCGAAGAAGGCGCGCTTCTGCCACGAGCTGTACGTGGTCGGCGCCCCCGACGACGTACCGGAGCCGGAGGCCGCGCCGGTGGCGACGACCGAGCTGCTGGCGCTCCATGTGGACCAACGGGCGGGCCGCACCGCCCCGTTCCCGGATTCCGTACGGGAGCGGCTGGCCTCGCTCGTCGAGCCCGCGCCCGCGTGGGCGGGCCGCTCGATCGCCGAGGTCCCGGCGGCCGCCTGAACGCGGACGCCATGCCCGTTCCCGCAGCCGTCGAGCGGGCGGGCATGGCATGCGCGTTGCCGCCGTATTGCGGGCCATGACGGGCCGTTGCGGGTTGGTGGCCAGGCGGGCGACACGCTTCCGAGGGTGCGGAGTGCGGCCTACGGTCCGTATTCAGCCCGTCACCGCCCCGTGCGAGGAACCACATGAGCCAGCCCCTCGACTCCGTCACCGCAGGCCACACCCCCGAGGACCAGGACCGGCAGGACCCCGGCGCCGCCTGGTCGTTCGAGACCAAGCAGATCCACTCCGGTGCGGCCCCGGATCCGGCGACCGGCGCCCGCGCGGTGCCGATCTACCAGTCGACGTCCTTCGTCTTCCGCGACACGCAGCACGCCGCCGACCTGTTCTCGCTGGCCGAGCCGGGCAACATCTACACCCGCATCCACAACCCCACCCAGGACGTCCTGGAGCAGCGCGTCGCCGCGCTGGAAGGCGGCGTCGCGGCCGTCGCGCTGGCCTCGGGGCAGGCGGCGGAGACGCTGGCGATCCTGACGCTGGCCGGGGCCGGGGACCACATCGTGTCCTCCTCGTCGCTCTACGGCGGCACCTACAACCTCTTCCGCCACACGCTTCCCCGCTTCGGCGTCGAGGTGACGTTCGTCGAGGACCCGGGGGACCTGGCGGCGTGGCGGGCGGCGGTGCGGCCCGGCACGAAGGCGTTCTTCGCCGAGACGCTCGGCAATCCGCGCGGCGACGTGCTGGACGTCCGGGCCGTCGCGGACACCGCGCACGAGGCCGGGGTGCCGCTCATCGTCGACAACACCGTGCCCACGCCCTATCTGCTGCGGCCGATCGAGCACGGCGCGGACATCGTGGTCCACTCGGCGACCAAGTTCCTCGGCGGGCACGGCACGACGATCGGCGGCGTGGTCGTGGACGCCGGTACGTTCGACTTCGGGGCGCACGCCGAGCGTTTCCCCGAGTTCCATGAGCCCGACCCGAGCTATCACGGGCTGCGCTACTGGCCGGACCTCGGGCCGAGCGCGTTCGCGGTGAAGCTCCGGGTGCAGTTGCTGCGCGATCTGGGGCCCGCGCTCTCGCCGCACTCGGCGTTCCTGCTGCTCCAGGGCATCGAGACGCTGAGCCTGCGGCTGGAGCGGCACACCTCCAACGCGCTGGAGCTGGCCCGCTGGCTGGAGCGGCGCGACGAGGTGGCGGCCGTGCACTACGCGGGTCTTGAGTCGAACCGCTGGTACGAGGCCGGGCGGCGCTATCTGCCGCGCGGGGCCGGGGCCGTGCTGGCCTTCGAGCTGAAGGGCGGGGCCGAGGCGGGCCGGCGGTTCGTGGACGCGGTCGAGCTCTTCAGCCATCTCGCCAACATCGGTGACGTACGCAGCCTGATCATCCACCCGGCCTCCACCACGCACAGCCAGCTCACCGAGGAGCAGCTGACCGCCACCGGCGCCACGCCCGGTCTCGTGCGGCTGTCGGTGGGGCTGGAGAACGTGGACGACCTCAAGGCCGACCTGGAGGCGGGTTTCCGGGCGGCGAAGGCGGCGTCCTGAACGGGGCGCCCCCGCACCGCGCACTCCCCCTCGCACCGGTCTCCGGCGGCCGACGCGAGGGGGATCCGCCCGGTCGTCGCCGCTGGGCGGCGATCGAGGACCCGCTGCCCCTGGAGTCCGGGACCGGGCTGCCGGGGGTGCGCCTGGCGTACGAGACCTGGGGGCAGCGGGCGGCGGACGGGTCCAACGCCGTGCTGGTGCTGCACGCGCTGACGGGCGACAGCCATGTGGCCGGTCCCGCCGGTCCGGGGCATCCGACGCCCGGCTGGTGGGACGCGCTCGTCGGTCCCGGCCGGGCGCTCGACACCGACCGCTGGTTCGTCGTCGCACCCAACGTCCTCGGCGGCTGCCGGGGCAGCACCGGCCCGTCCTCCCCCGGGCCCGACGGCACACCGTGGGGCTCCCGGTTCCCGTATCTGAGCGTGCGGGACCAGGTGAGGGCGGAGGCCGCCCTCGCCGATGTGCTGGGCATCGGACGGTGGGCGGCCGTCATCGGCGGGTCGATGGGCGGCATGCGGGCCCTGGAATGGGCGGTGAGCAGGCCCGAACGCACCGGTTCGCTGCTCGTGCTCGCCGCCCCGGCGGCCTCATCCGCCGACCAGATCGCCTGGGGTTCCGTACAGATCGGCGCGATCCGCTCCGACCCGGGGTGGCGGGGCGGCGACTACCACCGGGCGTCCTCGGGCGAGGGTCCGCACCGGGGCCTCGGGCAGGCGCGCCGCATCGCCCACATCACGTACCGGAGCGCACCCGAGCTGGACTCCCGCTTCGGCGGCGGGGCGCAGCCCGGGGAGGAGCCCGCGCACGGCGGCCGCTACCGGGTGGAGTCGTATCTCGACCACCACGCGGACAAGCTGGTGCACCGGTTCGACGCCGGGAGCTATGTGACGCTCACCGAGGCGATGAACGGCCACGACGTCGGCCGGGGCCGGGGCGGGATCGCCCGCGCCCTGGGCCGCGCGGAGCTGCCCGCCCTGGTCGCGGGCGTCGACTCGGACCGGCTGTACCCCCTGGCGCAGCAGGAACGCCTGGCCGCGCTGCTGCCGGGGGCGGACGCCGCGCGCACCATCGCCTCGCCGTGCGGGCACGACGGCTTCCTCATCGAGACGGACCAGGTGGGCACGCTCGTACGGGAGTTGCTCGCGCGAGCACCGCTGCCCCGGCAGACCTCCTCCCCTTACGTCACCTGAGGCCGCCGGCGGTCCCCGTCACCGCGCCGGGCGGGCCCCGGCCAGGACGGCGCCGTGCACGGCGCGGGCGATCCGCGCGCCCCAGGGGGAGCGGGGTCCGGCGAAGGGTTCGCCGCCGTCGGGCCCCGGTTCGGGGGCGGCGACGCACACGGCGTCGGTCGGGGTGCCCGAGCAGTCGAGCCCGGCGTCCAGGAGCGCCTGGACCTTGGCCTCGGTGGCGGTGGCGACGGCGTTGACGAGGGCGGCGTCGGAGAGCGCCACGGGCAGGGTGACGACGATGTTGACCGTCCCCGGCCGGAACGGGACCGCTGCGGCGTCCGCCGAGGTCTCCGGGGCCGCCGCCCAGCCCCGTACGCCGAGGCCTGCCGTGACGGTCGCCGTGACACCGCCGTCGTGGGCGGTCGTGTACGCGGCGACCTCGGCGGCGGTCATCAGGCCGGCCCCCGGGCCGTCGAGCCCTTCCGCTGCCGCGATCTCGGCGAGGTGGCGGTCCGGGTCGAGGCGCGGGTAACCACCGGGGACCTGGGCGTTGAGGATCCAGGCGCGGGGGCCGATGCCGCCGCCGAGGACCGCGCTGCTGCACACCCGTACGCCCGGCCCCAGCCGCCACACGAGGTGGTGGAGGCGCTGTCCGTCCTCGCGCCGGTCGCGAAGGTCCGCGCGCGGTTCGCCGCGTTGCGCGGGCAGCCCGAGACGTACGGAAGAGATGGCGCACCCCTGGTGGCTCGGCGGGTCGGCGGTGGTCCGCCCTGCGGCCGCCACGGTCCGCCGATCCTATGCGAGCCCGGGCGACTCACCCGATTGGCCTAATGGGTTCCGGAGTGGCCCGGTGCCGCCGCACGGGGCCAAGGCCCCGCACCGGGCTTCCGGGAGCCACGATCCGGGCGGGCGGGCGGTTGCAGCGTCCATGTGGGTGAGGCGCGATGGAAGCCGGACGCGCCACCTCCGGTGGAGCCAGCCACAGGGCGTGCCCGAGAGGAGGAATCGGTTATGGGAGCCGCTGACGGTTTCACGGATTCCGGAGAACTCGACGGTCTGACCGTGTACGACAACGACGGCGAGAAGGTCGGCAGTGTGGGCCGGGTGTACGTCGACGACGACACCGGCAAGCCCGACTGGGTCACGGTCAAGACCGGCCTGTTCGGTATGAAGGAGAGCTTCGTCCCGCTCGCCGGAGCCCGTCGAGTGGGTTCCGACCTGCACGTCGCCCATCCGAAGGAGAGCGTCAAGGACGCGCCCCGGGTGGACGCGGACGCGCACCTCTCCGTGGCCGAGGAGGAGGAGCTGTACCGGCACTACGGCCTGAGCAGGAAGTCCGGCAATCTCGGTGAGAACCGGTCGGCCGGCATGGACGCGCCGACCGTCGCCGGGACCGGCGCGATGGGCGCGGCGGGTGCCGCCGGTGCGGCGGGCGCGGCCCAGGGCACCGGAACGCCCCCCGGCGCCAAGGCGACCGGGAAGGCGACCACCGCCGGGACGAGCGCCGGGATGGCCGGCGCGGGAACGACAGGAGCTGCGGGCATGGCAGGAGCAGGCAGCGGCACGGGCAGGCACCGCGACACGGACGCCTCCACCACGGCACGCCCGCTGGCGGGCGCCGGCGCGGGCACGTCCCGGTCCGCCGACATGAGCGGCAAGGACGAGATGATCCGCTCCGAGGAGCAGCTGCACGTCGGCAAGGAGGAGTACGAGAGCGGCAAGGCGCGGCTGCACAAGTACGTGGTGACCGAGGAGGTCACCCGGACCGTGCCGGTCTCCCACGAAGAGGTACGGGTGGTCCGCGAACCGCTCCAGCCCGGCGAGAAGACCACCGGGACCACGGACTTCGCCGAGCAGGACGTCGAGGTCACGCTGCACGCGGAACGCGCCACCGTACGCAAGGAGGCCGTGCCGGTGGAGCGGGTCCGGCTGGAGACCAACCGGGTCACCGAGCAGAAGGAGGTCTCCGCCGAGGTCCGCAAGGAGAAGATCGACTACGCGGACGGTACGGACATGGGCACCGGCAAGGACGCCGGTGGCGAGTTCGGCCAGGGGCGTCGCCGCTGACCGGCACGGTCTCAGGTGGCCGGAAGGCCGCTCCCACGTCCTCGGCCGCCGGGCGGGCTCGTTCAACGGGTCCGCCCGGCGGGCTGTCCGGTGCCGTGCGCGGTCAGCGGCGCGGCAGGAACCGTACCGAGGGGCGGCCGTCGGGGCCGTCCGGGGTGACGACGGCCCGGACCCCGTAGACGTCCTGGATCAGTTCCTCGGTGATGACCTCGGCCGGGGTGCCTCCGGCGACGACCCGGCCGGCCTTCATCACGGTGATCCGGTCGCAGAACATCGCGGCCAGGTTGAGGTCGTGCAGGGCGACGACGCTGGTGACGGGCAGGTCGGCGACCAGGGCGAGCAGATCCAGCTGGTGCTGGATGTCGAGGTGGTTCGTCGGCTCGTCCAGAAGGAGTTCGCGGGGCTGCTGGGCCAAGGCGCGGGCGATCTGGACGCGTTGGCGTTCGCCGCCGGACAGGGTGTGCCAGGACTGTCCGGCGCGGTCCGTGAGCCCGGTGCGCCGCAGCGCGTCGGCGACGGCGTCCTCGTCGGTGCGGTCCGGGGCGGACCAGGCGCGCCGGTGCGGGATGCGGCCGAGGCGTACGACGTCGAGGACGCTGAGGTCGACCTGGGTGACCGCGTGCTGGTCGACGACGGCGATCCGGCGGGCGACGGTGCGGCGGCCGAGGTCCGCGAGGGGGTCGCCGTCCAGCGTGACGACGCCGGTGTCCGGGGCGAGGAGGCCCGCGAGGATCCGCAGCAGAGTGGATTTGCCGGAGCCGTTGGGGCCGAGCAGTCCGACGGTGGAGCCGGGCGGCGGGGCGATGGCGACGCCGTCGAGAATGAGCCGGCCGCCCGCCGCCCGGCCGATGCGGTCGGCGCGCAGGCCGCCGTTGTCGAGGAGGCTCATGACGTGCTCCGGGTGCGGTACAGGACGGCGATGAACGCGGGGACGCCGATCAGCGCGGTGACGACGCCGACCGGTACCTCCTGCGGGTCGAGGACGGTCCGGGCGAGGGTGTCGACCCAGACGAGGAAGACCGCCCCGGCGAGTGCGGTGACCGGGAGGAGCCGCCGGTGTCCGGAGCCGGTGAGGGCCCGGGCGGCGTGCGGCAGGACCAGGCCGACGAAGCCGATCGCCCCGGCGGCGCTGACCAGAGCGGCGGTCAGCAGGGCGGTGGTGCACAGCAGCACGATCCGGGTGCGGGCGACGTTCACGCCGAGCGCGGCGGCGGCGTCCTGCCCGAAGGCGAAGGCATCGAGCGTACGGGCGTGGGCCAGGCAGATCACCAGGCAGACGGCGAGGACGGCGGAGCACAGGGCCACCTCGCTCCAGCCGACGCCGCTGAGCGAGCCGAGGAGCCAGAACAGCACCCCGCGGGTCTGCTCGGCGTCGGCGGAGGTCATCACGACGAACGAGGTGAGGGCGGAGAAGAGCTGCATCGCGGCGACGCCGGAGAGGACGACCCGGTCGGTGGAGCCGCCGAGGGTGTGGCTGAGCAGCAGGACCAGGGCGAAGGAGAGAAGCGCACCGGCGAACGCCCCGGCCGACAGCGACACCGCTCCCCCGCCGACCCCGAGGACGACCACGACGACCGCTCCGGTGGAGGCCCCGGAGGAGACGCCGAGGACGAAGGGGTCGGCGAGCGGGTTGCGCAGCAGGGACTGCATCACCGTGCCGCACACCGCGAGCCCCGCGCCGCACACGGCGGCGAGGAGGGTGCGCGGCATGCGGAGGTTCCAGATGATGCCGTCCCGGATCGGGCTGAGGTCGCTCGTGCCGAAGCCGAGGTGCGCGGCGACGGTGGACCAGACGTCGGGAACGGAGATCCGGGCGGGCCCGATGGTGACGGCCACCGCGACGGAGGCCAGGAGGAGCAGCAGGCCGCCGCTCCAGAGCAGTGCGGCGAGCGGCGCCCCGGCCCGGGCGGGGCGGTCGGCGGCAGGCGGCGCGTCGGCCCGCTTCTCGACCGTACGGCTGTCCGTGCTCACCCGGCGAGTCCGAAGTCGCGCAGTCCGGCCGCGACGCGCTCCAGTCCCTCGACGGTCCGGATGGTGGGGTTCATGGCCTGGCCGCTGAGCAGCACGTAGCGGCGGTTCTTGACGGCGTCCATGGTCTTGGTGACCGGGTCGGACTCCAGGAACTCGATCTTCTTCTCGGCGCTCTCGGCGGTCTGCATCGTGCGGCTCAGGTCGCCGATGACCAGGACGTCGGGGTTGCGGTCGGCGACGGTCTCCCAGCTGATCTGGGGCCATTCGTCGTGGGTGTCGTCGAAGACGTTCTTCGCTCCGAGCTCCTTCGTGATGACGCCGGGGGCGCCGCAGCAGCCCGCGAGGTAGGGGGCCTTGGAGTCGGAGAACCAGTAGAGGAGGGAGGCCTTGGATCCGTCGATGCCCTCGGTGGCCTTCGCCACCCGGCCCCGGAGCTTCTTCACCAGGGCGTCGCCGCGCTCGGGGACGCCGAACACCTGGGAGAGTTCCCGGACTTCGGTGTAGACGCTGTCCATGGTGAGGGGTGCGGTGCGCGCTCCGTCGCCGCCGCCGCTGTTGTCCTTGCCGACGCAGTCGGCGGGCGAGATGTACGTCGGCACGCCGAGCTTCTCGAACTGTTCGCGCGGGGCGACGCCGCCCTTGGCGAGGGTCGAGGCGAAGGAGGCGGAGAGGAAGTCGGGCTCCTTGTCGAGGACCTTCTCCGAGGAGGGCCGGTTCTCCGATATCCGCTCGACGCCCGCGTTGGCCTTCTCCAGGCCCTTCATCACCGGGTCGCTCCAGGTGGCGGTACCGGCGAGCCGGTCGGCCAGGCCGAGCGAGAGGAGGATCTCGGTGGACCCCTGGTCGACGGAGACCGCCCGCTGCGGCGGGGCCTTCACCGTGACGGTGCGCCCGCAGTTCTTCAGGGTGAGCGGGAAGCCCTCGGCCTTCTTCCCGTCGGCAGCCCCGGTGCTCCCGCCCTCGCCGCAGGCGGTCAGCAGGAGGAGTCCGGCCGCGAGGAGGGCGGCGGTACGTATCGGGGCGGGGGTGGCCGTGGACAGCACGAAGGACCTCTGTGTCTCTGGGCCCAGCCGCGGAGCCCGTCGTACGGTTCCCGGGCCCCGGTGCGGGCGCGGGCACCAGCAGGTCTTCGGACTCGGGTTCGTCCGGGCGGGACGCCTTCCCGGGGCGCGTGTGCGCTCCAGTGGCCGTGGCCCCGCCCGTCCCCCTCACCGCTGCGCGTCAGTTCCGGTTTCGCACCGGATTCCCTGACCCCGTCGCTGGGGTTCGACTGGCCCCGGCAAGCTATCACGCGTCTTCCCGCAGCTCAGAAGCGGTGTGGTGGGTCACGGTCCGCGGGGCCGGTGCGGCGCGGGATCGACCCGCCGTACCGGCCGCGCGGATTCCGCCAAGACACCTTTTCTAGGGAGCCTGGAGGGCGATCACCGCGTTGTGGCCGCCGAAGCCGAAGGAGTGGCTGACGGCCCGTCGTACGGGGGCCTCGCGCGGGGTCTTGGTGACGCAGTCGATGGCGAACCCGGGCTCGGGGGCGTCCAGGTTCGCGATCGGCGGGATCACCCCGTGCTGGAGCGTGAGGACCGTCAGACCCGCCTCGATGGCTCCGGCCGCCCCCATGCAGTGGCCCAGTACGCCCTTGGGGGCGGTGACGGGCGGCCGGTGCGGATAGGCCCGGCCGATGAGGGCGGCTTCCGTCGCGTCGTTCAAGGGGGTCGACGTGCCGTGCGCGTTGACGTGGTCGACGTCCTCGGCCCGCCAGCCCGCGTCCCGCAGCGCGGCGTCGACGGCCGCCCGCGCGACCTCCCCCGCCGGGTGCGGGCTGGTGGGGTGGTGGGCGTCGGTGGTGGCCCCGGCGCCCGCGATCAGCGCCCGGGGGGCGGCTCCTCGGGCGCGGGCGTCGTCGGCCCGTTCCAGGACCATGATCGCCGCGCCCTCGCCCATGACGATGCCGGCCCGGTCGGCGGCGAAGGGGCGGCAGAGGCGGGCGGGGTCGCCGTCCCGCATCGCCGCCGCGCCGGAGCGGGCGAAGCCGGTCATGGCGACGGGGAACACGATCGACTCGGTGGCCCCGGCGATAGCGATGTCGCACTGGCCCAGCGTCAGCATGTCCCGGGCCACCGACAGCGCGGTCACCCCGGACGAGCAGGCCGTGCACGGGGCCAGGCTGGGTCCGGTGGCCTTCATCGCGATGGCGATCTCGGCCGCGGGCATGTTCGGGATGGTCAGCAGGATGCCCGAGGGCGAGGTGGCCTCGGGGCCGCGCCGTTCCAGGGCGACGGCCTGTTCGGTGAGCCCGGCGGATCCTCCGCTGCTGGTGCCGACGACGACGGCGACCCGGGCCCCGTCCCAGTGCGCCGGGTCGAGTCCGGCGTCGGCGACCGCCTCCCGGGCGGCGAGGAGGGCGAACTTGACGTACCGGCCCATCCGGAACGCGGTCCGGCCGCCGACCGCGTCGTCGAGGTCGATACCGGAGACCGTACAGGCGAAGTCGACGGCGCAGCCGCGCAGTTCGGGGACGGTGCGGGCGGGCGAGACGCCGGCGCGGACCCCGTCCCAGGTGGTGTCGGTGGTGTGGCCGACCGGGGTGATCATCCCCAGCCCTGTCACGGCGATGGCGGGTCGCTTCATCGGGTGTTGCTCACCGGCACCGTCGCCTCGGCCGGCGCGCCGGCGACGGCCTCGTCGATGTATGCGGAGATGTCGGCCAGCGTGGCGTCCTTGTAGAGCTTCTCGGAGTCGGCGTCGACGCCCAGGGTCTCCTTGATGATGACGGCGAATTCGGCGACCGCGAGGGAGTCCATCTCCAGGCTGTCCATCGTGGACTCCGGCAGGACCTCGTGGGCGGGCACCTTGAACGTCCCGGTCAGCACCTCGGTGATCTTGGGGTGGATGGTCTTCATGGTGATTCCTCTCATCGGGTTCGTCGGATTCATCGCGCTCGTCCGAGCGGCGGGGGAAACGGTGTTGCCCACCGCTCGAAATAACTGGAAGACGATCTTCCGGTTACGCCTTCCGGCGAACCGATTCATCTACGCTCACCTGCGGCTTCTCGAACCATCGGGAGAGCACCGACGTGGTTCCCCAGTACGCCAGCAGGACCCCGCGGGTGCCGAGCGCGGCGACCTTCTCGCGCAGCGGGCGCCTCCGGCTGCCGCAGACGGGCCGCCGGAATTCCGCCGCGCGGCCCCGGATTCCCGCCCTGCGGCTCCGGTGCCAGGCCCCCTCGGGGTCGTCGTAGACGTCGGCGTAGCGGGGTCCGGCGATCGGCCAGTCCGACATCAGGCGCTCGGGCAGCGCGAAGGTCGCCACCAGGGCGGGGGTGTGTTCGGCCACGACCGCGGTCGCCTCCTCCACCGCGTCGGGCAGAGAGGTGACCTGATCGGCGGTCAGCCGTCCGGTGGCGAGCAGGTCACCGCTGTTGCGGGCGATCCACCGGAGCGCGAAGAGCCTGCGCAGCTCGGTCAGCCGGTCGCGCGCCTCGCCTTCGGGCAGGGTGGCGACGGCCTCGGCGTACGCTTCGTCCGCCTGGCGGTAGGCGTACGCCTCGACGCCGCGCAGCGCGGCCGACGACGCGGCGTTCCAGCGGCCGAGCGGGTCGCCGGGCGGGGCGGCGCTCATCCGCGTCCGGGCGCGGGTGAACCAGAGGTCCTCGACGGCCGCGCAGAGCCGGCCGAGGAAGGCGGGGTCGTCCAGGTCGCCGGGGCCGTCCTCCTCGGCCGGGTCCCGGTCGGTGGCGCTGAAGAGCATTTCGGCGGCGGCCTTGGCGTGCACGGCGAGGTTGTCGCCCTCGGCGGTGATCGCGCCCTCGATGCCGGTGACCAGTTCGGTCATCCCGTTGTTCTCCAGCAGCCCCTGGGCTCCGCACCGTTCGCGGCACTCGACGATGACGTCACGGGCCTGCCAGGTGATCCACCCCTTGGCGACGGCGACCAGGCGTTCGGCCTCGTCCCGGTCGGCCGCGGAGGCCGACTCCCAGCCGTCCAGGGCCCTGCGGTGCAGCAGGCTCATCGCGTACACGGTGGCCATCGCTCCGGCCAGCGGGCCGTGGTGGGTGCGGTGCGCGTACACGGGGATCCGCCGGGCGGCGCGCGATCCGGAGATCATCCGGTGGCCGGCGTACCGGACGGCGATGGCCAGGGTGACCCGGGCGGAGCCGACCGCGCAGGCGCTCATGGAGAGCTTGCCGGGGGTGACCCGGCCGATGGAGGCGAGGAACCGCCTTCTGCGGTTGGGGACTTCGCTGTGGAACCGGCCGTCGTCGCCGATCCGCCCGTGCTGTCCGGCGAGCAGTGCCTCGCGTGGGACGAAGCAGCGGTCGAAGGAGGTGAGGCAGTGGTCGACCGGGGAGCCCATCCGGGCGGGCAGCCGCCGCACCCGGACGCCGGGCAGGGCGCGGTGGGCGTCGGTGAGCGGCGCGAGGAAGAGGAAGACCCCGTGGTCGGCGCCGTCGGCGAGCAGCCGGGCCGCCACCACACCGGACTTGGGACCGCCGGCGGGGCTGGTGTTGGGCATGAACTTCTGCGCCCCGGCGTGCGGGGTGTGCAGGACGAAGCCGTCGCGTTCGCGGTCGTACGTCGCGGTCGTCTCGATGGCCGCCGCGTCGTTGCCGTGCGCCACCTCCGTACAGAGGAAGGTGCCGACGCGCCGCAGGGCGAGGAAGTCCGACAGGTCGCGCCGGGTGTCGGCGTCGTGGTCGAGGAGGCTACCGAGGAAGAGGTTGTAGTGGATGCCCGCCACGGTGGTCAGCGCCGGGTCGACGGGGCCGAGCCATTCGTGGAGGGCGGCCAGTGCCCGGGGGTCGGCGGCCAGACGGGCGCCGCTGTCGAGCGCGTTGTTGAGGATGCGCAGCCGGTGGTAGGAGAGGGCGAGCCGTTCGTCGGGGGTGCCGCCACCGGGGCGGCGAAACGGTTCTGTTGTCAGCATGCGGCGCCAGAATCCGTGCTCCTGGCGGAAGTTCGGCCCGAAGAGCACCGCGGTGAGCAGATCGTTCGTGGACGGCGAAGCCGCGTCATTCATGGTTACGGTCACAACACAGTAACGATCAAGGAACGGCGAGGACACCCCCGCCGTCCCGAAATGCCCCCGTTTATCAGGCGCGTTGGAAGGCCAGTGCGACGTTGTGGCCGCCGAAGCCGAAGGAGTGGCTGAGCGCCGTCTCGATCCGCCGGTGCCGGGGTTCCTTTGTCACGCAGTCGAGGGGGAAGGCGTCGGGGAGTGCGTCCAGGTTGGCGATCGGCGGTACGGCGGAACGTTCCAGCGTCAGGACGGTGGCCACCGCCTCGATCGCGCCCGCCGCCGCCAGGGTGTGCCCGGTGACGCCCTTGGGCGCGGTGACGGGCGGCCGGTGCGGGAAGAGCCGGGAGATGAGGGTGGTCTCCATGGCGTCGTTGAGGGGGGTGGAGGTGCCGTGGGCGTTGATGTGATCGACATCGCCGGGTGTCCAGCCCGCCTGGTCGAGCGCGGCCCGCACCGCCCGCTGGGCGCCGTGTCCGTCGGGGGCCGGGGCGGTGGGGTGGTGGGCGTCGGTGCTGGAGCCGGCCCCGGTGAGCAGGGCGCGGGTCCGGCCGCCCCGGGCGCGTACCCCTTCCTCGCGCTCCAGGACGAGCATGGCGGCGCCCTCGCCGATGACGAAGCCGTCCCGGTCGGCGGCGAACGGGCGGGAGGCGGCGGCCGGTTCGCCGGTGCGGGTGGACAGCGCGCCCATCCGGGCGAACGCGGTGACCACCAGCGGGGTCAGCACCGACTCCGCGCCGCCCGCGACGACCACGTCGCAGCTGCCGCCGAGCAGCAGATCGCGGGCGACGGCGACGGCCGTGGCCCCGGAGGCGCAGGCGGTGGCGGGGGCGAGGCTCGGGCCGCCCGCCTTCAGCGCGATGGCGACCTCGCCCGCCGCCGCGTTGGGGATCATCATCGGCACGAGGAGCGGGGAGACCGCCTCGGGACCGGAGGCGGTCAGCTTGGCCGCGTTGTCGACGAGTACGGAGACGCCGCCGACGCCCACGCCGAGCACCACGCCGACCCGGGCGCCGTCCCACCGGGCCGGGTCGAGGCCGGCGTCGGCGACGGCCTGCCGGGCGGCGACCAGCGCCAGCTTCACGAACCGGGCCATCCGCCACACCGACCGGCCGCCCACCGCCGCGTCCAGGTCGATGCCGTCGACCGGACAGGCGAAGTCGACCGGCAGGCCCGCGAGTTCCTCGATCCGCCGGGCGGTGGACCGCCCGGAGCACAGCCCCTCCCAGAAGCTGTGCTCGTCCGCCCCTGCGGGTGTCACCAGGCCGATGCCCGTCACCGCCACGGCGGTGCCGGCTCGGGCCTCGGTGCCCTGATCAGCGGGGAGCGACATGCTGTGTTCCTTCCATAGAGTCCATGCACATGGTCTGCGGGGTCCCGGGCCAGCGAAGTGCCGCCGAACCCCAGGTCAGTCCGCCCCCGAAGGCGGTGAGCAGTACCCGGTCGCCGGCGCGGAGGAGGCCCCCGTCCGCCGCGTCGGCCAGGGCCAGCGGGATGGAGGCGGCGCCGGTGTTGCCGACCCGCTCCAGATGGGTCACGCAGCGCTGCGGCGCGATGCCGACCCGCTCGGCGACGGCGCGCAGGATCCGGGCGTTGGCCTGGTGCGGTACGAACCGGTCGACGTCGGCCGGGTCCCAGCCGACCCGGTCCAGGAGCGTCCGGCAGGAGCCGGTCATCCGCTCCACGGCGTGCTGGTAGACGGTGCCGCCCTGCATCCGGAAGAACCCGTCGCCCGGGCCGGCCGGTTTGCCGCTCGCCCGCGCGCGGGCCCCGCCGCCGGGGACGGTGATCAGGTCGTAGCCCGTACCGTCGCTGCCCAGGTCGAACGCGAGCAGTTCCCCGGGATCGCCGCTGCGCCCGGCCGCCACCAGCGCGGCGCCCGCCCCGTCGCCGAAGACGACGCCCGCCGAGCGGTCGGCCGGGTCGAGCCAGGTCGAGTAGACGTCGGCCCCGACGAGCAGGATCCGCCCGTAGAGGCCCGAGGTGATCAGACCGTGGCAGACGGCCAGTCCATAGACGAAGCCGCTGCACACGGCGGCGATGTCCAGCGCCGGTACGGTGCCGAGCCCGAGCCGGGCCGCGAGCGCGGGGGCGGTGCCGGGGCAGAGGTGGTCGGGGGTGGCGGTGGCGAGGACCACCGCGTCCACCCCGCCCGCAGCCGGGGCGCGGCGCAGCAGCCGGGAGGCCGCCTCGAACGCGAGGTCGCCGGTGGCGACGTCCTCTCCGGCCCGGTGCCGGCTGCCGATGCCGGTGCGGCGGCGGACCCAGGCGTCGTCCACGCCCCAGTCGGCGGGCAGCCGTTCGTTGCCGACCGGCTCCCCCGGCACCCAGCCCGCCACGCCCTTCAGTACCGCCGTGCGCGCCCCGGCCGCTAAGACGCCCGCCCGCGTCCCCGGCTCCGTACCGCGCTCGGCCGCCTGTCTCCTCGCCACCCGTCGCCCCGATGCCACCCGTTGCCCCGATCCCGTTGTCGTACTGCATCGGGTTGACGAACGGCGGAACGTCTCACGAGGGTGCGTTCGACTGCGCCGAACGGGTCATGACGTGGCGTCAGTTGACGTCGAGCGCCGCGTGGAGCTCGTCGGGCCCGGGCGGATTGGCCCCGGCCCGGGCGACGGTCACGGCGGCGGAGGCGACCGCGTGGCGCAGGACGTCGGCGACGGTGTCCCGGTCCACGGCGCGCAGCCGGTCCCGGCCGTCCGGGCCGAGGAGTCCGTGCGCGGCGAGAGCGTGGAGCGTCCCGGACATGAAGGCGTCGCCGGCGCCGACGGTGTCGGCGACCTCGACCGCCGGGGCGTCGATGGTGATCCGGCCGCCGGGGAACAGGGCGAACGCGCCCGCCTCGCCCCGGGTGACGAGGACGAGCGCGGGCCCGGCGGCCAGCCACCGTTCGGCGATCCGCTCGGGCTCCTCGTCCGGGTGCAGCCACCGCAGGTCCTCGTCGCTGGCCTTGACCACGTCGCTGAGCGCGACGCAGCGCTCGACGCGGTCCACGGCCCGGGTGCGCTCGCCCATCAACGCGGGCCGCACGTTGGGGTCGTAGCTGACGGTGGCGGCGGCCCGCAGCGACTCCAGGGCGGCCAGGACCGTCGCCGCTCCCGGCTCGACTACGGCCGCGATCGAGCCGGTGTGCACATGCCCCGGGGTCCGGTCGAGCACCACCGGGCCCAGGGTCCAGCCGACGTCGAAGGCGTACGTGGCATGCCCCTGGCCGTCCAGGGTGACCACGGCCGAGGGGGTCGGCCCGATGGCGCCGTCGGTGCGGACCTCGACCCCGGCGGCGGCCAGATGGTCCCGGATGAGCCGCCCGTGGTCGTCGGCGCCCAACTGGGTGAGCAGGGTGGTGTCGTGGCCGAGCCGGGCCAGCCCGTACGCGACGTTGGCGGGGCTGCCGCCGGGGTGGACCCGGTCGGCCTTGGCCGGCTGCCGGACGATGTCGGCGACGCATTCGCCGATGACCAGCGGCTCAAGTCGGTCGAGCATGGGGGCGGATCTCCTCGGGTGCGGTGTCGTGGAGCGGTCCGGCGGGAACGGGGGCGGCGACCGGGCCCCCGGCCGCGGTGTCAGGGCGGGTCGGCGTCTTCGCCGGGGCGGCCCTGCGGACCCAGAGCAGCGCGCCGGCCAGTACGGCCGTGGCGGCCAGCAGCCAGGGCAGCGGCCCCGGCGGCAGGGCACCCGCGCCAAGGCCGGCGCCGGCGGCGACCAGTTGCAGGGAGAGCGACTGGACGGAGAGGGCGGTGGCGCGGCCGGAGGCGTCGACCCGGCGGTGCAGCAGATCGTTCTCGTTGGGGCCCGCGGCTCCCAGGCCCAGGTAGACGAGTCCGTAGCCGGTAACGGCGACGGTCGTGGCCAGTGGGCTCATCGAGTGCGTGGTGAGGCCGAGCAGGGTCAGCCCCAGCACCGTGAATCCGAGGCTCGTGAGCACCGCGCGCTCACTGTTGCCGGTGAACCGGGCGACGAGCGGGGCGAGTTGGCCGCCCAGGGCGTGGCAAAGGTATCCGGCGCAGGCGAGCCCCGCGAAGACCAGGGCCCCGGACTCGGCCGTTCCCATGAGGGCGGCGGCCCGGCCGGGGGTGAGCAGTTCGAGCGCCGCGAGCGCGGCGCCGGCGGCGCTCGCGGTGAGCAGGATGCGCCGGATCAGGGCATCCCGGGCGCCGAGCCGCAGCCCGGCGGCGATGGCCTCGGGCACGCCGCCCACGACCCGGCGCAGGGTAGTGCGGGGCCGGGGCGGTTCGGGCAGGGCGCTCAGCACGTAGAGCACGAAGACGCCTTCGACCAGCGCACCGAGCAGGGCGGGCACGGAGAGCGGGATGACCAGGCCGCCGGTCGTGTCGGCCAGCCACTCCCCCAGGCCGGGGGCGAGGCCGAGCAGCCAGGGCAGCCCGCCGCCGAGCACGGTGCCGAGCGCGAGGGCGGCCGAGGTGGCGGAGCTGCCGCGCGCCAAGCCCGTACGCAGATCGGCGTCGGGTCCGGCGTGGGCGTGGACGGTGTCGACGTACCAGGCCTCGGCGGGTCCGCTGGACAGGGCGCGGGCGAGACCCATCAGGCCCATGCCGAGCGCGATGGCCCATCCTGCCGCGCCGAGGCCGATGAGGGTGAAGGCGGTGAGGTTGAGCAGCCCGGCGATGGCCAGGACGGGGCGCCGCCCGATGACGTCGGAGAGGCCGCCGGTGGGCAGTTCCATCGCGGCGGCCGTGAGGGAGTGCACGGCGTAGAAGCCGGCGATGGCCGCGAGACCCATGCCGCGTTCGGTGTAGAGGAGCACGCCCGTCGCGATGGACATGCCGGTGGGGAGCCAGAAGAGGAAGGAGACCGTGACGTAACGGCGGCGCGCGGTCGCGCCATCGAGGCCGCCGTGGCCCGGGGAGACCCCGGCGGGGGCCGGCGCGCCGGTCATGAGCCTTCTCCGGCATCCGTGGCCTCCGGGGCCAGCGGCAGTCCCGCGGTGAACAGCACGACCTGTTCGGCGCGGGGGTCCTCCGCGTCGCGGGCGGTCAGCTCGGCCGTCTTCGCGCGGAACACCTCCCACAGCTCGGCGAGCGATTCGGGGGTCAGCCGGGGCATGGAGTCGCTGACGCCCGACGGCTCCTGCCACTCCTGGCCCAGCCGGCCGCTGTCCAGGTCCGCTTCATGGCGGTCCAGGGACTGCTGGAGGTGCTCGATCTGTCGGCGGTGCAGAACACTGAGGATCGTGCTGCCGCCGGGGGTGCGGCGCATCGCCTCGTTGCTCCACGAGGTCATGTCGTGCACGGACTTCCAGCGGCGTTCCCGGCTGTCGCGGTGGTCGGCCTCGGCGACGAACGCGTACTTCGCGAGCACCCGCAGGTGGTAGCTGGTGGAGGCCGAGGACTCCCCCGTCCTCGCGGCGAGCTCGCTGGCGGTGGCCGGGCCGTGCTGCCGCAGCAGCCCGAGCAGGGTGAGGCGCAGGGGGTGGGTGAGGGCCTTGAGGGCGGCCCCGTCCTGCGCCGGATCGAGTACGCGACCTCTGTCTTCGCTGTCCATGGCAGCAGCGTAGAACGGCGGGAGCACTTTCCCAAAGAATTTTTGCAGAATTTTTTTGGGAAAGTTGGGAGGGGTGGGCGTCAGGCCTCTTCCCGGGCCGCCCGCCGCGCCCGCAGCACCTCCATCACGTCCCGGCACCAGTCGCGGTTGGCGCGTTCGAAGTCCCGCCCACGACGGCAGGTGAGATACGGGCCGACGCGCGCGCCGCTGCGCAGGAACTCCGCCTCGTCCAGCTCCCCGCGCATCGTGCGCAGCTGCTCCTCGAACAGCGCGGCCTTGGCCTCGGCGAACGCGTACCGCTCGGTGAGCCGTTCGGTCAGTACGTCGACGTCGAGGTGGTCGGCAGCCTGGACCTGGACCAGCAGGTCCTCCCGGAGGAAGGCGGGCTTGGCGGCGGCGGACGCGAAGCTCTCCAGCTCGGCCAGCCCCTCCCCGGTGACGCGGAACAGCCGCTTGTTGGGACGCCCCTCCTGGACGACCTCGCGCCCGGCGACCAGGCCCTCCTTCTCCAGCCTGGCCAGCTCCGCGTAGACCTGCTGCGGCAGGGCGTGCCAGAAGTTCGCGACGCCCGCTGCGAACGCCTTCGTCACCTGATAGCCGCTGAGCTCCTCGTCGAGCAGCGCTGCCAGCACCGCGTGGCGCAACGCCATCGGACCGCCTCCCTCTCAGCCGGGCCGGGGCGGATCCCCGTCCACCCCTGTCCGGAACCCCGACCCTCATGGTAGTCATGAAAGTGACTAGTCACTTTCATGACTATGCGGCGCTCCTCAGCAGGGGCGCGCCTCATCAAGGAGGGCAACATGACCACCGCAGTGGACCGCTTCCGCGCCGCCGTCGACAACCGCGACCTCGCCGCCCTGGACGATCTGTTCACCGAGGACATCCGGCTCTACAGCCCGGTGAAGTTCACCCCGTTCGAGGGGCGGCCGGCGGTGCTGGGGCTGTTCGGCGTCCTGCTGCGCACCTTCGAGGACTTCCGTTACGTCGGCGAGTTCGTGGGAGCCTCTCGGACGAGCGCCGACGGGACCGAGGCCCCGTCGGCGGTCCTGCTCTTCCGGGCGACGGTCGCCGGCAAGGAGATCCACGGCATCGACCTGCTGCACCTGGCCGAGGACGGACGCATCAAGGAGTTCACCGTGATGGTCCGCCCGGCCTCCGCCGTGCAGGCGCTGGGCGAGGCGGTGCTCGCCGGGCTGGTCGCCGACGGCCTCGTCCCCGCCCCGTAGAACCCGGGAATGCCCCGCGAAACCCGGGGCTTCGGGACTCAGCTCGCCCGCGCCGCCTCCAGGGCGTCCGCGACCAGGCCCAGGAAGCGGGCATGGTCGCGGGGCCCGTAGAGGGGCTCGGGGTTCCACGGGACGACGGGCACCGACGCGTCCTCGCTCCCCCGCAGCTCTTCCAGGGGCGCGGCGTGGGCGCGGATGTCGGTCAGGATCACCTCGGGGCGCAGCGCGAAGGTGTCGGCGCGGCTCTGCGTGGACCAGTTGGCTCCCGGGCCTTCGGCAGGCTCGATGAGCCGGACGCCCAGTTCGGTGAGGACGCGCAGCTCGGGCCACATCTTGGGGCGTGCGACATGCGCCTGGTCCGGGCCGGCCGGGGAGAGGGCGAGCACCCGGGGCGCGTCGGCGGAGGTGGCGGCGACGACCGCGCGCAGCCGCTCCCGGGCTGCGTCGAGGTCCTGGTCCGCGTCCGGCCGCTCGGTCGCGCCGAGCGAGCGGGCCAGTTCGGCGAACCGGTCGCCGATCTCTCCGAACGTACGGGCCTGGCTGACGTCGAGGACGACCACCGGAACCCGCTCCTCCAGGGGCTTGGCCGTCTCGGGGGCCAGCCCGTAGACATGGCCGCCGCCGTAGCTGACGGCCACCACGAGGTCCGGCTCGGCACTCAGCAGCCGTTCGACGTCCAGGGCGCTGCCCGCACCGACGTACTCGACCTCGGCCAGCGGCAGGGTTCCGGTCTTCGCCGTGTCGGGGTCGGGGCCGTCGTGGTCGGAGCCGAAGATCCCCACCGGCCGGATTCCGAGGTCCCACAGGGTCGCCCCGGCCTGGACGTAGGCCAGCACCCGCCCGGGCGGCCGGGGCGCCGTCGACTGCTGACCCCGGTCGTCGGAGAACCGCCATTCGCTCTGTTCCGTCACGTCACACACGCCCCTCTGCCGCCGACTGCCGTACTGCTCGTGCGAGTTCGTACACGTGTACCTGCCCAGCTCGTCGCCGCCACACCCCTCCGCCCGGCGAGCAAACGGCCGCCTCAGTCAGCGGCCGTGACGGGCCCCTCCGCGACCGTGCCGGACCCGCCTCCGGGCGCGCCGGTCTCCTTCGCGTCCGTGCCGGGGCCCCGCTCCGGTTCGGGCCGCCGCAGCTCGACGTTGAACTGGGCTCCGGCCAGCAGCGAGAGGTTGGCGAACCAGACCCAGATCAGGAAGACGACGAGCCCGGCGAGCGATCCGTAGAGCCTGCTGTAGCTGCCGACCTGGGTCGCGTAGAGGGCGAACAGGGCCGATGCGGTGAGCCAGCAGAACGCGGCGAGTATCCCGCCGGGCAGGCCCTGGCGGACGCCCCGCGCGGAGCGGGGGCCGGTGCTGAAGAGGACCATGATCAGGCAGGCGACGAGGCAGAGCAGCAGCGGCCACTTCAGGGCCGCCCACAGGGTCTCCCCCTCGTGCGGCAGGCCGATGCGGCGGCCGAGCCAGCGGGCCAGCGGGCCGGTCATGACGAGGGCGAAGGCGCTGGTCATCAGGAGGAGGAGCAGGCCGATCGCGGAGACGACGATGATGTGCGCCTGGCGCAGGGGCGGGCGGTTGTCCCGGACGCCGTGCATGGCGTGCATCGCCCGGCGGAAGACCGCGAGGTAGCTGCACGCGGACCAGACGGCGCTCACGGAGCCGGTCCCGACGAGCAGCCAGACGGCGGAGCGCTGCTCGGTCGCCGCCTCCAGCGGTCTGCGCAGCGCCTCACCGGACTCGGCGGGCGCGAACGCGGTGATGTCGGCGATCAGGGCGCTGGTCGCGTCGGGGTTGGCCAGGCCGATCACGGACACGGTGACCAGGAGCGCCGGGAGCAGGGCGAGGATGGCGTAGTACGTCAGGGCGGCGGCCCAGTCGGTGATGTCGTCGTTCCACAGCGAGACCGGGGTACGGCGCAGAGCGGTGAGCCAGGAGCGGGGCGGCGCGGCGTGTCCGTCGGCGGGGGCGGTGCTGTCCGCGGCGGACGCGGTCTGGGTGGGCAAGCTGGTACTCCGGGGACGTGGGCGGACGAGGCGGGCGGGGTGACCTGCCCGTTCCCGGACGCGCCGACCCCGCTCGATCCTCTCCTGCCACGTCGCGGCCGGAGCACACCTGGGGGTGCCCCGGCGATCGGCGGCCGGTCAGTCGTTGACGGCGGTGAGCAGGACCACGGCGTCGCCGAGCGCCAGCAGCCCGTGCCGTTCCTGCGGGATCGGGTGCAGGGTGCCGGCGGACAGTTCCGCGTCGCCGGACGCGGCGGTGAGGCGGACGCTGCCGCGCAGGACGAGGAGCGAGGCGGCGGGCGGCGCGTTGTGCTCGTCGAGCGCGGTCCCCCCGGTGAGGGCGATCACCGTCTGCCGCAAGGGGGGCTGCTGGAGCACGAGGTGGGCGCTGCGGCCGTGTGCGGAGGCGCGGGCGGCGGTCAGGTGTTCCTCGGCGAGTGCGTTGAGGTCGTCCATGTGCCCCACTGTGCCGCAGCCGCACGCGCCCCGCGATCCTGGCGTACCCCGACGGCGGCGGATGGACCGGCGGCCCGGACTCAGCGGGGCGCTTTCGCGGTGGAGCCCCGGACCACCAGCTCCGGTTCGAACAGCAGCTCGTCCGGCGGGAGCGATCCGCCGTGGATGCCCGCGCAGAGCAGTTCGACGGCGGCCCGGCCCATGGCCTCGATGGGCTGGCGGATGGTGGTGAGCGGGGGTTCGGTGCAGTTCATGAACGCCGAGTCGTCGTAGCCGACGACGGAGATGTCGGACGGCACGCCGAGACCGCGCCTGCGGGCCGCGCGGACGGCGCCGAGCGCCAGGGGGTCGCTGGCGCAGATGATGCCGGTGACCCCTCGCTCCAGCAGCCGGGCGGCCGCCGCCTGGCCGCCTTCCAGGGAGAACATCGAGCGTTCGACGTGCGCCTCGGTCAGCTCGCCGCCGGTGGCCGACGCGACGGCCCTGGCCGCGGCGAGTTTGCGGCGGGAGGGCACATGGTCGGAGGGGCCCATCACCACGCCGATGCGCTCGTGGCCGAGGGAGGCCAGATGGCGCCAGGCGCGCTCGATGGCGACGGCGTCGTCGCAGGAGACACAGGGGAAGTCGAGCCCTTCTATGGGGGCGTTGATCAGCACGACAGGGATCCGGCGCTCGGCGAGCCGGTGGTAGTGCTCGTGCGCCTCGTCGGCCTGGGCGAACAGGCCGCCGGCGAAGACCACGCCGGAGACCTGCTGCTGGAGCAGGAGGTCCACATAGTCCGCCTCGGACACCCCGCCCTTGGTCTGGGTGCACAGCACGGGGGTGAGCCCCTGCTGGGCGAGGGCGCCGCCGATCACCTCGGCGAAGGCGGGGAAGATCGGGTTCTGTAGTTCGGGCAGGACGAGACCGACGAGCCGGGCGCGCTCGCCCCGCAGCTGGGTGGGGCGCTCGTAGCCGAGGACGTCCAGGGCCGTCAGCACGGACTGCCGGGTGGCCCGGGACACCCCGGGCTTGCCGTTCAGCACCCGGCTCACCGTGGCCTCGCTGACCCCAACCTTCTTGGCAACCTGAGCAAGTCGTCGCGTCATGCCGCAAGGCTAGCGCAAGCAACGCAAACAATTGACTTATCCATGCAAGGAACGCACGCAGTGGGGGCACTTCCCGGCCATCGGGAAGCACCCCCTTGCGATCACCTCTTCGCGATCACTTCAACACTCCCCTCCTGACTTACGGGTTGATGTTGATCGTGAAGTCGGGCGACGTGTTCTTGACGTCCTGGGCGTTGTCGCTGAACTTCAGTCCGTTGAAGGTGACTTCACCGACGGCCGGGCCCTGTCCGGCCTCCGGCAGCTCGTTGGCCCACAGCCCGAAGCCGGACTTGGCGTCGAACGCGTCACCGCTCTTGCGCGCCCCCGAGATGGAGATGTCGCTGAGCACGGTGTCCTTGATCGGGAACTGGGGCTGTCCGCCGACGTAATTCGTCTGGAACATGATCCCGCTGTAGGTGGGATCGACGATGTCGACGTTGTTGATGCGGATGCCCTGGAACACCTTGGACGCCGAGAACAGCCAGATGCCGGGGAAGGTCTGCGTTCCCCAGAAGTGACCGCCCGCGCGCACGATCGAGACGTTCTCGATCGTCGTCGGTTCGGTCCCGAATCCGTTCATCGGGTAGCCGAAGTCCAGCGAGCTGACCGTGATCCCGGAGTACACCAGGGTGTCGGCGATATGGATGTTGCGGAAGGTGTTGTCGTACCCGCCGTAGACGGCGATGCCCGCCGCGCGCCAGGTGAGGATCGAGGTCAGGTTCTCGTAGACGTTGTTCTTCATGTCCGCTCCCCCGGCGTCGATCGCCGAGAAGAGCGCGAAGCTGTCGTCACCGGTGGCCCGCGCCTCGTTGTTGGTCACGAGGTTGTCGGTGGACCCGTTGGTCATGTTGATGCCGTCGGCGAACATGTTGCGGATACGGGAGTTCTTGATGGTGATGTCGTCGGTGTTCGCGCCCCAGTAGAGGCACACCATGTGCTCGTTCCAGATGTTGTCGATGACGATGTCCGACACGTTCGAGAAGTCGAAGACCTTGC
Source organism: Streptomyces sp. PTY087I2 (assembly GCF_001687325.1). Lineage (GTDB taxonomy): Bacteria > Actinomycetota > Actinomycetes > Streptomycetales > Streptomycetaceae > Streptomyces. Next base: position 104,982 of record NZ_LZRD01000016.1, on the reverse strand, counting down.
CGGGTCCGTCGATCCGTGACGTGTAGTTGCCGAAGTACGCGAAATTCGCGAACGACGACCCCTTGGCGCTCGCCTCGGCCCGGAAGCCGACGTCGGTGTTGTCCTGCGTGGCCGGGGCGTTGAAGCGGGTGTACCAGGGTCCGGCCCCGACCACCTTGACGGCCTTGCCGTACACCTGGAACTTGCTCGCCGTGCTGTACTCCCCCGCCGGGAGGTAGACGCCCACCAGGGTGCCGGTGGTGTCCATACGGACCTTGTCCAGGGCGTTCTGGACGTCCTGGTGGGTGAAGCCGGCCGGCACGGTGTACGTGGCGGGGTCCGGGTTGGCGACCGGGGCGACCTGCTCCAGGTTGATGAAGTCGATCGCGTACGTGGAGGTGTTGGCGCTGTCCTTCTGGAGCCGGATCTTCGATCCCGCCGGGACGGTCCTGCCCAGCATCACGTTCGCCTCGTCGTAGATGTGCCGGGGCGCGCCGGAGCCCGGGGAGTTGCCGGGCGCGGTCTCGTTCCCGTACAGCCAGGCGTACTTGGAGGTGAGGTCGATCGCCTTGAGGAATTCGCCGTCGACGTAGACGTTCAGGGTGGAGTCGATGCCGCCGCCGCCCGGGGCATCGGGGATGGAGAACCTGGTGACCAGGGTGTTGGTCGAGGCCCGGGTGGTGAACTCCACGTAGTTTCCGGTGTTGTTGAGGGTGACGGCCTTCCGCCCGGAGGCCTCGCCCGCGATGTCGCCGACGGTCCGGTTCGGGCCGACGACCTGGGCGCCGCCGCCGGTCGTGCCGTCCTCCGCCTCGTACATGTCGTACGGCATGTTGGCGCCGCGTCCGACGAAGAGCGCCTGGGTGGAGGTGTTGTTCTCGCGTTTGACCGGGAGTTCGTTGGCGTCGGCCGCGATCACGGTCCGTACGGTGTACGAGCCGTTGGCGGCGGTCCAGGTGCCGAGGGAGACCGGTGCCGTGGTGGCGCCCGCCGCGATGGCCCCGTTGTGGGCACCGGTGAGGGTCTTCACCGTGGCGCCCTTGCTGTCGACGAGGGTCAGCGTGATGCCGTGCGCACCGCCCGCCGAGGCCACCGTGCCCTGGTTCTTGAGGGCGACGGAGAAGGTGACCGTGTCACCGGCGGAGGCGGCCGACGGCGAGGTGGTGACCGCGGCGGCCACCAGATCGGAGCTGGAGACCGGCTTCACGACGAGCGGGGAGGCGCTGGTGTAGGTGTTGTTGGTCTCGTTCTGCTCGATGACCTCGTCCGCCGGATCGGCGACCGCGCTCAGTTCGTAACTGCCCGCGTTCCGCGCCCCGATGGAGGCGCTGACCTCGGTGGAGGCGCCCGACGCCAGTGCGCCGACCGAGGCGGTGGCGACCTTGGTGCCGCCGAGCCGGAGCTCGACCTCGCTCGCCGGGGCGGCGAGCGCTCCGGCGTTGCGGACGGTCGCGGTCAGGGTGATCTCGTCCGTCTCGACCGGGTCGGCGGGCGCGGCGGTGATGCCGGTGACCTGGAGGTCGGGGTTGGCCGCCGGGGCGCCCAGAACCTGGAACTCGGCGACCTGGCCGGCGCCGGAGCCGCTGTTGGCGGTGAACTTCAGCCGGACGTCCGCGACGCGGGCGGAGACCGGGATGGTCACCGTGTTGCCCGACGCGGGGCTGAAGTCGTAATCCTTCGTGGCGGAGAGGGAGTTGAAGGAGGAGGAGCTCTGTTCCCGCCCCAGGACCTCGATGCGCTGGGTGCGCGGTCCCCAGCTGCTGTCGGGGTTGAGCTTGACGACGACGTTCTCGGTGTCGGCGTTGGAGCCGAGCTGCACGGTGAGCGTGTTGGGGTAACTGCCGCCCGCGCCCTCCCAGTAGGTGGAGGTGTTGTTGTCGTTGGCGTTCTCCGCGACGTAGGTGTGGACCACGGAGGAGGCCGTGATCGGCTTGTTCACGGCGAGGTTGGACGCGGATCCGCTCTGCCCGTTGCGGGTGACGGTGTTGCTGTCGCCGGAGACGTTGCCCGCCGCGTCCTTCGCGCGCACGAAGTAGCTGACCGTGGTGGACGCCGGCTGGGTGTCCGTGTACGTCAGCACGTCGCCCGCGACGCTGCCGCGCAGCACGTTGTTGGCGTAGATGTCGTAGCCGGTCACGCCCTTGTCGTCGGTGGACGCCTGCCAGGTCAGTTTCACCGAACCGCTGGACGGTTCGGTGAACGCGAGGGCGGAGGGGGCGGTGGGGGCCTGGGTGTCGCCGGTCTCGCCCTCGCGGGTGACGGTGTTGCTGTTCGCGGAGACGTTGCCCGCCGCGTCCTTGGCGCGGACGAAGTAGCTGACGCTCTCTCCGGCCGGGCGGGTGTCGGTGTACGTGGTGACGTCGCCGCCCACGCTGGTGAGCAGGGTGTTGTTCGCGTAGACGTCGTAGCCCGTGACGCCCTTGTCGTCCGTCGACGCCTTCCAGGTCAGCCGGATCTGGCCGGTGGCGGGCTCGGTGAACGCGAGATCCGTCGGCGCGGTCGGCGCCCGGGTGTCGCCGGTGGTGGGCCCGTAGATCTCCAGCTCGGCCAACTGGGCTGCTTCCGCCCCGGTGTTGGCGGTGAACAGGACACGGACGTACCGCGCCGTCGTGGCGTCGAAGCTGATCGTCGCCGACTGTCCGCCCGCCGCGTCGAAGCGGTGGGCCTGGGAGGCGGTGAGGTCGGTGAAGTCCGTGCCGTTGGCGCTGCTCTGGAGCTTCAGCGTCTGGCTGCGTGCCGCCCAGCCGTCGGGCAGCCGCAGCACCACCCGGTCCACGCCCAGCGACGCGCCCAGATCCGCCTGGATCCACTGCGGGAACTGGTCGTCGCGGCTCGCCCAGTAGCTGTCGCGGTTGCCGTCGTTGGCGTTGGCCGGGGTCTGCGAGCCGTTGCTGCTGCTGGCCGTGAGGGGCTTGCCCGCGGCGAGATCGGCCGAGGAGTCCCCGGCGCCCCGGACCTCCAGCTCGGAGAGCTGGGCGGCCGGCCAGCCGGTGTTGGCGGTGATGTTGACGCGGACGAAGCGGGTCAGGGTGGCCGGGAACGCGATGGTGACCTCGTTCGCGGCTCCCGGGGCGAAGGTGTACGTCGCGGAGTTCTTCAGGGTCGCGAAACTGGTGCCGTCCGCGCTGCCCTGGAGGGACAGCGTCTGGGTGCGGGTCTCCCAGCCCGCCGGCAGGGTCAGCTTCACCTCGTCGACGCGGGTGCCCGCGCCCAGGTCGGTCTGGACCCACTGGGGCAGTCCGCCCCCGGCGCTCTCCCAGTACGTCGACCGGTTGCCGTCGGTGATGTTGGCCGCGCCGTACTCGGCGTGGGCACTGCTCGCGGCCGCGGCCCGGCCCGCGGCGAGGTTGGGGCCGTCGGCCGCCGCGGCGGCGAGCGACGGTATGCCGATCATCAGAAGACTGGTCGTGACGACGGCGCATATCGCCCGCCATCTCCAGCGTTGGGCTCTCATAGCTCCCCGATCTTCGGCCTCGGCGCGGGGCGCGCCGAGGGCGCGGCTCTGTGACCGCAGCCAGGGAACACGGATTTCTGCGTATGCTGCGGCCTGTTTTGCGTTGTGCCGTCAGAGAGTTGCAGAGAAATGAGAGACCGTCCACCGTTCCGACAACAGCCGGACGGCCTGTCCGGCCCCGTCACTCGGGGCCGGACAGGCCGTCGGACGGATCGTCAGAGGCCGCCGGTGTACAGCAGCCGGTCGGGCGAGCCCTGGCCGAGGCCGGAGAGCACGCCGGGGGTGGCCGTGTCGTCGAGCCACCGCGCGACGGCGGCGGGCGAGGCCGAGGGGTTCTCCTCCTTGTAGAGCGCGGCGACGCCCGCGACGTGCGGGCTGGCCATGGAGGTGCCGTTCAGCGAGACGGTGCCGCCGCCGAGCCGGGCGGAGACGATGTCGGCCCCGGGGGCGTACAGCGCGAGGCAGGAGCCCCAGTTGCTGAAGGAGGTCTCCCGGTCCTGCCGGTCGCTCGCGCCGACCGTGACCACGCCGTCGGCGGCCGCCGGGGAGACGTCGCAGGCGTCCCGGTCGTCGTTCCCGGCGGCCACGACGGGCAGCACGCCCGCGTCGGCGACGGCCTCGACCGCCGCGTCGACCGCGCTGGAGCGGGCCCCGCCGAGCGAGGCGTTCAGCACACCGGGGGCCTTGGTGCGCTCGGCGTCCTTGGCGACCCAGTCGAACCCGGCGAGGATGCCGGCCCAGGTGCCCCGGCCCTCGCAGTTCAGGACGCGTACGTTCACCAGCGAGGCGTCCTGGGCGACGCCGGAGGTCGCGCCGCCCGCGGTGCCGGCGACATGGGTGCCGTGGCCGTTGCAGTCCATGCCGCGGCGGCCGTCGCCGACGGCGTCGTACCCGTTCACGACCCGGCCGCCGAACTCGCTGTGCGCGGCGTCGATCCCGGTGTCGACGACGTACACCTTCACTCCGTCGCCGGTGGCGGTGGTGGTGAAGGTGTCGTCCAGCGGCAGGGTGCGCTGGTCGATGCGGTCGGTGCCCCAGCCGGCCGCGGGGGCCCGGAAGAGACTTCCCGCCCGGGGCGCCTCCACCGCCACTTCGGCGTTCTCCTCGACGGCGAGGACACCGGGAACGGTGCGTACCGCTTCGAGTTCGGCGGCGGTGAGCGTGGCGGCGAAGCCGTGCAGGACGTTCCCGTAACGGAACATCGGGCTGAGCCCGAGCTCCCGCAGGACGGTGTCCGGCGAGAGTTCGGGCTCCAGCGTGACGATGTACTGCCCGGGTACGGCCCGGGTGGACTGCTCCACCTCGACCCCTTCCGGTCCGCTGTCGGCGGAGGCCGGGGCGGGGATGGCGATCATCGGGGCGATCAGCAGCAGGGCGGCCGTGGCCCATCGGGCGGGCAGGCGCATGCATTCTCCTCGGGATGGGGATCCGTTCGCGGAGCGAGTGCATCCGCGAAGCGCGAACATCCGTTCCTTCGTCCCCGCCCGCCGGTCGCCTTAGCCGGTTCAACCGGACAGCGCAACGCCAGCGGTCAGCTCCAGCTCGTCGAGGCCGGCCTCGACCGAGGGGTGGAGGCCGCCGCTGGTCCAGCTGCCCACGGCCGTCTCGGCGGTGATGCCGGGGCCGAAGCCGGCGATGAGGCCCTGCGCGGACTCGGCGGCACCGCCGTCGTCGAAGAGCCTGGCCAGCGCGTCGAAGACGACGGAGCTGGCGATGTTGCCGCGTTCGGTGAGGGTGGCCCGGCTGTAGCGGAACATCTCCGGCGGCAGCTTCAGGAAGTGGCAGAGGTCGTCCAGGATGCGCGGCCCGCCCGCGTGGACGATGAAGAAGTCCATGTCCGGGACGGACCAGCCGTGCAGGTCGACCAGGTCCTGGAGGACCGGGGCGAGCATCTCCATGGTGCCGGGGACCCGCTTGTCCAGCAGGAAGTGGAACCCGGTGTCGCGGACCGCGTAGGAGATCCAGTCCTCGGTGTCGGGCACCAGGTGCGAGCCGTTGCGCTCCAGCCGCATCCCGGTGCCGCCCTGTCCCCGGACGACGGCGGCGGAGAGGGCGTCCCCGAAGAGCCCGTTGGAGAGCAGCGAGCCGACGCCGATGTCGGTGGGCTGGTAGCACAGCGAGCAGAACTCGCAGGAGACGATGAGGACGTTGGCCTCGGGGTAGGCCAGGCAGAAGTCGTGCGCGCGGTTGATGGCCGCGCCACCCGCCGCGCAGCCGAGCTGGGCGATGGGCAGTTGGCGGGTCTCGGCCCTGAAGCCCATGGTGTTGATGAGCCACGCGGTCAGCGAGGGCATCATGAAGCCGGTGCAGGAGACGTAGACGATCAGGTCGATCTCGGACGGGTCGGTCTCGGCGTGGGCGAGGGCCTGCCGGACGACGTCGGGCACCCGCCTCTTGGCCTCGGCCTCGTACACCCGATTGCGGAGCTCGAATCCGGGGTGCTTCAGGGTCTCCTCGATGGGCTGCACGAGGTGCCGGGTCTGGACGCCGGTGTTCTGGATGAGCCGCAGGACCAGGTCGCGCTGCGGGTGCCCGGCGTGGGTCTCGCGGGCCAGGTCCAGGGTCTGCTGCATGGTGATGATGTGCTCGGGCACTGCGATGGCGGGTCTGCACAGGGTCGCCATGGGTTCTCCTCGTATCTCGGAGCGGAGGCTCTCGTCACCAGGTGACGGGCAGGGCGAGCGGGTAGCGCCAGATGGACGTCGTGTTCCACTCGATGTCCTCGGGCGGCACGTCCAGACGCAGGGCCGGGAAGCGGGTCAGCAGCGTGGAGAAGGCCACTTCGAGCTCCATGGTGGCCAGCGGCGCGCCCAGGCAGTGGTGCGCGCCCCAGCCGAACGTCATGTGGGGGATGGACGGCCGGTCGGGGTCCAGCTCGTCGGGGCGGTCGAACTTCGCGGCGTCCCGGTTGGCCGTCAGATAGGACACGTGCACCACATCTCCGGCCTTGATGAGGACGCCGCCGAGCTCCACGTCCTCCAGGGCGATGCGCGGGATGCCGACGCCCTTGCGGAAGGGGATGTGGCGCAGCAGCTCCTCCAGGGTGCGGGGCAGCCGCGCCGGTTCGGCCTGGAGGGAGTGGAGGAGTTCGGGGCGGGTGAGCAGGGTGTAGGCGATGTTGCCGAGCTGGTAGGTGGTGGTGTCCTGGCCGGTGATGAGCAGGACCATCGCCATGACGGCCAGTTCGTCGTCGTCCAGGAGTTCGGCGCCGTCCCGGGCGGTGGCGAGCGTGCTGATGAGGTCGTCGCCCGGGGAGCGGCGCCGGTCGGCGGTCAGTTCCTGGAAGTAGCCGCGCAGCTCCGCCTTGGCGCGTACGGCGTCCTCCTTGCCGGCGGCCCCGACGTTCATCATGGTCATGGCGTGGGCGCGGAGCCAGGGGCGGTCGGCCTCGGGGATGTCGAGCGCCTCGCAGATGGTGATGAGCGGCAGCGGCGAGGAGACGCGGGCGACGAAGTCGGCCGGTGCGCCCTCCTCGGCCATCTCGTCCAGCAGCCGGTCGACGACGCGCTGGGTGCCGCCGCGCATCTGCTCGACGCGGCGCGGGGTGAAGCTCTTGGCGACGAGGCTGCGGAGCCGGCTGCTGGCGGGCGGGTCCATGAGGTTGATGGCCCCGGCCTGGACGATCGGCTCCGGGGTCATCCGGGGGAAGTCACGGCCGAGGACGGCGCTGCGGCTGAACCGCCGGTCGGTGGTGACCGTCCGGACGTCCTCGTAGCGGGTGACGAGCCAGGCTTCGCCCTCGCCGTACGCCATCCGGATACGGGACACCGGCTCCTCGGTCAGCAATTGCCTGAGCTGGGGGTCGAACTCGAGCTGCTGCGCGTAGTCGAACGGACAGCTCCGGACGGTTTCCTTGTGTCGCACCGAGGTGTTCTCCACCGAGGTTTCTCCCAATGACCGCTTCGAGGAATGGGCGCGCCGGACCGGGACCCGGCACCAGACCTCACCCTGTGTGCCCCGTCACTCTCCGAAACATGTCAGTGGCACATAGCAGTCAGCCGATCAGAGGGGCGCACGCCCCGGCGCTCAGCCGGCCGACTCCCCGGCGGGCAGCGCCTCGGCCCGGTCGAGGACGTGGTGGCGGCCGATCGGGAGCATCAGGGGCCGTCCGGAGACGGGGTCCTCGATGATGCGGCTGTCGAGGTCGAACACGGCCCGGACGGTTTCCTCGGTGAGCACGTCGGCCGGGGTGCCGGAGGCGTGGAGGCCGCCGTCGGCGAGGGCGATCAGGTGGTCGGCGTACCGGGCGGCGAGGTTGAGGTCGTGCAGGACCATGACGATGGTGGTGCCGCGCGAGCGGTTGAGGTCGGTCAGCAGATCCAGGACCTCGATCTGGTGGCTGGCGTCGAGGAAGGTGGTCGGCTCGTCGAGGAGCAGCAGATCGGTCTGTTGGGCGAGGGCCATGGCGATCCACACGCGCTGGCGCTGGCCACCGGAGAGTTCGTCCACGGCGCGTTCGGCGAGCGGTTCGGTGTGGGTGGCCTCCAGGGCGGCGGCCACGGCGGCGTCGTCCTTCTCGTTCCAGCGGGAGAAGATCCCCTGGTGCGGGTGGCGGCCGCGGCCGACGAGGTCGGAGACGGTGATGCCCTCGGGGGCGACGGGCGACTGGGGCAGCAGTCCGAGGGTACGGGCCAGTTCCTTGGCGGGCAGCCGGTGCACCTCCTTGCCGTCCAGGACGACGCGGCCCGCCCTGGGCGCGAGCAGCCGGGACATGGAGCGCAGGAGGGTCGACTTGCCGCAGGCGTTGGCGCCGACGATGACGGTGATCCGGCCGGGCGGTACGTCCAGGTCGAGGGAGTCGACGACGGTGCGGTCGCCGTAGCCGAGGGTGAGTCCTTCGGCGGTGAGTCGGTGGTGCGTGGTCATAGCGAGCCTCCCGCCCGGTTGGTGCGGATGATCAGGTAGACGAGGTAGGGCGCTCCGAGGACGCCGGTGACGACGCCGACGGGGTAGCGCTCGCCGAAGGCGAACTGGCCGGTGAAGTCGGCGACGAGGACGAGCAGCGAGCCGACGAGCCCGGCGGGCACGAGCAGGGAGCCGCCTGCTCCGGTGATCCGGGCCGCGATGGGCCCGGAGAGGAACGCCACGAACGCGATGGGTCCGGCGGCGGCCGTGGCGAAGGCGATCAGCCCGACGGCGGCGACGATGACGGTGATCCGGGTGCGTTCCACGCGTACGCCGAGGGCGGAGGCGGTGTCGTCGCCGAGCTGGAGCGCGGAGAGGTTACGGGCCTGGCCCAGCAGCAGCGGAGTGAGGACGGCGGCCGCGGCGAGGGCCGGGAGCACCTGGTCCCAGGTGGCTCCGTTGAGGCTGCCGGTCAGCCAGCGCATGGCCTCCTGGAGGTCCCATTCGGCGGCCTGGGACAGGACGTAGGAGGTGATGCTGTCGAGCATCGCGGAGATCCCGATGCCGATGAGGATGAGCCGGGTGCCGGCGACACCGCCCTTGAACGCCAGCGAGTACACCAGCAGGGCGACGCCGAGTCCGGCGGCGATGGCGAGGGCGGAGACCTGCACCTCGCCGAGGGAGAGGGTGACGATGGCGACGGCCGCGGCCGCGCTCGCCCCGGAGCTGATGCCGATGATGTCGGGGCTGGCGAGCGGGTTGCGGAGCATCGTCTGGAAAGTGACGCCGGCCAGGCCGAAGCTGAATCCGGCGACCAGGGCGAGGACCGCGCGGGGCAGTCGCAGCCGCCCCACGGTGAAGGACGCGCCCGGAACCTGCTCGCCGAGGATCACCCGGAGCACGTCGCCGGGCGGGTAGTAGGTGCGGCCCGCCATCAGGGTCACGGCGAACGCGGCGGCCACGAGGAGGACCAGCACCAGGACGACCCGGCGGCGGCGCGAAGCGCCCCGGACGCGGCGGCGGGTGGCGGCCTCGACGGAGGCGGGCCGGGTGAGGACGGGCGCGCTCACAGGGCACGTACCTTCTGTCGGCGGACGATGTAGATGAAGAACGGGGCCCCGATCAGGGCCGTGACGATGCCGACGTCGATCTCGGAGGGGCGGGCCACGATCCGGCCGACGACGTCGGCGGCGGTGAGCAGCACCCCGCCGAGCACGGTGGACAGCGGCAGGAGCCAGCGGTGGTCGACGCCGACGAGGAGGCGGCAGGTATGCGGGACGACCAGGCCGACGAAGCCGATCGGTCCGGCGACGGCGGTGGCCGCTCCGCACAGCAGGACGGCTCCGAGGGCGGCCACCGCCCGTGCCACGGCGACGCGTTCACCGAGACCTGCAGCCAGCTCGTCTCCCAGGGCGAGGGAGTTGAGGGCGCGGGCGGAGAGCAGGCAGACGGTGAAGCCGACGACGAGGAACGGCGCGACCTGGGCGATGCGTTCGAAGGACGCGCCGCCGACGCCGCCGATCTGCCAGAGCTTGAAGCTTCCGGCGATGTCGTTGCGCGGCAGGATGATGGCGCTGACGAGCGAGGCGAAGGCGGCGGATGTGGCGGCCCCGGCGAGCGCCAGTTTGAGCGGGGTGGCCCCTCCCCTGCCGAGTGTGCCGACGGTGTAGACGAACAGGGCGGACAGGGCCGCGCCCACGATGGCGACCCAGATGTAGCCGGTCGGCGAGGTGAGCCCGAAGAACGCGACGGCCGTGACGACGGCGAGGGAGGCCCCCATGTTGACGCCGAGGATGCCCGGGTCGGCGAGCGGGTTACGGGTCACGCCCTGCATGACGCCGCCCGCGAGGCCGAGGGCCGCGCCGATGACGACGGCGAGGACCGTACGGGGGATGCGCTTGGTCGCGGCCGCCTGCCCCAGGGTGTCGTCCGCGCCGCCGAACGCCGCGACGACGTCGGACCACGGCACGTCGCGGGAGCCGAAGGCGACGGAGGCGACCATGACGGCGGCGAGAGCGAGCACGGAGAGCAGCACCCACAGCAGGCGCACGCCCGCCGGGCGCCTGGTGGTGACGGCGTTCGGCGGGGTGCGGGTGTCGAGCGTGGTCACTTGACCTTGTCCGCGGCCTTGGCGAGGGCGGCGGCGTAGTCGTCCAGCACGTAACCGATCGACAGCGGCGTCGGGTTGGCGGCGGTGGCCAGTGGGCTGCTGCCGGGCAGGAGGTAGGTGGAGCCGCGCCCGACGGCGGGGATCTTCGAGAGCAGCGGGTCCTTGGTGATGGTCTTCAGCAGCTCACCGGTGTCGTCGCCGTAGCCGGTGATGATGTCGACGTCGTCGAAGGCGTCGATCTGCTCGGCGCTCTTGGTGAGGGCGAACTTGTCCGTCCCCTCGGACGCCTTCGCGATGGAGCCGGGGATCTTCATCCCGAGGTCCTGGAAGAACTGCGTACGGGTGTCGTGCGTGGTGTAGAAGCCGACCTCGCTGACGTCGTTGGGGTCGACGTGCGTCATGAACATCGCCGACTTGCCCTTGAGCTGCGGGTACTTGGCGGCGGTCTTGGCTATGTCGCCGTCGAGCTTCTTGATCAGCTTCTCGCCCTCGTCGGCCAGCCCGATCGCCTTGCTGTTCGTCCGGATGATCTCGCGCCACGGCGTCGCCCAGGGGGCGTCGGGGTAGGCGACGACGGGGGCGATCTCGCTGAGGGTCTCGTAGTCCTTCTTGGTCAGACCCGAGTACGCGGCGAGGATGACGTCCGGCTTCGTGTCGGCGACGGCCTCGAAGTCGATGCCGTCCGTCTCGTCGAACAGGACCGGCGTCTTGGCCTTGAGCTCGTCGAGCTTCTCCTCGACCCAGGGCAGCACGCCGTCGTCGTTGTCGTCGCCGAAGTTGGCCGCGGCCATGCCGACCGGCACGACGCCGAGCGCGAGCGGCACTTCGTGGTTGGCCCAGTTGACGGTCGCGACGCGCTTGGGCTTGGCGGGGATGGTGGTCTTGCCCAGGGCGTGCTCGACGGTCAGGGGGAACGCGCCGCCGGAGCGGCTCTCGTCGGCCTTGTTCCCGGTGTCGGAGGTCCCGCCGCAGGCGGAGACGCCCACGAGGGCGGCCGCCACGACGAGCAGGCGAAGGCGGTGTGAGGACATGGGTGTGTACCCGGCTTTCCGGAGGGTCGGGGTGCCGCTTCCCGCACGTCCGGGCATGGGCCGCCGTCGTGGAGGGGTGCACTGCGGAGGCAGAGCGGCTTAGGTAAGGCTTGCCTTCGCACCTTATGAGAGGAGGTGCGGGTGTCGCAATCAACTGATCGAGACAGGTGCTGTAGCGATAAGGACATCCGCCATCGGCGGGGCGTCGGGGCGGCGGTACATGAGGCTCTTGACCCCTCACGTGGCGTCAGGCCGCACAGTCGGTGCCGTGGGAAAACACTGGACCGTGGGACGCGTGGCCGAACTGGCCGGCGTGAGCGTCCGCACGCTGCATCACTACGACGGGATCGGGCTGGTCCGGCCGTCCGCGCGGACCGCGGCCGGGTACCGGGCCTATGCGGCGGGCGATGTGGAACGGCTGCGTCAGGTGCTGGCCTGTCGGCGGCTGGGCTTCGGACTGCGGGAGATCGCGGAGCTGGTCGACGACCCGTCGGCCGACGCGGTCGCGCACCTTCACCGGCTGCGCGGCCTGCTGCTGGAGCGCCGTGATCGCGCCGACGCGATGGTGACGGCCATCGACAGGGAACTCAGGACACGGGCGAAGGGGCTCGATGTGACACCGGAGGAGCAACTGACCATGCTCGGTGCACGGCTGTACGACGCGATCGGCGACGCCTACACCGCGACCCGGCGTACCGATCCCCGGACAGCCGCGCAGATCTGGGACGCGCTCGGGGACGCGCGGACGGTGCTGAACGTCGGGGCCGGCACCGGCTCCTACGAGCCCGCCGACCGCCGGGTGACCGCGGTGGAACCGTCGGCGGTCATGCGGGGGCAGCGGCCTCCCGGCGCTGCGGCGTACGTCGACGCCGCCGCGGAGTCCCTGCCGTTCGCGGACCGTTCCTTCGACATCGCGATGGCCGTCTCCACCATTCACCACTGGGGTGACCCGATCGCGGGGCTGCGCGAGATGCGGCGTGTGGCCCGCCGCGTCGTGGTGCTCACCTTCGACACAGACGAGCCGGGATGGCAGGACCGGTTCTGGCTCACCCGCGACTACCTGCCCGAGTTCACCTGCGTCCTCGCGGATCTCCCCTCGCTCGCCGGCATGGCCGATGCGATCGGCGCCCGCGCCGAGCCGGTGCCCGTCCCGTGGGACTGCGCCGACGGCCTGTTCGAGGCGTACTGGCGGCGGCCGGGGGCGTATCCGGAGGAGCGGGTGCGCCGTGCGATGTCGGTGTGGACGAGGGTCGGGCCGGAGGCGGAGGGGCGTGCGGTGCGCAGCCTCGGCGAGGACCTCGCTTCGGGCCGGTGGGCCGAACGCAACGGCGACCTCGCCGGCCTCGACGCGGCGGATCTCGGCCTCCGCCTGCTCACGGCGTGACCTCGGGCCGGAACGTCCCCGGGGTCAGCCCGGTGGTCCGCCGGAAGGCCGCGCCGAAGGCGCTCGCGGAGCGGTAGCCGACCTGTTCGGCCACGCTCTCCACGTCCCATCCGCGGGCCAGCAGGCCGATCGCGTGCTGGGCGCGGACCGCCGCGACCCAGCGGACGAAGCTCATGTCCGTCTCGGCGGTGAACGCGCGGGCGATCGTACGGGTGCTGACGCCGAGGGCGGTCGCCCAGTCGGTCAGCGTCCGCTGGTCGGCGGGGTCCTCGCGCACCGCGTCGGCGATCGGGCGCAGCAGGTCGGAGACCGGGATCCGGACGAGCAGCTCGCGGGGCGACGGGGTGAGCACGTCGAGCACCAGGGTCTCGGTCGCGGCCCGGGAGGAGGGAGCGAGGCCGGGTTCGCCGAGCCGTTCCAGCAGCAGGCGCAGCAGCGGGGTGATCTCGACGGCGACCGGGATGTCGGAGATCGACGCGGTGGTGCGGAAGCCGAAGAAGCCGGCGCGGAGCCAGGTACCGGCGCTCGCCGCGCCGGCGTGCAGGGTGCCGGCGGGCATCCAGAGGCCGAGCGTGGGGGTGATGGTCCAGACGCGTTCACCGACCACCGCCGTGGAGGCGCCGCGCTCGTTCCAGAGCAGTTCGTGGAAGGGGTGGGAGTGCTCGTCCCAGTGCGTGTCGTGGGAGACGACCTCGCCGTAGTCCTGGATGACGAACGGCGTCTCCACCGAGCCGGGCGTGAGCGCGGGAAGCGAGCGGGTCTCCCTGGTCATGGGAGGCGGCCCTGAACGGTACGGGAACGGCTCGCGGCGGACGGGTGGCACATCCGCCCAGGGTAGGCCTTTCCGTCGGGATCATGCCCGGGAGGGGGCGTGCGGGATCCGGTGGCCCCTCCGTCTGCCTCGACTCGACGTTTACGCGGGGCCGGGTACGTCCTTCAGGTGAAGGGCTCACCCTTTCGGCCCCGTGTGCCGTCGCCCGGCCGGACAGTGGGTGGGCCGGCCCGGCAACCGGGCCGTGGCCGGTGGAACATGACGTGCGGAGAAGGGTGACGGATTCATGGGCACTGAGGCCACCAGGCGGGTCGCGCTCGTTTTCTCCCTGTTCGACGCCCATGCCAACGGCGTCCTGGAGCAGGACGATTTCGATCTCATGGCCGAGCGCGTCGTCCGCGAGGCGCACGCCTCGGACCAGGCGGCGAAGGACGCGATGCGGCGAGCGTTCCGGCGGTACTGGACGACCCTGCTCACCGAGCTCGACGAGAACGGCGACGGCGAGATCAGCTTCGAGGAGTTCAGCGCCTGTGTGCTGTCGCCGGAACGGTTCGACGCGACCATCGCCGTGTTCGCCGAGGCGCTGGCCGCGCTGGGCGACCCGGACGGCGACGGGCTGATCGAGCGCCCGCTGTTCATGGCGCTGATGCGGGCCATCGGCTTCGAGCCCGCCAACATCGACGCGCTCTTCGACGCGTTCGAGCCGACCGACGGGGACCGGATCCGGGTGGAGACGTGGGTCGCCGGGATCAAGGACTACTACGCCCCGGGCAAGGCCGGCATCCCCGGCGACCACCTGGTCGTCGGCACGCCCGTCTGACCGGGCGGCCCCGGGAACCTGCCGTGCCCGTGTGCTCGAAGCGCGGGCACGGCATCGGCGGCCGGGGCGCGCCGGCCTGGTCGATCAGCGTTCGTCCGGGTCCGTGTCCCGGGTGATGCGCCCGATGATGGCCGCTGCCCTTTCCGGGTGGCGGTCGAGCCAACTGCCGAGGTGCTCCCGGACGCCCTGCTCGACGCTGTCGCTCACTGTGGCTCCGCCCAGCCGACCGCGGGTGGAGCCCTCGTATTCCGGGCTGTCCAGTCTCACCGAGACGACCGCTGTCAGCCCCTCGCCGACTCGGTCGGCGCCGAGCTCGGGATCATCGGCCTTCAGGAGCCCGTGCCGTAGCGCGTGCTCGGTGAGCGCGGCCGCCACTCCGGTACGGAAACCGTCCTCATGGGTGCCGCCCTCAGGGGTGGGCGCACTGTTGGCGAAGGACCGGACTCGCTCCTCACGGGCCCTTCGCCAGCTCAGCGCCGCTTCCGCGGTCCCCGCCATCCGTTCGTTCTCCCACTCGAATGCGATCACCTCGGGCAGCCCCCATTCGGTCTCGGCGTCCAGGAGGGCGACGAAGTCCCCGGCTCCGTCCGGATACCGGAAGCTGACCGACCGGGTCCCGCCCGCGGGGCGTTCGTCGTTCAGCGAGAGGGTGAGCCCGCGGTTCAGCAGAGCCACCTCCCGCACCCGCCTGGCCAGCACCGCGAACGAACAGTCCACGGTGTCGAAGATGTCGGGGTCGGGCCAGAAGGCGATCGTGGTCCCGGTGTCCGTCGCCGGCCCCGCGGCGGCGGGCGGGGCGAGTGCGACGCCGCGCGCGTACTCCTGGACCCAGCGCGCGCCCCCGCGCCGCACCTCGGCCGTGAGGCGGCTCGACATGATGGTGGCGGCACAGGGTCCCATGCCGTAGACGCTCCAGCGGACGGTGTTGCGGCCGTCGGGCCGAAGTCCGGTGTCCGGCCTGGTCAACAGGGCCTCCAGACCGTCGCCGGTGCGGGCTCCGTCCACCAGCTCAAAGGGGATGCCCGGCCCGTCGTCGGCGATCCGGATGCCGCCGTCCCGGGTGAGGGTGACATCGACGCAGCCGCCGCCACCCGCCAGGATCTCGTTCACCGACCGGCTCGCGACCTCGTACACCAACTGGTGGAGGCCGCGTACGCCGGTGGATCCGACGTACATGCTGGGCCGCTTCCGCATGAGCTCGCGCCCCTCCACCTCGGTGACGCGGGCAGCGTCGTGCTCGTTGCTTCCCTCGGTCACGCATCCCCCTCCCTGGGTGTCCAGCAGGACGTCAGCCCGTCAGCAGATCCGGGTTTCCCGCCAGCGCGGCCAGGCGGCCCTGCGGGTCCGGGACGAGGCGGCGTTCGGTCAGGTCGAGGACGCCGCCGACGCCGGTGATCTCCGCGGCCACCGTGCCGTCCTCCTTGAGGATCTGCTGCTCCAGCGTGAACGTCTTGCCCGTGCCGTAGTCGAACCGGCAGGTGATCCGTACGCGCTCGCCGCCGCGCAGTTCGCGGCGGTACTTGACCGTCACCTCCAGCTGTACCGGGCCGATTCCGTCGGCCAGCAGCTTCTCCTGGGGCAGTCCGGCGGCGCGCAGCAGCTCCCAGCGGGCGTGCTCCGCGTACTGGAGGTAGACGGCCTGGTTCAGGTGGCCCTGGGTGTCGAGTTCGTAGCCGCGCACGGTCACATCAACGGAGAAGGTCATGACCGTGCGAACAACCGGGCCCGGCCGTCCATTCCGGGTGGACCGGGGTGCCGGATCCCTTTACGCACCTGTCATGCACCGGTAACTTCCTCCCCGCAAGGAATTGCAGCAACATTCCGGCAGAACTTGCCGCCGGATCGTGTTCACTCACCGAACCCCGAGGCGCGTCAGGGTTCTCCCCTCCCCTGGAGACACGCATGAGACGCACTCCTCACCGGCTGTTGCGACGTCCGCTCGCGGCGGCCGTGGCAGCGGCCGGGCTGCTGGGACTCCTCACCGCCGTGCCGCAGACGCGCCCCGCGCCGACGAGCGAACCCGTCGCCTCCTCGGCCGCCACCGAGACCACGGCGACCGTCTTCTACTCCACGAAGACCCGCGACTGGTCGGCGTACTACCTGCATTACGCCCCCGACGGCGGTTCCTGGACCGCCGTTCCCGGCACGCGGATGGAGGCCGCCTGCGCCGACTGGGTCAAGCTGACGGTCCCGCTCGACGGCGCGGCCGGCCTCAAGGCGACCTTCAACGACGGCTCGGGCACCTGGGACAACAACGCGGGCCGGAACTACGACCTGGGCTCCGGGAGCATCACGGTCCAGGACGGGGTCGTGGCACACAGCGATCCGTGCGCGGGTGCGGGTCCCGGGGAGCCCGAGGAGCCGGAGGCGCCCGACGGGCCGAACACGGCGTCCGTCTACTACGCGACCTCCACCGTCGGCTGGTCCACCGTCAATCTCCACTACCGCCCGCACGGCGGAGCGTGGACGACCGTCCCCGGCATCGGCATGGAAGCAGCCTGCACGGGCTGGGTGAAGCGCACGGTCGACCTCGGGACGGCCACCGGGCTCCAGGCCGCGTTCAACAACGGCAACGGCGTCTGGGACAACAACAACGGCAGCGACTACACCCTGGCGACCGGGCTCACCACGGTGAAGGACCGTACGGTGACGGCCTCGGCGAAGGACCCGTGCGCGGCCGAGGAACCGGATACCGAGGCGCCGTCCGCGCCCACCGGGGTGAAGGCCGCCGCCGACGGGGTGTCGGTCGTGGTCACCTGGGAACCCGCCACGGACGACCGGGGCGTGACGAAGTATCAGCTCACCAGGACCGGGGGAACGAAGGGCACGGTGGTCACCGACACCACCTCGACCGTCTTCTCCGACACGGGACTTGAGGCCAGGACCGCCTACCGCTACACCGTGCGGGCCGTCGACGCCGCCGGGAACGTCTCGGCCGAGTCCGCCCCGGCCTCCGTCACCACCGGCGAGCAGCCCACGACCCCCGCCGCGGGCACACCGCTGGGCACCGATCCCCGCAAGGACCCGATCTACTTCGTGCTCACCGCCCGGTTCAACGACGGCGACCCCACGAACAACCGGGGCGGCAGCCAACACGAGAAGTCCGGCAACGCCGCCAACGACGACCCCATGTTCCGGGGCGACTTCAAGGGGCTGGTGCAGAAGCTCGACTACATCAAGGGGCTCGGCTTCTCCGCGATCTGGATCACCCCGGTCGTCCTCAACCGGTCGGACTACGACTACCACGGCTACCACGGTTACGACTTCTACCGGGTGGACCCACGGCTGGAGTCGGCCGGAGCCTCCTACCAGGACCTCATCAACGCCGCCCACGCGAAAGGCATGAAGATCTACCAGGACGTCGTCCACAACCACTCCTCGCGGTGGGGCGCGAAGGGCCTGTTCACCCCGAAGGCGTACGGCGTGCGCGACGCGCAGTGGAGCTGGTACTACGACGAGCAGAACGACGGGTTCACGTACGACGGCCTCACCGTCGAGCCCAAGTCCGGGAAGTCGTACTACAACGGCGACCTGTGGTCCGCGGCCGAGCCGACGGGCAACACCTGCGTGGGCTGGGGCACACCCACCGGGCACACCTCGCCGGAGGGCTACCGCATCTACAACTGCCAGTGGCCCAGCCCCACTTCGGGCATGTTCCCGAAGGCGCTCTACCACACCTGCTGGATCGGCAACTGGGAGGGCGAGGACTCCCGCTCCTGCTGGCTGCACGACGACCTCGCGGACTTCAACACCGAGAACGCCCAGGTCCAGAACTATCTGATCGGCGCGTACAACAAGTACATCGACATGGGCGTCGACGGCTTCCGGCTCGACACGGCGGTGCACATCCCCCGCACCACCTGGAACCGCCGTTTCCTGCCCGCGATCCAGGAGCGCGTCACGCAGCGGTTCGGCGCGGAGGCGGCACAGAACTTCTTCGTCTTCGGCGAGGTCGCGGCCTTCGTCAACGACAAGTGGAACCGTGGCTCGGTCAACCACTCGGCGCAGTTCTTCACGTGGAAGGAGCGCAAGGAGTACAGCGCGGACGACGAGAAGGCCGCCCTGGAGATGTACGACTACGAGCAGCAGCAGGGCACGGCGTCCCAGCCCGTCTCCGACAACGCCTTCCTCCAGGGCAACGCCTACCACGCGCCCGACCGCAGCCGGTTCTCCGGGATGAACATCATCGACATGCGGATGCACATGAACTTCGGTGACGCCGACAACGCGTTCCACAACGGCAAGGACTCCGACGACGCGGTCAACGACGCCACGTACAACGTGGTCTACGTCGACAGCCACGACTACGGCCCCAACAAGAGCAGCGAGCGCTACACCGGCGGTACGGACGCCTGGGCCGAGAACATGTCGCTGATGTGGACCTTCCGGGGCATTCCGACGCTCTACTACGGCTCCGAGATCGAGTTCCAGAAGGGCAAGCAGATCGACTGCGGTCCGACGTGCCCGCTGGCGACGACCGGGCGGGCCTACTTCGGGGACCACCTGGCCGGTGAGGTCACGGCCTCGGACTTCGGCAAGGTCTCCTCGGCCACCGGCAAGGTCGCCGACACCCTGTCCGCCCCGCTGGCCCGCCACCTCCAGCGCCTCAACGAGATCCGCCGTGCCGTGCCCGCGCTCCAGATGGGCCAGTACTCCACGGAGGGCATCAGCGGCTCCATGGCGTACAAGCGCCGCTACACCGACACCGCGAGCGGCACGGACAGCTTCGCCCTGGTGACGGTCTCCGGGAGCGCCACGTACACCGGCGTCCCGAACGGCACGTACAAGGACGCCGTCACGGGCGACACCAAGGAGGTCACCTCGGGCACGCTCTCCGTACCGGCCCCCGGCAAGGGCAACCTGCGCGTGTACGTCCTGGACCTCGGCGGTAAGAACGCCGCGCCCGGGAAGGTCGGCGTGGCGGGGCCGTATCTGAAGTAGCCGACCTGACCGGCCCGGCCGCCCGGCTACCCCGCCCGCAGGTGCGGAAAGCGCCATTCGGTGCGGCTGCGCAGGACGGCTCCGGGGCGCAGCACCGTGCTCGGGTGGTCGGGGCGGTTGGGTGAGTCCGGGAGGTGCTGGGTCTCCAGGCAGAGGGAGCCGTGGCGTTGATGGCGGCGGCCGGTGCCGTCGGTGAACGCTCCGTCGAGCTGGTTGGCGGTGTAGATCTGAAGGCCCGGTTCGGTGGTCCACAGTTCCAGGGTGCGCCGGTCGCCGGGGGCGGTGAGGCGGGCGGCGCGGCGCAGGGTGCCGGGGGTGGCGGCGGGGCGCAGGATCCAGCAGTGGTCGTAGCCGCCGGCCTGGTCCAGTTGGGCGTCCGGGTGGGCGAGGCGTTCGCCGATGCGGTGGGGGGTGGTGAGGTCGAAGGGGGTACCGGTCACCGGGGCGGGCGGGCCTTCGGGGATGGAGTCGGCGTCGACGGGGAGGTAGGCGTCGGCGTCGGCCTGGAGGGTGTGGCCGAGGATGTCGTCGTCGCCGAGGTTGAGGTAGGCGTGGTGGGTGAGGTTGAGGACGGTGGGGCGGTCGGTGGTGGCCGTGTAGTCGACGGCGAGGGTTCCGGCGGTGTCCAGGGTGTAGGTGGCGGTGACGTCGAGCGCTCCGGGGAAGCCCATGTCGCCGTCCGGGCTGTGCAGGGTGAGCCGGAGGACGGCGGCGGTGCCGGTGCGGTGCCCGGTGGCTTCCCAGATCTTGGTGTGGAAGCCGTCGGGGCCGCCGTGCAGGGCGTGGCCGCGGTCGTTGGCGGGGATGTGGTGCGTGGTGCCGTCGAGGGTGAAGCGGCCGTGGGCGATGCGGTTGGCGTACCGGCCGACGATCGCCCCGAAGTACGGGTTCTTGTCGGTGTAGTCGTCGAGCGCGGGCAGGGAGCGGACGACCGGGCCGGGTTCGCCCGCGGTGTCCGGCACGGTGAGGCTGTGCAGGACACCGCCGTAGGTGAGGATCTCGGCCCGGACGCCGGTGCCG
Source organism: Streptomyces sp. PTY087I2 (assembly GCF_001687325.1). GTDB lineage: Bacteria > Actinomycetota > Actinomycetes > Streptomycetales > Streptomycetaceae > Streptomyces. Next base: position 84,626 of record NZ_LZRD01000016.1, on the reverse strand, counting down.
GAGTCGAGGGTCCAGAGGTCGGTCTCGCTCTGCCCGTGGGCGCGGCCGAACGGTTTGCGGTGCACGGTGGGCATGAGGAGTTCCTTGGGGGGAGGTGCGGAAGGGGCCTCGCGAGGGTGCGTCAGCTCGGCGGTCCGCCGGCCTCGCGGGGCGTGGTGGATTCGCGGACGACGAGGCGGTAGCCGGGGCGGGGGCGCCGGGGTTCGGCGACCGGGGTGCCGGCGAGGCGTTCGACGAGGCTGTCGACGGCGAGCCGGGCGATGGCCGCCTTGTCCGGGGCGATGGTGGTGAGGGTGGTGGCCCCGTACCGGCTCTCCTCGATGTCGTCGAAGCCGACGACGGCGATGTCGTCCGGGATGGTGAGGCCACGTTCGGTGATGGTGCGCATGGCCCCGATCGCGATCAGGTCGTTGTACGCGAACACGGCGTCGGGCCGCTCGCCCCGGTCGAGGAGGGAGGCCATCGCGGCGGCCCCGTCCTCGCGGCCGTAGCCGTCGGTGACGACGACCAGGGACTCGTCGGGGGTGATGCCGGAGGCGGCCAGCTCCTCGCGCCAGCCGCGCAGCCGGAGGTGGGCGGGCTGGCGCTCCTGCCCGGTGCGGGAGCCGAGGAAGGCGATACGGCGGTGGCCCAGCGCGATGAGGTGGGCGACGGCCTCACGGGCGGCGGCCACGTTGTCGATGGCGATGTGGTCGTACGGGGCCTCGTACTCGCGTTCGCCGAGCAGCACCAGCGGCGCGGTCTCGGTGCGGGCCATCAGGTCCTCGGTCTCCAGGTGGATGGGGCTGAGGATGAGCCCGTCGATGACATGGGAGCGGAACCCCTGGCAGACCAGCAGTTCCTTCTCGCGCTGGCCCGCCGTGTGGTCGACCAGAACGGTGTAGTCGTGCCGGGCGGCCGCGTCGACGACCTCGCCGGCCAGCTCCGCGAAGTACGGGTTGCCGAACTCGGGGACGGCGAGCGCGATGATGCCGGTGCGGCCCTTGCGCAGATGGCGGGCGGTGAGGTTCGGCCGGTAGCCGAGCTCGTCGATCGCCTGCTGCACCTTGGCCCGCATCTTCGGGGTGACGTGCTGGTAGTTGTTGACCACGTTCGACACGGTCTTGATGGACACGCCCGCCCGTTGAGCTACGTCCTTGAGGCTGACGCCCACGGCACTCCTTGTTTCCCTTGGTTCGACTCGACCCGGCCCATGCGGTTCAGGTGGTTCTCCGGCTGCGCGCGAGGTAACGCTGCGCCACCACGACAACGATAAGGAAGCCGCCGCTGACCACCGACTGGTACGAGGAGTTGAGCGAGCCGATCTGGTTGATCAGGTTCTGGATCACGGCGAGCAGCAGGACGCCCCAGAGGGTGCCGCTGATCGAGCCCGCTCCGCCGATGAGGAGGGTGCCGCCGATGACGACGGCGGAGATCGCGTCCAGCTCCATGCCGACGCCGACGATGGTGACGCCGGAGGAGAGGCGGGCGGCGTTCAGCGCTCCGGCGAGTCCGGCGAGCAGCCCGCTGAGGGTGTAGACGAGGATCTTCGTCCGGGCGACGGGCAGCCCCATCAGGGTGGCCGCGTCGCTGCTGCCGCCGACCGCGAACAGCGTCTGGCCGAACGAGGTCCGCTGGAGGAGGAGGCCGCCCGCCCCGAAGAGGGCCAGCGCGATGAGGATCGGGTAGCCGAAGCCCCAGACGCTGCCCTGGCCCAGCTCGGCGAAGGCGGAGTCCTTGGGCACCAGGTAGGTGGTGGCGCCCTCGTCGGTGAAGGCGAGCAGCATGCCGCGCGCGGCGAGAAGACTGGCGAGCGTGACGATGAAGGGGGCCATGTTGGCGCGGGCGATGAGCAGCCCGTTGACCAGGCCGATCGCACCGCAGACCACCAGGGGTACGAGCAGGGCGGCGAAGAAGCCCCATGGCGATGCCCAGGCGGCGAGGACGCCGCCGAGGGCGAAGACGGAGCCGACGGAGAGGTCGATGCCGCCGGTGATGATGACCAGGGTCATGCCGAGCGCGACGATCGCGAGGAACGAGGCCTGGACGGTGACGCCCCGGGCGTTGTCGAGGCTGGCGAACGTCGGGTAGATGAACGAGGCGATGAGGATCACGGTCAGCAGGACCGCGAGGACGCCCTGGCGCTGGACGAGTTCCCCGATGCGGGAGCCGGTGGAGCGCTCGGGGCGGGGTTCGGGGCGCGAGGGGGCGCTCTTGAGCGGCGCCGGGGCCTCGGCCGGGGGCACGGTGGCCGGTGTGGTGGTCTTGTTCATCGGGACCTACGCTCCCGGGCGACGTAGACGGCGGCGATGATGATGGCCGCCTGGGCGATCTGTGCGGTGGAGTCGGGCAGGTCGTGCTTGACGAGGGTGGCGCGCAGCAGCTGCATCAGCAGGGCTCCGGCGACGGTGCCGAGCACCCGGATGGAGCCGCCGTTGAGCGGGGTGCCGCCGACGACGACCGCCGTGATGGCGGACAGCTCCATGAGGGTGCCGAGGGAGGACGGGTCGCTGGCGGTGAGCCGTGCGGTGGCGAGGATGCCCGCGAGGGCGGCCATCACCCCGCAGAGGATGTAGACGCCGATCAGGACGCGCTTGACGGGCAGTCCGGACAGGGCGGCGGCCGAGCGGTTGCCGCCGATGGCGACGATCTGCCGGCCGAAGGTGGTGCGCTGCACCAGGAACGCGACGGCCAGCGCGAGGATGCCCGCGATGAGGACGACCGTCGGGATGCCGAGGAAGGAGCCGGTGCCGAGCGCGAGGATGTCCGGGTTGACGATCTGCTTGAGCTGGCCGTCCGCCATGACGAGGGCGAGGCCCCGGCCGCCGACGAACAGGGCGAGCGTGGCGACGATGGGTTGCAGCCCGACGAGCGAGACGAGCGTCCCATTGATCGCGCCGACCACGGCCCCGGCGAGCAGGGCGATCAGGAGCGCGGGGACCAGTCCGTAACCGAGGTAGAGCGGCAGCAGGGCGGCGGCGAGCGCCATGGTGGAGCCGACGGAGAGGTCGATGCCCTCGGTGCCGATGACCAGGGCCATGCCCAGCGCGACGATCACGATGGGCGCGACCTGGACGAGCTGGGTGCGCAGGTTGTCGGCCGTCATGAAGTGTTCGGTGAACAGGGCGTTGAACAGCAGGACGACGGCGACGGCCGCGTACACCCCGTACTCCTGGTACCAGGCGGGGTCGCGGAGCCGGGCGAGCGGCTTCGCGGGGCGTGGCAGGGTGGCCTGGGTGGTCATCGGGGGTCCTCCTGGCCGGCCGGGACCTTCCCGCCGGTGTCGGGCACGGGGTCGCCGGGCACGGCGCCGGGCGTGTGGTCGCTGAGCACGGTGTCGGGCGTGTGGTCGGCGAGCACTTCGAGCAGGCGGCTCTCGTCCACCTCGTCGCCGGCGAGTTCACCGGCGACCGCGCCGCCGCGCAGCACGACGATGCGGTCGGCGCCCTCGATCAGCTCCTCGATGTCGGAGGAGATCAGCAGGACGGCGAGCCCTTCGCGGGCGAGTTCGTCGATGAGGGACTGCACCTCGGCCTTGGCGCCGACGTCGATGCCGCGCGTGGGCTCGTCGAGCAGCAGCACCTTGGGCTCCAGGCAGAGCCAGCGGGCGAGGAGCACCTTCTGCTGGTTGCCGCCGGAGAGTTCGCCGACCTTCTGCTCGGGGCTGGACGCCTTGATCCGCAGTCGCTTCATGAAGATGTCGACAATGCGGTCCTGCTTGGCGCGGGAGACGATCCCGGCCTTGGAGAGCCGGGGCATGGCGGCGAGCACGATGTTCTCGCGGACGGAGAGCCCGGGGACGATCCCCTCGGCCTTGCGGTCCTCGGGGAGCATGCTGATGCCCGCGCGGATCGCGGCGGCCGGTGTGGGGCGGCCGATGCGCTTGCCGTCGACGGTGATCTCCCCGCCGTCCAGGGGCAGCGCGCCGGTCAGCGCCTTCGCGGTCTCGCTGCGCCCGGAGCCCAGCAGCCCGCCGAGTCCCAGCACCTCACCTGCGTACAACTCCATGGATATGTCGTGCAGTTGGTGACGGCGGTCGAGGCCGGTCGCGGTGAGGACGGGGGTGCGGGCGGCGTCGTGCCCCTCGGCGGCGAAGCCGGTCAGGCCGTCGCGGCGGACCTCGGCCATGTCGCGGCCGAGCATCATCGACACCAGCTGCATGCGCTCCAGCGGGGCGAGTTCGCCGGTGTGGATGTGGCGGCCGTCGCGCAGCACGGTGACCCGGTCGCAGATGCGGTACAGCTCGTCCATCCGGTGGCTGACGTAGAGGACGGCGATGCCCTGGCCGCGCAGGCTCTCGATGACCCGGAACAGGGTCTCGACCTCGCGGGGCTCCAGCGAGGAGGTCGGCTCGTCCATGATGACGACCTGCGCCTGTACGGAGACGGCGCGGGCGAGCGCGACCATCTGCTGGGTGCCGATGCCGAGGGTGTGCAGGGGCCGCTTGGGGTCGACGCGGACACCGAAGCCGTCGAGGAGTTCGGTGGTCTCGCGGTTCATCCGGGGGAAGTCGATGAGCCCGAAACGGTTCTTCGGCTCCCGGCCCAGGAAGATGTTGCGCGCCACGCTCATCAGCGGGACGAGGTTCACCTCCTGGTAGATGGTGGAGATCCCGGCCTGCTGCGCCTCGAAGGGGCGGGCGAAGCGGACGGGTTCGCCGCTGACGCGCACCTCGCCCCCGTCGCTCTGGTAGACGCCGGTGAGCACCTTGATGAGGGTGGACTTGCCGGCCCCGTTCTCGCCGACGAGCGCGTGGACCTCGCCCGCACGCAGGGCGAAGGAGACGTCGTCCAGGGCGACGACGCCCGGGAACCGCTTGCTCACGGAGCGGGCTTCGAGTACAGGGTCGGGTTCGGCGACAGCGGCCCCGGCCGCCCCGGCGGTCTCCGGGTGCGGGGGTGTCGCGTGGGTGGGTGCCATGAGTCCTGGCCTTCCGGTGGTACGGGAACGGTCCCGGGCCGCCGCGTCGCCCGGGAGATGCCCAGGAGCGAGGCGGCGGCCGGAGTGCCGGTCGGAGTGCCGGTGCGGGTTCCGGTGGGAGTGGCGGCCGGGTCAGTACGCTCCGCCGAGCGAGTCCTTCGCGTTGGCCTCGTCGTACTCGCGGTCGGTGATGATGACGTTCTCGGGGATCTCCTCGCCGGCGTAGAACTTCTGCGCGGTGGCGAAGGCGAGCGGGCCGAAGCGCGGGTTGGACTCGATGACGGCGTTGTACTCGCCGTTGACCAGGGCCTGGACGGCGTTGCGGGTGCCGTCGACCGAGACGATCTTGACGTCCTTGCCGGGCTTCTTGCCGGCCGCCTTGATCGCGGTGAGAGCTCCGAGGCCCATCTCGTCGTTCTCCGCGTAGACGGCGGTGATGTCGGGCTTGGACTGGATGAGCTGCTCCATGACCTGCTGGCCCTTGTCGCGGGCGAACTCGCCGGTCTGCTGGGCGACGATCTCCAGCCCGGGGGCCTCGGCCTTGACCTGGTCGACGAAGCCCTTGGTGCGGTCGGTGGTGACGTTGTTGCCGGAGGCGCCGAGCAGGATCGCGACCTTGCCCTTGCCGCCGGTGACCTTGATCATCGCGTCGGCGGCGCGCTTGCCCTGCTCGACGAAGTCGGAGCCGAGGAAGGCGACGTAGTCCTTGCAGGCGGTGGAGTTGACCTTGCGGTCGATGGTGAGGACGGGGACCTTCTTGGCGGCCGCCGCCTTCAACGCGGGCTCCAGACCGTCGGAGTTGAGCGGAGCCACGATGAGGAACTGCGCGCCCTGGGACAGCATGTCCTGGATGTCGCTGATCTGCTTGGACAGCTGGGACTGGGCGTTGGTGGTCAGCAGCTTCTTGACGCCGATCTTCTTCGCCTCGTCCTTGATGGACTGGGTCTCGGCGATCCGGAACGGGTTGGCCTCCTTCTCCGACTGGGAGAAGCCGACCACCGCGTCCTTCAGGTCGAGCTTGGGCGCGCCGTAGGTCTCCAGCGTGCAGCCCGCGCCGGACGAGGAATCGGGGGTCTTGGCCTCCTGAGCCGCCTGACTGCTGTCGCCGCCCGCGTTGTTGGAGGTCTCCGACTTGGCGCAGCCGGCGGCGGCCAGCGTGGTGGCGGCGAGGACGCAGGCCACGGCGAGGGTACGGGATCGACGCTGGATCATCATGCGCGGAACGCTCCTTGGCGGGTTGACGGCACGCTCGTCGGCGTGCGGTCGGGCATGCGGGACGAGGCATCGGCCACGGGGCAGCTGATACCACTGCATTCCTCACACCCCTGCTCCGTCCTGCGGGAACAGCGGTCGTGAGAGCCTGCGCAGCCTGTCGGCGGCTCGGTTTACAACGTTATATAGGCGGCGCGGCACGGGCGGCAAGAGCGTTGTCGATGCGTTTCCAAAAAGTGTCGGACGGCCACCGGGGGCGTTCCGCGACCGGCGGCCCGCCGCGCCGGACAGCCGCTGCGCGGGGTCTGGACACCGGCCCGACACCGTGCTGTCATACCGCCGGACGCCAGATTTCTAACGTTGCAAGAACGGCTCTCGTCCGACCGCCCCGCCGCGCGACGGCGGTCCTCGGCATGCGCCGGCCGATCGGCCCGCAGCTCCGCCCCGCACCTCAGGTCACTCACGTACCACCGGCAGCCCCGCCCTGCACGGCCACCGTGCCGTGCAGCCACCCCCACCGAGCCCGGCCGCGGCACAGGCGGCCGCGGCCGAGAGCAGGAGCCGCACCGATGCCCCTGAACCGCAGGCAGTTCCTCACCACCGCGGTGGCCACCGCCGTCGCCACCGGCGCGGCGAGCCGGTGGGCGACCGCCGCGACGCCCGACCGCCACCTGATGCCGGCCGCCCGCGGCGGCCACTACTCCCCCAACGCCGCCCCGCTCCACCCCACCGCGTTCCTGAAGCTGCCTCCGGGCAAGGTGACGGCGCACGGCTGGCTGGCCGGGCAGCTGAAGCTCCAGCTGGAGGGGCTGTGCGGCCGGTACGAGGAGTTCTCGCACTTCCTCGACTTCACGGCCACCGGCTGGGTCCGCCCGGACCGGGGCGGCTGGGAGGAAGTCCCGTACTGGCTGCGGGGTTACGCCGATCTCGCGATCGTCACCGGTGACGCGACCGCGCTGGCCACGACCCGCCGCTGGATGGACGCGATCCTCGCCACCGGGCAGAGCGACGGCTTCTTCGGCCCGGAGGCGCTGCGGACCTCACTCAACGGCGGCCCCGACTTCTGGCCGTTCCTCCCCCTGATCCAGGCCCTGCGCTCCTGGCAGGAGTACACCGAGGACAACCGGATCATCCCCTTCCTCAGCCGCTTCTTCCGCTACATGAACGCCCAGGGTCCGGGCGCCTTCGACACCAGCTGGATCGCCCTGCGCTGGGGCGACGGCCTGGACAGCGTCATGTGGCTCTACAACCGCACCGGCGACGCCTTCCTCCTGGACCTCGTCGACAAGATCCACCGGTACGGGGCCGACTGGGGCGACAACCTGGTCAACCCGCACAACGTGAACATCGCCCAGGGCTTCCGGGAGCCCGCCCAGTTCGCGCTGCGCAGCGGCTCAGCCATCGACACCCGTAACACCTACGGCACATACGCGAAGGCCATGGACGCCTACGGGCAGTTCCCCGGCGGCGGTTTCGCCGGGGACGAGAACGCCCGGCCCGGGCACGGCGACCCCCGGCAGGGCTTCGAGACCTGCGGGATCGTCGAGTTCATGGCGAGCCACCAGCTGCTCACCCGGATCACCGGGGACCCGCTGTGGGCGGACCGCTGCGAGGAGCTGGCGTTCAACTCGCTGCCGGCCTCGCTCGACCCGTCGGGCAAGGCGGTGCACTACATCACCTGCGCCAACAGCGTGGACCTGGACAACGAGCCCAAGCGGGACCGCCAGTTCCAGAACCCGTTCGCGATGCTGGCGTATCTGCCGGGCGTGGACCAGTACCGCTGTTGCCCGCACAACTACGGCATGGGCTGGCCCTACTTCACCGAGGAGCTGTGGCTCGCCACCCCCGACGGCGGGCTCGCGGCGGCGATGTACGCGCCCAGCGAGGTGACGGCGAAGGTCGCGGACGGCACGGAAGTGACGTTCACGGAGGAGACCGGCTACCCCTTCACGGACACCGTCACCCTGTCCCTCACCGCACCGAAACCGCTCACCTTCCCGCTGGTCCTGCGCATCCCCGCCTGGTGTGCCGATCCCGACATCCGGGTCAACGGACAGCGGGTCACCGCGCCCGCCGGACCGGCCTTCACCCGGATCGAACGGACCTGGTCCAGCGGCGACACGGTCACCCTGCGGCTGCCGCAGCGGACCACCGTACGCACCTGGGCGGAGAACCACGGCTCCGTCAGCGTGGACCATGGGCCGCTCACGTACTCGCTGCGGATCGGGGAGGAGTACGAGCGGATCGGCGGCAGCGACACGTTCCCGGAGTACGCGGTCCACGCCACGACCCCGTGGAACTACGGCCTCGTCCTGGACACCGCCCGCCCGGCCGCGTCCCTGCGCCACCGCTCCAAGGGCCGGGCCCCCGGCGACAACCCGTTCACGCTCGACGGCACCCCGCTCACGATGACCGCGCGCGCCCGCCGCATCCCCGAGTGGACGGCGGACGACGAGCACGTGGTCGCGCCCCTCCAGCCGAGTCCGGCGCGCTCGACGGAGCCGGTCGAGGAGGTCACGCTCGTCCCGATGGGCGCGGCCCGGCTGCGGATCACGTCGTTCCCGACGGCGGCTCCGGACGCCGAACCGTGGCTGGCGGACCGCTGGTACCGGATCGCGAACCGGCACTCCGGCAAGGTGCTCGGCGTGGACGGCATGTCGACCGCGAACAGCGCTCACGTGGTGCAGTTCGGGGACACCGGCACGGCGGACCATCTGTGGCGGCTGATCGCCAACGGCGACGGCTGGTACCGGATCCGCAACCAGCACTCCGGCAAGGTGCTGGGCGTCGACCTGATGTCCACCGAGAACAGCGCGCACGTCGTCCAGTTCGACGACAACGACACCGCCGACCATCTGTGGCAGCTCGTCCCGGACGGGGACGGCTGGTACCGGATCCGTAACCGGAACTCGGACAAGGTGCTCGGCGTGGACGGGATGTCCACGGCCGACAGCGCGCACGTCGTGCAGTACGACGACAACGGGACGGCCGACCATCTGTGGCGGCTGCTGCTCTGAGCTCTCCCTTCCCCGATGTACCGCCCACCCAGCCCCGTACGACCGTAGAAAGGGATGTTCAACATGCGACCAGCACCCGCACCCCGCCGCCGCACCTGGTGGCGGAGATTAACGGCCGCCACCGGCCTGCTCGCCCTGGTGGCCACCGCCCTCGTGGGGACCGGCACCTCCCCGGCCGCCGCCGCGCCCGCCGCCTGGGAGCCGAAGCCCGCGCCCATGACGACGCCGTGGACGAACGACGTGCCGGTGGACAACCCGCTGCCGGAGTATCCGCGTCCGCAGCTGACCCGGCCCGACTGGACGAACCTCAACGGCATCTGGGACTTCGCGGTCACCGGCCGTGACGCCGGGCAGCCCGCGACGTTCCCGGAGCAGATCCGGGTCCCGTTCGTCGCCGAGTCCGCGCTCTCCGGCATCCAGCGCCGGATCACCGAGAACGACAAGCTCTGGTACAAACGGACCTTCACCGTCCCCGCAAACTGGGACGGCCGCCGGGTGAAACTGCACTTCGGGGCCTCCGACTGGCAGACCACGGTCTGGGTCAACGGCACCGAGGTCGGCGCGCACAAGGGCGGGTTCGACTCGTTCGCGTACGACATCACTCCGCAGCTGAACGGCGGTACGAACACGGTCGTGGTCTCCGTCTACGACCCGAGCCAGACCGGCGGCCAGGCCGTCGGCAAGCAGCGCATCAACGATGTGCAGCCGCATCCGGGCGGCGGGATCTTCTACACCGCGGCCTCCGGCATCTGGCAGACGGTCTGGCTGGAGCCGGTGGCCTCCGCCCACATCACCCGCCTCGACATGACGCCGAACCTGGGGGACAGCACCCTGCGGGTGAAGGTGCAGACGGCGGGAGCGGCGGGCCGGAGCGCCCGGATCACCGTCTCCAGCGGCGGTACGGTCGTGGGCACGGCGACGGGCGCGGTGAGCGGCGAGATCTCCGTCTCCGTACCGGACCCCCGGCTGTGGACGCCCGAGGATCCGTTCCTGTACGACGTGAAGGCAGATCTCCTCGACGGTTCGGCCGTCACCGACACCGTGGGCAGCTACACGGGCATGCGGTCGGTGGGGATCGCCAAGGTGGACAACATCCTGCGGCCGGTGCTGAACGGGAAGTTCGTGTTCCAGACGGGCACCCTGGACCAGGGGTACTGGCCGGACGGCATCTACACCGCGCCGAGCGACGAGGCGTTGAAATACGACCTCCAGGCGCACAAGGACCTCGGGTTCAACATGGTCCGCAAGCACATCAAGGTGGAGCCGCAGCGGTGGTTCTACTGGGCGGACAGGCTGGGTCTGCTGGTGTGGCAGGACATGCCGTCGATGGACACCGGCAAGGTGCCGGACGGGCCGGCCCGCACCCAGTGGGAGGCGGAGTACCGCACCATCATCGACCAGCACCGCAGTTCGCCCTCGGTGGTCATGTGGGTCAACCAGAACGAGGGCTGGGGGCAGTACGACCAGGCGAGGATCGCCGACGAGGTGAAGGCCCAGGATCCCTCGCGCCTCGTCAACAACATGAGCGGGGTCAACTGCTGCGGCTCGGTCGACGGCGGTAACGGCGACGTGGTGGACAACCACATCTACGTCGGCCCGGGGAACACCGCGCCGAGCGCCACCCGGGCGGCCGTGCTGGGCGAGTTCGGCGGGCTGGGCTACAAGGTGCCGGGCCACGAGTGGTATCCGGGCGGCGGTTTCAGCTACGAGGATCAGCCCAGTATCCCGGCGCTCAACAACCGGTTCGTCGGGCTGCTGGACGCCATCCGGATCGGCCAACTGCCCGCCGGGCTCTCGGCGTCGGTCTACACGGAGATCACGGACGTCGAGAACGAGGCGAACGGGCTGCTGACGTACGACCGCCAGGTCGTGAAGGTCGACACGGCCCGGGTGAAGGCCGCCAACCAGGCCCTCATCGAGGCGTCCCGCAACCCCGCCCCGCCGGTGGACCTCCCCACCGGACAGAACAAGTCGCTGCGGGTCACCACCCCCGGGCACACCACGAAGCACCTGCGCCACTACGACGGGCTGGCCTTCACCGAGGTGGTGGACAACGGGAGTTCGGCCGTGCTGAAGGCGGACGCGACCTGGAAGATCGTCACCGGGCTCGCCAACAGCAACTGCTACTCCTTCGAGTCCCGGAACTACCCCGGTGAGTTCCTGCGCCACCGGGAGTTCCGGGTGCGCCGCGACGCCAACGACAACTCCGCGCTGTTCAAGGCGGATGCGACGTGGTGCGCGGTCGCGGGGAGCGGCGGGGTGCGGTTCACCAGCGCCAATCTGCCCGGCAGCTATCTGCGGCACATCGACTCCGAGGTGTGGCTCGCCACTCCGGGCGGCGGGCAGCCCTTCGACAGCCCGGCGCTGTTCACCGAGGACACGACGTGGGCGGTGGACGCGCCGTGGGCGCCGTGACCTGACCGGGGGAACGGGCAGGGGCCCGGCGGCGACGGGGAATGGTCTCTCCGTCGGCGCCGGGCCCCTTGTGGGTTCTCACCTGGGGAGCCCGGCCGGGTGGTGCCCGGCCGGGCTCAGCGGATCAGAAGCGGTTCGGGGCGCGTTCCGGGACCGGGGACCCGGGGAGCGCGTCCGGCTTCTCGTTCTGGCGGGCCTGCGCGTTCGACGTGGCGGTCGCCTTGCAGGTCACGTCCTTCGCGGGCAGCTTGCCGGTGGCCAGGTAGCGGTTGACCGCGCCGTCCGTGCAGGTGTTGCCGCTCGGGTAGACACCGTGGCCCTCGCCGCCGAGGACGGTGACCATCTTCGAGCCCTTCAGCTGGGCGTGCAGGGCCTGGCCGCTGGGCAGCGGGGTCTGCGAGTCCCACTCGTTCTGGACGACCAGGGAGCCGACCTTGTTCTTCACCACGGTCACCGGCTCGGCGGACTTCCCCCAGAAGGCACAGGGCTTGATGCTGGATGCGAAGTCCCCGAAGAGCGGGTAGCGGCCCTTGTCCGCGATGGCGTCCCGACGGTAGCTCTCGGGGTTGCGGGACCAGGCGGCCGAGTTGTCGCCGCACACCACGGCCCAGAAGCCGGCCGTCATGTTGTCGGCGGGGGTCTCGGCGGCGAGCGCGGCCTTTCCGGCCCACTCGGGCGCCGGGGTGCCGCCGCCCTCGGTGATGCGGGCGAGTTTCTTCGCGGAGGCGGGCTTGCCCTGCGCGGCCTTCTTCAGCTCCACGACCGCCTCGGACGCGGCCTGCGGGGTGAAGGACAGCGCGCGCATCCCCTGGCGGATGTCGTCGCCGTTGGTGGGCTGCCCGTCCACCTCGATCGGGTCCTTGTCGGCCCGCGCGACGAGATCCCAGAAGGTCCGGTCGACCTTCTTCGGGGTGTTGCCGAGGCCGTACGTCTTCGAGCGCGCGGCGGCCCACTCGGTCCACCGGTCGAACGCGGGTTCCGCGCCCTCCGCCCACCACTGGATCATCCCGCGCCAGGCGCGCTGCGGGTCGACCGCGCTGTCCAGGACGAACCGGTCGGCGCGCTTCGGGAAGAGCTGGGCGTAGACGGCCCCCAGATAGGTGCCGTAGGAGTAGCCGACGTAGGAGATCTTCTTCTCGCCGAGGATCGCCCGGACCAGATCCATGTCGCGCGCGGTGTTGCGGGTCGTGATGTGCGGGAGCCGGTCCCCCGTCTTCTTGCGGCACTTGTCCGCCACCGTGCGCGCCCAGGCGACGTCCTTGGCGTACGTCTCCGCCTTGTAGGGCCGCAGCCAGTTCTCCTGCTTCGGCGTGAGGTTGCAGGAGACCGGGCTGGAGCGGCCGATGCCGCGCGGGTCGAACCCGACCAGGTCGTAGCTCTTGAGTACGGACTTGGGCAGCTCCTCCTTCATCAACAGCGGCATCCACAGCCCGTCGCCGCCGGGGCCGCCGGGGTTGGAGAGCAGGATGCCGCGCCGTTTGCCGGGGTCCGCGGTTCTGATCCGGGATATCGCCAGGTCGATCCGCTTGCCTCCGGGCTTCCGGTAGTCCAGCGGGACCTTGACGGTGGCACACTGGTACGCCGCCGGGGTTTCGGCATCGCACCGCTTCCACGTGGGCTTCTGCTTCGCGTACCGGTCGAGCACGCTCTTGGCGGCGGGCGAGGGGACGGCCGAGGGGGTCCCGGCCGAGGGGGCGGCAGCCGGGGCCGCGGTGGCCGTCGAGGCGGCGAACGCCGGGGCCAGCGTCGCCATGGCGCTCACGGCCACCAGGGGCGCGAGACGTCGTCTGCGCACGATATCGATCCTTCCGGTCGCATGTTCGGACAGGAGGATCTTGTCGGATCTGTGCACGTCTGCGTATCCCCCCGGGGGCCCCACTCCTGTACGTCTCCGGAATGACGGCAACAGACCTGAATGGTCCGCGGGTTGGAGAACCATTCACGCCGCGGCGGGTCCACTTCCCTCCCGGCGCGCCCGGGGATTCCGGGCGCGCCGGGAGGGACTCTGCGTCCTTGCGGGTTACGGCTTCTGACGGCCGTTCAGCGCGGACACCTCCTCGGCGGTCAGGGCCTTGTCGTACACCTCGACCTGATCGACGGAGCCGTCCCAGAAGTCGGCCTCGGCGCCGTCGTACCGGGCCCGCCCGACGGAGAGCGGGCCGGTGCTCACATCGGCCGGACCGGCCTCGGTGGTGGCGGCGGGCTTCCCGTCGACGTACAGCGTGATCTCGTCACCCTTGCGGACCCCGACCAGGTGGTACCACTTCCCGGTCTCCGGGACGGTCTCCAGGCGGGCGCGCTTGCCGCCCGGGGTGGAGAAGGCGAACGCCCCCTGGCCGTACTGGAGATAGAAGGGGTTCTCGGTCCGCCGGCCGTCCTGGCTGACGACGGTGGCGTAGTTGCCGGGTACGGCGTCGAGCGAGGCCCACGCGGAGACGGTGTAGTCCTTGGTGGTGTCCACGACCGGGCCGGCGCTCTGCGCGTAACTCCCCTCGCCGTCGAACTTCAGCGCCGAGCCCGTGACGCCCGGGGCCCAGGACGAGCCGCCCTCCAGGGTGAGATGGGCCTTGTTGGGGCCGCTGTCGCGGGCGGTCGTGCCCTTGTTCTCGTCGAGCGACCAGGAACCGCCGCCCTTCAGCGCGTCGCGCTCACCGGCGTCGGCTCCGGCCGCGATGACCTGGCGGTTGATCTCCCGGACCTTCTTCGGGTCGACCTTGATCTCCCGACGGTCGTACGTCCAGAGCCCGTTGAGCTCGTTCTCCAGATCGCTGACCTGGGTGTAGACGGAGCCGGACAGTTCGGCTCCGGCGGCCGCGAGGTAGTACGTACGGGTGTTGTCGACGTACTTGGCGGTGAGAGCGGCCTTGTCCGCGACGCCGGAGTAGATGTTGGCCGGGGCCCCGGGCCACATGTGACCGGGCGTCCGCAGCGTGAAGCCGCCGTGCTCGCCGTCCATCGCGGCGCGCTTGTCGTCCGGGAAGGCCGGGTCGTTGTTCACGTAGTCGTGGTGGTCGATGATCTCGCCCTTGCCGGAATCACCCTTGGAGGCACAGCAGTTGACGCCGCTGTGCGCGTTGACCACGCGGGACGGGTCCAGCGCCTTGACATCCTCGGCGATCTTGCCGGTCTCCGTGCGGTCCCACTCGCCCCAGCCCTCGTTGAAGACGATCCAGCCGCTGATCGAGGGGGAGTTGTGGAACTGCTTCATCAACTCCTTGCCCTGGGTGAGGAAGGCGTTCTTGCCGGCGTCGTTGTCGATGTCGGCGTTGACGAAGTCCTGCCACACCAGCAGTCCGAGCCGGTCGGCGTGGTAGTACCAGCGCGGCGACTCGACCTTGATGTGCTTGCGTACGGCGTTGAAGCCGAGGTCCTTCTGGGCCTTCAGGTCGAAGGTGAGGGCCGCGTCGCTGGGCTGGGTGTACAGCCCGTCGGGCCAGAAGCCCTGGTCGAGCATGGCGAGGGAGAAGAACGGCTTCCCGTTGAGGACGAGCTTCTGGTAGCCGCCGACCTTGTCGACCTTCAACTGCCGCATGCCGAAGTAGCTTTCGACGCTGTCCTTGGAGCGGCCGTCGGTGAGGGAGACGTCGAGGTCGTACAGGTAGGGGTCGTCGGGCGACCAGAGGTGCGGGTTCTTGAGCTGGAGGCCGAGCTCGCGGTTGGCGGGGCCGCTGACCGTGCCGACGACCTTGCCCTTGCGGTCGCGGGCGACGGCGGTGATCCGGGCGTCGGCGGACGCCTTCGCGGAGTTGACGGTGATGGCGAGGCGGTCGGTGTCGATGTCCGGGGTGGTGGTCAGGGAGTCGATGGCGGCGGGGGCGACCGGCTCCATCCACACGGTCTGCCAGATGCCGGAGGTCGGGGTGTAGACGATCCCGCCGGGGTTGGTGGACTGCTTGCCCTTGGGCTGGTTCGGGCCGGTCGTGTCGGTGACCGCGACGACGATCTCCTGGGGGCCGCTGCCCTTCAGCGCGTCGGTGATGTCGGCGCTGAACCCGGTGTAGCCGCCGGTGTGTTCGGCGACCTTGGTGCCGTTGACCCAGACGGTGGACCGATAGTCGACGGCGTCGAAGTTGAGCTTCAGCCGCTTGTCCTTGCCGTTCTTGTCCTTGCCTCCCTTGGCGATGGACCAGTTCTTCGGCACGGTGACGAGCTTGCGGTAGAACATGTGGTCCTCGTCGCGCTCCAGGCCGGAGAGCTGGGACTCGACCGGGAACGGCACGATGATCTTCTCGTCGAGCTTCTTGCCGAAGACCGGCTGCTCGCCCTCGGTGGCCCCGGCGAACTCCCAGGGGCCGTTGAGGTTCTTCCACTGGTCGCGGATCTGCTGCGGCCGGGGGTACTCGGGCAGCGGGTGGTTCTTGTCCAGCTTGTCGCCCCAGGTGGTGGTGAGGCGGTGTGTGGAGAGGTTCTTGGCGGTGCGGCCGATCTCCGGGACGGTCTCGGACCCGGACTTCAGGCCGCCCTTGCCGTCGTAGGCGACCTTGACGCGCTGGTCCTTCTGTACGGGCGCGGCGAGTTCGACGATCAGCGCGTTCGGGTTGCCCGAGGCCCGGTTCACCGACTTCACCGGCATCGGGGAGGTGTCGACCTCGATCTTGAGGTGTTCCTTCACCTTCCGGTAGTCCGCGACCCGGTCCCTGAAGGTGGCCTGGAGGCGCTTGCCGTTCTGCGCGACGCTCAGGGCGACCGGGTAGACCTCGAAGTCGGCGGGCGGGGTGAACGCGGACTCGGGGACGATCTGCTTCTCGATCGTGTCGCTCCGCCAGCGCAGGAACATGCTGGCGCCGCCGGTGTCCTGGAACATCTCCAGCTTGAAGTCGTGCTTCTCCCCCACCTTCAGGGCGATCGGCTCGCTGTGCTGCTCCTTGTCCCAGTCCGGCTCCCAGTGATCGATGACAACGTTGCCGTCGAGGAAGAGCCGGAACCCGTTGTCGCCGATGGCGGAGAAGGTGTACTCGCCGGTCTCGGGGGCTTCGATCTGTCCGGTCCACCGGGCCGTCGTGTGCTCGGTCTTCCCGGTCGCCGACTCGAACGTACCGGTGAGTCCGGGGAAGTTGACGTCCGGGTCGAGGGTCGTGGCGCCGAGCTCGGCGAAGTCACGGGCGCCCGGGGCGGACATGCTGAAGTACTCGCCCTTCAGCCCGTGGACATCGGTGACCGGGTCGTCGGCCGTGAAGGCCTTCGCGGTGGCTTCGGCCGGTACGGCGGGTGCGGCGGCCGCCGTCGGGACCAGGGTGGCACCGACCGGTATGAGCAGCGCCGCAGCGCAGGTCAGGGCCCTGAACAGGGCACGGGGGCGCGGGTGTTGTCGTCTCAAGGCGTCGTCCTCGTCGAAGAGCCGGGGGTGCCTCCAACCTGCGAGGCACTGCACATAGTCGAACATTGAGCCACAACACCAAACACTGCACAACGGTCGTGCACGCGGAATTTTCAACGATAGAAACGACGGGCCTCACACCAGGAACGATGCGACCGCCGCCACGAAGCGGCCGGGGTCGTCGATCCACGGACAGTGCCCCGCCCCGGGCTGCTCGACGAAGGTTCCACGGCGGAACAGCTCCGCACACGCGGCCACCGCACGCGGCGGACTGTTCAGGTCGAACTCTCCGGCGAGCAGCAGGGCGGACCCTTCGAAGCCGGCGAGCCCCGTCCGCGTGGCCGCAGGATCGAAGGCCCCGTCGGCCGCGAATCCCGCGACGGCTTCGGCGTTGTCCGGGCGCGCGGCCGCGTGATGCCGCCGGGCCTCCGCGTCCCAGCGGCCCCAGAGGAAAGGGGCGACGGCCTCCCAGTCGCCGTCTCCCCCGTCGATGATCGCCTCCAGCTCCGCGAAGGCGGCCGGGAACCACGGCTCCCCCTCGCGGCGCAGCGCGAGCGCGCGGCGCATGTCGCCGTCGATCGGCACGCCTACCGCCCGGACGCCCGGGCCGATCAGGACGAGCCTGCCGACGCGCCACGGATGGCAAGCGGCGTACTGCATCGCGAGGTTCGCGCCGCCCGAGTGGGCCAGGAGGTCGATCCGATCGAGCCCGAGGTGGACGCGCAACGCCTCGACGTCGCCCACCTGGCGGTCGCAGCGGTAGGAGCCGGCCCGCTCGGGGCGTGCGGAGCGTCCGGTGCCGCGCGGATCGAGGAGGATCAGCCGGCGGTACGCGGCCAGCCCGCCCAGGTCGCCGAGATAGTCGGCACCCGTGGGCCCTCCGGGCAGGCAGATCATGGGCCCTCCGGCGCCGATGGCGCGATGGGCGAGCAGGGTTCCGTCAGGGGCGCGAAAGGTGGGCATGGCGGCCACCCTAAGCCCCATAACCACGTTATACAACTAGGTTATAAGACCTTGCCGCGGTGCGGTATAACCGTGGTATGACAGACGAGGAAGACGCGCTTCACCCCTCCGGTTTCCTGACGGAGGAACAGGCCCGGGAACTGTTCTCCGACATGAACGAGGTCATCCTCGCGGGCGAGGAGATGCGCCGGCTGCGCAGCGAGATGATCACCTTGTTCGCCGGTCTCGGCTGGACCCAGGAGCGGATCGCCCGGCTCACCGGCATGAGCCAGCCCGCGGTGTCCAAGCAGGTCGCGAAGGCCCGGCCGGGCGGGCCGACTCCCCCACCCGACATCGCCCTGGAGCAGCACGACACCCCCTGGCTGGAAGGGCGGCTCTGGGGCCTGGCGGAGGAGATCTCCGCGACCCTGGACGACAGCGCGCACTGCACGCGCTTCACCGACGCGCTCGGCCGGGGCCGCAAGCGGTTCACGCCGCAGAACGTGGACGCGCTGCGCCGCCTCGTCGAGAAGGATCTGAGGGAGCGTCGGGCGGAACTGCCCGGCAGCCACCGGAGCGCGTACGACGCGATCGGCCGCGGGCTCGACGTACCGGCGAAGACGGCGGCCACCGGGGCGGCCGGCACCGGGTCCGCCGCGGTGCGCCGGGCCCTCGCGCGCCGGATCCAGCGGGACCGGCTCGGAAGCGAGGACTGAGCCGGTCGGGGTGGTGCAAGCGGGGCTGCGCGTGCCTTCCGCCGCTGGTTTCCATGACCTTCCGCCGCCGGTTTCATGAAATGCCGTTCCGGGGGTACCCGAACTCCAGCCAGAAAGCTCACGCGACGGGGTGAACGCTATGAACGACCGCATTCTGATGACGTTTTCACCGGACGGCGAGACCCGTACCGATTTCGTCTGCCGGCCGGAGAAGGCCGCCGACGCACGGGACGCCGTCAGCGCCTTCGTCACCCGGCTGCATCCCGCGCCGACCTCGCACACGGTCCAGAACCTCCTGCTCCTCGTCTCGGAGCTGGTCACCAACGCGGTCCGGCACGCGGGGGCCGTCACCGCGCTGTGGCTGACCGCGGACCGCAGGGGCGTCCATGTCCGGGTCACCGACCCGAGCCCGGCGCACCCGCAGGACCGGACGCCCGACCTGACCGGCCGGACCGGGGGATTCGGCTGGCCGATGGTCCAGCGGCTGGCCCAGGAGGTACGGGTCCGCGAGACGGTGGGCGGCGGGAAGGTCATCCTGGCCACCGTGCCGCGCTGAGGCCGAAGCGCGTACGTGCCACACGGAGGCCGAAGCGGCGTACGAGCCACACAGAAGCCCTGCCGCGCTGAATTCAAAGCAGTCCGGGGCGGCGAAAACCTCGACGGCGGGCGGCGATCGGTACGTATCGATAGAATTCAGGCATGGGAGAGCGGCCCGCGACGCCGACTGCGCCCGAACTCGTTCTGGAGACCGATCTGGGCTCCACGGTGATGAGTCCGAGCCGGGACTACCATGTCGGGCGCGATCCCGGGAGCGACATCGTCATCGACGACGACCGGGTCTCCTGGCACCACGCGATCCTGCATCCCGAGGACGGCCACTGGACGATCGAGGACGAGGACAGCACGAACGGCACGTACACCGCCGGCCGGCGCATCCACGCCTCGGACGTCGGCGCGGGCAGCGAGATCCGCTTCGGCAATCCGAGCGACGGACCACGCGCCCTCCTGCTGGGCCGGGAACCTCCCGCGCCCTCCGCCGCGGCTGACCGTCCCTCCTCCGTCTCGATGCCCGGGGCGACCGGCACGTTCCGGCAGCCGACGACGGTACGGCCGCTGCCCGCGAAGACCGTACGGATCGGCCGCGACGCCGGGAACGACCTCGTCATCGACGATCTGGTCGTCTCGCGCCACCACGCCGAGCTGCGGGCGCTGGCCGACGGCACGTACGAGATCGTCGACCTCGGCAGCCACAACGGAACCTTCCTCAACGGTCAGCCGGTCGCCCGGGGCCCCGTCGGTCCCGGAGACATCGTCGGTATCGGCCACTCGGCGTTCTGCCTGGTCGGCGACTCGCTCCAGGAGTTCGTGGACACCGGTGAGGTGTCGCTGGACGTCCAGGACCTGGAGGTGACGGTCGGCCGCGCGGGCAAGGACGGCAAGACCCTGCTGGACAAGGTCTCCTTCCCCGTCGGCGAGAAGTGCCTGCTCGGCGTGGTGGGCCCCAGCGGCGCGGGCAAGTCCACGCTGCTCAACGCACTCACCGGCCAGCGCCCGGCCGACCGGGGCACGGTGCTCTACGACGGCCGTGACCTCTACCGTGACTTCGCCGAGCTGCGCCAGCGCATCGGCCTCGTCCCGCAGGACGACATCCTGCACGCGCAGCTGACCGTGCGCAAAGCCCTCGGTTACGCCGCCGAGCTCCGCTTCCCGCAGGACACCGCGAAGGCCGAGCGGCAGGCGCGGGTCACCGAGGTGATCCAGGAACTCGGCCTCGAACAGCGCGCCGACCAGCCGATCCACTCGCTCTCGGGCGGCCAGCGCAAGCGGGTGAGCGTGGCCCTGGAACTGCTGACGAAGCCTTCGCTGCTCTTTCTGGACGAGCCGACCTCGGGGCTCGACCCCGGCATGGACCGGTCGGTCATGCACATGCTGCGCGGACTGGCCGACGACGGGCGCACCGTCATCGTGGTGACGCACAGCGTGCTGAGCCTGGAGGTCTGCGACCGGCTGCTCGTCCTCGCGCCCGGCGGACGCATCGCCTACTACGGCCCGCCCGAGGACGCCCTCGCCTTCTTCGGTTTCGAGGAGTGGCCGGAGGCGTTCGAGGCGTTCGAGAACGACCGCGACCGCGACTGGGCGGCCACCTACGCCGGCTCGCCCTTCCGCTGGCAGTACATCGACAACGCCACGGCCCAGCCGCATCTGCCGGCCGCCGCGCCCGGAGCGATGGTCGCGCCACCGCCCAAGACCCGTAACTGGGGCGCGCAACTGCACACTCTGGTACGCCGGTACGCCTCCGCGCTGAGCGCGGACCGGACGTTCCTGATCATCATGATCGCGCTGCCGTTCGTCATGGGCGCGATGGCCCGCGCACTGGCGGGCAGCCGGCTCACCCAGGAGACGGCGATGAACGCCCTGCTGATCCTGTGCGTGGGCGGAGTGCTGACCGGAGCGGCCAACGCGGTACGGGAGCTGGTCAAGGAACGGGTGATCTACCAGCGCGAGAGAGCCGTCGGCCTGTCCAGATCCGCGTATCTGATGTCGAAGATCGTGGTGCTCGGAACCATCACCGTCCTCCAGGCCGTGGTGCTGACCCTGGTGGGTCTGGTGGGCGTCGATCTCGGCGCGCCGGGCGGCGAAGGGGTGTTCATGCCGCCGCTCGTGGAGATCACGCTGGCCGTGGCCCTGCTGTCCTTCACCGCGATGATGCTCGGCCTGCTGGTCTCCGCGCTGGTCCGCAAGGAGGAGGTCACGATGCCGCTGCTCGTCCTCCTCGCGATCGTCCAGGTCGTCTTCTGCGGCGCGCTGCTCAAGCTGCACGGTGTCCCGGGTGTGGAGCAGCTGTCCTGGCTGGTGCCGTCGCGGTGGGCGCTCGGCGCGATGGCCGGGACGATCGATCTGGCGCGGATCGTGCCGGGCGAGCTGACCTCCGATCCGCTCTTCGATCACTCGGCGGGGGTCTGGCTGCTCAACATGGGCATGATGGTCGTTCTCTCGCTCCTCTTCGGATACGTGGTCGCGAAACTGCTGAGGCGGCACGAGCCCGCGGTCATGCGGAAGTGAGGTGGTTCCATGGCGACCCCGACCCCGGAATTCCGCCCCACGCACGTCGTCCCGCCGGACGGGCTGCCCGCGTGGGAGTCGCCCGATGTCGCCCGCCCCACCGATCCGCTGGACGCGCTGCTTCCTGTCCAGGTGCAGGACCGGCGCGGGGACTGGGCGTACGTCGCGTGTTCCAACGGCTGGTCGGCCTGGGTCGACGGCCGCCTCCTCGTCTCCGTACCGCAGACGCCGCCGGCCCCCGGGGCGCCGCTAGCCCGCACCGCGGACCCGCGACCGCTGCTGGCCAGGGCGGAGGAGTCGCTGAGCCAGTACCGCCGGGCGGCCCAGGACCTGGCCGAGGGCCGCAGCGACGGCGAGGGCTTCCGGCAGCGGACGCGGGGGCTGCGGGTGGGGATGGTGGTGGACGGGGAGTCGGTGTGGCTGTACGACGCCGAGCACGAGCGGTGGGTCTTCTGCGACGGGACCCGCCTGAGCACGTACGCGGCGGAGGCGGGCCCGGGAGCGGCGGCACCGGCATCCGCGTCCGGGGAGACGGAGACGCCGGAGCCTTTTCGGGTGGCGGGAGGTGAGGGTCCCGAACCGGCACGTGCGGTGCCACCGGAGGGGCCCGAACCGACGCGCGTGGTCCCGCCGGAGGGACCCGAGCCCACGCGCGTGGTCCCGCCCGAGGGGCCCGAACCGACCCGTGCGGTTTCGCCTGATGGCCCCGAACCGACCCGTATGGTTCCGCCGGACGGCCCTGAGCCGACCCGTGCGGTTTCGCCTGATGGTCCCGAACCGACTCGTATGGTTTCGCCGGACGGCCCCGAACCGACCCGCGTCGTCACCGCCGACGGGCCCGAGCCGACACGCGTCGTACCACCCGAAGGGCCCGAGCCCACCCGCCTCGTCACCCCCGACGAAGCCGCATCCGCCCCCGTCGCACCGCCCACAGGGCCGGAACCGACCCGCGTGGTCACCCCCGACGAAGCGGACCGCACACCCGTTGCGCCGCCCGCAGGCCCCGAACCCACCCGGGCCATCACCGTCGCCGGGCCCGATGAACCGTCCGGCGGCGGCGGGGCGTCCGGCGATGGCGGGCGGTGACGGGCGATGGCGCCGCCGCCTCCCCCGTCGCACGATGCCGAGCTGCCCACCGGGCGCGGGGACGATCTCGTCGGCAAGCGGATCGCGAGCTATCTCGTGGAGGCCGAGATCGGGCGCGGCGGCATGGCCGTGGTCTACCGCGCCAAGGACCTGCGTCTCGACCGGATCGTCGCGCTGAAGCTGCTCGCCCCCGAGATGGCCCGTAACGACACCTTCCGGCAGCGGTTCACGCACGAGTCGCGGGTGGCGGCCGCGATCGACCACCCCCACATCGTGCCGGTGTTCGAGGCGGGCGAGACCGAAGGGCTGCTCTACATCGCCATGCGGTTCGTCGCGGGCGCGGATCTGCGCGTCCTGATCGACCGGCGCGGGCCGCTGGACCTGACCGCCGCCGTCCGGATCGCCGCCCAGGTCGCGTCCGCGCTCGACGCCGCCCATGACCACGACCTGGTGCACCGGGATGTGAAGCCCGGCAACATCCTGGTGGCGGCGGGCACCGACAGCGACCATCCGGAGCACGTGTATCTGACGGACTTCGGGCTGACGAAGAAGTCGCTGTCGCTGACCGGATTCACCACGGTCGGCCAGTTCGTCGGCACCCTCGACTACGTGGCGCCGGAACAGATCTCCGGGCGGCCGGTGGACGGGCGGTGTGACGTGTACAGCCTCGCCTGTGTCGTGCAGGAGACCCTGACCGGGGCGCCGCCCTTCCAGCGGGACGACGACATGGCGCTGCTCTGGGCCCACCAGTACGACCCGCCCACCCCGCCGAGCGGGCTGCGGCCCGGGCTGCCCGCCACCGTCGACGGCGTACTGGCGAAGGCGCTCGCCAAGTCGCCGGAGGACCGTTACGAGACCTGCCTGCGGTTCGTCGCCGCGCTGCGGGCCGCGGCGGCGGGCATCGGGCCCGGCGAGCACCCGGCGACCCGGGTGGACGCACCGGCCGGCTCCTGGTCGGCCACCCCCGAACCACCGCCCGCCCCGCCGCGCTGGGCCGCCCCGGTCTTCCCGGGGAGCGGCTGAGCGAAGGAGCGACGGCCGTTCAGACGTCCAGGACCGGCGGCCGTTCAGGCGTCGGAGCCGGAGCCAGTGCCGGAGCCGGAGCCAGGTCCTGGCTCCGGGTCCACCACCTCGCCGCGCCGACGCACCCGCGTGGCCGCGAGGCCGCCGAGGAAGCCGGTGACCAGGCCCCACAGCACCGCGAACCCGAGCGCCGTCCACAGTTTCGGGCGCAGCGACACCTCCCCGCCGAGTCCGCCGCCCAGGTCTCCCAGGCCCAGGAGGGACAGCCCGTAGTGGGCGGAGACCCGGGCGGTCAGGCAGATGAACAGCACCGTCAGGGTGAGCGCCACCGCCATATGGACCGCGTGCTGCCACAGCCGCGTCCGGGCGGGCGACCTCGCCGCCATGAGGAACGCGGCGGCCAGCACCAGCACGGCGACGACGACAACGAGCCAGCGGACGCGTCCGTCCTGTTCGGCGAGGGTGCTCAGGTTCAGGGTGGAGAGGTCGGGGGTGCGCAGGACGGTGTCGAGCACCTGGGGCATGGGCAGCCCGAAGGGGCCTTCGACCTTGCCCTCCCAGGACGCGCCGAGGCCGAGGGTAAGCGCGAGCCAGACCAGGTTGGGCAGTCCGAGGAGGAGAACGGCGGCGGTCTCGGCGGGGTGTCCGCGCGTGATCATCACGATGATCCCGGCGACGACACCCAGCGCGACGCACGCGAGGAGCAGCACGACCATGGCGTACGCCGCCGGGCGCACCGCTTCCTGGAAGCGCAGCAGCCGGCCGGGGAGCGGGGCGCGGCGCGAGACGATCAGGGCCAGCACGAGGACCCCGGCCAGCCACAGCAGCCCGAAGACCAGGGTGAGGGGGATCTCCGCGCGGAATCCGACCTTCGGGTCCGCGCCGAGGAGATCCCCGGCTTCGCTGCCGGTGAGGTCATCGGCCGAGAGGGTGAAGGTGTGCCGGGCGATGAGCGAGAGGACGATCAGCGCGACGATCCACAGGGCGGCGACACGGCCCGCCCAGCCCGCCAGTTCGCGGCCTCCGGCGACGGCCCGGTGGTGCAGCGGACGGAGGAAGCCCCGGCCGACGAGGAGCGCGCCCACGAGGGTGACCGACAGCGGCAGGACCGAGAGGTCGGCCTGCGTCCCCACGAGGGAACCGGCGTCCCCGGACAGCCCTACCGAGCCGCCCGCCGCCATCACCACCACCGCGGCGACGACGGCCGGGAACGCACCGCCGGGCAGCCCGGCGGCACCGGCGGCCCACAAGCCGAGGGCCGCGGTCACCACCATGGCCAGTACGCCGGTGAGGACCGCGAGGAGGGCGTGGCGCCAGCCGTGCGGGGCGGGTGCGCTGTTCTCGTCGTTGCTCGCGCGGACGTTCACGCCTGCCACGCTAAGCAGGGACCGTACGCTCCGCTCCCCGGGGAACCGGGTCCTCCCTCCGCTTGCGGGGACCGCCGGGGCAGAGCAGACAATGGTGCGAAATGCCCTGGATTGTCACGCTATGGCTCCGGTACGGAACCGGGTCGGGCGGGAGCCTCCGGGGTGGTCCCGACAACGGGGAGCAGAGCCCGTGAGTGTCCAACCGCCGCCATCCGGCCGCCCCACAGGACCGCCGTCCGGCCCGCTCTCGGGCCCTTCGGAGTCCGGCCCCACCCCGCCCCCGCCGACCGTTTCGGGCCCGCCGCCCGGCCCGCCCAGCGGCGGCGACCACGGTGGGCCGAACGGCCCCGGTGGCTCGGGCGGTTCGGGTGACGGGGGCGGCGAGGGCGGCTCCGGCGGTGGTCCCGGCGGCCCGGGCGGCGGCTCGGGCGCCGCCCCCGGTCCCCGCCCCGACCGCCCCTGGTGGCGCTCGGTGCCCCGGATCGCCGCGATCGCGACGGCCCTGGTCGCCGCGGTGGTGCTGGTGGTCGTGCTGACCCGGCCCGACGACGGCGGCGGGTCGAAGGAGGGCGGCGAGGTCTTCCTCCAGGCGGCGGGCGAGTCCGGGCCGGATCCGTTCACGGAGTCCACGGCGGACGGCGACGCCCCCGAGCCCGGGACCGCCAGCCCCTCCGTCGCGCCGAGCCCGTCGAAGACCGGCGCGCAGGTGACGCGGGGCGTGGACGGCGCGGCTCCGGGGCTGTACGGGGGCACGCAGAAGGTCTCCAGTTGCGATGTGGAGCAGCAGGTCAAGGTGTTGCGGGCGGCGCCGGACAAGAACCGGGCGTTCGCCTCGGTCCAGGACATCGAGCCGTCCGCCGTCCCCGGCTATCTGCGCGGGCTCACCCCCGTGACGCTGCGCCTGGACACCCGGGTCACCAACCACGGTTACCGGGACGGCGAGGCCAACGCCTATCAGGCCGTGCTCCAGGCGGGTACGGCGGTCCTCGTCGACGACCGGGGCGTCCCCAGGGTGCGGTGCGCGTGCGGGAACCCGCTGCTGCCGCCCGTCGCGCAGGACGATCCGCGGCAGACGGGCAAGGCGTGGCCGGGCTACCGGGCCTCCGACGTGGTCGTGGTGGAGCCGTCGGAGAAGCCGGTGAAAGAGTTCGTGATGGTCGATCCGGAGAACGGCGACTGGTTCAAGCGGCCGGCCGGCGACACGGGCAAGGGCGACAAGAAGACGGATCCGCCGAAGGACGCCTCCGAGTCTCCGTGCCCGCCCGGATCGGACCCCTGCCCCGACTCGTCCGGAACCACCCCGTCGGAGCCCGCGCCGGACGACCGGACGTCGCAGCCCGGTGAGGACCCGGCGACCTCCGAACCCCCGCCGGACGACCCGGCGACCTCGGAGCCGCCGCCCGACGACCCGGGGACCGAGCCCGCGCCGCAGGACCCGCCGGGCTCGCCCGACTCGCAGTCGGCCCCGCAGCCGCCCGCCCCGGACACCCAGGCCCCGGAGGATCCCGGCGCGGGAACGGCCCCGCCGGGCGCCCCCGCCTTCGGCTGAGCCGGTAGCCGGCGAGGAAAGACCGTCCTCTCAGCCCACGGCGTCGGGGCGGCCCTCCGCCGGATTCGCCGGGGCCACCGGGGTCTTCGCCCGCGTACCCCCTCCCGTACGCACTCCGGCGGCCGACGCGGCCGCGTGCAGGGAGCGCAGGGCGACCAGCAGGAAGCCGATGTCGTCGAGGTAGATCGGGTCGGGCAGCAGGTCGACCGGTGACACGGTGTAGATGACGGCGGCCCAGACGAGCGCCTTGCTGCGCAGCGGGATCCCGGCGTCGACCAGGAGCTTCCTGGCCCGGAAGACGCGCACCAGCAGCACGACGGCCAGGGCCAGCATGATCAGCGCGGCCACGGCGCCGAGAACGAGCCAAACGGTGGTGTCCATGGCTCATCGTGTACCCATTCGCTCCCGGATCACGAACACGGCTCCGGACGGCGGAGAGGCCTCACGGCGGTACGCGTCAGGCCGTGCCGCGTCCCCGGGCCTCCGCCCACCTGCGGCTGCGGCGCTTCAGGGCGCGTCGCTCGTTCTCGGTCAGACCGCCCCAGATGCCGGAGTCCTGGCCGTTCTCCAGGGCCCACTCCAGGCAGGCGGCCCGGACGGGACAGGTCCGGCAGACGGCCTTGGCCTCCTCTGCCTGGACGACCGCGGGGCCGGTGCTCCCGATGGGGAAGAACAGGTCCGGGTCCTCCTCGCGGCAGGCGGCGTGCAGACGCCAGTTCTCCGTGCTGCTCAACTCTGCTCACTCCCGATGTCGTGACGTCGTAAGTCGGTTGCCGTACGTGTCTTCCGTGCGGGTGACCGACGATCGACGCCTCAAACACGTACCGGACGCCGAAGCGCACAGGGACGGACGCTACGCGTGCGGAGGGACCGGAGGGCGGTGCAGGGCGAGGAGCGCCTGATCGTCCTGGATGCGGCCCCCGGTGTGATGGCCGACGTCCTCGATCAGCAGGTGGAGGATCTGCGCCGGGGAGGCCGGGTAGCCGACCAGCGCGCGGTGGTGGACGAGGAAGGGCAGCCGGACGGACGCGTCGTAGAAGACCCCGGACTCGTCGCGGGCCTCGGTGACCCCGTCCGTGTAGCAGATGAGGGTGGCGCCGGGCGGGAACGGGAACGTGTCGACCGGGCACGACCAGGTCCCCAGGCCGCTCATGCCGAGCGGGGGCGCCTCCTCGGAGGGTTCGAGGACGGTGGCCCGGCCCTGGGCGTCCAGGAGGACCGGCGGCGGATGTCCCCGGTTGACGACCCGTACGGTGCCGAGGTCATCGGCGAACTCGGCGATCAGCGCGGTGGTGAACCCCTCGTCCTCCTCCTGGCCGCCGCGCCGGCCGCCCTCGCGCAGGAGGGCCCGCTCCAGCGCGGCGACGAGGCCGGGCAGGTCCTCCGCCTCGTCCGCCGCGTACCGGAAGGCCCCCAGATCCGCGCAGACCGCGCTGACCGCGCCCAGGCCCTTGCCGCGGACGTCCCCGACCATCACGCGCACGCCGTGCGGGGTGTCCTGGACGACGTAGAGGTCGCCGCCGATCATGGCCTCGTCCTCGGCGGGCACATACCGGGCGGCGATCCTGAGCTCCCCGAGGCGCGACGGGGGCCGGGGCAGGACGGCGCTCTGGGCCACGGCGGCGATATGCCGGGCACGCCGGGTCCGGGCGTCCCGGCCCTCCAGGGAGCGGTTGATGAGGACGGCCAGCACGGTTACGGCCAGAAGGGTGAGCTGGTTGGCGACGCCGCGCTGCCAGCCGAAGGTGCCGTCGTTCCAGGCGAGGACCGCGTGGACGGCCATGGCGAGCGCCCCGATCGCGACGATGCCGCGCAGGCCGAGCAGCGGCGCGGCGGCGACCGGGGCGGCCATCAGCAGGGGCGCGGAGGTGACGTCCGTCGGGGTCACCAGGTCCAGCACGACGCCCAGCACGATGACCCCCAACGGGATCCACTTGGCTCTGCGCTGCTGCACCACTCCCCCACGCTGTACGGGGCCGGGGCCCGCCGCATCCCGGCGGCGGGCCGCACGCGCTCACTCCGGCAGCGGGGTCCCGGGGCCGGGCGCGGCGGCGCACGCGGCGTCGAGCCGGATGCGGTGGGCCATCACGGCCTCGGGATCCTCGATGAGGTCGACCCGGACGCCCGGGGTCTCCAGCACCGCCTGGTCCCCGATCTCGGGTGCGGGGACCCGGAGGATGTGCAGGGGCGGTACGCCGGTCAGGGGGTGCGGCGGGTGGTCCAGGGGCACCACCTGGACGGTGACGTGCTGCTCCCGCATGGCCTCGGCCAGCGCGGCCCGCTGCCCCTCCATGGTCTCCCGGTCGCCGACCCGCGTACGGAGGGCCGCGGCCGGGAACAGGGCCCAGAGGGCGGCCCCGCGCTCGCACAGCCGGCGGCGGCGCTCCCGCAGCAGCTCGACCCGGCGTTCCCGGCGGGCAGGGCTGTCCCCGGGGTACTGGGTGCGGTAGAGCGCGGCGGCGTACGCGGGCGTGCGCAGCAGTTCGGGCACGAGCGCCGGGTGCCAGGTCCGCACGAGGCTCGCCGAGGACTCCACGCCGATGACCTCCTGCTGCCAGGCCTCCATCGCGTCCCGCCAGCGGTGCCACCAGCCGGGCAGATTCGCGGCGGCGAGCCCGGCCATGATGGGCCCGGCGACGGCGGGCGGCACGCCGTAGCAGCGCAGCAGTTCGCCGACCTGGCGGGCGTCGAGCCCGGTCTCCGCGCGTTCGATGCGCCGTACGGTGGCTGGGTGGGCGTCCAGCGCCTCGGCGGCGGCCCGCAGGCTGACGCCCGCGCGTTCCCGCAGCATGCGGAGGCGGACCGCGAGGACGCGGTGTTCCACCGTGGGACCGGACCGGGCTCGCATGCGCATACCTTCTTCGTCGAGCCCCGAGGCGGAGCATTACACACTCTGTCGCTTGCAAAGTATGCGTTTTGCGTCGAGAGTGCATACATGTCGGAAATAGTCAGTTGCGCGGAGCGTGCCCCCGATGACGGAGGTGTTCGAGGTGACCGAGGTGCACACAGCTGGTGGGTTCCCCGATTGCCAGGGGGTGTGCCGGAGGCCCGGCACCGGGTCCAGGAGGCCATGCGGGCCTGGGGCGAACCGGCCGAACGGATCGAGGCGGCGGCTCTGATAGTGACCGAACTGGTCACCAACGCGGTGCAGCACACCAGCACCCGGCGGATCCGCTGTCGGCTCCTGCGCTCCGCGGAGGGCGTGCGCATCTGCGTGTGGAACCGCGGCCGGGCCCGGATCCCGGCCCCGGCCTCCCCGGCCGACTCCGCGGGCCTTCCCGTCGGCGAGGCGCCGACGGCCCGCGATCTCGACGCCGACGACGCGCTCGACCGTCTCAGCGAGGACGGCAGGGGCCTTCTGCTCGTCGACGCGCTGGCGGCCCGCTGGGGCACCCGCGCCGCGCTGGCGGGCCGGCTCGTCTGGGCCGACCTCTGAGACTTCCCCCGCGGCCTCCCCGCCCCCTCAGGCGGGAGCCGTACGGCACTCCGGGTGACCCCAGCC
Organism: Streptomyces sp. PTY087I2; assembly: GCF_001687325.1. Lineage (GTDB taxonomy): Bacteria > Actinomycetota > Actinomycetes > Streptomycetales > Streptomycetaceae > Streptomyces. The sequence goes on along the minus strand of NZ_LZRD01000016.1, from coordinate 54,518 downwards.
GTTGGGGTTCTTCGCGATCGGCTCCTGGGCCGCGTACGGCTTGCCGCAGTGGCACCGGCCCGCGAAGCGCGCCTTGATCGTGCCGGCGGACCGCCCGCTCCGGGCCGCGCCCCCGGCGCTCCTCCCCTTCGCGCCGCCCGATCGGCCGCCCGCCGCCCCGGAAGCTTCCGTACGCCCCTTCGTGGACCGCGCGGGCGCGGGCACCGGCAGAGCCGTCGCGCCGTGCGCCGTACCGGCCGGAAGCTGGGTGACCGCCACCTCGCTGGCCGCCTGGTCGGCGATCGCGTTGAGCGGGTCGCCGTTCACCTGGTGGGCGGGAACGTAGCGGAACGTCACCGAACGGTCGGTGAGCAGGGCGTCGATCCGGGTGACCAGCTCACGGTTGGCGACGGGCTTGCCGCCCGAGGTCTTCCAGCCGTTGCGCTTCCAGCCCGGCAGCCACTTGGTGACGGCGTTCATGGCGTACTGCGAGTCCATCCGCACCTCGACGCGCACCGCCGGATCGGTGGACTCCAGCAGCTGCGCCAGGGCCGTCAGCTCGGCGACGTTGTTGGTCGCGGTGCCCAGCGGACCGGCCTCCCAGCGCACGGGCTCGCCCTGCGCGTCGGCGACGACCCACGCCCAGGCGGCCGGCCCGGGATTCCCCTTCGACGCCCCGTCACACGCGGCGATGATGCTCTCGTTCATCCCCCGATCATGCCAGCCCCGCATGACCGCTCCCGGCATGCCCATCGGCCTTGACCTCAACCAAGCTTCAGGTTTTAGCGTTCTCGGTGAACCCGGGGCCGCACGGCCGACGGGGATCCGCAGGCCGTCGGGGGATCCGGGGGCCATCGATTTCGGAGCGCCCCATGGACATGGAAGTCACGGCGTGGCATTCGCTGCACAGCGCGATGAACGCCCAGCAGGACCGCCGGCCCTTCTCCCGGGCGTCCTTGCGCCGCATCATGCTCTTCGCCCGCCCCCACCGACGGCGGATCTACCGCTTCCTGCTGCTGAGCGTCCTGACCGCGCTGCTCGCGGTGGCCACTCCACTGCTGGCCGGGAAGGTCGTCGACGCGATCGTGAACGGTGAGGACACCGGCACGGTCACCCGGCTCGCCCTGCTCATCGCGCTCATCGCCGTCGTGGAGGCCGGTCTCGGTCTGCTCACCCGCTGGCTGTCGGCGACGCTGGGCGAGGGGCTGATCCTGGACCTGCGCACCGCCGTGTTCGACCATGTGCAGAAGATGCCGGTGGCCTTCTTCACCCGGACCCGGACCGGCGCCCTGGTCAGCCGGCTCAACAACGACGTGATCGGCGCGCAGCGAGCGTTCAGCAACACGCTCTCCGGTGTCGTCTCCAACCTCGTCACGCTGCTGCTGACGCTCGCCGTGATGCTCACGATCTCCTGGCAGATCACCCTGCTCTCGCTGGTGCTGCTCCCCGTGTTCGTCGTGCCGGCCCGCCGGATGGGGGCCCGGATGGCCGGGCTCCAGCGGGAGGCGGCCGACCACAACGCCGCGATGGGCACCCAGATGACCGAGCGGTTCTCCGCCCCCGGCGCGACCCTCGTCAAGCTCTTCGGCCGGCCATCGGACGAGTCGGCCGAGTTCGCCGCCCGCGCCGACCGGGTGCGGGACATCGGCGTCCGTACGGCGATGGCCCAGTCGGCCTTCATCACCGCCCTCACCCTGGTCTCCGCCCTGGCGCTGGCCCTGGTCTACGGACTCGGCGGCTTCTACGCCCTGCGCGGCACCCTGGACCCGGGGGCCGTGGTGGCGCTGGCGCTGCTGCTGACCCGGCTGTACGCGCCGCTCACCGCCCTCGCCGGGGCCCGGGTCGAGGTGATGAGCGCGCTCGTCAGCTTCGAGCGGGTCTTCGAGATCCTGGACCTCAAGCCGCTGATCGAGCAGAAGCCGGACGCCCGCCGGGTGCCGGAAGGACCGGTCTCCGTGGAGTTCGACGAGGTGTCCTTCGGCTACCCGACCGCCGAGAAGGTCTCCCTGGCCTCCCTGGAGGAGGTCGCCACGCTCGACGACCGGGGCGGTACACCGGTCCTGCACCAGGTGTCGTTCCGGGCCGAGCCGGGGCAGACGATCGCCCTGGTGGGCTCCTCGGGCGCGGGCAAGTCGACGATCGCCCAGCTGCTGCCCCGGCTGTACGACGCGGACGCCGGTTCCGTACGGCTGAACGGCGTCGACGTACGCGATCTGAGCGCCGACTCGATCCGGGACACGCTCGGCATGGTCACCCAGGACGGGCACCTCTTCCACGAGTCGGTGCGCGCCAACCTGCTGATCGCCCGGCCCGACGCCTCCGAGGACGAGATCTGGGACGCCCTGCGCCGCTCCCGGCTGGACGGTCTGATCGCCTCGCTGCCCGACGGGCTCGACACCGTGGTCGGCGAGCGCGGCTACCGGCTCTCGGGCGGGGAGCGCCAGCGCCTCACCATCGCCCGGCTGCTGCTGGCCCGTCAGCGGGTCGTGATCCTCGACGAGGCGACCGCACACCTCGACTCCACCTCGGAGGCGGCCGTCCAGGAGGCGCTGGCCGAGGCGCTGTCGGGCCGGACCGCCCTGGTGATCGCCCACCGGCTGTCGACCGTACGGGCGGCCGACCAGATCCTGGTGCTGGAGGCGGGCCGGGTCGTCGAGAGCGGCACGCACGACGAACTGCTGGCGGCCGGAGGGCGGTACGAGGAGCTGTACCGCACCCAGTTCGAGCGGCCGACCTCGGACGGGGAACGACCGGTCCAGCCGGTCGGCTGACCCGGGACCCGGGGCTTCGGGCCCGTACCCACGCCCGTACACACTCCCCCACCGACGCCGTTCGGCCGGACCTCACCGGCCGGGCGGCGTCAGCGCGTGCCGGTGCGGGCGAAGGAGGGCCGCTCGGCGGTCCGCAGGCGGCGCAGCGCGTGGCCGCCGCACCGGCGCCACTCCTTCGGGGAGACCCGCGGGCGGTGCCCGTTGGTGACGAGCGCGTTCACCGACGTCATCGGGTCCGCCGCCATGGTCTTGGCCAGCAGTACGCCGACCACCAGCGGGAGCAGCGTGACGGCCAGGGCGGAGCCGGCGGTGGTGACGTGCTCGATACGGGGGCGGCGCGGCGCTTCGGAGGTCATACGGCCATCGAACAGCGGCCCGGAAACCCCGGGCATCGGGGAACGTACTCAGGAGTGGAGGACCGGCATACTCAGGCGCTCGCCGGGGGACGCTCACAGCGGCCGGGCACATGGCTCCCGGCCGGCCGCCGGACCAAGGAAGGACCGCCTCGATGGGTGACAGCCAGGGACGTACGGGCGACGGTCACGGGAGTCCGGCCGCGGCGGTGTTCGACGCGCTGGGCGCGGAGTACGAACGGGCCTTCGCCGCTTCGGCCGCCCACCGGCAGTCGCTGGAGCGGCTGCTGGCGGATCTCGCCCCGGGCAGCCGGGTGCTGGACGTGGGCAGCGGGACGGGCCGGCCCACGGCGGCGACCCTGGCGGAAGCGGGGCACCGGGTGCTGGGCGTCGATGTGTCGCCGGTGATGACCGCGCTCGCGGCCCGGCAGGTTCCGGGGGCCGAGTTCCGGTGCGCCGACATCCGCGATCTCCCGCTGGCGGAGGGCGAGTTCGACGCGGTCTGCGTGTACTTCTCGCTGCTCCAGCTGGAGCGCGCCGAGCAGGCCGACCTGCTGGAGCGGCTCGTGCGGTCGCTGCGGCCCGGCGGGCTGCTGGTCGCCGCGACGGTGCCGGTGGACGTCGCGGGGGCCGACGCGGTGTTCATGGGGCAGCCGGTCCGGGTCTCCAGCTTCAGCGCCGAGGATTTCACCGCCCTCGTCGGACGGGCCGGGGTCGCCGTGGAGTGGACGCACAGCGCGCTGTTCACCCCGGACCACCCGGCGGGCGCACCCGAGCCGCATGTCTTCGTGCACGGCCGACGCATCTGACGTCGCAGACATACCTCTCGGAACTCTCCACCCATTGGCTATCACAAAGAACAAGCCGAATGAATGACTTGGGTGGCGCATTTACGTTCCTTCACGAGAAGGTAATGCGATAGCAAAGTTCTGGTCTATATGCTCAGCTGTAGTCGTATCCGTGCGGAGCGGCCGGAGCGGGCCTCATGACGGCTGCCGTCCGGCAAACCTCAAGGTGAGGCACCCCTCGCCCCTTCCGAACGTGCATACGGACACAGCTAGCGCATTCGTCGATATGACCCGACCACACCGCTCCCCGGCACCGCCGGATGCAGGAGGCAGGCCACCATGCAGTCCCTCGTAGAACACGCCCGGACTTTCACCGAGCACGTCGCCGCGAACGCAAAGGACTTTGAACGTCTCGCGGACGGCCAGACCCCCGAAGCACTTTTCGTCACGTGCTCGGACTCGCGTGTCGTCCCCTCGCTGATCACCGGCGCCCGCCCGGGTCAGCTCTTCGAACTCCGCACCGCGGGCAACATCGTGCCGCCCTATCCGGGCCAGGACCGGCCCACCGGCGAGGCCGCCACCATCGAGTACGCGCTGTGCGTGCTCCAGGTGCGCGACATCATCGTCTGCGGGCACTCCCACTGCGGCGCGGTGGGCGCGATTCTCCGCGGCGACGACCTCTCCGCCATGCCCGCCGTCCGCCACTGGCTGAAGCACTCCACGGACGGCCGCACACCCCCCGCCGACGCCGGCGACCTCCCCGGCGCGGTCCAGGCCCACGCCCTCGCCCAGCTCGACACCCTGCGGGGCTACCCCGCGGTGCGCGAGCGGCTCGCCGAGGGCTCCCTCGGCCTGCACGCCTGGTACTACGAAGTGCACACCGGCTCCGTCAGCGTCCACCGTCCCGAACGCGGCACCGAGTTCGCCCGCCTTTGACGGCTCTCCCTCCCCCCACGTCCCCGCGCTCGGCCCCGGCCGGGCGCGACCGTACCCACAAGGGAAGCCATCGTGATTTCCGCGAAGGAACTCAAGAACCCCCACGTCGTACGACGTGACCTGCTGGCGTCACTCGTCGTCTTCCTGGTCGCGCTGCCGCTGTGCGTCGGCGTCGCCGTCGCCTCCGGGGTCCCGGCCGAACTGGGCCTGGTCACCGGCATCGTCGGCGGACTCGTCGTCGGCCTCCTCCCCGGAAGCAAACTCCAGGTCAGCGGCCCCGCCGCCGGACTCACCGTCCTCGTCTTCGAAGCCGTCAGAGAATTCGGTCTGAGTACGCTCGGCCCAATCGTGCTCGCGGCCGGGCTCCTCCAGGTCGTGCTGGGTGTCGCGCGCTTCGGCCGCTGGTTCCGCGCCATCTCCGTCTCCGTGGTGCAGGGCATGCTCGCCGGCATCGGCCTGATCATCGTGCTGGGCCAGGTGTACGCCATGGCCGACCTGGAACAGCCGGGCAGCGGCCTCGCCAAACTGGCCGGGCTCCCCGGTCTCGCCGTCGACATCGTCACCGGCCAGGAGGCCCTGACCGCCTTCGGCCTCGGCGCCGGAACGGTCGCGGTGCTGCTGCTCTGGCCGAAGCTCCCGGCCCGGGCGCGGATCGTCCCGGCGCCCCTTGCCGCGGTCGCTCTGGCCACCGCCGTCGCCTCGCTCGCCGGGCTGCGGCCCGCGGTGGCCGACGTCAACGGGCTGCTGCACGCCATCGATCTGCCCGGCGGGGCGGAGTTCTCCCGGCTCGCCGATGTGGCGGTCATCGGCACCGTCCTGGCCTTCGCCCTGATCGCCTCGGCCGAGAGCCTGTTCAGCGCGGCGGCCATCGACCGGATGCACGACGGCCCCCGTACCGACTACGACAAGGAGCTGGTGGCCCAGGGCGTCGGCAACACCATCTGCGGGGCGCTCGGCGCCCTGCCGATGACCGCGGTCATCGTCCGCAGCGCCGCCAACGTCCAGGCCGGGGCGACCACCGCGCTCTCCCGGGTCGCCCACGGTCTGTGGCTGCTGCTCTTCGCCGCGCTGCTGCCCGCCGCCGTCGGGATCATCCCGCTGGCCGCGCTCGCCGGAGTCCTCGTGCACGCCGGGTGCAAGCTGGTGCCCGCCAGGGAGTTCGGCCCGCTGTGGCGCGAACACCGCGGGGAGGCCGTCCTGTTGGCGATCACCGCGATCGCCATCGTGGTGACGAACCTCTTCGAGGGGGTCGTGCTCGGCCTGCTGCTCGCGGTGGTCAAGTCGGCCTGGGAGACCTCCCACGTCCAGCTCACCACCCATGAACTCACCGGCGGCCGGGTCGTGGTGACCCTCACGGGGAACGCCACCTTCCTCCGACTCCCCCGCATCCTGGAGCAGTTGGAGAAGCTCCCGCAGGACCAGCCCATAGAGCTGGACCTCACCGGACTGCGCCACCTCGACCACGCCTGCCGGGTCGCCCTGGAGAACTGGGCGCGCCGGCACAACAACGCGGAGATCGAGCCGGTGACGATCCGTCAATAGACCCCGCAGAGGCGGCCGTACGGGACGCCGCGCGCTTCACGGAAGCGCGCGGCGTCTCGCCGAAGTAGCGCGAGTGGTTGAAGCGCGGCCGGGGCCGCTGAGCCCGGGGCAGCTTCGCTGTGCGGCTTCGAGGGGCCCAGGTCCCGCGCCCCGAAGCAATGTCCGATCAGGCTGCCTGGGCGAGGAGTTCCGCGCGGCCGAAGAGGAGCGCGTAACCGGGCGGCAGGGAGCTGACGACCTCGGCGACAAGGTCGTCGCCCACCAGTGCGGCGATCTGGCCGAGGACCACCCCGGCGTCCCACCGGGCGGTGGCCGGGGTGCCTCCGGTGCGCCCGGCGAGTTCGCCGACGAAGGCGGCCCCGGCGAGCTGCTTCACGGCCGGGACCTCCGCGGTGAACACGCGGGCGGCCTCCTCGGGCAGGGCGGCGGCGAGCGCGACGCGTTCGTCGCCGGTGATCTGGCGGCCCAGCGCGCCCAGCACCGCGCGCAGGCTCTCCTCGGCGCGTTCGCGCGTGGGGTAGGCGCCCTCGTACCGGATCTTCTCCAACAGCAGGTCAAAGGTCGTGTCCATCGGTGCGCCGGCGTTCCGAGGCTTGTGGGTCATCGTGGCGGCAGGCCCTTCTCGTCCGTACTGCTCGTGTCGATGCACTGTCCGCCCCCGCGGCTCGTCGTCGAGCAGGCGCGGGGGCGGACAGCGGTGGATCAAGGTCAGGTGCTCTTCGGATGCCCGCCGAAGAGCAGGTCATACCCGGGCGGCAGTTGGAGCAGGATGCGGCGGGTGAGGTCCTCGCCCGCCGCCTCGGCGGCGACGCTGAGAACGGCTCCGACGTCCCACCGGGCGGTCTGTTCTCCGGCCCCCTCGATCCAGGCCGCGGTGGCGCGCACGAACCGTTCCGGGGAGAGCGGTTCGACGGCCTGGAGCGGGTTGAGCAGGATCAGGGCCATGGTCTCCGGGAGCCGGGCGGCCAGTTCGGCCCGGTCTCCTCCCACCAGGTGGGCGCCGAGGAGGGCCAGGACGACGCGCGCGGCGCGTTCGGCCTCCTCGTGTGTCTCGTACTCTCCGCGTTCCTGGACCCGGTCCAGGAACGCTTCCCATCGCAGGGTCACCGCAGCTCCCTCCCAGGGTGGTGCGGGCGGGGGCCGGGACCGGGGAGAAGAAGGAGATCCGTCCCGGCCCCCGCCGCTGTCGCGGGCCGACCCGGGTCAGCCCTTGATCTGCTTGCGCCGGGACTCCCCGCCGATGGCGATCTTGCGGGGCTTGGCGCGCTCGGCGATCGGGATGCGCAGGGTCAGCACACCCGCGTCGTAGTCGGCGTCGATGCGCTCGGTGTCGAGCGTGTCCGCGAGGACGATCTGCCGGGAGAAGACGCCCAGCGGACGCTCGGAGAGCTCCATCTGTACGTTGTCGGCGTTCACCGCCGGCCGTCGTTCGGCCTTGACGGTCAGCATGTTCCGCTCGACGTCGATGTCGATCGCGTCCGGCGAGACGCCGGGAAGATCGAAGGCCACCACGTACTCGTCGCCCTCCCGATACGCGTCCATCGGCATCGCCGAGGGGCGCGACCAGGTGCCGGGGCGCAGGAGTTGCTCGGTGATCCGGTCGAGTTCACGGAAGGGGTCGGTACGCATCAGCATGACGGAAACACCTCCGGTCGATCTGGCGGTCAGCCCGCGCTTTTCACCTGACACCGTTGTAGCATGTCATCCATTCGATGACAACTGACCATGTCACCGAAAGGATGACTGCATCGTCGAGCGCAGCGAGGAGCCTCCGTGCCCCCACCGACCCAGCCCCAACCACCCCGCCGCCCCACCCCGGACACCGTCTCCTTCCTTGCCGCGTGGGCGGCCCTCCAGACCATCGACGAGGCGGTCCGCGACGCACACGGCCACACCGGGGATGCCGCCTCCGCCCCGCCACCGGTCACGGAGCGGGCCCAGGCCCTGGCCTCGCTCCAGCTGTTGCGCGAGGTACGGGAGCAGCTCGCGGGCTGGGAGACCGGCCTGATCGAGACGGCCCGCGCGGCGGGGGCGAGCTGGGCCGACCTCGCCGACCCGCTGGGCGTCGCGAGCCGTCAGGCCGCCGAACGCCGCTATCTGCGCCTGCGCCCCGGTTCCGAGGGCAGCACCGGGGAACAGCGGGTCCGGGCGACCCGGGACCGCCGGGCGGGCGACCGGTCGATCACCACGTGGGCCCGGCAGAACGCGGCGGATCTGCGGTCGCTCGCCGGGCGGATCACGGCGCTGACCGATCTGCCCGCCGCGGCGGACGCCTCGCTGGACCGGCTCCGGCAGGCGCTCGGCACCGACGACGCCGCCGCCCTGGTCACGCCGCTCACCGCGCTCCACACCCATCTCGCCCCGGACCACCGGGAGCTGGCGGACCGCGTGGACGCACTGACCCGGCACACCGGCCGACTGCGCGAGGACACGGCCGCCCGCCGGCGCGGCGACTGACCAACACGAAGGCGGGCCCGGGCACACACCCGGGCCCGCCCCGAACGGCTACGGCTACGGCTACGGCTTGCGGGCCACCAGCCCCCACTGGTCGACCGGCACCGCGTCCTCCTCCTCGGGCCGCCAGCGGTCGATCGGGACGAAGCCCGGCTCGACCAGCTCCAGGCCCTCGGCGCAGCCGGTGATCTCCTCCGGTTCCCGTACGAGATAGGGCGGGTTGTCGCCCGACGCGTACGCCTCCTGCGCCGCCAGCGTCTGCGGGGTCTTCACCGTGTCGCAGAGCACGAGATGGCTTCCCGACGGCATCCGGGCCAGATACCGCTGGACGACCTCGATGCCCTCGGCCGGAGCGAGGTGCCCGAGGGTCGAGAGCAGGAGCACGGCGACGGGTTCGGACAGGTTGAGGGTCTTCGCCGCCTCGTCCACCACCGCGTCCGTCGCGGAGAGGTCGGCGTCCACATAGGCCGTGCGGCCCTCGGGCGCGCTGGTCAGGAGCGCCTCCGCGTGGGCGAGGACGATCGGGTCGTTGTCGACGTAGACGATCCGGGACTCCGGCGCGATGCTCTGCGCCACCTCATGGGTGCTGTTCGCCACCGGCAGCCCGGTCCCGACGTCCAGGAACTGGCGCACTCCCACCGACGCGAGATAGCGGATCGCGCGGATCTGGAACGCGCGGGAGGCACGGGCGATGTCGACCATCTGCGGGTAGGCCGCGCTCACCGCCTCGGCCAGCTCCCGGTCCACCGGGTAGTGGTCCTTGCCGCCCAGCCACGCGTTCCAGACGCGCGCCGAGTGGGGGACGTCGGACCGGATGCTGCGGCGGAATTCGTCGTCGTCGACGTTCATGGCTCTCCTCTGCCCGCTTTCCGTACCTGACCTGGCGTCGGCCGGACGCACGCCGACCGGCCCCCTGGGGGCGACCGTACCCCGCGCCCGGCGTCATGCGGAGGTGGCAGGGCGGGCGGACGGGCGGTCAGAAGATCCGGCCGACGAGGCCGAAGACCCAGCTGATCAGCATCGCGAGCAGGATGAAGATCCCGACGGTGATGACGCCGCACCACGACCAGCGGCCTCCGGCGTCCGCCCCCTCGTCGTCCCGCCCGCCCAGCTCCACGTCGAACAGATCCATGGTTCACCCCTCCCCCGTACACGGAACCCCCCGGTTCCGCAGGGATGTACTCTCCCACACCCTCGCGCGATCATGCCGCGCATCATGATCGTGACTATCGGTACTCAAGGGCGCCTTCTCGCCGGTGCGGTGGGATACGCGTACGGGATGACATGCGCCACCGCCGTATGCGCCTCAGGTCGCACACGGGCGCGACGTGAGCGCGATGTGCCGGGCCCCTGCCGGATCCGACGATGGCCGCATGACCGAACCGACCCGGGGGGGGTGCCCCTGTCCGCGCCCGAAGCTCTCACCGTGCTCGGCGCCCTCGTTCTCGTCCTGGCCCGCTGGCTCCCCGACCGGCTGCGTGGCCCGGCCGCGCTCTCGGCCCACGGGGAGGTGACGGTTCACCAGCCGGAGGGCGCCCGCTGAGCGCCCGTCTCCGTGCTCGTACCGCTTAGGCGTCCGGGATGCCGAGGGCCGCCGGCTCGTTGAGCTTTCCGAACGGTACGTGCACGCTCGGGGTGGTGCGCGAGGTGCTTTCCAGATGGCCCTGTTGGTCGTCGAAGAAGATGTGCGGCTTCAGGATCTTCATGATCCGGCCCTTGTCGATGCCGCCGAGGAAGAACGCGTCGTTGACGGTCACGCCCCACCCCTTGAGGCTCTGCACCGCACGCTCGTGCGCGGGAGCGTTGCGGGCCGTGACGATGGAGACGTGCAGGCGGATCCGGTAGTCGGGGTCCTTGCGGCGCTCCTGCTCCTCCCGCTGCTGGATCCGGTTCACGTTCGCCAGGAAGTCCCGCAGCGGCCCGGCGTCGTGCGGGACGGCGGCGTTCGCGACCTCGTGGGCGCGGAACTTCTCGATCCCGCCCTCCTGGAACACCTGCTCCGAGGCGTCCGTGGCGAGGACCCCGTCGAAGTCGAAGGAGATCCGCAGGTCGTGGTCGTCCGCGTCGTCCTCGTAGGGTGCGCCGAGGACATGCCCGGCGGGCAGTCCGGCGGCGACCGCCTCACGGACGTCCCCCTCGTGGGCCGACAGGAACAGGGACATGTTGAGCGCGGGCATGAAGCGGTGGGGCGAGCGGCCCTGCATGAAGATGGCCCGGCTGATGGGCAGTCCGTGACTCTCGATGGAGCGCATGACCCGCAGCCCGGTGTCGGGGTCGTTGCGGGACAGGACGATGACCTCGACCAGGGGGTCGTTCACCTCGCCCAGGTCGTTCAGTGACAGCAGCCGGCGGATGAAGGGGAACGCGGTACCCGGGCGGAGCGGGTCGCCCACGTGCTTCTCCTGGTGGGCGCGGTAGGTCTCCTCGCCCTGCTCCCGGAAGACGGCGTCCGACTCGGTCAGGTCGAACAGGGCGCTGGACGCGATCCCGATGACCAGCCGGTCGGCGAGTTCGTAGTGCACGGCGGTTCCTCCGGTCGGCCCTGAGCTGATGCGCCCCCACTATCGCACCGTCGCACGGCTGTTCCCCACGGACCGCGTCTCTTTACTGACCGGTAGACATCTATGCGACGCAGGTCACACTGCTCTACGGTCGGGGCACTGCCCCGGCCCCCCACGTCGGTGAGCCGCCGACCGGGCCCGGCATCCCGTCTCCCGCCCCAGGAGGTCCCATGCCACCCCCCACCGTCCGCCGCTCCCGGCGCAGGCTCCCCGTCGCGCTGCTCGCCGCCGCCCTCGGAGCGGTCACCCTCGGCGCCCCCTCCCCCGCGTCCGCGTCGGACACCTCCGAGGAGGCGGGCTACCTCGTCGGGCGCGGTATCGCCGATGTCACGGGCGAGGCCGCCGAGACGGGGATGATGGGCTACTCCAGCTTCGACCAGAAGACCTCGGGCATCCACCAGCGGCAGCGGTCGCGCGCCTTCGTGGTCGTCGACCGGTCGAGCGGCAAGCGCGTGGTGTACGTCAACGCGGACCTGGCGATGATCTTCCAGTCCGTCCGGCAGGGCGTCATGGCCCGGCTGACGGAGCGTTACGGCAGCCTGTACGGCGAGGAGAACGTCCTCCTCTCGGCCACCCACACCCACTCGGGGCCGGGCGGATACTCCCACAACGTCGCCTACAACCTCTCCGTCCTCGGCTTCCAGAAGGAGACCTACCGGGCGATCGTCGACGGCATCACCGAGTCCGTCGCCAAGGCGCACGAGGACCTGAAGCCCGGCACGATGAGCCTGGGCACGGGGACCCTGACCAACGCCAGCGTCAATCGCTCGCGGGAGGCGTTCGACCGCAATCCGGCCGCCGACCGGGCCGCCTTCCCCGACGGAATCGACCCGGCGATGACCGTGCTGCGCTTCAAGCAGGGCGAGAAGGACGCGGGCGCGATCAGCTGGTTCGCGACCCACAACACCTCGATCACCAACAAGAACACGCTCATCAGCCCCGACAACAAGGGCTACGCCTCCTACGTCTGGGAGCACGACCACGAGGACGTCCGCTATCTCGACGACACCCCGGGGTTCGTCGCGGCCTTCCCCAACACCAACGCCGGCGACATGTCCCCCAACCTCAACCTGAAGCCCGGTTCCGGGCCCACCGAGGACGAGTTCGAGAACACCCGCATCATCGGCGAGCGCCAGCTCGACAAGGCCCGCGAGATCTACGACGACGCGCGGCCCGTCGCCGGAGGGGTCGACTCCCGGCTCGCGTACGTCGACATGGAGAACGTCACCGTACGGCCGGAGTACACCCCGGACGGCAAGGAGCACCGCACCTGTCCCGCCGTTGTCGGCGCGTCCACGCTCGCGGGCAGTGTGGAGGACGGTCCGGCGATACCCGGCTTCGAGGAGGGCATGCGCACCCCGATCGCCCCCATACTCGAAGCGCTGCGCGTCGACACCCCGTCCTGGCTCGCGACCTGCCAGTACCCGAAGGCGAGCCTGATCCCCACGGGTCTGCTGAGCAACGTCCACCCGGTCACCCCGAAGCGGCTCCCCCTCCAGATCATGAGGATCGGCGAGCTGTATCTGGTGGCCGCCCCGGGCGAGTTCACGATCACCTCCGGCCTCCGCGTACGCCGCACGGTGGCCGAGCAGCTGGGCGCGCCTCTGGACCGCGTCCTGCTCCAGGGGTACGCCAACGCCTACAGCCAGTACGTCACGACGCCGGAGGAGTACGACACCCAGAACTACGAGGGCGGCTCCACGCTGTACGGCCGCTACACCCTGCCCGCCTACCAGCAGGAGTACGCCCGCATCGCCCAGTCCCTGCGCGCGGGCACGGCCCTGGACCGGGGCACGGTGCCGGCGGACGAGTCGGGGCGGCAGTTCACCTTCCAGACGGGGGTCGTGTACGACAACCCGCCCTCGGGCAAGGCGTTCGGCGCGGTCCTGAAGGCCCCGGAAAGTTCGTACGCGCGCGGGGCCACCGCCACCGTCGAGTTCGCCACCGGCCACCCGAAGAACAACCTCCGCCGCGGCTCCACCTTCCTGGAGGTCCAGCGGCTGGAGAACGGTAGCTGGAAGCGGGTGCTGGACGACGGTGACTGGGAAACCACCTACCGCTGGACCCGGCTCAACGGGCTGACCGGCACCTCGAAGGCCACGATCACCTGGAAGACCGGGGCGGACACCGCACCCGGCACCTACCGGATCGTCCACCACGGGGACGCCAAGAGCCTGCTCGGGAAGATCACGCCGTTCACCGGGGCGACGGGGAGCTTCACCGTGGAGTAGAGGTGGCGGGAACCCTCACCCTCAGGGAGAGGTTCAGGTCGTGCGCGGGGTGGGCTGGAACCAGGCGGGGCCCTCGGTGAGGGACTGCTTGATCCGGAACAGGGCGAACTCGCCGAGCGGCGGGAGCCCGTCCAGCGGGAACCAGCCCACCTCCAGCGACTCGTCGTCGTTGACGCGCGCCTCGCCGCCGGTGGCCCGGCAGCGGAAGGTGATGTCGAGGTACTGGCAGCGGTCGCCGTTGGCGTACTGCACAGGGTCCAGCGCCTGGGTGAGCACCACCCGCTCGGCCACGCAGTGCACGCCCGTCTCCTCCAGCACCTCGCGCTCCGCCGTCGCCGCCGGCTCCTCGCCCGGCTCGGAGATCCCGCCGATGACCGACCACTTCCCGGTGTCCGCGCGCCGCCCGAGGAGCACCCGGCCCTCGTCGTCGAGGACGATGGCCGTCACCCCGGGCAGCAGGAGCAGCTGGTGTCCGGCGGTGGCGCGGATCTCACGGATGAAGTCGGGAGTAGCCATGGATCCGAGCCTACGCGCCCTGATCAGGTGCTACCGCGCCGCGCCTCCGGCCTTGCGGGCGCGGACCGCCGAGACGCTCACCCAGCCCAGGCCCGCCAGGGCCAGCAGCGCGATGACGCCCTCGGGCAGCGGGCCCATCCGGGTGGCGGGGGTGAGCGAAGAGCGCAGCGGGACCTCGGCCACGAGGGCGTCGGGGGTGAACATCCCGCTCTTCTGCACGATCGTGCCGTCGGGCCGGATCACCGCGCTGACCCCGCTGGTGACGGGGACGACGACGGCCCGGCCGTGCTCGACGGCCCGCACCTGGGACATGGCCAGCTGCTGGTAGGTCATCTCGCTGCGGCCGAAGGTGGCGTTGTTGCTCGGCACGGCGATCATCTGCCCGCCGTGGGTGACCGTGTCGCGTACGGCGTCGTCGAAGGCCGCCTCGTAACAGGTCACGAGCCCCACCTTCGTCCCGGCGAGGTCGAAGACGCCCACCTCGGTGCCGGGGACGAACTCGCGCTGCACCCGGTCCACGTCCTCGCTGAAGAAGCGGGCGACCGTGCGCATCGGCATGTACTCGCCGAACGGCTGGATGTGGCGCTTGTCGTAGGTGTCGACCGGGCCCTGGTCGGGGTCCCACTCGATCAGGGTGTTACGGAGGCTGTCGGAGCCCTTCTCGACCACCGAGCCGACGACCGTGGGGGCGTCGATCGCCTTGACCGCGTCGTCGATGACCTGGCGGGCGTCGGCGTTGAGATACGGGTCGAGGTCGGAGGAGTTCTCCGGCCACAGCACAAAGTCGGGCTGCTTCGCCTTGCCCGCCTTGACCTCGTCGGCGAGCTGGGTGGTGCGCTTGGCGTGGTTGTCGAGGACCGCGCGGCGCTGGGCGTTGAAGTCGAGGCCGAGGCGCGGCACGTTGCCCTGGATCGCGGCGACGGTGGCCGTGCCGTTCTCCGCCGAGTCGTCGACCAGGGGCAGCGCGGCGAGGGCGCCCGCGATCGGTACGAGGACGCTCGCGGCGGCTCCGGCGACGGCGGCGCGGGGGATCTTCCCGGTGGACCGGTACACCATGACCTGGCGCACCGCCTCGTAGAGGCCGAAGCCGCACAGCACGACGGCGAAGGAGAGCAGCGGGGTGCCGCCGAGCGCGGCGAGCGGCAGGAAGGCGCTCTCGGACTGGCCGAACGCGATCTTGCCCCAGGGGAAGCCGCCGAACGGGATCCGGGCGCGGACCGCCTCGTCAAGCGTCCAGACCGCGGCCGCCCAGACGGGCCAGTACGCGAGGCGGGTCACCGCGGCGATGCCCAGGCACCCCACGGCGATGAAGAGCCCCTCCGCGGCGGCCAGCGCCAGCCACGGCACCGGGCCGACGTCCTCGCCGGTCCAGTGCAGCAGCGGCAGCATGAAACCGAGGCCCGACAGCAGGCCGAGGCCGAACGCGGCCCGGAGCCGGCGCCCGTGCAGCACCCAGCCGAGCAGCGCGAACCCGGGCAGCACGAGCCACCACACGGTCCGGGGCGGGAAGCTCGCGTAGAGCAGGAGCCCGGACAGCACGGCGGCGGCCGGGCGGAGGAGCCGCCGCGGCAGCCCGGCGGCCCGGGGGGCCGCTGCCGGGGGCGGCGAATCGTCGACGGGAGTCATGGTGGCGCTCACCCGCCGGAGTCTACGGTGGGCGGCTGTGAGCGGTGGCGTTGACCTGGGCGGGGTCGGGGCCCGGGTGGCTTGTGGCTGCTCGCCGCCGGGGCGGCACGGTCGCGGGCCGCTGCTGGGACGGCGCAGCATCCGGCGGGGGTGGCTGGCGCCGGGGCCGCCCGGTCAGTCGCCGGGCCGCTTTCCCGGGGACGGCAGGTGCAGGCGTTGCCGGATGAACCGTACGGCCGTCTCCGCGTCGTCGACCGTGACGGTGAAGGTGCGGCCGTCGCCGAGGCGCAGGGCCATGCCCTCGCCCTTGCGGACCACCACGGCGGTGCCCTGTTCGGGGCGCCAGCGGTAGCCCCAGCCGCCCCATTCGCGCGGATTGATCCGGGGGACGAACTCCGCGCCCGTGACATGGCTGAGCAGGATCCGGCGACGCGGCAGGCCGGCGTGGCCGCAGCGGACCTCCAGGCTGTCCCCGTCGACCCTGACGGCCACGTGGACGAAGGCGAGCGTGCCGAAGAGGATCAGCAGTCCGGCGGCGAGGCAGCCGATCACGGACATGAGCAGCGGGGCGATCCCCGAGGTCCAGGCCCCGTCGACGGCGAGCTCGATGCCGAGCGCCACACATCCCGCACCCGCGAGGGCCAGCAGCCACTGGAGGCGGTTGGTGGCGCGGCCGTTCCACTCCGCGGGCGGCGCCTGGCTCGACCCGTGCCTCGCACTCTCGGGGTGGTCGGTCATATTCAGCAGCGTAGCGGGGTTCCGGGCTCCCGGCCGGGGCCGCGGGGGCCGATCGGGCGAGCCGCTCGATCGGCTGTACGGTCAGCGGACGGGCGCTCCGGCGGCCAGGATCCGGCCTTCCGCGTAGGTCAGGGCGGCGTCCGGGAGAGCCGCGACACGCCCTGCCCGCAGCACGGTGAGCGCGCCGGAGGGGGCGGCCGTCGGGGCGGGTTCCGCGCCGATCCGGCGCAGCGCCTGGGCGGCGACCGCCCCGGCGGAGGCGTGCAGGGCGAGTGGCGGGCGGCCCGGCCGCTGCACGGCGTCGCGGATCCGGGTCGCGACCAGCTCGTAGTGGGTGCAGCCGAGGACGACGGCCCGTACGTCGGACGGCGTGAGGGCGGCGGCGGCCGCGACGGCCCGGTCGATCGCGGCCTCGTCGCCGTGCTCCACGGCGTCGGCGAGGCCGGGGCACGGGACCTCGGTGACCTCGGCGGAGCCGCCGAATTCGGCGATCAGTCCGCGCTGGTAGGGGCTGCCGGTGGTGGCCGGGGTGGCCCAGATGGCGACGGAGCCGCCGCCCGCGGCCGCGGGCTTGATCGCGGGGACCGTGCCGATGACCGGCAGGGCGGGCTCCAGCTCGGCACGGATCGCCGGCAGGGCGTGGACCGAGGCCGTGTTGCAGGCGATGATCAGCGCGTCGGGGCGCTGGGCCGCGGCGGCGCGGGCGACGTCCAGGGCGAGGGCGGTCAGGTCCTCGGGGGTGCGGGGTCCCCACGGCATCGAGCCGGGGTCGGAGGAGAGCACCAGCTCGGCGTCGGGCCGCAGGCGGCGTACGGCGGCCGCTGCCGCCAGCAGGCCGATTCCGGAGTCCATGAGCGCGATCTTCACCCGGTCACCCTAGCCGACAGCCCTTGCGAACCGGGCTCAGTGGGGCAGACTTCGGCGGATGAGCGCCGTTGCCTGGATCGCCGTGGGTTCGCTGATCGCGTGGGGGTGGCTGCTGCTGGGGCAGGGCTTCTACTGGCGGACGGACCAGCGGCTCCCCCGGCGCACCGACCCGGCGCGCTGGCCGTCGGTGGCGGTGGTCGTGCCGGCCCGCGACGAGGCGGCGATGCTTCCGGTGAGCCTGCCGTCGCTGCTCGTCCAGGACTATCCGGGGGAGGCCAGGGTCATCCTCGTCGACGACTCCAGCAGCGACGGCACCGGGCAGCTGGCCCGGGACCTGGCCGCCCGGTACGGCGGTCTCCCGCTGACCGTGGTGACGCCCGGGGAGCCCGAGCGGGGCTGGACGGGCAAGCTGTGGGCGCTGCGGCACGGGATCGCGCTGGCCCGGCGGGACAAGCCGGACTTCCTGCTGCTGACCGACGCGGACATCGCGCACGAGCCGGACAGCCTGCGCGATCTGGTGGCCGCGGCCGGTCCCGGCGGGCCCGACGGCTTCGATCTGGTGTCGCAGATGGCGCGGCTGCGGGTGGAGAGCGTCTGGGAGCGCCTGGTGGTCCCGGCGTTCGTCTACTTCTTCGGGCAGCTCTACCCGTTCCGCCGGGTCAACAGCGCCCGGTCGCGGACGGCCGCGGCGGCGGGGGGCTGTGTCCTGCTGCGTGCGGAGGCCGCCGAGCGGGCGCGGATCCCGGAGTCGATCCGGCAGGCGGTGATCGACGACGTGTCGCTGGCGCGGGAGGTGCGGCGCGGCGGCGGCCGGATCTGGCTGGGGCTCGCGGAGCGGGTGGACAGCGTCCGGCCGTATCCACGGCTCGCGGATCTGTGGCGGATGGTCGCGCGCAGTGCGTACGCGCAGCTGCGGCACAGCCCGCTGCTGCTGGCGGGGACGGTCCCGGGGCTGCTGCTCGTGTACGTGGCACCGCCCGCGACGCTGGTGGCGGGGGTGGCGACGGGGGACGCGGTGGCGGCCTGGGCGGGCGGTGCGGCCTGGGCGGTGATGACGGCGACGTATCTGCCGATGCTGGCGTACTACCGGCAGTCGCTGTGGCTGGGGCCGCTGCTGCCGGTCACGGCGGTGCTGTACCTGCTGATGACGGTCGACTCGGCGGTGCAGCACTACCGGGGGCGGGGCGCGGCCTGGAAGGGCCGTACCTACGCGCGCCCGGAGGCCGCGCCCGACCGGTGACGCCGCCGGGAGGCGGGCGGCCGGTCCGGGCGGGCGCGGGGCGTCACTTGCGGCCGGGCGTCCAGTTCATGCCCCAGCCGTAGGCGGCGTCGATGGTGCGCTGGGGGCTGACGCCCCGGTCCGGGACGAGATAGCGGGCCTCGCGCTGCACGGTGAGGTCGCCGCCGTTGTTGGTGATGAGGGCCAGGGCGCAGACGGTGGAGGGCACGGTGCACTCGTCGAGGGAGAAGTCGATGGGCGCGCCGTTCTGCGGCTGGAGGGTGACGGTGGCGTGGAGGTCGGCGAAGCTCCGCGCGCCTTCGTAGATGGTGACGAAGATCAGGACGCGCCGCAGCAGGTCCTTGTGGTCGAGGTTGATGGTCATGTTCTCGCCGGTGGAGACCGCGCCGGTGCGGTCGTCGCCGTCGAGGTGGATGAAGGGCGGCTGACGCAGTGAGCCGAAGGCGTTGCCGAGGGCCTGCACCACTCCCTTGCGGCCGTCGGCGAGTTCGTACAGGGCGCAGAGGTCGAGGTCGAGATCGGCGTGCATGGCGACGGCCCGGCCGAGCTTGGCTCCCCAGCCCTTGAACTGCTTGCGCACCTCCCAGTTGAGGTTGACGCGCAGCACGCCGGAGGTGCCGCCCTGCTTGGCGAGCGAGACGGTCGGGGCGCTCTTGGTCAGCGTGACCTTGGTGAGCCGTACGGGCGCCGGCGCGGGCGGGGCCGGCGGGGCGGGGGCTACCGGCGCGGGGGCGACCGGGGCGGGGGCCACCGGAGCCGGGGCCGGGGGCCAGGACGGCGCAGAGGCGGGCGGTGCCGCCGGCGTCTGCGGGGCCGGGGCCGGGGGCCACGACGGTGAAGGGGCCTGCGGGGCGGGTGCGGCCTGCTGCGGTTCGTCCACGGAGATGCCGAAGTCCGTCGCCAGGCCCTCGAGACCGGTGCTGTAACCCTGCCCGACCGCGCGGAACTTCCACGCGCCCTGGCGCAGATACAGCTCGCCGAGGATGAACGCGGTCTCGACCGTCGCGTCCGTGCTGTCGAAGCGGGCCAGCTCCGCGCCGCTCGCCGCGTCGATGATCCGTACGTAGAGTCCGCTCACCCGGCCGAAGGTCCCGCCGTCGGCCGAGGCCGCGACGACGATGCGCTCGATCCCGGGCTCGACCTTGCCGAAGTCGACGAGGAGCGTGTCGGTGACGCGGTCGGGGGCGCTCTGCTTGCCCTCGTGCCGGACCGCTCCGGACGCGTGGGCCGGCTGGTTGTAGAAGACGAAGTCCGCGTCGCCGCGGACCTTGCCCGCCACCAGCAGCAGCGCGGAGGCGTCGACATCGGGGGCGCCCGGCGCGGCGTGCCACCCCAGCTCGACGCGGACGGTGCCGGCCGGCACCGGAACGTTGCTTCCCTTTTTCATGATCATACTCGCCCCCATCATGTCTCCGCCTGCCCGCAGGCTTTCCCCCCACAACCTAACGGCCACCGGCCGGAAAGCGTCCCGGGGCCCCGGGACCGCGTGGCGGACGGCGAAGTGATCACTCAATTCCTCGGCGGTCAGGGGGAATTGCCGAGCCCGCCGAATGACCCGGTCGCCCGGGGCGGCACCGGGGCACTTCCGCCGCCGGAACGGGAAACGTCCGTCGCCGACCAGCGGAAAGACCGCTGCCGTTAACGAAAGCTTTAGCGGTGTTTTGGCGGCCCGGGCGCACAGAACCTGCGTAAATCGGATAACCCAAAGATTGGGGCTCCCCATCCGGCACATCGTGGGCTTAACTTAGGTGGCATGACGTCCCCCCGCTCCACCTTCGGCGGCGGCTACTACGCCGCGTCGTTCCCCGACACTCCGATCTACGACTCCTTGGTCGCGGAGCGGGGAACCCCTCAGATCGCCCCCATCCGTGTGCCGGCCGCGTACGACACCGGTAGCAGCTACCTGCCGGCCCTGCCGTCGGCGCTGCCGGCTCTGCCCGCGGCCCCGTCGCAACAGACCGGCTCCTACGGCTACCCGCAGCAGCAGCCGATGCCGCAGTACCAGCAGGCTCCGGCGCCGCACGCGCCGATGCAGCCCGCCCAGCTTCAGCACGCGCCCGCGCCGTACATCCCGCAGCAGCCCTCGGCGGTGCGCGGCTATCCGCAGCAGCCCCAGCCGCAGCGCCCCGCGCCCGCCTCCGGGTACGAGTCGATGCGTCCGGCATCGCCGCGCCCCGTGCCGGCGCAGTCGCCGTACGAGGACCCGTACAACCGGCCCTACCAGGGCCGGGGATACTGAGCCCCGGCTCCGTGCGGCGAGGTGCGCCGGGGGACGCACCGAGCAACCTCTGACGGCTGAGCGCGGTCCTGTTCACAGAGGCCGGGCCCGGCGTCTCGACGATCCGTCGCGCCACGGGCCCGTCAGGGCGGGCCGCGGGGAATCGACCGAGGGGGACGGGGGGCACGGGGTGCGGGCGCAGTGGACACTGCTGTGGGGGCTGTTGCGCGGCCGGGACAATCCGCTGCGCCGCGCCACCGACCGCCGCGAGGCCTGGGTGGCGCTCGCGGCGCTGCTGCTCCTCGTGATCGGGGCCCCGGCCGCGGGCTGGGCCGGCGGTTCGGTCGCCGACGCCGCCCTCCAGCGGTCGGTACGCGCCCAGCACCAGGAGCGCCGCCCCGTCGACGCGGTCGTGGTGGGCCGGGCCCCGGGGCGGGCACGGTACGTGGGTGATCCCGAGGGCCGCACCGAACGGGCCGCGCACATCTGGGTGGTGGCGTCCTGGCAGGCCCCGGACGGCACCCCGCGCACCGGTGAGGTGGCCACCGCGTCGGGGACCGGTGTCCCGGGGTCCCCGCTGCGGATCTGGACGGACGCGTCGGGCGTCCCGGTTCCCCCGCCGATGGACGGACACGCCGCCCGGACCCACGCGGTGCTGGGCGGCATCGGCACGTTCCTGCTCGCCGCCGGATGTGTCGAGGCGGGCCGCAGGGTGGTCGTAGGGCGCATGGTGCGGCAGCGGTACGCGCGTCTCGACCGGGAGTGGGCCGCGGCGGGCGCGGGCTGGGGCCGGGCCGGAACGGGCGGCTGACCACACGCTCTCCCGGCCGGACGCGTCCGTCGGCGACATCGTCCCGCGGGGCCGACTCGTCAACTCCCGGCCCTCACGCGCGCTACGGTGGTCCGACCCCGTCCGCCTCCCCGGCGACGGACGGGCCCGAGGCAGCGCACAGCACGAGGTGGGGGCACAGCAACGCCATGGCACAGGGCACGGTCCAGGTGACGCACACCGGCACATCGCGATGGCGCCGCCGCACCGGCGAGTACGCCTCCCTCTCGGCGGCCCTGGAGGCGGCGGCCGAGGGCGACGTCCTCACCGTCGCGCCCGGGACCTACCGGGAGAACCTCGTCGTCCCGCGTGCGGTGACACTGCGCGGCCCCGAGGGGTCGGCCGGCTCCGTGCGGATCGCGCCGCTCGACGGCGTACCGCTGACCGTGCGCGCCTCCGCGGTCGTCCAGGGCCTGCACATCGAGGGGCAGGACTCGGCGGCCCCGGCGCTGCTGGTCGAGGACGGCACGGCGGAGCTGACGGACCTGCGGATCGTGACCCGGTCCGCCGCGGGCATCGAGGTGCGCGGCGCGGCCCGGCCGACCGTGCGGCGGTGCACGGTCGACAATCCGGCCGGGGTCGGCGTCGCCGTGCTGGACGGCGCGGGCGGGGTGTTCGAGGAGTGCGAGATCGTCTCGGCGGGCCAGTCCGGGGTGTCGGTCCGCGACGGCGGGCACCCGCGCCTGGACCGCTGCCGGATCCACCACGCCTCCGGGGCGGGCATCGGCGTCACCGGCGACGGCAGCGGTCTCGAGGCGTTCGGCTGCGAGGTGTACGAGATCAAGGGCAGCGGCATCCAGGTCACCGCCCGCGCCTCGGCCCATCTCACCGACTGCACCGTGCACCGCACATCGGCGGACGGCGTCACGCTGGACACCGACGCGGTGCTGACGCTCGCCGACTGCGACATCCACGACATCCCGGAGAACGCCGTCGATCTGCGGTCGCGTTCGGTGCTCACGCTGACCCGTTCCACGGTCCGCCGGTTCGGCCGCAACGGGCTCTCGGTCTGGGACCCGGGGACCCGGGTCGACGCCAACCAGTGCGAGATCCATGACAGTACGGGCGACTATCCGGCGGTCTGGGTCAGCGACGGCGCGACGGTGATATTGGACGCCTGCCGGGTGCACGACGTGCCCGACGCGCTGTTCGTCCTCGACCGGGGTTCGCGGGCCGATGTGGTGGACAGCGACCTCTCCCAGATCCGTAACACCGCCGTGTCGGTGAGCGACGGGGCGACCGCGCAGCTCGACGACTGCCGGATCCGGGAGGCGTCCACGGGCGCCTGGTTCCGTGACCACGGCAGCGGTGGCACGCTGAACAACTGCACCATCGACGCGGCGCAGACCGGGGTCATCGTCACCAAGGGCGCGGACCCCACCATCGAGCGCTGCACGGTCACCTCGCCCGCCGAGGCCGGGTTCTACGTCTCGGCCGAGGGCCGGGGGACCTTCGACGGCTGCCGGGTGACGGGCAGTGAGGGGTACGGCTTCCATGTCATGGAGGGCTGCCGTACGACCCTGACCCGGTGCCGTACCGAGCGGTGCGCGCGGGGCGGTTACGAGTTCCCCGAGGGGGACGGCGGTTCCGCGGCCGGGCCGGTGGCGCAGGACTGTACGAGCGACGAGAGCGGTCTGCGTACGGCTCCGGCCCCGCCGCCGCCCCCGGTACTGACGGCCACGCAGTCGACGCCGGGGCTGCTGGGCGCGCTGCCCGGGCAGCGCGCGGTCGAACCCGTCCCCGAGCCGGTTGCCCCGGCGGAGCCGGCCCGGGACTCCTCGGCGGTCCTCGGTGAACTGGACGCGCTGGTGGGTCTGGACAGCGTCAAGCGGGAGGTGCGGGCGCTCACGGACATGATCGAGGTGGGCCGGCGCCGCGCGGAGGCCGGGCTGAAGGCCGCGTCCGTCCGCCGCCACCTCGTCTTCACCGGCTCCCCCGGTACGGGCAAGACCACGGTCGCCCGGCTGTACGGGGAGATCCTGGCGTCGCTCGGGGTGCTGGAGCGCGGTCATCTGGTCGAGGTGTCCCGGGTCGACCTGGTCGGCGAGCACATCGGCTCGACGGCGATCCGGACCCAGGAGGCGTTCGACCGGGCGCGCGGCGGGGTGCTGTTCGTCGACGAGGCGTACGCCCTCTCCCCCGAGGACTCCGGCCGGGACTTCGGGCGGGAGGCCATCGACACGCTGGTGAAGCTGATGGAGGACCACCGGGACGCGGTGGTCGTGATCGTCGCGGGCTACACCCTGGAGATGGAGCGGTTCCTCACCGTCAACCCCGGGGTGGCCTCGCGGTTCTCCCGGACCATCACCTTTCAGGACTATCTCCCCGAGGAGCTGCTGCGGATCGTCGAACAGCAGGCCGAGGAGCATGAGTACAGCCTGGCGGCCGGGACCGGGGAGGCGCTCCTGAAACACTTCACGGCGCTTCCCAAGGGCCCCGCCTTCGGCAACGGCCGCACCGCCCGCCAGACCTTCGAGTCGATGGTGGAGCGGCACGCGGGCCGGGTCGCCCAGCTCGCCGAGCCGAGCACGGACGACCTGACTTTGCTCTACCCGGAGGACCTCCCCGAAGTGCCCTTCTGAATCCGTACCTCCGCCTGCCGGGGGACGCGCGGGCCCAGCTCCTCCAGGAGGTCGGCGCGCGCGTCGGCGAAGGCCGGGTCGGCCTGGTAGTCGGAGTGGCCGAGGATCGGTTCGGGCAGCGGGAGCTTCGTCGTCCGCCCGTAGCCCAGCGGGTCCTTCAGCGGGCCCCGGTCGACGCCCGGGCCGGGGTCGGCGCCGATGCGGACGGGGCCGCCGATCGGGTCGGTGGCCCGCCACAGATTGCGCCAGCAGTGCACCGAGCGGTGCAGCCCGATCAGCGGCTCGGGGCCGAAGTAGGCGGGGAACCACCGCCCGTACAGCCGCTCCAGGGGCGAGCCGTAGGTGAGCAGCGCGACCCGGGGGCGGGTGGCGTCGGGCAGTTGCCAGACGGCGGACGCGGCGAGCACGCTGCCCTGGGAGTGGCCCGAGATGACGAGCCGGCCCCGGGGTGTGGTGGCCGTCCAGGCGGACATCCGGGAGGCGAGGTCGGGGACGGCGCGCTCGGCGTAGCACGGGGGCGCGAAGGGGTGGGCGGCGCGGGGCCAGAAGGTGCCCACGTCCCAGAGGATGCCGATGGTCCGGCGGGCCGAGGCGTCCTTGTAGGCGCGGCGGCCCCCGGCGACGAAGAGTATGAAGCCGAAGCCGATCAGCCAGGAGCCGGTCGACTGCGCGGCCTCGGCCAGCGATTCGAGGAGCGGCCCGCTGCCGTCGGCGGCCCGGCCCGGCACCTGGTCGCTGTACCAGGAGCCGGCGATCGCCCCCGCCCCGAGCAGCAGGGTCGCCGTGGAGACGACGCCGATGATCCAGGGGGCGGAGTCGGTGAGGGCGGCGGTGGCGCGGATCCGGGCGATCCGGCGGGTGCGGCCCTCGTCGGGCGGTTCGGGGGCGTACTCCGCCTCGACGACCGGGCCCAGGCGGCGGGCGGTGCGCGCGGTGCGGACGACCAGCACGAGGACGGGGACGAGCAGGAGGAGCAGGAGCACCGGGATGACGGAGGCCTGCCAGCTGAGCAGGACCGGCGGCCCGGTGATGTCGTCGCCGTGGCCCATGCCCGGGGTGCCGGGGCCGTCCAGCCAGTCGGCGACGCGCTGGGCCACCCCGCCGGTCATCACACCGCCCAGCGCGCAGGCGAGCATCGCGACGGCGGGGCCGCCCAGCCCGTACAGGACGGTGCGGGGTTCGGGGGTGCGCCGGTAGAGGCCCCGGGCGACCACGGCGAGGGCGATGACGAGGACGCCCTGGCCGAGGGCGAGGAACCGGAAGGTGGCCTCGCCGGGCAGGGTGCCCGCGGACTGCCAGCCGGGGCGCGACCAGGACGCGTACAGCACGGCGAGGCCGAGCAGGGCCAGCGCGGAGCCGGGCAGATAGCTGATCAGGGCGCTGTCCAGGCGGGTGTCGCGGGTCCGTTCGCTGCGGCCCCGGCGGCAGACGACCCAGACGACGACGAGCGCGCACAGGACGATGCCGGCCTCGACGGCCGCGCCGACGATCCGGGGCGCCGGTCCTTCGGCGCCCCGGTCGTACCGTGCGGCGGCGCCGGCGACGGCCGCGGCGACGGTCAGGAATCCGGCCGCCGTGTGGGCGGCGCGGAGCCGGGCGACGAGCCGCCGGCCGTACCAGAAGCCGGGCCTGCCGAGCGCGGGGCGGACCGGGGCGGCCGGGCGCGGGGCCCCGTCGGCGTCCGGGTCGGGTGCGCCCGGGCCGTGGTCCGCCGCCGCTCCGAAGGGGTCGTTCGCGTCGAAGTCCTTTCCGTCCAGGGGGCGTTGGGATTCGTACGCGCTCCAGGTCCGGTTGGACAGGTACCACAGGAGCCCCACCAGGGCGGCGGGCACGACGGCGGCCAGGGCGAGGCGGCGGCCGGGCTGGGACCACCAGCCGCCCTGATGTGCCGACAGGAAGCCGAGCCAGGAGCGGCGTTCGGCGCAGGCGTCGGCGCCCGCGCACTGCCAGGCCAGCAGGTCGAGGGCGACTTCGCAGGCGGCGGCCGTGAGCAGCACGGTGAGGCTGAGCGCGACGAGCCGCACCAGGACGCCGTACAGCCGGACCGCGCGGGTGCGGCCGGTGGCGGTGGGGCGCATCCAGTGGGCGAGGTTGACCACCATGAACGGCAGGAGCAGCAGCCACAGGGCGCGGGAGCCGTTGCCGGAGGTGAGGCCGGACCAGCAGTACGCCTCGGCGACGGGCTCGTCCCGGTAGCGCTCGGGGTGCTTCTCGCCGTGGGCGTCCTCGGTGCGCCGGTACACGGCGGCGGTGGTGTCCCCGGTGACCCGGACGGTACGCGGGTCGCCCAGCATCTCCTGCGGGGTGGCGCCGCCGACGCCGTGGACGAGCAGTTCCAGTGCGCTTCCGGTGTGCTCGGGGGACGAGGAGGCGGGCGGGGGCGGGGCGGCAGGAGCCAAGGGGGCGACTCTTTCTCGGGCGAGCGGCACAGCGGGAAGCGGCACGGCGGGAACGGATGCGGGCGGGGCGGGCAACGGGAAGCGGCGGACCGCCCGGAGCCACGATTCCCGGTCCGGGGCGGCCGCGTGAGCGGTCTCACGGAATCTCCCCAGGTGATACGCGGGACATGCCTGCGTGGCAGGATGAGCGTGGCCCGCAGACCGCTGCGGACGGTACGGCAGAGGGAAGGACCGGACCCGGCGTTGAGCGAGAATCAGAACCTGCTCGCGGAGCAGCGCCGTGCGCTGATCCTCGACGAGGTGCGCAGGCGTGGCGGGGTCCGGGTCAACGAGCTGACCCGCAAGCTGAACGTCTCCGACATGACGATCCGCCGGGATCTGGACGCGCTGGCCCGCCAGGGTGTCATCGAGAAGGTCCACGGCGGCGCGGTCCCGGTCGTCGAGGCGAGTACGCACGAGCCCGGGTTCGAGGCGAAGTCGGTGCTGGAGCCGAGCGCCAAGGAGGACATCGCCCGGGCGGCGGCGGCGCTGGCGGTGCCCGGCAGCGCCATCGCGCTCTCGGGCGGGACGACGACCTTCGCGCTGGCCCGGCATCTGCTGGACGTGCCGGATCTGACGGTGGTGACCAACTCGGTGCGGGTCGCCGACGTCTTCCACGACGCGCAGCGTCCGGCCGGGGGGCGCGGGGCCCGGCCCGGGGCGGCGACGGTGGTGCTGACGGGCGGGGTGCGCACCCCCTCGGACTCGCTGGTCGGGCCGGTCGCGGACCGGGCCATCGACTCCCTCCACTTCGATGTGCTGTTCCTCGGTGTGCACGGGATCTCGGCGGAGGCGGGGCTCTCGACGCCCAATCTCGCGGAGGCGGAGACCAACCGCCGTTTCGTGCGGGCGGCGCGCCGGATCGTGGTGGTGGCCGACCACACCAAGTGGGGCACGGTGGGCCTGAGTTCGTTCGCCGCGCTGGAGGAGGTCGACACGCTGGTGACGGACGCGGGCCTGGCTCCGGAGCTGCGCGCGGAGATCGAGGAGCATCTGCCGGGTCTGCTGGTGGCGGGCGACGCCCCCGCCGCGACCGCCGACGGCTCGCCCGTCACCGAGGGCTGACGGCGGCACCACGAATGACGTTCGGCCGGGCGGGATTCCGCTCGGCCCGTGGTGTGCGCGATACCCCCTAGGATCGCGGTGTGGCCGTCTTCCGGATCGAGCGCTTCTCCCCTCTCCCCGCCGCCGAGGCCTGGCGTCGGGTGACCGACTGGGAACGGCACGCCGCGCAGGTGCCGTTGACCTCGATCTCGGTCCCGACGGGCCTTCCCTCGCGGCTCGGCACGGTCTTCGTGGCGCGTACGGGGCTGGGCCCGCTGGCGTTCGACGATCCGATGGAAGTGGTGCGGTGGACGCCGCCGGCAGGAGGCCGGGCCGGGGTCTGCCAGCTGGAGAAACGGGGCGCCGTGGTGTTGGGCCGGGCCTCGATCGACGTGCTGCCCACGGATTCCGGTTCCCATGTGGTCTGGGTCGAGGAGCTGCGGGTGCGGCTGGTGCCCCGGTGGGGCGACCCGCTGCTCGCCTCCGCCGGACGACGGGTGTTCGGCAAGGCCCTGGACTCCCTGCTCGCCTCCCCCGGTGACGCTCACGGGTGACGCGCCGCGTACGGGTGATGTGACCGTCACACGATTGACTCGTTTGTCGGTATGACACCCCGCCACGGCCCCGGAAGGCACCCATTTCATGCCGATCCATCAACCGCAGCAGCGGACCGACGTACGCAGCGACCGCACCGGCGTGGAGCAGGCCGAGGCCGCCCTCGTGGAGCACTACCCGCGCCTGGTGCGGCTCGCCTACGTCGTGCTGCCGCCGACGCTCGGCCGGCACCGCCGGGTCCTGACCGCCCACGCCGTCGTCCAGCGGGCCCTGCCCGCGGCCGGGAGCAAGGCGTCGGCCCCGCGCGTTCCGGCCCAGTCCCGCCGGACCGGCGCTCCGGCGGGCGGGGAGGGCGCCTCGGACCGGAACCCCGCGCACTCGGCTTACGGGTGGGTGCGCCAGCGGGTGCTGCGGGCGGCGCTGGCGCACGAGCGGCGGCCCCGCTGGTGGCCCGGTCGGCTCCCGGCGCCGGCCTCGCTGCGTCCGGCCCTGCCGGTGGTGTGGGGGCTGCGGCTCTTCCCTCGGGCGGGCGGCGTCGACGAACTGGCCCTGGACCGGGCGCTGTCCGCGGTGGACGGGCCGGTCCGGGCCGCGTTCGCGCTGCATCTGCTGGAAGGGCTCGACGAGTCCGGGGTCCGGGAGCTGCTGGCCGGGGCGGGGGTGGCCGATCCGGCGGACGCGGTGCGCCGGGCGGCCCGGCTGGGGCGGCCGGACCGGGCCGGGGCGCGGGCGATGCTCAGGTCCGGCGAGTTCGACCCGTGCACGGTCCAGACCCGCCCGAGCGATCTGCTGCGGCGCAGGCACCGGGTGCGGGCGGCGGGGCTGGCGGCGGTGCTGTGCGTGGTGGCGGGGGGCCTGGCGGTCGCCGTCGAGGAGGGGGCGCGGGGCGGGGGCGAGGACCGGGCCCCGGCGGGTGTGTTCGCGCCGGTGCTCGATCCGGCGGAGCTGATGCGGACGGCGGCGGAGCGGTGGGCGGACACCTCGCGCGTCGACTTCACCGCCTGGCCGGCCAGGGGCGGGCGCACGGACGACGACGGGCTGCTCGGCCGGGCGCTGCGGGCCTGGGCGGGGCCGCCGGATGCGGTCCGGGTGTCCACGACGCCGGGCACGGTCACGGTGCCGCCCGCGCAGCCGCCCCGGCTGCTGTTCGCGGGTGAGGTGGACGGGGCGGCGGTGGTGCTGTTCCACGACGGCGGGGTCCGGGTGGTGCGGTACGCGGAGCCGCTGTCCGGGTCCGGCGGGGCGGCGCTCGACTTCGCCAGGACGGACGACGCGGACGTGACGACGGGTGCGGCGGTCGTCGTCAGCCGTACGGGGGACGGCGCGCGGTTCCTGCTCGCCCCCTGGATCGACGCGTCGACCACCCGGGACCTGCTGGCGCCGGACACGCCCGGAAGGCCGCTGGAGGTGGACCCGGACGGGGTGACCGCCGCGGTGCCCCGGCCCGCCGCGGGCGGCGCGTGCGAGACGTGGCCGGTGCTCCAACTGCGGTCCTCCGAGCGGATCGTGGAGAACCACGCGTTCCTGGTGACGGACCTGGGCGATCTGGCCCCCGCGCATCTGACGTACACGCCGAAGCCGGGGCGGGGCGCGCCGGCCCGGCAACCACGTGAGGCGACGGGCACGGAGGCGCTGCTCGCCTGGGCGCGTACGGCGTGTTCCCTGCGGACGCTGGCGGGCTCCGGTGTGCGGGCGGTCAACAACTGGGCGTTCGCCGAGCAGAAGCTGCCCGAGGGCCGCGCGTCGGCCGACTGGCTGTGCACCCGGGCCGACACCTGGCGGGGCCCCGGCCGGGTCCTGGTGCAGTTCCTCGCCCCTGCCGCCTCGCCCACGGAACCGGCCGCGGTGGTCGCCGACCGCGACGACACGGCCCTGTGCAGCAGGTTCGGGCAGCACGTCCTGGCGGGCACGCACTGGAAGGCGGCCTCGGGCCGGTGGTACGTCCTGGCCGCGGGGAGCCGGGCGGTGACCCGTATCGAGGCGAGCGGGGCGGTGAAGGGCGCGGCGGGCGGGCCGACGTTCGCGGTGCGGGCGCCCCGGGACGCCGACGTGGAGCTGACGGCGTCGCTGCGCGAGGGCGGGAGGCTGACGGCGGTGCGCTGAGGCCGGCGCGAGGGCAGGACGCTCACGGCGGTGCGCTGAGGCCGGCGCGAGGGCCGGGGGCCGGGGGCGCGGCCGAGTCGGGAGCCCGGGCCGGGAGCCGGAGCCGAGGTCAAGCCGGAGCCGAGAGCCGGGGCCGAGCCGGAGCCGGAGCCGGAGTCGGGGGCCTGGGCCGGGAGCCGGGGCCGTCACCGTACCGGCGGGATCGATGCCGCCGTACGGAGTCCCCGAACGGTAGCGGGGGCCGTCCGGTGTCACACTCGGACAGGTGACGGATCTTGAGGAAGGCCCCGGCGGCAGCGCGGAACTCCCCGACGGATCGGCCCCGCGCTGTCTGGTGACCGGGGCCACCGGTTACATCGGCGGTCGCCTGGTGCCCGCCCTGCTCGACTCCGGGCACCGGGTGCGCGCCCTGGCCAGGACGCCGCAGAAGCTGCGCGACTACCCGTGGGCGGACCGCGTCGAGGTGGTGCGCGGCGATGTCACCGACGCCGGCTCCCTGGCGGAGGCGATGCGGGGCGTCGACGTGGCGTACTACCTGGTGCACGCGCTCGGCACCGGTTCGTCCTTCGAGGAGACCGACCGCAGGGCGGCCCGGACCTTCGGCGAGCAGGCGCGGGCGGCGGGGGTGCGCCGGATCGTGTATCTGGGCGGGCTGACCCCGACCGGGGTGCCGGAGAAGGAGCTGTCGCCGCATCTGCGTTCGCGGGCCGAGGTGGGGCACATCCTGCTGGACTCCGGGGTGCCGACGGCGGTGCTGCGCGCGGCGATCGTCATCGGCTCGGGGTCCGCCTCGTTCGAGATGCTGCGGTATCTCACGGAGCGGCTGCCGCTGATGATCACCCCGAGCTGGGTACGGACCCGGATCCAGCCGGTGGCCGTCCGGGACGTGATCCGCTATCTGGTGGGGTGTGCGACGCTGCCGCCCGAGGTGAACCGGGCGTTCGACATCGGGGGCCCGGACGTCATGACGTACCGGGACATGATGCAGCGCTACGCGGCGGTGGCGGGGCTGCGGCGGCGGCTGATCCTGCCGGTGCCGGTGCTGACCCCGACGCTCTCCAGCCGCTGGGTCGGTCTGGTCACCCCGGTGCCCAGCTCCATCGCCCGGCCGCTCACGGAGTCGCTGCGCCACGAGGTGGTCTGCGCGGAGCACGACATCAAGGAGTACGTCCCCGATCCGCCGGACGGGGCCATCGGTTTCGACCGGGCGCTGCGGCTGGCCCTGAAGCGGATCCAGGAGGCGCGGGTCGACACCCGCTGGTCCAACGCGGCGGTGCCGGGCGCGCCGAGCGACCCGCTGCCCACCGACCCGGACTGGGCGGGCGGCAGCCTCTACCGGGACGAGCGGGAGATGGCCGTGCCGGTCGGGCCCGAGGCGCTGTGGCGGGTGATCGAGGGCATCGGCGGGGAGAACGGCTGGTACTCCTTCCCACTGGCCTGGGCGGTACGGGGCTGGCTGGACCGGCTCGTCGGCGGGGTGGGGCTGCGGCGCGGCCGCCGGGACGCCCAGCATCTGCGGGTGGGCGACTCGCTGGACTTCTGGCGGGTGGAGGAGATCGTGCCCGGCGAACTGCTGCGGCTGCGGGCCGAGATGCGGGTACCGGGGCTGGCCTGGCTGGAGCTGTCGGTGCGCCGCGACGAGCGGGGCCGCACGATGTACGGGCAGCGCGCGCTGTTCCATCCGCGCGGGCTGTTCGGGCACGCGTACTGGTGGAGCGTGTGGCCCTTCCACTCGGTGGTGTTCGGCGGGATGGCGCGCAACATCGCCGAAGCGGCCGTGGCGGAGGAGAAGCGGCGCGGACCGGTGCCCGTCAGTGGTACAGACAACTGACGAATCGGCCGCTAGGTGTGCGCTCCACAGACCACACACCGCACACCGCGGACCGCCGGGAGGTGCACGGGATGGCACGCCGACTCCGTACCGTGGGAAGGGAGTTCGTCGACTCGGCGCCGATGCGGCTGGTGTTCGCCGCCGAGGTGTCCGCGCCGCCGGACGTGGTGTACCGCGCGCTCGCCGACGATGTGGCGTCCTGGCCGTCCTGGTTCACCGCCGTCACCCGGGCCACGCCCACCGAGGCGGGCGCGGGCCGGGAGGTGCGGCTGCGGGGCGGGGTCCGCTTCCGTGAGACGGTCGTCGCCACCGAGCCGGGCAGCTGTTACGCCTACCGGGTCGACGAGACCAACGCACCCGGTCTGCGGGCCCTGTTGGAGGAGTGGCGGCTCACCCCGGAGGGGTCGGGCACCCGGGTGCAGTGGACCTTCGCCGCCGACGGGACGGGGCTGTTCCGTCTGGTGCTGAGCCTGGGCCGGGCCGGGGTGGGCCGGTCCTTCCGGGACGCCGTGCGCCGCCTGGACGCCCGGCTGGCGACGACGACGCCCTGAGCGGGACGGGGCGGGCCCTCAGCAGAGCCAGGCCGGGCGCGGGTTCTCAGCAGGGCCAGGTGCCGGTGGCGAGGAAGTCGTCGATGGCGGCGGCGTACGGAGAGATGTCCAGGCCCTGTTCCTCCAGCCAGGAGTCGGAGTAGTACTTGTCCAGGTAGCGGTCGCCCGGGTCGCACAGCAGCGTGACGACGCTCCCCTGCTCGCCGCGCGCCACCATCTCCGCGATCAGCTTGAACGCGCTCCACAGTCCGGTGCCCGTGGAGCCGCCCGCCTTGCGGCCGATGGCACGCTCCAGGGCGCGGACGGCGGCGACGCTGGCGGCGTCGGGCACCTTCATCATCCGGTCGATGGCGCCGGGCACGAAGCTGGGTTCCATGCGCGGGCGGCCGATGCCCTCGATGCGGGAGCCGCGGTCGCTGGTGGCGTGCGGGTCGTGGTGGGTCCAGCCGTCGAAGAAACAGGAGTTCTCCGGGTCGGGCACGCAGATGCGGGTGTCGTGCTGGAGGTAGTGGACGTAGCGGGCGATGGTCGCCGAGGTGCCGCCGGTCCCGGCGGTGGCGACGATCCAGGCGGGTTCCGGGTAGCGCTCCAGGCGCAGCTGCTGGTAGATCGACTCCGCGATGTTGTTGTTGCCGCGCCAGTCGGTGGCGCGCTCCGCGTAGGTGAACTGGTCCATGTAGTGTCCGCCGGTCTCGGCGGCGAGCGCCGCGGACTGTTCGTACATGGTGCGCGAGTCGTCCACGAAGTGGCACTGCCCGCCGTGGAATTCGATGAGGCGGCACTTCTCGGGGCTGGTGGTGCGCGGCATCACGGCGATGAACGGGACGCCGATCAGCTTGGCGAAGTACGCCTCCGACACGGCGGTCGAGCCGCTGGACGCCTCGATGACCGGCTTGCCCGGCCGGATCCAGCCGTTGCAGAGCCCGTACAGGAAGAGCGAGCGGGCCAGGCGGTGCTTGAGGCTGCCGGTGGGGTGCGTCGACTCGTCCTTGAGGTACAGGTCGATGCCCCACGCCTCGGGCAGCGGGAAGCGCAGGAGATGGGTGTCGGCGGAGCGGTTCGCGTCGGCCTGGACCTTGCGGACGGCCTCCTTCAGCCAGGTCCGGTACTCCGGGTCGCTGCGGTCGACGTCCACGGTCGCCCTGGCCCCGCCCCCGACGGTGTGTTCTCTGGTCTCCATGGGCCTGCTCCTGTTGGTCGTCGATCCGGTGCTCGCACCTCCCACGATATGCATCCCACCTGCACAAACGGTCACTTTGATGGCCCATAGCGCTGCCTTTGAGCGCCGCCTGCGGGGCGGCTGTGACGGGCGGTGCGGGCGGCCGCGCACCGGGCTTCCGGGCCCTCTGGCGGTCCGGCCCGTGTCCGGGCACACTGCAACAGCAGGAGCAGTGACGAAGGGGGGCGAATCCGCGATGGCGGACGTCGAGTTCAGTGCGTCGGGGGTCAGGATCGAACGGTTCACCCGGTCGCTGACCAGGGCCGGTCAGGTGGTGGTGAAGGACGGCCGGCTGTCCCTCCTCACGAGCAACGGGCGGGAGATCGACAGCGCCCCGGTGGGCACGGTCAGCGCCCGCAAGTGGTGGTTCATCGCGGCGGATTCCGTCATCGCCCGGGTGAACGGGGTGCGCTACCGGTTGACGATGGGGCAGCGCAACCGCAGACGCGACGGGGCGGCTCCGCTGCGGCGCTTCCTGGAGACGCTGCGCAGCGCGCGCGGCCACCGGGACTGAGCCGGCTGTACGTCCACGGCGGGCGGGGCCCCGGGCCCGCCGGTACGGACGTCGGCGTTCCGGTTCACCGGCCTGCCGGTACGCGCACGGCGACCGGGTCCCGGCCCGTCGGGTTCCGTCGCGAGTTGCGGAGCCACAGCCCCTGGGCCACGCTGGATCCACGTCACTGAAGGTGCAGCCTCGGTGACAGAGCGATCCGCTCCACGGACCGGGTCGCGCGACACGAGCAGACACGACAAGAGCAGAGCGGATCCGGCAGTCAGTCGTCCGCCGGGCCCGTTCGTGTCTCTTCTCTTCTTCCGGACCTATTTCGGGGAGTCGCAGCCGTGATCAGCGAGCCAAGCAGGCACTGCACGGTGGAGCTCCAGGCCCTGCCGTCGCGGATCGGTCAAGTCCGCAGAATCATCTCGGCGCAACTGCGCTACTGGCATCTCGATCCTCTGATCGACCAGGCGGCCCTGGGCGTCACCGAGCTTCTCACCAACGTTCACCGGCACGCACAGCCGGACAAGTCATGCACCGTCGACATCGAGCTGCTGCTCGACCGTCTGACGGTCTCCGTCCACGACCACGATCCGCGTCTGCCCACGGTGAACGAGGCGGACTCGTTCGCCACGTCGGGCCGGGGTCTGGCGCTGATCGCCGCCGTCAGCGAGAGCTGGGGCGTGCGGCCGATCGGCTCGGCCGGGAAGGCCGTCTGGTTCACCCTGCCGGCGGTCACCGGCGCCTCGACCCTGCCGCCGCTCGCGGTCTACGGGTCGATGACCGACGGGCCGTTCGGGGCCGTGACCATCACGCCCGACGACATCGCGGCCCTGCCCGCCCGGTCGGCCGTCGTCGGCTGACGGGGCAGTCCCGCCCGGCGGGCGCAGGCCCACCGGGCGGGACCGCGGTGACGGGGTCACGCCGGGCCGCCGCCCGCGGTCCGGCCGAACTGCTCGTCCAGCACGGACAGTCGGCGCCAGTACTCGTCCTCGTCGATCTCCCCCGCGGCGAATCGACGGCCGAGCAGCGCGATCGGCGAGGACGGGCCGGGGGCGCCCTGCGGGGTGCGGGCAGCCGCCCACGGACCCCTGCGCCCGCGCCAGACGGTGCGGCGCAGCAGGGTGACGATCCCGATGACGACCGCCGCCCAGAAGAGCGGGAAGAGCAGGACCCAGGGGCCGGGTCCGCCGGTGTGCGCCAGGGTGTTCATCTCGGTCAGCTCCCTCGTTCGCGGATGGCGTGATGCCTTCCGGTCGCTTTCGAGCCTGCCCGGACGAGGGGCCTCGGGGCGTCGTACACGAGGCGGCCGTGCGCGTACTGCGGCGGGAGCACGCCTCCCGGCGCGATGACCGCCCGGCGGCCGGTCAGGCCAGGGCGGCGAGCGGGTCGTCGAGGACCGGCTGCCAGGCCAGTTCGGCGGCGCCCACCAGACTGTTGTGGGCCAGGGTGCAGGGCAGGATCGGCACGCTGCCGCTGCGCCCCCACAGGCTGCGGTCGGCGACGACGGCGCGCAGCCGCTCCGGGTCCGCCTCCAGCAGGTCGCGGTGGAGGCCGCCGAGGATGATGCGGTCGGGGTTGAGGATGTTGACCAGCCCGGCGAGTCCCAGCCCCAGCCGGTCGATCAGCGCTTCGGCGGCCTGCCGCACCGCCGGGTCGTCGTACTCCGTGCGGAGCAGGTTCCCGGCCTGCTTGAGGAGGGACTCCTCGGGGCCGGGCTCGCGGTGGGCGGTGGTGAGGAAGGCCAGCGGGTCGGTCTCCACGTCGAGGCAGCCGCGCCCGCCGCAGTGGCAGGGCCGGCCCTCGGGGTTCACGGTGAGATGGCCCACCTCCAGGGCGAGGCCCGAACTCCCGCTGTGCAGGCGGCCGTCGAGCACGAGGGCCCCGCCGACGCCCCGGTGTCCGGTGGCCACGCACAGCAGGTGCTGGGCGCCCCGCCCCGCGCCGTGCCGGTGCTCGGCCAGCGCGGTGAGGTTGACGTCGTTGCCGGTGAACGCGGGTCCGGTGATGCCCGCCCGGCGTACGCAGGCGGCGAAGATGTCCCGGACCGGGGAGCCGGCGGGCCAGGCGATGTGCAGCGGGTTGAGGGCGGTGCCCTCCGGTTCGGCGACCGCCGACGGCACGGCGAGTCCGGCGCCGACGCAGCGCAGCCCGCTCGCGCGGAGCAGTTCGGCCCCCGCTTCCACGACCTCGCCGAGCACCTGCGCGGGGTCGGCCATCACCGCGACACAGCCGGGCGAGGTGGCGACGATCCGGCCGCCGAGCCCGACGAGCGCGGCCCGGAAGCCGTCGGCGTGCACCTGGGCGGCGAGGACGACGGGGCCGGTCTCCAGGACGGACAGCCGGTGCGAGGGGCGGCCCTGGGAACCGGCCGCCGACCCGGGGCTGGAGTCGACCCGGATCAGCCCGAGCGCCTCCAGTTCCGCGGCGACCGCCCCGGCGGTGGCGCGGGTGACGCCGAGTTCGGAGGTGAGGACGGCCCGGGTGGGGGCGCGTCCGGTGTGGACCAGTTCCAGTGCGGGCCCGAGCGCGCTGCGGCCCCTCTCCAGCTTGGTCCGGGTGGTGGTCGCCTTGCCGTTCATGGGGGCGAGTCTCCCATGATCCGGGGGCTTCCCGGACGCCCAGGGCCGGTCCGGGGATCCCGTTCCGGCCACGGCAGTGCCCCCGGAGCAGGCGGTGTGCAGCGGTGTTGCGTCGGCCGCCGGAGCGCCCCTATGCTGAATTTGTGCCGCAACTAAACAAACTGCGGACGGCCCTACCGGGGGGACCTGGCGGAGACACCGCCCCACCCTCGTCGGCCCGCCTCCGTACCGCGCTGACCGTGTTCTTCGCCCTCGACGGGTTCCTCTTCGCCGGCTGGGTGGTCCGTATTCCGGCCATCAAGCAGCAGACCGGAGCCTCCGCCTCCACCCTCGGCCTCGCCCTGCTCGGTGTCTCCGCCGGTGCGGTGATCACCATGATGCTCACCGGCCGGCTCTGCCGCCGTTACGGCAGCCACGCCGTCACCGTGGCCTGCGGCGTCCTCCTCCCCCTGAGCATCGCGCTGCCCGCCCAGACCCACTCGGCGCTCTCCCTCGGCCTCGTGCTGCTGGTGTTCGGAGCCGCGTACGGCGGGATGAACGTGGCGATGAACAGCGCCGCCGTCGATCTGGTCGCCGCGCTGCGCCGGCCCGTGATGCCGAGCTTCCACGCGGCGTTCAGCCTGGGCGGGATGGTCGGCGCCGGACTCGGCGGCCTGGTCGCGGGCGGTCTCTCCGCCTCGACCCATCTGTTCCTGCTGGCCGGGATCGGCCTGCTGGTCACCGCGTTCGCCGGACCCGCCCTACTCCGCCACCGCCCGGCCCCCGACATGATCCAAACGAAAGGCCCTAGCGAGCCGAAGCAGCGGCTGTCGCCCCGGGCCCGCCGGATCGTCGTGCTCTTCGGCGTGATCGCCCTGTGCACGGCGTACGGGGAAGGGGCCCTGGCCGACTGGGGCGCGCTCCACCTGGAACAGGACCTGGACGCGCACCCCGGGCTCGCCGCCGCCGGATACGCGCTGTTCGCCCTGACGATGACGGCGGGCCGGCTGACCGGAACCCTGCTCCTGGAACGGCTCGGCCAGACCCGCACCCTGGTCCTCGGCGGGGCGACGGCCGCGGCCGGAATGCTGCTGGGTTCGCTGGCGCCGACCGCCTGGCTGGCGCTGGCGGGTTTCGCGGTCACCGGACTCGGGCTCGCCAACATCTTCCCCGTCGCCGTGGGGCGCGCGGGCGAACTGGCCGGTCCCAGCGGGGTCGCCGCCG
This sequence comes from Streptomyces sp. PTY087I2, assembly GCF_001687325.1. Taxonomy (GTDB): domain Bacteria; phylum Actinomycetota; class Actinomycetes; order Streptomycetales; family Streptomycetaceae; genus Streptomyces. Next base: position 16,265 of record NZ_LZRD01000016.1, on the reverse strand, counting down.
CCTCGACGCTCGGCTACGGCGGGATGCTGCTCGGCCCGCCCGCGATCGGCTTCCTCGCCGACTGGTTCTCGCTGCCGGTGGCCCTGACCACGGTCGCCCTGCTGGCCGCGGCGGCCGCTGCCCTGGGCTACGCGGCCCGCAACGCCACGACGAGCACGCCCGGCTGACGCCCGCCCGGCCGAGGGAGCAACCGGCCCCGGCCAGGCGCCGACCGCCCGGCCGCCGCACCCGGCCGGGCCCCGCGCGGCCCTGGCACAATCGCCGCCATGCAGATCACCGAGCACATCGCGTCGTTGTCCGAGGAGGGGCGGCTGCTCGCGGCGGCCGCCGAGCAGGCGGGTCCGGGAGCGTCCGTCCCGACCTGCCCCGGCTGGCAGATACGCCATCTGCTGCGGCACACGGGCATGGTGCACCGGTGGGCGGCGGCGTTCATCACCGAGGGGCACACCGCCTACCACCCCGACGGCGGCGAGCCCGACCTCGACGGGGCCGAACTCCTGGCCTGGTTCCGCGAGGGGCACCGCCATCTGGTCCGGTCCCTGGAGGAGGCGCCCGCCGACCTGGAGTGCTGGACCTTCCTTCCGGCCCCCTCACCGCTGGCGTTCTGGTCCCGCCGTCAGCTGCACGAGACGACCGTGCACCGGGTGGACGCGGAGTCGGCGCTCGGCGGCCCACTGACCCCGGTCTCCGCGGACCGGGCCGTCGACGGCATCGACGAACTGCTCACCGGCTTCCACGCCCGCCCCAAGAGCCGGGTCCGCTCGGACAAGCCGCGCACCCTGCGGGTACGGACCGTGGACACGACGGCGACCTGGACGGTGCGGATCTCCGAGGACCCGCCGCAGACCGTGCGCACGGCGGGCGAGGGGAACGCGGAAGAGGTCGACTGCGAGCTGAGCGGTACGGCGGAGGGGCTTCACCTCGTCCTCTGGAACCGGCTGCCGCTCACCGCCGTCACCCTGCGCGGCGACCGCGCGGTGGCCAGGCTCTGGACGGACAACTCCGCCGTGACCTGGTAGGGACGGGCCGGCTCAGCCGAGCCAGCCGGGGCGCACCAGCCCCGACTCGTAGGCGAGGACGACGAGCTGGGCCCGGTCCCGGGCCCCCAGCTTGACCATCGTGCGGCTGACGTGGGTCTTCGCGGTGAGCGGGCTGACGACCAGTCGGCGGGCGATCTCCTCGTTCGACAGGCCGATGCCGACGAGCGCCATCACCTCCCGCTCCCGTTCGGTGAGCAGGGCGAGCGAGGCGGCGGCGGTCGGTTCCTTGGAGCGGGCCGCGAACTCCGCGATCAGCCGGCGCGTGACGCCCGGGGAGAGCAGCGCGTCCCCGCCGACCACCGCCCGTACCGCGCGCAGCAGTTCCTCCGGTTCGGTGTCCTTGACCAGGAAGCCCGAGGCTCCGTTACGGAGGGCCTCGAAGACGTACTCGTCGAGTTCGAAGGTGGTGAGCATGACCACCTTCACCTCGTTCAGCTCCGGATCGCCGGTGATCCGCCGGGTGGCGGCAAGGCCGTCCAGGCGGGGCATGCGGATGTCCATCAGCACGATGTCGGGGCGCAGTTCGCGGACCAGGCGGACGGCCTCCTCGCCGTCGGCGGCCTCCCCGGCGACCTCGATGTCGGGCTGCGCGTCCAGCAGGGCGCGGAAGCCCGCCCGTACGAGGAGCTGGTCGTCGGCGAGAGTTACGCGGATCACATCGTCTCCTCGGGAGGCTCGGGCGGGCGTCGGTCGCGGTCCGGGGCGGTGAACGGCAGTTCGGCCAGGACCCGGAAGCCGCCGTCCGGGCGCGGGCCCGCCTCGATCGTGCCACCGAGGGCGGCGGCCCGCTCCCGCATCCCGACGAGTCCGTTGCCGCTGCCGCCCGCGTCGCCGCCGGTGGCCGGTCCCGCGTCGTCGATACGGAGGCGGACGCGCCCGGAGCCGTAGCCGATGCGCACCTCGGCGGTACGGGAGCCGGAGTGGCGGACGACGTTGGTCAGGGCTTCCTGGACGATGCGGAAGGCGGCGAGCCCGGCGCCTGGCGGAACGGCGGCCGGGTCGCCCTCGCTCTCGACGGTGACGGTGAGTCCGGCGGCCGCGGCCTGTTCGACGAGTTCCGGCAGCCGGTCGAGGCCGGGGGCGGGGGAGGTCGGGGCGTCGCCGGGCGTACGGAGGTTGGCGAGCACCTGGCGTACCTCGTCGAGCGCCTCCTTGCTGGCCCCCTTGATCGTGGTGAGGGCGGTGCGGGCCTGTTCGGGGTCGGAGTCGAGCAGCGCGAGCCCGACCCCGGCCTGCACGTTGATGACGGAGATGGAGTGGGCCAGCACATCGTGGAGTTCGCGGGCCATGCGCAGCCGCTCCTCGTCGGCCCGGCGACGCTCCGCCGCCTCGCGCTCCGCCCGTACGGCCGCCCACTGCTCGCGGCGTACCCGCAGCAGTTCGGCGGCGGCCACGACGGCGACGACCCAGGCGGTGACGAAGCCCTCCTGCGTCCAGGGCGCGGGCCCGTCGCCGTCCGGCGGCAGCCAGCGGTAGAGCCAGTGGGAGACCAGGACGTGCCCGGCCCACAGCCCGCCCAGCGACCACCAGGCGGCCTTGCGGTGTCCGGTCACGATCGCACTGAAGCAGCCGATGGCGACGGCGGCGAACACCGGGCCGTACGGATAGCCCGCCGCGAGGTAGACCAGGGTCGCCGCGCAGGTCGTGACCACGGCGACCACGGGCCGGCGACGCCGCAGGAGCAGCACGCCGACCGCGACGAACAGCAGCAGCCGGGCCGCCAGGTCCAGGGGCCGACGGCCCTGCCCTTCCTCGGCGAAGCCCGTACCGACCATGACGAACACCAGGAGCACGGCCGTCGACACCCAGGGCAGCCCGGCGGCGGTCCGCGAGCGCGCGCCGGACAGCCACGGCGGCCCGCCCCGGTGCGGCGGTTGCAGTTCGTCCATGGCGGCCACGCTAGACGGCGGGCGGGCGGGGAGGCGTCCGCCGTGCGTGGTGATCACCCGTACTCCGTGGGGAGTACGCCACCGGAGAGCCGGAAGGGCGGCGCGCCCGGCCCGTCAGGCCGTACCGGCGGCGCGCAGGCCCACCGAGCGGGCCAGCTCTCCTGCGGCCTGCCGGAACAGCGCCTCGCGTTCCTCGACGACCCGGTTGAACTGGCCGAACAGCTCGAAGGAGATCAGGCCGAACAGCTGCGCCCAGGCGGCGACCAGAGCGGCCACGGCCTCGGGCGGGACGCCCTCGGCGAAGTCGGCGGCCATCCGCTCCGCGTCGGCGCGCAGCCCGTCCGCGAGCGGCGGCAGGGTGAGGTCGCCGGCCCGGTACGCGCCGCGGACGATGTCGATGAGGACCAGGCCCACGCGTGCCGCGGGCCCGACCGTGTCCATCGGGGCGATGTAGCCGGGGACGGGTGAGCCGTAGATCAGGGCGTACTCATGGGGGTGGGCGAGCGCCCATTCCCGTACGGCACAGGCGACGGCGACCCAGCGCTCGGCGGGCGGCACCTCCGCCGACGCCTGCTCCTCCGCCGCCGGTTCCGTCCTGGCTTGCTCCGCCGCCGCTTGCTCCGCGGCCGCGCCGATCGCGTCGAACGCGTCGACGATCAGCGCGGTGAGCAGGTCGTCGCGGCTGGGGAAGTAGCGGTAGAGCGCGGAGGAGACCATGCCCAGCTCCCGGGCGACGGCCCGCAGCGAGAGCTTCGGCGCACCCTCCTCGGCGAGCTGCTTCCTGGCCTCGTCCTTGATCGCCGCGGTCACTTCGATACGGGCACGTTCCCTGGCCCCTCGGATGGTGCTCATGCGATCAGTCTGCCATGCGAATGGAGCACCGACCAAGAACGAGAGCAGCGCTCTTGCTTTGGATCACACATCTCGTGCACACTGATCTCAAGCGAGAGCATCGCTCTCTATAGCCCGGGAGTCATCATGTCGCAGCAGCCCTACTACCTCCGGGCGAGCGCCTCCGCCGCCCGCTTCAACAAGGTCGTCGGCTGGCTGGCCCGGCACGGCTTCAGCCTGATGGGGTCCGCCGAGCTGTCGGTGCGCGGGCGCAAGAGCGGGCAGATGCAGCGCGTCCCCGTCAACACCCACACCTTCGAGGGCGACCAGTACCTGGTCTCGGCGCGCGGCCACTCGCAGTGGGTGCGCAACATGCGCGTGGCGGGCGGCGGGGAGCTGCGGCTGGGCCGCAAGCTCAGCCGTTTCACCGCCGTGGAGATCCCCGACGACGCGCAGAAGGCCCGGATCCTCCGGGCCTATCTGGAGCGGTGGGGCTGGGAGGTCAACCAGTACTTCCAAGGGGTCACGGCGAAGTCCACGGACGCCGAGCTGCTGGCCGCCTGCCCGGACCACCCGGTCTTCCGCATCACCGTCGAGGCATGACGACGCCCCCGTGCCGTACGGGAGGTACGGGCAACGGGGGCGCGGTCGCGGTCGCGACGATCGGTGCCGCTAGCGGTCCATCGCGTGGAGCGCCCGCTGCGCCAGCGGGTGCGTACGGACGAGCTCGGCCAGCGACGTCGTGCCCCGGGTGATTCCGGCGAACGACTTCCAGGCCGGGCGGAAACCGGTCAGCACCGCGTGCAGCAGGCCAGGACGGCGCTCGAACAGCTTGAGCATGCGGCGGCCGACGCCCATCTCCACACCGAGGCCCGCCTTGATGGCGAACGCGTAGTTGAGGGCCTGACGGCGGGCGTCCACCGCGTCGTGCGCCTCGGCGATCCTGACCGCCCACTCCCCCGCGAGCCGCCCCGAGCGCAGCGCGAAAGAGATGCCCTCGCGGGTCCACGGCTCCAGCAGTCCGGCCGCGTCGCCGCAGACCACGACCCGGCCGCGGGAGAGCGGCGAGTCGTCGCTGCGGCAGCGGGTGAGATGGCCCGAGGAAATGGCGGGCTCGAATCCGGCGAGGCCGAGGCGGGCGATGAAGTCCTCCAGATACCGCTTGGTGCCCGCGCCGTCGCCGCGCGCCGAGATGACGCCGACGGTGAGCGTGTCGCCCTTGGGGAAGACCCAGCCGTAGCTTCCCGGCAGCGGGCCCCAGTCGATGAGGACCCGGCCCGCCCAGTCCTCCGCGACGGTGGCCGGAACCGGGATCTCCGCCTCCAGGCCGAGGTCGACCTGATCGAGCTTCACCCCGACATGGGCTCCTATCCGGCCCGCGCTGCCGTCCGCGCCGACGACCGCCCGCGCGAGCACGGTCTCGCCACCGGCCAGCACCACGGCGACCGTTCGCCGGTCGGGCACGGCGGGACCGTGCTGTTCGACCCGCACCACCGAGGCGCCGGTGCGCAGTTCGGCCCCGGCCTTCTGCGCCTCCTCGACCAGACCGGCGTCGAACTCGGGGCGGTTGATGAGCCCGAAGAGCATGCGCCGGGAGCGACGGGTGCGGGCCAGCTTGCCGTTGAGCGAGAAGGTGACCGCGTGGATGCGGTCCTTCAGGGGCAGTTCGAACCCGGGCGGCAGGGCGTCCCGGGAGAAGCCGATGATGCCTCCGCCGCAGGTCTTGTAGCGCGGCAGTTCCGCCTTCTCCAGCAGCAGGACTCTCCGGCCCGCCACGGCTGCCGCGTACGCCGCCGATGCCCCGGCCGGTCCGGCGCCGACCACGACGACATCCCACACCAACGACTCTTCCGGCTCACGTCCGGCGTCTGCGTTCTCGCTGCTCACGATGTGCTTCTGCTCCTGATCCGCCCAGTGGCCCCAAGCTGCTCACGGCATCCTACGGCGCGCTGTGGGCCGGCCCTCCTGTGGGAGGATCGGCCATGATTTCGTCGTACATGCGTCGTCGCACACACGGCTTCGCACACGGTCGCGTACACACCGCGCCCTACCCATAACGTCGCACCCACGAGGAGCGTGCCCATGACCGCCCGTCCGATTCCCGAGACCGTCGCCTCGCTGATGCCCCGCGCCCGGGAGGAGCTGGCCGAGCTGGTGGCGTTCCAGTCGGTGGCGGACCCGGCGGTGTTCCCGAGGAGCGAGTGCGAGGGCGCGGCGAACTGGGTCGCCGACGCGCTGCGCGCCGAGGGGTTCACGGACGTCGCCCTCCTGGACACCCCCGACGGGACGCAGTCCGTCTACGGCTACCTGCCGGGGCCGGCCGGGGCGCCGACCGTGCTGCTCTACGCCCACTACGACGTACAGCCGCCGCTGGACGAGTCGGCGTGGATCTCCCCGCCGTTCGAGCTGACCGAGCGTGACGGACGCTGGTACGGGCGGGGCGCGGCCGACTGCAAGGGCGGATTCATCATGCACCTGCTCGCGCTGCGCGCCCTGAAGGCGGACGGCGGCGTGCCGGTCTCGGTGAAGGTGATCGCCGAGGGCTCCGAGGAGCAGGGCACGGGCGGTCTGGAGCGGTACGCGGAGGCACACCCCGAGCTGCTGCGCGCGGACACGATCGTCATCGGCGACACCGGCAACTTCCGGGTCGGGCTGCCGACGGTCACGGCGACGCTGCGCGGGATGACGATGCTGCGCGTGCAGCTGGACACCCTCGAAGGGAACCTGCACTCGGGGCAGTTCGGCGGGGCGGCCCCGGACGCGCTGGCCGCGATGATCCAGCTGCTGGCCTCGCTGCGCGCCGAGGACGGGACGACCACGGTTGACGGTCTGACCGGTGACGCCGACTGGGACGGCATCCAGTACCCGGAGGCGGAGTTCCGGCAGGACGCGAAGGTGCTGGACGGGGTGGAGCTGATCGGCACGGGTACGGTCGCGGACCGCATCTGGGCCCGTCCCGCCGTCACCGTCATCGGCATCGACTGCCCGCCGGTGGTCGGCGCGACCCCGTCCGTGCAGGCGAGCGCCCGGGCCCAGATCAGCCTGCGGGTGCCGCCGGGCCACGACGCGGCCGAGGCGACGAAGCTGCTCACCGCGCACCTGGAGTCGCGTGCCCCCTGGGGTGCGCGGGTGAAGGTGGAACAGGTGGGCCAGGGCCAGCCGTTCCGGGCCGACATGAGCAGCCCGGCGTACCAGGCGATGGCCGACGCGATGCGGGACGCCTACCCGGGCCAGGAGATGCAGTCCTCCGGCATGGGCGGCTCCATCCCGCTGTGCAACACCCTGGCGGGCCTCTACCCGGAGGCGGAGATCCTGCTGATCGGGCTGAGCGAGCCGGAGGCGCAGATCCACGCGGTGAACGAGAGCGTGTCGCCCGAGGAGCTGGAGCGGATGTCGGTCGCCGAGGCGCTGTTCCTGCGCAACTACGCGGAGTCGAAGAAGGCCTGATCTCCCGGGTGGTGCTCCTCGGGGAGGCCCCGGCCGCACGGATCCACGCCCTCGGCGAAGTCGCCCGGAGCGTAGATCCGTGCGGCGTCCGGCCGCCGCTGCGTACGTTCGCCGCATGGATCTCGTCGAGGTGCTCCCCCAGTTGCACATGTTCCGCTTCCGGATCGGTCAGGCGTATCTCTGGCGCGACGGGGCGGACCTGACCCTGATCGACGCGGGCGACATCGAATCGGCCGCCGCGATCGAGGACGCGATCCTGGCCCTCGGCCACGACCCGGCCCGGATCCGCCGCATCGTCGTCACCCACGGCCACCGCGACCACTACGGGGCGGCGCAGGAGCTGGCGGACCGGCACGGCGCCGAGACCCTCGCCCACGCGCTGGACGCCCCGGTGATCCGGGGCGAGCGCCCCGTACCGGAGCCGGACCTGCTGGACTGGGAACGGCCGTTGTACGCCCATGGGGTGACGTGCCCCGAGGCCCCGCCGACGCGGGTCGACCGGGAGCTGACCGGCGGCGAGGTGCTGCCGTTCGGGGACGGTACGCGGGTGGTCCACGCCCCCGGCCACACACCGGGCTCCGTCGCGCTCCATCTGCCGCGCCACGGCGTGCTGTTCACCGGGGACGCCGTGGCCTCCGTGGAGCGGGTGATGCTCGGCGTGTTCAACGTGGACCGCGCGGAGGCGACGGCCACGTTCCGCCGCCTGACCGCGCTCGGGCCCCGCACCGTCTGCTGCGGCCACGGCGACCCGCTCACCGAGGACGCCGCGGCGGTGATGGAAGCGGCGGCGAACGGCCGGTGAGAACCTCTCACCCCACCGGCACCCCCGCCTCCAGGTTCAGCACCGTCCTCCGCTCGCGCGCCCGCAGGGCCCAGCGCAGTCGTTCGTACCGGGTGGGCGGCAGCATCCCCGCGGCCTCCTCCTCGGTGACGAAGCGCCAGCCGCGCAGTTCGGAGCCGGGCAGCAGCAGCCGGCCGGCGTCCTCGGAGCGGAGCAGGCCGCCGTCGAAGAGGAAGCGGAGCCCGCCGTAGCCGGGCGGGCGGGGCGACTCCCAGTCGACGAGGAGCAGGGTGGGCACCCGGTCGAGGCTGAGGCCGATCTCCTCGGCGACCTCACGGATCCCGGCCTGCGCGGGGGCCTCGCCCGCCTCCACGACCCCGCCGGGGAACTCCCACCCCGGTTTGTACGTGGGGTCGACGAGCAGCACCCGGTCCTGCTCGTCGAAGAGCAGCACCCCGGCGGCCACCGTCTCACCGGTCGGCTCGGGGCTCTGCACGATGGGGCACGGCGGCACGCTCCCGGTGCGCACGGCGTCCGCGATCCGCTCGGCGGTCTCCCGGGGGGTGAGGGCGCCGTTGTCGACGACATGCGCGTCCTCGGCGATCCAGCCGAGCGCGTCGCGGTACGGGCCGATGTGCTCGTACGCCCACCGGCGCACCCGGTCGTTCTGCTCGTCGTCGCCGGGAAACTCCTCACGGCCCGCGATCCGGCTCCGCAGGATCGTTTCCTCAGGTGAGAGCGCCACATGCCGGACCGGGATGCGCCGAGAGGCGAGCCCGCCGAAGATCTCGTCGCGGTACTCCTGCCGCAGCAGCGTCATCGGCACCACCAGCACCCCGGGCACCTCGGCGAGCAGCGCCGCCGCCGTGTCCACCACGAGCCGCCGCCAGATCGGCAGGTCCTGGAAGTCGGTGACCTCGGCGAGCCGCTTCTGCGGCAGCAGGGCGCGCAGCCCCGCGCCGGTGATCTCCGGGTCGTACAGCGTGCTGTTCGGAATCAGATCGATCAGTTCGCCGGCGGCGCTGGTCTTGCCCGCGCCGAACGCACCGTTGATCCAGACGATCACGGTTCCCCCTCTTCCGTAGCCCCCTGTGGCTTGCCCGCAACACCCTGCCGCGGAAACCCCGAGGGGGCGACGGCGTTGGCCGGATGCGGCCGCCCGGCCGCCACCGTGCGAACGCGGCACGCGGCCGATGGACCCAGAAGGCGCCCGGCCTGACGAACCGGGCGCCTCCTGGAAGCCGTTGCGGCCCCGGGCCGGCTACCGCAGGGCGATGGCCGCCGCCGCGGCCCCGACCAGGCCCGCGTCGTTACCCATCACGGCGGGCGCCACCGTCAGCCGGCGGAGGTAGGAGAGCGTGGCGTACTCGCGCAGGATGCGGCGCAGCGGTACGAAGAGGACGTCACCGGCCCCGGCCACTCCCCCGCCGACCACCGCGATGTCGAGGTCCGCCAAGGTGGCGGTCGCGGCGATGCCGGCGGCCAGTGCCTGGGCCGCGCGCTCGTACGAGGCGATGGCGACCGGGTCCCCGGCGCGGGCGGCGACGGCGACCGCGGCGGCCGTCGCGTCGCCGTCCGGGCCGGGCCGCCAGCCGTTCTCCAGGGCGCGGCGGGCGATGTTGGGGCCGCTGGCGATGCCTTCGACGCAGCCGCGCGCACCGCAGGGGCACGGGTCGCCGTCCAGGTCGACGCTGATGTGGCCGATGTGCCCGGCGTTGCCCGAGGGGCCCGGGCGCAGGGTGCCGCCGAGGACGAGGCCGCCGCCGACACCCGTCGACACGACGAGGCAGAGCGCGTTGTCGTAGCCCCGGGCGGCGCCGAGCCAGTGCTCGGCGGCCGTCATCGCGACCCCGTCGCCCACCAGCGCGACCGACAGCCCGCCCGCCGTCTTGTGCACCCGCTCCACCAGCGGGAAGTCCCGCCAGCCGGGGACATTGACCGGACTGACCGTGCCCGCGGCGGCGTCCACGGGACCTGCGCTGCCGATGCCGACGGAACCGGCCCTGCCCCACAGCGGCGAGGCCATCAGCTCGCCCAGCACCTCGTCCACCGCCCCCATGACCGCCTCGGCGCCCTCCCGGGCGGGCGTCGGCCGCTGCGCCCGTACGAGGAGGGATCCGTCGCCGTCCACCAGCGCTCCGGCGATCTTGGTGCCGCCGATGTCGAGCGCGGCGACGAGGTCGGTATGCATCGGTGTGGGCTCTCCGGATCGCTGAAGGGGCGGGACCTGCGGGTTCCGTCCATAGTCTGCACAGTCTTCATCCTCTTGACAACGTTGTCCAGGGCCTATGCTCGACGCCACAGCCTCCGATCACCCCCGCGGCGCCCCGTCTCGGCCCCGCTCGGCCCCGGCCGGAGCACCGCAGAGCCCCGCCCGTATCCGACGACAGGACAGCGCACGTGGACCGGACCGCCCGTCATTCCGAGACCCGCTACGGCAACCGGCCGACCATGAAGGACGTGGCGGCCCGGGCCGGAGTCGGCCTGAAGACGGTCTCCCGGGTGGTGAACAGCGAGCCCGGCGTCACGCCCGACACCGAGCGCCGCGTGCAGGAGGCGATCGACGCGCTGGGCTTCCGCCGCAACGACAGCGCCCGGGTGCTGCGCAAGGGGCGTACGGCATCCATCGGACTGGTCCTGGAGGATCTGGCGGACCCGTTCTACGGTCCGCTGAGCCGCGCGGTGGAGGAGGTCGCCCGGGCGCACGGTGCGTTGCTGATCAACGGTTCCAGCGCCGAGGACCCGGAGCGGGAGCAGGAGTTGGTGCTGGCGCTGTGCGCCCGCCGCGTCGACGGTCTGATCGTGATCCCGGCGGGCGACGACCACCGCTATCTGGAGCCGGAGATCAAGGCGGGCATCGCCACGGTGTTCGTGGACCGTCCGGCGGGCCACGTGGACGTCGACATGGTGCTCTCCGACAGCTTCGGCGGGGCCAGGGAGGGCGTGGCGCATCTGATCGCGCACGGTCACCGCAGGATCGGGTTCATCGGTGACCAGCCGCGGATCCATACGGCCACCGAGCGTCTGCGCGGCTACCACGCCGCGATGCGGGACGCGGGCATCGCCGTCGAGGACGACTGGGTCTCCCTCGGTTCCACCGAGCCGGAGCGGGTGCGGGCCGCGGCCGAGGAGATGCTGAGCGGCCCCGAACCGATCACCGCTCTCTTCGCGGGCAACAACCGGGTGACGGTGACGGCGGTGCGGGTGATCGCGGAGCGGGAGCGTCCGGTGGCGCTGGTCGGGTTCGACGACATCGAGCTGGCCGATCTGCTCGGCATCACCGTGATCTCGCAGGACGCGGCGGCGGTCGGCCGGACCGCCGCCGAGCACCTGTTCCGCCGCCTCGACGGGGCGAACCACGCCCCCGCGCGGGTGGAGCTGCCGACGACGCTGATCCCGCGAGGCTCGGGCGAACTGCCGCCTGCCTGAGCCGGGTCGGCCCCCGGGAGGCCCCTCGTCAGGCCGCGGCGGCCACCGGCCGGAACTCCCGGGTCAGCAACGCCAGGAGCCGCGCAGGCGCGTCCTCAGGGGTCGCGTGGCCCGCACCCTCCAGCCAGTGCAGCTCGGAGTGCGGGATCAGCGCGTGCAGCTGCTCGGCGAAGAGCGGCGGCAGGAAGCCGTCCTCGCGGCCCCAGATGATCCGGGTCGGCACCGGTACGGACCCCAGCAGATGCCGGAACTCGTCGGTGTCCGCCTGCTCCAGCTGCCCGTACTGGCGGTAGTACGCGGCCCTGCCCTCCTCACCGCGCCACGGGGCGAGATGGGCGGCCAGCACGTCCGGCCGGTAGCCGGTGTGGCTCGCGAAGCGCAGGTGGCTCTCGGCCAGCGCCTCGTGCGCGTAGACGGGCAGTTGCTCGAAGACGCGCGCGTTGTCCCGTACGAGCCTGAACAGCCCGGTCCCCCAGTCACCGCAGCCCACCGCGTCGACCAGGGTGAGATCGGCGTACCGCGCTCCTTCCAGCAACAGCGCCCGCAGCGCCACGGCCCCGCCGATGTCGTGGGCGATCACCCTCGGGCGCTCAAGACCCCAGTGGTCCAGCAGCCCGGTGAACACCCGCGTGTGCGCGGCCAGCCGGAGATCCTGCCCGGCGCGCTGCTCCGACTGCCCGAAGCCGAGCAGGTCGAAGACGTGGACCTGGTGGTCCCGGGCGAGCGCCGGTGCGATCTCGCGCCAGATGCGCGACGAGAACGGGGTGCCGTGGAGCAGGACGACCGGGTCGCCCTCCCCCAGCACGTCCCAGCGGACCGTCCCGTCCGGGGTCTCGAATGTCCTGGTCAGATCGCCGTTCATGACACGCCTCCTGATGTCGGGCGCAGAACCCTGCCGGACTTTCGACGTTACCAGAGCAAGCCGATTGTCGGTAACGTTGATAAAGTGGGGATCATGCGACGGAACCCGGCACCCCCGGAACTCGAACCGGTCGAGGCGTTCTGCAACACGGCGACCCTGCTCCACGGAGAGGACGAGCTCGCCCGCCCGGGGACGGCGGGCGGCTGGCTGCGGGCGTACGGATATCCGGAAGCGGTCGCCCCGGCCGAACTGGCGGCGCTCACTCGGGCCCGGGAGACCGTGCGGGCATTCCTCGTGGAGCGGACCTCGCCGGAGGCCCTCGACGCCCTCAACCGGCTGATCCGCTCCGTGGCGGGCGCCCCGGCCGTACAGCCGGACGGCACACTCGCCCTGCGCCCGGCCGACGACGACGGGCCGGCGGCACAGATCGTACGAACGGTGCTCGAAGCCCTGCTGCGGTACGGCCTGACCGGGCGTCACGCCACCCGCCTCAAGGCCTGCGCGGCTCCCGAATGCCGTTGGGTCTTCTACGACCGGGCGCCGTCGTCGAACGGCCTGTGGTGCGACATGGATGTGTGCGGCGCCCGGCACAAGATGCGGGCCTACCGCGCCCGTGGCGGGGCCGCCGCACGCCGGGACGGCTGATCACCAGGGCTGTTGGGGTGGCGGCCCGGCCCGTCGGGGCGTGGTGCCTCCGGGCCGGCGGGGGTGGTTCCTAACGTCGGCCGTCGGCGCCCGAGGGGCGGTTCCGGCGGATCAGGACCGGATACACCACGGCCCCGGCCACGACCCGCCGGACACGCCGAACACGCCCCGGGCCCGTACGGCAGCGGCAGCACGTCCAGAACAGGTGCGTACCTCATGAGCCATCCCGCAACAGCCCCGTCGGCGTCCACACCTTCCGGCGACCCGAGGGCGGATGCCCCGAAGCCGGTCCGCAGACAGTCCCGTTGGCGGCTCGCCGCGATGGCCGCGGCGCTGCTGCTCTGCGCGGCGCCGGTCGCCTCCGCCGCCCCCGGGACCGCACCCCGCACGGCGGAAGGGCGCCCTCCGGCACACGGCGGGGCGCCCCTGTACATCTCCGACTACAGCGACAACACCGTGCTGCGGCTGCCACCCGGTGGCGGGGCCCCGGTCATGGTCGCGGTGACCGGCCTGATCCGCCCGACCGGGATGGCGCTCGGCTCCTCGGGCGACCTGTACATCTCCGACACCGGCAACAACCGGGTCGTCCGGGTGCCGGGCGACGGCGGCCCCCAGACCGTCGTCCCGACCACTGACCTCTCCCGCCCCATCGGGCTGGCGCTCAACGCGGACGGTGATCTCTACATCGCCGACAGCTTCAACGACCGGGTCGTGAAGGTGCCCGCCGACGGCAGCGGCCAGGTCACCGTCCCCACCACCGGTCTGCTCCACCCCAACGGGCTCGCCCTGGACAGGGCGGGGAACCTCTTCGTGGCGGACTTCGTCAACGACCGCGTGGTCAAGGTCCCGGCCGACGGCGGCCCGCAGACGACCGTGCCCACGACCGGCCTCTCCCAGCCGACCGGCCTGGCCTTCGGCAGAGGAGGGGACCTGTACGTCTCCGACAGCGGCAACGACCGGGTGGTGCGGCTGCCGGCGGGCGGCGGACCGCAGCGGACCGCCCCGGCGATCGGGCTCAACTCCCCGTACGGCCTCGCCTTCGACCCCGCCGGCGCGCTGTACATCGCGGACTTCAACAACGACCGGGTGGTGAAGCTGCCGGTGCGCGGCGGCCAGCGGACGGTGCCGGTCGCGGGCCTGCGCACCCCGGCGGGACTGGCGATCCCCTCAGGGCGCAAAGGCCATGGCTCTACGGAGCGGTGACCGTCAGGTCGCCCCGGCGCGGGGAGGCGAAGGCGTCCAGGTCCGCACGGGTCAGGCCGGTCAGCCGGGCGACCTCGGCGGTGTCCAGCGCGCCGCAGTCGATGCCGCGCAGCAGATAGCCGCTCAGCGCCTTGGCGGTGGCGGGTTCGTCCATGACGTCACCGCCGGCCTTGGCCACGTAGGCGGCGAGCCGGGCGGCGGCGGGCTCCAGGCCCTCGCGGTAGAAGGCGTAGACGGCCGCGTAGCGCGTCGGCAGGTGGCCGGGGTGCATGTCCCAGCCCTGGTAGTAGGCGCGGGCCAGAGCGCGGCGGGTGAGGCCGTAGTGGAGCCGCCAGGCCTCGTGGACCTGGGCGGTCGGGCCGACGGGCAGGACGTTGGTGGAGCCGTCGGAGACGCGTACGCCGGTGCCCGCGGCCGCGACCTGCATGACGGCCTTGGCGTGGTCGGCGGCCGGGTGGTCGCTGGCCTGGTAGGCGGCGCTGACCCCGACGCAGGCGCTGTAGTCGAAGGTGCCGTAGTGCAGCCCGGTCGCCCGGCCCCGGGAAGCGTCGATCATGCGGGCGACGGCGGCGGTCCCGTCGGCGGCGAGGATGGACTGGCTGGTCTCGATCTGGATCTCGAAGCCGATACGCCCGGCGTCGAGGCCGTGGGCCTTCTCGAAGGCTTCGAGGAGCTGGACGAAGGCGGTGACCTGCTCGGGGTACGTGACCTTCGGCAGGGTCAGCACGAGCCCTTCGGGGAGCCCGCCCGCCGCCATCAGACCGGTGAGGAAGACATCGGTGGTGCGGATGCCCCGGTCGCGAACTCCGGCCTCCATGCACTTCATCCGGATGCCCATGTACGGGGCGGCGGTGCCGTTCGCGTACGCCTCGGAGACCAGGCGCGCGGCGCGGGCGGCGGCTTCGTCCTCCTCGGCGTCCGGACGGGGGCCGTAGCCGTCCTCGAAGTCGATGCGCAGGTCCTCGACGGGCTCACGCTCCAGCTTGGCGCGTACGCGGTCGTGGACCGGGCCCGCCAGCTCGTCGGGGATGCCGAGGACGGCGGCGAACGAGGCGGCGTCGGGGGCGTGTTCGTCGAGGGCGGCCAGCGCCTGGTCGCCCCAGGAGCGCAGGGTGCCGGGCTCGAAGACGTCACCGGGTACGTAGACGGTGTGCACGGGCTGGCGGGTACCGGGATCGCCCGGGTAGCGGCGGGCGAGCTCCGCGTCGACCGCCGCGAGGGAGGCGCTGATCTCCTCGCTGACCGTGCCCGCGAGGCTCGTCGCCACCTTCTCCTGCTGACCCATGACCGTACCCTCCACACTCTCGCCGTTTCCGCTTCCCGGAATCAACAATCCGTATAGTGAAGTTATAAGGCCGCTCGACCTGCGTCAATGGTCGCCCGGAACGGCACCGGGCCGCGCGGTGGGGTTCACCGTGCGGCCCGGGCGGGAGTCGTGCGAGGAGGGGTCAGCCCTTGCGGGTGTTGATCTCCTCGGTCAGCTGGGGAACGACCGTGAAGAGGTCGCCGATGACGCCGTAGTCGACGAGCTCGAAGATCGGGGCCTCGGCGTCCTTGTTGATCGCGACGATCGTCTTCGAGGTCTGCATCCCCGCCCGGTGCTGGATCGCACCCGAGATACCCGAAGCGATGTACAGCTGCGGCGAGACCGACTTACCGGTCTGCCCGACCTGCGAGGTGTGCGGGTACCAGCCCGCGTCCACCGCCGCACGCGACGCACCCACCGCAGCCCCCAGACTGTCGGCGAGGGCTTCGATCAGCGGGAAGTTCTCCGCACCGTTGACCCCACGCCCACCCGAGACCACGATCGCCGCCTCGGTCAGCTCCGGACGCCCGGTCGACTCACGCGCCGTCCGCGACGTCACCTTCGTGCCCGTCGCGCCCGCGCTGAACGACACCGGCAGGGCCTCCACCGCACCCGCGGCAGCAGCCGGCTCGACCGGAGCCGAGTTCGGCTTCACCGTGATCACCGGAACACCCTGAGACACCCGGGACTTCGTCGTGTACGAAGCGGCGAACACCGCCTGCGTCGCCACCGGACCCTCATCCCCGGCCTCCAGGTCGGTGGCGTCGGTGATGATGCCCGACTTGATCCGCAACGCCAGACGCGCCGCGATCTCCTTGCCCTCCGCCGAGGA
>NZ_LZRD01000015.1 GCF_001687325.1 Streptomyces sp. PTY087I2 | reverse complement strand
CGGGGCTCGCGTGCGGTGTCGCGCGGGGGGTCCGGGCGGGGCTCGCGTGCGATGTCGCGCAGGGAATCCGGGCGGGACTCGCGTGCGGCCTCGCGCCGGGGCACCCGACCGGCTTCGTCCTCGGTGCCGCGCCGGGGCACCCGGTCGGACTCGTGCGCGGCCCCGCGCCGGGACCCGTGACCGGCCCCGCGCCGGGGCTTCCTGGCTGCCTCCCGCCGGGCGTCCCGTCGGGTGCGGCGGGGCGCGTCGGTCCCGTCGGCCGGGGTGGGCGTTCCGTACGGCTCGGCCGGGGTGGGGCCGGCGGCCGTGGGCATCGCGTAGGGGCCCAGCGCCTCCGCGGGCGTACCGCACCCGGCGCAGGCCAGGGCTCCGTTGAGATGGCGTCGGCACGGGTGGCAGTAATCCATGGCGCCCGCAGGTTAGGCGGGCACGGAACAACCGGGAAAGCCGCCCAGGTGAGGATTGTGTGAGGAAGCTCGAATTCCGGGGACAGCCGGTCCGATACGCCTGACACGCGGGAGGATGGGCGGCATGAGCACTCCCGCCCCCTTCGGACCGCTCCAGTTCCAGCTCGTCCTGCTGCGCCGGATGGCCGACTTCCAGCCCGGCCTGGTCGAGGACGCCCGGCACGAACTGAGCGCCTCCCTCGCCGATATGCGGGAGGCCAACCGCCGCTGGCAGGCCATGGTGCGGGCGCCCCGGGGCCGGGGCTCGCTGCGGCGCTACCGCTCGGTCCTCGGCGAACCGGAGGTGGTCCTGCCGCGCCGGGTCGGCGATCTGGAGTGCGAGGCGCTGCTGTGGCCGGTGCCGCTCTGGCCCGATCTGCGGTTCGAGGTGATGGCCGGACCCGGCGGCGCCGTCTGGAACGAGTGGCTGGTCCGGGCCCCGGGCGCGGCGGGCCCGGAGCTCACCTCCGTAACGGATCTGGCCCCCTGGTCGTGCACCGTGGACGAGGCCGCCCGCGCCTTTCCCCCGGCCCGGCCGATGGAGGGCAGCGCCCCGACCCGGTGGGCGCTGGCCCTCACGGACCCCGAGTCCGGCCGGGAGCGGGTCGCCGAGTTCACCTGGGGCCTGTTCCAGCGGCTGCTGCCGGGCACGTGAGCTGAGGAGCCGTCAGCTCCTGCTCCCCTTCCGGCGCACCTCAACGAGCGCGATGGGCCGAACAGCGCCAGAGTTGTACGGAGAGACCGGCCGCCGCCGGTGCCCCTCGTCCAGCCGCGCTCGGGAGAATCGCCGTGACCGTCAGCCTTGAGCAGTTGCAGCGTTGCCATGTCGCCGTCGACCTCGGGGCCGCGAGGACCCGGGTGTACGTGAAGGGGCTCGGGCTCGTCGTCGACGAACCGAGCGTCGCCGCCGTCAACACCCGTACCGGCTCCCTCATCGCCGTCGGCGCGCTCGCCGAGCAGATGACCGGCCGCACACCCGAGTACATCCGGGTGGCCCGCCCGGTCTCCGGCGGGACCGTCGTCGACATCGAGATGGCCCAGCGGATGCTGCGTCATCTGCTGGGCGACAAGCTCCGCCGCCAGCTGCGCCGCAAGCCCCGGCTGCGCGCCGCCGCCTGCACCCCGCACGAGGCCGATCCGCTGGCCCAGCGGGCGACGGTGGAGACCCTGGTCGGGCTCGGCGCCCGCCGCGTCGAGCTGGTGGACACGCTGATCGCGGCGGCCGTGGGCTGCGGGCTGCCCGTCGAGCAGCCGACCGCCACCATGATCATGGTGTGCGGGGCCGCCACCACGCAGATCGCGGTGCTCTCGCTCGGCTCGATCGTCACCGCCGTACGGATCCCGGTGGGCGGCAACGCGATCGACGAGGCGATCATCCAGTACCTGCGCCAGCACCACGAGCTGCTGCTGCCGAGCCAGTCCGTGCGCCCGCTCCAGCTGGCGCTGCACGGCAACGGGCTCCAGCTCACCGGTCCCGCGCTCACCGACATCCACGGCCGCGACGTGGCGACCGGCCTGGCCCGCACGGTGCAGGTCGACACCGCCGCCGTACGGCAGGCCGTCAACACCCCGCTCACCGCGGTGCTCGACGGGGTGGGCAAGGTCCTCCGCGACTGCCCGCCGGACCTGGTGGCCGACCTCGCGGACCGCGGGATCATGATGGTCGGCGGCAGCGCGCTGCTCCCGGGCCTCGACCAGATGCTGCGCGACGCGACCGGGATGCCGGTGCACATCGCCGAGCGGCCCGACGTCTGCTCGGTGCTCGGCCTGGGCGCGATGCTGGACGGCAAGATCCAGCCGATGGTCCTCAACCCGCTGGCGGGGTGAGCGCGTCGGCGCGGACGCCGGGGCCCGTGGAGTCCGGACCCGCCGCGTCCGATGCCGCCGCCCTCGGACGACTGCCCATGCTTCTGGAGGCCGTCCTCAGCGTCGGCAGCGATCTGGAGCTGGGCTCCACCCTCCAGCAGATCGTGGAGGCCGCCACCGCTCTCACCGGGGCCCGCCACGGCGCGCTCGCGGTGCTGGAGCCCGACCGGGACCGGATCGACGCGCTGTACACCACCGGGACGGCGGAGGCGGAGGGGCCGAGCCTTCTCCGGGAACCGATCGTGGTGCATGCCGAGGTCTTCGGCCACCTCTGCCTCGGCGGCAAGCGGCCGGGGCCGTTCACCGACACGGACCGGGGGCTGCTGCGGGTCCTGGCCGCCCAGGCGGGCATCGCGATCGGCAACGCCCGGCTGTACGGGACGGCCCGGCAGCGCGAGCGCTGGATCGCAGGCGCGGCGGCCGTCACCACGGCCCTGCTGACCGGTACCGACGCGGCCGACGCGCTGATGACGGTGGCCGAGCAGGCCCGGGTGCTGGCGGGCGCGTCGGCCGGGGTGATCCTCCAGCCGACGGAGGCGGGTGGGATGGAGATCGTCACCGCCTCGACGCCGGACGATCCGGCGGGCATCGTCGGCACGGTGATCGAGCCCGGCTCCCCCGTGCTCGTGCAGCTGCTCGGCGGCGAACCGGTCTTCATCGACGACTCGGCCACCGATCCCCGGATGACCACCGGCGTACGCTCCCGCTTCGGGCCGAGCATGATGCTGCCGTTGCAGAGCGGCGGCCAGCTCATCGGCACCCTCGCTCTGCCCCGGCGGCGCGGCGAGCGCCCCTACACGGATGTGGACCGGCTGCTGGCGACCCAGTTCGCCTCGCAGGCGGCCCTCGCCCTGGTACTGGCGGACGCGCAGGCCGACCGGGAGCAGCTCGCGGTGTACGAGGACCGCGACCGGATCGCCCGTGACCTGCACGATCTGGTGGTCCAGCGGCTCTTCGCCACCGAGATGATGCTGGAGTCGACCCGGCGGCGGGCGGCCGCCGAGGAGAGCGGGGCGCTGCTGGGGCGGGCCGTGGACGAGCTGGACTCCACCATCCAGGAGGTCCGCACCGCCATCTTCGCGCTCCAGCAGCCGCCCGCCGCGGCCCCGAGCACCTTCCGGGGCCGGGTACTGCGGGAGACCGGGGGCGCGGCGGCCCTGCTGGGCTTCCCGCCGTCGGTGCAGTTCGCCGGGGCCGTGGACGCACTGGTGGGCGAGGAGACGGGCCGGGAGCTGCTGGCCGTGCTGCGCGGGGCGCTGGCCGCCGCGCACCGCAGACCCGGCGTCTCGGCCATCGAGGTGGAGGTGGACGCCACGGTCCGGCTGCCGGACGGGCGGGGCGGGGTGCGGCTGGTGGTCGCGGACGACGGGCGCGGTGAGGACGACGGCCGGCCGACGACGGTGACCTGGCAGGCCCCGGTCTGATCCCGGGCCCGGCGCGACGGCCTGTGGGGGCAGGGCCTCAGTGCTTCGGGGCCGGCCGACGGAGAAGGGTTCAGTGCTTCGGGGCCGCCCGCAGCGCGACCCGGGTGTTGGAGTGCGCGACGCCCGCCTCCCGTTTCAGCCGGCGCAGGAGGCTGTCCAGCGCCCCCGGGTCGGCGGCGGTGGCCCGCAGCAGGTAGTCGTGGCCGCCGGTCACGTGCACCACCTCCGTGATCCCCGGCAGCATCAGCACCGAGCGCTCGAACTCCTCGTTCGTCGTGTCGAGGCGCAGCGTCACATCGATGAAGACGACCAGGCCCGAACGGGTGTCGGCGGCCGGGTCGACGATGACGGTGAAGCCCCGGATGACCCCGTCGCGGCGCATCCGGCGGACCCGGTCGCCCGCCGCGTTGGCGCTGAGCCCCACGCGTACGCCCAGATCCCGGTACGAGATCCGGGCGTCCTCCTGGAGAATGCCGAGGATTTCCCTGTCCAGCCGATCCATACCGCGATTGTCCCAGCTTGCGGCAATATCGGCTGAAGAAGCCCGTTGCGGTCGGCGGGAGCCCGCTGTCGCCCGGTCGGCGCAGTCCGACGGGCCGTGCGGTGTCCGGCGGCCTTGACTTGCCGGTGTGGACACCTCTGTCAAGCAGTCCCCCGAGCCGCCCGCACCGGCTGCGGCGGCGCCGTCCCCGGCCGCGTACCGCAATCTCATCCTCGCGACGGTCGGCTTCGCGCTGACCTTCTGGGCGTGGAATCTGATCGCGCCGATGTCCGGGGACTACAAGGACCGGCTGGGCCTCAGCTCGTTCCAGCAGTCGTTCCTGGTGGCCGTGCCGGTGCTGGTCGGGTCGCTCGGCCGGATCCCGGTGGGGGCGCTGACGGACAAGTACGGCGCGAAGCTGATGTTCCCGCTGGTCTCGGCGCTGACGATCGTGCCGGTGCTGCTGCTGATCCCGGCGAAGAACTCGTACGGGGCGATGATCGCGGTCGGCTTCCTGCTGGGGCTCGGCGGGACGACGTTCGCGATCGGCGTTCCGCTGGTCAACGCGTGGTTCCCGCCGCACAAACGGGGCTTCGCACTGGGTGTGTTCGGGATGGGCATGGGCGGGGTGGCGCTGTCGGGGTACTTCACCCCGCGCATCGCCAAGCACGGCGACGATCTGCCGTTCCTCGTGGTCGCGGGCGCGCTGGTGGTGTTCGCGCTGGTGGCCGCCGTGCTGGTGACCGACCACCCCGGCCGGAAGATCCCCACGGACACGCTGGCGCACCGGCTCGGCGAGGCCGGGAAGCTGCGGGTGACGTGGGAGCTGTCGGCGCTGTACGCGATCGGCTTCGGCGGCATCGTGGCGTTCGGGGTCTATCTGCCGACGTATCTGAAGACCTGGTACGAGATGTCGCCGACCGAGGCGGGCACGAAGGCGGCCGGGTTCGCCCTGGTCACGGTGGTCTTCCGGCCGGTGGGCGGCTGGCTCTCGGACCGGATCCACCCGGCGGTGGTGACCTCGGTGGCGCTGCTGCTGGCCGCGCTGATGGCGATCGTGCAGGCCTTCGAGCCGCCGCTGAACCCGGTGGGCACGATCGCGCTGCTGGCGATGGCGGCCGGGCTCGGCACCGCGAGCGGCAGTGTGTTCGCCCTGGTCTCGCAGGTGACGCCGCAGCCGAAGGTGGGCAGTGTGACGGGCATCGTCGGGGCGATGGGCGGGCTCGGCGGGTTCGTGCCGCCGCTGGTGATGGGGGCGATCTACAGCGCCAAGGACAGTTACGCGATCGGCTTCATGCTGCTGTCCGATCTGGCGCTGGCGGGGTGTGTGTACGCGTACGGGCGGATGCGGAACATCCAGCGCGACGAGTGACGACATCGGGCACGGAAGAACGGCCGCGTTCCCGCCGGAACGCGGCCGTTCGTGTGTGAGCCCCGGTGCGAGCTACGTGCGCTGCCGGAGCTTCTGCTCGAACCGGTCGGCCCAGTACGCGGTCCGGTCGAGGTAGGCCGTCTCGGCGGCTTCCCCCGTCTTTCCGTAGGCCCCCTCGAAGGTCTCGTAGCCGTGGCCCGGGGGCGGGCTGGAGGAGGCGGGTTCGATGGAGCTGCCCTCGTGCCACTCGTTGAACGAGGTGACGGAGACCCAGGTGGGGTCGCCGCCGATGGCCGGGTCGAGGGCGTTGTTCCACTCCAGGTCGTAGGAGGCGCCGTCCTCGCGGCCGAGGGTGGAGGTGGTGTTGCCGGGGACGGCACGGTCGTCGATGTAGCCGGGGGCGACCGAGGGGGCCCAGACGAGGCCGTTGGCCTTGGCGTAGTCGCCCGCGTTCTTCCAGCCGGGGGCGGTGGCGCCGGCGATGCCGTCGTAGGTGTAGATCCCGCCGAAGTGGTCGACCTTGCTGGTGTCGGTGGTCTGGGCGAGGACGATGGCGGTGTCCTTGACGGCGTCGAGGGCCGACCAGTCCTGGATCTTCAGGCTCTCGAAGATGTAGTAGGCGTTGCGGTCGCCGTGGGCCGCGTCCCGGTAGAACGCGGGGTGGTCGCCGAACTTCCCTTCCAGATAGGCGATGTCGTCGACGACGGAGGCGGCGGTGCGGCCGCTGTACGGCTCGATGTGCCAGGCGACCTCGATGCCGTGGCGGGCGGCGGCGTCCATCACGTCACCGGCGAGGCCGTCCTCGTAACCTCCTTGTCCCCACCAGCTGTAGACGATGACGCCCGCGCCGGAGCGTTTCACCCACTCCATGTGCCGGTCGACGGCTCCGGTGATGTCCCCGGAGTCGTACGGGCCGAGCTTCGGGTAGAGGTCGGCGCCGATGGCGTCGGGCGGGGTGTGGCCGCCCTGCTGCCAGTGCCGCCAGCTGCCTCCCGGTCCGTCGGGGGTTCCGTACCAGGGGTAGTAGAAGAGGTGCACGTTCGACGAGCCCTCGTCCTCGGTGGCCGGGGCGCGGGTCAGGGTGAAGCGGTCGACGTCGAAGAGGGCGCCCGCTCCCCCGGTGAACCGGAGGAACAGCGGGCCCGTCCCGGCAGTCAGCGTGGTGGTGACCTCGGTGAAGGTCTCCCAGCCGCCGGTCGGGGCGACGTCCACCGAGCCGAGGAGCGGTCCGGTGGCGGAGCCGGAGCGGATCTCGATCGTGCCGCCCGCGCCGGCCGAGGAGACGGTGGCGGTGAAGGCGGTGGCTCCGGCGGTGTCGAGGGAGGAGTAGCCCGCCCAGTCGCCGTCGTCGATGTAGCCGAGGGTGGCTCCACCGCTCGCCGAGCCGTGGGCGGCGGCCTGGACGCCGAAGGACGAGGTGTACGCCTCCGCCTCCGCGCTGTCGCCGCCGGGGTCCGGGCCGGGATCGCCGACCGAGCAGTCCGCATCGACGGCTCCGGCCGCGTACTGGACGCCGCCGAGGAGGAGCTGGCGGAAGTCCGGGTCGGCGAAGGACTCGATGGTGTGGCCGAGCCCGGTGTAGAAGGAGCGGCCCTCCTGCTGTTCGTGGCACCACGTGATGGGGTGGTCGCCGCCCATCTCGCCGCCGCTGTAACTGGATTCGTCCAGCGACTGGAGGACGTGGACACTGTCGCGGGGATTGGAGCGGTAGTTGTACCACTCGTCGGTCCGCGTCCAGGTGTCGTCCAGGTGCGCGGTCGCCGGGTGGACGTGGTCCTCGGTGGTGAGGCGGGCCTCCTGGATCGCCGGGTGGCTCTGGAACCACGCCCCCACCAGGTCCTCGTACTCCGGCCAGTCGTATTCCGTGTCGGCGGCCGCGTGTACGCCGACGAATCCGCCGCCCCCGTCGACGTACCCCTTCAGGGCGCTCTGCTGGGTGTCGTTCAGGACGTCGCCGGTGGTGGAGAGGAAGACGACGGCTTCGTAGTCGGCGAGGTTCGCCGGGGTGAAGGCGGTCGCGTCCTCGGTGGCCGTGACGGTGAAGTCGTTGTCCGCACCCAGCTGTTGGAGGGCGGCGATGCCTGCCGGGATGGAGTCGTGGCGGAATCCGGCGGTCTTGGAGAAGACCAGGACCTGGTACGGGTCGGCGGCTGCCGCGCTCTGCACGCCGGGGCTCAGGAAGGCGGCCCCGAGGGCGAGAGCGACGGCGCAGGCGAGCCGGCGGATGCGAGCTTGTCTCATCGGTCGTTCACCTGCGCTCCCTGGGTGGTGAAGGTGAAGGCGTCCAGATCGAAGAGGCTGCCCTGGCCCGTCGGGCCCGTGAAGACGAAGAACAACTCCGTTGATCCGGCCGGTGCGTTGGTGACGTCCGCCGTGACGTCCACGAAGTTCTCCCAGCCGCCGGTCGGGGCGACGGGCAGGGAGGCGAGCAACGTGCCGGTCGGCGACCCGGCCCGTACCTCCAGGGTGCCGCCCGCGCCGCCCGAGGCGACCCGGGCCGTGATGGAGGTGGCGTTGGAGAGCACGTACGGCTCGAAGGAGATCCAGTCGCCGTCGTCGGTGTAGCCGACGGTGGCACCGCCCTCGGCCGGTCCGTGCGGGGCGACCTCGATGCCGTTCTGGGCGGCGAAGTGCTCGCCCTGGCGGTGGCGGGGCTGGAGGATCGAGTCGCTGTGCGTGGTGAGCCCGCCCGCGTCGGTGTACTCGGCGTCGAAGACCCCGTAGATGTTGGCGGCGCTGTCGTGCTCCCCGTCGACGGGGACGTCGATGGTGCCGGAGCAGCCGTTCTTCGAGGTGATCTGGTGGCGGTGGCTGTCGTGGCCGAGGAGGTAGGTGACCTTGACCTTGGAGCAGTCGACCGTGCCGTCCTCGGGGTCGCTGACGGTCACGGTGAAGGGGACGGAGTCGCCGAAGGAGAAGAGGCTGCCGTTCGCCGGGGTGGTGAGGGTGACCGTGGGCGCGGTGTTGCCCGCCGTGACGACGAGGCTCGCGGTGCCGGTGAGGCCTTCGGGGTCGGTGACGGTGAGCGTCGGGTTGTAGGTCCCGGCGGTGGTGTAGGTGTGGCTGGGGTTCGGGTCGGTGGAGGTGGCTCCGTCGCCGAAGTCCCAGGCGTAGGTGAGGTTTCCGCCCTCGGGGTCGGCGCTGCCGGCCGAGGAGAAGGAGACCGCGAGCGGGGTGGGCCCGGAGGTCCTGTCGGCGGCGGCCTTGGCGACCGGGGACCGGTTGCTGCCCGCGAGGTACTCGATGCGGTACAGGGCCTGGTTGTTGGCGCCGGTGCCGTAGTCGAGGACGTAGAGCGCGCCGTCGGGTCCGAACGCGGAGTCCATGACCTGGGTGCCGGTCCACGGGAAGGTGTCGATGGTGCCCGGCGACCCGTCGGCCTTGACCTCCACCGGCTTGATCCACCGGCGGCCGTACTCGGTGGCGAAGAACCGGCCGTCGAGGGAGGCGGGGAACTTCACGGCGGAGTCGAGATTCGCGTCGAAGTTGTACACCGGTCCGGCCATCGGGGATTCGGAGCCGCCGCCGAACTCCGGCGGGGAGCCCGCGTCACCGGCGTACCGGATCCAGGCGGGCTGGGCGGGCGGCAGGGTGGCGAGGCCGGTGTTGCGGAAGGAGTTGTTGGCGGGGCCGGAGGCACAGTCGTACTTCGCGCCGGACGGGCCACTGGGGAAGGTGTACTCGCTGTACGTCTCCGTGGGCGTGTTGGTGCCCGTGCAGTAGGGCCAGCCGAAGTTGCCGGGCTCGGTGACGCGGTTGAACTCGACCTGGCCGCTGGGGCCCCGGTTCGGGTCGGTGGTTCCGGCGTCGGGGCCGTAGTCGCCGATGTAGACGGCTCCGGTCTTCTTGTCGACGGACATCCGGAACGGGTTGCGGAAGCCCATGGCGTAGATCTCGGGGCGGGTGTCGGCGGTGCCGGGCGCGAAGAGGTTGCCCGCCGGGACGGTGTAGCCGCCGTCGGCCGTGGGGGTGATCCGCAGCAGCTTGCCGCGGAGGTCGTTGGTGTTGCCGGAGGAGCGCTGGGCGTCGAACTGCGGGTTGCGGTCGGTGCGTTCGTCGATCGGCGCGTAGCCGCTCGACTCGAAGGGGTTGGTGTCGTCCCCGGTGGTCAGATACAGATTCCCGGCGGCGTCGAAGTCGATGTCGCCGCCGACGTGGCAGCACTGGCCCCGGTCGCTCTCGACTTCCAGGACGACCTTCTCGCTGCCGAGGTCGAGCGTGCCGTCGGCCTTGAGGACGAAGCGGGAGAGGTTGAGGTGCCCCTTCCACGGTTCGAAGTCGGCGGCGGAACCGGAGGTGGGGGCGTCGCCGGGCGGGGTGTCCAGGAGCGGGGAGTAGTAGAGGTAGACGTACCGGTTGGCCGCGAAGTCCGGGTCGACGGCGATGCCCTGGAGGCCCTCTTCGTCGTGGGTGTAGACGTCGAGCTTGCCCGCCGTCTTCGTGGACCCGGCGGCATCGGTCAGCCGGACCGTGCCGTCGCGGGCGGTGTGCAGCACGGACCGGTCGGGCAGCACGGCGAGCGACATGGCCTCGCCCAGTTCGGCTGCGCCGAGGGCGAGTTGGACCTGCTGATAGTCGGCTGCGGGGATGTCGTCCGCGGCCGGTCCGGCCGCGACGTGCGGGGCGCGCGCCTCGGGGTCGGCGGCGAGGGCCGGGCCGGCGGCGGGGACGGCGAGCGTGGCCGCGAGGAGGGCGGCGAGGGCGGTGGCGTATCTGGACCACCGTGGGGGTGCGGGTGACATGGTCGGGTGGTTCCTTCCTGACGGTACGTGGGGTCTGTCAGGCAAGGCGCTGTCGCGCTTTGCGACGTGCAGGGGGAGCCTCGGGCGCTCGGGTGAGGGCGAGTTTTTCCCTGGAGAGAGCGCTCCAACTCGCTTACTGGGCAAGCTTTTTGCATGCTGGCAACGCAAAATTAATTTGTCAATGCTGTGTCGAAATTGCGGTTCGATGCTCCGTGCAGCCATGTGGCGGAAGGGGCGGGCCTCCCGAAAGCCCGACCTGGGGTGACGCTGCCCTCATCGGTCTCCGGGTCCCGGCGAGACCGCCGCCGACGCCCTAGGCTTCCCGGCGTGACCCTCCTTCTTCCCGCGCTCCAGTCCCCCACCGGCCCGGCGGCCTCCCGGGAGGCCATCCGCTTCGGAGACCTGTCCCTGACCTACGGTGAGCTGGCCGCCGCCTCCACCGCTCTCGCCGCCCGGATCGCGGACGCGGGCCGGGTCGCCGTGTGGGCGACCCCGACGCCGGAGACGGTGATCGCGGTGGTGGCGGCCCTGCGGGCGGGGGTTCCGGCGGTGCCGCTCAACCCCCGTACGGGCGAACGCGAGTTGGCGCACATCCTGGGCGACAGCGAGCCCACGGCCGTACTGGCGGGCCCGGACGACGAGCTGCCCCCGGCGCTGGAGAAGCTGCGGCGGGTGAGGGTGGACGCGCGGGCGGCGGCGGCCTCGGGAGCCCGGGAGGGCTCCGAGGCGTACGGGGCGGTCTCCGGTGTATCCGCCACGGGCGAGGCCGATGGGGCGGGCGAGGCGCGTCCCGCCGCATACGGCATCGACGAGGCCGCCCCCGAGGCCCCCGCCCTGATCGTCTACACCTCCGGCACCACCGGCCCGCCCAAGGGGGCCGTCCTGCCCCGCCGGGCCGTCGCCGCGTCCCTGGACGCGC
This sequence comes from Streptomyces sp. PTY087I2, assembly GCF_001687325.1. Taxonomy (GTDB): domain Bacteria; phylum Actinomycetota; class Actinomycetes; order Streptomycetales; family Streptomycetaceae; genus Streptomyces. The sequence goes on along the minus strand of NZ_LZRD01000015.1, from coordinate 177,225 downwards.
TGGAGGACGCCTGGGGGTGGACCGGCGACGACGTCCTGGTCCACGCGCTGCCGCTGTTCCACGTCCACGGGCTGATCCTGGGCGTCCTCGGCCCGCTGCGGCGCGGCGGCTCCGTGCGCCACCTGGGGAAGTTCTCGCCCGCTGGCGTGGCCCGTGAGCTGGGGTCCGGGGGCACGATGCTGTTCGGCGTACCGACGATGTACCACCGCCTGGCGGAGGCACTGGACGGATCGGCGGATGCAGGCGAACGGGAGTCCCTGACCCGGGCGTTGAGCGGGGCACGGCTGCTGGTCTCCGGTTCGGCGGCGCTGCCCGTGCACGACCACGAGCGCATCGCGGCGGCGACCGGGCGGCGGGTGATCGAGCGGTACGGCATGACGGAGACCCTGATGAACACGGGGATCCGGGCGGACGGCGTACCGCGCCCGGGCACGGTGGGGCCGCCGCTCGCCGGGGTGGAGCTGCGCCTCGCGGAGGACGACGGGGCGGTGCTGAACGAGCCCGGGGCGATCGGCGAGATCCAGGTGCGCGGCCCGAACCTGTTCACCGGCTATCTGAACCGGCCCGACGCCACGGCCGCCGCGCACACGGCGGACGGCTGGTTCCGGACAGGAGACGTGGGCACGGTGGACGCGGACGGATACGTGACGATCGTCGGACGCAAGGCCACCGACCTGGTCAAGAGCGGCGGCTACAAGATCGGCGCGGGCGAGATCGAGAACGTGCTGCTCGCGCATCCCGGAGTCCGGGAGGTGGCGGTGACGGGCGAGGAGGACCCGGACCTCGGCGAGCGGGTCGTGGCCTGGGTGGTCGCGACGGACCCCGACTCTCCGCCCTCTCCCGAGGAGTTGGCGGACCGGGTGGCGGCCCAACTGGCCCCGCACAAGCGCCCGCGCACCGTGCGCTATCTGGACGCGCTGCCCCGCAACGACCTGGGCAAGATCATGAAGAGGTCGCTCCGTGCCTGACGAGAACCGCGCCCGCGCGACGGCTCGCGAGGCGATCGCCCTGCTCACCGGCGCGGCGGGCTTCACCGAACACCGCCCGCCGCCGCGCGCCCTGCCGCCGGACGGCCCGCTGGGCTGGGCGGGGTACGACGCGGCGCGGGAACGTGCCGCGGCCCGGACCGGCGAGGAAGAGTCCGTGGTGTACGGCACCGGGGTCGTCGAGGACCGGGCGTGCGTCGTGCTCTCCTTCGAATTCGGCTTTCTGGGCGGCTCGTTGGGCTGCCGTACGGGGGACCGGCTGGCGGCCGCGTACGAGTTGGCCCTGACCCGCCGCCTCCCGCTGCTGGCGCTCGTCGCCACGGGCGGCAGCCGGATGCAGGAGGGCATGGTCGCGCTCACCCAGCTCCAGCGGGTGGCCGCCGCCTCGACCCGGCTGCGCGCGGCCGGCCTCCCGCAGATCGCGGTGGTCCGCGACCCGACGACCGGCGGCGGCTGGGCCACGGTGGGGGCGGGCGCGGACGTGGTCCTGGCTCTGCCGAACGCGCAGGTGGGCTTCGCCGGCTCCCGGGTCCGTCCGCCGGATGCCGACCCGTACGCGTACAGCGCCGAGGGCCAGTTCGCGGCGGGCCAGGTGGACGCGGTGGTCCCGCCCGAGGAGCTGGCCACCACGGTGAGCCACTGGCTGCACGCGCTGGGGCCGCACGGTGGGGTTGGCGCGGCGCCCGGTGCACCCGGCGTCGGCTCGCACCTCGCGGGAGGCCCGCCCCGGGGCGGCTCGCTTCCCGCCGCGCCGGTGCCGCGTGCGCTGGCGGGGGCCGGTGCCGAGCCGGTGCCGCGTGGGCTGCCGGGGGCCGGTACGGAGTCGGCGGCCCGGCTTCCGGAGACCGGGCGGGAGGCCGTGGCGCGGGCCCGGGATCCGCGAAGGCCGCGCGTGGAGGCGTATCTGGCCGACTACTTCGCCGTACGGCTCCCCCTCCACGGCGACCGTACCGGCTCCACGGACCCCGGGCTCCTCTGCGGCTTCGGGCTGCGCGCGGACGGGCTGCCCGTGGCGTACGTCGCCCAGTGCGGTACGCCGACCCGCCCGGCCGGTTACCGCGCGGCGGCCCGGACGATCCGGCTGGCGGACCGGCTCGGCGTCCCCGTCCTGACCCTGGTCGACACCCCGGGCGCGGCCAACGACGCCGAGGCGGAACGGGCGGGCGCGGGCGCGGCCATCGCGGACACCTTCGCGGCGATCGCGGCGGCCCGGGTCCCGGTGACGACGCTGGTGATCGGCGAGGGCGGCTCGGGCGGGGCGCTGGCGCTCGCGGCACCGGACAACACCCATGTCACGGCGGACAGTTACTTCTCGGTGATCGCCCCGGAACTGGCGGCGGCGATCCTCAAGCGACCGCCGTCGGAGACGGGGGCCACGGCCGACCAGCTGCGGTTGCGCCCGCAGGACCTCGTGGACCTGGGCTTCGCCCGCTCGATCGTCGGTTAGAACCTTCCGTTCGGATCAGGTCGGACCAGGGCGGACCAGGGCGTCCCAGAGGTCGACGGCCTGGTCCACCGTGGAGCTGAGCCGCTCCACGGGCACGCCGTCGCGCGCCTCGATCGAGAGCCCGTGCAGGACGGTCGCGTAGATGGAGGCGACGGAGCGTACGTCGGTTTCGGGCGCCAACTCACCTTCTTCGACGGCTCGTTCCAGCCGTGCTTCCAGCTCCGCGACCGATGGCGATGTTGCCGCGCAGCACGGCCTCGACGGCGGCCCGGGCCGTCGGCTCCTCCCTCAGGGCGCGGCCGGTCGACGATCCCCGCGGTGGCGCCGTAGAGGGCCACGGCCTCGCGGAACAACTCCTCCTTCGAGCCGAACGCGTTGTAGAGGCTGGCGGAGTTGATGCCCATGGCGGCGGTGAGGTCGGTGAGCTTGGTGCCCTCGTACCCGTGCTCCCAGAACGTCTCCATCGCACCGCGCAGCGCCGCCCCGCGGTCGCCCTCCGCCTGGCCGGGGAGGGCGCCGATGTGGCGCTGACGTACGTGAGTGCTGCCGATCGGGCGAAGGAAGTCGTGCCGGGGATCGAGGCGTTGGGCCGCAAGGCGGTGGCCATCCAGGCCGACAGCGCGGACCCGGCGGCCGTCGCGGACTCGGTCGAGCAGACAGCGGCGACGCTCGGCGGGCTCGACGTCCTGGTGAACAACGCCGGGATCTTCCCCTTCGGCCCGGTTGAGGACGTGACTCTGGCCGAGATCGACCGCACGCTCGCCGTCCATGTGCGGGCCGTCTTCCTCGCCACCCAGGCCACCCTCCCCCACATGGGACACGGCGGACGGGTCATCAGCATCGGGAGCTGCTGGGCCACCCGCGTACCCGTGCCGAACGTGACGCTGTACGCGATGAGCAAGTCGACGCTGGTCGGCTTCACGAAGGGGCTGGCGCACGATGTGGCGCCGAAGGGGATCACCGCGAACATCGTGGACGTCGCGAACGCGGTGGCGTTCCTGGCGGGCCCGGAGGCCCAGTGGATCACCGGCACCACGCTGGCGGTGGACGGCGGTTACACGGCCTGACGGCACCTCAGCCCGCTACGGCCACGACTACGGCTGTGGGTCGCGGGCGTCGTAGCGGGCGAAGGCGCGCCACTTCAGCGCGAGCAGGGCGACGGCGGTCACGCACAGGATGCCGCCGCCGGTGACGGCGACGGCGGGCGAGGTGAGGTCGGCGACCGAACCGGCCAGGAAGTCGCCGAGGCGGGGCCCGCCCGCGACGACGACGATGAAGACGCCCTGGAGGCGGCCGCGCAGTTCGTCGGGGACGGCCGCCTGGAGCATGGTGTTGCGGAAGACCATGGAGATGGTGTCGGCGCAGCCGGCGAGGGCGAGGAAGAGCAGCCCGAGCCAGAGGTTGCGGGTGAGTCCGAAGACGGCGATGGCGGTGCCCCAGGAGCCGACGGCCAGCAGGACCGCGAGCCCGTGCCGCCGGATCCGGCCGAACCAGCCGGAGAACACCCCGCCGAGCAGCGCGCCGAGGGCCGGGGCGGCGACGAGCAGTCCGGTGGTCCGCGCGTCACCCCCGTACCAGAGGACGGCGACGGCCGGGAAGAGGGCGCGGGGGTGGGCGAGGACCATGGCGCACAGGTCGGAGAAGAAGGTCATCCGCAGGTTGGGCCGGGTCCCGAGGAACCGCAGCCCGTCCAGGACGGAGGCCCGCTTAGCCGCGTCGCCGCCCTTGCGGTCGGGCAGCATCGAGGGCATGCGCCACATCGCGTACAGGGAGGCGGTGAAGCAGACGGCGTCCACGGTGTACGCGGCCCGGTACCCCCACCAGCCGACGATCAGCCCGCCCAGCATGGGGCCCACGAGCGTGCCCGTCGTACTGGTCATGGAGCTCAACGCGTTGGCGGCGGGCAGCTGTTCGGGCGGCAGCAGCCGGGCGATCATCGAGGAGCGGGCCGGGGCGTTGAGGGCGAAACAGACGGCCTGGAGGGCGACGATCGCGTACAGCAGCCCGACATGCTCGACGCCCACGACGGTCGCCGCCACCAGGACGAGGGAGAGGGTGAACGACCCGGCGGCGCTGAAGAGCCCGAGCTTGCGCCGGTCAACAGTGTCGGCGACGGCCCCGCCGTAGAGCCCGAAGACGACGAGCGGCACGAGCGAACAGAACCCGATGAGCCCGACGGAGAACGTGGACCCGGTGATGTCGTAGACCTGAAGCGAGACAGCCAGCGCCGTCATGCCCTGCCCGACCCAGGAAACGGTGTTCCCGAACCAGAGCCGCCGGTAGTCGGGCGAGGTCCGCAGGGGCGTGAGGTCGGCGAGTATATGAGTGCGTCGTGCACGCGGTTCGGCTGATTCGGTCACAGGGGATGGTAGCCAGGGCGCTTGATCCGACGGCTCCGGGGGCCGGGGCAGCCAGGGCCTGCGCCGGCCGGACCGTTTACTCCTGCGAGGTGCCGGACACCCGGAGCAGGCCCCCTGCACCGTGGTCGAGACCCACGACACGGGCGTCGACGACCCGGGGGCCATCGAGGAACTGCTCATCGCCTGCACCAGGGCGATCGTGGGATCAGCAGCCTGCCGGTGGTCCGGGAGGTCAGTCGTTCTCCGGCCTGGCCAGGAACGCCCAGTCCAGGGCCATGAGCTTGGGGACCTTCCACTGCCTGAACGTTATGCGGTGCAGATCGAAAGCCGATCCGTCGCCGCCTCCGGTGGCGAACGCCGAGGTGTAGTGCGCCGCGACTTCCCGGCGGACACGCGGGTCGGACGCCCCGAAGGGATAGGCGAACTGGTTCGGTACGGGCAGGTTCAGGGCCTCGTAAGCCTCCAGCTCCCGCTCCAGCTCGAAGCGCACGCTCGACGTGGCCAGGGCCGTCATCTTCACATGGGAGAACGAGTGGCCGATCAGCTCGCCACCGGAGTCCAGCCATCGCCGTACGCCCTCGGCCGTGGTGAACTCGACCGAGCTGTGCGGCAGATAGGAAGGGCGCTCCGTTTCCTGGAGCAGCCCCGGGACGACCGCCATGCCGAAGACCGCCTCCAGCTCCTCCATGAGAGGCAGGGCGAAACCGAGCGTGCTGGCGTACCCGTCGTCGAACAGGATGGCGACCTCGTCCTCCTGCCGGTCCGCGGGGGCCCCGATCTCGGCGGCCCGGTGCGTGGGGGCGGACGAAGGGGGGACGATCCGTGTTCCCTTCTCCCTCAGCAGCCGGACGATGTCCCGTAACTGGCCGGGCGTGACGTCGAATTCGGACGCCGGGGACGGCGTGATGTGGTGGAAGCACAGCACCTGCATGGTTCCTCCAGAGGGAGAGGTCCGGGATTCCGGCTCATCGGATCCCGGCTCATCGGGTCGCCGCTTCGCGGACCGCGGCCGTGAGGTCCGCCAGCCGGACGATGGCGTCGCCGGGTTCGGTGCGGGCGCGCACCGACCGCACGAAGGCCGTGAGGGTGTTGCGTACCTGGTTGTCCTTGTCCAGCGCGATCCGGTGCTCCGCGCCCGTGCGTGTGGCGATACGAACACGCGGCCGGAGACCGGACGGAGGAGTGAACGCGTCGTCCGCGACGATCCGCCCCTCGCTTCCCCGCAGGGTGTAGGCCGACTGGAACGCCTGGTCGAAGCCGAAGGAGAGCTGCGCGGTGACTCCGCCGCGGTGCCTCAGAAGGGCGGCGCCGTCGGTGTCGACGCCCAGGTCCTCGTCCTGGGTGAGCGAGGCGCCGAGGACGTGCAGGTCGGACCCGATGAAGTGCATCGCGGCCCGGATCGGATAGATGCCGACGTCCCAGAGTGCTCCGCCGTCCAGCTCCCGGCGGTAGCGGATGTCATCGGCCCTTCTGCGGGGCAGGGTGAACGCCGCGCTCAGCGACAGCACCTCACCGATGGCCCCCTCACGCACCAGTCCCCGCACGGCCCGGTGCTGGGCGTGGTGGAGGAACATGATGTTCTCCATGAGCGCCAGCCCTTTCGAGCGGGCCAGTTCGAGCAGCTCCCTGGACCGCCGGGCGTCGGTGGTCAGTGGCTTCTCCGCGAGGACGTGCTTGCCCGCCCGCAGGGCTGCCTCCACCCACTCGGCGTGCAGGGCGGCGGGCAGCGGCACGTAGACGGCCGACACCTCGGGGATGTCGAGCAGTTCCGCGTAGCCGCGCACCGCCCGGCAGCCATAGCGCCCGGCGACCGCCTCGGCCTTCTCGGGGGTTCGGCTCGCCACGGCGACGAGCACCGTGTCGGGGCACGCCGCCACCTCTGGCAGGACGCGGCGCAGGGCGATGTCCGCGCAGCCGATGAGCCCGATTCCCACGGGTGGACGGAGCTCGCCGGAGGTCACTTCAGGCCGTGCCGCAGCAGCCATCGCTCCCGGCGCCTCGCATCGTCCGGCTCGTACAACTCCTGCATCATGCGGGCGAACTGGGGCCATGCCCGGTACCCGCCCTTCCCGCACCTCTCGAACGCGAACTCCGGGTTGCCGACGTCGATCCTCTCCCCGTGCTCCAGGAGATGGTCCAGGACCCTTCTCGACTCGTCGATGATGCACGTGTTCATCACGGGCCACTCCCCGGACGCGTATGCCTGGATGCGCCTTTCGAGCCGTGGCCGGACCGACGCCGTCCACTTGAAGTGGTCCACCTGCGTGTAGATCTCGTCCCACGGCGCGGGGGTGCCGGTCCAGGCACGGTGCTGGCCGAAGTCGACGCGGACGGAGCCGCGGGCCAGCGTGACCTGTGTGGGGCGCGCCTGGAGCAGGCGCAGGGTGAGCGGACCGGCCAGCGGGAACTGGTCCCAGAGGCTCGTCACGGGATCCAGTTCGGGAAGCGATCCGTCCAGGGTCACCCGGTCGAGGACCGCCCCCTTCACGTAGTCGAAGCCGCCGCTCTCGCAGTGGTCGACGACGTCCTGGAGGGGCCGGTCGTAGACATGGAACTCGTCCAGGTCCGCCAGCAGCCACCAGTCGTCCGGGTGGCTCTCCATCTGGGCGCGGATGAGCCGGGGGTTGAGGTCCTCGGCCCAGGGGCTGCGGACAACCTGCGCGAACGAGAGGCCGGCCGCCGCCATCACCGCTTCCGAGGCGGCCAGCGCGGACCCGTCCTCTGCGGGGTCGAGCTGGCGCACGAGGTGGAAATCGGTGACACCGAGCCCGGTGTAGTGGTTCAGCGCATGTGGGAGGAGGGACATGTCCCCACCCACGACCGACACCATGCGGATTCTCATCTGCTGACCCCTCCGTCCTTTCCGGGCTGCGTCTCCGCCGCTGATTCCGCCTCTTCATCCCAGGGGCGCCGGCCTCTCCACGGGGTTCTGTCCAGATAGCCGAAGAAGAGGTCCGAACCCGAGGTGCGGACCGGGGTCGTCCAAGGCTTGTCCCGCCAGGTGAAGTGGCGAATTGCAGCCCTTTCCAGGATATCCTGGAAAGGGCCGGTCCGATGTGCCGGATCATGCCAATAGCTGGAGACGTTCCACTCGTCCCCCAGCAGAACGAAATTACCCGAGATAACGGCGTTCAGCCCCTCTTGATCCATGTGCAGAATACTCTCGGAATGGTCACTGATGTACCGCAACGCCTTTTCGGCCAATGCCGTCGCGCGCCACTGGTCAAGGTTGATCAGCAGCACACCGGCATTGAAGTAGGGGGTTTCCCGCTCCATGCCCAGGGCCGCCCAGTCCTGGATGCCGTGGTGGCTGGAGACGAACCGTATCTCGCGGTCCTGGACGGCGGCGACCGGTACGGTGCCGAGTTCGGTACCCCAGAGCGGGGCCAGCGAGGCGACCGTGAGCGTGTCGGCGTCGAGATACAGCACCCGGTCCCAGTCCGGCGGCAGCACCCGCGGCAGCAGGAGCCGCCCGTAGGTGGCCACCGTGGTGTACGGCGTGGCCCGCGAATTCTCCGGCAGTCCGGCGAGGAGGGGGGACCTTATGTCGACGAATCGGCACACGGCACCCCACTCCTCCCAGGAGCGGGTCAGCCGGTCGCGCGATTCTTCTGATATCCCGAAAGAGAGGACGTACAGCTCGACCTCGTCGAATGTGGAATTTTCCAGCAACGATCGCACCGATGCGGCCAGCGGCAGCACATATCTTTCATCGACCGCAAAGGCCACGCGAAGCGCTGTCGCCGAAAAATTACTCGAGGGTGGAAGATCCGTTCTGGGTCCGTTACGATGATCCTGATCCGCCATGACTCCCCACAGATGGGAATGAGATCTTGTCAGAAAACTCAAAGAATGACACCCCTGCCAACTCCGGGTCTTTACCTTCACAGATCGAATGGGTCTGCGCCGGATTCGGATTTCCCGACCAGGAGGTGTCCGTCACCCGGGCCGGCCGGGGTGCCATGGGCCAGATCTGGAGGATCGACACCGTTCGCGGCAGTTTCGCGGTCAAGGAGATGAGTTGGTCCGAAGGGTGGGAGCACGTCGAGACCGAGGTCGCTCTCCGTGACCTCGCCGCCGGGGCAGGGGTCACGGCCCCCGAGAACATCCCTACCGTCAACGGGGGGCACGTGCTGTCCGGACCGGACGGTGCCCGGCTCAGGGCGTACTCGTGGGTCGAGGGCAGCCCGGTCGCGGACGCGGAGACCCAGCGCGGGGCCGCGCGGTGGCTCGGCACCACGCTGGCCCGGCTGCACGGGCTGCGGGTGTCCGCGGCGGGCCTGCCCGTCGACCCCTGGTACGAGGCGGTGCCGGACGCCGGCGACTGGAAGGAACTGCTGTCGGCCGCCGCCGAGGCGAAGGCCCCGTGGTACGGCGAACTGGCCGCGAAGGCCGAGCAGATCTCGGCGCTCGGCGGATGGGTGGCCCCGGCCTCCCCGGACGCCATGATCCTCTGCCACCGGGACCTCCAGAGTTCCAACGTGCTGCGCCTCGGCGGCCAGGACCACGCCCTGCTCGACTGGGACGACGTGGGCCCCGCCGTGCCGGAGCGGGAGCTCGCGTCGGTTCTGCTGCGCTGGTACACGCACGGCTCGGACGTCGACAGCGGTGCCGTGTCCGAGGCTCTCGCCGCGTACGTCGCGCACGGTGGGAGCGTCGACCTGAGCGAGGAATCGATGAGCATGCAACTGGCCATCACCCTCAACCACATCTTCACCCAGGGCCATGTGGCGCTGGACGCGGACCACGCGTCGGATCTCCGCGACTTCGCGGGGGACCAGCTCGACACCACGCTCCGGTCGCTGCCGGAGCCGGAGGGCGTGCGCAAGGTCCTCGCCCTCGCCGCCGAAGCCGGGCGGTAGCGCGACGGAGGGTTCCGGCCGGCGGGCGCGGCGCCCGCCGGTCAGGACCCGCGTCATGCCGCAGGAGCCTGGGCCAGGTGGCGAAACCAGTCGATCGTCCGTCTGAGCCCGTCCTCTGCGGTGAATCTGGGCTCCCAGCCCAGCTCACCCCGCGCCTTCGAGATGTCCGGCCGACGGCGCTCGGGGTCGTCCGTCGGCCGGTCGACGAGTTCGATCCGCGACGTCGAGCGGGTCAGCTCGATGATCCGCCGGGCGATCTCGTCTATCCGGATCTCCTCGGGGTTGCCGAGGTTCACCGGCCCGACCAGTTTCGATTCGAGCATTCTGACGACGCCCTCGACCAGGTCGTCCACGTAGCAGAACGACCGGGTCTGACTGCCGTCCCCGGAGACGGTGATGGGGGCACCGGACAGCGCCTGGCTGATGAAGGTGGGCACGGCCCGGCCGTCGTCGTGACGCATGCGCGGGCCGAAGGTGTTGAAGATGCGGACGATGGCCACATCGGCATCGTGCTGCCGCCGGTAGGCCATGGTCAGCGCCTCACCGAACCTCTTCGCCTCGTCGTAGACGCTGCGGGGGCCGACCGGGTTCACATGCCCCCAGTAGCTCTCCTCCTGCGGGTGCACCTGCGGATCGCCGTACACCTCACTCGTCGACGCGAGCAGGAACCGCGCGCCCTTGCGGCGGGCCAGTTCGAGCGCGTTCAGCGTCCCCAGCGAGCCCGCCCGCATGGCGGCCAGCGGCGTCCGCAGGTAGTCGGCCGGGGAGGCCGGCGAGGCGAAGTGCAGTACCGCGTCGACCGGGCCCGCCACATCGCACTCGTCCGCGACATCGACAGGCTGGACTTCCAGTGCGCCGCTCCGTTGTGATTCCAGGTTCTCCCAGCGTCCTGAACTGAAATCGTCCAGGCAGACCACCCGGCTTCCGGAGCGCAGAAAATAATCCGCTAAATGAGATCCGACGAACCCGGCTCCGCCTGTGATGACCACGCACTTCATCGATACCTCTTGTCGAATCGACGATACGGATCGAACAAAGCCAGCACGCTAACAAGCGGCTCGCATAAGAGTCAAGGGTTTATAACGTGCACGCCAAGACCCCATAAAGCCTCCCTTTCACCCTATCAACCGGTCGATACCGGTCATCCCTGACATCGGGGCTTTCAATGACGCCCCGGGAGTCGAGCCCTTGACTGGATCTTCGGGCCGTGCCTAGGCTCACGACATCCCGAGAGAGCGCTATCTGGAATCGGGTCCTCAGCGACCCAGAACGAGATGCTGTGTCTGCTTGGAGGTATGCCCGAAGTGCCTGACGTCTCCGTCGTAATTCCGGCGCATAACCGACCCGATGAATTACTGAGGACTCTTCGGAGTCTCACATTCCAGTCTCTGCCCGCCGACGCATTCGAAGTCATCGTGGTGGACGACGGCTCACGCGACGACATGGCCGCACTCTGCGAGGCCGAGCGCGGCCTGGCCGACGCCATCGACCTGCGGGTCGTCAGGAATCCCGAGAGCCTCGGTGCGGCCGGCGCCAGGAACCGGGGTGCCGCGCTCGCCGCCGGAAAGGTGCTCGTCTTCCTGGACGTCGACTGCGTGGCGCACCCGGACCTCCTGACCGCTCACCTGGCGGCGCAGGCCACCCGGCCGATCGCCGCCTGCGGCTACACGTACGGACGTGAACTGACGCCCGAGACCTGGGCCCTGCGGGTCGGCGCCGCATGGGACTGGCACGCGATCGACGAGGTGTTCACCCGGGCGGAATCCCACGAGGTTCTGCGCGATCCCCTGGACGAGCTGCTGTCCCCGGACAGTCACGGCGCCTGGGCGTTCTTCTGGACGCACAACGTCAGCGTCCCGCGCGACGCCTTCCACACGGTCGGCGGCTTCGACGAAAGCTTCCCGGTCAAGGGCGTCGAGGACATGGAACTCGGCCTGCGGCTCGGGCTCGCGGGGCTTGCGACCCGGTTCGTCCCCACTGCCCGCGCCCTGCACCAGCCCCATGAGCGGGCCCGCCACCGCGACCTGCTGCGGGACCGCCGGAACGAGTTCCTGCTGTTCACCCGCCATCCGCTGTTCGAGGTCGAGGCCGTGTGCAGCTTCGACCTCCTGAACGCGCGGACCGTGATCCCGGCGCTCGACGCCTTCACCGCGCGGCTCGACCCCCGGTCGCTCGACACGGCGCGGCTGTCCGCGCTGCCCGCGGCGACGAAGGCCATCGCCGAGGCGGAGCGCACCGTTCTCATCGGCTCCTCGGCCGCCTGGCCCCGGGACCTGCCCCGGCCGGCCTGGACCGTCGGCCCCACCGAGGCGTCCTCGGCCGACACCTCCTACCGGCTGATCGGGACCCGGCTCCCACTGGCCGACCGGCAGGCCGACCTCGCCGTGATCACCGACTACTGGCGGGCGCTGCCGGAGGCCACGGCCTGCCGGGTTCTCGACGAGGCCCTGCGGTGCGCCGCCAGGGTGATGGTGCTCTGCGACGTCTCCACCGCACCCCACCGCTCGCCTGATCCCGAACTGTCGGCCGCTCTCGGCCCGGGAGACCGCCCGTACTGGGAACACACCGTCGCGGTGCCACGCGAGTTCCAGCAATTCCGCTTCATCGGGCTCGACCGCGCCGAACCACCGCAGGAACACGCCGGGGCATCCAGGTCCTTCGAGATCGAGGCGGTGGACTGGCCGCTGACCCGGCTGTCCGACCTCACCGCGCATCGCACGGAATGAAGGACAAAGACGAGCACGGACGGGAGAATGGTTTGACGTGCCCGAAACACAAGGCGGCGGCCGGGAAAATGCAATGCCTGAATTAACGTCTGCCTCGCGCAAGGCGAACCGCGAGCTGAATCTCCAAGAATTCGCAGCGGGCAGCACATCGCTCCTCAGCCGGCCTCGCGTACTCTTCGTCGAACTCACCGAGAACTGCAATCTTTCCTGCCCCATGTGCCGGTCGGGCGGTGCGTTCGACCGGTCGAAGAACATGTCCGTCGAGCTGTTCGACCACATCGCGGAAGAACTCTTCCCGACAGCCGAAATCGTCGACCTCCGCGGCTGGGGTGAGAGCACCGTACTGCGGAATTTTCCGGAGTACGTCGACAAGACGCTCGCGTACGGCTGCCGGGTCCGCCTGGTCACGAATCTGACGGTTCCGAACGAGCGGCTGTGGCGGCACCTCGTCCGCAACCGGTCCCTGATCACCGTGTCCTTCGACGCGGCGGAGGAGGCGACCTTCGCCGCCCTGCGAACGGGCGCGAAGCTCCGGACCATCCTCCGGAACCTCGAGATCCTCGCCGACGAGGCCCGTGTCAGCGGCGTCGGCACCGACGGCATCAACCTCAATGTGGTGGTGCAGGCCGCCGCGCTCGACGAACTCGACCGGATCATCGAGATCGCCGGAGGCCTCGGCTTCCGGGTGCACCTGGCACCGGTGACCCTCGGCTCCGACGACCCCGGCAACCTCCGCTTCCACCGGGAACGCCTCGCCCGTGCCGTACGGAAGGCCGCGGCCGTCGCCGAGGAGACCGGCGCCGACGTCAGGCTGGCGGCGGCACTCGACGAGGGATGGGCGGTGAGCGAGCACGCCGGGAAGACCTGCACGCATCCCTGGATGTACTGCTATGTCAACCACACCGGGAAGGTGGGCTTCTGCGACCACCTGATCGGTGCGCCGGGCTCCGCCTACTTGCTGGGCGACCTCACCACCACGCCCTTCGAGCAGATCTGGAACGGCGACGCCTACCAACGGCTCAGGGCGGAGCACGCCGCATGGGAGCGCGGCATCTCGCCCCGCTTCGAGGAATGCAACTGGTGCTACCGCAACCGGTACGTGGACTTCGACGAGGAGTCGAATCCCGACTACGCGCAGCACATCGTCCGGCTGACGGCCGCCTCGTGCCCGGCCGGCGTCCCCCGGAGCGATCCGGGTCCCGGCCTTCCCGCCGGCGCGCCGCCCGCCGCCCTGCTGCCCATCGCCGACGTCACGAGCCGTGCGGCCCACCCCGAATAGGAGCACCCCGTGAACGACGATACGACTTCCGGCCGCCCGGCCGTGCGACCGCGGTCCGGGTGGCCTGGGTGGCCCGTCACGGACGAGCGTTCGGCGCAGGCGCTGGTGCTGCCGCTGCTGAGCGGCCGGCTCGCCGTGAGCGGGGCTCGCAGCGCCTGGCCGTCGGCGAACCGGCGCGCGGCCCGTGCCCTGGCCGAGATGTCCGGCCGCGAGCACGCGGTGCTGACCACCAACGGATCCAGTGCGATCGTGGTCGCCCTGCACGCGCTCGGCATCGGGCCCGGCGACACCGTCGCCATGCCCGCGACGACCTGGGTGAGCTGCGCCACCGCGGTGTTCCGGGTCGGCGCACGGCCGGTGTACTTCGACGCCACCGAGCTGTCCCCGTGCGGTTCGGCCGACGCGCTCGACCAAGCGCCGAGCGCGATCCTCGCCGTCCACCTCTACGCCCAGACCTTCGACGTGGCCAGGGCCAGGGCCCGGTGGCCGGGAGTCCCCGTCATCGAGGACATGTCGCACTGCCAGTTCGGTCCGGCGGCGGACGGCAGCGCGCTCGGCGGGTCGAGCGACCTCTCCCTCATGAGCCTCCAGGCCACGAAGACCATCACCTGCGGTGAGGGCGGCGCCGTCCTCACCGACGACGCGGACCTCGCCGCGCGTCTGGAGTCGCTGGTGAAGGACTCCAGACGGCTGGCGGAGAGCCCGGAGCCCGCCGCGCCCAACGAACTGGAACCCGCCCGGCTCCTGCACGGCGCCAATCACGCGCTCGCCGAGACGTCGGCGTCCCTGCTCATCGACCAGCTGGCCCGGTTCCCGGAGCAGGCGGCCCGGCGGGCGAAGGCCGCGGACGGCTTCGTCGCCGCGCTGACCGGCCGGGGCTGGGAGGTTCCCGCTGATCCTGGCATCCTGGCCGCGGGCACCTTCTACGGGCTGGCGCTGCGGATCCCGCGGGGCACTCGCGGCCCCGCGGAACTGATCGACACCGTGTACGAACGCACAGGTGTGACCCTCGACCGGGTGTACCCGCCCGTACCGGAGGGTCCGCTGTATCTGCCGTCCACGGTCAAGCAGTACGCCGAGCTGCCGGCGGAGTCCTTCTCCGCGCCCCTCTCCCGCCGGTGGCACGAATCCGGCGTCGTCGTGCCACACCCGGTGTTCCTCGCCGAACCCGAACGGATCGAGGAACTGGCCCGCGTGCTCGACGAGGCGGCCACCACGTCGGGCCGCCCGGCGCGCCGGGGGCTCGACGGTGTGCCCCGCGCGGGCGAAGGTTCCTCCGAATCGCCCGCGCCGTCCCCGGTCACGGTCGACGTCGTCGTGATCACCAAGGGCGAACGCCCCACCCTGGGCAAGGCGTTGCGGAGCATCCTCGCGCAGGAGACCGACGCCGAAGTCCGGACCACCCTGTGGCTCGACGGCTTCGGCACCGCGCTCCCCCCGCTTCCCGAGGCGCTGAAAGCGCGCGTCATCCGGATCGACGAGCAGGACTCCTCCGTGGCGCATCCGTTCGACCGGATCGCGGTCCTGCGCGATCTGGCGGTACGCCGTACGAGCGCGGACTTCGTGGCGTTCCTGGACGATGACAACGAGTGGGAGCCCACCCATCTCGCCAGTCTGCTGGAGGCCGCCGAGCCGGGTCTTCCGGCGGTCCACTCCTGGCGCACCCTGATCGACGCGCAGAGTCGGCCGACCGGTGTCACCCGCTTCCCCTGGCTCCCGGGCGGGGAGCCTTCGCTGGCGCGGTTCGAGGACCTGAGGTCCGTCGGAGTCATGGACGACGGACCGGTCGTCCGCGACAGCACGGCCTTCACCCTGCCGGACGGCACCCGCGGGATGGTCGACATGGGCGAGTGGTTGTTCGATCGGCGGCTGTTGCGCCTGCTCAACTTCCACCGGACCCGCACGCCGCAGGAGATGGAGGACCGGATCACCGAGGACGACATCCTGCTGGAGCAGTTGATGGCGCTCGGTGTCCCCGTCGGCTGCACCTACCGGCCGACGCTGAGGTACCGGCTCGGCGGCATGACCACCAGGGAGTACGCGCAGCCGGTCTGAGGCCAGGCGCTCCGGAGCATCTCACGAAGGAGAAGAGGATGGGGCCGCACGGTTTGCACGAGAGCGCGGAAGCCGTCATCGACGGCACCATCGAGGACGCGATGTCCGCGTTCGCCCCCCACGTCGCGGATGCGCTGACGGCGCTGTACGTGGCAGGTTCGGGCGACGGACGGGCGACGGCGGAGAGCGTACGGCGCCGGACCGGGCAACTCATCGTGCTCGCACGGCACTTGCGCACCCATCCGTTCAGCACGCTGGAGGGGGCCCGGTCCCGGGTCGGGGCCGACCGGGCCGCGTTCGGGGAACTGCTGCGTCTGCTGCGTACGACGGACGCCGTCAGGGACACCGTGCTCGACGGCCCCGCCCGGAAGTACTGGAGGAACACGGTGCTCCCCATGGAGCGGGCGGGGGTCTTCGACGACATCCTGGGAAACCGACCGCGCTTCCCCTACCGGGTGGGTCTGTATCCCGGGCCCACCTGCATGTTCCGGTGCAGCTTCTGCGCCCGCATGAGCGGGGCGCGCTATGCGGCGTCGAGCCTGCCGGACGGGGAGAGGGCGCTGGCCGCCGTCGTGGACGAGGCGCCGGCCGACGACCCGTTCACCTTCTACATATCGGGCGGGCTGGAACCGCTGACCAATCCCGGGGCGGGTGCGCTCGTGCGGCGCATCGCGCGCCGGGGGATGAAGGCGAGCATGTACACGAACGGCTTCTCGCTCAATGCGGCGACCCTGCGCAGACAGCCGGGCCTGTGGGATCTGCACACCCTGCGGATCTCCCTCTACGGGACCAGTGAGAAGGAGTACGCGGCGGTCACGACCCGTACGGGCGCTTTCGCCCGCGTCAGGTCGAACGTGGCGGACTTCCTCCGTGAACGGGCCGAGCGCGCCGCGCCGGTGCGGGTCGGCTTCAACTACGTCATCCTGCCGGGCCGGGCGGCGCAACTGCCCGAGGTCGTCGCCTACCTGGCCGATCTCCGGCCGGACTCGGCCGGCCGGCCGGTGGACTTCCTGACGGTGCGGGAGGACTACAGCGGACGCGAGGGCGGAGCACTGTCGCCGCGCGACCGCGACGAGCTGGCCGACGCCATGCACACGGCGGAGAAGATCGCCGCCGAACGGCTGCCGGGCCTGGAGATCGACTACGGGTACGCGCTGCACGGCATCCGTCACGGCACCCTGCAAAGCCTTCCGCGGATCGACGCGGGCACCATGCGGCCCGCGGCCTACCCCCAGGCATCGGTCGTGGTCGATCTGCTGGGCGATGTCTACCTCTACCGGGAGGCGGCCTTCCCGGAACTGCCGGGGGCCGACCGGTATGTGATCGGCCGGGTCACCGCCGACAGGGGGCTGCTCGCGATCGTCGGCGACTTCGTGGCGAGCGGGCGCGAGATCGTGTCCGCACCCGGGGATCCGTATTTCCTCGATGCGTTCGACCAGGTGGTCACGGCGCGGCTCAACCAGGTGGAGGCCGATATCGGCGATGGCTGGGACCTGTTGCGGGGAGCACTGCGATGACCGGGACGGAGCAGCGCCCGGACGGCGGGCGGACGGACGACGCGCAGGCGGCACGGGGCGGCTCGCGCCCCGTGCCCTCGGACCAGGATCTGGCCTTCTTCCGGACGTACGGCTATCTCAGGCTGCCGGGGCTCCTGTCCGCCGAGACCGTCGACCGGCTCCGGGAGGAGGTGGTGGGCAACCTCTCCCGCGCCTACCGGATGCCGGACGCCCCCGCGTCCGAGGCGACCGGCTACGACGGGTTCTACCTGCCGCTGATGGGGGCCGCCTCTCCGGTGAGCCGCGCCCTGACCTCGGACCCGGTCCTGCTCGGGCTCGCCGAGAGGCTCCTGGAAAGCCCGGTGGTGCCCAAGCCCCCGAAGGGCGTGCGCTACCGGGACACCTCGCCCTGGCACCGCGACTCGGGCGATCCGCACCTCGAGGCCGTGAAACTCGTCTGCTACCTGGAGCCGCTCACCGGTGCCGACGGCGCCCTGCGCGTCCTGCCCGGTTCCCACCGGCCCGAATTCTCGGCGGCAGCGGACCGGTACCGGAAGACCGTGGCCGCGGCATCGCCCGTCGACGAGGAACGGGAGGCGCGGGTCTGGCCGGGCGTGGTGCTGGACACCGTCCCCGGTGATGTCCTGGTGTTCGACGTCCATCTCTGGCACGCCAGCCTCTTCGGCCGGGACCGCGACCAGTGGAGCCTGTCCTACGCGGCCCGCCCCCGGACCCCGGAGGCCACCGCCGCCGTGCACGCCTACATCGCCTCCTTCCTGGGGGCCGGCCACACGTACGACCGCGAGGAGTTCCCCTATTACGACCCCGACTGGCTCAGCCCCGGCCGGCCGACCTTCGCCACCGCGATGAGCGAGATCGGCCTCTTCGACCAGCTACGAACCGCCGATTGAGTGTGGAGGGCAGTCATGGGCCTGCACGATTTCTACGAGCCCACCCTGTACGAACGAAAAGTCGGCCTGGCTCCTCGGGTGGGTCCCGTCTACACCGCCGCGTTGGACCGGCTGCCGCCCGACTCGCTCGTACTGGAGCTGGGCAGCGGCATCGGTGACGTGCTGCTGCCGTTCGCCCGGCTCGGCCACCGGATCTGCGGTCTGGACAACTCGCCGAAGATGCTCGGACGTTTCCGGGAGCGCTTGGAGGAAGAAGGCCTGAGCGAACGTGCCGAGCTGCTGGACCGGATCCTGCCGGACATCCCCGCGGGCATCGGAGCCGATGTCGTCCTGATGCCGAACGAGATCGTCTCCCATGTGCTCGGCGACACGGATCTGCTCACACTCTTCTCGAACGCCCGCCGCGCCGGGGCGCCGCACGCCGAAGTGCTGCTGGACGTGCCGCGCTTCGACGTCACGTACCTCGGCTCACTCGCCGGAGCGGCCGGTCCGCTGACGAGGACGCACGGCCTCTTCGACTACGAGGACGGCCACCATCTGCGGGTCAGCGAGCAGACGACGTACACCCAGGAGTCGGGAGTCCTCTCCTGCACGTTCCAGTACGACGAACTGGACGGCAACGGTGAGCTGCTGTCGACGTGGTTCCGGCAGCTGAGCCTCTACCCCCGCCGGATCCGTGAGATCACCGCCACGCTGGAACTGGCCGGCTTCGAGGTGCTGGACGTGGACGACACCTGCTTCCCCGCCGGGTTCGACAGCGTGCTGATCCGGGCGAGGGCGCTCTGAACGGATCGCCGGGAGAGCTCCACGACCGGACGGCACCCGAGGCGGCCGGGAAGGATGGCCTGCCCCGTACCGACGAGGGGCGGGGGGTGACCCCGCTGCCCGCCGCCAAGGTGGTGTGGCGGATCGTCCGGGCGACCTTCCTGGCCCGGCTGGAGTACCGCGGCGAGTTCCTGCTCCAGGTCGGAGTGGGCATCATGTGGCAGGCGTCCGTCATCGTCTTCGCCACGGTCATCCTGGGCCGTTTCCCCGGCATGGGCGGCTGGTCCCGGGAAGCGGTGTTCCTCATCGTGGGCATGCGCATGCTCAGCCACGGACTGTTCGAGCTGGTGTTCGGCCGCATCGACGCTCTGGTGTTCCAGGTGCAGGAAGGACGCATCGACGCCTATCTGCTGCGCCCGATGCCCGTGTACCGGCAGGTCCAGCTCGCCTACTTCCCCGTCAACGCCATCGGGGACCTCGGCGTCGGGATCGTGCTGTTCCTCAACGCCGTCGTCCGCGCGCCCGTCGACTGGACCCTGGGCAAGGGCCTCTTCCTGGCCGCCGCGCTCATCGGCGCGGTCCTCCTGGAGGCCGCGATCGTCACCACGATCTCGTGCGCCGCGCTCCACCATCCGTCCGCATACGCCTGGGGCCAGTGGGTCATGGAACTCATCGCCACGTTCGGCAACTACCCGCTGAGCATCCTGCCGAAGTTCGCCCACCACCTCTTCGTGTTCGTCCTCCCGGTCGCGTTCATGGCGTACTTCCCGGCGGCCTATCTGACGGGAGAGGCCGCGTCGCCCGTCCTCGGTCTGCTCTCCCCCCTGGTCGGCGGGCTCGCCTTCGTCGCTGCCCGACTGCTGTGGAACCGCAGCCTGACGCGCTACAGCGGCGTCAACGGATGACCGGCCCGACCCGTACTTCGCCCTGAGGAGCCACAGTTGAGCGCGATCGTCACCGCCACCCGCATCGGCAAGACCTTCCGCACCACCGCCCGCCGGCCGGGCACCGCAGGGGCCCTGCGCTCCCTGATCAACCCGCAGCGGGTGAACAAAGTGGCGGTGCACGACGTCTCGTTCAGCGTGGCGGCCGGAGAGCTGGTGGCGCTGCTCGGGCCCAACGGCGCGGGAAAGTCCACCACCATCAAGATGCTCAGCGGAATACTCCGCCCCACATCGGGCGAGATCTCCGTGAACGGGCGCTCCCCGCACCGCGACCGGCAGCGCAACGCTCACGACATCGGCGCGGTGTTCGGGCAGCGCAGCCAGCTCTGGTGGGACCTGCCCGCCCGTGAGTCCTTCTCCATCCTGCGGGACATCTACGGAGTCACCGACAGCGACTTCCGCCGCCGGCTGAAGGAGTTCGACACCCTGCTCGAACTCTCCGAGTTCTGGGACACCCAGGTACGCCACCTCTCGCTGGGACAGCGGGTGCGCTGCGACCTGGCAGCCAGCCTCCTGCACGACCCGGTCGTGCTCTACCTGGACGAACCCACCATCGGCATGGACGTCGTCGTCAAGGAACAGGTGCGCGGCTTCCTGCGCCATCAGGCCGAGCAGCGCGGTCGCTCCATCGTCCTCACCACGCACGACATGACCGAGGTGGCCCGCCTGGCCGAGCGGGTCCTCCTCATCAACCACGGGCGGCTCGTCGTGGACGGCTCCCTGGCGGGGATACGGCGGCGCTTCGGCGAGGCATGGCAACTGCACGCAACCCTCGCCGACGGAACTCCCGGGCAGCGCCCGGCCGTGCGGATACCCGGGGTCAGGGTCGTACGGCAGGACGGCCCCCGCGTCATCCTCGGGCCCGAGGGGCAGGACCCGCCGACCGCGCACGTGGCGCTGCGCCACGTCGTACGGTCGCTCGACGTCGTCGACGTCTCCATCCAGGAGAACGATCTGGAGGACGTGATCCGGGCGGCCTACCTGGAAGAGGGCCCGGCCGCCGGCCACCCGGGCGGAAGCGGGGAGCGGTGACCGCCGTGCCCGGTGGCCCCGCGCCCGGCCGCGTCCCACCGGGCGCCAGGACGGACCCGCCCCTCCGGTTGCCGCGCGCGTGGCGCGTCGGCCGCATCACTCCGCTGGCCGAGCTGCTGTCCTCGCCGAGGCTCACCGCCACCGCCGTCCGGCTGGCCATCCAGATCGTCCTGGTCGTCGCCCTGTGGCGCGGCCTGTACGACTCGACGGGGACGAGCGCAGGCCTGAACGAAAGCCAGGCCGTCAGTTACGCGGTCCTGGCCGTCCTGGCCACCCGGATCCGCGGCCTCGACCGGCAGGCGGCCCGGGACACAGTGATGCAGCACATCAACCAGGGCACCATCGTCTACTGGTTCCTGCGCCCCCTCCCGCCCGCGCGGTACTACGCGTGGCGTGCCACGGGCGACCAGTTGTACGGCTACGTCTGGTTCGTGGCGGGGTACCTCATCTGCTGGCCCGCGGGCGTCCTGACCGCACCGCCCTCCACGGCGGCGGGCGCCCTGACCGCGACATCGCTCGTGCTCGGGCAGATCGTGCTGCACTACGTGACGCTGCTCATCGACCTGGTGTGCTTCTGGACCCTGCGCAACCACGCCGCGCAGACGTTCTTCCTTTTCATGCAGAACCTGCTCTCCGGTGTCTACGCGCCTTTGTGGTATTTCCCCGAGTGGTTCCGTGTCGCCAGCAACTTCCTGCCGTTCCAGAGCACGCTGAACACCCCGCTGTCGATCCACATCGGGCGTATTCCGGCGACCGAGACCGCACCGCACCTGGCCGCGCAGTTCCTCTGGATCGTCCTCCTCGCCCTCCTGACCCGGTGGCTGTGGGGGCGGGCCGCCGCCCGGGTGGTCGCCCAGGGCGGGTAGCGCGGAACGAACGGAGCAGGGCCGCTGGCGACGAGGCCGGGTCCCCTGTGGACGTATCGGTGCGTCAGCGGGTCGGCACCACACGGAAAACCGCCGCACCAAGCACGTTTCCCCAGGTCAGAACGATTCTGCCTGGGGAAACTGGGTGGGGCGGGTGGGACTCGAACCCACGGCCGACGGATTATGAGTCCGCTGCTCTAACCGGCTGAGCTACCGCCCCGTTTCGGCGTGGCGCGTACAAGTGTGCGCACCGTCTGCCGCAGCATAGCCGGTCATACGATCTCTCGCTTCGGTTGGCCGACTTCAGCTGATCTTGAGGACGTCGCTGCGTGCTGCCCGGTTGCGGGGAAGATCGAGGAGACCCGAAAGAGTCGCTCCGAGGGCCCAGCCGAGGCCCCGGAGGGCGGTGGGGCGTGCACGCGAAAGAGGACCCCGAAGGGTCCTCTCCCGTTCCGCTCCCCCGACTGGACTCGAACCAGTAACCCTCCGGTTAACAGCCGAATGCTCTGCCAATTGAGCTACAGGGGATCGCGCTCCCCCGACTGGACTCGAACCAGTAACCTGCCGGTTAACAGCCGGCTGCTCTGCCAATTGAGCTACAGGGGATTGCTGCGTTGCTTCGAAATCGTACCTGCCTGGCGGCTGCCGGGCGGCGCGCGTTCGCTGCGACACATACATTAGCGCAAGCAGGGGGGTGCTCCGCCAATCGGTATCGCCCGGGGTGATCTCGGGTGCTCGCGGGTAGGCGGGCTGCACACGTCGCACCAAGCGTAGGAAGGGTGGCAGCCATGCGGTACCGGCTCACGTTCATCGCCGGAGTGGCCCTCGGTTACGTGCTCGGCACGCGAGCCGGGCGCGAGCGTTACGAGCAGTTGAAGAAGTCGGCCCGGCAGTTCGCGGAGAACCCCGCCGTGCGCAACGCCGCCGAGAGCGCCGCCCACAGCGGGCGGGACATCGCGGGCAAGGCGTACCACTCGGTCAGCGACAAGGTCGGGGACAAGGTGCCCGCGTCCGTCGCCGAGCGGGTCCGGTCGCTGCGTGACCGCAGCAGCCAGAACGGGTTCGAGGACGACTGGGGGACGACCAATACCTAGGGGGCCCCTGAGGCGTCGGTGAGTTACGGGAAAGTCCCGCGGTGCGGCAGAATCTCCGTATGGGCATAGTCGCGGGGCTGGACAGTTCTTCCGCCTTCACTCACATCGTCGTCTGCGACACGGACTCGGGCGCCGTGCTCCGGGAGGGGTACGCCGCCCATCCGGTCGAGGCCAAGGCCGCCGAGGTCGATCCGCAGGCCTGGCTGCTCTCGCTCGGCGACGCGGCCTCCGGCGGGCTGCTCGAAGGTGTGCAGGCCATCGGGGTCTCCGCGCAGCAGCACGGGCTCGTCCCCCTGGACCAGCAGGGCAATCTCGTACGCCCCGCCCTGCTCGGCAACGACCGGCGGGCGCAGGTCGCCGCGGCCGATCTCGTCGACGGGCTGGGCGGGCGGCAGGCCTGGGCCGAAGCCGTCGGGGCCGTGCCGAGCGCCGCGCAGCCGGTGGCGAAGCTGCGCTGGCTGGCACGGACCGAGCCGGAGAACGCCCAGCGGGTGGCCGCCGTGCTCCAGCCGCACGACTGGCTCGTGTGGCAGCTGCTGGGCCGGCCCGCCCGGCGGACCACGGACCGGGGCGCGGCCTCGGGCACCGGGTACTGGTCGGCCGGGTCCGCCTCCTACCGGCCCGACCTCGTCGAGCTGGCCCTCGGGCACTCCGCCGCGCTGCCCGAGGTGCTCGGGCCCGCCGACTCCGCCGGGATGACCCCGGAAGGGCTGCTGATCTCCGCGGGCACCGGTGAGACCATGGCCGCCGCCTTCGGCCTCGGCGTCGCCGTGGGCGACGCCGTGGTGTCGTTGGGGGCCTCCGGGTCCGTGATGGCGGTGCACCACGAGGCGCTCGCCGATTCGAGCGGGATGATCACCTCGTTCGCCGACGCCACCGGGATGCATCTGCCGGTGGTGCACCTCTCCAATGCCGTGCGGGCGCTGCGCGGCACCGCCGAGATGCTGGGGCTGGACGGGCTGGAAGAGTTGTCCGCGTTGGCTCTCAAGTCGACGCCCGGCGCCTCTGGGCTCGTCCTGCTCCCCTATCTGGAAGGCGAGCGCACTCCTCAGCTTCCCCACACCGCCGGCACCCTCTGCGGGCTCCGGCGCGAGTCGATGAAGCCGGAGCACCTGGCGCGCGCCTCGTTCGAGGGCATGCTGTGCTCGCTCGCCGACGCCCTGGACGTCCTGCGCGGTCGGGGCGTGGAGGTCCGGCGGGTGTTCCTGCTGGGGGCCGCCGCCGAGCTCCCCGCCGTCCAGGCGCTGGCCCCGGCGGTGTTCGGCACCCAGGTCGTGGTGCCGCAGCCCGCCCAGTACGCGGCGATCGGCGCGGCCCGGCAGGCGGCCTGGGCCCTCGGGGTCTCGCAGGGCTCCCTCGACCCGCGCACTCCCCCGCCCTGGCAGGGCGCGGCGGCCCAGGTCCTGGAGCCCGGCGACGAGCTGGCGGTGGGCGGGGCGGTCCGGCAGCAGTACGCGGCTACCCGGGATCAGATCCACCCCGGGGCCTTCGGCGGCCGGCCTCCCGCGTAGGGGCCGTTTCTCACTCGGCTGCGCGCGCCCCGGAGCGCCCCCGCCCCGCGCCCGCGCCCCGCATAAGCCCGAGCGCCGGAGGGGCACCGCCCCCGCACCCCGCGTAGGGGTCGCCCCCCACTGCGCGGGCGCGCGCCCGGCGCCCGCCCGCGCCCCGCGTGAGCCCGAACGCCTTAGGGGCCCGCGCCCCGCCCCAGGTTTGACCCGGGCTTGGGGAAAACGGTTCGCCCGTGACGTACGGCGTACGCGAAACTGGGTCGGCCTCTGCCTGACGCCGATTCCGAGAGACGCGCGTGCTCATAAAACTCCTGCGGGCCCATCTGGGCCCGTACAAGAAACCCATCGTGCTGCTGGTCCTCCTCCAGCTGCTCCAGACCTGCGCCACCCTGTATCTGCCCAGCCTGAACGCCGACATCATTGACAACGGTGTCGTCACGGGTGACACCGGCTACATCCTGGAGTTCGGCGGTCTCATGATCGCCGTCAGTGTGCTCCAGGTGCTCTGCAATGTGGGGGCCGTCTACTACGGGGCCCGCACCGCCTCCGCTCTCGGGCGTGATGTGCGGGCCGCCGTCTTCGACCGGGTGCAGTCCTTCTCGGCCCGGGAGCTGGGGCGGTTCGGGGCACCCTCGTTGATCACCCGGACCACCAACGACGTCCAGCAGGTCCAGATGCTGGTACTGCTGGGGTTCACGCTGATGGTGTCGGCGCCGATCATGTGCTTCGGCGGGATCATCATGGCGCTCGGGCTCGATGTGCCGCTCTCCGCCGTGCTGCTGGCGGTCGTGCCGGTGCTCGGTGTCTCGGTCGGGCTCATCGTGATGAAGATGCGGCCGCTGTTCCGCACCATGCAGGAGCGGCTGGACTCGGTGAACCGGGTGCTGCGCGAGCAGATCACCGGCAACCGGGTCATCCGGGCGTTCGTCCGGGACGGGTACGAGGAGAAGCGCTTCCGGGGCGCGAACACCGAGCTGACCGATGTGTCGGTGGCGACCGGGCGGCTGATGGCGCTGATGTTCCCGACCGTCATGACGGTGGTGAACCTGTCGTCGATCGCGGTGGTGTGGTTCGGCGCGCACCGCATCGACAGCGGCGGGATGCAGATCGGCGCGCTGACCGCGTTCCTCGCCTATCTGATGCAGATCGTGATGGCCGTGATGATGGCCACCTTCATGTTCATGATGGTGCCGCGCGCCGAGGTGTGCGCCGAGCGCATCGAGGAGGTCCTCGGGACCGAGTCGAGTGTCGTGCCGCCCGTCGCGCCCGTCACCGAGCTGCGGCGGCACGGGCATCTGGAGGTGCGGGGGGCCGAGTTCCGGTATCCGGGGGCGGAGGAGCCGGTGCTGCGGAACGTCGATCTGGTGGCCCGGCCCGGGGAGACCACCGCGGTCATCGGGTCCACCGGCAGCGGGAAGTCCACGCTGCTCGGGCTCGTACCCCGGCTGTTCGATGTGACGGACGGCGAGGTGCTGGTCGACGGCGAGGACGTGCGGACGCTGGATCCGGCGCTGCTGGCGAAGACGGTGTCCCTGGTGCCGCAGAAGCCGTACCTCTTCTCGGGGACGGTCGCGACGAACCTGCGGTACGGGAATCCGGACGCGAGCGACGAGGAGCTGTGGCACGCGCTGGAGGTGGCGCAGGCCAAGGAGTTCGTGGAGGCCCTGGAGCACGGGCTCGACGCGCCGATCGCGCAGGGCGGCACCAATGTGTCCGGCGGTCAGCGGCAGCGGCTCGCGATCGCGCGGACGCTGGTGCAGCGGCCGGAGATCTATCTCTTCGACGACTCGTTCTCCGCGCTGGACTACGCGACCGACGCGGCGCTGCGGGCGGCGCTGGGCCGGGAGACGGCCGGGGCGACCGTGGTGATCGTGGCGCAGCGGGTGTCCACCATCCGTGACGCGGACCGGATCCTGGTGCTGGACGAGGGCCGGGTCGTGGGGGCCGGCACCCATCACGAGCTGATGGACGGCAATGAAACGTACCGGGAGATCGTGCTCTCCCAGCTGACGGAAGCGGAGGCCGCGTAATGGCCGGTCCGGGCGGACGGATGATGGCCGGGGGCGCGCCCACCGACCGGTCGATGGACTTCAAGGGGTCGAGCAAGCGGCTGCTGAAGCGGTTCGGGCGGGAGAAGGCCTCGCTCTGGCTGATGCTGGGCGCGGTGGCGGTGAGCGTCGGCCTCTCGGTGGCCGGGCCGAAGATCCTGGGCCGGGCGACCGACCTGATCTTCGCCGGTGTCGTCGGGCGGGAGATGGCCGAGGGCACGACGAAGGCGCAGGCGATCGAGGGGCTGCGGGCGGACGGCCGCGGGTCGGTGGCCGACATGCTGTCGGCCGTGGACTTCACCCCGGGCGAGGGCATCGACTTCGGCGCGGTGGGGAACGTCCTGCTGATCGCCCTGGTGGTCTACGTCGGGGCCGGGCTGCTGATGCTGGTGGCGACGCGGGTGTCGATCCGGGTGATCAACCGGATCGTGTTCCAGCTGCGCGAGGACCTCCAGACGAAGCTGGCGCGGCTGCCGCTGTCGTACTTCGACCGGGCCAAGCGCGGTGAGGTGCTGAGCCGGGCGACGAACGACATCGACAACATCTCGCAGACGCTCCAGCAGACGATGGGCCAGCTCATCAACTCGCTGCTGACGATCGTCGGCGTGCTGGTCGTGATGTTCTGGATCTCGCCGCTGCTGGCGCTGGTCGCGCTGGTGACGGTCCCGTTGTCGGTGGTCGTGGCGACGCAGGTCGGCAAGCGGTCGCAGCCGCAGTTCGTACGGCAGTGGGGGGTGACGGGGAAGCTCAACGCCCATATCGAGGAGATGTACACCGGGCACACCCTGGTGAAGGTCTTCGGCCGGCAGGAGGAGTCGGCGCGGGACTTCGCCGAGCAGAACGAGGCGCTGTACGAGGCGGGCTTCAAGGCCCAGTTCGCCAGCGGGGTCATGCAGCCGCTGATGTTCTTCATCTCGAACCTCAACTATGTGCTGGTCGCGGTGGTGGGCGGGCTGCGGGTCGCCTCGGGCGCGCTGTCGATCGGTGACGTGCAGGCGTTCATCCAGTACTCGCGGCAGTTCTCGATGCCGCTGACGCAGGTCGCCTCGATGGCCAACCTCATCCAGTCCGGTATCGCGTCGGCGGAGCGGGTCTTCGAACTGCTGGACGCCGAGGAGCAGGACGCGGACCCGGAGCACGGGGCGCGCCCGGAGCGGCTGGAGGGCCGGGTCTCGCTGGAGAAGGTGTCCTTCCGCTACGAGCCGGAGAAGCCGCTGATCGAGGATCTGTCGCTGAGCGTGGAGCCGGGGCAGACCGTCGCGATCGTCGGTCCGACCGGGGCGGGCAAGACGACGCTGGTCAATCTGCTGATGCGGTTCTACGAGGTGACCGGCGGGCGGATCGCGCTCGACGGGGTCGACGTGGCGAAGATGTCCCGGGACGAACTGCGGTCGTCGATAGGGATGGTGCTCCAGGACACCTGGCTGTTCGGCGGGACGATCGCGGAGAACATCGCGTACGGCGCTTCGCGCGAGGTCACCCGGGAGGAGATCGAGGAGGCGGCGAGGGCGGCGCATGCCGACCGGTTCATCCGGACGCTGCCCGACGGGTACGACTCGGTGATCGACGACGAGGGGACCGGGGTCAGCGCGGGCGAGAAGCAGCTGATCACCATCGCGCGGGCGTTCCTGTCCGACCCGGTGATCCTGGTGCTCGACGAGGCGACCAGTTCGGTGGACACCCGGACCGAGGTGCTGATCCAGAAGGCGATGGCGCGGCTGGCCCACGGGCGTACGTCGTTCGTGATCGCGCACCGGCTCTCCACGATCCGGGACGCGGACGTGATCCTGGTGATGGAGAACGGGTCGATCGTCGAACAGGGCACGCACGAGGAGCTGTTGGCGGCCGGTGGGGCCTATGCCCGGCTGTACGCCGCCCAGTTCGCGGAGGCGCTGGCCGAGGTGGACTGATTCCCCTCGCGCGGACCGGTCACGCCCCGGGCGGCGGAGGCGCCGGCCGGGGTGGGCCGGTTCCCGCACGCGGATCGGTCGCCCCCCGGTTCGCGGAGGCGCCGGCCGGGGTCGGCCGGTTCCTCCGGCGCGGATCAGTCGAGGTAGCCGCGGAGTTGGTCGGCGAAGGCGTGGTCCCGCAGCCTGCTGAGGGTCTTGGACTCGATCTGGCGGATGCGTTCGCGTGTCACGCCGAAGATGCGTCCTATCTCCTCCAGGGTGCGGGGCCGCCCGTCGTCCAGGCCGTACCGCAGCTGCACGACCTTGCGTTCGCGCTCGCCGAGGGTGGAGAGCACCGCCTCCAGGTGCTGGCGCAGCAGGAGGAAGGCGGCGGACTCGACGGGCGATGCGGCGTCGCCGTCCTCGATGAGGTCGCCGAAGGAGACGTCGTCCTCCTCGCCGACGGGGGCGTGCAGGGAGACCGGTTCCTGGGCCAGGCGGAGGACTTCCGTGACCCGCTCGGGCGTCAGGTCCAGCTCGACGGCGATGTCCTCGGCGGTCGGCTCGACGCCGCGCTCCTGGAGGAGCCGGCGCTGGACGCGCACCACGCGGTTGATCAGCTCCACGACGTGGACGGGGACGCGGATGGTGCGGGCCTGGTCGGCCAGGGCGCGGGACATGGCCTGGCGGATCCACCAGGTGGCGTACGTCGAGAACTTGTAGCCCCGGGCGTAGTCGAACTTCTCCACCGCCCGGATCAAGCCGAGGTTGCCCTCCTGGACGAGGTCGAGCATGGTCAGCCCGCGGCCCACATACCGCTTGGCGACGGAGACGACGAGGCGGAGGTTGGCCTCGATGAGGCGGCGTTTGGCGGTGCGGCCCATCACTACCAGCCGGTCCAGGTCCACGGCGAGGCGGGAGTCGAGGTCCGGGGTGCCCGCGAGGCGTTCCTCGGCGAAGAGTCCGGCCTCGACGCGGCGGGCGAGCTCGACCTCCTCGGCTGCGGTGAGCAGCGGGATGCGGCCGATCTCGCGCAGATACTGCCGGAACAGGTCGGAGGTGGGGCCGCCGGAGTCCGCCCGGTTCCTGGGGTCCGGCGGTTCGGGGAGATGCGTCGCTTCCACCATGACTGCCTCGGGTGCGTTTCCGGGCGGGCCGGCTGCGGTCTCCGGGTGGCGCAGGGCCCTGTTCTGCGCGGGGATGGCCGCCATGGGCGCGGTCGTGGTCGTCACGGTCCGGGTCTGCACGGGGGCGACCTCCAGGTGATCGCTGCCGGTTGACGGGGGTGGAGGCCTGTCCGGACCCGGGTGTTCCCCTGCGGACCGGCGTGCTCCGATGACTCAGACATTCCCCAGTGTGGGGTACGACACACGACTGTCACGAGGGGCGTGCGGGGACTTTCTGCTTCCGGTCCGTCACCGGGCGGTTACCGGCCCGCCCGGGCCGCGGACGGGATCAGAGCGCGGCGGCGCCGTGGGCGCGCAGGGTCTGGGCGTACTGCTGGAGCACCCAGACCTCGTTCTGCGCGGCGGCCAGGTCCTGGGGGGCGACGTGGTTGCCGAGGCGGGCGAGGCTGCTCTGTACGTCGGCGATGCGGCGGTCGACCGCGCGCAGCCGGACGTGGACGAGGTGCATGCCCGCGTAGGTCTCGTCGATGGTGCGGCCGTGGAAGACCTCGACGGCCAGTTCGGTGACGAGGTTGCGGACGGTGTTGTCGGGGGCGGCGTCCAGGACCGCGCCCAGATACGCCCGGTCGTCGGCGATGCCCTGCTCGGCGCCGCCCGCCTCCTCGATGCAGCGGCGCACGGCGGCGTAGGGCGGGGCGGTGAACTCGTCCACGCCGTACGCGTCGAAGGCCGGGGAGACCAGGGCGGGCTTCTGGAGGGCGAGCTTGAGCAGTTCGCGCTCGGTGCGGTGGGCGGGGCTACGGAGGTTGAGCGCCGGGCCGGAGAAGGCGGGTGCGGGAGCAGGGGCGGTCGGCTGGGGGGCGCCGCCGCGCGGGCCCCGGCCCTGGGGTCCGCCCCGGCCGCCGCGGTCCCCGTGGTCGCCGCCCTTGTCACGGGCCCAGCGGGCGAGCTGGGCGACGCGGTGGACCACGAACTCCTGGTCGAGGATGCCGACGAGACCGGCGAGCTGGACCGCGACCTCGCGCTGCACGCTGCTGGTCTTGATCTTGGCGACGACGGCGGCGGCCTCGTCGAGGGCGGCGGCGCGGCCGGCCGGGGTCTCCAGGTCGTAGCGGCCGACGATCTGGCGCAGCGCGAACTCGAAGAGCGGGGTGCGCGGCTCGACCAGGTCGCGCACGGCGTCGTCGCCCTTGACGAGCCGCAGGTCGCAGGGGTCCATGCCGTCCGGAGCGATGGCGATGTAGGTCTCGGCGGCGAACTTCTGGTCGTCCTCGAAGGCGCGCAGAGCGGCCTTCTGCCCGGCGGAGTCGCCGTCGAAGGTGAAGATCACGCGGGCGCTGCCGTTGTCCATGAGGAGGCGGCGCAGGATCTTGATGTGGTCGTTGCCGAAGGCGGTGCCACAGGTGGCGATGGCGGTGGTGACCCCGGCGAGGTGGCAGGCCATGACGTCGGTGTAGCCCTCGACGACGACGGCGCGGCTGGCCTTGGCGATGTCCTTCTTGGCCAGGTCGATGCCGTACAGCACCTGGGACTTCTTGTAGATCGGGGTCTCGGGGGTGTTCAGGTACTTCGGGCCGTTGTCGTCGTCGCGGAGCTTGCGGGCGCCGAAGCCGACGATGTCGCCCGCGGTGTCGCTGATCGGCCACATGAGGCGGCCGCGGAAGCGGTCGATGGGGCCGCGCCGGCCGTCCTGGGAGAGGCCGGAGGTGATCAGCTCCTTGTCGCTGAAGCCCTTGCCGCGGAGATAGCGGGTGAGGTGGTCCCAGCCGGCCGGGCTGTAGCCGACCCGGAAGTGGGCGGCGGCCTCCTGGTCGAAGCCGCGCTCGGCGAGGAACGCGCGGCCGATCTCGGCCTCGGGGCTCTCCAGGGCGCGGACGTAGAACTCGGCGGCGGCCTGGTGGGCCTCGATCAGCCGGATGCGTTCGCCGCGCTGGTGGGAGGGGTTGTAGCCGCCCTCCTCGTACCGCAGGGTGATGCCCGCCTTGGCGGCGAGGCGCTCGACCGTCTCCGAGAAGGAGAGGTGGTCGATCTTCATCACGAAGGCGATCGTGTCGCCGCCCTCCTGGCAGCCGAAGCAGTGGAACAGGCCCTTGGAGGGGCTGACCTGGAAGGAGGGGGACTTCTCGTCGTGGAAGGGGCAGAGGCCTTTGAGGTTTCCGCCGCCCGCGTTGCGCAGCTGGAGGTACTCGGACACGACGGCGTCGATCGGGACCGCGTCCCGTACCGCCTTCACGTCGTCGTCGTTGATCCTGCCAGCCACGTGTGAAGTCTACGGGGGGCCTCGGACAGTCCGGGTCGCGGCGGGCGTACGGCCGGGGCGCGGGCAGCGTGGCCCGCGCCCCGACCGTACGTCTCAGAGCAGGGAGTCCAGCGGGACCGACGGGTCGGCGAGGGCCTCCGGGTCGTGCTGCTGGCGGGCCCGGATCAGCTCCTGGACCGTCTCGGTGACATCCCACACGTTGACGTTCATCCCGGCGAGGATCCGGCGGTCCTTCAGCCAGAACGCGATGAACTCCCGCTTCCCGGCGTCGCCCCGGATGATCACCTCGTCGTAGGAGCCGGGCGGGGCCCAGCCGGAGTATTCGAGGCCCAGGTCGTACTGGTCGGAGAAGAAGTACGGGATCCGGTCGTACGTCACGTCCTGGCCGAGCATCGCGCGGGCGGCGGCAGGGCCGCCGTTCAGGGCGTTGGCCCAGTGCTCGACGCGCAGCCGGGTGCCGAGCAGCGGGTGGTGGGCCGCGGCGACGTCCCCGGCGGCGTAGATGTGCGGGTCGGAGGTGCGCAGCGAGGCGTCCACGGCGATGCCGCCGCCGTGGGCGCGCTCGGCCAGCTCCAGGCCCGCGGCCTCGGCGAGGGCGGCGCGCGGGGCGGCGCCGATCGCCGCGAGGACGTCGTGGGCGGGGTGCTCCTCGCCGTCGTCGGTGCGGGCGGTGAGCACCATGCCGTCCTGGCCGGTGATCTCGGTGAGGCGGGCGCCGAAGTGGAAGCGGACGCCGTGCGAGCTGTGCAGCTCGGTGAAGATCTGGCCCAGCTCGGGGCCGATGACCTGGTGCAGCGGGGTGGGCTCGGCCTCGACGACGGTCACCTCGGCGCCGTAGCCGCGGGCGGCGGCGGCGACCTCCAGGCCGATCCAGCCGGCTCCGGCGATGACCAGGTGGCCGTTGTCGCGGCCGAGGGCGGCGAGCACGTTGCGCAGCCGGTCGGCGTGGGCGAGGCGGCGCAGATGGTGGACGCCGGCCAGGTCGGTGCCGGGGATGTCGAGGCGGCGCGGTTCGGAGCCGGTGGCCAGCAGCAGCTTGTCGTAGTGGATGACGGTGTTGTCGCCGAGCTGCACGGTCTTCGCGTACCGGTCGAGGGCGGTGACCGGCTGGCCGAGGTGCAGTTCGATGTCGGCGCCCGCGTACCAGGGGCGTTCGTGGGTGAAGACGCTGTCCCGGTCGGCCTTGCCTTCCAGGTATCCCTTGGAGAGCGGCGGGCGTTCGTAGGGGTGGTCGCGCTCGTCGCCGATGAGGATCACCCGGCCGGTGAACCCTTCGGCCCGCAGTGTTTCGGCCGCCTTCGCCCCTGCGAGTCCCGCTCCGACGATGACGAACGTCTGGTGTGCGTCGACCACGTGATGCCTCCTCAGTGCTGTGCTGCGCGGCGCCCCCACAGCTGCGAGCGTCCCGCACGCAGCGTGATGGCGAAAGAGGGTGTGCCCCGGACAGGTCACACCCGGTGGTCGGAAGTCCGGCCCCTTCCGGGTTCCAGTCTGCCGGTCAGCCGCGACGGGCGGTGAGTGCGGCGTGCAGGGATCGTGCGGAGGCGTCGGTGAGGGCGGCGATCTGGTCGATCAGGACCCGCTTGCGGGCGTGGTCGTCGGGGGCCTGGTCGAACAGGGCGCGGAAGTGCGGCTCCAGGCCCTCGGGGGCGCGGGCGGTGAGGGCGGCGGCCAGCTCGGCGATGACGATGCGCTGGTCGGCGCGGAGGGTTTCCTGCTCGGCGCGCTGCATCACGTAACGGTCGGCGACCGCCTTGAGGACGGCGCACTCGTTGCGGATGGCGCGCGGGACGACCAGCTCCGCGCCGTACCGGCCGAGGCGGCCGGGGCCGTACACCGCGCGGGTGGCGGTCTCGGCCTCGGTGCAGAAGCGGCCGATGAGCTGGCTGGTGGCGTCCTTCAGGCGGGCCTGGGCCACGGCGGAGCCGTCGTAGCCGTGCGGCCACCAGTCCTGGTCGATCAGCCGGTCCAGGGCCTCGGCCAGCTCCTGCGGATCGGTGCCGGCGGGGACGTAACGGCCGATGGCGACCGCCCAGATCTCCTCGCGCTCGGGCTCGGCGTAGAGGCAGTTGGGGTCGATGTGCCCGGCGTGCAGCCCGTCCTCGAAGTCGTGGACGCTGTACGCGACGTCGTCGGACCAGTCCATGACCTGGGCCTCGAAGCAGGTGCGGTCCTCGGGGGCGCCCTCACGGGCCCAGGTGAAGACCGGGAGGTCGTCGGCGTACACCCCGAACTTCACCGAGTGCGGGTCGGTGGGGTGCGCGCCGCGCGGCCAGGGGTACTTGGTGGCGGCGTCCAGCGCGGCCCGGGTGAGGTTGAGGCCGACGCTGACGAGGTCGCCGGTGCGCGGGTCGTGGACGAACCGCTTGGGCTCCAGGCGGGTCAGCAGGCGCAGCGACTGGGCGTTGCCCTCGAAGCCGCCGCAGTCGGAGGCGAAGTCGTTGAGCGCCTGTTCGCCGTTGTGGCCGAACGGCGGGTGGCCCATGTCGTGGGCCAGGCACGCCGTCTCGACCAGGTCGGGGTCGCAGCCGAGGACGGCCCCCAGCTCGCGGCCGACCTGGGCGCACTCCAGGGAGTGGGTGAGCCGGGTGCGGGGGCTGGCGTCCCACTGGTGGGAGCGGGTGCCGGGGGTGACGACCTGGGTCTTCCCGGCGAGCCGGCGCAGGGCGGCGGAGTGCAGGACCCGGGCGCGGTCGCGCTGGAAGGCGGTGCGGCCGGGCCGCTTGTCCTCCTCGGTGTCGAAGCGCTCGGTGTCGGCGGGGCCGTAGGGACTCGACCCCGTGGTCCGGTGTGCGTTCTGCGTGCCTGGTGTGCCATGTGCCGGTTCTGCCCCGGGTGCGCCCTGTGTGCCGTCCATGGTTCCGACATTAGCGACCGGGACGGACAACGGGGCGCGAGCGGGCCGGGATGTCAGGCGGAAGCGAGCAAGGTCACCGCGTCGGCGGGGGCGCCCGCGGCGCGCGCCTGGTCGTAGCGGTGCAGGACGAGGCGGGCCATCGCCGGGTGGGCGCCGAGCGGGGCGGCGGCCCGGTGCGGTACGGCGTCGGCGCAGGCGCTCGCGAAGCGGCCGGGGGCGGTGAAGTACGAGGCGACGAAGGTCCGGTGGCGTCCGCGTGCGGCGAGTGCGCGCAGGGCGGCCGGGACGGTGGGCGTGGTGGCGGAGGCGTACGCGGGTACGACGGGCGCGCCGAGGCGTTCGGCGAGCAGGCGGGCGGTGCGCCGGGTGTCCTGGGCGGAGTCGGGGTCGCGGGACCCGGCGGCGGCGAGGACCACGGCGGCGCGCCGGCCGTCCCGGTCGGCCGGGTCCCAGCCCGCTTCGACGAGCCGCCCGTACAGCGCCTCCACCAGCAGGGGGTGCGGCCCGAGGGGCGCGGCGATCCGGGTCCGTACGGAAGGGGCTGCGGCGGTCGCGGCGGGCAGGTCGCGCTTGACGTGGTGGCCACGCCCGAGGAGCAGCGGTACGAGGACGGCTTCGGCCCCGCGCAGGCCGTCCAGGGTGTCCGGGAGCAGCGGCTCGTTGAGCTCGATGTGTCCGAGCCGGACGTCGAGGCCGGGGCGCAGGTCGCGGACCCGGTCCAGGAGGGCCAGCACGGTGCGCAGGGCCTGCGGATCGCGGCTGCCGTGCGCCACGGCGACGAGGGCCGGGGCGGGCGTGCCGCCGTCCGCTGCGGGGCGGTCGGGGTACCGGGTGCGGTGCATGGGTCTGCGGGTTCCGTTCCGGGAGACGAGGCTGAGCTGTGCGCCGAGCTGGTCGGTGATACGGGTGAGGAGCTGCGCGGTGCTGTCGATCGGCGGGGGTGGCTGCTGGGGCTGTTCCGGGGCCGGCTCCGTCATGGGCCGATGGTGCCGGGCGGAGGTTGCCGG
The DNA here is from genome assembly GCF_001687325.1 of Streptomyces sp. PTY087I2. Lineage (GTDB taxonomy): Bacteria > Actinomycetota > Actinomycetes > Streptomycetales > Streptomycetaceae > Streptomyces. The sequence goes on along the minus strand of NZ_LZRD01000015.1, from coordinate 141,706 downwards.
GCCGTTGCGTGAGGGTCACCGGTGTTTTCCGCCGCCTCACGGCGGGGGCGGGGGCGGTGTGCGTACGCCGGTGTCGGATGCCACAACCGGGGCGGCGGGCGAACCTTTGCGGTGTTCCGGTCGTCAGGTGGGGTGGGGGCGCGGGTGCGCGCACGGCGCAGCCGACGGACGGACTGCGCGGGGACGAGTGGGGACGAGTGGGGGTTGCGGTGCGTGGGACGAGCGGGGAGAGAGGGAAGCGGCTGGGGCGGTCGACGGGCCCCCGGGGGCCGGAGGGGCTCGGGCTGCGGGAGCGGGTTGCCGGGCCGCGGCTGCCGGAACGGCCCGTGTCCCGGCTGCGGGAGCGGGTCGCCCGGCTGCGGCTGCCCCGTACCCGGCGTGGGCAGCGGCGGCTGGTGCAGGGGCTCATGGTCGTCTGTGTGCTGGCGCTCGTGCCCGCCACCTGGATGCGGCTGGGGGCCGGTGACCGGGTGGGCACGACGGCCGACGCCCCGGTCCGGGACGTCGCCGTCGTGTTCGGGGCCGGGCTGTGGAACGGGCGGCCGACCCCGTATCTCGCGCACCGGCTGGACGCGGCCGCCGAGCTCTACCGCACCGGGAAGGTCAAGGTCGTCCTCGTCACCGGGGACAACAGCCGCGTGGAGTACGACGAGCCGGACGCGATGCGTACGTACCTCACCGGGCGCGGGGTGCCCGACGAGCGGATCGTGAGCGACTACGCCGGATTCGACTCCTGGGACTCCTGCGTCCGGGCCAAGAAGATCTTCGGGGTCGACCGCGCCGTGCTGGTGAGCCAGGGCTTCCACATCCACCGGGCGGTCACGCTGTGCCGGTCCGCCGGGATCGACGCGTACGGCGTCGGGGTCGACGAACCCCGGGACTCCGTCTGGTACTACGGCGGCGTCCGGGAGCTGGCCGCCTCGGGCAAAGCGGCCCTGGACGCCCTGTTCCGGCCCGACCCGCGCTTCCTGGGGCCCGAGGAGCCGGGCGTGGCGGAGGCGCTGGCTTCCGGGGCGCGCTGACGGGCCGGCCCGGCGCGCGGAACCGTCGCTCGGGGCGGGCCCGGCACCATCACTCCCCACCACCAGGGTTCCGTCCTCAAGCGCCGGACGGGCTTGAACAGGGCCCGCCGGGAGTGCCGCCGGCGCGGCGTCGGCCGTGCGCCGAGCGAGTGAAGGACACCCCTCAGTCGCCCGGGGCGCGTCCGGTGATCCACCGCCCCTCGGGGATCAGCACGCCCCCGGTCCGCAGCGAGCGGGTGACGGCGGTCGCCGCGAGGTAGACCCACGCCCGCACGGAGTCCGCGCCCGGCAGCTCGACCTCGCGGACAACACGTTCGTACAGGTTGCGCGGGTGGCCGGGGCCGAGGAACTCCTCCAGGTGGTCCAGCAGCCCGAGCAGTTCCCCGTACACCCCCGGCGCGGCGACGAGCAGGGTGCCGTGGACGCGGCCGTGGCCCTCGATGGCGTACGGGTAGCCGGGGCCGTCGTAGAGCAGGGCCCGGGGCAGTACGGCCGGGCGCTCCCCCGACGTACGGCCCCGGAGGAACAGGTCGTGGTTGGGTTCGCCCGGCAGGAGCGTTCCGTACACGAAGAAGGGCAGTTCGGCGCCGTCGGGGCCGCCGCCCGGGTCGGGGGTGGTCATGACCGCCGCCGTCACAGGGCCGCCGGAGGAGCCGTCTCCGCCGTCACCCAGCCGAGGTAGCGCGCGCTGCCCCGGATGACCGGCAGGGCGATGATCTCCGGCGTGTCGTAGTCGTGCTCCCGCTGGATGTGCTCCTCCAGTTCGTCGTAGCGTTCCGCCGCCGTCTTGAAGAGCACCTGCCACTCCTCGGTCGTCTCGATGGCGTTCTGCCACCGGTAGACGGAGGTCACGGGTGCGGAGATCTGCGCGCAGGCCGCCAGCCTGGCCTCCACCGCCGACTGCGCCAGGGCGTGGGCCTTGTCCTCGCTGTCGGTCGTGGTCAGTACGGTCAGCCATGCCGGCGGCGCTGTCATCGTCGGTCTCCTCGGAATGCGGAATGCGGACTACGGCGGGCGCTCCTGCCCGTGGGCCTTCCCTGCGATTGTCGGCCCACAGGGGGTCAGGCGCCGTACGGACGGGAGTTTCTGGCGTCGCGCAGGGCCGTGCCCCACCAGACCACCTGGTCCAGCATGACCTTGGCGGCCGCGTCGGCGGGGCCCGGGTCCCGGTGGCGCCCCTCGTCGTCGAAGAGGGCGCCCGCGTTGTGGAAGGACACGGTGTCGCGGACGGTGACGGTGTGCAGTTCGGCGAAGACCTGCCGGAGCTGTTCGACGGCGCGCAGCCCGCCGGAGATGCCGCCGTACGACACGAAGGCGACGGGCTTGGCCTGCCATTCGGCGCTGTACCAGTCGATGAGGGTCTTCAGCGGGGCGGGGAACGAGTGGTTGTACTCGGGGGTGAGGACGACGAAGGCGTCGGCCGCCGCGAGCCGTTCGGAGACCGCCGCGAGCCGTGCCGCCTCCTCAGGCCCGGGGCTGAAGGTGATCGCGGTGGGCAGGTCGGCCTCGGCGACGTCGATCAGGTCGGTCTCGATGCCGGGGTGTCCGGCCGCGCGGCCCAGGAACCAGTCGGCGATGACCGGGCCGAAGCGGCCGTCGCGGTTGCTGCCGAGGATGACGGCGACCTTGAGGGGGCCGGCCGGGGTGGACGCGGCGTCCTCGGCGGACGAGGTGGATGACGTGGATGACATGGATGCTGCTGTGGTGTCCATGGCCTCGACCCTTCCCCCTCAACCATGGTTGAGGTCAAGCGGCCCGTATCCGCGCCCGCCGCATACGGTGGCCGCATGACGACACAGCCGCCCCCGCCCCACATCGAGTTCGACGGCCACCCGGCCACCGAGGAGACCCTGCGGATCCCCGCCCTGTACGGCTTCGGCCACTTCACCGCACTCCAGGTGCGGGACGGCCGGGCGCGGGGTCTGGGCCTGCATCTCGCGCGGCTGGACGCGGCGAACCGGGAGCTGTTCGCGCTGCCGGTGGACGGCGACCGGGTGCGGGAGCTGGTCCGGCACGCCCTGGACGGGGCGGGGCGGCGGGACGCCTCGGTGCGGGTGAACGGCTATCTGCCGCCCGGGGCGACGCGTACGACCCTGATGGTGACGGTCCGGGAGCCCGCCGTCATGCCGTCCGGGGCGCGGAGCCTGATGTCGGCGCCGTACGTCCGTACCGCCCCGCACATCAAGCGGCCCGGCGAGTTCGGGCAGACGTACTACGGGGTGCTGGCCGGGCGGGCGGGGTTCGACGACGCGCTGCTGACCGCGCCGGGCGGTGTGGTGACCGAGGGGGCGATCACCAACATCGGCTTCTGGGACGGGGACTCGGTGGTGTGGCCCGACGCCCCGGCGCTCACCGGCATCACGATGACCCTGCTGGAACAGGGCCTGGAGCGGGCGGGCCGGCCCTCGGTCCGCCGTCCGGTGACGCTGGACGGGCCGGACGGGGTGGGCCGCTTCCCCGCCGCGTTCGTCTGCAACTCGCAGGGCATCGCGCCGGTGCGGCGGATCGACGACACCCTGTTCGCGGTGGACGAGGAGCTGATGAAGGACCTGGGCGCGGTGTACGACAGCGCTCCGGAGGACCTCGTGTGACGGCCGGAGCCGTCGAGCTGTGCCGTGCCGGACCATAGGGATATGCAGATCCACATCGAGGCCTCGGCCCTTCCCGGCCGCGCCTGCGGCCCGGACAGCGACTTTCCCGGCCACGAGAACATCCACGTCGGCGTCCAGCGCAAGGACCGGCCGGGCGAGCTGCTCGGCCTGCACCCCGGGGACGCCCCCTCCGCGTCGTGGGTGCTCGACTGCGAGGCCACCGTGACGGAGGACGGGGTCGAGGTGTCGGGGCCGTACATCCAGAACCGGCTGGGCGGGCGGTTCGTCTATCTGTCGTGGGGCACGGTGGACGACGCCGGGGTCTTCACCATGTTCCGGCGCGCGAAGCTGATGTTCAGCGACATCGATCCGGACGTGCTCGCCGCCGCCGCGCGCTCCGGGCGGCTCACCGGGCGGCTCGGGCTCACCGACGCGAAGGGGCAGCCGCTGTGCGCCCGGGTGCGTCCGCCGCGGATCGTCTGGAGCGCCGCCACGGGCGGGGCCTGAGCACCCCGTACGACGGCCGGCCGGAGGCGGATCCGACACCGCCCCCACCGGTCCAGGGGGGAGTGGACCGGTGGGGGCGGGTGCCGTGGGGGGCGGGGATCCGTCCCGTGGGGGGTGTCTTGCGTGTGCCCGGGGTCCGCGAGGTCACACATGTGACCTGCGTCACACTTCGCGTACGCCCCTCACCCGATCGGCACCCGGCGCGGCAGCACGGACCGAACGGCCCAGCCGCACCGCCGCGACCTGCGGTGATCCATTCCGGCAAGGGTGCCGCGCCGGTCCGTACGGGTGAAAGCTGACTTCGCGTCAGAAGGCGTGGCGGGCCCGGTCCCCGTTGGCTCGGGTCAGGACACACCCGCTCGCGCCGTCTGCCCGGAGGATCCCCATGCGCAGTCCCGCCCGCCTCGTGACCGGCACCGTCGGTGCCGCGTTCACCGTCATCGCGTTCGGTCTCACCGCCGCCGCTCCGTCCGCGTACGCGGGTGACTCCGGCCGTCTGGAGATCACCCCGGCGACCGCGCCCCCCGGCGCCACCATCACCGTGAACACCACCGCCTGCGGCAAGAACGGCTCGGGCATCGGTGACGCGAACGAGCTGGACGCCGGGGACTTCGAGGTACGCCCCGGCACCCACAAGGAGGTCGTGGTCGGCCAGTTCACCGTGCCGCACGACACCCGGCCCGGTGTCTACGAGATCGTCGTCTCCTGCGACAACGGCAAGGACGCGGTCGGCGACCTCAAGGTGATCGGCGGCGGCAAGCACGACAAGCCGATCCACGACCGCCCGTCCGGCCATGTGCGGACCGGGGTCGGCGGCAGCGTCGAACCGAACTCCACGCAGGTCGCCCTCGGCGTCGGCGTGATCGGCCTGGCCGCCGTCGGCGGACTGTGGCTGCTGCGCCGCCGCTCCGAGGGCGCCGAAGGAAGCTGATCCGAGGGCGCCGCGGGAGCGCCCTTCCGAAGGCGTCGGCCGATCCGAGGGCGCCGCGGGAGCGCCCTCCCGAAGGCGCCACAGGAAGCCGAACCGCCGCTTCCCCTCCTGACCGGGCGGGGCGCGTCCCCGAGCGCGTCCCGCCCGCCCCGGACCACCGACCGAGGACGACGCCGTGTCACCGAGCGCGCAGAAGGCCAAGGGCTGGCTGGTGGGCATCGCCGTGCTGTGCGGCATCTGGCTCATCCAGAACGGGCCCGGCGGCCAGGTGATCCCGCCGCAGCCCTCCAGCGCCCAGGCCTTCGCCGCCGGGCCGCAGCTCCAGCCCGGCTCCCCGGTCGCCGAGCCGCTGAACCCCTCCGATCCGGTCCGTATCCGCATCCCCACCATCGAGGTGGACGCGCCGATGACGCCGCTGGGGCTGGCCGACGACGGCAGCCTCGACGTACCGCCGGACGAGGACCGCAACCTCGCGGGCTGGTACGAGGACGGCGTCCCGCCCGGTGCGAAGGGCACCGCGATCGTCGTGGGGCACGTGGACAACGCGAAGGGCCCGTCCGTCTTCTACGCCCTGGGCGCGCTGACCAAGGGGACCCGCGTCGAGGTCGACCGCAGGGACGGGCGCACCGCCGTGTTCTCGATCGACGCCATCGAGGTCTACGACAACGACGACTTCCCCGACCAGCGCGTCTACGGCGACGCGCCGCACGCCGCGCTCCGGCTGATCACCTGCGGCGGCGGCTTCTCCAAGGAAACCGGCTACCAGGGCAACGTGGTGGCGTACGCGCACCTCACGGACGTGCGCTGACCATCTGGCCCAAAAAAGCGCTAAGCGTTCCACTGGTCGAAGCCCAGCTTCGCGACCAGCGAGAACACCACCGTCAGCAGCACCGCCCGGACAAAGCCGCTCCCCCGGCTCAGCGCCATCCTCGCCCCGATCATCCCGCCCGCCAGGTTGAAGACCGCCATCACGGCCGCGAGCTGCCACAGCACCGTGCCCTGGTACGCGAACATCGCCAGCGCCCCCGCGTTGGTGCACACGTTGACGATCTTCGCGGTGGCCGACGCGGTCACCAGGTCGAGGTGGAGCACGGCGGTCAGGGCCAGCACCAGGAAGGTGCCGGTGCCCGGCCCGAACAGCCCGTCGTAGAAGCCGATCCCGCCGCCGACCAGCACGATCGCCGTGATGATCCGGGCCCGGGCGACCGGCCGGTCCGTGCCGTCGCCCGCCGCCGTGCCGAAGGACGGGCGCAGCATCACGAAGGCCGCGACCCCCAGCAGCACCACCATGATCACCGGGCGGAGCACCTCGCTGCTGATCCCGGCGGCGAAGAACGCCCCCGCCATCGACCCGGCGAGCGCCATCAGCCCGATCCGCACCGCAAGCCCCACCCGTACCGGCGCTTTGCGTACGTACGTCACCGCCGCCCCCGACGTGCCCACGATCGCGACGGCCTTGTTGGTGCCGAGGACATGGGCCGCCGAGACGTGCGGCAGGCCGAGCAGCAGCGCGGGCAGGAGCAGCAGTCCGCCGCCACCCACCACCGCGTCGATCCAGCCCGCGGCGGCCGCGGCGAGACAGAGGAGGATCAGGGTCGTCACTGTTATGTCAGGCACGAACCGACACTAGACGCCTGTCGCACCCGCCTCCTCACCCGGTCCCTCACAGGGCCCCCGCCCGGCCGCTGAGCGCAAGGTTCCGCCCGGGAAACAGCCGGGATGCGGCCGGGTAACACCTCCCGCCCAGGCTCGGGGCATGAGGACAACCGACGGAGGCCACTGAGATGCCGGAGCCCACCTTCGAGCCGCGCACCACCGCCGCCGCCTCGAACGCCACCCCGAACGCCCAGGCGCACACGGCCGTCCCGACGATCGTGGTCGTCGGCCACGGGATGGTCGGCCAGCGGTTCCTGGAGTTCCTGGCCGAGCGCGGGCTGACCCCGGCGGCCGGCGGCGCCCGCGTCGTCGTGCTCTGCGAGGAGCCCCGGCCCGCCTACGACCGGGTCCGGCTCACCTCGTACTTCGCCGGGCAGAGCCCCGAGGACCTCTCGCTGGTGGAGCCGGACTTCATGGCCCGGCACGGCATCGAGCTGTACGTCGGCGACCCGGCCGAGAGCGTCGACCGTACGGCCCGGACCGTGACCGCGCGGTCCAGGGCGGTGTTCCCGTACGACACGCTGGTGCTGGCGACGGGCTCGTACCCCTTCGTGCCGCCGGTGCCGGGGAAGGACGCCCAGGGCTGCTTCGTGTACCGGACGATCGAGGACCTGCTCGCGATCGAGGAGTACGCCAAGGGCGCGGCGACCGGTGCGGTGGTCGGCGGGGGGCTGCTGGGTCTGGAGGCGGCCGGGGCGCTGAAGGGGCTCGGGCTGGCCACCCATGTCGTGGAGTTCGCGCCCCGGCTGATGCCGGTCCAGGTGGACGAGGGCGGCGGTGCGGCGCTGCTGCGCACGATCCAGGACATGGGTCTGACCGTGCACACGGGGGTCAGTACGCAGGAGGTCACCGCGGGCGCGGACGGGGCGGTGACCGGGATGTCCCTCTCCGACGGGTCCTCGCTCGCCGTCGATCTGGTGGTCTTCTCGGCGGGCGTACGGCCCCGCGATCAGCTGGCCCGGGAGTGCGGCCTCGCGGTCGGGGAACGCGGCGGGATCGTCGTGGACGAGGAGTGCCGGACCTCCGACCCGGCGGTGTTCGCGATCGGCGAGTGCGCGCTGGCCGCCGACGGCCGGGTGTACGGGCTGGTCGCGCCGGGCTACGACATGGCCCGGACGGCGGCCGAGGTGATCGCGGGCGGCCGGTCCGCGTTCACGGGGGCCGACCTGTCGACGAAGCTGAAGCTGCTCGGCGTGGACGTGGCCTCGTTCGGCGACGCGCACGGGGCGGCCGAGGGCTCGCTCGACGTCGTGTACTCCGACGCCCGGGCGGGGGTCTACAAGAAGCTGGTGATCGGCCCGGACGGGACCCTGCTGGGCGGGGTGCTGGTCGGGGACGCCGAACAGTACGGCACGCTGCGGCCGCTGACGGGCACCGTACTGCCCGTCGCGCCCGAGCAGTTGGTGCTGCCGGCCGGGTCGGGCGGCGGCCCGGTGTCGCTCGGCCCTGGCGCGCTGCCCGACGAGGCGGTGATCTGCTCCTGCCACAACGTGACCAAGGGCGCGATCTGCGAGCACAGCACGCTGCCCGAGGTGAAGAAGTGCACCAAGGCCGGTACGGGCTGCGGCAGTTGCCTCAAGGTGATCGGGCAGCTGATGCCGCCGCCGGAGGACTCGGGGCTGTGCGGCTGCTTCCCGTACAGCCGCAGCGAGCTGTACGAGATCGTCCGCACCCTGGAAGTCACCTCGTTCGCCGAACTGCTCGACTCGCACGGCCGGGAGGAGGCGCGGGGCGGCGACGGCTGCGAGGTCTGCAAGCCGACGGTCGGCTCGGTCATCGCCTCGCTGGCGCCCACGGTCGGCGCGAGCGGCTATGTGCTGGACGGCGAGCAGGCGGCGCTCCAGGACACCAACGACCACTTCCTCGCCAACCTCCAGCGCAACGGGTCGTACTCGATCGTGCCGCGCATCCCGGGCGGCGAAATCACCCCGGAGAAGCTCATCGTCATCGGCGAGGTGGCCCGCGACTTCGGCCTCTACACGAAGATCACCGGCGGCCAGCGCATCGACCTCTTCGGCGCCCGGGTCGACCAACTCCCGCTGATCTGGACCCGGCTGGTGGACGCGGGCTTCGAGTCCGGGCACGCGTACGGGAAGTCGCTGCGGACGGTCAAGTCCTGTGTGGGGCAGACCTGGTGCCGCTACGGCGTGCAGGACTCGGTGAGGATGGCGATCGACCTGGAGCTGCGCTACCGGGGGCTGCGCTCCCCACACAAGCTGAAGTCGGCGGTCTCCGGCTGCGCCCGCGAGTGCGCGGAGGCCCGGGGCAAGGACTTCGGGATCATCGCCACCGCCCAGGGCTGGAATCTGTACGTCGGCGGCAACGGCGGGGCCACCCCGCGCCACGCCGATCTGCTGGCCCAGGATCTGTCGGACGCCGAACTGGTGCGGCTGATCGACCGGTTCCTGATGTTCTACATCCGTACCGCCGACCGTCTTGAGCGCACCTCCGCCTGGCTGGAGCGGATCGACGGCGGCCTGGACCACGTCCGGGACGTGGTCGTCCACGATTCGCTGGGGCTCTGCGAGGAGCTGGAGCGGCTGATGGCCGACCATGTCGCGGGCTACCGCGACGAGTGGGCGGAGACCATCAACGACCCGGAGCGGCTGCGCCGGTTCGTCACCTTCGTCAACGCCCCCGACGCCCCCGACCCCTCGGTGAGGTTCGTTCCGGAGAGGGATCAGATCAAGCCGGATCTGGATCTGCTCGCCGGTCCGGTGCTCGCCGTCCGCACCCTCGAAGGGACCGCATCCTGATGGCCATGGCAACGATCACGACAGCGCGGGACACCGGATCCGTCCGGCTCGCCCACGGCGAGGACTGGCTGACGGTCTGCGACCGGGGGCTGCTGATCCCCGGCCGGGGGGTGGCGGTGCTGCTGCCCGACGGGGACCAGGCGGCCGTCTTCATGGACCGGTCGGGTCAGGTGTACGCGATCGGTAACCGGGACCCGTTCACCGGGGCGTACGTCCTCTCGCGCGGGCTGCTCGGCTCGGCGGGCGGGCGGCCGTTCGTGGCCTCGCCACTGCTGAAGCAGCGCTTCGACCTGGCGACGGGGGCGTGCCTGGACGACGACGAGGCATCGGTGCCGGTGTTCGCCGTACGGGCGGACTGACGCGGTCCGCCAGGGGCGGATCGGCCCGGCCCGCCCGGGAGTTCGGCGCGCCCCACCGGGGGCGGCGTGGCCTGCGCAAGCCATCCGCCGCCCGTTCATCTTCACTTGCCGTTCCGTCAACTCCGTACTCCTACAGTCCTGACGCGCGACCCGCCGGTCCGTCCGGAGCGGCGGGCCACACTCATGCGTGGAGTGATCGTGGAACGTCGGACCTTCTTGCGCACCGCGGTGATCGGCAGCTCGGCGGCCGCTTTCGGCGGCACCCTGTGGCGGGGCGCCGCCTTCGCCGACCCGGCCCAGCCGGCCCCCGGCCCGTACGGCGCGCTCCAGGCGGCCAACGGGGATGGGATCCAGCTGCCGAGCGGCTTCACCAGCCGCGTGATCGCCCGCTCCGGGCAGACCGTGCCCGGCACCTCCTACCGCTGGCACAGCGCGCCCGACGGCGGCGCGACGTACGCCGACGGCTCGGGCTGGATCTATGTCTCCAACGCCGAGGTGTCCCCGAGCAGCGGGGGCGGGGCGAGCGCGGTGCGGTTCAACTCGTCGGGGACGGTGACCTCCGCGTACCGCATCCTGGGCGACACGAACAACAACTGCGCGGGCGGCGCCACCCCGTGGAAGACCTGGCTCTCCTGCGAGGAGGTCACCCGGGGCTACGTCTACGAGACCGACCCGTGGGGCGTGAACGCGGCGGTACGGCGGCCGGCGATGGGCCGCTTCAAGCACGAGGCGGCGGCAGCCGACCCGGACCACGGCTACATCTATCTGACCGAGGACGAGAGCGACGGCCGCTTCTACCGCTTCCGGCCCACGACCTGGGGGAATCTGTCGAGCGGCACCTTGCAGGTGCTGGTCGCGGGCACGGGCACCTCGGGGCCGGTGAGCTGGGCGAACGTACCGGATCCGGCCGCCTCGTCCACGCAGACGCGGCACCAGGTGTCCGGGGCGAAGGTGTTCAACGGCGGCGAGGGCTGCTTCTACGCGGCGGGCACCTGCTGGTTCACCACCAAGGGCGACAACCGGGTGTGGGCGTACGACGCGAACACCTCGTCGATCTCGCTCGCCTACGACGACTCGCTGGTGACGGGCGGCGCCGCCCCGCTGACCGGGGTGGACAACGTCACCCGGTCCGGGTCCGGCGACCTCTACGTCGCGGAGGACGGCGGGAACATGGAGATCTGCCTGATCACGCCGGACGACACGGTGGCCCCGTTCCTGCGGATCACCGGCCAGTCCGGTTCGGAGATCACCGGGCCCGCGTTCTCGCCGGACGGCAGCCGCCTCTACTTCTCCTCGCAGCGCGGGACGAGCGGAAGCTCCTCCGGCGGCATCACGTACGAGGTGAAGGGGCCGTTCCGCGGCTGACGCGGAGGCGGGGCAAGGGCGGGGGCGGACCCGGACGCCCGCGTGCGCCGGGGCTCCCCCGTGGCCCCGGCGCACGCCGTTGGGGGGTGTCTTGTCGATCAGGCCTGGCCCTCGACGGCGGCCGGGTCCATCCACATGACCTCCCAGATGTGGTGGTCGGGGTCCTGGAACGAGCGGCCGTACATGAAGCCCATGTCCTGCGTCTCACCCGCCGGGAACCCGCCGGAGGCCAGTGCCGCGTCGGCGAGCTCGTCGACCTTCTCGCGGCTGTCGGCGCTGAGGGCGAGGATGACCTCGGTCGCCGTCGAGGCGTCGACCACGTCCTTCTTGGTGAACTCCTTGAAGCGTTCCTCCGTCATCAGCATCGCGAAGATCGTGTCGCTGATCACCAGACACGCGGTCTTGTCGTCGGTGAACGCCGGGTTGGTCGTGAAGCCGAGCTTCCCGAAGAAGCCCACCGTCGTCTCCAGGTTCTTCACCGGCAGGTTCACGAAGATCATCTGAGCCATGGTCGTTCCCTTTTCGTCTGTCCCGGGCGCCCGCGGTGCTCCGTGTGCTCCGCGTACTCCGTCCGGCGCTTTCGATGGGTAGACGACGGGGCCGGACAGAACTCATCGACGTTCGGCGGACGGGTTTTCCGGGGCCGGTGGCGGAGGCGCCTAGTGGAGGGTGAGCGGGGCGCCGCCGCGCAGCAGGGAGCCGCCGAGCGGGGTCAGCGTGTGGAGGACCGAGCTGCCGTGGCGCAGCGTCAGGACGAGGCCCGCCTCGCGCAGCACGGAGGCGTGCTGGCTCGCGGAGGCCAGCGACACCCCGGCCCTGCGGGCGAGTTCGCTGGTGGTGCAGCCCGTCCCGATGGAGGAGAGGACGGCCGAGCGGGTGTGCCCGACGAGCCGGCCGAGCCAGGGGCCCGGCTCGGCGAAGACCGGGGCGCCGGGGTTGGTCACCGGATAGACGAGGACCGGCGGGAGGGAGGGGTCCCGGTAGACGACGGGCGTGCCCCGGCAGAAGAAGGACGGCTGGAGCAGCAGCCCGCGCCCGTCCAGGTGGAGATCGCGGTCGACCGGGTAGTCGGCCTCCAGCACGGGTGAGCGCCACCGGATCATCGGCGGCAGCGTGGCCAGCAGCTCGTCCGTGCCGCCGTCCAGCAGGGCCCGGCCGCGCACGGCCCGGTCCGCCTCGATGCTGGCCCGGATGTGCGGCCAGTAGGGCTCCACGGCCGCCTGGTGGTAGCTGCGGAGCGCCCCGATGAGCCGGGTGAGCGGTTCGGCGCGGCCCTCCATGAGCGCGGCGGGCAGCGCTGCGGCCGCCTTTCCCGCTCCGGCGGTCCGCTGACCGACCGGCCGGTCTGTCCGCTGCCGCGTCCGGTCGGCGGCCAGCAGCTCCAGCTCCGCGTGGACCCGCTCGGCGGGGGTGTCGCGCAGGGCCTCGATGCCGGCGTCGAGCCCGAAGGGTTCGGCGCCCTCCTGGCAGGGCGTCAGGAAATCCGGGAAATAGCCGCGGGGCGGAACGACCGCCGCCAGCAGCTGCGCCTCACCATTCAGCCGCGCCCGGGATTCCGTACGCCATTTACCGAACACCGTCGAAGCACGCCGGTCCCTGAGCCGGTGAAAACTCAGAATGGTTTCCCACAAGGCGTCCGGTCTCGTGGCCATCCGCACCCGCGAAAGGTCCAGCCCGGACACATGGATCCGCAGCACTACTCCCCCACCTGTTGCATCCGCAATTGCCCCCACCGAAGGGTATGCGGACCGTCACAGGAGGTCACCACGGGGTTTCGGCCAGAAGTGAAAGGGCTCGCCCCGTTCCGCTTCACCCGAAAGGCTGTACGACGTCGGGTACGCATCCGGTGCCCACCGGATGAGCACGTGAAGGCCGTGGGGGGCTTTGTGTGTTCGGCGGCGGTGGGCGACGGTGCGGCTCCGTACCCGACGGGGGTAAGCCGGGTGCGGTCCATGGGTGGGGATCCATGGACCGCACCCCGGTCCGGCTTCCCGGCCGCCACTCGAATTTCTTTGCGTATTAAACAAAGCAATGTGCTCTGCGCCACATTCTTCGCGCGGTATTCGGTGCGTGCTCCTGGCGGCTTCTCCGTACCGCCGGTCATTTCCGCGCACGCCCCTCCCGTACCGCCGGTCACTTCCGACCCGGCGAACCCCCTTACCACCGGTCACTTCCAGTCGGCGCACAGCGAAGCGGCGGCACCCCCGCACAGGGTGCCGCCGCTTCTGGGTGCTCCGGGTCCGCCGCCGGGCCGGTGCGCCCGGTGAGGGCCGGGCTCGGCTTCCGGGGCGGATCCCGGAGGGGCAGGCCGCTCGGCGGCCTTGGTCGGTGGGCAGGGCTGTTCGTGCAGCCCTGCCCCTGAGGTCCGGGGTGTTCGTGCACCCCGGACCGTGAGTCCGGGTCAGCGGCTGTCACTGCCCCGGGACTCGGCTGCGGCCCGGCCCGCCTCCAGGCGGGCTACGGGGATGCGGAACGGCGAGCAGGAGACGTAGTCCAGGCCCACCTCGTGGAAGAAGTGCACCGACTCCGGGTCTCCGCCGTGCTCGCCGCAGACGCCGAGCTTGAGGTCCGGGCGGGTGGCCCGGCCGGCCTCGACGGCGCTGCGGACCAGCGAGCCGACGCCGTCCTTGTCGATCGTCTCGAACGGGGAGACCCCGAAGATGCCCTTCTCCAGGTACGCGGTGAAGAACGAGGCCTCCACGTCGTCGCGGGAGAAGCCCCACACCGTCTGGGTCAGGTCGTTCGTGCCGAAGGAGAAGAACTGCGCGGCCTCGGCGATCTGGCCCGCCGTCAGCGCGGCGCGCGGCAGCTCGATCATGGTGCCGATGGTCAGCTTGAGGTCGGTGCCGGTGGCGGCCTGGACCTCCTCGATGACCCGGTCGGCCTCCTCGCGGACGATCTCCAGCTCCTGGACCGTACCGACGAGCGGGATCATGATCTCGGCGCGCGGGTCGCCCTTGGCGTTCTTGCGGTGGGCGGCGGCCTCGGCGATCGCCCGGACCTGCATGGCGAACAGACCGGGGATGACGAGGCCGAGGCGCACGCCGCGCAGGCCCAGCATCGGGTTCTGCTCGTGCAGCTTGTGCACCGCCTGGAGCAGGCGCAGGTCGTTCTCGTTGGCGTCCTTGCGGGACTCGGCGAGCGCGACACGCACCGACAGCTCGGTGATGTCGGGCAGGAACTCGTGCAGCGGCGGGTCCAGCAGCCGTACGGTCACGGGCAGCCCGTCCATCGACTCGAACAGCTCGATGAAGTCGGCCTTCTGGAGCGGCAGAAGAGCGGCGAGAGCGGTCTCGCGCTCCTCGTCGGTGTCCGCGAGGATCAGCTTCTCGACCATCTCGCGGCGCTCGCCGAGGAACATGTGCTCGGTGCGGCACAGGCCGATGCCCTGGGCGCCGAAGCGGCGGGCCCGCAGGGCGTCCTCGGCGTTGTCGGCGTTGGCCCGTACGCGCAGCCGGCGCACCCGGTCCGCGTACGCCATGATGCGGTGCACGGCGGCGACCAGCTCGTCGGCGTCGTCGGCCCCGGCGTGCATGCGGCCCTCGAAGTACTCGACGACCGGGGACGGTACGACGGGTACCTCGCCCCGGTAGACCTTGCCGGTGGAGCCGTCGATCGAGACGAGGTCGCCCTCCTCGATCACGGTGCCGCCGACCGTCATCCGGCGGCGCTTGGTGTCGACCTCCAGGTCCTCGGCGCCGCAGACACAGGTCTTGCCCATGCCGCGCGCCACGACCGCCGCGTGCGAGGTCTTGCCGCCGCGCGAGGTCAGGATGCCCTCGGCGGCGATCATGCCTTCGAGGTCGTCGGGGTTGGTCTCGCGGCGGATCAGGATGACCTTCTCGCCGGAGCGGGACCACTTGATCGCGGTGTACGAGTCGAAGACGGCCTTGCCGACGGCGGCGCCGGGGGACGCGGCGATGCCCCGGCCGAGCAGCTCGGTCTTCGCCTCGATGTCGAAGCGCGGGAACATCAGCTGGGCGAGCTGGGCGCCGTTGACCCGCTGAAGGGCCTCGGCCTCGTCGATCAGGCCCTGGTCCACCAGCTGGGTGGCGATGCGGAAGGCGGCACCGGCGGTGCGCTTGCCGACCCGGGTCTGGAGCATCCAGAGCTGGCCGCGCTCGATGGTGAACTCGATGTCGCAGAGATCCTTGTAGTGGTTCTCCAGCGTCTCCATGATGCCCATGAGCTGGTCGTACGACTTCTTGTCGATCGACTCCAGATCGGCGAGCGGCACCGTGTTGCGGATACCGGCGACGACGTCCTCGCCCTGCGCGTTCTGGAGGTAGTCGCCGTAGACGCCCTGGTGGCCGCTGGCCGGGTCGCGGGTGAAGGCGACGCCCGTACCGGAGTCGGGGCCCAGGTTGCCGAAGACCATCGAGCAGACGTTGACGGCCGTGCCGAGGTCGCCGGGGATGCGCTCCTGGCGGCGGTAGAGCTTGGCCCGGTCGGTGTTCCACGAGTCGAAGACCGCGTTTATGGCGAGGTCCATCTGCTCGCGCGCGTCCTGCGGGAACTCGCGTCCGGCCTCGGACTCGACGATCTTCTTGAACTGCTTGACCAGCTTCTTCAGGTCGGCCGCGGCGAGGTCGGTGTCGACCGTGATCTTCTTCGCGTGCTTGGCGGCCTCCAGGGCCTCCTCGAAGAGCTCGCCGTCGACCCCGAGGACGGTCTTGCCGAACATCTGGATGAGGCGGCGGTAGGAGTCCCAGGCGAAGCGCTCGTCGCCGGACTGGGTGGCGAGACCGGCCACCGAGGCGTCGGAGAGACCGATATTCAGGACCGTGTCCATCATGCCCGGCATGGAGAACTTGGCGCCGGAGCGGACGGAGACCAGCAGCGGGTCGTCGGCCTGGCCGAGCTGCTTGCCCATGCGCTCTTCCAGCGCCTTGAGGTGCGCACTCACCTCGTCGCGCAGCGCGGTCGGCGCGTCGCCGCTCTCCAGGTAGACCTTGCAGGCCTCGGTGGTGATCGTGAAGCCCGGAGGGACGGGCAACCCGAGGTTGGTCATCTCGGCGAGGTTGGCGCCCTTGCCGCCCAGAAGATCCTTCAGATCCTTGTTGCCCTCGGTGAAGTCGTAGACGAACTTCTGGGGATCTTTGTTTTCCGACACGGGTCTCGACTCCTCGAGGACGCGGTGGCTGCCCTGACGGCGAGGAACATACCCAGATCGAAGGTGTATGGGTACGTCCACTTGGTCGTCATGCGGCCGCAACCACCCGTCCGCCAGCAGATCGAAAGGGTCGCCCGGCCGAAGCGCAGGAATCCTTGCTTTCACCTCCTGAAGGCGACATGGCCGAAACTTGACCGTAGCCGCTCAATTGAGCGGAGAGTGGAGCAGGTGAGTCCACTTCTCGAAGACAAGAGAGTGGCACTGAGTGCCACGTCTTCCAGAAGTGCAGTCAGCCACTTTCCGCTCATCTGAGCGCAACCCCGATCAAGGGTGGCGTGAATCACGCCCGATTCGGACCCCGGATTTCAGGATCCGGACGCCCGGGGACGCCTCAGGCAGTCGCTGAGCACCCCGAGATCCACCTCTTCCAGGCTACGGGCGAAGGTCCTCCCCCGCGCGGGATCGACCGGCAGCAGCGAGGGCACCACCAGCACGGCACACCCCGCGGCGTGCGCGGATGCCGCGCCGTCCGGGGAGTCCTCGACGGCGACGCAGGCCGAGGCCGGGACCCCGAACCGGGTCGCGGCCGCCATGTACGGATCGGGATGCGGCTTGGTCCGTACGGTGTCGTCGGCCGAGAGCGTGAAGGCGAAGGCGGCCTTGGCCAGCGCCCCCGCCACCACCGCGTCCACGACGCTCCGGGGTGAGGCGCTGACCAGGGCGAACGGCACCCGGTGCCGCTCCAGTGCGGTCAGCAGGGCGGCGGCCCCGGGGCGCAGCGGGGCGCCCGCGTCGACCTTGCGCTGGAAGGAGCCGGTCAGCTCGGCGGCGACGGCGGGCAGCCTGTCCGCCGTTCCGCCCGTCACCGCGATCAGATGAGCGGCGGTGTCCGCGACGGCCCGGCCGACGACTTCGGGCGCGTCCGCGTCGGTGAGCCGGTGGCCGAGCCCGGCGGCGACCTCGCGGGCCGTCTCCCACCAGAGCACCTCGGTGTCGACGAGGGTGCCGTCCATGTCGAACAGCACGGCGGCGGGCGCGCTCATGCCGTCGCCGCCTTCCCGGCCGGCTCGTCCGTCACGGGGACGGCCGGGACGACCAGCACCGGGCGCGGTACGGGCGTGACCCGGGCACGTACGCCGGGCAGCAGGTCGGCGGCGTCCCGGGACGGCAGGTCGGCCTTGACCGCCACGCCGTCCGGGAGGTCGAGCAGGACCCGGGTGACCGAGCCGAGGAACGACGCGGAGACGACGGTGGCCGTGCCCTCGGGGTCGGCCTCGACGCGGACGCCCTCGGGCCGGATCAGCACCTCGACGGGCCCGCTGCCCGCCGGGACCTCGCCGTCGGCGGGCAGCACCGGCAGGGTGCAGCCGGCGACCTCGACGGAACCGGTGCCGGTCAGGCGGCCCGGCAGCCGGTTCATGGTGCCGACGAACTCGGCGACGAACGCGGTGGCGGGGCGTTCGTACAGCTCGGCCGGGGGCGCGCACTGCTCCAGGCGGCCCGCGTTGAGGACGGCGACCCGGTCGGCCATGGAGAGGGCCTCCTCCTGGTCGTGGGTGACGAAGATGGTGGTGATCCCGAGCGAGAGCTGAAGGCGGCGGATCTCCTCGCGGAGGGTGAGCCGGACCTTGGCGTCGAGCGCCGAGAGCGGCTCGTCCAGCAGCAGCACCCGGGGGCGCAGGGCGAGCGCGCGGGCCAGGGCGACGCGCTGCTGCTGGCCGCCGGACATCTGGTGCGGGAAGCGGCCGCCGTGGTCGGGCAGCCCGACCAGGTCGAGGAGTTCGGCGGCGGTGGCGTGCCGCTCGGCGGCGGACACCTTCCGTACGCGCAGACCGAAGGCCACGTTGTCGCGGGCGTTCAGGTGCGGGAAGAGGCTGTAGGACTGGAAGACCATGCCGGCGTCGCGCCGGTTGGCGGGGATACGGGTGATGTCCTCGCCGTCGACCAGGACCTCGCCGGAGTCCGGCTGCTCGAACCCGGCGAGCACCCGCAGCGCGGTGGTCTTGCCGCAGCCGGAGGGGCCGAGGAGGGCGAGCAGTTCACCGGGTTCGGCGGTGAGGTCGAGCCCGTCGAGGGCGACGGTCGGGCCGAACGCCCGGCGCAGCGAGCGGAACTCCACCCGGGCTCCGGCGGCGGCCGGCGCGCCCCCGGCGGCCCGCGCCGGATCGGGCAGGCGGTCGGCGGTGGCGGTGGTGGGCGGGACGGGCAGGGCGGACATGGGCGGCTACTCCTTGCCGGGTACGGGGGTGGGGGCGGCGGACGCGGTGATGGCGGGTCCGGAGGCGGCTCCTGAAGCGGCGGCTCCGGAGGCGGCGGCTCCCGATGCGGAACCGGCGGCCGGGACACCGGCGGACGGGCCGCTTCCGGCGCGGGAGAGGACGAGCAGCAGGGCCCAGGTGATCAGCAGGGAGAGCAGGGACACCGCGACCGACATCCGGGCCTCGGCGCCGGAGACGGAGACGATCCACACCGCGAACGGGCGGAAGCCCAGCAGCGAGGCGACGGTGTACTCGCCGAGCACCAGCGCCAGGGTGAGGAAGGAGGCCCCGGCGAGCGAGGAGCGCAGGTTGGGCAGGATGACGCGGAGGATCACGTACAGCCGTCCGGCCCCGCAGTTCCGGGCCGCCTCCACCAGCGTCGGCACGTCGACCGCGCGGAGCCCCGCGTCCAGCGAGCGGTGCACGAACGGCAGCGCCAGCACGGTGTAGGCGAGGACCAGCACCACCGGGAACGACTCGTTCTGCACGGCGAGGAAGGTCTGGTAGAGCGGGGTGCGGGAGAAGTGGTCGGGCCCCCAGCGCAGCACGGTGGCGATCCCGGTGACCAGCGCGATCGGCGGCACCACCAGCGGCAGCATGCAGACGATCTCGACGACGGCGCGCAGCCGGGGCGGCCCGAGCCGGACCGCGACGAGGGCGGGCACGACGAGCAGCAGGGCGAGCGCGATCGTGGCTGCGGCGAGGGAGAGCGAGAGGAACAGGCTCTCGGTGAAGCCGTCGGCCGACAGGATCCCGCTGTACGCGGCGAAGGTGAGGCCCTGCCCCGGGACGTGGACGGTGAAGACGAACGAGGAGATCAGCGGGGTGAGGAAGTACAGCCCGGCGACGGTGAGCACGGCCCCGCGCCAGTAACGGGGCCGGCGGCGCCGGACCGTAACGGGCACGGCTCCCGTGGAAACAGGGTCCGTGGAGGCGGGGTCCGTGGAGAGGGGGGTCAGCGCAGCCATCGGGAACTCCGTCGCTGGAGGGGCAGGTAGACCGCCATCACCAGTCCGGCGATCACGATCATGTCGAGGCTCAGCGCCAGGGCCACGTTCTCCTGGCCGACCAGGACGTTGCCCGAGAGCGCGTCGGCGATCTTCAGGGTGACCAGCGGGACGGAGCCGCCGACCAGGGCGGCGGCCGTGGCGTGGGCGGCGAAGGCGCTGCCGAAGAGCAGGACGAACCCGCCGAGCAGCGAGGGCGCGAGGACCGGCAGGCCGACGTGGCGCCAGAACTGCCAGGTGGAGGCCCCGGTGCTGAGCGCGGCCTCCCGCCACTGCGGGCGCAGCCCGTCGAGCGCGGGGACGACGACGAGGACCATGAGCGGGACGAGGAAGTAGAGGTAGATGACGGTGAGCCCGGTGAAGGAGTAGAGGTTCCAGCCGAGGGCGTCCAGGTGCCCGAGCTCCGTGACGACCCCGGAGATGCCGAGGGTGGCGACGAAGGCGAAGGCGAGCGGGATCCCGCCGAAGTTGGCGAGGACCCCGGAGGCGGTGAGGACCGCGCCGCGCAGGGCGCCGCGCCGGGAGGTGACGACGGCCTGGGCGATCAGCACCCCGAGCACGGTGGCGAGCGCCGCGGTCAGCGCGGAGAGCTGGACGCTGCCGGTGAGCGAGGTGAGGTAGGGCCCCTGGAGCGAGCGCGCGAGATGGTCACCGGTGAACTCGGTGGTCCCGGCGACCGGATCGGTGCGGGTGACGGCCCCGTACAGGAGGGCGCCGGCGGGCAGTCCGAAGCAGAGTCCGGCGAAGACGAGCAGCGGGAGCGCGCCGAGCCAGACGCGGGACGGGCGGCGGCGGACACGGCCGCCGCCCTGCGCGGCGGCCGCCCCGGGACCCGGGGCGGCGGACGGGTGCGGGACGGTCATCAGGAGACGGCCTTGTCCCAGTTCTCGGCGAGCGTGGCGTTGGCCTTGTCCAGCTCGTCGGAGGAGGGGAACGACGGGGTGCCCTCGACCTTGGGCAGCTTGGCGACGAAGCCCTTGTCTGCGGTGCCGTCCTCGGTCATGGCGGGCAGCAGCACGGGGCGGGCGTACCCCTTGAGCCAGAGGTTCTGGCCCTCGGCGCTGTAGAGGTACTCCATCCAGAGGCGGGCGGCGGCCGGGTGCGGGGCGTCCTTGTTGATGGCCTGCGAGTAGAACTGGGCGTACACGCCGTCGGCCGGCACAGAGACCTTCCAGTCGACGCCCTTGCCCTTGAACTGGTCGGCGTACCCGGCGTTCAGGTAGTCCCAGTCGATGCTGATGGGCGTCTCGCCCTTCTCGACGGTGGCCGGGGTGGACTCGACGGGGATGAAGTTGCCGCTCTTCTTCAGCTTGCCGAAGAAGTCGATGCCGGGCTGGATGTCGCCGAACGAGCCCTTGTTGGCGAGGGCGGCCGCGTACACGCCGCCGAACGCGGAGCCGGACTTGGTCGGGTTGCCGTTGAGAGCGACCTTGCCCTTGTACTCGGGCTTGAGCAGGTCCGCGAAGGTCTCGGGGCAGTTCTTGATGCGGGCGGCGTCGCAGCCGATGGAGACGTAGCCGCCGTAGTCGTTGTACCAGCGGCCGTCGGCCTCCTTCTGGCTGTCGGGGATCTTGTCCCAGGCGGTGACCTTGTACGGGGCGAAGAGGTTCTCGGCGGCGCCGCTGCGGGCGAAGGCGATGCCGAGGTCGAGGACGTCGGGGGCGCGCTTCTGGCCCTTGCGGGACTTGACGGCGGCTATCTCGTCGGAGCTGGAGGCGTCCGGGGTCTCGCTCTTGATCTTCACCTTGTACTTGGCCTGGAAGGCCTTGATGATCTCGCCGTAGTTCGCCCAGTCCGGCGGCAGGGCGATGACGTTCAGCTCGCCCTCCTTCTCGGCGGCGGCGACCAGCTTCTCCATCCCGCCGAAGTCGGCGACCGAGGTGGCCTCGGTGGACTTCACCCCGTTCACTCCGGTGGCGGCCTTCTCCTCGGGCGCGGCGCCGCACGCGGTGAGAGCGGTGAGGGCGGCGGTGGAGAGGGCGAGAGCGGCAACGGCACGGCCGGTGGCGCGTGTACGGGGGCGGGGTCGGGCTCTGTGCACGGTGTGTCTCCCGGGTGCGAAGTGAGGGCCACTTGTTCATACAAGCTGGCATCAGTTCGCCCGGCTCAGGTGTCCGGGGAGTTAACGTCCGATGACCGGTGCCGCAAGAGCCGAGGAAGAGGAAAGCCGGTGATATCGGGGTTGTGGTAGATACGGAAGCCGTGCGGGGCGGCGTACGGAGGGAGGGTTAAGCTGAGACCAGATCCATGCCCCGGACACGCACCTGTGCACAGCTCGGGGGTACTGACCGACGGGGGGCGCGTGGGCCGTTCACGCTACGAGGAGATCGCCGAGTCGCTGCGGCAGGCGATCCGGAGCGGCGTCCACCCGCCGGGCTCCCGGCTGCCGTCCGAGAGCGACCTCGCCGCACGGTGGGAGGCCTCGCGCGGCACGGTCCGCCAGGCGGTGGCGCTGCTGGCGTCCGAGGGCCTGATCGGCTCCCGGCAGGGGGCACGCAGGGTGGTCCTGCGCCAGGAGCGCCGGCAGAGCTTCGAGCAGCTCAACAGCTTCGCGCAGTGGGCGCGGGCGATGGGCTGCGAGGTCTCCAGCCGCATCCTGACCCGCACGACGCGCCCCGCGACCGACGAGGAGGCGGCCCGCCTGGACACCGAGCCGGGCGCCGAGATCCTGTACGTACTGCGGCTGCGGCACCTGGACGGCGAGCCGGTGATGGTGGAGCGGACGGTGTACGCGGACTGGGTGGCCCCGGTGGTCCGCGCGCTGCCCGAGGACTGCGTCTCGATCATGGACAGCATCGCGGAACACGCGGACATCGTGGCGCACTACGGCGAGCACCTGATCGACGCGGTGGCGGCGGGCAGCGAGGACGCCCGGCTGCTACGGATCCGCCGGGCGAGCCCGCTGCTGCGCCAGCGCCACCTGACGTACACGGCGGCGGGCCGGGCCATCGAGTGGACGGACGACCGCTACCGGGCGGGCAGCGTGGTCTTCAACGTGATGAACAGCGCGTCGGCGGCACCGTTGGAGCGGCGGGCGGGGCCGGGGGTGGCGGGGTGAGCCCGGGCCTTCGGTGGTTCAGCCCCGGGAGCGTACGGCAGGGGGATCGGGCCGCCGGGGCCCGTGACCCAGTGGCCCGGTGTGGCGTACGGGACCGCTTCAGCCGCCGGAGGTGTCCAGCTCGGCGTCGGCGCTGACGCCGGCGCAGTCGTACGGGTCCTTGAGCCAGCCGTCCGGGAGGACGACCCGGTTGTTGCCGGAGGTCCGGCCGCGGGGCCCGTCGGCGCCGTCGGGCCAGGGCTGGTCGAGGTCCAGCTCGTGCAGCTGGCCGCCCAGCTCCTCCAGCGAGGAGGTGATGGCGAGCTTCTTGCGCATCTCGGAGCCGACCGCGAAGCCCTTCAGATACCAGGCGACGTGCTTACGAAAGTCGATGACGCCCCGCGCCTCGTCGCCGATCCACTCCCCCAGCAGCGTCGCGTGGCGCACCATGACATCCGCGACCTCGCGCAGGGTGGGCGCGTGCCGCTCCGTACGTCCCTCCATGGCGCTGACCAGATCGGCGAAGAGCCAGGGCCGCCCGAGGCATCCGCGCCCGACGACGACCCCGTCGCACCCGGTCTCGCGCATCATCCGCAGGGCGTCGTCGGCACACCAGATGTCCCCATTCCCGAGAACGGGAATCTCCGGGACGTGCTCCTTGAGCCGGGCGATGGCGTCCCAGTCGGCGGTGCCGCCGTAGTGCTGGGCGGTGGTGCGCCCGTGCAGGGCGACGGCGGTCACGCCCTCCTCGACGGCGATGCGCCCGGCGTCGAGGAACGTGAGGTGGTCGTCGTCGATGCCCTTGCGCATCTTGATGGTGACGGGGAGGTCCCCGGCGCCCGAGACGGCTTCCCGGAGGATCGCCCGCAGCAGGGGCCGCTTGTACGGGAGCGCGGAGCCGCCGCCCTTGCGGGTGACCTTGGGAACGGGGCACCCGAAGTTGAGGTCGATGTGGTCGGCGAGATCCTCGTCCACGATCATGCGGACGGCCTTGCCGACGGTGACCGGGTCCACTCCGTACAGCTGGATCGAGCGCGGGGTCTCGGTCGCGTCGAAGTGGATGAGCTGCATGGTCTTCTCGTTGCGCTCGACCAGCGCCCGCGTGGTGATCATCTCGCTGACGAACAGCCCCTTGCCCGCGGAGAACTCCCGGCACAGCGTCCGGAAGGGGGCGTTGGTGATACCGGCCATCGGGGCCAGCACGACCGGCGGCTGCACGGTGTGCGGGCCGATACGGAGCTGCGGGAGGGCGGGGGCGAGCGTGGTCATTGCTCCATTGTCGCGTACGCCGGACGGGTGGCGGGCCGGGCGGGCCCGGCGGGGCGGAGCCAGGACGCAGGAGTGGGCCGCGGAGGTGGCGGCAAGGCGATCTCCACCTGGGGGCTCGCGGCCTTCGCCGGGTACGCCCTGATCATCGGGATCGTCGGCGGCCACCCCTTCCCTTCGAAAAGATCAAGCAGCTCGGGGCCTCCGCCGAGCGCTGAGAGCAGGAGGGGCACCATCCATGAGGGCCCGAGACGGATTATTCCCGCGCCTGGCCCTCACGTATGCGCGCTTTGCCTCTGCCGGTAGGCGTTGCTCGTGAACGTGCCGGTGACGGTGGTGGGCCTGATCCTGGCGGTCCGCGCGGTCCGCGCGGTCCCGGAGACCCGCTCCCCCGTGGACGTACAGGTACCCTGCTCCTGGCTCCCAGAGTTCACAAACCGTCTCGGGGCCGTGGCGTACCTCCGGGAGCGGCTGAGATCGCCATCCCCGTCCGGCCCGGCTCGGGACGCGCCGGTCGAGCGGGAGGCCGAGCAACTGGGCCACCCCACCAACCGGTGAGGCACAAGGCACACGAGACGCCGGGACGGGACAGACGCATGCTCGACTACGACGACGAGGCCCGGCACTACGACGCGACCCGAGGCGGGGAGCCGAGGGCCCGGGCCGCGGCGGACGCGGTGGAGCGGCTGCTGCCGCAAGGGCCTTGCGTGGTCCTGGACATCGCGTGCGGCACGGGCATCGTGACCGAGCGGCTGCCGCGTCCGGAGCGGACGGTGGTCGGTGTCGACCGTTCACCGGGGATGCTGGGCCTCGCCGCACGCCGGTTGCCGGGAGGCGTCGTACGCGGCGACGCCACGGCACTGCCCTTCGCGTCGAGGGCGGTGGACGCCGTCGTGATCGTATGGCTGCTGCATCTGCTCCCGGACCCGACGCCCGTACTGACCGAGGCGGCCAGGGTGCTGCGGCCCGGCGGGGTGCTGATCACCACGGTCGACAAGAACGACGCGTACTTCGTCGAGGACAGCGACATCGCCCAGGTCACGGCGGACCTGCGCCGCGCGTACGCGCCCCGGGTGCCCGACCGGTCCGCCTGGGTGCTCGACCGGGCGGCGGAGCTGGGGCTGAGAGTGGCCGGCCGGACGGTGTTCCCCGGTACGGGACAGGGCCGCAGCCCCCGCAGATGGCGCGAGGCGATCGACGCGGGCCACATCTCCTGGTGCACGCACGCACCCCAGGACCGGGTGGCCGAGGTGCGTCGACGGCTCGCCGCACTACCGGGCCAGGACACGGCCCGCCCGGACCCGCAGTACCGTCTCGTTGCCTTGAAGTCGTAACGCGGCAGGGGCAGATGGAGAGCGCCGCGATCCGGGCATGAGACACTCGCCCATGCCTGTGACCAACCCGTGGCTGGCCGGACCGGCGCCGAAGAGGCGGCTCGATCGCGAGCGGCTGGAAGAACGCATTCTCAACCTGCTGTCGACGCAGAACATGTGCGTGCTCGCGACGGCAGGACCGGAAGGCCCCCTCGCGACGCCGGTGCGCTACTACCACCTCGACTTCGCGGTGATGTTCAGCACCGCCCCCGGTTCCCCGAAGATGCGGAACCTCGCCGCCGACCCCCGCGTGTCGGTGGGAATCTTCGCCCCGCTCGTCGGGCAGGCCAGCAGCCGAGGGGCTCAACTCTTCGGGCGGGCCCGTGTGCTGGCCGAGGACGACCCCGACTTCGCGCACTACTGGCCGGCGTTCCGCTGGCAGTCCGATCACGTCGAGCGGTCCCGTTCGCTGGACGAGCCTCAGTCGGGTCCGCTGGTCGTGATCGAGGCCGAGCGGATCGTCTACACGGAGCACTGGCTGCGGCGCGAGGGCTTCTCGCCGCGCCAGTTCTGGACTCGTACGCCCCAGTCACCCCGTACGTCCTAGTCGTCCCGTCCGCCACCAGGGATACGGAGCACTGCGCCCAGGACCAGCGCCGCGCTGCCGGCCAGGCCGAGCCCCTTGCCCGCCCCTGTTCGAGCGCGCTCGCCAACTGTCGCACGTACGGACGTATGCGCGGACGTGTGCGCGGACGGGTGCGCGGACGTGTGCGCGGACGTTCCGGGAAGCCGGAGCTCCCCGGAACGTCCGCTTCAGTGCCGTGCCGCCTCAGTCGCAGTGTTCGCTCTGCGGCGGAGTGTCCGACGTACGCGGGACGAGGTAGGTGTCCACGCCGTTCGTGCCGTTCTTGGCGTACGAGACGTTGTGGCCGGGGACGGTCCACTTGTGGCCGTCCAGGGTGATCCTCCAGTACCCGATCGTCTCGCGCAGGACCGGTGAGATCTCCACCCAGCCGAACTGCTTCGGCGGCACGGGGGTCTGTACCTGTTCGGTCTTGGTGCTCTCCTGCAACCAGGTGAAGTTCAGGCTGAACTCAGTCGACAGGAACTCGATCGAGACGCCCACGGTCCGGCCGAAGGAGAACTGCGTGCCGGTCGTGTGCGCCCAGCTGATGTAGTACTGCGCGTCCCGGTCGGGGCTCTGGTTGTAGAGCACCTGACCGGCCACGCACCCCCCGGCGGCCTGGTACGCCTTCGGTGTCTCCAGCTCGACGAACTCGCACGTGTTGGTTTCCGGGTCCTCGGCGCACCGCTTGGCGGCCTGCTGGAGGACGATGTCCAGAACGCCGGGCGCGGTGGCCGTCACCTCCCCCGGAATCAGGGACTTGTTGCCGAACCGCCAGGTGTTGTGGTCGTTCTTCGCTTCGGTGTCGCAGTCGATCAGCTCCACCTTCCTCGCGGTGTGCGGCCAGACGTCCTCCGCCAGCGCGGTCAGACAGCCGTCGGGGTCCGCGCGGTGGCGCAGGCGGAACGTGGACGCGGTGTCCTTCCCGGCGTCGGAGCCCTTCGGCAGCACCGGCTCGATGTACCACATCTGCTCCTTCCGCTCCGGATCGCACGGGGCGATCACGAGGTGGTAGGGCGAGACGAGGTCGTCGTCCTCGTCGAGGCACCTGTCCTTGGTCTGGTTGACGATGGTGACCGCGCCGCGCGGGTCGTCCGTCCTCTTCAACGCCCACTTCTGCCCCGGCTGGTTGCGCTGCGGGTCGCGGGTGACGTTGCTGTCGGGCTTGAGCGAGTTCTCCAGGCCCAGGACCAGACCCAGGTCGGCGTTCTCGATGTTCAGGCACTCCAGCGAGCCGGGACCGGAGCACGGGCCCTCGCCGACCGGGGAGAGGTCGGCCCAGTCGAGCCAGACGTCCTCGCGGCTGCCGTCGCCCGTACCGGCGGACAGCCGGGACCGCTGGTGGAGCGTGGTCGTGCCCCTGCCGATGGCGAACACGTCGAACGCGGTGGTCGTGCCCTGCGGCGCGGAGCGCACCGCGACGGAGTCGACCTTCTGGTCCCCGAGGGGCTTCCAGCCGGCGGCCCAGATCCCGTTCGGGGCGGCCTGGGTGGAGGAGCTGGTCTGCGTCCGGTAGGCGACGTAACCGTCGGCGTTGATGCTGTGGACGGCGAGGCGGCCGTCGCTGTGGGCGATGACGACGGGCCGGCCGGGTGTGGCGGGGCCGATCCGCTGTGCGCTGTCCGTGGCCCAGGTCCCGGTCGGGTTCTGCGCCGTGCCGGGCGCGGACTGGGTGACGGTCCAGAGCCCGTTCTCGCCGCGGTTGCCGAAGACCTGGAGGAACGTGCCCTTCTTACGGTTGTTGAGGGCCACGGAGACGTTGCCGGTGTACCCGGTCCCGATCTCCTGCCAGGGCGCCCAGTTGTTCTCGGGCAGCAGATCGTCGGGCGTGCCCGGGGCCTTCTGCGCCGTCACGCGCAGGCGCCCGTCGGACTTGCGGGCGAAGACGCTGATGCGGCCGTTCCCCGCGACCGCGGCGGTCGGGTTGCCGCTCCACTCGCCCGGCAGCGCCTCCCAGCCGCTCCAGCTCGTCCCGTTGGGCGCCTTCTGGACGCGGTGCCAGATCCGGTTGTCGGCCCCTCGGACGAAGAGTTCCAGCCGCCCGTCGGTGTTGCCCCGGACGACCCCTTCCTTGTTCGGGGCGGGGCTGCTGTACGTGTTGTCGTTGGCGACGACGGCCGGGGCTCCGGCGGCGGTGGTGCCCGGAGGGGTCCCGAGGTCGCTCCACTCGCTCCACGCCCCGTCGGCCTGCTGTCTCTGGTACCAGAGGCGCCCGCTGTCACGCCGTACGAACACGACGGTCCGCTTGTTGAGGTTGCGGGCGGTCACCGGGTCACCGGCGGCCTTGCCGCCCGTGCTCTCCCAGGCGCTCCAGGTGTTCTTGTCCGGGTTGTGGGCGCGCCGGTGGACGATGCCGTCCGCACCGCGTACGAGGACCAGTGCCCCGCCGTTCGTCCCGGTGGCCACGACCGGGCCTCCGGTGGAAGCGGCGGCGGCCGGAGCGGTGGGGGCGGCCGGGGCTACGGGTGCCGCCGGGGCCGCATCGGCCGGTGCTTCGCCGAGCGGGACCAGCGCTCCCACGAGCAGAGCCGTCGCGACGAGTAACGCTCGGCGGGCCCGCATGCCCCGAAGCCGGGGCCGATTGAGCTTTTCAGCCATCAAATGCCTCCATGGAGGATTCTTTCGGTGAAACCACGCAGATGGGCGTGGCAGAGCGACTTTATGGTCATTCCGCTGGGCGTGGGGGCGGTTCCACCGATTCGGCGCGGTACGCATGACCCCGCGCCGGAGCCTTCGTCGGAGGCCGCTGAGGCCACTGAGGCCGCTTCAGAAGACGGACAGGCCCGTGAGCGTGGTGAACCGGTCGAGCGCCGCCACGCCCGCCACCGAGTTGCCGCGCCGGTCGAGCCCCGGGCTCCACACGCACAGGGTGCACTCCCCGGGCACGATGGCGATGATCCCGCCGCCGACGCCGCTCTTGCCCGGCAGCCCCACCCGGTAGGCGAACTCCCCTGCCGCGTCGTACGTCCCGCAGGTGAGCATCACCGCGTTGACCTGCTTCGCCTGGCTGCGGGTCAGCAGCGCGGACCCGTCGGCCCGGACTCCTCGCCGGGCGAGGAACCCGGCCGAGAGAGCCAGATCCGCGCACGATGCCTCGATCGAGCACTGCCGGAAGTAGGCGGCGAGCAGTTCGGGGACGGGGAGCGTGATGTTGCCGTAGGAGGACATGAAGTGGGCCAGCGCGGCGTTGCGGTCACCGTGGGCCGCCTCGGACGCGGCGACCTCCGGGACGAAGTCGATGGCGGGGTTGCCGCTCTCCGTACGCAGCAGCTCCCGCACCTGCCGGGCCGCGTCCCCGGTCAGCGCCTGGAGCCGGTCGGTCACCACCAGCGCGCCCGCGTTGATGAACGGGTTACGGGGGATCCCGTTCTCGTACTCCAGCTGCACCAGCGAGTTGAAGGGGTTGCCCGACGGCTCGCGTCCCACGCCCCGCCAGATCCGCTCGCCGTCCAGGGAGAGCGCCAGGGCCAGGGCGAACACCTTGGAGATGGACTGCGTCGAGAACGGCTGCCGCCAGTCCCCGACCCCGTACACGGTCCCGTCCGGCTCCGCGACGGCCATACCGAAGCGCCGGGGGTCGACGCCCGCGAGCATCGGTATGTAGTCGGCGGGGGCGCCGTGGTCGTCGCGGGCGGCCATCTCCTCGGCTATGCGGCCGATGACGGCGCTGAAGCGGTGCGCGTCGGTGCGCGGGGCGGCACTGCTCGCCGGGGTGGCGGCGGAGGTGTGGGACACGGCGATTCCTGACGAGGAGGGGAGCGGGGCCCTTCACCGGGCCGGGGAGCGGGGACGGGGAGACCGCCCACAGTCTGCCCGCCCACCGGGAGCAGCCCAAACGCCCCTCGTGCCTCGTGCCTCGTGCCTGGCGTTCCCGTCGATGCCGATGCCGATGCCGAGGAGGGCCAGGGCCCCGCCGGGGGGCACCATTCCCGTCAGCCGGCCGGCCCGTCAGCTCAGGATCTCGACGTACCCATCCGTTCCGTGTACGCGGATACGCTGCCCGTCCCGGATCAGCTGGGTCGCCCGGTCCACGCCGACGACGGCGGGCAGGCCGTACTCGCGGGCGATCACCGCGCCATGGGTCATCAGGCCGCCCACCTCCGTCACCAGCCCCGCGACGCCGAGGAACAGCGGGGACCAGCTGGGGTCGGTGAACCGCGTGACCAGGATGTCGCCCTCCTCCAGCTCGGCGTCGGCCAGGTCGAGGATGACGCGCGCCCGCCCCTCGACGCTCCCGGTGGAGACCGCGAGGCCGGCCAGGGCTCCCGCCGGTACGTCGTTTCGCCGGTACGCGCCGGTGACGGCCTCGCCGTCGGAGGTCAGCACCCGGGGCGGGGTGAGCGCCTCGTACGACCGGAACTCTTCCTTGCGCCGCGCGATGACCCGGTCGTCGACCCGGCGCGAACGGACGACGTCCTCCAGCTCCTGGAAGGTGAGGTAGTGGACGTCCTCCGGCTCGGCGAGCACACCGTCCCGCACGAGCCGCCCGGCCTCCGCCAACAGGGCCTGCTTGTAGAGGAGATAGCGGCAGACGATCCCGTACTTCGGGTACTCCCGGTATCCGGCGAACGCCCGTACCTGGTCGATCATCCGCTTCGTCTCGTCGGCCTTCCGCTCCCCGTCCGGCAGGACCCGCAGCCGGGACAGCACATCCCGCTCGGCCTGGAACGCCTTCTTCCGGCCCTGCTCGAAGCGGCGTTCGGCGGCGCCGGGCCCGAAGTTCCGTACGTTGTCGAGGATCAGCGGGACCAGCGTGGCGGGGCGCTCGCTCCACCGGGGCCGCGTGATGTCGATCTCGCCGACGCAGCGCATGCCGTAGCGGGCGAGGTACGTCTCGATGGCTTCGCGCGCCCCGGAGCCGCCGGGGAGTTTCACGAGCTCGTCCAGGAAGTCGTCGTCCTGTACGTCCACGTCGTTCAGGAACGCCACCACCTCAGGGTGCGGCCGGATCGCGTCCGCCACGTCGAGCAGGTCGAGACCCATCTCGGACGTGATGTTGCCGGGGGCGGAGAGCGTGAGCGTGTCCGCCGCGTTCTTCTCGCCCAGCCACTCCCCCAGCTTGTCGTTGAGCCACCACGTGGCCTCCATCCCCGCCATGATCGCCCGGATGCTCAACGGGTCGCTGAGCACGCGCTTGTGCTCGTCGAAGGCCTCCGCCAGGAAGTCGAACAGTGCCGGTCCGCTCTTCGTCCGGATGTCGCGTTCCAGGGCGGCGAGGGACGTCTCACTGCGTTCGACCAGCTCCGCGACGACGGCCGGATCGGCCTCGGTCACCGAGGCCTCGGTCACCGCCGCCTCGGGTGCGCCGCCCGCCGGAGGGCCGACGGGGCCCGCGGAGCCCATGGGGCCCGC
Organism: Streptomyces sp. PTY087I2; assembly: GCF_001687325.1. GTDB lineage: Bacteria > Actinomycetota > Actinomycetes > Streptomycetales > Streptomycetaceae > Streptomyces. Next base: position 110,548 of record NZ_LZRD01000015.1, on the reverse strand, counting down.
GTCCGGAGCCGGTGCACCGAACTCGCCCCGCTCCAGGACCGTTTCCAGAGCGTCCCGGACCAGCGGGTCGCCCTTCCCCATGACGTCCAGGAGAGCGGCCCGGGACGCGGGCGAGGCGAGCCGCGGAGTCACGTCGACGAACAGCCGCCCGCCGGCCTCGTGCATCGGCACCATCGCGGTGCGCTGCCACATGGACCAGCCCAGCGGCTTCATGGCGTCGGTCATCATCTGCTGATGGCCCACGGAGACGTAGACGCTCGGGGTCCGGCCGCCCTCGGCAGCCTCCGGAAGGGGCACGGGGACGGGGAACAGCGTCGTGATCGGGCGGCTCTGCACGATCCGGAATCCGTCGTCGGTCAGGCACCACTCGATGTCCTGCGGAGACCCGAAGCGGGCCTCGATCCGCCGCCCGAGCCGTACGAGTTCCACCACCTGCGCATCGGTCAGCGCCGGTCGCTCCCGCTGCTCCGGTCCGACCGTCACCTCGCGCGTACCGCCGCCCGGCAGGGCATGAACGGCGCGCTCCTTGACGGCGATCGTCCTGGCGACGACCTCGCCGTCCCGCACGGTGAAGACGTCCGGGTTCAGCAGCCCGGAGACCAGCGCCTCGCCGAGCCCGAACCCGGCGTCCACGGTGGCGGTCCGCCGGTCGCCCGTGACCGGGTCGGCGGTGAACAGGACCCCGGACGCGTCCGGGAAGACCATGCGCTGGACGACCACGGCCATGTGGACCGTACGGTCGTCGATGCCGTTGCGCCGCCGGTAGATGACCGCCCGCTCGGTGAACAGCGAGGCCCAGCACCGGCCGATGTGCCGGAGAACCGCCTCGGGCCCCACGACGTTCAGGTACGAGTCCTGCTGCCCGGCGAACGAGGCCGTCGGCAGGTCCTCCGCCGTGGCGCTGGACCGTACGGCGTACGCGGCCCCCTCGCCGGACCGGGCGACCGCCCCGGTGATCCCGGCCGCGAGGTCGTCGGGGATCCCCGCCTCCTCGACGGCCCGCCGGACCTCCGCGCTGATCGCCCGGACCGCCTGCCGGTCGTCCGGGTCCGCGCCCGCCAGCCGGTCGAGCAGCGCGCCGACTTCCGGAGCCCGTGCCACGACCCGCCGGAAGGCGTCCGTCGTCACGCAGAAGCCGTCCGGTACCCGGGCACCGTCGATCCGGGAGAGCGCACCGAGATGGGCCGCCTTCCCGCCGACGAGCCCGGCCCGATCCTCGTCGACCTCGCCGAGACCGAGCACGTACGGCCCGCTCACGCCGCCGCCCCCTTCGCGTCCCTCGTCGAACCTCTTGTCGCGCACGTCGTCATTCCAGGTGTCTTCCGCAGGCTGTGGCATAGGCGGACATTCTGCGCCCGCCCCGGGGCCTTGCGGCAAGACCCCCTGTGCGCTATACGTTGAGAGTGGCGAGGAGAGGTGTCTCCTCGCCTTTGTGCTGTCTCCTCGTGTTGGCGTTACGTCCGGGCCTCAGGTCCTCAGCGCGCTCGGGAGACCAGGAGCTCAGCTGGGCGCCCCGCTGGGCGGCGGCCCGCCCGGTCCTCCGCCACTCCCGCCTTCCGGGCCTCCACCGCTTCCGCCCTCCGGGCCGCCTTCCGGACCTCCTCCCGGGGCGTTGCCCCCGGTGGGTTCGGTGCTGGTGTCGATGGGCACGGTGAGGGTCGCCGTGTAGCCGGCCTTCGGGGATCCGGTGGTGGCGGCGAGCTGGTGGACGCCGCCGTCGTCCCCGAAGACGTTGTCGGTCTTGAGGGTGAGCTGGGCGAGGTTGTTGACGGAAGCCTCGTAACCGGCCGTGGCGAAGACGGCGTCGCAGGCCTTCTTGGGGAGCGCCAGCTGTGAGGTCGACAGCCGTTTGTCGTAGTCGGTGACGGAGTCGAGGTCGGGGTAGACCTCGAAGTGCACATGCGGCCAGCGGCCCGGGTAGCAGGCGGGGAAGACGCTGACGAACTTCACCCGGCCCCGGCTGTCCGCCACTTGTACGCCGCGCAGATAGTTCTCGCTCTCGACCCCTTCGGAGTACAGCGAGTACTTGCCGTCCCGGTCGCACTGCCAGGCGTAGACGGCCGCACCGGCCATCGGCTCGCCGCCCTCGACGATGTCCAGCACGGTGAGTTCGAAGGTGAACGGGATCCCCTGGGCCGTGGCGTCGGCGTCTCCGAAGCTGGACCGGATGTCCTGGCGGACGATGCCGTCCTTGTCCAGGACGTTGACGCCGTTCGTCCCGTCCGCCGGGTAGGGGCCGTTGGTCTCGTCGGGGATCTCCGTCAGCGAGGAGTCCGCCGACGCGGAGGAGGAGGCGGAGGGGGAGGCCGAGGCGCGGTTCGCGGACGTGGAGCCCGAGCCGCACGCCGCCAGGGCGGCCATACCGCCGACCCCGCCGAGGAAGCCCAGGACCCTTCGGCGCGAGTGCAGGGTGCCGAGGTCGAACCCCAGGCCCTGGTCGACGACCTCTTCCTCCGGATGCGGCAGCGGACGCCCTTCGTAGGCGGGGCCTTCGGGCGTCATGCCGGGTTTCGGATTGCTCATCGCGTGCGTGCCTTCCGTCAGCGGTGCCGGACAGCGGGGTACGTCGTCCCCGCTGTCCACCATCGCCGCCGAACCCGTGTCCGGCCTCGCCATGAGCTATGAGCCCGCTGAGAAGGTTCCCGGGGCCGACTGCGTCCCAGAAGACCCCGGGGCTTCAGTTGCCTTCCGGCTCCCCGCCCAGGTCGCCCCGGTCCGCGAGCGCCGCCGCCGTGACGCGTACGAAGGCCTCAGGGTTGTCCAGCATGATGTTGTGGCCGCAGTCCGGGACGGGGACGACGGACACCCCGGCCCGGGCGAGCGCCTCGGCGCCCGGGAGCGGCCCGTCCGCCTCGGGCAGCAGATAGGTACGGGGAATCTTCAGCTCCACCAGCAGTTCGCGCATGGTGGGGACGGTCCCCCGGACGAGATGGGTGGCCGTACGGTGCAGGGCCTCGCGGCCGGTGAGGCGCATGGTGGACCACCAGCCGGGCCCCACCCGGTCCCGTACCTCTTCCCAGCCGCCGGCCAGGAACTCCTTCTCCCCGTACGCGGCGATGCCGCTGCTGCCGCCCGCCCCGGGTGTGGGCGTGAGCGGATCGAGGTTGGCGTCGACCAGGACCAGCCGGGAGACCAGGTGGGGGTGGCGGGCGGCGAGAACGATGGCCACCGAGCCGCCCATGCTGTGCGCGATCACCTCGGCGTCGCTGACACCCGCCGGCTCCAGGGCCCTGGCGAGGGCGTCGGCGTGCGATGCGAGGGTGTAGTCGAAGTCCGTCGGCCGGTCGCTCAGCCCGTGCCCCAGCAGATCGATGAGCAGCGAACGGCGTCCGGCCAGCAGCGGGTGCACCGCGACCTCGGTGAAGTAGGCGGGCGACGTGGCCCCCAGACCGTGTACGTAGACACGGGCCGGCTCCTCCCCCGGCAGCTCCACCCAGCGGATCCGGTCACCGCCCGCCGTCACCGTGGTCGCCCGCACAGTCCGCCCCCGCCTCGGTCGTCAACGTCATCGTCATCGTCAGACGATCGGGACGAGAGTAGCCCGTGACCACGCGCGAACGTACAACCCTGGATGGACGCCGGGTGTCTGTAAGGCGCTGGGGCATGAGCTCCGGCGCCTTTCCGTACAGGAAAGAAAACAGAGAACAGAGAACAGGGATCGGGGATCAGGTGGGGAAGCAGGTCTGGAGAGTCGTCGTGGCCGGTGGTGCGGCGGCGGTGTTCACAGCAGTGGCCGCGGTGCCGGCCGGGGCGGCCGAGGGCGGGGCCTCGTTCAGCCGTATCCAGGTGAACAGCGGCAAGCCGATCGTGATCGGGACGACGAAGGAGGTCGCGGTGCCCGCGTCCTTCCGGATGACGACCACGAAGCAGTGGAAGCAGCCGGGGCTGGTGTTCCTCCACCGCAATAAGGGCAAGGACGTGCTGTGGCACTCGATCGAGACGAGCGACTGCCCCAACCGGGTCGGCGTCTGCGACATCAACGAGACGATGTACTTCGACCCGAGCGTGTGGGACATGCGCAACAGCGAGGCCGGGGCCTGGAGGGTCGGGGCCGAGGTGCGCTTCAAGGACGGCAGCGGTGACGTCGACGACAAGGGCATGGCGGTGTACGTCAAGCGCAACTCCCGCCTGACCGTCAACGCCGCGCCCGAACCGGTGGCCAAGGGCAAGACCATCACCGTGACGGGGAAGGTCACGCGGGCCGACTGGCAGACCCGGAAGTACGCGGCCTACGGAGGCCGCCATGTGAGCTTGCAGTTCAAGCCTTCCGGCTCCGCCTCGTACAGCACGGTGAAGAAGGTGTACGCGGACGGCTCGGGCAAGCTCAGGACGACCGTGAAGGCGTCCAAGACGGGTACGTGGCGCTGGGTGTACTACGGCAACACGACCACCGGGGCGTCGAAGTCGTCCGGGGACAACGTCGTGGTGAAGTGAGGTCGCGGCGTCGGGTCCGGGGCCGGCCGCAAGCACGGCGGGCCCCGGCCCCGGCGCTGTACGTACACGGCCTAGGGTGCCCCTCATGGACCAGCACACCGATGACCTGCCGTTGCTGGAGTTGCTGTGCGCCGCCGACGAGGTGCGGGCCCCCGGCGAACTCGAGTCGTCAGTCCCGCACGAGAAGGCTCCCGACGCGGTCGTGGACGTCTACGCGGTCGACGGCGGCCGTCTGCTGCTCACTCTCTGGCGCGGCCGGCTCCATGAGGTGATCTACCAGACCCCGGCAGAGTCCGGAGAGGACGCGGCGCGGCGCAACGACCGGCTGTTCGCGCACTACGGGCAGGGCGACGGCTGGAACGAGATTCTCGACAACGGTTTCGGCAAGACTTACCGGAGTACCGATCAGCGGCGGTACGCGCTGTGGAGCTACGCGATGGACTTCACGACCTTCGGCACGATGGAGTTCCATCAGGTCAGGTGGTAGCCGGGCAGAACCTGGCCGAAGGTGAAGCGTGCGGCGGCTTCGGCGGGCGTGACCGACTGGCGGCGTCCCGGCACATCGTGGACGGCGGCCGCCCCCTCGGACCGGAGCTGGTCAACACCGGCGTCACGGCTCATCACGCCCGCGTAGGCGCGAACGTCCGCGGCCGTGAGATCCGCGCGGCCCCGCTCGGCGTACTGCTGGAGAAGATCGGCGACATCCGGAGCGAATCGCAGGACGGTCACTGGGGCGTCGAAGCGCCGGGCGAGGGCGATGAGCCGTTCCCGTGCCTGGGGCGTGACGTTCGTCGACTCGGCGATCACGCTGGACCCGGCGGCGAGCCGGGCGACGATCCGGCGGTCACGCTCTTCGAAGATCCGCGCGTCGACCGCGTCGGCCGTATCGGGGTCCGCCGGCTCGGACACGGCACCGAACAGCTCCGTACGAATCCCGTCGCTGGACACCACGGCCTCGGCGTCGACCTGCCGCCGCTCGACCACCGCCCGGACAAAGCTCGTCTTGCCGGAGGCGGGCGGCCCGACAAGGACGACGAGCCCGGCAGGAATCCGGATCGGCGGGGCGAGGTCCTCGGGGCGGGGGCCGCCGCCGGTACGGTCCGGTGATCTCTTGGGCACGGGCTCCATCTTGCCGGGTACGTCGACGGGTCGGCCATGTCCGGCGGAGAGGACCGCACCGCACCGCCCCTCCTGGCAGGATGACCTTGCTCCGGCCCACGGCGGCGGGCCGACGGCCGCGGTCCTCCTGCCGCGGCTTGGACAGGAACCCGGACGACGCGAGGAGCGCCTTGAAGTGACCGGTCCGCTCCGAGGACCCCGGGGTGTGGCCTCGTCCTCGCCAACCTGTTCAACGCCTACCTCGCGTACGGGTCCCTGCTGATTCCGCCGCAAGGAATCTGGGACGAAAACACCCTGACCGGTATCGAGTTGGCGTCCTGGCCGCTGATCGTGTCGGGCGCGCTCACAGCGCTGCTCACGGCGTTCCCCGTGTCGCGCCGAACTCTCGGCCGTTGGTGGCCGGCACTCCCGCTGCTCTTCCTCGTCGCGGGCGTGGCGCGCCCGCAGTACATCGTGTACGCCTACCCGATGGGGCCCGGAGGCTGAGCGGCAGAGCGCCTCGTGGTCATTCCGGATCGCGGACCGCTTCCACCGCCTCCCGGACATCTGGGTGCGGGTCGTCGGCCAGGCCGTCCAGCAGTTCGGTGACGCCTGGAGTGGACCAGCGGGCGACCGCCCACACCAACTCCTCCCGCACCCCCGGATCGGGGTGAGACGCGAGGCCCTTCAACCGGTCGACCGGGCCGCGCCGACGCATGCCGAACCAGTGCAGCGCCTCCCTCAGCACGGCCGGGTCCCCGGGGTCACCGGCTTCGACCCGGGCGAGCAGCACCTTGACGGGTGGCGGCGGACCGTCCAGCGGATGCGGCAACCGCTCGCGCAGGCGCCGTGCCCCGTACCCGCCGCGCACGCGGCACCCGAAACAGGTGCAGGGGCGCACACCGTGTGCGTCCGGCAGGTACCGCCAGCCCGCGACCTGCGGTGCGGTGCGGATCCGGTGCACCTCGCGCGGCCGGATCGCCCGGGGGACGAACACCTCCCAGCCCCGGGGGTCCTCCAGTGCCGCGATCCGTCGTACCGACTCCGCCGCCGAGACGGCGGTCCGGGCCCCGCGATCCCGATCGGTGTAGCGCCCGACCAGCACGTCCTCGGCGTCGTCGAGTCGCACGTGGACTGCCACGAGCCCGCCCCGACTGCCGAACCGGGCGAGCTCGCGCAGCCATTGGTGGGTGAGGGTGTACGACGGCAGAACCGGAAAGCAGTGGATCCCGCGCACGCTGCCCTGCCCATGGCCGGCCGCCCGGATCCCGGACCGCCGGACAGCGTCGAAGCCCCACCCCGGACGCCCGCGACGACTCGATCACTCCGTGACGGGCAGGCACTCCGCGAGCAGAGCGACGACGTCACGCCAGGCTCGCCGGGCGTGCCGTGGGTGGTGGCCGACGCCGGGGCGCACGGTGTGGTCGACCGGTGAATGGTGAAAGGCGTGCAGGGCTCCCCCGTACACCACGAGCCGCCAGTCGACGCCCGCGGCCTCCATCTCCGCGGTGAACGCGTCCCGTTGGGCGGCCGGCATGATCGGGTCTTCCGACCCGACCCCGGCCCACACCGGACAGCGAATGCGTGCCGCCTCGCCCGGCCGACCGGTGGTCAGTGCGTTGACCGTCGCGATCGCACGCAGGTCGACGCCGTCACGGCCGAGCTCCAGGGCGACCGCGCCCCCGGTGCCGTAGCCGACGGCGGCGGTCCGGTCGGGGTCGGCCCGTGGTTCGGCACGCAGCACGTCGAGCGCGGCGTGCCCGATTTCTCGCAGCCGTTCGGGATCGGCGAGCAGCGGCATGCAGCGGGCCAGCATGTCGTCCGGGTCTCCCAAGTAGCGCCCGCCGTGGATATCGAAGGCGAACGCCACGTACCCCAGCTCGGCCAGAGCCTCGGCCCGGCCGCGCTCGACGTCACTGAGCCCCACCCCCTCCGGCCCGATCAGAACGGCGGGCCGACGCCCGGCACCGGCCGGGAGCGCGAGGTGTCCGACCATCGTCAGGTTGTCGGCCGGGTATTCGACCGTGCGGGTCGTGATCGTCGTCATACAGCTGGACGGTAATGACTGCCGCGCCCACTCGGCGCGATATTCGCCGCTGGCAGAGCGGCCGGTGGTCAACGAATATCGGGGTGCGCACAGGCGCGGGAGAGTGTCAGAGTCGCTGCCGTGACCTTGATGAACGTGCTCGTCGACGTCGCCCGAACCGGCCGTATCGGGCCGCTGCACTGCGGAATGCCCCCGGCTATCCCTATGCGTGGGGAGGCCTTCGACTGGTCGTCACCCAGAGGGCCGTCAGCGGGATCTGGATCAACGTTCGGCCCGGATCGGTGGCGAGTCTCCCGCCGCTCGTCCTGCCTGATTCCGAGTCGTTCGAGGCCACGGTGGGCCGCGAGGACCTGATCACCTTCGGCGAACAGTCGAGCATCCTCACCCGGCCCGCCAAGGTCTGCGCCGTCTTCAGCCTGCCCGGCCGGGACCACGGTGTCCGGCACCGCGATCGGCACTACCTCGACGTGATGCACAAGCACACCGCTTAGATCCCTCTGCGGAATCTGCGGAATCTGCGGTGCCAAACGAGACTGAACAGGTCAGGTGCCAACGGGTTACCGCTTCCCTGAGAGATCACGGATAATCCCGGTGTTGTGATGATGGGCATCTCCGGCTTCGAGCCGACCTTCCTCGTCGGGCTCGAAGCCGTCCGCGAGAGCCACGGACCACGGTTGGCGACGCTGGGTGGGCGGCGCCTGACCGGGTACGCGCTCGTGCGCTTCGTCGAGGACGGGGAGTGGTTCGCCGATTGCCCGGTGGTGTTGGACTTCGAGGGCGTCCGGGTCGAGATCTGCCACGGGAAATTCGATGAGCTGTCGATCAGCTGGAACACCATCGACACCACAGCCGTGATCACCGGCTGGCAGGAGTCCGAGTTCACGCCGATGTGGTCCAGCGCCGACGAACGGCTCGAACCGTTCGTCGGCCGGAAACTCCGCGAAGTCTCGCTGCTTGAGTGGCGTTCGTCGGGCCAGGACCTGGCCGATGGCACCATCGCTGTCGAGTTCGCCTTCGACGCGGGTCGCTTCTGTATCGCCAACGGCCTCGACGAGAACAGCATCGAAGTGGGGGACCCTCACCCGGTTTTTGTGCGGCATCAGCTGGGCGCATGAGGGCCGACCGAGCACGTTGGCTTTCCGGATCCCTGGCTTCGCAGAGCCCGGGACAGTCCCCGCCGCGCGGCACGGCGGGGCATGTTGCCGCTCGGTTCCTCAGACGGTGTCGAACGTCCCGCCCCGGACGACGTTACGCGTCGAAGTCGTCCCCCCGGACGTAAGCGGCGGCATCGGGCACCATCTCGTTGCCCTCCACGACACGCCCCTCCTCCGCGAAGGCGGTCCGGCAGATGAGCACGACGGGCGTCCCGGCCGGAAGCCTGAGCTTCGCCACCTCCTCGGGCAACGGCACGCGCGAGCGGATCTCCCCCTGGAAGCGGACCGGGCCGTAACCCGGTTCGGCCAACCGGGCGTAGATCCCGCAGGCCCTATGTCCGGCTGGGTGATCGCCGCCCCCTCGACCAGAGGTGCCGGAAGGTACGACGTCGACAGGAGAACCGGCGCCCGGCGGCGCTCGACGTCACTGAGCCCCACCCCCTCCGGCCCGATCCGAACGACGGGCCGACGCCCGGCACCGGCCATGCCTACGACGTTGGCGCTGCGGACCCGTACCGCTTCCCCGGCCTCAGCGGAGATACGTCTGCTGCCACTCGATCGACGTCATGGTCAGCGCGGCCTCGGCGAGAGCCTGAGCAGAAGCGGTCTTGAGCTTGGCGATGCTGCTGTCGATCCAGGGCTGGACGTTGGAGCAGCCCTGTTCGCGGTATTCGACGGCTTGGAGGAGGCATTCGAGCTTGTCGGCGTCGTGCGCGCAGACGACTTCGAGGGAGTCGCCGTTCTCGTACTCCTCCACGATCCGCTGGGCGCCGGCCTTCACCGCCGGATGCGCGGCCGATACCTGGTCGGCGGTGACTTTCTCGTTGCCGGCGGCTTCGAGGTAGCGGCGGCCGATGTGCGGGATGTCGCTGACGCGGGTCTCCTGGGTGTCGTGCCACAGGCCGAGAAGCGCGGTCTTCGCCGGGTCGGCGCCCTCCATCATGGCGAGTACCGAACCGATGAGCGCGACTCTGAAGCTGTGCTCGGCAATGGTCTCGGGGTCCTTCACTCCTGCGATCCACCAGCCGGACCGCTTGGCGCGCTTGAGCATCCCCATTTCCAGCAGAAAGCCTGTAGTGCCCTTTACCTGCTCCTGCTCTGCGTCCGCCATGAAGTACGACCTCCGATGTGTCATGTCCGGTTCTCGCGTAGAACGTTATCCACCGCAATCAGTTCCCGCCTCGCCCGCAGGGAGATCCCGTCGTGGTCGAGGAGCCGGGCGGTATGTACGGCCAGACTCTCCGCGAGAACCGGGTCTGCCAGGGGCAGCCACCGGTTGGTGGTCAGCAGGGCCCATAGCGAGTGGACGTAGAGGTCCATGTACGCCGGAGCCTGGTGGAGGCCGGTGGCAAGTCCGCGAAGGAGTCGTACGGGCTCCCAGTTGGACGGACCGTGCCGCATGAAGCCGTCGTCCGGCTGCGCTTCACGGATCGAACCGAACCAGTAGGCCCAGTAGTTGAGGTTCGCGATCTCGGCGGAGTCGTCGCCTGCCAAACCTCTGTCGATGAAATCCAGCAGCGGCTGATGGTCGCCGAGCCTCACCAACGCGGTGGCCGTTGATCGTGCGGTGGCCCAGCGTGGGGTCCAGCCACGGACGGAGATGAGGTCTCGGCTGCTGTGCAGGGCCTGCGCCATCCACGATGTGGCCTCGGAGCCTTGGTCGTAGGAGCAGAGGTAGAGGCACTGGCGGTGGAGCAGTAGCCCGTCGTCTCCGGCGCGTAACGCGGATTCGGCGGTCTCACGGAGGTGCGCGAAGAACGCGCTCCGGTCGGGCGCCGACAAGAGCGGGGCCTTGGCCACAGGACCGCGACGCGCCGTCGCCGCTCTGCCGGCCAGAGCGGGCGGAACGGTCCCGTTCAGGGCCCAGGCGATCATGTGGGCCGTGTCGCGGGTGTGCACCCAGTTCCCGAGTGGATGGCGGGCGTCGGCCGCCGGATGGATCGTGGACGTGATGACACGGTCTGCGTCCATCGCCGGGTCGAGAAGGTGAAGGACAGCGGGGTCCGCGCCCAACGCGAGTAATCGGCGCCGGATGTCGAGCAGGGCACCGGCCTTCACACGGGCGAGCGGTCGTCGCCCGGTCTCCCAGCCCTGCCAAGTGGCAAGATCAACCCTCATCGCCTCTGCCATACCGGCCTGCGTGCGGATATCCGTGCTCTCCCGGGCCACGCGGAGAACGAACCCGGCGATCGTGCCCGCAGTCGCACGTCCTCGTCCGCATCCCTTCGTGGTCATGCCGCACCCCCGTTGTCCCTCGGTCCCCCAAACCCGTACCTCCGGTCAGTCCTACTCCATCGACGGTGACCGTAGCTTCTGGTTCGACAACAACCACCTTCGTCAAGGAGGCCGGAATGGCTACCGCAGTTGAGCCCCATGCGCGTCCCTGGGGAGCCGAGCGGCTCGCCCCGTACCCGACCGTCGCTCATCGTCCCCACGCTTCGGTCACGCTCGACCCCCACACCCAGCTCGGCGTCTTCACCGACCGCGCCGGCACGGTGATCGAGATGGGCAAGCACGGCACCAGCAGGGGCACCGAGACGAGCACGACGACAAACTCTGACTCCGCCCCCGACCAGGGGCACGACCAGGACTCCGAGCAGGACTGACCGGTGACCGACAGGAGGCCGGTGCTGGTGGCCACCGAGGCGGACGACCTCACCACCGACATGGTGATCAGCGAGCTGAATCGGCGTAACGTGCCGGTGACGAGGTTCGACCCCGCCGACATCGGAGCGGAACTGACGGTCTCCGCTCGGTTCGGGAGTTGCCCGGCCCCTGTGGCCGGGCGGCTTCGCACACCATCGCGGATCGTGGAGCTGGCCGAGATCCGGTCGGTGTACTGGCGCCGGCCGGTGTGGCCCGCCTTCGACCATCTCGAACCGGACGACGCACGGTTCGCGGCGGCCCAGACCCGCTACGGGCTCGGCGGCACCCTGTACGCCCTCGACGGACCGCTGTGGGTCAACCACCCCTTGCGCAACGCCGCAGCCGACTACAAGCCGGCCCAGCTCGCGGTTGCCCAGCGCCTCGGGCTGACGGTCCCGTCGACGCTGGTCACGAACGACCCGGACGAGGCGCGGTCCTTCGTCGGCGACCACGAACAGGTGATCTTCAAGACGCTCCGGTGGACGCCCTACCAGCGGGGTGGTGTTCCTGTCACCGGATGGGCCGACCCGGTGATGGCGTCAGAGGTCGACGCGCGCGTGGCTGTGGCGCCGCATCTCTTCCAGGCCGTGGTGAACAAGGTGGCCGACCTTCGCGTGTTGGTGGTCGGCCGCGAGGTGTTCGCCGTACGGATCGAGTCCGGGATGCTGGACTGGCGCAAGGATTACTCCGCCCTGACCTACCGCGTGGTGGACCTGCCCGACCTCGTGGAGAAGGCGCTCCTGGCGTACCTGGACCACTTCGGCCTGGCCTCGGGAAGCTTCGACTTCGCCGTCGACGAGGCCGGTGGCCTCTGGTGGCTGGAGCTGAACCCGAACGGACAGTGGGGGTGGCTGGAGGAGTCCACCGGCCTCGCGATGTCCGCCGCATTCGCTGAACTGCTGACGCAAGGAGCTGCCCCATGACCGACACCGCTCAGGAGCGGCGTGCACTCGCCGGACGTCTGGAGCAGGCGGGCGTTCTCATCAGCTCCCCATGGCGGGCGGCGGTGGAGTCCGTTCCCCGCGAGCTGTTCCTGAACCCTGGTGTGTTCCTGCCCGTGAGGGACGGCCGGTGGCAGCCGGTGACGGCTGCCGGGAGCGACCCGGCCGAGTGGGTACGGATCGCCTACCGCGACGAGTCCCTGACCACCCAGCTCGACGGACACCTCACCGCCGACCAGGTCAGCGGCCCCGTCCACGGCTCCCCGACCTCCTCGTCCACCACCCCGGTCACCGTCGTGGACATGCTGGAGAAGCTGGAACTGGAGGACGGCCACCAGGTTTTGGAGATCGGCACAGGAACCGGCTATTCCGCCGCTCTCATGTGCTTCCGCCTCGGCGAGGACGCCGTCACCACGGTCGAGGTGGACCCGGACGTCGCGGTCCGGGCGGACGATGCCCTGGAAACCGCTGGATACTCGACCTGGACCGTCACGGGCGACGGGCTCCTCGGCCAGCCTCGCCGCGCCCCGTACGACCGCGTCATCGCCACCTGTGCGGTGCGCCGCATCCCGTACGCCTGGATCAGGCAGACCAAGCCGGGCGGCGTCGTCCTCACCACGGTCGGCGGTTCCTGGCACTACGGCACCGGCCTGGCGAAAGTCACCGTGGCGGAGGACGGTACGGCCGAGGGCGCGATCATCGGCCGTAGCTCGTTCATGCAGGCCCGGTCCCAGGCGGAGGCCCCCATCGGTGGTGATCTGTCGGCCCGCACGGCCTACGCCGACAGTGAGCGCGAGACCAAGGTTTCCCCGCTCCTGCTGGAGGACTGGATGCCTGCGTTCCTCGCTCAACTCGCGGCTCCGGGGGCGCGCTTCACCCGCGCGACCTCGCCGGAGGGCGACCGGCTGCTCTACCTCTTCGACCCTGAGCGCGAGTCCTTCGCCTCCTTCGCGGAGGACAACGGCATCTGGACGGTCCGCCAGGGCGGCCCCACGGCCCTGTGGGACACGATCGAGCAGACCCTCACGGCCTGGCAGGACGCGGACCGCCCCGACATCACCGAGGTACGGCTTCGCATCACGAAGGAGGCTCACGCCTCTGGATCGACGGCCACCCCGCGCTCCGCTGGCAGCACGACCTCGCTTGATCAGCGGGATGCCCCGTCGCGCGCGGCACGGTGGGGCATCTTGCTGCTCTCTTCGTCAGACGGTGTCGAACGTCCCGCCCCGGACGCCCGTGACGAACGCCGCGAACGCGGCGACGGGGACCTCGACCACGGGCCCGCCCAAGACCTTGGAGTCACGGACCGGAACGATGCCGCGCACGGCGGCGAGGTTGGCGGCCACCTCGACGCAGTCGCCGCCATTCGAGCTGTACGAAGACTTGAACCACCGGGGAGATTCAGGCATCACGGGTGTCCCTTCGCCGCAGGAAGCAACCACCATGCACGACGGGACCGAACGGGCACCAGAGGGCCTCGCCCCGGGCGACGTTACGCGTCGAAGTCGTACTCCAGGACGTACGCGGCGGCGTCGAGCACCATCTCGTTGACCTCGACGACACGCCCCTTCTCCGCGAAGGCGGTCCGGCAGATGAGCATGACGGGCGTCCCGGCCGGAAGGCTGAGCTTCGCTGCCTCCTCGGGCAACGGCATGCGTGAGCGAACCTCTTCCCGGAAGTGGACCGGACCGTAACCCAGTTCGGCCAGCCGAGCGTAGATCCCGCCGGGCCCTGTGTCCGGCTGAGTGATCGCTGAACCCTCGACCAGAGGTGCCGGGAGGTACGACGTCGAGAGCAGTACGGGTTTGCCGTCCAACACGAACCGGCGGCTCCTGACACAGACGCTCTCCCCCTCGTCGAGGCCAAGCACGCGCGCCGCATTCTCCGAAGCGGTCCCCTCCTCGACTCGGACCTGGTCAACCACCAAGTTTCTGCCTGCGAGTTCCGCGTCCCAGACCGAATGACCGCTCCCCCACTGCTCGTGTGCCAGACGCTGAATCCCTCGACGCACGAGCAGTTGGCGTTCGGACTCGTGCCCGCTGGTGGACATCAAAGCGTGCCCCTTCCCTCCGAACAGCAGAATGCCCCACCATGCGCGGGCACGGCGGGGCGTCCTGCTGCTCTCTTCGTCAGACGGTGTCGAACGTCCCGCCCCGGACGCCCGCGACGAACGCCGCGAACGCGGTGACGGGGACGGCGACCACTGGGCCGTCGACGACCTTGGAGTCACGGACCGGGACGATGCCGCACACGGCGGCGAGGTTGGCGGCGACCTCGATGCATGCACCGCCGTTCGAGCTGTACGAAGACTTGAACCAACGAGGGGATTCGGTCGTCACGGGGTGCCCTTTCGCAACTGGCTGATCTTGGCCACAGAGGCCGCCTTCGACAGCGCCTCGCTCTGGAACTGATGGTAGGCCGTGAGCATCGGCACCACGAAAGAAGTTTCGCGCTCGACGTGGCCCTGCGCTTGCGATTCTGCGTACGCGACGATCGACCGGTCCGCAAGGGTGAGCAAATAGACCGGCAAGTTGAACGCTCTGCGCGCCCCCAGGCTGAACGGCGCCACCTGGATGATCCAGTTGGGCAGCGCAGCCATCTCCTCCAACCGTTGCAGTTGGGCGGCCATGACCTTCGGGCCGCCGACTGCCTGGTAGAGGCAACTTTCGTCCATGATGGCGAAAACCATAGGCGGGCGTGATCGCACCAGCGCCGCCTGACGCTGCTCCAGGACCGAGACTCGGTCGTTGGCCTGCTCGACCGTGATGGCCCCGCGCTCTACGTCTCCGTAGGCGACAGCCCGTGCGTACTCCGGTGTCTGCAACAGGCCGGGGATAAGACCGACCTCAAACAGCCGGATCTCCACCGCCCGGCCCTCGTACCCCACGTACTCCGGGAAGCCCTCCAGCAGGTTCCCGTGCTTCATCTCCTGCCACTGGCGCTCGAACGACTCGCTCGAACCGATGAGATCAAATAACCGGTCCGCTTTCCTCGCGAAAGGCAGAGTCGCCGGTTTGCGGCCAGTTTCGATCGCCGAGATGTGCCTGCCCGAGCAGCCGACCATGTCAGCCACGTGATCCTGGATCCAACCGCGCTCCTCCCGCATGCTGCGCAGACGCGCACCGAAGGCCGCCTGCGGGCTCGCCTCGGGGTTCAACTGCTTGATGTTTACCAACGTGCCCTCCCAGATCCCCACGTTGAAGACGCCACGACCCTAGGTCACGCTGAATCGCCCCGGTAGCCAAACGGCTACGGAGAGGAGCGATCGATGTACGGCGAGAACTTATGCCCGAATAACCAGGAACCCCCTGACCTCCCCGCCCCCGGAACCCTCATGGTCGACACCAGCCGCGCCGACCGCGTGGGCGAGTTCCGAGGGGTCGCCGGCCCCTACTGGTCGCTCCGGCCCGTCGGGGGCGGTGCGGAGTGGGAGGTCGAGCCGCGCCATGTACGTCCCGCGCTCCTGATAGAGCAGCTTCGCGCCCGTACAGCGCGGCTCAATGCCCGTAGCCGGGGTGAGGTCCTGTGAATCCGCAGCAGCCCTCACACCCCCTCGCCGAACTCGTGCGCATCGAGTCCGATCCCGCCTACCGGGCCCTGTTCTGCGCCGAGTTGGACGCGGCCATCCTGGATCGCTTCGCCAACCGCGCCGCCGTCGTGGCCGAGGTCCAGGCGGCGGCCGACCGGCTGCGATCGCTCGTTCTGCACGACGGACCCGGGCCGTCCGCATGAGGCGCGTGACGGAGTACGCCGCCGAGGTCACCGTCTCCGACGGGCAGCGGGTCGCCTCGCTCGGTGGGGTCGTCGTACGGAACCGGCGGCTCGTCCTCCTCTGGCTCCGGCGGCAGGCGCTCCGCCTGGCCAACAGCCATGGGCTGCCCCTCGCGCCCGAGCCCGTACGGATGTCGGCCGGCGACGACGTACGGCCGGTTCACTTCCACGGCTCGGGCGCGCCCGAAGAGTTGCGCCGCTGGGCCACCCACGGGCCGCACCAGGATCACGCGATACGGGCCCTGGAGGCCGGGTTCCCCGCGTTGTTCACCGTTCTCGATCCCGCCGTCGGGCTGAGCCTGACGCTCGCCGGGTGGCGTGGCCGCCCCGCCGACCGGTAGTCCCCCGACACGAACCGGAGGTGAACGTCGTGCTCCAGTGCACCGCCGTCACCCTTCTCCCTCCCGATGCCGTGCTGCGGCTCACCTCCCCCGGGGCGGACAGCTCCGAAGACCTCGAGCCGTACGTCCTGTGCGAACTCGGCGAGCACGACCACCAGCGCACCGAGCACGCCGCCTACCTCCGGCCGGGCCGGACGCCCGACTCACCGGCCCTGTGGTTCTTCTGGAACGGCAGCGGGCCCGAGCGCACCCACCGGGCCGAGTCCTCGCCCTGGTGCCCCGCCGTCCTCCGCCGGCTCGACTCCGGACTCGTACGGCGGTGCGCGCTCTTCGACCACCACACCGCAGCCCACTCCTGGGACGTGACCGACCCGCTCGGCGACCTGATCGCGGAGCAGCTCGTCTCCGGCGACTCTCCCGAAGGGTGACCCCGTAACCATGAACCAGTGCACCGCCGTCGTATTACTGCCGCCCCCGGAGCACGTCCTCGCCCTGTCCGTCCCCGGCGACCACCGCCCGGAGGCCGGGCACGTCCTCTGCGAACTCGGCGAGGACCACGACGGCGATCACTCCGCGATGCTGTGGGACGAAGGCGGACGCCCCGGAAGCGCCGTCTGGGTCCGGTGGGACGCGGAGCGCGCCCGGCTCCTGCCGCTCCCCTGGTGTCCCGACCGCGACCCCCGGAACGCCGACGACGCGTGCGGGCTGTTCGCCGGGCACCCCTCCGGACACAGCTGGGAAGTCACCGACCCCACCGACCAAGCCATCACGCGGGACCTGGCCCGGCTCCACCCGCACCTGTTCCGCTAGGGCGTGTCCGGCGGCCGGAAGCAAGCCGGGTCACAAGGGGTCAAGGCCCTCGTAGGGGTGCTGGGCGTCCCACCGTCGCTGTTCCAGCGTTCTCTCCACCGCTTGGCGCAGCGGGCTCTGCTCCTTCGCGCGTTCCGCCGCCGCCCGGGCCTCCAAGTCCCGCCGGGCGCGGTGCCCCGCCGCTTGCCGCCATCTGGTCACCGGCCACCACAGCAAATCGGTGGGGTGCGCGGTTCCGCCCGGCTTGACTCCCAGGTTCACCCACGCTTCCCGCGGGTACCCCTTGACCTGCCTCGACTCCTTCAGCTCCAGCAGCCGGCCGAGCACCGCCTCCCCCGTCACGCACGCCCCGGGGTCGTCGAACTCCGTCAGTCGCGGCCGCGCGCGTACCCGTACCGCTTCGACGGCGTCGGCGATCTCCTCCGGGGACGCCGGGCGCGCCAACGACTCGACCACGGCCAGGACTTCCTCCCTGCTCACGTCCACCGCGCCACCCCCGCTTCCACGGTCGCACCCGGTTCTGAAGGAATCGTGTACGGAACCTTCCCCGTGGGTGACGAAAACCCTTTGGTGGGCCACCGCGATCCTTGCTACGTTTTCGCGAGCCGTGCTGAAGACCGAGGAGGTGATACCCGTGAACGCAATGTCGACATGGGTGCTCCCCTTCGGGGTCACGGTCGGGCGATAGGTCGTCCGGGAGCGCCGTTCACGCGCACTCCCGAAAGGCACGACCGTGCATTTCTCTTCCGAAAAGCGACTCGACGACAACGTGGTCGAGCGTGCGTTCACCCTCGGCGAGATCCCCGGCATCCTGTGGACGCCCGCCGCCTCCCCCGATCCCGTACCCGCGCCGCTGATCCTGATCGGCCACCCCCCGCTGGGGCTCGGCCGGATGTATCCCCGGCTGGCGGGGCGGGCCCGGCACTACGTGGCGGAGTACGGGTTCGCCGCCGCCACCATCGAGCTTCCCGGCTGTGGTGAACGGCCCCGCTGGGCCGCCGCCGAACAGGCCCGGGCCGATCTGCGGCGGGCGATGGAGAGCGGTGGACCCGTCGGCGGCGAGATCGTCGACGCGCTCATCCTTCCGCTCGTCGACCGGGCGGTGCCGGAATGGCAGGCCGTCCTGGACGAACTCCTGGCGCTGCCCGGGATCGGCGGGCCGGTCGGATACGAGGGAGGCGTCATCTCCATCGGCGTCCGCCTGGCCGTGGTCGAACCGCGCATCGTCGCCGCCGGGTTCTTCGCCGGGAGCCTCGTGCCCGCCGCCATGTTCGAGGAGGCCCGCCGGGTCACCATCCCGCTGCATGTCCTGCTCCAGTGGGACGACGAGGGCAACGACCGGCAGGCGGCCCTGGATCTGTTCGACGCCTTCGGGTCCCGGGAGAAGACCCTGCACGCCAACCTCGGCGGGCACACCGGTGTTCCGGAGTTCGAACTCGACACGGGGGCCCGGTTCTTCGCCCGGCACCTGAAAGCGGAGCGAACGGCATCCGGGGCCTGACCCGGAAGTGATGTCATCTCCATCATGACAGGTCAGAGGGTGTTTTCGTAGGAGTAACGGCACAGCTGAACTTCCTTGTCCGGCCCTCTTCGAGACGCCCAGAATCTCCGTCATGAATCAGTGGGGGAACGTCGATCAGGACGACATCGTGCGGGCGAGAAATACGCTGCTGGCGTCGGGGCGCCGCACACCGTACGAGGAAGTCGACGCCTATCGGGTGCTCGCTCAGGTGAGCCCCGCCGCGTACCTGCCGCTCCTGGCCGGGGCGCTGCAACACCTCAGCTACGACACCGGCTCCGGCGAGTGGCGGCCGTCCTCGCTGGAGCTGTGCGAGGAGGCGGTCGCGGTGGCACGGCGCGTCGACCCGGCCGACCCCGGCCGGGTCGACGTCCTGTACAGGGCCCTCGACTCGTACCAGCACGAGCTGTACCGCGTGGGACGGCGTGCCGAAGGCCTCGCCCTGCGCGGTGAGATGCTCGCCATCAGCCGCGCTCAGGCCGAACGGTCCGGGAATCCCCTGGTCAAAGGGCTGGAGCAGTGGGCTGCCGGGCTCTCCGAGGAGGGGCGGTACGCCGAAGCCGCCGATGCCATGGATGAGGAGGTCGCGGCACTCCTGCCCGAGGGGTACCGAGATGGCGCTCTCGCCTGGTCACTCATGCAGTGGATCGCCGCTCTCCACGATGCCGGCCGATCCGCCGACGCCTGCGCCGCGTTCGAGCGGCTCGTGGCCCTGGAGGCGGCCGAAGCCGCGGGGGACCACGGTTGGGTGGCCTGCCATCTCCACGCGCTCATCGGGTACGCCCGGATGCTCGACCTCCACGGCCGGGGCGAACAGGCGGCCGCCGTGCGGCAGGACACCCTCGCCCGGTTGACCGAACTGGCCGCTTCGGGTGAGCGGATCTCCTGGGGTGGCTTCGAGGCGTCGTTCTGGGCGGTGCTGCTGACCGTCTTCGGCGGGGAGAGCGTGTGGCCCGTGTCCGACGGCGGGCCCCGTACGCCCTCGGGCACGGGGCCGACGTACTGGTCGCCCGATGCCCGACAGCGGTACTTCGACAGCCGTGATGCCCTGCGAGCGGAGGTGGACGACCGTGCCCGGCAAGCGGCCGGGGATCCGGCGGGGCACCTGGCCGAGCTGGTCCGGATCCATCGCGTCCTCACCGTCCGTTCCGCCGTCCACTGGGTGCACCGCACCCACCTGTTCGCGGAGCGGGTGCGACCGCTGTTCGACGAAGGGGTGGACCTGGGTCGGCGGCTGTCCCGGCACGAACCGGTGGAGGGGACGCGCGCCCTGGCCGGGGCGCTGATCGAACGCTCGGCCTTCGGCATCGCCGTCCGCGAGTTGGGCCCCGCCCTCGACGACTTCCGCGAAGCCCTGAGCCACCTGGGCGAGGCCATATGAGCGTGGGCCCGGATCAGTCCATGATCCGGGCCCACACCCTCGTACGGGTACTGCTCAGGCGTCAGCTCTGCTCCGCGGACGGCGACGCGTCCTGGTCGGTGCTCGGCTCCGCGGTCGTGGCCGTCCGGGCCTCGGCCCGCTCGCGCATCTTGCGGACCAGCTCCTGCTTCTTGTCCTCGGCCGCCTTGCGGTCGGCGACGCGTGCGGAGCCCGCGCCCTGCTGGTCGGCGCGGGACAGCTTCTTGCGCTGTCCGCCCACGCCGAGAAGGTTGTTGCGGCCCTTGGCCATGGTGTTCTCCCCTACGGAAGGTGAAGTGAGTCAGGTGAAGGTGATCGGGGGCCGTCGCGCCGGTCCCCGGGCTGCGGCGGGGTGTACGCACCCGCCGCGCTCTCACTCGTAGATCTGGAAGAACGAAGACATGCCGGAACCGTACCGCGCTCCCGGCGAGCGCCGCACCAGGTTTTCAGGCCGTCGGGTCGACCGTCGCCTGGTGGGCCTCCGCCAGGTGTTCCTCGGCCTTCAGCCAGGGCAGGAACTGCGCCGAGCGCCGCCAGGCGCACGTGGTGCAGGTCAGCTGGCGCGTCATGCCCGACTTCCTTACCTGCACGACGTGTTCACGGCCGTGCTGGTCCCATCTGCTGACCTTGCTGGTGGTGATCGACGGCATCGCATACCTCCCGGAACGGTGGCGGGGGCTCCGGTGGACTGTACGACGAAGCCCCCGGTTCCGTACCCGGAACCGGGGGCCTCACGCACTCAGACGGGTGTGTGTCAGCAGCCGAGCAGACGCGCGCCCAGGTACGCCTGGATCTGGTCCAGCGAGACGCGCTCCTGCTTCATCGTGTCGCGCTCGCGCACGGTCACCGCGTTGTCGTCGAGGGTGTCGAAGTCGACGGTGACGCAGAACGGAGTGCCGATCTCGTCCTGGCGGCGGTAGCGGCGGCCGATGGCGCCGGCGTCGTCGAACTCGATGTTCCAGTTCTTGCGCAGGTCCGCCGCCAGGCCCTTGGCCTTCGGCGAGAGCTGCGCGTTGCGGGACAGCGGCAGGACGGCGACCTTGACCGGGGCCAGGCGGTGGTCGAGACGCATCACGGTGCGCTTCTCCATGACGCCCTTGGCGTTGGGGGCCTCGTCCTCGACGTAGGCGTCGAGGAGGAACGCCAGCATCGCGCGGCCGACACCGGCCGCGGGCTCGATGACGTACGGCGTCCAGCGCTCCTGGGCCTCCTGGTCGTGGTAGCGCAGGTCGGTGCCGGAGGCCTCGGAGTGCGCCTTGAGGTCGTAGTCGGTGCGGTTGGCCACACCCTCCAGCTCGCCCCACTCGCTGCCGCCGAAGCGGAAGCGGTACTCGATGTCGGCGGTGCGCTTGGAGTAGTGGGAGAGCTTCTCCTTCGGGTGCTCGTACCAGCGCATGTTCTCCTCGCGCAGGCCGAGGTCCGTGTACCAGTTCCAGCGCTGGTCCATCCAGTACTGCTGCCACTCCTCGTCCTCGCCCGGCTTGACGAAGAACTCCATCTCCATCTGCTCGAACTCACGGGTCCGGAAGATGAAGTTGCCCGGAGTGATCTCGTTCCGGAAGGACTTGCCCATCTGCGCGATGCCGAACGGCGGCTTCTTGCGCGAGGTCTGGAGCACCTGGCCGAAGTTGGTGAAGATGCCCTGGGCGGTCTCGGGGCGCAGGTAGGCGACCGAGCCGGAGTCCTGGGTCGGGCCGAGGTGGGTGGAGAGCAGACCCGAGAACTGCTTGGGCTCGGTGAAGGTGCCCTTGTTGCCGCAGTTGGGGCAGTTGAGGTCGGCGAGGCCGTTGACCGGCGGCTTGCCGTGCTTCTCCTCGTACGCCTCTTCCAGGTGGTCGGCGCGGAAGCGCTTGTGACAGGAGGTGCACTCGGTCAGCGGGTCCGAGAAGGTGGCGACGTGGCCCGAGGCGACCCAGACGTCCGGCGCCAGGATGACCGACGAGTCGAGCCCGACCACGTCCTCGCGCGCGGTGACCATGTAGCGCCACCACTGACGCTTCAGGTTCTCCTTCATCTCGACGCCCAGCGGCCCGTAGTCCCAGGCGGCGCGCTGGCCACCGTAGATCTCACTACAGGGGTAGACGAAGCCACGGCGCTTGCTCAGGCTGACGATGGTGTCGATCTTGTCGGCGGCCACGGTGCTCTCTTCATACGACGATGACGAACGGCGAATGACTCAGGTTACCGGCGCGTGCACCCCCCGGATCAAATCGATAGGGCCCCAATGGGACCCCGGGATGTCGGCTCGTGATCTTCCGGGCATCTCATCAGCCTTGTTGACAATCGTTTCCACTTTTGTTGAAAATGACTGTCATGAACGTACGTCGCCTCATACCCACCACCGCCGTCGCCGGAGCAGTCGTCCTCGGTCTGACCGCTCTCTCCGCCTGCTCCACCTCCGACGCGGCGGACGGAGGAAACGGCGACAAGCTCAAGGTGACCGCGTCGTTCTACCCGATGCAGTTCCTGGCCGAGAAGATCGGCGGCGAGCACGTCGCCGTCACCAGCCTCACCAAGCCGGGCGTCGAGCCGCACGACCTGGAGCTCACCCCGCGCCAGATCGGCTCCATCAGCGAGTCGGACTACGTCCTGTACCTCAAGGGCATCCAGCCCGCCGTGGACGACGCGATCAAGCAGTCCGGTGTGAAGAACACCGTCGACGCCGCGACCCTCACCACGCTGGAGAACCACGGTTCCGAGGTCAGCGGTCATGATCACGACCACGAGGGCGAGGAAGAGCACGCGGACGAGCACGGCCACGAGGACGAGCACGGCCACGAGGAAGAAGCCCACGAAGAGGGCGACGGCCACAACCACGGCGAGGAAGGCGGCGCCGACCCGCACATCTGGCTGGACCCCGTGAAGTACGCCGAGGTCGCCAAGGGTGTCGGCAAGTCGCTGGAGAAGGCCGACCCCGACCACGCCGCCGACTACAAGAAGAACACCGACGCCCTCGTCGCCGAGCTGGGCGAGCTGAACACGGCGTACGAGACCGGGCTGAAGAACACCGCCACCAAGACCTTCATCACCACCCACTCCGCCTTCGGCTACCTCGCCGAGCGCTACGGGCTCACCCAGCAGGGCATCGCGGGCATCGACCCCGAGGCCGAGCCGAGCCCCGCGCGGATCCAGGAGATCCACACCATCGCGGAGAAGGAGAAGGTCACGACGGTCTTCTTCGAGACGCTCGCCAGCGACAAGACGGCGAAGACCCTCGCGAAGGACACCGGGCTGAAGACCGGCGTCCTGGACCCGCTGGAGGGAATCACGGAGAAGTCTCAGGGCGCTGACTACATCGAGGTCATGAAGTCCAACCTCGCCGCGCTGAAGAAGGCCCTCGGCGCGAAGTGACCCGCACCACCCGTACAGCCATCGGATCGGAGGCGCTCATGCCGGAGCGTGAGAGCACCACCCGCGAGGCCGTGGTCAGCCTGCGCGGCGCCACCGCCACCCTCGGCTCGCGCCCCGTGCTGCGCGGGGTCGACCTGACCGTGCGCCGCGGCGAGGTCGTCGCCCTGCTCGGCGCCAACGGTTCCGGCAAGTCCACCGCCGTACGGTCGGTCATCGGGCAGGTCCCGCTGACCGGCGGCAGCGTCGAGCTGTTCGGCACCGAGCTGCGCCGCTTCCGCCGGTGGGGCCGGATCGGGTACGTCCCGCAGCGCACCACGGCCGCGGGCGGGGTGCCCGCCACGATCCGCGAGGTCGTCGCCTCCGGCCGGCTGTCCCGTACCGGGCTGCGCTGGCCCGGGAAGGCGGACCGGGCGGCCGTGGAGCGCGCCATCGACCTGGTGGGCCT
Source organism: Streptomyces sp. PTY087I2 (assembly GCF_001687325.1). Lineage (GTDB taxonomy): Bacteria > Actinomycetota > Actinomycetes > Streptomycetales > Streptomycetaceae > Streptomyces. The sequence continues at coordinate 86,592 of NZ_LZRD01000015.1, read as the reverse complement.
GGCCGACCGGGCGAAGGACTCCGTGAGCGCGCTGTCGGGCGGCCAGCACCAGCGCGTGCTGATCGCCCGCGCCCTGGCCTCCGAACCGGAGCTGCTGATCATGGACGAGCCGATGGCGGGGGTGGACCTGGCCAGCCAGGAGATCCTGGCCTCGACCCTGCGCGAGCAGGTGGCGCTCGGCGCCTCCGTGCTGCTGGTGCTGCACGAGCTGGGCCCGCTGGAGCCGCTGATCGACCGGGCCGTCGTCCTGCGCGACGGCTGCGTGACGCACGACGGGCCGCCGCCCGAGGCGCTCGGCCAGCACGCGCTGCCCGGCCACGACCACGTACACCCCCACGCGGCCGCCGAGCCCGTCCGGACGGGACTGCTGACCTGATGCTCTTCGAATTCCTCAACCCTCCCTTCATGCAGCGGGCACTCATCGCGGCCGTGCTGGTCGGGATCACCGCGCCCGCCATCGGCATCTATCTGGTGCAGCGGCGCCAGGCCCTGATGGGCGACGGCATCGGGCACATCGCGATGACCGGCGTCGGCCTCGGCTTCCTGCTCTCCACCAGCCCCGTGTGGATGGCGACCGCCGTCGCGGTGGCCGGTGCGGTCACCATGGAGCTGATCCGCTGGTACGGACACACGCGCGGCGACCTCGCCCTGGCGATGCTGTTCTACGGGGGCATGGCGGGCGGCGTCATGCTGATCAACCTGTCCGACTCCGGCTCCAACGCCAATCTGACCTCGTACCTCTTCGGCTCGCTCGCCACCGTCTCCGAGTCGGACGTCGTCGCGATCTGCGTCCTGGCGGCCTTCGTGGTGCTGGTCACGGTGGGGCTGCGGCGGCAGCTGTTCGCGGTCAGCCAGGACGAGGAGTTCGCCCGGGTCTCCGGGCTGCCCGTGCGGGTGCTGAACCTGCTGGTCGCGGTCACGGCCGCGGTGACCGTGACCGTCGCGATGCGGGTCGTCGGGCTGCTGCTGGTCAGCGCGCTGATGGTGGTGCCGGTGGCGGCCGCCCAGCAGATCACCAAGTCCTTCAAGGTCACGTTCGTGCTCTCCGTGGTGATCGGCACGGCCGTCACCCTCACCGGCACGGTGACCTCGTACTACCAGGACGTCCCGCCCGGCGCGACGATCGTGCTGCTGGCCATCGCGGTGTTCGTCGCGCTGACCGCGCTCGCCGCTCCGCTCGCGAGGCGGCGGGCCCGGGCGAGCGAAGCGAAGGGTGCCGAGTGCACCCTGGAAGTACCGCCCGCCCGGCGGGGCGCGGACGACGTGCGCGTGTGACCGTCCGTCCGCGCGCATGACCGTCCGTACGTGACCGGACGACGTGCGCGTTTGAATGCGGCGCCCGGCCGGGCTGGCACAATGGCCCGACACATGTACGGGCGACACGAGGAGGCACCTGTGGCCACGGCGCCGATCAGTGGCACGAACGCAGCGCCGGTACGCGGCCGGTCCACCCGGCAGCGGGCGGCGGTGGCGGCGGCGCTCGACGAGGTCGACGAGTTCCGCAGCGCCCAGGAGCTGCACGACGTCCTGAAACACCGCGGCGACTCCGTGGGCCTCACGACGGTCTACCGGACGCTTCAGTCCCTCGCCGACGCCGGTGAGGTCGATGTCCTGCGCACCACCGAGGGCGAGGCCGTCTACCGACGGTGCTCGACCGGCGACCATCACCACCACCTGGTCTGCCGGCTCTGCGGCAAGGCCGTGGAGGTCGAGGGCCCGGCCGTCGAGCAGTGGGCCGAGATGATCGCCGCGCAGCACGGCTATGTGAACGTCGCGCACACCGTCGAGATCTTCGGCACGTGCGCGGAGTGCGCCGAGAAGAAGGCGTAACGGACGTACGACGAAGGGGCGGGCCCGGTGCACCACGCACCGGGCCCGCCCCTTCTTCCGCTCACTTTCTTCCGCTCACTTGGCGGCTTCCGCCTCCTGCGCCCCGCCGAAGCGGCGGTCGCGCTGGGCGTACTCCAGGCAGGCCCGCCACAGGTCCCGGCGGTCGAAATCCGGCCAAAGAACGTCCTGGAAAACCATCTCGGCGTAGGCGCTCTGCCAGATCAGATAGTTCGAGGTGCGCTGCTCGCCGCTGGGGCGCACGAAGAGGTCCACGTCCGGCATGTCCGGGTAGTAGATGTACTTCTGGAACGTCTTCTCGTTGACCTTCGACGGGTCCAGCTTCCCGGCCGCCACGTCCTGGGCGATGCGCTGCGCGGCGTCCGCGATCTCGGCGCGGCCGCCGTAGTTCACGCAGAAGTACAGCGTCATCGCGTCGTTGTCCTTGGTCTGCTCCTGGGCGACCTGGAGCTCCTGGACGACGGACTTCCACAGCTTGGGCATACGGCCCACCCAGCGGATACGGATGCCGAGCTCGTCCATCTCGTCGCGGCGGCGGCGGATCACGTCCCGGTTGAAGTTCATCAGGAACTTCACCTCCTCCGGGGACCGCTTCCAGTTCTCCGTGGAGAAGGCGTACAGCGAGAGGTTCTTCACGCCCATCTCGATACAGCCCTTGAGCACGTCCATGACGACGCCCTCGCCGACCTTGTGGCCCTCGGTGCGGGGCAGCCCCCGCTCCTTGGCCCAGCGGCCGTTGCCGTCCATCACGACGGCGACGTGCTGGGGCACCAGCTCGCCGGGGATCTTCGGCGGCGTCGCGCCCGTGGGGTGCGGCTCGGGGGTCTTGTACGTGCGCCGGTTACGGCCGCCGAGGATCCCGCGTACTGCCATGAGCTTCTCAGTCTCCCTGTGTCACTTCTCTACGTACCGCAGCGAGCGCAGGCCGCGCTCCAGATGCCAGTGCAGATAGGCGGACACCAGCCCGCTCCCCTCCCTGACATGACGCGCCTCGCACGCGTCCGCCGTCGCCCAGTCGCCGCTGAGCAGCGCGCTCAGCAGTTCGATGGCCTGTGCCGAGGGTACGACGCTGCCGGGGACCCGGCAGTCACCGCATATGACGCCCCCCGCCGCGACGGAGAAGAACCGGTTCGGACCGGGCATCCCGCACTTGGCGCAGTCCTCGAAGCTGGGCGCGTACCCGTTGACCGCGAGCGAGCGCAGCAGGAACGCGTCCAGGATCAGATGGGGAGCGTGCTCGCCCCGGGCGAGGGTGCGCAGGCCGCCGACGAGCAGCAGATACTGCTGGACGGCCGGTTCGCCCTCGTGGTCGGTGAACCGCTCGGCGGTCTCCAGCATCGCGGTGCCGGCCGTGTAGCGGGCGTAGTCGGCGACGATCCCGCCGCCGTACGGGGCGATCGTCTCGCTCTGGGTGCAGAGCGGCAGCCCGCGGCCGACCAGCTCGCTGCCGCGCGCGAAGAACTGCACGTCGACGTGGGAGAAGGGCTCCAGGCGGGCGCCGAACTTGGACTTCGTACGGCGCACCCCGCGGGCGACGGCGCGGACCCGGCCGTGGCCGCGGGTCAGGATCGTGATGATCCGGTCGGCCTCGCCCAGTTTCTGCGTACGCAGCACGATGCCGTCGTCCCGGAACAAGCTCATGGGCCCATTGTCGCCCACGGGGGACGGCCTGCGGGGGCCCTGGGGCTCATTGCCGGTCCAGGCGGGCGTACGGAGGCCGGCCTGCGGCCTACGAACGCCTACGACGGCGTACGGGCCGCCTCGGCCAGCACCCGGGCGGTCTCCTCGGCGGGGATGCCGAGGGCGGTGCCGACCGTCGTCAGGACCTGGCGCTCGGCGGCGCAGTAGGGCCCGTCGGCCAACGCGATCCGGGCGCCCTGGAGGAGGACGGACGCGCGGCCGGCGGCGGCCAGGTGCGGGGCGAGCGGGGCCAGCACCTCGTGCAGCTCGATGGCGAGGGTCGGGCCGCACGCCTCGGCGGCCGGGTCGGTGCCGGAGCCCCGGCCGGTGTCGGCGGCGAGCACCGCGACGACGGTGAACAGCTGCTCCTGGGTGCAGTCGTCGAGCCCGGCGTCGCGCACGGTGGCGACGGCGGCCTCCAGGACCGTACGGGAGGTGGTGCCCCCGGCGGCGAGGACGGCCAGGGTGACGGTGTGGACGGCCTCGCGGAGCATCGCGGAGAACCGGGTCGTGGTGGGGTGGTCCAGCGCCTCGGGGGCGTAGTGGGCCAGGCAGGCCGCGCACTCGACGACGGGCTCGGCCTCGCCCCGGCGGACCAGCGGGACGCCGAGGACGGTGAGGCGGCGGCGGCCGGTGAGCCGGCGGTAGTTGCGGTCTCCCCCGCAGCCGGGGCAGAAGAAGGCGCCGTCGCCGACGGCGTCCCAGACGGTGCGAACGCCGCAGAGGACCGGCCTCAGAGCGCGTTGTCCTTTGGCTGACCGCACGTCGCACACCTCCGTAACGCTCCGGCAACATTGCCGTGTGTTGGACGTGATGTTAGCCACATCTGCGAGGGGACGTCAGCCTCTTGGACGTCACAACCCTCGGATATGGCCGAACCCCGACCTCCCGGAGCGGGCGGTCGGGGTTCGGAACGGGCCGTTCGGCGTCAGCGGGCCGCGCGGTTGACGGCGGAGACGACCGCCTTCAGCGAGGCGCGGGTGGTGTTGGCGTCGATGCCGATGCCCCACAGGACCTTGCCGTCGATCGCGCACTCGATGTACGAGGCGGCCTGGGCGCTGGCTCCCTCGCTCATCGTGTGCTCGGTGTAGTCCAGCAGCCGGGCGTCGATACCGATGGCCTGCAACGCTTCGAAGAACGCGGAGATCGGGCCGTTGCCGGACCCGGTCAGGACGGTGTCGACGCCGTCCACGACCGCCTCGACGGTCAGGGTGTCGGTCCCGTCGGTGTCGGAGGTGGTCTGGCCGGAGCGCAGCTGGACGCGGCCCCAACGCGCCCCCGCGTTCTCCGCGTTCGGCAGGTACTCGTCCTGGAAGGTGGACCAGATCTGCGTCGGGGTGACCTCGCCGCCCTCGGCGTCGGTCTTGGCCTGAATGATCCGCGAGAACTCGATCTGCATCCGGCGCGGCAGGTCCAGCTTGTGGTCGTTCTTCAGGACGTACGCGATACCGCCCTTGCCGGACTGCGAGTTGACCCGGATGACGGCCTCGTAGGAGCGGCCGACGTCCTTCGGGTCGATCGGCAGGTACGGCACGGCCCACTCGATGTCGTCGACCGTCTTGCCCTGGGCGGCCGCGTCCTTCTCCATCGCGTCGAAGCCCTTCTTGATGGCGTCCTGGTGGGAGCCGGAGAAGGCGGTGTAGACCAGATCGCCCGCGTAGGGGTGGCGCGGGTGGATCTCCATCTGGTTGCAGTACTCGCTGGTGCGGCGGATCTCGTCGATCTGCGAGAAGTCGATCTGCGGGTCGACGCCCTGGGAGAACAGGTTCATGCCCAGGGTGACCAGGTCGACGTTGCCGGTGCGCTCGCCCTGGCCGAACAGGCAGCCCTCGATGCGGTCGGCGCCGGCCATGATGGCCAGCTCGGCGGCGGCGACGGCGGTGCCCCGGTCGTTGTGCGGGTGGACGGAGAGGCAGACGTGCTCGCGGCGGGTCAGGTTGCGGGACATCCACTCGAAGCGGTCCGCGTGGGTGGAGGGCGTGGAGCGCTCCACGGTGGCGGGCAGGTTGAGGATGATCTCGCGGCCCTCCTCCGGCTGCCATACGTCGCAGACGGCCTCGCAGACCTCCAGGGCGAAGTCCAGCTCGGTGTCGGTGAAGATCTCCGGGCTGTACTGGTAGCCGAAGATCGTCTCCGGACCCAGGATCTTCTCGGCGTACTCCATGACCAGCCGGGTGCCGTCCACCGCGATCTGCTTGACCTCCTCGCGCGAGCCGCGGAAGACGACGCGGCGGAAGGTCGGGGCGGTGGCGTTGTACAGGTGGACGGTGGCCCGGCGGGCGCCGACCAGCGACTCGACCGTGCGCTCGATCAGCTCCTCGCGGGCCTGCGTCAGGACGGAGATCGTCACGTCCTCGGGGATCGCGCCCTCTTCGATGATGGAGCGGACGAACGCGAAGTCGGTCTCGCCGGAGGACGGGAAGCCGACCTCGATCTCCTTGTAACCCATCTTGACCAGCAGGTCGAACATCTCGCGCTTGCGGGCCGGGGACATCGGGTCGATCAGGGCCTGGTTGCCGTCGCGCAGATCGGTGGACAGCCAGCGGGGCGCCACGGTGATGCGGTTGTCGGGCCAGGTGCGGTCGGGGATGTCGACGGCCTCGTAGCGGCCGTACTTGTGGACCGGCATCCCGGAGGGTTTTTGCAGCTGCGTCGCGTTGGTGATCGGGGTGGGGCGGCCGACAGAATTACCGGAGGGGTTCACGGTGTTACCGGCGGGATTCACGGTGGTCATGGCGTAGGGCTCCTCGGTCCAGCGGGTGTCGGCCGACTGTGTCGCTGCAACACCAGACTCCGCGGGGAGGGGGTCGGCCTACGACTACAGGCCCTCGCCGCGGCAGCTAAGAAGAAGCAGCCCGAAACGCATGATGCGACGAGCGTAACCGAGTGTGGCCCGTGGTGTCGGTCCGTATCAGTATGCGGGACCGGACATCGATGACGGGTAAACAGTGACTCATCACTCCATTTCGTCAATCGTCGTCGCAACCAGTGACAGCACGGTGACGGAGTGCCACAGTCTTCTGTATGCACCTTCGAAACGACGGCGAGCTCAACCCCGTCTTCTGCACCATCGTTCCGCCCCACGTCCTCGATCACCTCTCCCGGTCCGCCGACGCCCGGCTCGCGGACCCGGCCCGTCGCACCCTGGCGGCCGACGCCCTGCGCCGTGACCACCGCCGGATCACCGCGCTCGCCGCGACACCGACCCGGCACACCGCCGGCGCGGTCCCCAGCAAGCCGCGGCGCATCCTGTACGACTGCGAAACGGGCACCACCCTGCCCGGCGTCAAGGTCCGCGAGGAGGGCGACAAGCCCACCTCCGACGCCAGCGTCAACCGCGCGTACGCCGGGCTCGGCGCCACTTTCGAGCTGCTGCTCTCGGCGTACGGGCGCAGCTCGATCGACGGCAAGGGCCTCCCGCTGATCGGCTCCGTGCACTACGGCCAGGAGTACAACAACGCGTTCTTCGACGGCGAGCAGATGGTCTTCGGGGACGGCGACGGCGAGATCTTCCTCGACTTCACCGTCGCGGTCGACGTGATCGCCCACGAACTGGCCCACGGCCTCACCCAGTACACCGCCAACCTGCGGTACGAGGGCCAGTCGGGCGCGCTCAACGAGTCCGTGTCCGACGTCATCGGCTCGCTGGTCAAGCAGTACTCGCTGGGCCAGAGCGCCGAGCAGGCCGACTGGCTGATCGGCGCCGGGCTGCTGGCGCCCCGGGTCAGCGGGGACGCCCTGCGTTCGATGAAGGCCCCGGGCACGGCGTACGACGACGACGTCCTCGGCAAGGACCCGCAGCCGGGCTCCATGGACGACTACATCGAGACGGAGGAGGACAACGGCGGCGTCCACCTCAACTCCGGCATCCCCAACCGCGCGTTCTACCTCCTGGCCACCGCGCTGGGCGGGAATTCCTGGGAGCGCGCCGGGCAGATCTGGTTCGACGTGCTGACCGGCGGCGAGCTGACGGCGAACGCGGACTTCGCGGAGTTCGCCCGGCTGACGGTCGCGGCGGCGGGCGCCCGCTTCGGCGAGGCGGACGAGCGGGAGGCGGTCCTCAAGGCCTGGTCGGAGGTGGGCGTCCCGACCCGGGCGTGACCCGGACCGCCGAGTGCCCGGCCGGGCGTGACCCGGGCCGTCGCATGCCCGACCGGCGGGCGGGGTTGAGCGCCCGTCCGGCCCCCGATAGACAGGACCCCATGCGCATTCAGGTCAGCCGGACCGGCGGCTTCGCCGGCATCGCCCGCCGCCATGAGGTCGACACGGAGGGCCGGGCGGACGCCGCCGAGTGGCGCTCCCTCGCCGAGGAGGCGCTCGGCGCGGCACGGGACACCCCGTCGGCCGGGGTGCCGGACGGCTTCCGGTACGCGATCACCGTCGACGGCCGCACCGTGTACTGCGCTGACCCCGATCTGACCGGGGCGCAGCGCACGCTGATCTCACGCGTCCTGAAGGAGGGCGCGTGAGATCGGCACCAGGGCCGGTGTCCAGGAAGGGCTAGAAGCCCAGCTTCCGCAGCTGCTTCGGATCGCGCTGCCAGTCCTTGGCGACCTTCACATGCAGGTCCAGGAAGACCGGCGTGCCGAGCAGCGCCTCGATGTGCTTGCGGGACTTGGTGCCGACGTCCTTCAGCCGCTTGCCCTTCGGGCCGATGATGATGCCCTTCTGGCTGGGGCGCTCGATGTAGACGTTGGCGTGGATGTCCAGCAGCGGCTTGTCCGCCGGGCGGTCGGTGCGCGGCAGCATCTCCTCGACGACGACCGCGATCGAGTGCGGCAGCTCGTCGCGTACGCCTTCCAGCGCGGCCTCGCGGATCAGCTCCGCGACCATGACCATCTCCGGCTCGTCGGTGAGGTCGCCCTCCGGGTAGAGCGGTGGGCTCTCGGGGAGCAGCGGGGCGATGAGGTCGGCGAGCAGGTCCACCTGCTTGTCCCCCACCGCCGAGACCGGCACGATCTCGGCCCACTCGAAGCCCAGCTCCTCCGCGAGCGCGGAGACGGCGAGGAGCTGTTCGGCGAGCGCCTTGGACTCGACCAGGTCGGTCTTGGTGATGATGGCGATCTTGGGGGTCTTCTTGATCCCCGCGAGCTCCTTGACGATGTACTTGTCGCCGGGGCCGAGCTTCTGGTCGGCGGGCAGGCAGAAGCCGATGACGTCGACCTCGGCCCAGGTGGTCCGCACGACGTCGTTGAGCCGCTCGCCCAGCAGCGTGCGCGGCTTGTGGAGGCCGGGGGTGTCGACCAGGATCAGCTGCGCGTCGTCTCGGTGGACGATGCCGCGCACCGTGTGCCGGGTGGTCTGGGGGCGGTTGGAGGTGATCGCCACCTTCTGACCGACGAGAGCGTTCGTGAGGGTGGACTTGCCCGCGTTGGGGCGGCCCACGAAGCAGGCGAAGCCGGCCCGGTGGGGGGAGGTGGTCTCCGCTTGCTGGGCAGCGGATTCTTGGTTCGGTCGAGCGCTCATGGCGACCATTCTCCCCGATCCCGGCGGCGCTCTCGTACAGCGGTACGCCGGGACGCGCCGGAGCGCCGGGGACAACGGCCGCCGGAGCGGTCGTTCAGCCCGCCGTGACGCGTACGCGCAGGGTGCCGTCCGGGCCCGCGAGGAACACCGGGGTGTCCGGTCCGCCCAGGTCGCGCACCGCGGCCCGGTCGTCGTCGGAGGGGGCCTCGGCGGCGGAGACGACGGCCGCCGCCTCCAGCGAGGTGGCGCCGCTGGCCACGGCCATGGCGACGGCGGTCTGGAGCGCGCTGAGCTTCAGCGACTCCAGTGCCACCGTGCCCGCGACATACGTACGTCCCGTCTCGTCGCGTACGGCCGCGCCCTCGGGCACCCCGTTGCGGGCGCGGGCGCTGCGCGCCAGGGTGACGATCTTGCGGTCCTCGGCGTCGAGGTCGGTGGTGTCGGTCATGGCACGAGCATACGAAGCGGGCGGCGGGCCGGCCGAGCGGGTCACCCCGGCGCCGGTCGCCCCGGGGGGTGTCGCGTCCCCGCTCACCCCGGCACCGGATACATCGAGCCGCGCCGGCCCTCGGGCGAGGCGAGCCACTGGAGCCTGGCCTCGCAGCCGGTGTCGGGCAGCGGGGTGTGCAGCACGATCGCCAGGTCCGGCCGGGCGGGGACCCGCAGTTGGGTGGCCTCCAGGCTGAGGCGGCCGACGAGCGGGTGCTCGACCTCCTTGCGGTTCTGCCCGGCGGGGGCGATGTCGTGCCGCTCCCACAGCTCGGCGAAGAGCGGGCTGACCGCCCTGGCCTCCTCGACGACCGCCCGGAACCCGTCGTCCTCCGGGCAGTCCGAGCAGGCCGCCCGGAACTGGGCCACCACCTGCGGGGCGAGCGCGTCCCAGCTCGCCCCGGTGCGGGAGCGGTAGACGGGGTCGGTGAAGAAGGCGATCAGGCAGTTCTGCCGGATGTCCGGGCGCATGCCGAGGACCGCGGCGGCCGCGTCGTTGTAGAGGACGGTGTTCCAGTACCGGTCCATGATGTGGGCCGGGTACGGCATCCAGGCGTCGATGAGCCGGGTCAGCCCCTCGCACATGTCGGCGTGCGCCGGATCGACCTCGGGCGGGGGCGCGTTCAGCCCGGCCAGGACGTAGAGGTGGCGGCGCTCGGCGCTGCTCAGGCGCAGGACGCGGGCGACGGAGTCCAGCACCTGCGGGGAGACGGTGATGTCGCGGCCCTGCTCCAGCCACTGGTACCAGGAGACGCCCACCCCGGCGAGGACGGCGACCTCCTCGCGGCGCAGGCCCGGGGTGCGGCGGCGGGCGCCGCCCGGCAGGCCCGCCTCGTCCGGGGTGACGCGGGCCCGGCGGCTGCGGAGGAACTCGCGTAGTTCGGCCAGGCGGTGCGCTTTCGTGTCGTCCGTCGCCTGCTGGGCCGGTGTGGCCACGTACTCCCCCTGGTGTCCGTGTGTGCGCCTGCCTGGTGGTGCGGGCACCAGGATAAGTTCCCGCTCCCCACGGTTATTCCGGTCGCCGCAGGGTGGGACGCATGGCGATCGAAACCCCTCCCACCTCTGATTCCGCTGCTTCCTCTGCTCCTTCTGCTTCCTCTGCTTCCGCTGTGGCTTCCGGGCCGCCCCGGCTGTCGGGCCGGGCCCGGCTGGTCCTCTTCGTGCTGTGCGCCGCCCAGTTCATGGTGGCCCTGGACTTCTCCGTACTGAACGTGGCGCTGCCGGTGCTCGGCAGGGACCTGGGGCTGAGCACCACGGGTCTCCAGTGGGCGGTGACCGCGTTCGCACTGCCGTCGGGGGGCTTCCTGCTGCTGTTCGGGAGGATCGCCGATCTGTACGGGCGGCGCAGGCTGTTCCTCGCCGGGCTCACCCTCTTCGGCGCCGCGTCCCTGCTGGCGACGCTGGCCTGGGACCCGGCCTCCTTCCTCGCCGGGCGGGCGCTCCAGGGGCTGGGCGCGGCGGTCATCGTGCCGACCGGGATGTCCCTGCTGACCACCACGTTCCCGGAGGGGCCGCTGCGTGACCGGGCGCTCGGGATCAGCGGGACGCTGCTGTCCCTCGGCTTCACGGTGGGGATGGTCGCGGGCGGCGTCCTGACCGACACGCTGGGCTGGCGCTCCACGATGGGTCTGCTGGCGGTGGCCTCGCTCGGGGTGCTGGCGGTGGCGCCGAGGGCGCTGGAGGAGTCGCGTACGGCGGACCGGCCGCGGCTGGACGTGCCGGGCGCGGTGAGCGTCACCGGCGGTCTGCTGGCACTGATCTACGCCCTGACCACGGCGGCGGAACGCGGCTTCGGCGGCGCGGATGTGATGGTGACGCTGGTCCTGGGGATCGTGCTGCTCGGCGCGTTCGTCGTCGTGGAGTCCCGTACGGCGGCCCCGCTGGTGTCGCTGCCGATGCTGCGGCGGCGGACGGTGGCGTTCGGCAACCTGGGCGGTCTGGTGACCTTCTCGATGATGAGCACGGTCGTCTTCGTCCTGACCCTGTACCTCCAGGAGGTCCTGGACCTCTCCCCCTTCGCCACCGGGCTGGTCTTCGGGGTCCAGGGGCTGCTGTCGGTGGTGGCGGGGATGTTCGCGCCTAGGGTGATCGGCCGGATCGGCGCCCGCCGGACGCTGGCCCTGTCCCTGCTCGGCCAGGGGCTGTTCATCGGCGTACTGCTCGGCCTGGGCGCGGAGTCGGGGGTGTGGCTGGCGACGGTCGCGGTGTCGCTGGCGAGCATGTGCCATCTGGGCGCGATCATCGCGTACGGGCTGACCGTGACGTCCGGCGTCCCGAACGAGGAGCAGGGCCTCGCGACCGGTCTGGTCACGACGACCCAGCAGGTGGGCCTGACGGTCGGCATCCCGCTGCTGGGGGTGCTGGCGACCACGCAGGACTCGCTGTTCGACGGCGTACGGACGGTGGTGGCGGTCGCCGCGGCGATCCTGCTGGCGGCGGGCGCGGCGGTGGCGGCGGGGCTGCGCCGGGGCTGATGTCCCTGGCGGTACGCCGACGGGCCCGCTCCCCACGGGGGAGGAGCGGGCCCGTCCTCGTACGTCTGCCCCCTACGGCCGGTCCAGGCGGAGTCGTTCCGCTTTGGGGAGTCCGGCGACCACCAGGTCGTAGGAGTCCTCGATCATCTCGCGCAGCAGCCGGTCCGGGACGCCGGAGACGGTGACCGTGTTCCAGTGCCGCTTGCTCATGTGCCAGCCGGGCACGATCGCGGTGTGCGTCTCGCGGAGCCGGATCGCCTCGTCGGGGTCGCACTTGAGGTTGACCGTGAGCGGGCGGGCGTCCAGCGCGGTGAGGGCGAACATCTTGCCGAGCACCTTGAAGACCGAGGTCTCCGGGCCGAACGGGAACTCCTCCACGCTCGCGTTGAACTCCAGACAGAAGGCCCTCAGCCGCTCCGGCGTCATTCCGCTTCCTTCTCCTCGGGTTCCTGGTGCTCGGGCTCCACGAGCACCGTGACGATCTTGTTCCGGCGGCCCGCCGGGGACTCCGCGGTGAGCCGGAGCCGGCGCCGGTCCGGCAGTTCGACGACGGCGGAGGCACCGGCGATCGGGACCCGGCCGAGCGCCTTGGCGAGCAGTCCGCCGACGGTCTCCACGTCCTCGTCGTCGTACTCGTCGAGCCCGAAGAGGTCGCCGAGGTCCCCGATGTCGAGGCGGGCGGTGACCCGGTAGCAGCCGTTCTCCAGCTCCTGGACGGGCGGCAGCTCCCGGTCGTACTCGTCGGTGATCTCGCCGACGATCTCCTCCAGGATGTCCTCGATGGTGACGATGCCCGCGGTGCCGCCGTACTCGTCGATGACGACGGCGACATGGCTGCGGTCCTGCTGCATCTCACGCAGCAGGTCCCCGGCGTTCTTGGTGTCGGGGACGAAGGCGGCGGGGCGCATCGCGGTGGAGACGGGGTCGGCCTCGGACTCGCGGTTGATGTGCGTCTTGCGGACGAGGTCCTTCAGATAGACGATCCCGACGACGTCGTCCTCGTTCTCGCCGGTGACCGGTATCCGGGAGAAGCCGGAGCGCAGGGCGAGGGTGAGGGCCTGGCGGATCGTCTTGTAGCGCTCGATGGAGACGAGGTCGGTGCGCGGCACCATGACCTCGCGGACCAGGGTGTCGCCCAGCTCGAAGACGGAGTGCACCATGCGGCGCTCGTCGTCCTCGATCAGCGACTCCGCCTCGGCGAGGTCGACCATCGCGCGCAGCTCGGCCTCACTGGCGAACGGGCCCTTGCGGAACCCCTTGCCGGGGGTGAGCGCGTTGCCGACGAGGATCAGCAGCTGCGGGATCGGGCCCATGATCCTGGCCAGCGGCAGCAGGACGTACGCCGAGGCCGTGGCCGTGTTCAGCGGGTGCTGGCGGCCGATGGTGCGCGGGGAGACGCCGATGGCGACGTAGGAGACGAGGACCATCACGCCCATGGCGACGGCCAGCGCCTCCCAGGTCTCGGGGAACTCCTGGAGGCAGACGTACGTGACGAGGACCCCGGCCGACATCTCGCAGGCGACCCGCACCAGCAGGGCGACGTTGAGATAGCGGGTCGGATCGGCGGCGATCTGCGCGAGCTTCGCACTGCCGCGCCGCCCGGACCGGACGGCTTCGTCCGCCCGGAAACTCGACGTACGGGCGATGCCCGCCTCGGCGCAGGCGGCCAGCCAGCCGACCATGACCAGCAGGACGGCGCCGACGATCAGCGGGGTGCTCACGAGACGGTGGGGGCGGGGGACGCGCCGGTGAGCCCGTGCTCCCCGCGCCAGCCGTCCACGATGGCGGCCTGAAGGCCGAACATCTCGGCCTTCTCGTCCGGCTCCTCGTGGTCGTACCCCAGCAGATGCAGCACCCCGTGGACGGTCAGGAGCTGGAGCTCCTCGTCCATGGAGTGCTGCGTCGGGGCCTCTTCGCCCTGCTTCTTCGCGACCTCCGGGCAGAGCACGATGTCACCGAGGAGCCCCTGCGGGGGCTCCTCGTCGTCCTTCGCCGGCGGCCGCAGCTCGTCCATCGGGAAGGACATGACATCGGTCGGACCGGGAAGGTCCATCCACTGGATGTGCAGCTGCTCCATGGCGTCGGTGTCCACCACGATCACCGAGAGCTCGGACAGCGGGTGGATCCGCATCCGGGCCAGTGCGTAGCGGGCGATGTCGAGGATCGCCTGCTCGTCGACCTCGGTTCCGGACTCGTTGTTGACGTCGATCGACATGGTGCGCTGCGGCTACTTCCCTTTTCGGCGGTCGCGCCGGCCGTCCTGGCGGCCTTCCGCCCGACCGTCCTGCTGACCGTTTCGGCTGTCGTACTTCTCGTACGCGTCGACGATACGGCCGACGAGCTTGTGCCGGACGACATCCTGCGAGGTGAGGCGGGAGAAGTGCACGTCCTCCACACCCTCCAGGATCTCCTGCACCTGCCGCAGCCCGCTCTTGGTGCCGCTCGGCAGGTCGACCTGAGTGATGTCACCGGTGATGACGATCTTGGAGTCGAAGCCGAGGCGGGTGAGGAACATCTTCATCTGCTCGGCGCTGGTGTTCTGCGCCTCGTCCAGGATGATGAAGGCGTCGTTCAGCGTGCGACCACGCATGTACGCCAGCGGTGCGACCTCGATCGTGCCCGCCGCCATCAGCCGCGGGATCGAGTCGGGGTCGAGCATGTCGTGCAGCGCGTCGTAGAGCGGACGCAGATACGGGTCGATCTTGTCGAACAGGGTGCCCGGCAGGAAGCCGAGCCGCTCCCCCGCCTCGACCGCGGGGCGGGTCAGGATGATCCGGCTGACCTGCTTGGACTGGAGCGCCTGGACCGCCTTGGCCATGGCGAGGTAGGTCTTACCCGTACCGGCGGGGCCGATGCCGAACACGATCGTGTGCTCGTCGATCGCGTCCACGTACCGCTTCTGGTTGAGCGTCTTGGGGCGGATGGTGCGGCCGCGGTTGGAGAGGATGTTCTGCGTGAGCACCTCGGCGGGCGTCTCGCCCTGGGGGTCTCCCTGTCCGTTGCCGGCCGCCCTGAGCATGGCGATCGACCGTTCCACTGCGTCCTCCGTCATCGGCGCTCCGGTGCGGAGCACGAGCATCATCTCGTCGAACAGGCGTTGGATGAGAGCGACGTCGGCGGCCTCGCCCGTGGCACTGATCTCGTTGCCCCGGACATGGATGTCGGCCGCCGGGAAAGCCTCTTCGATCACGCGCAACAGCGAGTCGCCCGATCCGAGGAGCATCACCATGGGGTGTGCGGCCGGGATCCTGATCTGGGCACGCGCCTGCGGCTGTGTGGGTGACTGAGTCATGGGCCGGCCCTATGGCCTGCGCATACCTCCCGTTGCAGGGTTCTCGCTGCTCGACAACCTCTGGGTTACCAAGCCTACGACCTGGCAGTGACAACACCGAGGGGTTTTACCGGCCGTGTGTGCGACCCGGCCCGGCGCCCCGTGTGCGACCCGCCCGGCACCGCCGTGTGCGGTCGGCCGCCGCCCGCTCACTGGCGGAAGCCGATCGTGGGCACGGCGCGCCGCAGCGGCCAGGCGCGGGCCGTGGCGGGCAGCAGGTCGTCCAGGAAGGCGTAGCGCTCCAGGGCGGCCGGGTCCTGGCGGTCGCAGGTGCGGATCAGCTGCCACCAGGCGGCGATCTCGGCCCAGCCGGGGGCGGAGAGCGAGCCGCCGAACTCCTGGACCGAGAGCGCGGCGGTGAGCCCGGCGAAGGCGAGCCGGTCGGCGAGCGGCCAGTCGGCGAGGGTGCCGGTCACGAAACCGGCCACGAAGACATCCCCCGCACCGGTCGGGTCGAGCGCCTCCACCTCGATGGCGGGCACCGCAGCGGCTGCGCCCGTGCGCCCGTCCACGGCGTACGCGCCCTCCGCGCCCAGGGTGACCACGGCGAGCGGGACGCGTTCGGCGAGCGCGTGCGCGGCGGCGCGGGGGCAGTCGGTACGGGTGTAGCGCATCGCCTCCTCCGCGTTGGGCAGGAACGCCTCGCAGTGCGCCAGGTCGGGCAGGGCGTCCAGGTCCCAGCGGCCGGTCTCGTCCCAGCCGACGTCGCCGAAGATCAGCGCACCGTCGCGGGCCGCGGTGGCCACCCAGGGCTCGCTCCGGCCCGGGGTGAGCGAGGCGACGGCGGCGCGGGCGCGCGGGGGGCACTGCGGGAAGACCGGGGCGGAGGTTCCGGTGGAGGTTCCGGTTCCGGTGGCCGCCGTCGCGGTTCCGGTTCCGGCGGGGGCAGGGGCCTCGTGGCCGTGCGAGACCATCGTGCGCTCGCCCTCGTACGCCATGGAGACGGTGACCGGGGAGTGCCAGCCGGGGACGGTGTGCGACATCGACAGGTCGATGCCCTCGCCCTGCTCCAGGGCGTCCCAGCAGTACTCCCCGTAGTGGTCGTCCCCGAAGGCGGCGGCGAGGGAGGTGCGCAGGCCGAGGCGGGCGAGCGCGGTGGCCATGTTGGCGACGCCGCCGGGGCTGGAGCCCATCCCCCGGGCCCAGGACTCGGTGCCGCGCACGGGGGCGCTGTCGAGCCCCGTGAAGATGATGTCGAGGAAGACCGGGCCCGTCAGGAAGACGTCGCAGGCGGGGTCGCGCGGGGCGCGCAGCGCCTCCAGCGGGTCGATGCCCGGAGTGTCTGTGCTCACCGTGCGCTCCCGGGGTCGTGCGGCGGATCGCGGCGGGATCCGGACCGTGTGAGGTGCGGCCAGTCTGCCCGATCCGCGGAGGGGAACGCAGTGTCCGCGCCCATGTGTTCGCAGCACGCCTGACCTGCATAAACATGCGCTAATACCCGGGGTTCGACTGCATAAACGCATAAGTGACCCAGATCACATCAGGGCGACTTTCGGGGAGCCGGAGGCGCTTGATACAAATTGCCCCGCGAGCACCTTCGGGGACGTTGTCCGACGAGAGCCGCAATCTCCTGGCATATCGCCATACCTCCGCAGCACCCCCATGCCTTCCCGCAGTACCCCCTGCCTTACCTCCCCCTTGCCTTTTCGCGGTACCCCACGCCTTTCGCAGTACCCCCTCCTCTCCCCCCGCCTGCTCAGGCATGTCTTCAGGAACGCCCATGTCCTCGCGCCCTGGTGCCGCGTGGCCCCTGGTGGCCGTGTTCACCGCCGGTTACCTCGCCTCCTACCTGCTGCCCACCGTCGTCGGCCGGCTCAGCGCCCATCTCGGGCTGAGTCCCGCTCAGGCCGGACTGGTCGGCAGCGCCCTGCTCCTCAGCTCGGCCGGTGCCGGCTTCGCCCTGGCGGGCCAGGTCGAGCGGTTCGGGGCCCGTACCCCCGCCCGCGCCGGACTGGTGCTGGCCGCCGTCGGTTACGGCTGTGCCGCGCTCGCCGGGTCCGTACCGCTGGTGGTGCTCGGTGTGATGGTCGGCGGCTTCGGCTCGGGCACGGCGACGGCCGTCGCGGCGTCCGGGATCGCCGCCCGGCGCGACCCGCACCGGACGTCCTCGCTCGGCCTGCTCACCGTCTCCGCCACGGCGGGCGTCCTCTACCTGACGATCCCTCATCTCGGCGGCGGCCACCGGCTTCCGTTCGCCGCGATCGCCCTGGTCGCCCTGCTCGTCTGGCCCGCGACCGCCCGGCTCGACGGCGTACGGACGGCGGAGGAGACCGCCTCGCCGGTCACCGGCCGGCTGCCGCACCGCCGCTCCGGGCTCGTCCTGGCGGGCGGCATGCTCGTCTGGTCCATGGCGCAGAACGCGCTGTGGGGCGTGAGCAGCCGCATCGGCCTCGACCAGGCGGGGCTGTCCGAGGTCACCGTCGGCGCGGTGTTCGCCGCCGCGCTCGGTGCGGGGCTGCTCGGGGTGACGGGCGCCGGGCTGCTCGGCGCGCGGCTCGGCCGGGCGGTGCCGATCGGGCTCGGGACCGTGGTCATCGCGGCGAGCATCGTGCTCAGCTCGTCGGCCCGGGATCTCGGCTCGTTCGCGACCGGCGAGATCCTGTGGAACACCGTCTACCCGGTGGTCCTGTCCTACCTGATCGGTCTGGCCGCCTCCCTGGACGTACGCGGCCGCTGGGCGGTGCTGGCGGGCTCGGCCTCCTCGGTGGGGGTGGCCTGCGGGCCGCTGCTGGGGAGCGTGCTCTCCGAGGAGGCCGGTTATCCGGCGATGGGGCTGATCCTGGGGGCGGCCACCCTGCTGGTCGCCGCGCCGGTGACCGCCGTGGCGCTGCACACCGGTGGCCGTCCGCTGGTGCCCGGTTCGGTGCGGCGTCGCGGTGGCGCCCCGGCCGCTCTGCTCGCCGCCACCACCGGCGGCGGCCTGTCCGGCGCGGTACCGAAGCTCGGTTCGCCGGAGCAGGCCGTCACGGAACTCCGCGTACGGCGCAGGCGGCTGGTGCGCAGCGCGATCCGGACGGCCGGTCCGGACGGCGGTTCCGGTCAGTCGAACGCGTACGCCTCGACCTCGGACAGGTAGCGCGCCCGGCGCTCCTCGTCGTGGTCGAGGAAGGCCGCCTCGAAGGAGTTGCGGGCCAGGGTGCGCAGCTGCTCCGGGTCCAGGGCGAGCGCGTCCCGTACGGCGTCGAAGTTGTCTCCGGCGTATCCGCCGAAGTAGGCGGGGTCGTCGGAGTTGACGGTGCAGTGGAGTCCGGCGGCCAGCATCGCGGGCAGCGGGTGGTCGGCGAGCTTGTCGACCGTGCGCAGCCGTACGTTGGAGAGCGGGCAGAGCGTCAGCGGCACCCGGTCCGCGACCAGGCGCGCCACCAGCTCCGGGTCCTCCATGCAGCGCAGCCCGTGGTCGATGCGCTCGACACCGAGGATGTCCAGGGCCTCCCGGATGTACTCCGGCGGGCCCTCCTCCCCCGCGTGGGCCACCTTGCGCAGGCCGAGCGCGGTGGCCGCCTCGTACACCTCGCGGAACTTGGCGGGCGGGTGGCCGACCTCGGCGGAGTCCAGGCCGATGGCGCTGATCCGGTGGAGGTACGGCTTGGCGGCGTCGAGGGTGCCGAGGGCCGATTCGGCGGACAGGTCGCGCAGGAAGCACAGGATGAGCTGGGTGGAGACGCCGTGGGTCTCCTCGCTGCGCTCCAGGGCGCGGCCGAGCCCTTCGATGACCGTGCCGATGGGGACGCCCCGGGCGGTGTGGGCCTGCGGGTCGAAGAAGATCTCCGCGTGCCGGACGCCCTGGGCGGCGGCGCGGGCGAGGTAGGCGTCGGCGAGTTCGGCGAAGTCGTCCTCGGTGCGCAGGACGGCCATCAGCGCGTAGTAGAGGTCCAGGAAGGACTGGAGGTCGTCGAACTCGTAGGCGGCGCGCAGCTCGTCGGTGGTGGCGTACGGCAGGGTCACCCCGTTGCGTTCCGCGAGGGCGAAGGCCAGTTCGGGTTCGAGGGTGCCTTCGATGTGGAGGTGGAGTTCTGCTTTGGGGAGGTGCACGGTGTCTCGCAAACGGGGGGTGGGGATTTCCAGGGGTGGTGCTGGTGGGGTCAGTGGTGCCGGGTGGGTACCGGGACGCGGATCAGGTCCTGGGCGACGGTGAGTTCGCCGTCGAACCCGGCGGCGCGTGCCTGGGTCTCGAAGAGCTCCGGGTCGCTGTAGCGCTGGGAGAAGTGGGTCAGCACGAGGTGGCGGACGCCCGCCTCCTTCGCGACCCGGGCGGCCTGTCCGGCGGTCAGGTGGCCGTGGTCGACAGCGAGTTTCTCGTCCTCGTCGAGGAAGGTCGACTCGATGACGAGCATGTCGCAGCCATCGGCGAGCGCGTACACCCCGTCGCAGAGGCGGGTGTCCATGACGAACGCGAACCGCTGCCCGCGCCGGTGCTCCGAGACCTGCTCCAGGGTGACGCCGCCGAGGGAGCCCTCGCGCTGGAGGCGGCCCACGTCCGGTCCGGCGATGCCGTGCTCCTTGAGGAGGGCGGGCAGCATGCGGCGGGTGTCGGGCTCGGTGAGGCGGTAGCCGTACGACTCGACGGGGTGCGAGAGCTTCCTGCTGTCCAGGGTGTACGCGGGGGTGGCGGCGAGGATTCCGCCGTCCCCGGCGACCGGGACCTGGGCCAACTCGACGGTCTCGCGGTAGGCCGTGGCGTACCGCAGCCGGTCGAAGAAGTGCTGCCCGCTCGCCGGGTAGTGGGCGGTGATCGGGTGCGGCACCTGGTCCAGGTTGATGCGCTGGATCACCCCGGCGAGCCCGAGGGAGTGGTCGCCGTGGAAGTGGGTGACACAGAGCCGGTGGATGTCGTGCGCGGCGACCCCGGCCCGCAGCATCTGGCGCTGGGTGCCCTCACCGGGGTCGAAGAGGATGCCCTCGCCGTCCCAGCGCAGCAGATAGCCGTTGTGGTTGCGGTGCCGGGTGGGGACCTGGCTGGCGGTGCCGAGCACCACCAGCTCGCGTACGGACATGGGGAAACGCTCCTGCGCTGTGCTTTACGGGAAGGGTTATCCGGGGGGCCACTGGAGGCCGCGGCCGCCCAGGACGTGGGCGTGCGCGTGGAACACCGTCTGGCCGGCGCCGGAGCCGGTGTTGAAGATGACCCGGTAGCCGGTGGAGTCGATCTTCTCGTAGGCGGCGACCGCTCCGGCCTCGGTCAGCACGTCGGCGGCGATCTGCGGTTCGGCGGCGGCGAGGGAGGCGGCGTCCGGGTAGTGGACCTTGGGGATGACCAGGACGTGGGTCGGGGCCTGCGGATTGATGTCGCGGAAGGCGACAGTGGTCGCGCTCTCGCGGACGATGGTCGCCGGGATGTCCCCCGAGACGATCTTGCAGAACAGGCAGTCGGACTGCGGCTCTCCCGCCATGACGCCGGGCCTCCTCGCTCGCTGATGATCAGTACGGCTCATGCTAAGCCTTCGTGCCGGGCGGCCGGGCGGCGTTCGGCCCGGACCCGGCCTCCGTCCAGCCCCTGCACCCCGTACGACCCCGGCGTCCGGTACGACGCCGGGCCGTGGTCAGCCCCAGCGCCCCGTGCGCCCCAGCAGCAACGCCGTCGCCGCCGTGCCCGCCGTTGACGTACGCAGCACACTGCGGCCGAGCCGGTAGGGGCGGGCGCCCGCCTCGGCGAAGGTGGTCAGTTCCTGCGGGGAGACACCGCCCTCGGGGCCGACGACGAGCACGATCGAGCCCTCGGCCGGGAGGTCGGCGGTGGCGAGCGGAGTGCTGTCGTGGTCGCGGTCCTCATGCAGGACGCCCGCGAAGTCGGCTCCGGCGAGCAGGGCCGCGACCTGCTTGGTCGTCATGGCCTCGGCCACCTCGGGGAAGCGCACCCGACGGGACTGCTTGCCCGCCTCCCGGGCCGTACTGCGCCACTTCGCCAGGGCCTTCGCGCCCCGGTCGCCCTTCCACTGGGTGATGCAGCGGGCGGCCTGCCAGGGCACGATCGCGTCGACGCCGGTCTCGGTCATCGTCTCGACGGCCAGCTCGCCCCGGTCGCCCTTGGGGAGGGCCTGGACGACGGTGATCCGGGGGGTGGGCTCCGGTTCCTCCGCCACGCCTGCGTGGAAGGTGACCGTCAGCCGGTCCTTGCCCTCGGCGGCGCGGACCACGCCCTCCGTCCAGTGGCCGAGTCCGTCGGTGAGGACGACGTCCTCACCGGGCTGGAGCCGCTTGACGGAGACGGCGTGCCGTCCTTCGGGTCCTTCCAGGACGAACTCCGTTCCGGTGGGCATCCGTTCGACGACGAAGACCGGTGCGGTCACCGGGGGCTCCTCATGCTCAGGGCCGCCCGGGCGGCCTCCAGTTCGGCGGCGAGCAGTTCGATCAGCTCGCCCGCGGGCAGTTCGCGGGCCATCCGGTGGCCCTGTCCGGCCCACAGGGCCATGCCCTGGGCGTCCCCGGCCTTGGCGGCGGCCTGACGCAGCCCGCTGGTGACGTAGTGGACCTGGGGGTAGGCGGCGGGGGCGTACGGTCCGTGTTCGCGGATGAAGCGGTTGACCAGGCCGCGGGCGGGCCGCCCGGAGAAGGCACGGGTCAGTTCGGTGCGGACGAACAGGGGGTTGGTCAGGGCCTGCTTGTGCAGCAGGTGCGCGCCCGACTCGGGGCAGACCAGGAAGGCGGTGCCGAGCTGGGCGGCGTCCGCGCCCGCCGCGAGGACGGCGGCGATCTGGGAGCCGCGCATCAGGCCGCCGGCGGCGACGATCGGGACCTGGACGGTCTCGCGGACCTGGGCGAGGAGGGAGAGCAGTCCGGTGCCGGTCTGGTCGAGCTGCGGGTCGTCGCGGTGGGTGGACTGGTGGCCGCCCGCCTCGACGCCCTGGACGCAGACGGTGTCGGCGCCCGCCCACTGGGCGCTCTGGGCCTCCTCGGCGGAGGTGACCGTGACGATGGTGTGCGTCCCCGCGCGGGCGAAGGCGTCCAGGGTGTCGCGGGTGGGGCAGCCGAAGGTGAAGGAGACGACCGGCACCGGATCGTCCAGGAGGATCGCGACCTTCGCCTCGTAGCCGTCGTCGCCGCTGCTGTCCGGGTCGCCGAGCGGGGTCTCGTACCAGGCGGCCTCGCCGGCGAGCTGGTGGCGGTAGACGTCGACGGCGCTGGGGTCGGCGAGTGCGGGCTGCGGCATGAAGAGGTTGACGCCGAACGGGCCGGCGGTGAGCCGGCGGAGCTGTTTGATCTCGTTGTACATCCCGTCCGCCGTTTTGTACCCGGCGGCCAGGAATCCGAGCCCGCCGGCTTCGGCGACGGCCGCGGCGAGCTGGGGTCCGGACGCGCCGCCCGCCATGGGGGCCTGCACGATCGGATACCGGCAGAGATCGGTCAACTCGGAGGACATGAGCGCATCGTGCCACGTCCCGTGCACGGGGCCGAATCAGCCAGCCGACGGCCTGACCGGTTCTCCCGCCGAACGCCGCACCGCCCGCCGGTGGAGAACCGGCGGGCGGTGCGGTGAAAGGCCAAAAGCGGTTCAGCGGCCGTTGAACGCGTCCTTCAGACGGGAGAAGAGGCCCTGCTGACCTGGCTGGAATTGACCCAGGGGCCGTTCCTCGCCGCGCAGCTTGGCCAGCTCCCGCAGCAGCCGCTCCTGCTCGGGGTCGAGCTTGGACGGGGTGATCACCTCGACGTGCACGATCAGGTCGCCCCGGCCACCGCCGCGCAGATGCGTGATCCCGCGTCCGTGCAGCGGGACGGACTGGCCGGACTGGGTGCCGGGCCGGATGTCGATCTCCTCCAGGCCGTCCAGCGTCTCCAGCGGGCACTTGGTGCCGAGGGCCGCGGCCGTCATGGGGATGGTGACCGTGCAGTGCAGATCGTCGCCGCGCCGCTGGAAGACGGAGTGCGGCAGCTCGTGGATCTCCACGTACAGGTCGCCGGGCGGGCCGCCGCCGGGGCCGACCTCGCCCTCTCCGGCGAGCTGGATCCGGGTGCCGTTGTCGACGCCCGCGGGGATCTTGACCGTGAGCGTGCGCCGCGAGCGGATGCGGCCGTCGCCGGCGCACTCCGGGCACGGGGTGGGCACGACCGTGCCGAAGCCCTGGCACTGCGGGCAGGGGCGCGAGGTCATGACCTGGCCCAGGAAGGACCGGGTGACCTGCGAGACCTCGCCGCGTCCGCGGCACATGTCACAGGTCTGGGCGGAGGTGCCGGGGGCCGCGCCCTCGCCGCTGCACGTGGTGCAGACGACGGCCGTGTCGACCTGGATGTCCTTGGTGGTGCCGAAGGCCGCCTCGTTGAGGTCGATCTCCAGGCGGATCATGGCGTCCTGGCCGCGCCGGGTCCGCGAACGGGGCCCGCGCTGCGCGGCGTTGCCGAAGAAGGCGTCCATGATGTCGGAGAAGTTGCCGAAGCCGCCGGCTCCGAAACCGCCCGCACCGCCGCCGCCCCCGCCGTTCGCGGAGAGCGGGTCGCCGCCGAGGTCGTAGACCTGCTTCTTCTGCGGGTCCGAGAGCACCTCGTAAGCGGCGTTGATCTCCTTGAACCGCTCCTGGGTCTTCGGGTCCGGGTTGACATCCGGGTGCAGCTCGCGGGCGAGCCGACGGAATGCCTTCTTGATCTCGTCCTGAGATGCGTCGCGGCGCACGCCGAGTACGGCGTAGTAGTCCGTGGCCACTTACGACTCCGCCAGGATCTGTCCGACGTAACGTGCCACTGCGCGTACCGCTCCCATCGTTCCGGGGTAGTCCATGCGGGTCGGTCCGACCACGCCGAGTTTGGCGACTGCCTCGTCGCCCGAACCGTAGCCGACCGCGACGACGGACGTGGAGTTGAGCCCCTCGTGGGCGTTCTCGTGCCCGATCCGTACGGTCATGCCGGAGTCCGTGGCCTCACCGAGCAGCTTCAGCAGGACGACCTGCTCCTCCAGTGCTTCCAGCACCGGCCGGATCATCACCGGGAAGTCGTGTCCGAAGCGGGTGAGGTTGGAGGTGCCGCCGATCATCAGCCGCTCCTCCGTCTCCTCGACCAGGGTTTCGAGGAGGGTGGAAAGAACCGTGGAAACCGTCCCCCGGTCCTCGCTGTCGAAGGATTCCGGCAGCTCCTGCACCAGCCGCGGGACATCCGCGAAGCGGCGTCCGACGACCCGGCTGTTGAGCCGGGCCCGCAGATCCGCGAGCGATGCCTCGCCGAACGGCGCAGGGCAGTCGATCATACGCTGTTCGACCCGGCCGGTGTCCGTGATCAGGACGAGCATCAGCCGGGCGGGGGCGAGCGAGAGCAGCTCCACGTGCCGCACCGTCGAGCGGGTCAGCGAGGGATACTGCACGACGGCGACCTGCCGGGTCAGCTGCGCGAGCAGCCGCACCGTCCGGCCGACCACGTCGTCGAGGTCGACCGCGCCGTCGAGGAAGTTCTGGATGGCCCGGCGCTCGGGCGAGGACAGCGGCTTGACGCCCGCGAGCTTGTCGACGAAGAGGCGGTACCCCTTGTCGGTGGGGATGCGCCCCGCGCTCGTGTGCGGCTGGGCGATGAAGCCCTCGTCCTCCAGCACCGCCATGTCGTTGCGGACGGTGGCCGGGGAGACCCCCAGCCGGTGCCGCTCGGTCAGCGCCTTGGAGCCGACGGGCTCCTCGGTGCCGACGTAGTCCTGGACGATGGCGCGCAGCACTTCGAGTCTGCGTTCGCTGAGCATCGCGCACACCTCCAGCTGTATGTCTCCGGTGTCTGTCTGGCACTCGGTGCGTACGAGTGCCAGCAATCCCGTCGTCAGTGTACGGGGGTGGGGTGGGGCCTGGGCAAGGGCGACCGGCCACCCTCCCACGGGACCGCGCAGGTCGTTGCCGATAGCGTCCTGGTATGGACGTCGCTTGGGAAGACTTCGGGTGGGAGCGGTTGGGCAACGGTGTGGGCCGGCGGCGGCTCCCGGGCTGGGACGCCACCGTCGCGCTGGTCGCCGGTGCGGAGGGGGCCCTGCTGTACGACACGGGCTCGACGCTGCGCGAGGGCGTCGAGCTGCGGCGGCAGGCGGAGGCTCTGCTCGGCCGCAGGGTGACGCATATCGCACTGAGCCACCCCCATTTCGATCATGTGCTGGGCACGGCGGCGTTCGCCGGGGTCCGGGTGTACGGCTCGGCGGGGCTCGCCGCGCTGCTGCGGGACGGGGAGCAGGGGCTGTACGCGTCGGCCGTGCGCCACGGCGTCCCCGAGGACGAGGCGGCCCGGTCGGCGGACACGCTGGTGGTCCCGCACGAGGAGGTGCGCGGCGAGCGGACGCTCGATCTGGGCGGCGGCCGCCGGGTGCTGCTGGCCGATCTGGGCCCCGCCCACAGCGGCCATGACCTCGCGGCGCTGGTGCCGGGCTCGGACGGCGAGCCTCCGGTGGTGCTCTGCGGCGATCTGGTCGAGGAGTCGGGCGAGCCGCAGGCGGGCCCGGACGCGGTCCCCGGACGCTGGCCGGCCGCGCTGGACCGGCTGCTGGAGCTGGGCGGCGAGGACGCGCTGTACGTGCCCGGGCACGGGGCGGTGGTGGACGCGGCGTTCGTCCGGAAGCAACGGGCGGCGCTGACGGAGCGGTTCGCGACGGCGTGAGGGTCGCCGCGACGGCCTGAGGATCTTCGTGGCGGCGTGAGGTTCTTCACGGCGGCGGGCCGATTATCGTCGGGCCATGCGTAGTTACCAGCCGGACCTGACCCCGCCGTGGAAGCGGTCCGCCCCCGTGCCCGAGGTGCCCGCCGAACCCGATCTGGTCGTGGAGGAGGTCGCCACCGGCTTCTGCGGGGCGGTGATCCGCTGCGAGAAGACGGCCCAGGGGCCGACGGTGACCCTGGAGGACCGGTTCGGCAAGCACCGGGTGTTCCCGATGGAGCCGCGCGGCTTCCTGCTGGAGGGCAAGGTCGTCACGCTGGTGCGCCCGGGCCCCGGCGGCCCGGTGCGTCCCACGCGTACGGCCTCCGGTTCGGTGGCGGTGCCCGGCGCGCGGGCCCGGGTGGCGCGGGCCGGGCGGATCTATGTGGAGGGCCGGCACGACGCGGAGCTGGTGGAGCGGGTGTGGGGCGACGACCTGCGCATCGAGGGCGTGGTCGTGGAGTACCTGGAGGGCATCGACGACCTTCCGGCGATCGTCGGGGAGTTCGGTCCGGGGCCGGATGCCCGGCTCGGGGTGCTGGTGGACCATCTGGTGCCCGGCTCCAAGGAGTCCCGGATCGCGGCGCAGGTGACCGGTGACCATGTGCTGGTGGTGGGGCACCCGTACATCGACGTGTGGGAGGCGGTGAAGCCGTCCTCGGTGGGGATCGACGCCTGGCCGGTGGTGCCGAGGGGGCAGGACTGGAAGACGGGGGTGTGCCGGGCGCTGGGGTGGCCGGAGAACACCGGGGCGGCCTGGCAGCACATTCTGTCGAAGGTCCGCAGCTACAAGGATCTGGAGCCCCAACTGCTGGGCAGGGTAGAGGAGTTGATCGACTTCGTGACGCTGCCGGAGTGACGTCACGGGTGCGGCCCCGGGCACCCCGGGGCGCCCGGCCCCTGTCCCCCGGGCTCAGTCCACCAGGTCCCGCACCACCGCGTCGGCGAGGAGCCGCCCGCGCAGGGTGAGGACCGCGCGGCCCTTCGCGTACGGTTCCGGATCCAGCAGCCCGTCGGTCAGGGCGCGGCGGGAGGCGGCGAGGCCGTCGGGTTTCAGGAGGTCCAGCGGGCAGCCCTCGCGCAGCCGGAGTTCCAGCAGGATGCGCTCGACGCGGCGGTCCTCCTCGGCGAGGATCTCGCGGCCCGCGCCCGGTGAGCGGCCCTCGGCGAGCGCCTGGGCGTACGCGCCGGGGTGCTTCACGTTCCACCAGCGCACGCCGCCGACGTGGCTGTGGGCGCCGGGGCCCGCGCCCCACCAGTCGGCGCCGCGCCAGTACAGCTCGTTGTGGAGGCAGCGGCCGGCTTCGGTGGTGGCCCAGTTGGAGACCTCGTACCAGTGGAACCCGGCGGCGGCGAAGGCCTCGTCCGCGATGAGGTAGCGGTCGGCGTGGGCGTCGTCGTCGGTCATCGGGATCTCGCCGCGCCGGATGCGGCGGGCGAGCTGGGTGCCCTCCTCGACGATGAGGGCGTACGCCGATACGTGGTCGGGGCCCGCGCCGATCGCCGCGTCCAGGGTGGCCCGCCAGTCGTCGTCGGACTCGCCGGGGGTGCCGTAGATCAGGTCGAGGTTGACGTGGTCGAAGCCCGCCGCGCGCGCCTCGGCGACACAGGCCTCGGGGCGGCCGGGGGTGTGCGTGCGGTCGAGGATCTTCAGGACGTGCTGCTTGGCGCTCTGCATCCCGAAGGAGACCCGGTTGAAGCCGCCCTCGCGCAGCGCTTCGAGGTAGGCCGGGTCGACGGACTCGGGGTTGGCCTCGGTGGTGATCTCCGCGTCGTCCGCGAGCCCGAACTCGTCCCGGATCGCCGCCAGCATCCGTACGAGATCGGCGGCGGGGAGGAGCGTGGGCGTCCCGCCGCCGACGAAGACAGTACGGACGGGGCGCGGGTCGTCGCCGAGGACCTTGCGGGCCTGGCGGACCTCCTCGATCAGGTGGACGGCGTAGTTGTCGCGGGAGGCCAGGGCCCCGCCGGAGCCGCGCAGCTCGGTGGCGGTGTAGGTGTTGAAGTCGCAGTAGCCGCAGCGGGTGGCGCAGTACGGAACGTGCAGGTAGAAGCCGAGCGGGCGGTCGGCTGCGCCTTCCAGGGCATGGCGGGGCAGCGCCCCGTCGTCGGGCACGGGCTCACCATCGGGCAGTACGGAAGGCATACGGACCATTGTCGCTCGCCGCCGGAGCTTCCCGGACCGGGCGGGCTCGGGGCCCGGACCGGGGCGGCTTCTCCTCGCCATGGAGGCTTCCCGGTCCGGGCCGTTCAGTCCGCGTGCAGGACCAGCAGGGCCACGTCGTCGTCCGGGGGCTGCTCGGCGAACTCGTGGACCGCGCGCCGGATCTTCTCGGCGGTGGCCTCGGCGGGCAGTCCTGCGCATCCGGCGAGCACCCGGGCCAGCCCGTCCCCATCGTCGAACATCAGCGGGCCCGACCTCCGCTCGGTCACCCCGTCGGTGACGCAGAGCAGGGTGTCCCCGGGCGCGAGGTGGAAGACCTGGCTCTCGTACGCCACGTCCTCGACGACCCCGAGCAGCACCTGCGGCTCGGCGGCCGGGCGTACGGAACCGTCGGGGCGCAGTAGCAGCGGCAGGGGGTGTCCGGCGCTGGCCACCGTGCAGCGGACCCCGCCGCCGGGGAGCGGCACGACCTCCCCGTACAGCAGGGAGAGGAACCGCGACTGGGTGCCGTCGTGGAGCTGCTGGCCCCCGGCGGCGGCGACCATCAGGGCGGCGGCCTCGGCGGCCTCCATGGCGTCGTCGAGAAGTAACCGGTTCAGCCGGTCCAGGACCTCGCCGACGCCGAAGCCCTCCCGGGAGAGCAGGCGGAGCCAGGGGCGGGCGAGGCCGGTGACGACGGCGGCCTCGGGGCCCGAGCCCTGGACGTCGCCGAGGACGAAGCACCAGCGGTCGCCGGGGCACGGGAAGATGTCGTAGAAGTCACCGCCGACCACCCCGTCGTCGCTCGGTTCGTAGACGAGGGAGCTGGTGACGCCGGGGATGTCCGCGACCTTGCTGGGGAGCAGGCCGCGCTGGAGGATCCGGCTGATGGTGGCCTGCCGGGTGTAGGCGCGGGCGGCGCCGACGGCGAGGCCGAGGCGGCGGACGAAGTCCTCGATCAGCGAGGAGACGGCCTCGGGCACCTGGGTGACGCCCTCGCGGCCGACGAGAACGGTCCCGAGCGCCCGGCCCCCGGCGGTGATCCGGAACGCGAGCGCGGCCCCGTCGCGACTGCCGGGGTGCGGGGCGTGTTGGCTGTGCGAGGCGTCCTGCTGGGTGTCTTGCGGGGCGTGTTCGGTGTGCGGGCCTCCGTCTTCGGTCTGCGGGGCGTGGTGCGCCGGCCACGGTACGGGTACGGGGACGGGTCCCGAGCCGACGTCGGCGGGAAGGCGGAAGGGTTCCCGCTCCAGGGCCGTACGCAGCGGCTCGGTGCCGGTCTCGTCGCTGTGCCAGACCCGGGCGAGCCGGGGTTCGGCGCCCGGTCCCCCGCTCTCCGCCTCCAGCCAGATCGCGCACCAGTCCGCGAGCCGAGGTACCAGCAGCTGGCCCGCTATCGCCGCCACCAGGTCCTCGTCGAGCTGCCCGGCGAGGAGGTCGGAGGCCTCGGCGAGGAAGGCCGGGGCGCCCCGGCTGTCCCAGACCGCGTCGTCGCGTTCGGTGCGCCGGGCGGCGGGGGCGAGGATCTCGGCGGCGCGCAGGCCGCGCCGGAGGGCCTCCCCGTCGGGCGGGGCGGGCGGGGCGCTCCAGTCGTCGACGGGGAGGCGGGCCCAGACGGTCTTGAGGCCGGTGCGGTAGGTGATGCCCCAGGAGTCGGCGAGGGTGGCGACGAGCTGGAGGCCCCGGCCGTACTCGGCGGGGTCCGGCAGCTCCCCGGCGACCGCCCGGCCCGGTTCGGGGGCGGGCTCCGGCTCGTCGCCGCTGACCGGGCGGGCCGGGTGGTGGTCGGTGACCTCCAGGACGAGGGCGGCGGACGGCTCGTCGCCGCCCTCCTCCTCCAGCCTGAGGACCAGGTCGACGGTGGTGCCGGCGTGCACGACGGCGTTGGTGACCAGCTCGTTGGTGACGGTCACGGCGTCGTCGGCCAGCCGGTCGCTGAAGCCCACGGCGGCGGGCACCCCGAGCCCGGTCCACTCCGCGAGCGCGGCCCGCACGAACCGCCGGGCGGCGGACGGGGCGAGCGGTATCCCGGGCAGGCTGGTGCGGCTGGCCAGGCGCGGGCCGTGCGCGCCCCCGGCACGGGTGGTGCCGGGGCGCTGCACGGTGTCCCGCTGCAAGGGAATGGGCGCCACGGGGCGGCTCCTACGGTCGGACGACACCGACAGAGTGACAGACCGGCCGCATCCATAAGCACCGAGTTACGGAAGTGAGCAGAAAATCGAGCGGATTCGAACGCGCGGGACGGGTTGGGGGACGCGCTGCGGGACGGTTTACGCCTTGTCGGAAGCGGCGTCACCGGAGGACGGGACGGCCACCGCGCGCCGTCTGCGGTACACCAGCGCCCCGCCGGCCGCGAGCAGGAGGACGACCACGGCGGAGACCCCGTAGGCCGGCTGCTCGGCGAAGAGCCGCCCCAGCCCCTTGAGGACGCCGAAGCCGGCGGTCGCGTAGATCAGCGCCCAGGCGGCTCCGCCGACGAACAGGGCGGGGAGGTAGCGGGACAGGGGCATACGCATGCTGCCCGCGAGGAAGTTGGCGGCGGTCTGGAACCCGACCGTCAGGAAGGAGACGGCCACCACCGGCGCGCCCCACCGCTGGATCGCCCGCTCGGCGCGCCGGAACTTCGCCGAGGAGGTCCGCGCGGCGAACCTGCTGCGCCGGGCGCCGGCTCCGGCGAGCCATCCGACGGCGAACGTCCCGCCGGCGCGCAGCAGGACGATGACGTACAGGGCTCCGGCCGCGAGCGCGATCTTATCCACGACGCCCCGCCCCGGGCGCACGTCGGGCAGGAGCCCGGTCACCGTCTCTCACCTGCGCCCCGCCTCTGACTGTTCCGTATGCCCGGATACCACACCAGGCAAGGTCAGCCTAACCGGACGCGCATGCGGTGGACAGCGGCCCCCCTGGTCCGGTGGACAGCGCCCCCCTGGTCATCGACGCGCCGGCGGGGGACGACCCGGGCCGCCAGAAGGAGTGTACGTTCGTACGCTCTGGGGTTAGGGTCACCCGCATGACCGTCGACACCGAGACACGGCCTCTCCTCGCCGCGCGCCACGCGCGGGCCGCCGTAGCCGTCCTGTTCTTCACGAACGGGGCCCTGTTCGCCAACCTGCTGCCGAGGTATCCGCAGATCAAGGAGGACCTGGCGATCGGCAACGGCGCCTACGGCCTCGCGGTCGCCGCGTTCCCGGCGGGGGCGGTCACGGCCGGCCTGGCGGCGGGGGTGCTCGTCCGCCGGATGGGCTCGGCGCGGGTCGCGGTGCTCGGGACCCTGCTGACGGGTGCGGGGATCCTGGCCGCCGGTGTGGCCCCGTCGGTCGCCCTGTTCGCGACGGCCCTGTTCCTGGCCGGGGCGATGGACGCGCTCACGGACGTCGCGCAGAACGCGCACGGGCTTCGGGTACAGCGGCTCTATGGACGGTCCATTCTGAATTCCTTCCACGCCATCTGGTCGATCGGTGCGGTCACCGGTGGGCTGATGGCGGCGGGGGCGATGTCGCTGGACCTGTCGCTCGGCGTCCACCTCACGGTCTCGGCGGTCGTCCTCGTCGCCGCCGCGGTGGCCGCGCTGCGCTTCTGTCTTCCGGGCCCGGACAGCGAACCGGAGGAGGCAGGGCCGGAGCGGAGCGAGGCGGAGGGGGCACGGGGTACGGAGAGGGCACCCGGTGCGGAAGAAGCGCGGCGCGCAGAGAGGGCACTCGGTGCGGAAGGGGCGCGGGGCACCTCGCGCGTCGGGTTCGTGCTGGCGGCCCTCGTCCTGATCGCCACGGCCGGGACGCTCGTGGAGGACGCGGGGAACTCCTGGGCCGCCCTCTATCTGGGCGACGCGCTGCACGCCTCCGCGGCCCTCGCCGCCTGGGGCTTCATCGCCCTGGTGGGCGCCCAGTTCATCGGGCGCATCATCGGGGACCGCCTCGTCGACCGTTTCGGGCAGCGTGCCGTGGCCCGGTCCGGCGGACTGATCACCGCGGTCGGCATGGGCCTTGCCCTGGCGGTGCCGACGCTGCCCGGCACCGTCCTGGGCTTCGCCCTGGCCGGGTTCGGGGTGGCGACCCTGGTACCCGCGGCGATGCACGAGGCCGACGCACTGCCCGGTCTCAAGCCCGGCTCGGGTCTGACGCTCGTCTCCTGGCTCATGCGCCTGGGCTTCCTGCTGTCGCCGCCGATCGTCGGCCAGGTCGCCGACGCGGCCGGCCTGCGCACGGGCCTGCTGGTGATCCCCGCCGCCGGGGTGCTGGTGGTACTGCTCGCGGGGGTCCTGCGGGCCCGGCGCGGCTGATACGGCGGGGGGGGCGGGCTCGCGGTCCTGCCCCCGCCGCGACGCGACGCAAACAAACGGGCGGGGAGCCCGGGCCCGTGAGGGTCCGTACTCCCCGCCCGTGCCCGTCCGGGGCCGAGCCCCCGGACGGGTTCACGCGCGCAGCCGCTGAGCCTCGCGCGAGCCTGCGTACATCTCGTCGTGCATCAGGCCTCTCGCGAGCCTGCGTACATCTCGTCGATCAGCCCCTGGTACTCGCGCTCGACGACCGGCCGCTTCAGCTTGAGGCTGGGGGTCAGCTCGCCGTGCTCGACGTCCAGGTCGCGCGGCAGAAGGCGGAACTTCTTGATGGTCTGCCAGCGCTGAAGGCCCTCGTTGAGGCGCGTGACGTATCCGTCGATCAGCTCGACGGTCTGCGGGGCGGCGACGACCTCCGCGTACGACTTGCCCTCCAGGCCGTTCTCGGCGGCCCAGCCGAGGATGGTGGGCTCGTCGAGGGCGATGAGCGCGGTGCAGAAGTTACGGTCCGCGCCGTGCACCAGGATGTTGGAGACGAACGGGCAGACCGCCTTGAACTGGCCCTCGACCTCCGCCGGGGCGACGTACTTGCCGCCCGACGTCTTGATCAGGTCCTTCTTGCGGTCGGTGATGCGCAGATAGCCGTCGGCCGACAGCTCGCCGATGTCGCCGGTGTGGAACCAGCCGTCCGACTCCAGGACCTCCTCGGTCTTGTCGGGCAGCTTGTGGTAGCCCTCCATGATGCCGGGGCCGCGCAGCAGGATCTCGCCGTCGTCCGCGATGCGCACCTCGGTGCCGGGGAGCGGCTTGCCGACGGTGCCGGTGCGGTAGGCCTCGCCCGGGTTGACGAAGGAGGCGGCGCTGCTCTCGGTGAGGCCGTAGCCCTCCAGGATGTGGACCCCGGCGCCGGCGAAGAAGTAGCCGATGTCGGGGGCGAGGGCGGCGGAGCCGGAGACGCAGGCGCGCAGCCGGCCGCCGAAGGCCTCACGGATCTTGGAGAAGACGAGCGCGTCGGCGACCTTGTGCTTGGCGCCGAGGGCGAAGGGGACGGACGCCTTGCCGGTGCGCCGGAAGTTGTCCTGGGAGACCTTGGCGTACTCGCGGGCCACCCCCGCCGCCCACTGGAAGATCTTGTACTTGGCGCCGCCGCCCGCACGCGCCTTCGAGGCGACCCCGTTGTAGACCTTCTCGAAGATCCGGGGGACGGCGGCCATGTAGGTCGGCTGGACGACCGGCAGATTCTCGATGATCTTGTCGATGCGGCCGTCGATCGCGGTGACGTGGCCGACCTCGATCTGGCCCGAGGTGAGGACCTTGCCGAAGACGTGGGCGAGCGGCAGCCAGAGGTACTGCACGTCGTCGGCGTTGATGAGGCCGGTGGAGACGGTGGCCTTGGCCATGTACGACCAGTTGTCGTGCGGCAGCCGTACGCCCTTGGGCCGGCCGGTGGTGCCGGAGGTGTAGATGAGGGTGGCGAGCTGGTCGGCGGTGATGGCGGCGACCCGCTCGGTGACCGCGTCCGGGGTCTTGGCGAGCAGCTCGTTGCCCCGGGCCTCCAGCTCCGCGAGGGTGATGATCCAGCCCTCGGGGTCGCCCTCGGCGGGCTCGGCGCCGGCCGGGTCGATGACGACGACATGGGCGAGGTCGGGCAGCTCGGCGCGGCGCTCACGGGCCTTGGCCAGCTGCTCGGCGTCCTCCGCGATGAGGATGCGGCTCTCGGAGTCGGCCAGGATGAAGGCGGACTCCTCGGCGTTCGTGGAGGGGTAGATCGTCGTGGTCGCGGCGCCCGCGCACATCACCCCGAGGTCGATGAGGATCCACTCCACCCGGGTGGCCGAGGAGAGGGCGACCCGCTCCTCCGGCTGCACGCCGAGCGCGATCAGCCCGGCGGCGATCCCGTAGACCCGCTCCGAGGCCTGGGCCCAGCTCAGCGACTTCCAGTCGTCGGGACCCTCGCCCGAGGCCGACGGCACCGGATAGCGGTACGCCTCCCCGTCCGGGGTCGCCGCCACGCGGTCGATGAAGAGGGACGCCACGGAGGGCGGCCGGTTATCGATCAAGGTCTGTGTGTCGCTCACGACGTCCTCCGGGCCTGCGGCATTGCTACGACCGGCTTCTTTGATACTGCGACGACTGCTGCTGTCCTGCTGCGCAACCTGCTTGTTCGGCTTGTTTAACTGGCGAGTAACCATCGATGCGTGATCAGAGTAGAGCGCACGCGCGCGCCACGTAAGAGGCAACGGGCCGCCGCTTTCATAACGAAAGGGCCCTCACGCCGCACGTTACTGCGGCGTGAGGGCCCTTCGCGCCGTTCACCGGCGGAGGCGAGGGGGTTACTTCTTGCCCTTGCCCTCCCCCGCGGACT
The DNA here is from genome assembly GCF_001687325.1 of Streptomyces sp. PTY087I2. Classification (GTDB taxonomy): domain Bacteria; phylum Actinomycetota; class Actinomycetes; order Streptomycetales; family Streptomycetaceae; genus Streptomyces. Next base: position 51,942 of record NZ_LZRD01000015.1, on the reverse strand, counting down.
CGTCGGTCGACAGGACGGAGATGAAGGCGTCCTGCGGAACCTCCACGTTGCCGACCATCTTCATCCGCTTCTTGCCTTCCTTCTGCTTCTCCAGCAGCTTCCGCTTACGGGAGATGTCACCGCCGTAACACTTGGCGAGGACGTCCTTGCGGATGGCGCGGACGGTCTCACGGGCGATGACCCGGGCGCCGATGGCGGCCTGGATCGGCACCTCGAAGTTCTGCCGGGGGATGAGCTTCTGGAGCTTGGCGACGAGCCGTACGCCGTACGCGTACGCCTTGTCCTTGTGCGTGACCGCGGAGAACGCGTCCACCTTGTCGCCGTGCAGCAGGATGTCGACCTTGACGAGGTTGGCCGTCTGCTCGCCGGTGGGCTCGTAGTCGAGGGAGGCGTAACCCCGGGTCTTGGACTTCAGCTGGTCGAAGAAGTCGAAGACGATCTCCGCGAGCGGCAGGGTGTAGCGGATCTCGACCCGGTCCTCGGAGAGGTAGTCCATGCCGAGCAGGGTGCCGCGCCGGCCCTGGCACAGCTCCATGATCGCGCCGATGAACTCGCTCGGGGCCAGCACCGTGGCGCGGACGACCGGCTCGTGCACCTTGTCGATCTTCCCCTCGGGGAACTCGCTCGGGTTGGTGACGATGTGCTCGGTGCCGTCCTCCATCTCGACGCGGTAGACCACGTTGGGGGCGGTGGCGATCAGGTCGAGCCCGAACTCGCGCTCCAGCCGCTCGCGGACCACGTCCAGGTGGAGCAGGCCGAGGAAGCCGACGCGGAAGCCGAAGCCGAGCGCGGCGGAGGTCTCCGGCTCGTAGACCAGGGCGGCGTCGTTGAGCTGGAGCTTGTCGAGCGCCTCGCGCAGGTCCGGGTAGTCGGAGCCGTCCAGCGGGTAGAGCCCGGAGAACACCATCGGCTTCGGGTCCTTGTAGCCGCCGAGCGGCTCGGTCGCCCCGTTGCTCAGGGAGGTGATCGTGTCACCGACCTTGGACTGCCGGACGTCCTTCACCCCGGTGATGATGTAGCCGACCTCGCCCACGCCGATGCCGTCGGCCGGGGTCATCTCCGGGGAGGACACCCCGATCTCCAGCAGCTCGTGGGTGGCGCCGGTCGACATCATCCGGATGCGCTCGCGCTTGTTGAGCTGACCGTCGACGACACGGACGTAGGTGACGACACCGCGGTACGAGTCGTAGACCGAGTCGAAGATCATCGCGCGGGCGGGGGCGTCCGCGACGCCGACCGGGGCCGGCACGTCGCGCACGACCCGGTCGAGCAGCGCGTCCACGCCGACGCCGGTCTTGGCGGAGACCTTGAGCACGTCCTCGGGCTGGCAGCCGATGAGGTTGGCCAGCTCCTCGGAGAACTTCTCCGGCTGGGCGGCGGGCAGGTCGATCTTGTTGAGCACCGGGACGATAGTGAGGTCGTTCTCCATCGCCAGGTAGAGGTTGGCCAGCGTCTGGGCCTCGATGCCCTGCGCCGCGTCGACCAGCAGGATCGTGCCCTCGCAGGCGGCGAGCGAACGGGAGACCTCGTAGGTGAAGTCCACGTGGCCCGGGGTGTCGATCATGTTGAGGACATGGGTCAGCCCCTTGTCCTCGCCCTCGGTGGGCGCCCAGGGCAGCCGGACCGCCTGGGACTTGATGGTGATGCCGCGCTCGCGCTCGATGTCCATCCGGTCGAGGTACTGAGCACGCATCTGCCGCTGGTCGACCACCCCGGTCAGCTGGAGCATCCGGTCGGCAAGGGTCGACTTGCCGTGGTCGATGTGCGCGATGATGCAGAAATTGCGGATCAGCGCCGGGTCGGTACGGCTCGGCTCGGGCACGTTGGAAGGAGTCGCGGGCACGCAGGGTCCTGATTCTTGAGACGCCGAACGCCGTGTCTCGGGTCGATGTCGGGTCGGTCGGATCGTCGGTCGGATCGATACGTAGGCTCCATCGTCCCACGCCTGCGGGGCAGCGACCGGTTTGGGCCGGTCGGAGGGTGACTGCTACCGTGGACAGCTGTGCTCAGTGGCTCCTGTGGACCGATGGGCACGTCTAGTAGATCCAATCGAACCTGAAAAGGCTCTTTCGTGGCGAACATCAAGTCCCAGATCAAGCGGAACAAGACCAACGAGAAGGCGCGCCTGCGCAACAAGGCCGTCAAGTCGTCGCTCAAGACCGCGATCCGCAAGGCCCGCGAGGCCGTCGCCGCCGGTGACGTCGAGAAGGCCACCACGGCCGCTCGCGACGCTTCCCGTCAGCTCGACAAGGCTGTCTCGAAGGGTGTCATCCACAAGAACGCCGCCGCCAACAAGAAGTCGGCGCTGGCGTCCAAGGTTGCCTCCCTGTCGGCCTGAGCTTCTTCCCGAAGCTCACTGATGTGACATAGCCGGAACGGACCAGCGGGCCCTCTCTCCCGCCCCTGCCCGGCCCCCGCGCCGCACACCGAACCTGCGTTCGCCACGCGGGTGCGGCGCACCAAGCGCGACCCGGAAGCCCCGGCCATCGATCTCCCCAGATCGACGACCGGGGCTTCCGTGCGTATGGGGGCACGCTCCAGCCCCCGCCCAAGGGGGCTAGACGTATGGGGGGCACGCTCCAGCCCCCCCCCCCCGGCCCAGGGGGCTTCCAGCCCACCCAGGAGGCTTCCCAGACCGTCCGGGGGGCCTTTCCAGACCGTCCGGCGTTTGAGGACGGAACCGGCGATCACACGAGGGCCCGCACCTCCTGGCACGACGCTGAGGCGTTCCCTGCCGGTCCGGGCGCACCACCCAGCCCGTCCGGCGCTTGAGGACGGAACCGGTGATCACACAAGGCCCCGCACCCTGTCGGCGCGACGCCGAGGCAATCCCAGCCCGTCCGGCGCTTGAGGACAAAACCGGTCACCCCCAGGCCCCGCACGCCGCGGCGACCCACCCCACCCCCGAGAGGAACTACCGCCCAGCCCGCGCCGCCCGCGCAACAACGACGACGGCCTTCTCCAGGGCGTACTCGGGATCGTCCCCCCCACCCTTCACCCCCGCATCCGCCGCAGCCACGGCCCGCAGGGCCAGAGCCACCCCGTCCGGCGTCCACCCCCGCATCTGCTGCCGCACCCGGTCGATCTTCCACGGCGGCATCCCCAGCTCCCGGGCAAGATCGGCCGGCCGACCACCCCGAGCTGAGGACAGCTTCCCGATCGCCCGCACCCCCTGCGCCAGCGCACTGGTGATCAGCACGGGCGGAACCCCGGTCGACAACGACCACCGCAACGCCTCCAGCGCCTCCGCCGCCCGCCCCTCGACCGCCCGGTCGGCGACGGTGAACGAAGACGCCTCGGCCCGCCCGGTGTAATAGCGCCCGACGACCGCCTCGTCGATCGTCCCCTCGACGTCCGCGATCAGCTGCGACACCGCACTGGCCAGCTCCCGCAGATCGCTGCCGATGGAGTCGACCAGCGCCTGGCATGCCTCCGGCGTCGCGGACCGCCCATGCGTCCGGAACTCCGACCGTACGAACGAGAGCCGCTCGGCCGGCTTGGTCGTCTTCGGGCAGGCCACCTCGCGCGCTCCCGCCTTGCGCGCCGCGTCCAGCAGCCCCTTGCCCTTGGCCCCGCCCGCATGCAGCAGGACGAGCGTGATCTCCTCGACCGGCGCGCCGAGATACGCCTTGACGTCCTTGACCGAGTCGGCCGAGAGGTCCTGCGCACTGCGCACGATCACGACCTTGCGCTCGGCGAAGAGCGAAGGGCTGGTGAGCTCGGCGAGCGTGCCGGGCTGCAACTGGTCGGACGTCAGATCGCGTACGTCCGTGTCGGCGTCGGCAGCACGCGCGGCCGCCACCACCTGCTGCACCGCACGGTCCAGGAGGAGGTCCTCCTGGCCCACGGCGACGGTGACGGGGGCGAGCGGATCGTCGGTGGAATTCTTCCTGGTGGCCATCGCATTCCAGCATCCCACGCCCCACTGACAGCCAGGCACGGCCCAGGCAGCCCGGGGCACGGGCCCCGGCCCCCGTACCGGAGAATGTCCGGGTGAGCGACGTGAGACATGTACTGGTGCTGCCCGACCGCGACGCCGCCGAGGAGGTGGCCGAGGAGCTGGCCGACCGCTTCGGGGTCGCCGAGGAGCCCCAGCTCGTACGGGACGCGCTGGCCGGCGAGGACGACGCCGAGGACGCCCAGTGGCTGGTGGTCGTGGAGGACGAGACCGGCCGCCTCGACCCGGCCGCGCTCGACGAGTTCGCCGCCGAGTACGAAGGCTGGCTGGAGAAGCCGTAACCGGCCCGACGCCCCAGCCCGCCCGGCTCAGCCCCGGGGAACGATCTGGATGTCCAGGTCGACGCTGATGCTGGGCCCGACCACCGCGATCCCACGCGCCAGCATCGTCTGCCAGGTGAGGGTGAAGTCCTCGCGGTGCAGCTCGGTGGTGGCCCGGCAGGCGGCGCGCGTCTCGCCCTCCAGGCCGTTGCCGAGACCGAGGTACTGGGTGTCCAGCGTCACCGTACGGCTGACGCCGTGCAGGGTCAGCGCACCGGTGACACCCCACCGGTTACCGCCCCGGTGGACGAAGCGCTCGCTGTAGAACTCCAGCGTCGGATAGCGGCCGACGTCGAGGAAGTCGCCGGAGCGCAGATGGTCGTCGCGCATCTGCACATTGGTGTCGATCGACGCCGCGTCGATGATCACGTGCATGGCGGAGTCCTCCATGCGGTCGGCGATCCGGACCGCCCCGGCGAAGGTGTTGAACCTGCCGTGGATGCGGGCCAGCCCGATGTGCCGGGCGGTGAAGCCGATCTGCGAGTGGTTCGGCTCGATGTCCCAGTCGCCGGGGTCGGGCAGCTGCGGGGGCTGTGCCACCTGGAGGGTCACATCGCCCAGGGTGGCGTGCGCCCCCGCGCTCACCGTCGCCGCCCCGTGGAACGGGGTGAACCCCTCGGCCTTGACCGCCAGCCGGTAGTCCCCGGCCGGGACCGTGGCGAGAAGGCTGCCGAAGGGGTCCGTCTCACCGGCGGTCACCTTGCGGCCGACGCTGTCGGTCACGACGAACTCGGCCTGCTGCACCGGTTCGCTGACCGGGTCCAGCACCCGGCAGCTGAGCACGCCCGCGGTACGGGGTACCTGGATTCCGGCGAGGGCCCCACCGCGCCCACCCGCCTGGCCTCTGTTTCCCAGCCAACGGCCGAACATCTCTTACGTACCCCCAGGGGCGCTTCGCACTTCGGGACCCTGACAGCTGGACGTCTTTGTCGGATCAGCGGCCCGCCGACGAGCATGCATTCGATCACTGATGCGGCGTTCGAGGCAAACGGAGGACCTCGGAAGGAGTTGTACGGAGGTGTTACCGAAGGTCCGTTTTTGAGAGCCCTAGGACTTCTGCCCGAGGCCCCTGGCCCGAGGCGCGAAGGCGTGACCACCCCCTAGCGTGTCGATCATGACCGAGTACGAGCCCCCGCGCAGCCGGGAACAGCGCAGGCAGGACGTCCTGGACCGCCTGCGGCAGGACGAGGACGCGTGGGTGGCGACGGCGTCCCCGGACGGCGTCCCCACCCTGGTGCCGCTGTCGTTCCTCTGGGAGGACGGCACCGGCACGCTGGTGATGGCCACCCGGCGGACCAACCCGACGGCCGTCAACGTGACTCCCGACGGGCCGATCCGGGTCACCGTGGGCCACACCCGCGACGTGGTGCTGATCGAGGGCGATGCGAGGATCGTGGAGGCGGCGGACCTCCCCACCGCGACACGGGACGCCTTCGCCGCGAAACTCCGGGGCTGGAGCCCTCGCGGCCCCCGCTGGGTGTTCCTGCGCATCACCCCCCACACCGTGCGCGCCTGGCGCGAGGAAAACGAACTCGCCGACCGCGACCTGATGCACGCAGGCACCTGGCTGCCCTGACGAGCAGGCTCCGCCCCCGGGCCGAAGCAAGGCCCGGACCGCGGAGGTCGGCGAGGTCGGCGAACGCTCGGAACCGGCCCCGCGATGTCACGACCGGCCCACCGCCCGCAGCTCCTTCCCCTCGCCCGCCACCGCGATCGGGCCGTCGGTGTCCGTGCGCAGGACCCGGGCCCCGGCCGCCCCGAGCGCGGCCAGCGTGCGGGGCGACGGATGGCCGTACGGGTTGTCCGCGCCGCAGGAGATGAGCGCCAGCCTCGGCCGTACACTGTGGAGCAGCCCGGCGTCCTGGAAGGCCGAGCCGTGGTGGGCCACCTTGAGGACGTCCACCGGGCCCGGCGCCTCCGGCCCGCGCAGCAACTCCCGCTGGGCCGGGGGTTCGAGGTCCCCGAGGAGCAGCAGCGTCAGCCCTCCGGCCGCCCGTACCCGCAGGGTGACGCTGGAGTCGTTCGCCTCCCGCACCATCGCCTGCCCCGCTCCCCCGGGCCCGGGACGGGGCCAGAGGACCCGCCACTCGACCGGGCCCGACCGGCGCTGCTCACCGGCCACGGCCCGCACCGTCGGAACCCGTGCCGCGGCCGCCGTCCTCCGTACGAACGCGGCCTGTTCGGGCGGCTCTTCGAGGCTCGTCGTCTGGATCGCGCCCACCGCCCTGCCCCGGAGCACCCCCGGCAGCCCGCGCACATGGTCGGCGTGGAAGTGGGTGAGGACCACGAGCGGAACCCGGGTCACCGCCAGATCCCGTAAACACCGGTCGACCGCCCGGGGATCGGGTCCGGCGTCGACGACCACCCCCGTGCCCTCCCCCGCCGCGAGGACCATCGCATCGCCCTGTCCCACGTCGCAGAGGGCGAACGACCAGTCGGGCGGCGGCCATCCGGTCATGATCCGGGTCAGCGGAACCGGCCGCAGCACCGCCAGCACCAGAAGCAGCCCGACAGCCGCACAGATCCAGGCGTGCCGGGCCAGCCTCGGGGCCAGAAGTACCAGCAGGACCGTGCAACCGGCCAGCAGCGCGGCGCCGGACCACCCTCCGGGCCACTGCGCCTCGGCCCCGGGAAAGCCCGCCCCCGTCCGAGCGACCTTGGCGATCCACCCGACCGGCCAGCTCGCGACCCACGCCAGCAGCTCGGCCGCCGGCGGCGCGACCGGGGCGACGGCGATGGCCGCGAACCCGAGCACCGTCGCCGGTGCCACCGCGAACTCCGCCAGCAGATTGCACGGGACCGCCACCAGGCTGACCCGCGAGGCCATGACCACCACGACGGGCGCGCACACGGCCTGCGCGGCCGCCGCCGCGGCCAGCACCTCGGCCAGCCTTCCGGGCACCCGCCGTGCCCGCAGTGCGGCACTCCACCGCGGCGCGAGCGTCAGCAGCGCACCGGTGGCCAGGACCGACAGCAGGAACCCGTAACTCCGGGCGAGCCAGGGGTCGTAGAGCACCAGGAGGACGACAGCGCCCGCCAGGGCGGGGATCAGGGATCTCCGGCGGCCCGTCCCGATCGCGAGGAGCGTGATCAGCCCGCAGGCCGCCGCACGGAGCACGCTCGGTTCCGGGCGGCACACGACGATGAACGCGAGGGTCAGCACACCGCCGATCACCGCGGTCCCGCGCAGAGAGAGCCCCAACAGAGGTGCCAGACCGCGTCGTTCCGCGCTCGACGCCGATCCCGGCGGCCCGACGAGAAGGAAGAGCAACACGGACAAATTAGCGCCGGAAACGCTGAGCAAGTGTGTCAGGTCGGTCGCTTTGAAGGCGTCGTGGAGTTCGGGCGGGACCCTGGAGGTGTCCCCGACCACCAGCCCCGGCAACAGCGCACGCGCATCCGCGTCCAGGCCGTCCGTCGCCTCCCGCAACCCGGCGCGCAGGTTTCCCGCCGCACGCTGGATCCACGTCGGGGGCCCGGTGATCCGGGGCTGCCCCGCGTCGTCCACCCGCAGGATCGCGGCGAGCCGTTCACCGTCGTGTGCGGGAGGCGAGAGCCGGCCGGCGAGCCGGAGCCGGGTGGACGGGAGCAGCTTCTGCCAGTCCGCCCGGTGGTCGCCCGCCGCGACCATGAGCAGCACCGGCGTACTGCCCCGGGTGCTCGTCCCGTCCGGCGCTCGCACCTCCATGACCTCGGCACCGATCAGGAGAAGGACCGGGGCGCTGTGGTTGCCCCGTACCGCCGGGCGGGTCGTCCGGGGATCCGAGGTCACCCGCACCTCCGCGTCGATCCGCGCATGCTCCCGAGCCAGCCCGGGCACGGGCCCGCGCCGCACATCGGCCCCATGAAGCCCGGCCACAGCCGCACCCGCCGCCGCACAGAGCAACACCGCTCCCCCAGCAGCAAGCACCTGCGCCCGCCCAACACCCCTCCGCACCCGGAACTCCCCGGCTGCCCTCCCGGCCCGGGGCACTTCCTCGTCCCTCCCGGCCCGGGGCACTCCGGTCGCCCTCCCGACCCGGGAGTCTCCGGCCGACCTCTCGGCCCGGGGCCCTCTCTCGGCCCGCCCGACCCCAGGCTCCCCGCCAGTTACCCCAGCCCGGGACTCACCAATCTCCCTCCCCCGCCGAGCAGTGCGCGAGGCCGCCATCAGCAGAGCCAGCGCCGGAACCGAGCAGGCGACGGCCACAATCACCGCCCACCGCCCCGGAAGGCCCAGCGTCGCCGCCGCGGTCGCCCAGACCGCCAGGGCCGGCGGAACCAGCCGCAGGTCCGTGGGCTCCTCCTGCCGCGAGCCCTCCCCCGTCGCCGCGCCCGCATCCCCCTCCCCGCCCGCGCATCCGGTGCTGCCCCTGTCCACGACCCGGGAATCGGGCCGGGAATCAGGCAGGCAGTCGAGCCCGGCCTCACGGCTGCTCATGGCCGTACAAGCGGCTGGAGGTCGGCGAAGCGGCGGTCGCCGATGCCGTTGACCTGGCGGAGTTCGTCGACGGATCGGAATCCGTTGTTCTCCGTGCGGTAGTCGATCATGTGCTGGGCCAGCACGGGCCCGACCCCCGGCAGGGTTTCGAGCTGCTCCGCGGTCGCCGTGTTCAGGCTCAGCAGCGCCGAGGGCCCCGCCCCGCCCGGCGCACCGGCCGGCCCGGGCCCGGCCCCGCCGCCCCCGGTCGCCCCCGTGACCGGCAGGTCGGGCACAAGACCCACCGCGACCTGCTCACCGTCCACCAGGACCCGTGCCCGGTTGATTCCCGTGAGATCCGTGCCGGCGCGTACACCGCCCGCCGCCTCAAGTGCGTCCTCCACCCGTGACCCCGCCGGAAGCCGACGGACGCCCGGCCTGCGCACCTTGCCGCTCACATCGACGACAATCTGTCCGCTCCCGCTCGGCGGCTCTCCGGCGGCCGGGCGGGGAGCCGGATCGGGGGCGCCGGACCGTAACGGATCCGGCGGCAGCGCGGGCGCCGCCGCTTCGTCCGCGACCGGTTCCGGCGCACGCACGGCCTGGGGCCGTACGGACCAGAAGTGCACAGCGGCGACGGCCACGGCGGCGAGCAGCACCAGACCGAGCACCACCGGCGTACGCGGGGCCATCCCGCAGCGGAGCCGCACCCACAACGGCAGCCGCTCCCGGACCGCCGACACGAGACGGCGCACCCTCGACGTATCGACGGGCACCTCCCCCACACTCTCGGGTCGAGGTGGTGGCGGTGCGGGCTCGGCCGCGTGACTCCCCGCCGGCTCATGTACCGCCACGGGCGCCGCATCGCTCGCGAGGCCGGAGGAGGCGCCCGCCATCAGCGCGTCCGCCCGGCGACGCGCGGCCGCCGACGCGAGGGCGGACCGCCCGCGCACGGACCGCCGCCCGCCGTGGCGCACACCGGGACGGGCCCCGGGGCGCACCCCCGCCCGGCCGCTCGGGCGAGTACCGGATCCGTGCCGCAGCCGAGCAGGCGTGGACGTGGACGTGGAATCAGACGAATCAGAAGAGTCGGACGAGGACACAGAAGCGTACGGAGCGTCGGGAGCCGACGCCCGAGAAGATCGAAGGGCCATGCCTCACGACGTTAGGCACATCCGCCGAAACCCGCTGAGCAGCCCCGATTCCTGTGGACAGCCCGGCAGTTGTGGAAAACTCGGCCACCCGGCGGAGTGAATCACCGCAAGGAGATCACCGCGCCGAGCAGCCCCGGCCCCGTGTGCGCCCCGATCACCGCGCCGACCTCGCTGACGTGGAGATCGACGAGACCGGGGACACGTTCGCGCAGCCTCTCCGCCAGGCGGTCCGCGCGCTCCTGGGCGGCGAGGTGGTGGACGGCGATGTCCACCTGGGCCGTACCCGCCCGCTCGGCGACGATCTCCTCCAGGCGGGCGATCGCCTTGGACGCCGTCCGTACCTTCTCCAGCATCTCGATCCGGCCCCCGTCGAGCTCCAGGATCGGCTTCACCGCCAGCGCGGATCCCAGCAGGGCCTGTGCCGTGCCGATGCGACCGCCCCGGCGCAGATAGTCGAGCGTGTCGACATAGAAATACGCCGAGGTGCCCGCGGCCCGCTTCTCCGCCGCCGACACCGCCTCGTCCAGGCCGCCGCCCGCCTCGGCGGCCTCCGCCGCGGCGAGGGCGCAGAACCCGAGGGCCATGGCGACCATGCCGGTGTCCACCACACGGACCGGAACGGGGGCGTCCTTCGCCGCGAGCCGCGCGGCGTCGTACGTGCCCGAGAACTCCGACGACAGATGCAGCGACACCACCGCGTCCGCTCCGGCGTCGGCCGCCGCCCGGTAGGCCGCGGCGAAGACATCGGGGCTGGGCCGGGACGTGGTCACGGAGTGGCGTTTCTGTAGAGCCAGGGCGAGCGAGCGGGCGGAGATCTCCGTGCCCTCCTCCAGCGCCTGGTCGCCCAGGACGACGGTCAGCGGCACCGCGGTGATGCCGTGCCGTTCCATCGTCGGGCGCGGCAGGTAGGCCGTGGAATCGGTGACGATAGCGACATGGCGGGACATGAGCCGGAGGTTACCTGGCGTGGTGGGAGTGCGGCAGCCCGGCCCCGGCCCCCTGATCATTCGTGGCCGCTTCGGAACACATCCGTTCGGGCCTGAACCGGCCCGCGCGCGTCAGTTCGTCGTTTCCGGCCGGGTGGACTTCTGCCAGGGGTACGTCGTGCGCGGCCGCGGGTCCGGTGCGGTGATCGCCTGCGGGCTCTCCTCGCGGGCCGGTCCTGACCACGCCTCGTCGGCCGTGCTGCTACCGGCCGAGGGGTCTGCCGAGGCCGCCGGCTCCGGCCAGTCCGTCCCGGGACCCCGGCCCGGTGTCGTGGCGGAGGCGCCCGCGCCGGACGCCCGCGACGACGGCTCGTCCACGGTCCAGTGCCGCAGCGCGCCGGCCTCGATGTCGATCTGCGCGTTCAGCGCGTCCAGGTCGTCGTCGGCGAACTGCCGTGCCCGGTCCCGCGCCGCCCAGCGCAGCGACTCCGCGGAGTGCGTGATCCGCTGCGTGCGTTCCCGCAGCTTGGGCAGCAGGCCCGCGACCGTCGCCCGGTCCGGCTCGCGCTCCAGCCGCTTCAGCTCGTCGTCCAGCTCCAGACCGTGGGCGCTCAGCCGCCGGAACAGGGCCACCGACTCCGCCAGGGACGCGTCCTCGGCGACACCGGCGTGCAGGGCGTCCTGCGTGGCCCGCATCGAGGTGCGCAGGGAGAGCCGGAGCTGGGCGAGCTCGCCCGCGACGCCCACCTGCCCGAAGCTCTTGGCCCGGAGCGTGGTGTCCTCCACCGTGCGTCGGGCCTGCGTGATCGTGCGGTCCACACCCCGCTTGGCGGCGCCGACGGCCTTCACGGTCGCGTAGACACCCAGCGCGACGAACGCGACCAGGAGCAGCGCCAGGATCGTGATCGCGGCTTCCATGAATGCCCCTCGGTGTCTCGATGCGGCCGCCGGTGCCGGTCGCCCCCTCCACCGTAAACGGAACGGGCAGGCCGAGGGTTCCTTCGGAACCCCCAACCTGCCCGTAGGGGATGGCCCTAACCGTTCACCGCGAACGGCGGCGGACGGCCGTCACGCGGGGACGATGTTCACCAGCTTCGGCGCCCGCACGATCACCTTGCGGATGCCCGCCCCGCCCAGCGCCGCGACGACCGCGTCGTCGGCCAGGGCCAGCGCCTCCAGCTCCTCGTCCGTGATGGCGGGCGAGATCTCCAGGCGGGCCCGGACCTTGCCCTTGATCTGGACGACACACGTGACGGTCTCGTCGACCACGTACGCCGGGTCGGCCACCGGGAAGTCCTGGTGGACGACGGAGTCGGTGTGGCCCAGCCGGCGCCACAGCTCCTCCGCGATGTGCGGGGCCAGCGGGGCGATCAGCAGGACCAGCCGCTCGGCGACCGAGCGCGACAGCGGGCCGCCGGCCTTGGTCAGGTGGTTGTTCAGCTCGGTGACCTTGGCGATGGCGGTGTTGAACCGCATCCCCGCCATGTCCTGGCCGACCCCGTCGATCGCCTTGTGCAGGGCGCGCAGCGTGTCCTCGCCGGGCTCCGTGTCGACGACGGTGACCTCGCCGGTCTCCTCGTCGACGACGTTGCGCCACAGCCGCTGCAACAGCCGGTACTGGCCGACCACGGCACGCGTGTCCCAGGGGCGCGACACGTCCAGCGGGCCCATCGCCATCTCGTACAGGCGCAGGGTGTCCGCGCCGTACTCCGCGCAGATCTTGTCCGGCGTGATCGCGTTCTTCAGGGACTTGCCCATCTTGCCCAGGACGCGGCTGACCTTTTCGCCCGCGTAGTAGAACGCGTCGTCGCGCTCCTCCACCTCGGCGGCGGGGACGGGGATGCCCCGGCTGTCGTGGTAGACGAAGGCCTGGATCATGCCCTGGTTGTACAGCTTGTGGAACGGCTCGGCCGAGGAGATGTGGCCCAGGTCGTGCAGCACCTTGGACCAGAAACGCGCGTACAGCAGGTGCAGCACGGCGTGCTCGGCGCCGCCGACGTACAGGTCGACGCCGCCGGTCGGCTGCCCCTCGCGCGGGCCCATCCAGTACTGCTCGATCGACGGGTCGACCAGCTGACGGTCGTTGTTCGGGTCCAGGTAGCGCAGCTCGTACCAGCAGGAACCGGCCCAGTTGGGCATGGTGTTGGTCTCGCGACGGTATTTCTTGGGGCCGTCGCCCAGGTCCAGCGTCACGTTCACCCAGTCGGCGTTGCGCGACAGCGGGGTCTCGGGCTGAGCGGACGCGTCCTCCGGGTCGAAGGTGCGCGGCGAGTAGTCCTCGACCTCGGGCAGCTCCAGCGGCAGCATCGACTCGGGCAGCGGGTGGGCGATGCCGTCCTCGTCGTACACGATCGGGAAGGGCTCGCCCCAGTAGCGCTGCCGGCTGAACAGCCAGTCGCGCAGCCGGAAGTTGACGGTGCCCTCGCCGACGCCGTGCTCCCCCAGCCACTCGGTGATCTTCGCCTTGGCCTCGACGACGCCCAGGCCGTCCAGCGAGATCTCGTCGTTGGCGGAGTTGACCAGCTTCGCGTCGTACGAGCTGAAGGCGTCGTCCCAGGTGGCGGGGTCGGTGCCGCGGTCGTCGGAGGGCTGGACGACACAGCGCATCGGCAGCTCGAAGGCGCGCGCGAAGGCGAAGTCGCGCGCGTCGTGCGCCGGTACGGCCATGATCGCGCCGGTGCCGTAGCCCATCAGGACGTAGTCGGCGATGAAGACGGGGACCTTTTCGCCGCTGACGGGGTTGGTGGCGTACGCGCCGGTGAAGACACCGGTCTTGTCCTTGGCCTCGGCCTGCCGCTCGACGTCCGACTTGGCGGCGGCCTGCTTGCGGTACGCGGTGACGGCCTCGGCCGGGCTCGCGTGGCCGCCGGTCCACACCGGGTGGGTGCCCTCGGGCCAGGCGGCCGGAATGATCCGCTCCACCATGTCGTGCTCGGGCGCCAGCACCATGTACGTGGCGCCGAACAGGGTGTCCTGGCGGGTGGTGAAGACGGTGATGCCGCCCGCGGTGTCCACCGGGAACTCGACCCGGGCGCCCTCGGAGCGGCCGATCCAGTTGCGCTGCTGCAACTTGATGGCCTCGGGCCAGTCCAGCCCGTCCAGGTCGTTCAGCAGCCGGTCGGCGTAGGCGGTGATGCGCATGTTCCACTGGCGCAGCTTGGCCTTGAAGACGGGGAAGTTGCCGCGCTCGGAACGGCCGTCGGCGGTGACCTCCTCGTTGGCCAGCACGGTGCCCAGGCCGGGCGACCAGTTCACCGGGGCGTCGGAGGCGTACGCCAGTCGGTACTCGCCCAGCAGGTCGGCGCGCTCGGTGGCGCTCAGCGCGCTCCACTCACGGCCGTCGGGAGTCGCGCGCGTCCCGCTCTCGAACTGCTCGACCAGCTCGGCGATCGGGCGGGCCCGGTCGGCCTCGGTGTCGTACCAGGAGTTGAAGATCTGGAGGAAGATCCACTGCGTCCACTTGTAGTACTCGGCGTCGATCGTCGCGAAGGAGCGGCGGTTGTCGTGGCCCAGTCCCAGCCGGCGCAGCTGGACCTTCATGTTCTCCATGTTGGCCTCGGTGGAGACCCGGGGGTGGGTGCCCGTCTGCACCGCGTACTGCTCGGCGGGCAGGCCGAACGCGTCGAAGCCCAGGGTGTGCAGCACGTTGTGGCCGGTCATCCGCTGGTGGCGGGCGTAGACATCGGTGGCGATGTAGCCCAGCGGGTGTCCGACGTGCAGACCCGAACCCGAGGGGTACGGGAACATGTCCATGATGAACTTCTTCGGCTTGGCGGCCAGCTCCGGGTCGCCCGCCAGGTCACCGGTGGGGTTCGGCGCCTCGTACGTCCCCTCGGCGTCCCAGAAGTCCTGCCAGCGTGCCTCGATGTCGGCGGCCATCGCCGCCGTGTAGCGGTGCGGCGCGGCCGTCTCGGCAGCGGAATTCGTCTCGCTCATGATCCTCAAAGCTCCATCGATCGTCATCTGCCGGGAAACGAAAAATCCCCTCGCACAGGAGGGGACGCCGCGCTGACTCCGACCAGGCGTTCTCACCGGTCGGGACTCTTCAGCGCGGCTCGCTAAGCAGAAGGCGTACGGCACGCATGGCGTCAGGGTACCGCACGGGCCCGGAGGGCAGCGGGGAGTAACCGGAGGGCGGACATCACACGCACGTGCCCGAACCCCCACCACCCCGGGCACCACTCTCCGTAGTCGGAACATGGTGTTCCCGTGTCTGTGGGGTGTGTGCGGTGCGCGCTTCCCATGAGGTTTTCGCGGAGTCCTGGGGCGACCCCGGGGGCCGGGAGAACGCCCGGGAAGCAGGGGTTACTCCGCGTACCGACCTCTATCGGGGCAACCGAGCAAACCTCGTACTGGTTGGTATGGGGCGTCCTAGCATGCGGCAACGGGACCGCTTTGCCGAACTATTCGGAGTCGCCCCCATGAACCCTCATCGCAAGATCCGCGTATCCCCCAGCATGAGCCCCGCAATGAGTCGGCCGGTACAGGGCGGCCTGACTGTCGCCGCGTTGGTCTTCGTCCCTCTGTTCGCCGTCGCAGGGAGCGACGAGCTGCGCGCCACCCTCGATTTCACCACCGGCGTCCTGTCGCTGGTGTCGCTCAGCGCCGCCGTCGCCTGGGGCCTGCTGGCCACGGACCGGCTGTTCCTCTCCACCCGTCAGCGCATCGTCTGCCAGGGCATCCACCGGGCCACCGCCATAGCCTCGCTCGGCTTCCTGCTGCTGCACGGAACCGTGAAGGTCGCCCTCGGGCATGTGGCGCTGATCGGCGCCCTCATACCCTTCAGCCTCGGCGTGACCGGTGCGTCGGGGCTGATCGGTTTCGGTTCGCTGGCCGGGCTGCTGATGGTCGTCACGGCGGCGACCGGAGCCCTGCGCAGCGCCTTCGCGCAGCCCTCCCCCAAGGCCGCCCGGCTCGGGCAGTCGCTGGGGTCGCCCCGGGACACGGGCGGGATCGCGGGCCGGTGGCGCGCCGTGCACGCGCTGGCGTATCCGGCGTGGTGCGCCGCGCTGATCCACGGCCTGTACGCGGGGCGTGCGCCTGCCACCTGGGTGGTCGTGATGTACGGGCTCTGTCTCGCCGGAGTCGCCGGGGCGCTGTGCCTGCGGCTGCTGCCGCGCCCGACGAAGCGGCGGATCGCCGACCGGGTCGCCGAACTGCTGGGCCAGGGGCCCCCGGCCGCCCCCGATCCGGTCCTGCGGGAGTCCTCCTCGTCCGCCGGGGAGCCCTGGTCCGATCCGGCCGCCTGGAGCGAGCCGGACCGGGACGTACGGGGCACGCCCGTGCGCCCGCGCACGCTCTCGGCGCCGATGCCCCCGACCGCGCCCCCTCCCACGGCGATCCCCGGCGCGCTGCACGAAGCGCCGACGGAAACGCTGTACGGCGGCCGGTCACCTCTGTACGAGTCGCCGCCCAACGAATCCCCTCTGTACGAGCCCCCGCTGAACGAGTCCCGTCCGAACGAGTCCCCGCTGTACGAGCCGCCGCCCCGCAGCGCCGACCGCATCGCCTTCGGCCCGCCGGAGGGGCTGTCGAACCCGGGGCGGAGCAAGGCGGGGCCGGGGCCCGGGACAGGCATAACAGCCGGGTACCGCGCCGTCTCGCTGGGCGGCGGCCCGTCGGCCCCGCCGGAGCCCCGCTGGCCCTCACCGTCCCCCGCCCCGCCCGGGCAGGCGCACCACGGTCCGGACCGGCAGAACCCACCGGCGTACAGCACGCAGGAGCACGCGTACGCGACGTCCCCCTACGAAACACCGGAGCACGGCACACCGAGGTACGGCACCCCGGAACGCGCCGCACCGGAATCCGGCGGACCCGAACCCGGCACACCCGAAGCCGGCGCACCGACGTACGTGACATCGGAGTACGCCGGCGCACCGACCGCGTACGACACCCCGGCGTACGACACCACCGCATCCGCTCCCATCACCTCGCCCTCACCCTCACCCTTCCCCGCGCCCCGGGCCGAACCGGAGCCCGGGCCGTTCACCGCGCCCCCGGCCGGCGAACCCTGGCACGCACCCGCAGGAGACCGATAGTGAACGTCCCCCTCCCCGATGTGCCCGAGGTCCGCGTCGTCGGACTGCCGCAACTGACCACCGGCTTCGACCTGGTGGAGCGGCTCGACCTCGCCATGCACCTCAAGGTGCACGGGCCGCTGGAGCCGATGACCGGTGAGCGGCTGGCCGAACTGGCCGAAACGATCTCTCTGCGCGGAAGGGGAGGCGCCGGTTTCCCGTTCGGCAAGAAGCTGCGAGCGGTGGCGAAGGCGTCCATCCGGCGCGGGGTGCGGCCCGTCGTGGTGATCAACGGCAGCGAGGGCGAACCCGCCTGCCGCAAGGACACCGTCCTGCTCAACCGCGCCCCGCACCTGATCCTGGACGGTGCGCTGCTGGCCGCGGAGGCGCTCGGCGCGCGCACCCTGGTCGTCGCCGTCACCCGCAACTCCACGGAGATCTCCGTACGGGCCGCCCTCGCCGAACGCGGCCTCTCCGACCGGCGCGGCCAGCAGCTGCGCGCCCGCGTGATCCGCACCCCGGAACGCATGGTCTCGGGCGAGGCGTCCTCGGTGATCCGGGCGGCGAACGGCGGGCCCGCCCTGCCGCCGGGCCGGCGCGAGCGGGCGGCGGAGACCGGGGTGGGCGGCGCGCCGACGCTGCTGTCGAACGCGGAGACGTACGCCCAGCTCGCCGTCGCCGCCCGGATCGGCCCCCGCCGCTACGGGCACACCGGGCTGCCGAACGAACCTGGCACCGTCCTGCTCACCGTCTCGGGCGCCGTGGCGAGGCCCATGGTCGTCGAGGTGCCGACCGGGGTGCCGCTGCGGTACGTCCTGGAGCTGGCCGGGGCCCCGCCGCTCCCCCAGGGCGTGCTGACCGGCGGCTACCACGGCAACTGGATCGACGCGGTCTCCTCGCACAACGCCGTGGTCTCCCGCGAGTCCCTGGCCACCGTGGGGGGCGCCCTCGGCGCGGGGGCCATCCTGCCGATCGGCCCGGACACCTGCCCGCTCGGCGAGTCCCTCCGGATAGCCAACTGGCTGGCCGCCGAGACCGCCGGACAGTGCGGCCCGTGCAAGCTGGGGCTCCCCGCCGCCGCGGGCGGGCTCTCCGACGTGCTGAACGGCGGCGGGCCCGCCGCCCTGGAGGCCCTGCGCGAGGTCACGCAGGCCGTGAAGGGCCGCGGGGCGTGCAAACACCCGGACGGCTCGGCCCGGTTCCTGCTCTCGACCCTGTCGGCATTCACGGACGACCTCGCCGCACACGTTCTGGACGGCGGCTGCGGCCGCGAGACGGTCGGGGTGCTGCCGCTGCCCGCACCGGGCTACCAGGATCTGGAGGAGTCGATTCCGAGCGGCGAGAAGCTCGCGGTCGACTGGACGCTCTGCCAGGGCCACGGCCTGTGCGCGGACATCGCCCCCGAGCTCATCCGGCTGGGCGCGGACGGCTATCCGGCGGTGGCGGACGCCGCCGTTCCGATGCATCTGCGCGGGCGTGCCCAGCGGGCCGTACGGCGCTGCCCCGCCCTGGCGCTCCGTATCGAGCAACCGCCGGCCGAACAGCGTCCCGCCCTGCCGACCGCCCCTCATCGGCGCGCATTGGGCAGTGGGCGCGGCTGAAACAGAAGAAGCGGGCCACCCGATCCGGGTGGCCCGCTTCTGTCGATCCTGTGGAGCTAAGGAGAATTGAACTCCTGACCTCCTGCATGCCATGCAGGCGCTCTACCAACTGAGCTATAGCCCCTTGCTGCTTGCCGCCCGGTTTCCCTGGCGACATCGAGAACATTACACGGTCCCCCCGGTGCTTCACCAAATCGTTTCCGGTCTGCACCGATACGCCCGAATCATCCAGGGCGTTCGCCCCTCAGCCGCAGGTCAGACGGCTACAGGTCGCGAGCCGTACGGTCCTGGATCAGGCGGTCGCGAAGGAGTAGAAGCGCTTCAGGGTGCAGTGCTCCTCCAGGAGCCGCCCGTAGATCGGCTCCCCCTCCAGTTCCCGGTAGGTCTCGATGGGGTCGCCTTTTATGATCAGCGCCCGTGCGCATTCCTCGCACCAGTACTGGTACTCCGCGTTGACCGGGTCCATGTCCCTGACGATGGGCGTACCGCTGCCGCACCAGTCGCATTTACGCCTGTGTGCACCCATCAGTCAGCTCCAGCTGTGGCCGCAGGCCGTGCACACGTAGGAGACCCCTCCGTTGTCACCCAGGACCTGGGCGACATGGGACGAACCGCAGGACGGACAGCCGAGACGGGATCGAACGTCGGACGTTACGGGGCCGGGGGGCGAGGCGGCGACAAGGCGCTGGTCGGGGACGTGTTCGCGACTCGCAGGCATCGCGCTCCCTCCCGATCGGTACGTCGCCCCCTCCGGCGTTCCGATTCTGCCATGGCCCCGCAAGAGGGGCAGCCCGCTCGGCGCCCTCCGTCCCCTCCATGCAGAAGATCCCGCCCCCTGATGGGGACGGGATCCTGATTGTGGAGCTAAGGAGAATTGAACTCCTGACCTCCTGCATGCCATGCAGGCGCTCTACCAACTGAGCTATAGCCCCGCTGTTCGCTGTGTTTCCCTGCGTTTCCGCGCTGCGAACAAGATGAACTTTAGCCTGCGACCGGCCGGAAAGTGAAATCCGGCCGGGGCCGCCCGGGGACGGCCCGCGAACGGCCTCCCGACGGCCGCCGAACGGCCGCCCGGCAGGCCCTAGTCGTCGTCGCCGAGCACCGGCTCCGGGAGCGTGCCGGCGTTGTGCTCCAGCAGGCGCCAGCCGCGCGCGCCCTCCCCGAGGACGGACCAGCAGCAGTTGGACAGCCCGCCGAGCGACTCCCAGTGGTGCGCCTCCAGGCCCAGCAGCCGGCCGATCGTCGTCCTGATCGTGCCGCCGTGGCTGACGACGACGAGCGTGCCGTCGTCCGGAAGCTTCTCGGCGTGCTCCAGAACGACCGGAGCCGCCCGGTCGGCGACCTCGGTCTCCAGCTCGCCGCCGCCCCGGCGCACGGGCTCGCCGCGCTTCCAGGCGGCGTACTGCTCGCCGTGGCGCTCGACGATCTCCTGGTGCGTCAGCCCCTGCCACTCGCCCGCGTACGTCTCACGGAGTGCCGCGTCGTGGGCGACGGTGAGGCCGCTGACGGCGGAGAGCTCGGCGGCCGTGGCCGCCGCCCGCCGGAGGTCGGAGGCCACGATGGCGTCCGGCTTCAGCGAGGCGAGCAGCCGGGCGGCGCGGCGGGCCTGCTGGACGCCGGCCTCGGTCAGCTCGATGTCCGTGGAGCCCTGGAAGCGGCGCTCCAGGTTCCACGCCGTCTGGCCGTGCCGCCAGAGGACGATTCTGCGGCCCTTGCCGCTCTTGCTGCCGTTCAGCTCTGGTCACCTTCCGTGCCGCCGTTGAGCTGTGCGTGCTCCTCGGCCTTGCCGCGGGTCTTGATCGCGTCCTCGGGGAGGGCGATCTCCGGGCAGTCCTTCCACAGGCGCTCCAGCGCGTAGAAGACGCGCTCCTCGCTGTGCTGGACGTGGATGACGATGTCGACGTAGTCGAGGAGGATCCAGCGGGCGTCGCGGTCGCCCTCGCGGCGCACCGGCTTGGCGCCGAGCTCCTTCTGGAGCCGCTCCTCGATCTCGTCGACGATCGACTTGACCTGGCGGTCGTTGGGGGCCGAGGCCAGCAGGAAGGCGTCGGTGATCGACAGCACATCGCTGACGTCGTAGGCGATGATGTCGTGCGCGAGCCGGTCGGCGGCCGCCTGGGCGGCGGCGTTGATGAGCTCGATGGAGCGGTCCGTGGCGGTCACATGCAGGCTTTCGTCGGCGGTCGGATACGACCTCTAGGGTCTCACGGACCGCCGACAGCGCCTTACTGCGTTTCGCCGCCCGGGGCCGCGGGCCGCCGCCGGCCGCCGCCTCGGGGCCGCCGGTCGGCGGCCCCGGGCGGGCTACTGGACCTTGTAGTCCTGGCCGAGGACCGCGGACACGTCGGCGTTGGCGGCCGGCTCGCCCTTCTTCACGTCGCCCGCGGCAAGACCCAGGGTCTTGGCCACCTCGACGGCCTTCTCCTTGTCCTCCGCGGACCGGTAGAGCACGACGGACGACGCCTCTGCCGCGGCCTTGCCGCTGTCCACGAAGGCGTAACCGCCGTTGACCAGCTGGACCCGGGCGGCCTCCGCGGCGTTCTGGTTGCCGGTGGCGTTGCGGACGGCGACCCGGAGCGGAGCGCCCTCCTCGGGGGCCTTCACCGTGCCGCCGAGGATGTCCTTGACGACGCCGCGGGTGTCCGCCTCGGTGAGCGTGCCGTCCTCCTGGGCCGGCAGCAGGACCGTCTTGTAGTCGCCGACCTTGGCCCGCGAGGCCAGCTTGGCGAGCGAGGCCCCGAGGTCCTTCTCGGGCAGCGACGGGTCGAGCACCTGGAGCAGCGTCTCGATGGTGACGGTGGCGGCCTTGGGGTCCTCGGAGATCTTGCGCAGCGTGGCCCGCATGACCTCGCCGAAGCGGGCCAGCTGCTTGGCCTCGGGCTCGCCCTGCGCGCGGTAGGTGGCGTACGCGACGGCCATCGGGCCGCTGAGGGTCTGGGCCTCGCCCTTGTTCACCAGGGCCGATTCGCCCTTCTTCGCGGCGGGCACCTCGGTGTCGGTGTCGACCTCGATGTTGCCGACCAGCTCGACGAGGTTCTCCAGGTACGGGGTGTCCAGCCGCCAGGTGCCGGTGATCCGGGTGCCCAGGAGGGTGTCGATCGACTCCCGGGTGCCGGTCCTGCCGTCGTCCTCGACGGACTTGCCGAGCGTGGTGGTGGTCCCGTCGTCGCCCGCGACGGCGAGGGAGTTGGGCAGCAGGACGGTGGTGCCCTGCTTGGTGGTGGCGTTGTCGACGAGCAGCGCCGTCGAGGTGCCGCCCTTCTTTGTGTCGTGCAGATGCACCACGATCATGTCGCGCTGCTGGGCCCCGGCGGCGACGGCCTTCTTCTCGTCCGGTCCGGACAGGCCCGGAATCATGTCGGCGGACCACAGATAGCCGGCCCCGCCGACGACGACGAGAACGGCGACGACTATCAGGGCGACCATGCGGTTGCGGCCCTTGCGCCGGGCCTCCTCGCGCCGCTCGCTGCGGCTCTCGGTGAACTTCAGCCAGTCGATGACGTCTTCGGAGTCCTCGTCGGGCTCCTCGATGAACGAGAACTGCTCGGTGCGGTAGTCGGGGGCGGGCTTGCGCTGCCCGGGAAGCCCGGCATCGGCCTCCGCCTCCGGCCCGGCCTCCTGCGGCGAGTGCTGTACGGGTGACTGCTGTACGGGGTTCTGCCGCGGGGCCTGTTCCGGTGCGGGGGCGGCGCCCTGCTGCGGGATGCTCCAGTGCTCGCCGGTGTCGACCGCGGCGGGCTGCTGCCCGGTGGCGTAGCCGTAGTCGGTGTACGAGCCGTAGCCGTACCCCTGGCCGCCGCCCTGGCCCTGCGGCGCCTGGCCCTGCTGGTGGCCTTGCTGCTGACCCTGCTGACCGGTGGCGTACGGGTCGTAGCCCTGCTGCTGGGGGTTGCCGTACGCGTCGTAGCCGTAGCCGTAACCGGTCGTGTCCTGGGTCTGGTGGCCCTGGCCCTGCTGGGCGGCGTAGGGGTCGTGGCCCTGGCCCTGCTGGTCGTACGGCTGGTAGCTCTGCTGCTGCCCCTGCTGCTGGTAGACCGGCTGCCCGTACGCGTCGTAGCCGACGATCTGCGGCTCCTGGTAGTACGGGTCGTACGGGTTCTGTCGGTCGTTCACCGGTGCCCCTTTCCGTGGCTCATTCGCCGCGGTACAGCTGGCGCTTGTCGATGTAGCGGACCACGCCGTCCGGCACCAGGTACCAGACCGGCTCCCCCTGCGCGACCCTCTCACGGCAGTCCGTGGACGAGATCGCCAGCGCGGGCACCTCCACGAGGGAGACACCGCCCTCGGGCAGTCCGTCGTCCGTGAGCACGTGACCCGGGCGGGTCACACCGATGAAGTGGGAGAGCGAGAACAGCTCCTCCGCGTCGCGCCAGGTGAGGATCTGGGACAACGCGTCGGCGCCGGTGATGAAGAAGAGGTCCGCGTCGCCGTGGACCTCACGCAGGTCCCGCAGCGTATCGATGGTGTACGTCGGTCCGCCACGGTCGATGTCACTGCGGCTGACGGAGAACTGCGGGTTGGACGCGGTGGCGATGACCGTCATCAGATAACGGTCCTCGGCCGGGGAGACCTTCTTGTGGCTCTTCTGCCACGGCTGCCCGGTCGGGACGAAGACGACCTCGTCCAGATGGAACTGGGCGGCCACTTCACTGGCCGCCACCAGGTGTCCATGGTGGATCGGGTCGAATGTCCCGCCCATCACGCCGATACGGCGCTTGCCGGGGCCGGTAGGCACTTCCTGCTCTCCCATGCGTGCAGAGCCTACTGGCACAGCTGTACGCCCCCGGCTCAGCGGTCGCGGTTGAAGCTGATGGTGATGAACAGGAGGAGCATCAGCGCGACGAAGGCCCCGGCGCCGACGAAGTAGGGATTGAGGCTTTCGTGGTTGCCGCCGCCCTCGCCGCCGGAGGCGAGAGTGACCAGCTGGTGAGTGGTGCTCGTGAGGCTCATCTTCGGCAGGACCTATCGATCGTGAGTCGGAAGGAAGACGTCGGGGCCATCGTATGCGGGAGCCTCGGGCACGCTCACGGCGACTCAGTCGTTGTTGTCGTCGTTGCGGTATCCACGCAGCAGGAACCAGGCGAGCAGCACCGCTCCGAGGATCGAGACGAGCAGCACGATCCGGAGGGTGGCGCCCGGTCCCTGCTCCTGGGACGCGGCGGCGAGCAGTACGGCGGTGTGCGGCATTTCGGGCGCTCCTCAAAGTTATCCACAGCCCCCCGCACACCGTAGCGCCAGCGCATACGCTGGCATGTGTCCGGGGGACGAGCAACGTCTCGTACGAACAGGGGGCCATCCATGACCGACAACAGTCACGAGAACGTGCCGAGCAGGCAGCGCCGGCGATTCCCCGGGATCTCCTCCCGGGCCTATGAGCACCCCGCCGACCGCTCGGCCCTGGTCGCCCTGCGCAAGCTGACCGGGTTCGACACCGTGTTCAAGGCGCTCAGCGGGCTGCTCCCGGAGCGGAGCCTGCGGCTGCTCTTCCTCTCCGATTCCGTCCGGGTGAGCGACGCGCAGTTCGCCCATCTCAACGACATGCTGCGCGACGCGTGTTACATCCTGGACCTGGAGAAGGTCCCGCCGATGTACGTGAAGCAGGACCCGCAGCCCAACGCCATGTGCATCGGGATGGACGAGCCGATCATCGTGGTCACCACGGGCCTGGTCGAGCTGCTCGACGAGGAGGAGATGCGGGCGGTGGTGGGCCACGAGGTGGGCCACGCGCTCTCCGGTCACTCGGTGTACCGGACGATACTGCTCTTCCTGACCAGCCTCGCCGTGAAGGTCGCCTGGATCCCGCTCGGCAATGTGGCGATCATGGCGATCGTGACGGCGCTGCGCGAGTGGTTCCGCAAGTCGGAGCTGTCCGCGGACCGGGCCGGGCTGCTGGTGGGCCAGGACACCCAGGCCTCGATGCGCGGTCTGATGAAGATCGCGGGCGGCAACCACCTCCACGAGATGAATGTGGACGCCTTCCTGGCTCAGGCCGACGAGTACGAGAAGAGCGGCGACCTCCGCGACTCCGTCCTCAAGATCCTCAATGTGCTGCCCCGGACGCACCCGTTCACCGCCGTGCGGGCCGCTGAGCTGAAGAAGTGGTCGGAGACCCGCGAGTTCCAGCGGATCATGGACGGCCACTACCCCCGGCGCGACGAGGACAAGGACACCTCGGTGACCGACTCGTTCCGGGAGTCCGCGTCGCACTACGCGGACACGGTGCGCACCAGCAAGGACCCGCTGATGAAGCTGGTCGGTGACATCGCCGGGGGCGCGGGAGACCTGGGCGGCAAGCTGCGCGACAAGTTCACCGGCGGCTCCGGCGGCGGTTCCGCTACGGGCGGGGGCGGGACGTCCGGTCGGCCCCAGGACCCGGAGGAGGGGAGCTCGGGGCCGTCGAAGGGCTGACGGCCGCCAGGGTCCCGCACAGGGCCGCCGTGGGCGGGCCCGAGGCGTACGGGTCGGTGACGGCGGGGCCGCGGGTGTCCGCCTTCTCCCCGGCCAGGAGGGGGCGGAGCATTCCGGTCGCGTCGGCCGAGCAGGACTGCGGCCCGGCCTGGACATGGGCGGTGCGCACCTCCAGGCGGTGCAGCCGCAGGTCCTCGCGGTCGAAGCGGAAGTGCAGCTCGCGCCGCACGGTGAACAGGGACGCGCCGCCCTCGCGCGGGGGTTTGTCCGCAGGGCGCAGGGCGTAGGTGAAGGTGTGGTCCGAGACGACGCCGAGGACGCCGGCCGCCTCCTCCTCGTAGCGGAGGGTGCCCTGGACCCGGATCTGCGGGTCCGCGAGCTCCACCCGCTCCGGGTCGAAGCGGACCAGCCAGCCGGTGGCGGCGTGGCTCCCGTCGTCCGCCGGGTCGCTCAGGCTCTGTTCGAACTGGGGGCGCTGGTCCGGGTCGAGGAGGTGCTCGACGGGCCGGCGTACGGAGCCGGTGAGGACGTCGGGGTTCAGGGAGGACTCCACCAGGTAGTCCTTGACCGTGGCGAGCGCGGCGGTGATCTGGCTGTCGGAGAAGTTCTGGGTGCGCTTCACGGCGGGGAAGTTGATGCCCTCCGCGCCGGTGCGGAATCCGGAGACCGGTTCGGTGCGGTACAGCTGCTCGGGTGATCCGCCCGGTACGGCGCCCCGGGGGGCCAGGGGGATGACGGTGGTCCGCAGGGGTTCGGCGCGCCGGGGGGCCGGCTGGGGGTACGGACTGCGGAAGCCGATGTAGACGGCCACGGCGAAGGCCAGGGCGATGAGGACGACCAGGGCTATGGCGGCCCGGGAGCCGCCCGGGCCGCGGGCGGGTGGCTGCTCCTCGGGCAGGGTGCGGACGGCGCGGGCGTGGTCGCCCATCCGTTCCTGCGCCGAGTACTCCCGCATCCGGGCAGCCTGGATGAACGATTCGTCGAAGACGAGCGAGCGGTATTCGTCCTCGCCGCCCGCGGAGTTCTCGGGCGGGCCGTCCGGCGGTTCTGAGCGGCCTGTCATGACTTCTCTCCCGATCTCCACACCGGTCGGTTCGGTGCGCAACGGTCTGCTTCGGCCGAGCGGGGCGTGCGGCAGCGAGAAGCCCCCCTGGGAACGAGGGGTCACATCTTCAGGGTAGGTCGATTGCCGTCCGCGTAAACGCGGAGACCGCCGGGAACTGCGGAGGCGACCGGGGCCGCCGTCGGCGAACGGGTGACGGGAGGAGCCGGAGCCCTCGGGGGCCGCCCGCTCGGCGCCCGCCTCAGGGCACCCGGGCTCGGCCTCAGGGCACCCGGGGCTCGGCGGAGGCCACGGGGCGGGAGTAGTCCGCGGAGGCGGACGGGGCGGCTCCGGGCTTGTCGACGCCGCTGCTGGCGGGCGGCGGCACCTGGTCCTGGCGGTTGTTCGACGCGCCCCGGTAGACCGCGGTGAAGGCGAGGGAGACCATGCCGACGCCCATCACCACGGCGAGCAGCCAGGCGACCGGCCGGTGCCAGCGGGCGGAGTTGCGGTAGGGGCGCAGGGAGCCGCCGTGGCGGCCGTAGGGCCCGGGGCCGTCGCCGTCGTCCCCGAAGCGGTCGTCCGGGTCGTAGTCGAGGTCCTGGGGGTCGTGGTAGCCCCGGGAGCCGCCGTAGCCGTATTCGTCGTCCGTGCGGCGGGTGCGGCGGGCGCGGGCGGCGTCGGCCTCGGCACGGGCCTCGGCGGCGGCGAGCAGGCGCTCCACGGCGGTGGGTTCATGGACGGGCGCCGACCGGACGAAGTCCTCGTCGAACACCACGGAGGCGAAGTCCTCGTCCGCGCCCCCGCGGTCGTCGTCGGGCTCCCAGCCGTCAGGAAACGGCTTGCCCCCCACGTCGTCCGGCACGGTTTCAGCGTAGCCGGGCCGGGACCTTTTGGGCAGGGACCCCGCAAACTCCCCCGGATCGATGCGGACTCCCCCGGACCGATCCGGAGGGGACACGCGGTCGGCCCCCTCCCCCGCGGAGGAGGCCGACCGGCGAGGCCTAGGGCATGTCCGGTGGATCTTGACCGGGTCCGCGACGCCTGGCCGCGTTGCCGAAACGCCCGAATCGCTCCGCGATGAGGACGTTCCAGCGCCTTGCGATGCACCGCACCAGACGCCGCGGCCTGTCCGGTCCTGATCCACCGGACACGCCCTAGCGGGTGTGGCCGTCGCCCGTGACGATGTACTTCGTCGAGGTCAGCTCGGGCAGGCCCATCGGGCCTCGGGCGTGCAGCTTCTGGGTGGAGATGCCGATCTCGGCGCCGAAGCCGAACTGTCCGCCGTCCGTGAAGCGGGTGGAGGCGTTCACGGCGACCGTGGTCGAATCGACCAATTGGGTGAACCGGCGGGCGGCGGCCTGCGAGGTGGTGACGATCGCCTCGGTGTGGCCGGAGGACCAGAGCCGGATGTGGGCGACCGCCGCGTCCAGGGAGTCGACGACCGCCGCGGCGATGTCGTAGGAGAGGTATTCGGTCTCCCAGTCCTCCGTCGTCGCCGGGACCACGGTGGCCTTGGAGCCCTCGGCGCGCTCCAGGACCTGTTCGTCGCCGTGGACGGTGACCCCGGCCTCGGCCAGCGCGTCCAGGGCGAGCGGCAGGAAGTCGTCCGCCACGTCCTTGTGGACGAGCAGGGTCTCGGCCGCGTTGCAGACGCTGGGGCGCTGGGCCTTGGAGTTGACCAGGATGTCGACGGCCATGGCCAGGTCGGTCTGCGCATCGACGTAGACGTGGCAGTTGCCGGTGCCCGTCTCGATGACGGGGACCGTGGACTGCTCGACGACCGTGCGGATCAGCGAGGCGCCGCCGCGCGGGATGAGGACGTCGACGAGGCCGCGGGCCCGCATCAGCTCCGTCACGGAGTCACGGCTCTCGCCGGGGACGAGCTGCACCGCGTCGGCGGGGAGGCCGGAGCCGCCGACGGCGTCGCGCAGGACGCGGACGAGCGCGGTGTTGGAGGCGTAGGCGGAGGAGGAGCCGCGCAGCAGGACCGCGTTGCCGGACTTCAGGCAGAGGGCGGCGGCGTCGACGGTGACGTTGGGCCGGGCCTCGTAGATGATGCCGACCACGCCGAGGGGGACCCGGACCTGGCGGAGGTCGATGCCGTTGGGCAGGGTCGAGCCGCGCACCACTTCGCCGACCGGGTCGGGGAGGGCCGCGACGTCCCGTACGTCGGCGGCGATGGCGCGGATGCGGTCCGGGGTGAGGGTGAGGCGGTCGATGATGCCTTCGCTCGTCCCGGCCTCGCGGGCGCGCTCGACGTCCTCCGCGTTGGCCTCGACGATCTCGGCGGTCCGCACTTCCAGGGCGTCGGCGATGGCCAGCAGCGCGTCGTCCTTGGCCGCGCGCGGCAGGGGCGCGATGTCGGCGGCGGCGGCGCGGGCCCGGTAGGCGGCCTGCGTGACCGGGGAGAGGTTGTCGTAGGGCGAGAGCGTGGTCATGCCCGCAGAGTAATGCGCGCTCTGCGGGCATCCGTCACGTATCCCGTGATGCGAGACGGTCGACCGCGGGCCGGACGCCTCCCCCGGGACCTCCGGGCGGGACGTCAGTAGGGGTGGACGCCCACGGGGGAGGCGGGCGGCGGCCCGTAGCCCTCGGCGACCCGCAGATGGTAGGTCTCGCGGTCGATGACTTCGAGGCCGACGATCTCCCAGGGCGGGAGCCGGGCGCTGGAGCGGTGCTCGCCCCACAGCCGCAGCGCGACGGCGGCCGCGTCGTGCAGGTCGCGGGCCTCTTCCCAGTAGCGGATCTCCGCGTGGTCGCCCGCGTAGCGGCTGGTCAGCAGGAAGGGGTGGTCGTGCGCGAGCTGTTCCAGGCCGCGTCTGACCTCCGCCAGCGGAGTCTCGGCGCCCGACACGCTGAGGGTGATGTGCCAGAGTCTCGACTGCGGGGACTCCTCCTTCGCCGTCGTGACCGGCTCCCGTTCGGCGGTGTCCGACGGCAGGGGATTCCGGTCGAAATCCGCCCCCGCTCCGACACTCGTCAGGGCGCGGCTGGCCGTGCCTCGGGGCGGCGCCCCCGGGCGCGCTCGTCTCACCGGCGGCCTCCTGTGGTGTGTTGCTGTGCGGTCCCCTGTTTCCCCACTACAAAGTGGACCAGTCCACAGCCGGGCGTGGGGTGGTTTTGGTGAAGGTCCCCGCCGAAGAGCCGGACTTTCAGCCGTTTCAGGGGGTGAGGCGCGGCGTGAGAATGACCAGATCGTCCCTGTGTACGACCTCGCGCTCGTAGGCGGGGCCCAGTTCACGGGCGAGGTCCCGGGTGGAGCGGCCGAGCAGCTGGGGGATCTCCTTGGCGTCGAAGTTGACGAGGCCGCGGGCGATCGGGGTGCCGTGGGGATCGCGGAGTTCGACCGGGTCGCCGGCGCTGAACTCGCCCTCGACGGCGGAGATTCCGGCGGGCAGCAGCGAGGTGCGCCGTTCCACGACGGCCCGGACGGCGCCGTCGTCGAGGGTGAGCCCGCCCTGCGGGGTGGAGGCGTGGGCGAGCCAGAGGAGCCGGTCGGCGGAGCGGCGGCCGGTGCGGTGGAAGTACGTGCCGGTGTCGCGGCCCGCGAGGGCGTCGGCGGCGCGGCTGGCGGAGGTGAGGACGACGGGGACGCCTGCGGCGGTGGCGATGTTGGCGGCCTCGACCTTGGTGACCATGCCGCCGGTGCCCACGCCCGCCTTGCCCGCGCTGCCGATGGTGACGCCCGCGAGGTCGCCGGGGCCGGTGACCTCGGCGATCCGGGAGGCGCCGGGGGTGCCGGGCGGTCCGTCGTAGAGGCCGTCGACGTCGGAGAGCAGGACGAGGAGGTCGGCGTGGACGAGGTGGGCGACGAGGGCGGCGAGCCGGTCGTTGTCGCCGAAGCGGATCTCGTCGGTGGCCACGGTGTCGTTCTCGTTGACGACGGGGACGGCGCCCATCTCCAGGAGCTTGTCCAGGGTGCTGTAGGCGTTGCGGTAGTGGCCGCGGCGGCTGGTGTCGTCGGCGGTGAGGAGCACCTGTCCGACGCGGACGCCGTAACGCGCGAACGAAGCGGTGTAGCGGGCCACGAGGAGGCCCTGTCCGACGCTGGCGGCGGCCTGCTGGCGGGCCAGGTCCTTGGGCCGGCGGACGAGGCCGAGGGGGGCGAGTCCGGCGGCGATGGCTCCGCTGGAGACGAGGACGACCTCGCGTTCGCCGCCGTCCCTGACCTTGGCCAGGACGTCGACGAGGGCGTCGACCCGGTCGGCGTCGAGGCCGCCGGAGGCCGTGGTGAGCGAGGAGGAGCCGACCTTGACGACGACTCTGCGGGCGCCGGTCACCGCCGTCTCGCGGTGCGACGGCCTCTGCTCTGCCACGTGCTTCCTCGCTCTGGATCGCCCCGGTGTCCGATGGGGGCGTCTGGAGCCTGTCGGCCGGTGCCGCCCCCGGCACGTCACAGTACGCGAGCGGCCGCCTCCGCCGCCTGCCCGTTCCGCCCGGTGGACGTCCGGCGAGGTGCCGGGGACGTCCCGTGGGCGGGGTGCGGGCGGGCGGCCGGGGCGGCCGGTGGGCTCAGCCCCGCAGCTCGTCGTTGACGGCGAGCATCCGGTCGACGACCCGGGCGGCGGCGCGGCCGTCGGAGGGCTCGCAGAAGTCGACCCGGAACTGGGCGTACTTCTCCTTGTACTCCTCGCTGACCGCGTCGATGTTCCGGATCGCGGAGACCAGGTCCTCGGAGGTCTTGATCAGCGGGCCGGGGGCGCGGGAGGTGAAGTCGAAGTAGAAGCCGCGCAGGGTGTCGCGGTAGTGCTCCAGGTCGTACGTGAAGAAGAGCATCGGACGCCCGGAGTGCGCGAAGTCGAACAGCACCGAGGAGTAGTCCGTGATCATCACGTCGGCGATCAGGTAGAGGTCGGCGATGTCCGGGTAGTACGTGACGTCGTAGACGAAGCCCTGTCCGGCGCCGGGGATGGAGTCGAGGACCTTGTGGTGCTTGCGGTAGAGCAGCACGTGGTCCTCGCCGAGCTCGCGCTGGGCGGCCTCGACGTCGATCCGGTTGTCCAGCTTGAAGCGGCGTCCGCCGTAGCGCTGGTCGTCGCGCCAGGTGGGGGCGTACAGGATGACCTTCTTGTCCGCGGGGATGCCGAGCTTCTCGCGTACGGCCGCGGCGCGCTTGACGCGGTCGGGGGCGTGGAAGACGTCGTTGCGCGGGTAGCCCGCCTCCAGGACCTCGCACTGGAGGCGGAAGGCGTTGGTCATGATCGGGGTGGAGAAGCCGTTGGGCGTGATGAAGAGGTTGTACTGGCGCGAGCGCTGGGGAAGGCTCGCGATGTAGGCGAGGTTCGCCTTCGGCGTGCCCAGCAGGTCGGCGCCGATGCGCTTGAGCGGGGTGCCGTGCCAGGTCTGGACGACGACCTGGTCCTCGCGGCGGACGAACCAGTCCTTGATGCCGCCGTTGGTGATGACGTAACGGCTGCGGGCGAGTGCCTCGTACCACTCGGCGCTGCCCCACTCCACGCCCCGGACGCCGGGCGGCAGGATGACCTGGTCGTCCCGGACCATGACGATGTGCTCCAGGTCCGAGTCCCGGCGCACCAGCTCCTCGTAGATCGCGCGGGGCGAGTCGGAGAACTGCTTGCCGCCGAAGCTGTTGTAGAGCACGGCGTTCCACAGCGGCCGCTTGCGCAGCTCCGGGGTGGTCACCTCGCTCATCTGGCGCTGGTGGTAGGCGGAGCGCAGCTCGGGGGCGAGGACGGGGCCCGAGTCGACGAAGATCCGGTCGTAGTCCAGGCGTTCCACCCGGTACACGCGGTTCGCTCCCCGGTGGACGACCGGCAGGGTGTCGACCAGGTCGGGCCGGATGCGGACCGGGATGTCGCGGGTGTGGTCCCACTCGTCGGTGGCGCGGAGCCGGGGCAGCCAGCGTCCCTGGCGGAGCGGGAGCGGTCCATCGTAGGAGGGCATGCGGTCCGGGGTGAGCCGGGCGGTGAAGCGTCCGTCCGCGAACTCGACCGGCAGTGGGCGGTCCTCGTGGCGGGTGGTGTGGCGCAGGACCATCTTCATCCCGTCAGCGGACCCGGTGTACACACCGCTGAGCACCAGTTCGCCGTCGTCGCTCCAGCGGACCTCGTCGACGAGCGGCATGTTGACGCGGATCTGCGGGGTGAAGTTGCCGACGCCGTCGGTCACCACGGCGAACTCCCGGCCCTCGGGCAGCGGGTGCACGCCGGTTTCGAGCTTCTGGCCCATGGTGGCCCGGCGGGTGGTTCCGTCGGCGAACAGGATCTCGACGTGGTACTTCACGGAGTGGCCGGGCACGATCCGGTCCACGGGGATGTCGGCGAAGGCCAGCCGGGCGGTGTGCCGGAGCCAGCCGTCGGCGCCGGTCCCGTTCTGCTGGAGCGGCAGCTCGTGGGCGAAGTCGCTGGAGGCGTGCGAGATCCGGAGCCCGGTGGGGTACTTGCCCGCGGGGGCGGTGACGCGGGACCGCAGCGTGACGGTGAGGTTCTCGCCGTCGGACTCGTGGCCGACGACCTCGGCGGGCACCACGTCGACCGTGACTCTCAAGCGGTTGCGGTGGAAGCCCGCGACGAGGCGTACGCCGTCGTCGAGGAAGCGGGTCAGGCTGTGTCCGGCGGCGCCGGCGCTGTTCTTGGTGACGCTGCCGATGGACATGCCGCCGGGGCGGGGGATGCCGATGCCGAGCCGCCAGGTGGCCGGCTGCCATTTGCCCTGTACCCGCAGCCGGCTCGGGTCGATGGCCAGCTCGAAGCCCGACCAGTCGTAGTTGTGCAGCGCTCCCTTGGCGGCGGCGGTGGCGCGCGGCTCCCGGACCGTACGCAGACGCAGCGGCAGGGTGCTCCGGCTGCCCAGGCGCCGCAGGGCGGCGACGCGCAGAGAGCGCTTGCCCGTCGCGGAGGGAGCGTTGGGGATGTAGGCGTAGCCGCCCACGACGAGCTTGCCGTCCCGCCAGGCGAGCTTCAGGAGCTTGCTGTGCACCGGCAGCTCGCTGCGGGTGAAGTTGCGCACCGAGGGGGGCAGCGAGTCGCTCTCCACGCCCGGCAGTTCGATGCGGGCGCGTGTCAGCCCCCGTACGGAGAAGGCGCCCGGGTTCTCCCGTTCGTAATGGAGGAGTTCGCGCAGTTCGTCCCCGCGGCCGCTGGCGGCCAGGTGCCACTTGACGCGGGCCATCGGCGAGAACTGGCGCACCAGCTTGGGCGCGGCCTGGGACAGGAAGCTCTCGGCCGCGCGATGGAAGGCGGGGCGATCCTCGACCGGGGTCTCGGGGAAGTACTTCATGAGCCGACTGAGCTCTTCGGGGATCGCGTCGAGGGGCGCCACGGGAGAGTGCCTTTCCGGGGGGACATGCTGATGGTGAACCCCAGGGAACCGGGGCGTAAATGAGACGGATACAACGGTCTCATGGTTGCCCAACAGTACGGCGTGACGCCAATCACAAGGTCACGGCCTCGGCCCCCGCGTCCGGTGCGTCACCGGGGCGGGGGCAAGGGCCGTGTGGAGTGGTCTCAGACGCGGTGCGCCCGGGGTGTGCGGAAGGCGGAGCGCGCGGTCCGGCGGACCTTGCGGACGACCCGGCGGGCGAACGAGACGTAGGGCTTCGGCGGTGAGGGGTCGACGCGGTGGCCGCCGACCCATTCCGTCACGGTCACCTCGTAGGCGGAGTCGGGGATCGGCTTGCGCTCCCCGAAGTGCGGATACGCCAGGTGGAGCGTGGGCGGATTCCCCCGGTGGACCTTTGCGGGCTCTTTGCCGGCCTTCATGAAGCGCAGGAGGTCGAGCAGGAGGTCGAGCCGGTTCTCGGCGATGTACATCAGCCGGAGCCGTTCGTTCACCTTGACCCGGCGGGCGAGGCCGGGGGTCCAGTAGGACTCCACGAGCGGGGCGGCGAGCGCCATCTTCCGCGCGCGGACGGCCTCCTTCTGCTTCAGCAGTCCGGGGCCGAACTGCGGCAGCAGGGTGATGGCGAAGGGGCGCACCATCAGCGCGTCGCGCCGGGGTCCGGCGGGCACGAGGTCGGCGATGAGCCCCATGAGCGCCCGGGCCGAGTCGAAGCGGCGCGTGTAGTCGCCCTTCTTCGTCATCTGATTGCGGTCCTCGCGGCCCACCAGGTAGTAGCAGGTGTAGTCGGCGACCACGGAGACGCCGTTGCCGCGGAGGTAGGCCTCCATGGTGAACAGGGCGTCCTCGCCGGTCCGCAGTTTCTCGTCGAAGGACATGCCGAGCCGTACGAGGAGGTCGCGCCGGAACAGCTTCTGGGCGCTGAGCGTGAACTTGATGTTGGAGTCGAAGAGGTCGGCCCGCTCGACCGTCTCCTTCCACATCGACTTCGCCGCGCCCCGGTTGACGCCCACGATCTTGCCGAGGACGACGTCCGTGCCGGCCCGGTCCCCCATGGCGACCAGCCGCTCCAGGGCCTCCTCGCCGAAGTAGTCGTCGGCGTCCAGGAAGAAGACGTACCGTCCGCGGGCCATGCCCAGACCGACGTTACGAGGGCCGCTCGGGCCGCCGGAGTTCGCCTGGTGGACGACTCTCATGGGGATGGCGGTGCGGGCGGCGAACTCCTTCAGATACTCCCCGCTGCCGTCCGTGGAGCCGTCGTCGACCGCGACGATCTCCATCCGTCCCGCGCCGATGGTCTGCGCCTCCACGGACTCCAGGCAGCGGACCAGGTAGGGCATCGCTTCATACACCCCGATGATCACACTGACATCGGGCTCATCACTTTTCTGCGGCATGTCGGCCATCTACACCTGTCGATTGATCCGGAGAAGGAAGATTGCCCGACTATGCACTTTTTATGCATTAATACGACGGACGACCCGTACATCCCTCCCTGGGGAGAGACGGACGGGTCGTCATCGGGGTTGCTTCGTTTCCGGACAGGTGATCTCCGGCCACCGGCCGGTCAGCCCAGGCGGGAGGCCTCCTCGCCGGTGGCCGGCTTCCGGTCGGACGCGCCGACCGCGTCCGGGTCCGCCGCGGCCGCCGCCTCGTCGGACAGCTCCTGCTCGCCGTTGCCGGAACCGCTGGAGGAGTCCTCCGGGTCGGGCCCGGCCGACACCACCGGCTGACCGGAGGCGCGCTGGGCGACGCCCGCGTTGCGCGCCTCGGCCTTGGCCGCGAGAGCATGCAGCGCCGCGTTGAACTGCTCCATGGACGTCGGCTCGTCCGGGCCCAGCAGATAGCTCTTCAGCTCGTGGCGCGCCTCGGCCAGGGTGTCCGCCGCGGGATCCGCCACGGCCGCCAGCAGCTCGTCGAGCTCGCCTGCGCCGTTGGAGAGGATGACGGCGGCCCGCACCGCGGTGTTCTGCCTCCTGAACTCCTCCACGCCCAGGGCGGCGGAGTCGGTCACGGCGTAGGGCTTGCCGCTCGCGATGAAGTCGGACACCACGCTGGAGATGTCCGAGACCATCGCGTCGGCCTCGTTGAAGCAGTCGTACAGCCGGGGCTGCGGCCCGGTGACCGTACGGTGCTCCCACCAGCCGAAGGACCGCCAGTAGGCGTCGTTCCACGCGGACCGCAGGGCCGTCGTCTCGGCCTCCCGCGCGGGGTCGGCGAGCGAGACCCGCGACAGCTCGGCCGCGTCCCCGCCGGAGCGGCCCGACGACTCCAGCTCCGCCAGCCGGGCCTCGATGCGCGCGAGCTCGGCCCGGGCCTCGCGCTGTCCGGCCGCGGCTTCCGAGGCCTCGGCGGCCCAGCGCGGCTCGGCGGCGCGCCGGGTGGCGGCGGCCTCCAGCATGGCGATGATCCTGGCGTTGACGGCCTTGGCCTGCGCGCTGCGGATGCCGGTGAAGGGGTGCGGCTTGTAGATGACCCGGACCGGCGGGTCGGCGGCGAGCAGCCGGCGCACGATGTTCTCGCCGGCCAGCAGCAGCGACGTGTTGCCGGGGTTGTCGTCCCAGCCCTCCCAGGTGGGGGCGTAGAGGACGGTGGCGATGGGGTTGCGGAGGGAGCCCGTCCAGCTCTGGATGGGCTCCAGCTGCGGGCGCCCGACCTCGACGATGTCCTCGTCGCGGACCCCCACATCGGCCAGCGCGTACCGGTCGCGGCCGGCCCGGCCCGCCGTCCACACCTCGTCGTAGACCTTGGAGTACGGGTTCACGCTGGCGAGCTTGTCGCTGTCGCCGTGGCCGATGAAGACGTGCTTCATGGTCGGGACGCGCAGGATGTGGATGTTCTTGCCGACGTTCGCCGGGTAGAGGCAGACCCGGACCGTGGAGAGGTCCATGTTCATCAGGTGGGTCCCCGCCGGGACGCAGATCACCGGGACCGAGGTCTCGGCGAGCTGCGGGACGAGACCGCGCTCCCGCATGATGATCAGCGGCCGCCCCTCGATCCGGCTCATGGTCTCCAGCCACATGTTGCCCTGGTAGGCGGACTCGTTGGAGCCGGAGAAGTAGAGCACCACGGTCGGCTGGTACGCGCGGAGCCAGGTGTCCACGGCGGCGAGCACCGCGGGCGCCGGGGGGACGAGCCGGCTGCGCCGCGCGAAGGGGGCGAGCCCGATCAGGTAGAGCAGCGCCAGCAGCAGCGTGAGGGCGGCGCCCCCGTAGCCGATCCCGTCCACGCCCGTACCGGCCGCGATCAGCACACCGACGACCGCAGGGATGTCCAGGTGGAGCATCTTCTCGGCGGACCGGCGCATCAGCAGCTGGGGCGGGGCGTCGGGGATGCGGACGGTGCTCAGGTCGACGTTGCGCGTGACGACCGGCATCGTGCGGCGCAGCCGGATCAGCGTGGTGAGCGCCCCGTGCGGAGCCTGGAGCGCGTAGAAGAGCAGGAATCCGGCGACCGCCGCGTAGAACAGCGGCTCTTCCGCGAGATCCAGTCGCGCGAGAAGCAGGATCACCATCAACTGGCGGAGCAGAAAGCGGATCGACAGGCCGGCGCGCACTTTGCCGAGCCGGTTGATCAGGTAACTCCCCCGCTGGTGCAGATACCAGTCCGCGATATACGTGACGGCCGCGGCCGCCACGAAGAACCAGATGTTGGGGAGAAGCGCGGCGAGCATGACACAGGGGTAGCCCAACCCCATCAGCAACGCTGCCGCCAGCTCAGACCTGTTGCCCACACGGGCCAGGCGAATGGCTGTCGAAATCACGAAGAACCTGCTCCAGAGAGGGGTGCCGGTTAATTCACCTATAGCGGGAAATAAAAGGATGCGTTCTCACGCAGTCGGGC
Organism: Streptomyces sp. PTY087I2; assembly: GCF_001687325.1. GTDB lineage: Bacteria > Actinomycetota > Actinomycetes > Streptomycetales > Streptomycetaceae > Streptomyces. The sequence goes on along the minus strand of NZ_LZRD01000015.1, from coordinate 14,972 downwards.
CTCTGTGCTCACGGAAAGGTGATCACAGAGGCCCGAAAAGCTCATTTGTCAAGAATTATTACACATCTGACTGACGGTCCAGCACCGAGGCCAGGGCCTGCTCGAAGCCGGAGGACTCGGCGGCGCCGGCCGTCGGGTCCTGCTGCCGTACGTCGATGACGTGGCCGGTCAGCTCGGAGAGCAGGACGTCCAGCGAGGTGCGCGCGACGGCCTCCGAGGAGAGCAGCGAGCCCTCGGGCTCCTGGCCGAACGCCTTGGTCCGCATCGGGGTCGCGGTGCGCTCCGGGTTCACACAGTTGACCCGGATGCCCTCGCCCGCCCACTCGTCGGCGAGCGCCTGGGTGAGGTTGACCATGGCGGCCTTGGTGGAGGAGTACAGGCTGTACTCGGCGCGGCCCCGGGTGTAGCTGCTGGAGGTGTAGAGCAGCAGCTGGCCCTGGGTCTCCGCCAGGTACTTGTACGAGGCGCGGGCGATCTGCACGGGGGCCAGGTAGTTGACGTTCAGCGCTTCCTGGATGGTCGTGTTGTCGGTCTCGGCCAGCTTGCCGATCCGCAGCACGCCCGCGGTGTTGATGACGTAGTCGACCCGGCCGGTCTCGGCGTACGCCTTGGAGAGCGCGTCGTCCACGTGCTCCGGGTTCTCCACGTGGGTCCCAGTGGTGGAGCGGCCCAGCGCGTAGACCTTCGCGCCGTAGCTCTCGGCGAGGGCCGCGATGTCGGCGCCGATGCCGTACGAACCGCCGAAGACGACGAGGGTCTTGCCCGTGAGCAGCTCGCGGTAGGCGGTCTCGTCGGCCTGGCGGGGGGCGGCGGTGGAGGCCAGCTGGAAGAGCTTGTCGGTGATGAAGACATCGACCGGCTGGGTGACCTTCATGTTGTACTCGTCGCCCGCGACCACGTAGATCGGCACGTCGGGGAGGTACTTGAGGACCACCGAACAGTCGTCGGTGGCCTGGAAGTTGGGGTCGCCCGCCGCGACCTCGTAGGCCTTGCGGATCGTGGAGAGCTTGAAGGCCTGCGGCGTCTGGCCGCGGCGCAGCCGGGAGCGGTCGGGCACGTCGGTGATGAACTCGCCGTCCTCACCGTGCGTACGGGTCACGATGATCGTGTCCGCGGACGGGATGGCGACGTCGACGGCCTGGTAGCGCTCCAGCGCGTCGACACAGTCCTTGATCACACGCTGTGACAGCAGGGGGCGGACCGCGTCATGGAAGAGGACGTTGCGGTCCTCGCCCTCGGCCAGGCCCTCGCCGAGGGCCGCGATGGCGCGCTCGGTGGTCTCGTTGCGGGTGTTGCCGCCCTCGATGATCCGAGTGACCTTGGCCAGTCCGGCCTTCGCGACGATCTTCTCGACGTCGGGGACGAAACCGGGCGCCATCAGCACGATGACGTCGTCGATGCCCTCGGCGTTCTCGAAGATGGTCAGCGTGTGCTCGATGACGGCCTTGCCGGCGATCTTCAGCAACTGCTTGGGGATCGACAGGCCGACGCGCTGGCCGGTCCCACCGGCGAGCACGACCGCTGTGGTCCGGGGCTTGGCTTCATGCGGCACAGACACAGACGACCTACCTTGCTATGACAGGGGGAACAGTGTGATGGTCGCACTCTCCGTGACCGTCTCGCAAGGTGGACGTCGCCCGTCACTCGCCCTGCGGATGCCCTCAGTTCACCCTCTGGCCAGGGAGGTTGGGCGCTCCGGGGGTGTTGCGCGGGGTGACCGACCCCACAGATGTGTTGCGTAATCGGCACATGAGCAGCACGTGCACCCGGTGTGACCGGCGAGAACGACCGGAGGTGGCCCGGGGCCGCCGGACGGCCCGCCTCCGGGAAGACGGGCCGTTTGCCGGGGAGGCGGGCCGGGGGCGCGCCCTAGAAGGGGTCGAACTCGTCGTATTCCTTCTGCGCGTCGTCGCGTTCGGCCTCGCGGTCCTTGCGGCGCTGCGCGGCGGGGCGCGGGGCCTCCATGCGGTGGTCCTCGCCGCGGCGGCCGAGCATCTCCGCACCGGCCTGCATGGTCGGCTCCCAGTCGAAGACGACCGCGTTGTCCTCGGGGCCGATCGCGACACCGTCACCGGCCCGGGCGCCCGCCTTGACCAGTTCGTCCTCGACGCCGAGGCGGTTGAGCCGGTCGGCGAGGTAGCCGACGGCCTCGTCGTTGTTGAAGTCGGTCTGGCGCACCCAGCGCTCGGGCTTCTCGCCGCGCACCCGGTAGAGGTCCTCGCCCTCGGCGGTGACCGTGAAGCCCGCGTCGTCGACGGCCTTGGGGCGGATGACGATGCGGGTCGCCTCCTCCTTCGGCTTGGTGGCGCGCGCCTCGGCGATGATCCCGGCGAGCGCGTAGCTCAGTTCGTTGAGGCCCTTGTGGGCGATCGCGGAGACCTCGAAGACGCGGTAGCCGCGGGCCTCCAGGTCGGGGCGGATCATGTCGGCGAGGTCCTGGCCGTCGGGGATGTCGACCTTGTTGAGGGCGACGATGCGGGGCCGGTCCTCCAGACCGCCGTACTGGCGCAGCTCCTCCTCGATGATGTCGAGGTCGGAGACGGGGTCGCGGTCGGACTCCAGGGTGGCGGTGTCCAGGACGTGCACGAGCACCGAGCAGCGCTCGACGTGCCGCAGGAACTCCAGGCCGAGGCCCTTGCCCTGGCTGGCGCCGGGGATGAGCCCGGGGACGTCGGCGATGGTGTAGACGGTCGAACCGGCGGTGACGACGCCCAGGTTCGGTACGAGGGTGGTGAACGGGTAGTCCGCGATCTTCGGCTTGGCCGCGGAGAGCACCGAGATCAGCGAGGACTTGCCCGCGCTGGGGTAGCCGACGAGGGCCACGTCGGCGACGGTCTTGAGCTCCAGGACGATGTCCCGGCTCTCGCCCGGCTCGCCGAGCAGCGCGAAGCCGGGGGCCTTGCGGCGGGCGGAGGCCAGCGCGGCGTTGCCGAGGCCGCCACGGCCGCCCTGACCGGCCACGAAGGTGGTGCCCTGGCCGATGAGGTCGGCGAGGACGTTCCCGGCCTTGTCGAGGACGACGGTGCCGTCGGGGACGGGCAGGACCAGGTCCTGGCCGTCCTTGCCGGAGCGGTTGTCGCCGGCGCCGGGCTGGCCGTTGGTGGCCTTGCGGTGGGGGTGGTGGTGGTAGTCGAGCAGCGTGGTCACGGACTGCTCGACGACGAGGATCACGTCGCCGCCGCGTCCGCCGTTGCCCCCGTCGGGGCCGCCCAGCGGCTTGAACTTCTCACGGTGTACGGAGGCGCAGCCGTGGCCTCCGTTACCCGCGGCGGCATGCAGCTCGACGCGGTCCACGAAGGTGGTCATGGTGGGTGCCTCCAGATAACAGGTGCAGGTACAGCGGAAAAAGCGGAATTGTCTCTGTCGTAACACGCCGAGGGCGGACCCGCTTCCCCGTTGTTCGCCGGGAAAGCTGAGATCCGCCCTCGGAAGGTGCTGTGTGCCGTTCTGCGCGCGTCGAGAGACTCAGACGGCGAGCGGAACGATGTTCACGACCTTGCGGCCGCGGTGCGTGCCGAACTCCACCGCACCGGCGGTCAGCGCGAACAGCGTGTCGTCGCCGCCACGGCCGACGCCCGCGCCGGGGTGGAAGTGGGTGCCGCGCTGGCGGACCAGGATCTCACCGGCGTTGACGGCCTGACCGCCGAAGCGCTTCACGCCGAGCCGCTGAGCATTGGAATCGCGCCCGTTCCGAGTGGACGATGCGCCCTTCTTGTGTGCCATGTGTTCTCAGTCCCTTACTTCGCAGCCGTGGGGATACCGGTGACCTTGATCGCCGTGTACTGCTGGCGGTGACCCTGGCGGCGGCGGTAGCCGGTCTTGTTCTTGTAGCGAAGGATGTCGATCTTCGCGCCCTTGTGGTGGTCCACGATCTCGGCCGTGACCTTGATGCCGTCCAGCACCCACGGGTCGCTGGTGACCGAGTCACCGTCGACAACGAGCAGGGTCGAGAGCTCGACCGTGTCGCCAACCTTGGCAGTGGAAATCTTGTCAACCTCAACGATGTCGCCGACAGCAACCTTGTGCTGGCGACCACCGCTGCGCACGATGGCGTACACGCGGATCTCTCTCTCGCTCGGAACGGAACCCCTGATGCCAGCCGCCCGCACGGGCCGGGGCCCGTGTCGATCCGGAAGGATGAGCGGCCTCTCCTGGCGGACGGCGCGAACACCGACCGTTACCGGGAGGGATGTGCTCAGGGGTAGGCGCGTTAAGGAAACACACCGAGGGACAAGGTTACGGGGCCGGGGTGTGGGGGTCAAACCGTAGGGTTTCGCGGAGAACCCTCTCCGGAAGGCGTCGAACGTGGACTACCGAGTGCAGCCGACCGCCCAGGTCGACGAGAGTGCCGTCGTCGGAGCCGGCAGCAGCGTCTGGGAGCTGGCCCAGATCCGTGAGGGGGCACGGCTCGGCGAGCACTGCGTGGTCGGCCGGGGGGCCTACGTCGGCGCCGGCGTACGGATCGGCGACAACGTGAAGCTCCAGAACTTCGCCCTCGTCTACGAGCCGGCCGAGCTGGCGGACGGGGTCTTCGTGGGCCCTGCGGTGGTGCTCACCAACGACCACAACCCGCGGTCGGTCGATCCCGACGGCCGGCAGCGGCGCGGCGGCGACTGGGAGCCGGTGGGGGTCACGGTCGCGGAGGGCGCGTCGCTCGGGGCCCGGGCGGTCTGTGTCGCCCCGCTGCGGATCGGCCGGTGGGCGATGGTCGCGGCCGGGGCCGTCGTGACCCGGGACGTCCCGGACTTCGCGCTGGTGGCGGGGGTGCCGGCCCGCCGGATCGGCTGGGTCGGACGGTCCGGCGTACGGCTGGTCGCCCGGGAGGACGCCCCGGGCCCCGGCCGGTGGGAGTGCCCGGCGACCGGGGCCCGCTACACGGAGGCGGACGGGGTGCTCACGGAGTACGACGAGCACGAGGGGTGAGGACCGGCCGCCGCCGGCTCACCCGCCGATGACGATCCGCCGCACCCCCGGCCAGCGGGCCGGGTCGGTCGTCCGGCGTCCGTCGACCAGGACGCGTACGTCCGGCAGGGCGTCGGCGGACAGCTCGCGGTACTCGGGGTGGTCGGCCTGGACGATCGCGGCGGTGACGGTCTGGCCCTCGTGCGGGACCAGCCCCTGGGCCCGCAGCTCGTCGGGGCCGTACAGCGGGTCCGAAACGAACGGCACCGCACCGCGCTCGCGCAGCGCCTCGACCACACCGAAGACGCCCGAGAACGCGGTCTCCTTGACGCCGCCCCGGTAGGCGGCGCCCAGGACCAGCACCCCGACGCCGTTCAGGTCGCCGTAGGCGGCCGCCAGCAGGTCGACGGCGTACGCGGGCATCGCGGCGTTGGCCTCCCGGGCGGCGCGGACCACCGTCGCCTCCGGGTCGTTCCACAGGTACATCCGCGGGTAGACCGGGATGCAGTGTCCGCCGACGGCGATGCCCGGCCGGTGGATGTGGCTGTAGGGCTGGCTGTTGCACGCCTCGATGACCTGCTCGACGTCGATGTCGTTGCGGTCGGCGAAGCGGGCGAACTGGTTGGCCAGGGCGATGTTGACGTCCCGGTAGGTCGTCTCGGCGAGCTTCGCCAGCTCGGAGGCCTCCGCCGAGCCCAGGTCCCAGACGCCGTTGGGGCGGGGCAGGTCGTCGCGGTCGTCGAAGTCGAGCACGGACGCGTAGAAGGCGGCGCCGCGCCGGCCGGACTCCTCGTCGATGCCGCCGACCAGCTTGGGGTAGCGGCGCAGATCGGCGAAGACCCGGCCGGTGAACACCCGCTCCGGCGAGAAGACCAGGGGGAAGTCCGCGCCGGCGCGGAGCCCGGAGCCCTCGGCCAGCATCGGCGCCCAGCGGCCGCGGGTGGTGCCCACGGGCAGGGTGGTCTCGTAGCTGACCAGGGTGCCGGGCCGCAGCCCGGCGGCGACGGCTTTGGTGGCGGCGTCCATCCAGCCGAAGTCGGGGACGCCCTCGGCGTCCACGAACAGCGGGACGACGATCACGACGGCGTCGGACGCGGCGACGGCGGCCGTGGTGTCGGTGGTGGCGGAGAGCCGCCCCGACCCGACCGCATCCCGCAGCCGCTCGCCGAGCCCTTCCTCGCCGGGGAAGGACTCGGTGGCCGCGTTCACGAGGGCGACGACCCGCTCGTCGGTGTCCGCGCCGGTCACCGTGTGGCCCTTGGCGGCGAACTGCACGGCGAGCGGGAGCCCGATCTTGCCCAGGGCGACCACACAGATATTCATCCGCTCCGCTTCCTCTCGGATCCCAGTGATCCCAGCGATCCCAACGCTCTCCACAGCCGTGTCCCCCAGCCCCCGCGCTCCCGCAGCGGTCCCGTCGTGATCACGAGCCGGCCCTTGGTGTTGGGCCAGGCCGCGACCCGGTGGGGTTCGGCCTCGCCCCACCGGCGGGCCAGCGGCATGGGGCGCCCCTCGGTCCGCACCGGGATCTCGTAGGTCCGCCCCGCGACGTCGAGGTAGACCCGGACGCCCTTCTTGGCCTTGGCCGCGGGCACCGGGAGGCGGGCCACGACGCGAGTGCCGGTCCCGGCCGCCGCCGCCTCCGTCGCGGTGACGTCGCCGGGCGACGCGGGGCGCGGCTGCGTCGGCGGCAGCCTGCGGGCGCCGGGCCGGTCGGCGCTCTGCGGCATGGCGCCCTGGGCCAGGGCGACCGTCACGGAGGAGGTGTCGCCGGTGACGGCGAGGCGCAGCCGGACGGTGACCCCGAGGTCCTCGCCGTGCTGGTCCCAGTCGGCCGAGTCGAACGCGGTGCCCGTCGCGAGCCGGCCCGCGACGGATTCGCCGAGCACCTCGTAGTAGCGGTCGTCCAGCCCGACGGCGGGGTCCCGGAACCCCGGGTAGACGGCGAAGGCCCGGTCGCCCTCCAGCAGGAAGGGCGGGGCGCCCTGCCGGGTCTCCTCCGCGATGGCCCGGCTCAGCGCTTCCACGGCCCCCTGGCGGGCCAGCCCGAACCGGACCCGCCTGCGCACCCCCGTACCGTCGCGCAGGGCGTCCGTGTAATAGGCGTCCAGCAGCTCCGCGATCCCCTCGCACAGGCTCTTCCGGGTCACCGCGGGCAGATCGGGGAAGTCGGCCAGCAGGAGCTTGGAGAGCTCCCAGGTGAAGTGCCGGGACAGGAGGGCGTCCCGCCGGGGGCCCGGCTCCACGAGCCCGGCGGCGTGCGCCATGATGCGGGCGGTGCACCGCAGCCGGGAGAGGTGGTCGGCCCGGTAGGTGATGTTGCTCGCGTCGCCCCGCTTGACCGCGTAGTAGCAGATGTAGTCGGCGAGCACGGAGATCCGGCGGGCCCGGACGCAGGCCTCGATGGTGAAGGGCTGGTCGCTGCCGACCGGCAGGTCCTCGGGGAAGCGCAGGCCGTGTTCCTCGACCAGCGAGCGCCGGAAGAGCTTGGTGTTGGCCAGCGTGAACGGCAGGGGCGAGTCGTAGAGGCTGATGTCGGGGGCGTTGCGCTCGTACAGCTTCTGGTGGACGTACCGCCCGTTGACCCCGACCGCCCGGCCGACGACGATGTCCGACCCGTGCTCGTCGGCGTACGCCACCAGCCGCTCCAGGGCCTCCGGCCCCAGCCGGTCGTCGGAGCCGACGAAGAAGACGAACCGGCCGGTCGCCCGCTCCAGGCCGCGGTTGCTGGGCGCGGCGGGGCCGCCGGAGTTGGCCTGGTGCAGCACCGTGACCGTGTCCGGGTACGTCGCGGCGAACCGGTCGAGTTCCGGCCCGCTGCCGTCCGTCGAGCCGTCGTCGACCGCGATGACCTCCAGCCGGTCCGGCCCGATGCTCTGGGCCATCAGGGAGTTCAGGCACTCCGTGAGGTAGGGCATCGTGTTGTAGACGGCCACGATCACGGTGACATCGGGCGGTCGTCGGGCCCCGGTGGCGTCGGCCGGTCCGGTCACGGAGCGACCCGGGTCATCCGTCGCGCGGCGGGGGCCGGGGGGCCTTCGACGAGCCGGGCGTACACGCGGTCCAGGACGGCCGCCTGCGCCTCCCAGGTCCACTCCCCGAGCAGGTCGCCCCGTGTGTAGGCGTCGCGGTAGCGCCCGGGGTCGGCGAGGACCGCCGTCACCGCGCGTACGTAGTCCTCGACGTCCTCGGCTGTGAACACCTCGCCCTGGCCGGTGGCGGCGACCGTCTCCCCCATCGTCCGGACATCGCTGACGACCAGCGGCAGCCCGGCGTGCGAGTACTCGAAGAACTTGGTGATCAGGGCGATCTCGTGGTTCGGCCAGTGGTGGATCGGAATGACCCCGACGTCGGCGGCGGCCAGATGGCGGACCACCTGGTCGTGCGGGACGTACGGCAGGATGTGCACCCGGTCGCGGACGCCGAGCACCGTCGCCCGGGCCTTGAGCGACTGCATGTAGGGCGAGTTGGCGCGGGGGACGATGTACGCCACATGGGATCCGGGCAGCCGGGGCAGCGCCTCGACCATGATGTCCAGCCCCCGCTGCGGGGCCGCCGAACCGCTGTAGACGGCGAGCGGCACCTCCGGTCCGATGCCGCACAGGGCCCGCAGGTCGGGCACCGGCTCGGCGGCCCGGTCGGCGGGGATCACCGTGTCGGGGGCGTTGAGCACGACCTCCGGGAGGTCCTTCAGCCCGTGGTGCTCGGCCAGCATCTCGGCGAGGGAGGCCGAGACGGTCGTGACGGCGTCGGCGTATTTGGCGTGCTCCCGCTCGTGCGCGCACTGGGCGATGTGCCAGCGCGGGTGCGGGCTCCAGGGCTTGATGCCGGGCAGGAACTCGTGCGCGTCCCAGACGAGCCGGACGGTGCGCCCCTTGGCCTCGGCCCGCAGCTTGGCCCGCGCGCCGACCCCGAGCATCCGGAAGTCGTTCGCGTGGATCAGGTCGGGTTCCAGGGCGTCGATGACCTTCCCGTAGGCCAGCTCCAGGTCCCACAGCCCGGGGTCGAGCCGCCGCCAGGCCCGTTCGCCCATCGCCCGCACCCAGAAGGCGGTGGTGAAGCGGTCGAGCGGGGTGTCCATGTCCTTGCGGCGCCGCTCCAGCGCGGCGGTGTGCCGGGCGCGCAGCCGGACCCAGCGGCCCATGCCCCGGGAGAGCACCCGGGCCGGCAGCAGGCGTGTCGCGGCGGCCCCGGAGCCGTTGCGCCCCGCCTCGATGACCCGCAGGTTCAGTTCGGCCCGCCACGCCTTCATCCGCTGCTTGCGGTATTCGGCCAGCGGGCCCGGAGGGTAGGCGAGCGGCGCGCGGAGGACCGCCCGGCGGTATTCGTGCCGGCGGCGGTGCAGCGGTGTCGCGACGGGCAGCAGCCGGACCCGGGCCTCCCCCAGCTGCCAGTTCTGCGCCTTCTTGTTCGGCGACTTGCCGAGGAGGACGACGTCCCAGCCGGCCGCGGCGGCGGACCGGGCCTCCTTCTGGACCCGGGAGTCGCCCTTCACGGCGTTGTCGACCAGCATGACGATCTTCCCGCGCGACCGGCCGGCGGAGGCGGGAACCGGGGCGGGGGCCGGCGCGGGGGCCGGGGACTGAGGGTCAAACACCACGTGGGATCGTTTCCTCCCGCTCGAAGACGACGGTGCGGCCGGTCCTGGCCGAGTCGAGCAGGGAGGCGGCCACCTCCACGGTGCGCAGCCCCTGCCGCAGGGTGCAGATGTCGGCGGAGAGGCCCTGCACGGCGTCCCGGAAGAGTTCGTGTTCGACGAGCAGCGGCTCGCGCTTGGGGATGGCGTAGCGGATCATGTCGCCCTCGGAGACCCCGCGGAACGCGCGCAGGGCCTCCCACTCGGTGGCGACGGAGGCGTTCGAGTAGAACGTCAGGTCGGCCGTCAGCGTGTCGGCGATGAGGCAGCCGCGCTCGCCGGTGACGGAGGTGAACCGTTCCTTGAGCGGGCTCAGCCAGTTGACCAGGTGGTTGACCATGGTCCCGTCGGAGAGCCGGCCCACCGCGCTGACCATGTCCTCGTAGGGGCGGCCGGACTTCGACACGGTGTGCGCCGCGATCGACACATAGCTCCGGCCGGTCATCCACGCGGTCAGGTCGATGTCGTGGGTGGCCAGGTCCTTGACCACGCCGACGTCGGCGATGCGGTGCGGGAAGGGGCCCTGACGGCGGGTCACGATCTGGTACAGATCGCCGAGTTCGCCCTCCCGCAGCCGGTCCCGCAGCGAGCGCAGGGCGGGGTTGCAGCGTTCGATGTGCCCCACGCCCGCGACGAGGTTCCGCGACTCGAAGGCGTGCACGAGACGCAGGGCGCCCTCGACGGAGTCGGCGAGCGGCTTCTCGATCAGCACGCAGACGCCCGCGTCGGCCAGCCGCAGCCCGATCTCCTCGTGCAGTCCGGTCGGGCAGGCGACGACGGCGTAGTCGATGCCCAGGTCCAGCAGCTCCTCGACGTCCTTCAGCACGGGGGCGCCCTGGGCCCAGCCGTTCTTGTCGCCCAGCGGGTCGACGACGCCGACCAGGTCGACGCCCTCCAGGGCCATGAGCACCCGGGCGTGGTGGCGGCCCATGGAACCAAGGCCGATGAGCCCGGCCTTCAGTGCGGCGGTCACGGGTTCTCCCCCAGGGCGTTCACGGCGGTGACGACGCGCTCCAGGTCGCCCTCGGTGAGCGAGGGGTGGACGGGCAGGGACACGACCTCGGCGGCGGCCTTCTCGGTCTCCGGCAGATCCCAGCTGCGGCCCGCCTTCTGATCGGGCTCCCAGTAGGGCTTGAGGCGGTGGATCGGGGTCGGGTAGTAGACCGCGTTGCCGATGCCCGCCCCGGTGAGCCGCGCCATCGCGGCGTCCCGGTCGCCCCGGATCCGCACGGTGTACTGGTGGTAGACGTGCCGGGCGCCCTCGGCCACCGGCGGCACGGTGACGGCCGGTGCGGTGATGTGTTCGTCGAGGTACGCGGCGTTGGCGCGGCGCCGCTCGGTCCAGGCCGCCAGCCGGCCGAGCTGTACGCGGCCGACGGCGGCCGACACGTCGGTCATCCGCATGTTGGCGCCGACGATCTCGTTGGCGTACCGCTGCTCCATGCCCTGGTTGCGCAGCAGACGCACGGTGCGGGCCAGTTCGGGGTCGGCCGTGGTGACCATGCCGCCTTCGAGGGCGTGCATGTTCTTGGTCGGGTAGAAGCTGAAGGCCCCGCCCGCGCCGAACGCGCCGACCGGAGTGCCGTGCAGGGCCGCGGTGTGGGCCTGGCACGCGTCCTCGACGACCGCGAGCCCCCGCAGCTCGGCGATGGACATGAGGCGGTCCATCGCCGCCGGATGACCGTAGAGGTGTACGGGCATGATCGCGGCCGTACGCGGGGTGATCGCGGCCTCGACCGCCGCCGGGTCGAGTCCGAAGCCGTCCGGCTCGATATCGGCGAACACGACGTCGGCCCCGGTCAGGCGGACCGCGTTCGCGGAGGCGGCGAAGGAGAACGAGGGGACGACGACCTCGTCCCCCCGCCCGATGCCCAGGGCCAGGAGCAGCAGGTGGAGGGCGGAGGTGCCGGAGTTGACGGCGACGCAGATCCGCCCGTCCACCAGCGCGGAGAAACGCTCCTCGAAGGCGGCGACCTCGGGCCCCTGGACGACGCGTCCGCTGCGCAGCACCTGCACCACGGCGTCGATCTCGGCCTCTCCGATGACGGGTGAGGCCACCGGAACCTGCTGCTCGTTGATGCTCGTCATCGACGTCCTCCTCGGCGGGTGCACTGCCGGCAGCCCCGGCCCTGCCACCCCAGGGGTGCGTCAAATCATGACATATCGGTCGCCGGTCGGACGGGGTTTGGTCGCCGACCGGCCGGGACGCCACGGCCGGAAACGCGGACGTCCCGCCCCGAAGTGCTCGGGGCGGGACGTCTGCGTACGGACGGGAGGGTGTCGGCGGGCGGTCAGCCGGCCGAGGGCTCACCCTCTCCGGACCCGGTGGAGGCGGTCACCGAAGCCGACGGCTGCTCGGCGGCGACGGTCTTCTTCGTCGCCTTCTTCGCGGCCGTCTTCGCCGTCGTCTTCTTGGCTGCGGTCTTCTTCGCGGCGGTCTTCTTGGCCGCCGCCTTCTTCGCCGGGGCCTTCTTGGCGGCGGCCTTGCGGGCCGTCTTCTTCGCCGGGGCGGGCTCGGCGGGCTCGGACTCCGTCGCTCCGGCGTCCGTCGCTCCGGCCTCCGGGGCCTTCGCCTCGGACTCCTTCGCCTCGGGCCCCTTCGTCTCGGGCGCCGAAGCGACCACGACGATCTCCGCGTCGTCCGACCCGGTGGGCGAGCCGGCCGGAGCGGTGACCTTACGGGTCACCCGGCGGCGGGCACGCGGCGGGGCGGCCACGGGGGCCTCGGCCTCGGGGGCCTGCTCCGCCGGGGTCTCCTCGGGGGCCGGGGTCTCGGCGGCGGGCGCCTCGACGACCGGGTCCTCGACCGCGACCGGCTCCGCGCTGGGCTCGGCCGGCTGTACCGGCTCCGCCGCTTCGGCCTGCTTCGGCGAACCCGCCGGGGCGGTGGCCTTGCGGGTGGCCCGACGGCGCGTACGGCCCTGGGGCGCGGCCTCGGCCGGAGCCTCGGGGGTCTCCACGACCTCCGTGACCTCCGCGACGGGGGCCTCGGCGACGGGCGTCTCCACGACCGGGGCGGGTGCCTCGGCCTTCGGGGCGCCGGCCGGGGCCGACGCCTTGCGGGAGGCCCGGCGGCGGCCACGGCGCGAGGCGGCGGCCTCGGCCTCGGCGGGGCTGCCGTAGAACTCCTCGTCCGCGGTGACCTCGGGCTCCACGGCCACCGGGGCGGCGACCTCGGCGGCCAGTTCGGCCTCGGTCTCCGTCTCCACGGGCTCGGCGGCCACGTGGTCGTCGGAGCCGTGGTCGTGGGTGTGCTCGTGGTCGTGGCCGGCGCCGCCACGGCGCTTCTTGGACTTCTTGCCGCCGCCACCGCCGCCGACGGACGTCGGCTGCTCCATGTGGACGATGACACCGCGCCCGTTGCAGTGGACGCAGGTCTCGGAGAAGGACTCCAGCAGACCCTGGCCCACCCGCTTGCGGGTCATCTGGACCAGGCCCAGCGAGGTGACCTCGGCGACCTGGTGCTTGGTGCGGTCGCGGCCCAGGCACTCCAGGAGGCGTCGCAGCACGAGGTCCCGGTTGGACTCCAGCACCATGTCGATGAAGTCGACGACGACGATGCCGCCGAGGTCGCGCAGCCGCAGCTGGCGCACGATCTCCTCGGCCGCCTCCAGGTTGTTCCTGGTGACGGTCTCCTCCAGGTTGCCGCCCTGGCCGGTGAACTTGCCGGTGTTGACGTCGACGACGACCATCGCCTCGGTCTTGTCGATCACCAGCGAACCGCCGCTGGGCAGGTAGACCTTGCGGTCCAGCGCCTTCATCAGCTGCTCGTCGATGCGGTACGTCGCGAAGACGTCGACCTCGGAGGTCCAGCGCGAGAGCCGCTCGGTGAGGTCGGGCGCCACGTGCGAGACGTACCCGTGGATGGTCTCCCACGCATCGTCGCCGCTGACGATGACCTTGGAGAAGTCCTCGTTGAAGATGTCGCGGACGACCCGGACGGTCATGTCCGGCTCGCCGTAGAGCAGCGTCGGCGCGTTGGAGCCGCTGGTGCCCTTCGCCTTCTTCTGGATGTCCTCCCACTGCTGCTGGAGCCGCTCGACGTCACGGCGCAGCTCGTCCTCGCTCGCGCCCTCGGCGGCGGTGCGCACGATGACGCCCGCGTCCTCGGGGACGATCTTCTTGAGGATGGTCTTGAGGCGGGAGCGCTCGGTGTCGGGCAGCTTGCGGCTGATCCCGGTCATCGAGCCCTCGGGCACGTAGACCAGGTAGCGGCCGGGCAGCGAGACCTGGCTGGTGAGGCGCGCGCCCTTGTGGCCGATCGGGTCCTTGGTCACCTGGACCAGGACCGACTGGCCGGACTTGAGCGCGGTCTCGATGCGGCGCGGCCCGTGGGCCATGCCGAGCGCCTCGAAGTTGACCTCACCGGCGTACAGGACGGCGTTGCGGCCCTTGCCGATGTCGACGAAGGCGGCCTCCATGGACGGCAGGACGTTCTGGACCTTGCCCAGGTAGACGTTGCCGACGTAGCTGGTGGCCTGCTCCTTGTTGACGTAGTGCTCGACGAGCACGTTGTCCTCGAGGACGCCGATCTGGGTGCGCTCGCCGTTCTGGCGGACGACCATCACGCGCTCGACGGCCTCGCGGCGGGCCAGGAACTCCGCCTCGGTGATGATCGGGACCCGGCGGCGGCCCTGCTCGCGGCCCTCGCGGCGGCGCTGCTTCTTGGCCTCCATGCGGGTCGAGCCCTTGATGGACTGGACCTCGTCGAAGCCGGTGCCCGGCTCGCGCTCCTCCTTCTTGCGCGGCTCGCGGACCTTGACGACCGTACGCTCCGGGTCGTCGGAACCGTTGTCGGTGTCGACGGCGGCATCACCGCTGCGGCGACGGCGACGACGGCGACGACGGGAGCTGCTGCTCGAACCGGAGGGCGAGGAGTCCTCGTCCTCGTCGCTCTCCTCGGCGGCCTCCTGGGCCTGGCCGCGGCCGCCGTCCTGCTCGTCCTCGGAGCGGGGCTCCTCGGCGCGGGCGGGCGCGGGCGCGTCCTCGGTGGTCTGCTCGTCGTCCGTGTCGTTGGCCTCGCCACGGCGGCGGCGGCGGCCTCCACGGCGGCGACGGCGCGAGGGGCGGTCGCCGTACTCGTCGGTGTCCTCGCCCTCGTGCTCCTCCGCCTCGGCCTCGGGGGCCTCGTCGGCGGTCTGCTCGGCGGGCGCCTGCGCCGGGGCGGCGGGCTCGGCGGCCTGCTCGGTCGGCTCGGCCTCACCACGGCGGCGGCGACGGCGACGCGAACCACCCTGCGGCGCGGCCTCGGCGGGCGCGGCCCCCTGCCCCGCCCCCCCGGTCTGCCGCCCCCCCGCCCCGTCCCCCTCGCCGCACCGCCACCTGGGACCGGCCCCGGCGGCGCCGGCGGGCCCCGGGCTCCGGGGCGGGGTGAACCGGCCCGCGGCGACCCGGGGCCGGGCGCCACCGTCGGCCCGGGGCCGCGGCGCCCCGC
>NZ_LZRD01000014.1 GCF_001687325.1 Streptomyces sp. PTY087I2 | reverse complement strand
CGGCCCTCGCGCCGCCTCGCAGGCGCCCGGCCCGCGCGCACTCCGGCTCACGCCCGGCCCCCACGCCGCGTCCAGCGCCCCCGGCCCGCGCGCCGCCTCCCAGGCGCCCACCCCGCGCGCCGCCTTCCTCAAGGCGTCCGGCCCCCGCGCCGCCCGCCGCCTCACCCTCGCCCTCCTCGCCGCCGCCCTCCTCGCCGGGTGCGCCACCGGCACCACGGAAGCGGACCCGGGCGCCCCATCCGCACCGCCCACCTCGGCCGGCACCGTGGCGACCCCCGACCCCTCCCGGGCCCCCGACGGCCGCACCCCCGACGGCACCCTCCTCGTCGCCGACTTCGGCAGCGACACCGTCACCTTCGTCGACCCCGGCCGCGACGGTTCCGGGGCGGGCGGGGCGCCCATCGCCTCCGTGAAGGTCGGCACCGCGCCCTACGGGCTCGTCGTCGGCGAGGACGGGCGGGCCTGGGTCGCCACCGCCGAGGGCGTCGCGGTCGTCGACACGCAGAAGCGGACCCGGCTCGCGCTGATCCCGTACGCGACGGAGTCCGGCCCCGTCACCACCGGCGAGTACCGGGGCGGCGGCATGGGCATCGCCCTGGCCCCGGACGGCGGCCGCGTCTACGTCGGGGTCAACGTGCCCGGCGAGGACGGCACGGTCGAGGTCATCGACACCGCGACCCGTGAGGTCACCGGCACCGCGCCGGTCGGCATGCGCCCCTTCGACGTGGACGTCTCACCGGACGGCCGCGAGGTGTACGCCACCGATCACGACTCCTTCGACGTGACGGCGGTCGACGTGGAGACGCTGAAGACCCGGCGCATGGAGGTCGCCCCGTACGGCACGGAGGGCGGGCTCGGCTCCTGGCTGAAGCCGCACTACGCCGTCGTACGCCCCGCCGACGGCAAGCTGCTGCTGCCCTTCGAGGGGGAGCGGCTGGCCATACTCGACCCGCGCACCGGGAAGGTGGCGGTCGAGCGGATGACGGCCAATACCCATCAGCACGGCGCGGCACTCGCCCCCGACGGCACGCTCCTGGTGGTCGGCACCGGCCCGATCGGCCCGGACGACGAGGACCCCTCGCTCACCGTCCGCGCCCCCGACGGCTCGGAGCGGGTCGTTCCGCTGGAGGGTCCGCACGAGGACGTGGCGGTGTCGGCGGACGGCCGCACGGCGTACGTCACCGGCGGCTTCACCCGCGACGGCTACTGGAACGGGATCACGGTCGTCGACCTGGACGACGAGGGGAGCGACCCCGTCCGCCTGACGGCAGGCAACCGGCCCCTCGGTATCGCCGTCCTCTGAGCCAGGAGCCGCCCGCTCGTCCCCCGAGGCGGGCGGCTCCTTCCCCGCACCGGGAACGCCCTAAAATCGACCGGTGAACCCCCGCACCCCGCCCGCCGCTCCGCTCCTCCTCGTCCTGGCCCTCGCCCTCCTCGGCTCGGGCTGCACCGGTGGCGTCGAAGGGACCCCGGGCGCGGTCGGCCTGCGCGATCCGTACTTCCCCGGGCTCGGCAACGGCGGCTACGACGTCACCCACTACGGCCTGAAGCTCGACGTCGACCCCGCCGCCGGACAGCTGCGCGGCACGGCCACCATCACCGCCCGCGCCACCCAGCATCTGAGCGCCTTTCACCTCGACCTCGCCGGGCTCGACGTGGATAGCGCCACCGTCGAGGGGAAGCCCGCCGCCGTGAACCGGGCGGGCAAGGAGCTGACGATCCGCCCCGACGCGTCGGTCGACGACCGGATGCGCGAGGGGCGCACGTTCACCACCGTCGTGCGCTACTCCGGCTCCCCGCAGGCCATCACCGACGCCGACGGCGAGAAGGAGGGCTGGCTGCGGACGGCGGACGGCGCGGTCGCCCTCGGCGAGCCGACCGGCTCCATGGCCTGGTTCCCCGGCAACCACCACCCGAGCGACAAGGCCGCGTACGACATCGAGGTCACCGTCCCCGATCCGCTGACGGCCGTCTCCAACGGGCAGCTGGTCGCCCGGCGTACGGAGAACGACCGCACCGCCTACCACTGGCGGACCACCGAGCCGATGGCGAGCTATCTGGCGACCGTGGCCGTCGGCCGGTTCACCACCGAGCAGGCGCGCACCCCCGACGGCATCCGCCTGTTCACCGCCGTGGACCCCGAGTCGGCGGCGGCGAGCAAGGACGTGCTGGCGGAGATTCCGGCGGTGCTCGCGTGGTCGCAGGACAGGTTCGGGCCGTACCCCTTCACCTCCGCCGGGGCGATCGTGGAGCGCACGGGCGACTCGACGTACGCCCTGGAGACCCAGAACCGGCCCGTCTTCCCCGGCCCGCCCGACACCGGCCTCCTCGTCCACGAGCTGGCCCACCAGTGGTTCGGGAACTCCGTCACCCCGAAGACCTGGCGCGACATGTGGCTCAACGAGGGCTTCGCCACGTACGCGGAGTGGCTCTGGGCCGCCGACCACGACGACGTACCGGTCGAGGAGAGCTTCGACGAGGCGTACGACGACGACGCCAACTGGGCCTTCCCGCCCGCCGCTCCGCCCGCCGCCCTCGACCTCTCCGACCCGCCGGTCTACGGGCGCGGGGCCATGGTCGTACACAAGATCCGGCTCGCGATGGACGACGACAAGGCGTTCTTCGCGCTGGTCAGAGGGTGGACGAAGAAGTACCGGCACGCCAACGCCTCCACCGGCGACTTCACCGCGTACGTGGAGGAGGAGACCGGCCAGGACCTCACCGGGCTGTGGGACGCCTGGCTGTACGGCGGAAGCCGGCCGCCCCGGGAGGGCTGACCGGCTTCCGTGTTCCGTACGGTTCCGTACGGCTGGGGTTACTTGACGTTGACCCCGGTCCAGGTGGCCGAGACCGCCTTCAGCTCCTCGCTGTCCGCGCCGAACAGGTCGGTCGCCGCCTTCTCGGTCGCGACGCGCGCGCCCGCGTAGTCGGTGGTGGAGGTCATGTAGACCGAGAGCGCCTTGTACCAGATCTGGTACGCCTTCTCCCGCCCGATGCCCGTCAGCGTCGAGCCGTCGGAGGTCGGGGAGTCGTACTCGACGCCGTTGATCGTCTTCTTTCCGCTGCCCTCGGCGAGCAGGTAGAAGAAGTGGTTGGCGACGCCGGAGGAGTAGTGGACGTCCAGGTTGCCGAGGTTCTCGTCCCAGTAGTCGGCGGAGTTGCCGTCCTTGCTCGGCTGGTCCATGTAGCGCAGCGGGGTGCCGTCGCCGTTGATGTCGATCTTCTCGCCGATGAGGTAGTCCCCGGCGTCCGACGCGTTGTCGGCGAAGAACTCCACCGAGGCGCCGAGGATGTCGCTGGTCGCCTCGTTGAGCCCGCCGGACTCGCCCGCGTAGTCCAGGTCGGCGGTGGCGGAGGTGAGGCCGTGGGTCATCTCGTGGGCCGCGACGTCGATCGAGGTGAGGGCGTTCTTGTTGCCCTCGCCGTCGCCGTACGTCATGCAGAAGCAGCTGTCGTCCCAGAAGGCGTTGACGTAGTTCTGGCCGTAGTGGACCCGGGAGTAGGCGGCCTTGCCGTCGCCCGCGATGCCGTCCCGCCCGAGTGCTGTCTTGTAGAAGTCCCAGGTCTGCGCCGCGCCGTAGTGGGCGTCGACGGCGGCGGTCTGCCGGTCGTCGCCGGTGCCGTCGCCCCAGGTGTCGTCGTCGTCCGTGACGAGTTCGCCGGTGCCGGAGGAGCCCTGGTTCAGGTCGTACGTCTTGTGGCCGCCGCGCTCGCCGTCGGTCAGCTCGAAGCCCGCGTCGGTCTTCGTGGTGGTGATCTCGACCTCGCCGCTGTACTGGCTGTTGCCGGTACCGGTCTCGATCGCCTCGTAGCTGTGCAGCTTCTTTCCGGTGGTGGCGTCGGTGATGGTGTGGACGCGGCTGGGCGTGCCGTCCTTCTGGACGCCCTCTTTGACGGTCTCCCAGGCGAGGACGGGCTCTCCGCCGTGGCTCGCGTAGATCACCTTGCGGGCGCTCGCCGCGGCCTTCAGCTTCGGCGTCGTCGACGCCACGGCTATCTTCGCGTCGGTCGCCTTGTCGACGCTCTTCAGCGTGCCCGCGGCGGTGGTGTGGGTGATCAGGTCGCCGCCGAGGACGGGCAGGCCGTCGTAGGTGCGCTCGTAGCGGGTGTGGACCGTGCCCTGGGCGTCCTTGATGACGTCGCGGGCGATCAGCTTCTCCTGGCCGCCGAGCTTCAGGGCCTTCGCCGCCGAGGCGGCCTCCGCCTGCGCCGACTTGATGGCCGTGGCGCGCTGCGCGGCGGGGTTCACGCCGAGAGCGGCGGCCGTGGCGGGCTTCGCCGCGGTGGTACGGGCGTCGTCGTCGGGTGTGGCGACGGCGGATCCGGCCTGGACACCGGCGACGACCATCGCGGCCACGGCCGCGAGTGCTGCGAGTCGACGGGTGCCCCGGGCGCGGGAGTTGTGGGGGGTGGTGTGGAGGTTCATGTGTGTTCTCCGTTGGTCGTCCTGTGGGGGGACTACGAGCGGAGAGCGTGCCACCAAATGAGCGAAGTTGACGGTGTGCTGACAATTGCCTCACATTTCTTTGACCAGTTCTTGTACGAATGGGGCGCCGCGCTGTCCGGTATTCGGCGAAGTGGCGGGATTCAGTGGTACGGGGGAGGCGGCTTGACGGGGTCTCACGTACGCACGCCGGAGCCCCCGGCCGCGATCGCGGCCGGGGGCTCCGGTGAGACTGTTGCGCGCTCGGGAGCGACGCGTCAGAGGTTGACGCCGAAGTCCTGGGCGATGCCGCGCAGACCGGAGGCGTACCCCTGGCCGACCGCGCGGAACTTCCACTCGGCGCCGTTGCGGTAGAGCTCGCCGAAGACCATGGCGGTCTCGGTGGCGGCGTCCTCGCTCAGGTCGTAGCGGGCGATCTCGGCGCCGCCGGCCTGGTTGAGGATGCGGATGAACGCGTTGCGGACCTGGCCGAAGTTCTGGCTGCGGGTCTCGGCGTCGTAGATGGAGACCGGGAAGACGATCTTGTCGACGTCGGCCGGCAGACCCGCCAGGTTGACGTTGATCTGCTCGTCGTCGCCCTCGCCCTCACCCGTGACGTTGTCACCGGTGTGCACGATGGTCTGGTCCGGCGTCGACTTGTTGTTGAAGAAGACGAAGTGGCCGTCCGAGACGACCTTTCCGCCCGCGTTCACCGCGATCGCCGAGGCGTCGAGGTCGAAGTCGGTGCCGGTGGTGGTGCGGACGTCCCAGCCGAGGCCGACCGTGACGGCGGTAAGGCCCGGTGCCTCCTTGGTGAGCGAGACGTTGCCGCCCTTGGACAGGCTTACTGCCATGGGAAGTCCCTTTCCTCGTCGTGTGCGGGCTTCATGCCATCACGAAGCTACCGTCACCCGTCATAACGCGTGCGGCGGACCATCAGGTTCCTGCTCGCTTTACTTTCTTTACGAACTTCCTCGGACGCGGCGGGCCGGGGCGGCGCAAAAGAAGGTGACGGGCGGGGTGCGGGGGAGGGACCATGGGTGTCATGTCCGGGCCCTATGTCATCCGCGGTTCGGTCTCCCTCCCGGAGGCCGAGCTCATGTGGCGTTTCTCGCGGTCCTCCGGGCCCGGCGGCCAGCACGTCAACACCAGCGACTCCCAGGTGGAGCTGCGCTTCGACCTGGCGGCGACCGACGCGCTCCCCGAGGTGTGGAAGGCGCGGGCGCTGGAGCGGCTCGCGGGCCGGCTGGTGGGCGGGGTGGTCTCCGTACGGGCCTCCGAGCACCGTTCCCAGTGGCGCAACCGCGAGACGGCCGCCGTGCGGCTCGCCGCCCTCCTCGCCGAGGCCACGGCGCCGCCGCCCAAGCCCCGGATCAAGCGGAAGGTCCCGCGCGGGATCAACGAGCGCAGGCTGCGCGAGAAGAAGCAGCGCGGCGACACCAAGCGCGGGCGCTCCGGCCGCGATTGGTAGCCGGGGGCCATGCCCCATCCCGGGACGGGCCGTCAGCCCAGTTGCCGGTAGCGGCCCTTGAAGTACGTCAGCGGCTCGCCCTCCGGGCTCGGCAGCTCCGCCGTGAGCACCCGCCCGATCACCAGGGTGTGGTCCCCGGCCACCACGCGCTGCTCGGTCCGGCACTCCAGCGTCGCGAGCGCCCCGCCGATCAGCGGGGCCCGCGTCACCTCGCCCCGTACGTACGCGATGTCCTCGAACAGCAGCCGGTCGCTGATCCGGCCCTTCATGGCGAACCGGCCCGCGATGTGCCGCTGGCTCGCGGCCAGGACGGAGACCGCCCACAGCGGCTGCTCGTCCAGCAGGTCGTCCATCCGGGAGCCGTTGCGCAGGCTCACCATCACCAGGGGCGGTTCCAGCGACACGGACATGAAGGCGGTCGCCGTCATGCCCACGTCCTCGCCCCGGCCGTCCTCGTCGAGGGGCGGTTCCTGGGCGGTGACCAGTACCACCCCGGCGGCCAGCCGCGCGAGGGCGGCACGGAACTCGTCGTTGCTCACTCCCTCAGCATGAGGGACGGTCTCGGGGCGCGGGGTGGGGGGCTTCGTCTGGAGCACACCCCGACGCTAACCGCGGCGGCCGGACGGCCGCATCGGGCCAGGGGACCAGGCGGGTCCTAGGACCCCGGAAGGGGAAGGCGGGGGGCGTGCGCGGGCGCGCACAAGGGGGACCCGTCCCTCCCGGTGACGGCGGAACGATCGTCGTCGCCGTGAGTCACCGGCACACCCCGGTCATCTGTTGTGACTTGAGTCACAGAGTCCATTTTCTGCTGACCCTGTGTACCGGGTGCACAGCTCACTGTGATTCAGTGGCCGTGACACTGCAACAAGTACGTCGATATGAAGCCTGGAGTTGCTGTCGAGGTCCCGGGGGTGCGAGCGATGGAGGCCGAGTCGGAGCCGTACGTCCGCCTGGCGACCATGCGTCAGCTGCACCAGGCCGTCGCCGATCTCAACACGGCGCGAAGCCTCGCGGACACGCTCCAGAGCGTGGTCGACGGGATCGTCGCGGGTCTCGGCTACGAGCTGGCCTGCGTCAACCTGGTCCGGCCCGAGGGCGACCTCGTCATCGCCGCCTTCGCGGGCAACGCCGCCGCCGAGGCCCTGATCACCGGCCGTGTCGGCTCCCGCGACTCCTGGAACCGCCGGCTCTCCATGGGCGAGGCCTGGGGCAGCCTCCGCTTCATCCCGCACACCGAGGGCTGGGTCCTCCTCGACGACGACGTACCGCAGTGGCACACCGAGGGGCCCGAACCCCGGTTCGAGGACGAGTGGCACCCGCTCGACCGGCTCTACGCCCCGATGTACGCCTCGGCGGGCGGGGGCGACCTCCTCGGGGTCATCTCCGTCGACCGGCCGCGCAACGGACGCCGCCCCGGCGCATGGGGGCGCGAAGCGCTCCAGATGTACGCCTCCCAGGCCGCCATCGCCATCAGCAACGCCCGCCTGCGGTCCAACATGCAGCGTGCCCTGGTCCGCCTGGAGCGGGAGCAGCAGGCGCTGCGGGCCAGCGAGGAGTCCTTCCGGCAGGCCTTCGAGTACGCGCCCAGCGGCATGGCCATCGCCGAGATGGGCGGCGACCAGCAGGGCAGGCTGCTGCGCACCAACGACGCCCTGTGCCGGCTGCTCGGCCGGCCGGCCTCCGTGATGCGCCGCTACTCCTTCGCCGACCTGGTCCACCCCGAGGACATCGGCACCCTGCTGCGCACCTCCGCCGAGGGCGGCCGGGCCGAGCTGCGCCTCAGCCGCCGGGACGGCACGTACCTCTGGGTCTCGCTGCGCAACTCGGTCGTCGCGGACACCGCCGACGGGCCGCGCTTCCTGCTCACCCATGTCGAGGACATAGAGGAGCGCAAGCGCCACGAGCTGAACCTCGCCCACCGCGCCTCGCACGACGCGCTGACCGGGCTGCCCAACAGCGCCGAGCTGAAATCGCGGCTCAGCGCCCGGATCTGCGAGCGGCCGAACTCCTCCCCGGCCGCGACCGCGATCGAGGCGCTGGACGCGGCGTACGGGGACGTCGAGTCGTCGCTCACCCACGGCTACCAGGCCGACGGCTACGAGGGCGAGGCGATCCCCGGCGGCGGACCCTTCGACCACCATGTGCACACGGTGGCCCCGGATCCGGAGCACGACGACGGGACGAAGGGGCTCGCGGTCCTCTTCTGCGACCTCGACGGTTTCAAGTCCATCAACGACCGGTTCGGGCACCACACCGGCGACGCCGTGCTCATCGAGGTCGCCCGGCGGCTGAGCACCTGTGTGCGGGACGGCGACACGGTCGCCCGGCTCGGGGGTGACGAATTCGTCGTTCTCGCCGACGGCCTCGGGGCGGCGGACGCCGCTGACCTGGCCGTTCGCCTGAGAAATGCCATCATTCCGCCCATAAGGGTCGATGGGCGGGCGGTCCGGGTCGGGGCGAGTTTCGGCATCGGCTGGGCCGAGTGCGGGATGACCGTCGAAGAGGTCCTGCGCTCCGCCGACCAGCGGATGTACGTGGAAAAGCGGTCCCGGTCGAAGGTTCACCGCAGGGCCGGATGACGTTCATGGCGCGTTCCTCCCCCTACCCCGTACCCGTCCCCCCGGGGCCGCCCCGGTGGGCGAGCGCAATTCGGGGGCTGCTCCGTTCGAGGTAGGCTCGGCCGGTCGGCGACGGCTGGCGAGATGGTGAGGAGTGACCCAGGGATGACGGCCGGAAACAACGGCGCGAGCAAGCCCGAGGACGACGATCCGTTCGGCTACCTGTACGCGGACGGACAGGCGGCAGGCGCCCAGGCGCCCGGCCAGGGCGGCTACGGCTACCCGGGTCCGGCCGCGCAGCCGGGCGTGCCCAGAACGTCCTACAACCAGGTGCGTGCCGTCGGGGAGCGCCAGTACGGCCAGCAGCAGGTGCCGCAGCAGCAGGGCGGGTACGGCTACCCGCCCCAGCAGGCCTACGGCCAGCCCGCGCAGCAGTACAACCGGCCGAACCCGCAGTACGCGGCCCCCGAGACCTACCCGGGCGGCGCGTCCCACGGGCAGCCCCCGGCCCAGGGCGGCCACGGCGGCGGCACGGGCCGCGGCGGCCCGAACACCAAGGCGCTCCTGATCGCGGCGGTCGCCGTGGTCGCGGTCGTCCTCATCGGCATCGGCGCCGCCCTGCTCACGGGCGACGACGGCGACAAGGACGACAAGAACGACGAGGCGTCCTCCTCGCAGGGCCCCGCCGGCGAGGTCGAGGAGTCGAAGAAGCCGGAGAAGGAGAAGCCGGAGGAGACCCCGAAGCCGGTCGAGCTGCCGAAGCAGGACGCGGCGACGCTGACGCTGGGCGGCACGGCGTCCCTGGACTCCACGGTGAAGGGCGCCAAGGGCGCGAACGGGAACTACATCAACCTGAACGAGGTCGGCCGCTCGGCCACCTGGTCGGTGGAGGTGCCCGAGGCCGGCGCGTACACCCTGTACGTGACCTACGGCGTGCCCGGCAAGGACGCGAAGACGACCCTGACGGTCAACGACCAGGAGCCCCGCTCCATCAACATGAAGAACTTCGCGAACGCCGAGGAGGGCGACCTGGAGAAGGGCTGGACGAACACCTACGCGTACGTCCAGCTCGACAAGGGCGCCAACACCCTCAAGCTGTCCTGCGAGGAAGGCGACGAGTGCGACGCCAACCTCGACCAGCTGGAGCTGAAGGCGGGCCACATCAAGAAGAACGGCTGACCGCCGCTTCCCCTGCTCACGCCCCGATCGCCGTCCCGGTGGCCGGGGCGTCGGCGTGTCCGGGCGGTCAGGGGGCCGGGACGTGCGGCTCCACCGTGACGCGCGGCAGCAGGTCCGCGTAGGCCGCCGCGTCGAACTCGCCGGCCGTCGGGGCCAGCACCGTCGCCGTCGACAGGGCCACCGCCCGGGCCAGCCGCTCCGGCCAGGGCAGGCCCTCGGCCAGGGCGGACAGCAGCCCGGCGACCGCGGAGTCGCCCGCGCCGGTCGGGTTGCCGCGCACGGGTGCGGGCGGGGCGGCCCGCCAGACGCCGTCCGGGGTGAGCGCGAGCACCCCCTCCGGGCCGAGCGAGGCGACCACGGCGTGGGCCCCGCGGCGGCGGGCGTCCCCCGCGGCGCGCAGCGGATCGCGGGAGCCGGTCAGCCGGGCCAGCTCCTCCGCGTTCGGCTTGACCAGGTCGGGGCGGGCGGCGATGCCCCGGCGCAGCGGTTCGCCGCTGGTGTCCAGCAGTACGGGTACGGTGGCGGCGCGGGCGATCCGGACGAGTTCGGCGTACGCCCCGACATGGATGCCGGGCGGCAGGGAACCGCAGAGCGCGACCGCGTCGGCCCCGGCGACCAGCTCCTCGTACGTCCGCAGGAAGGCGGCCCATTCGGCGGGGCTCACCTGCGGTCCGGGCTCGTTGAGCTGGGTGGTGTCGCCGCTCGACCGGTCGGTGATCGCGAGGGTGCGGCGGGTGTTCCCGGCGACCTCGACGAGGGCGTCGCGCGGCGGGAGCGGGGCGAGGAGGCCGCGCAGGACGTCGCCGTTCGCACCGCCGACGAACCCGGTGACCACGGCGTCGTGGCCCAGCGCCCCCAGCACCCGGGCGACGTTGAGGCCCTTGCCGCCGGGCCGTTCGATGACCTCGCCGACCCGGTGGCTGCCGTGCGGGACGAGCGCGTCGACGGTGTACGTCACGTCGAGCGCGGTGTTCAGGGTGACGGTCAGGATCATCTCGGCCGGCCCCTCCCTCGGTGCATGGCCCCAGCGGTGCGCGCCCCCGGCCGGCGGCACACGATCTGATGATCATGTCAAAGCGATGGCGGTCGGCCCAGTCCCGGACGCCGACCGCCATCGCTTCGTTACGTGCTCACCGTCACCGACCGGGCGTCCCGGAGGCCCCGGGCGCGGAATCGGTCCTTCAGCGCCTCGTCGGGTGCGGCCGACAGGATCAGAAGATCGTGTCCGGGGGCCTGTGCGGTTTCCGGCCAGGACAACGGCGCGCCTCGGAGCCCTCCCCACGTCACCACGAGCGCGGGGTCGGACAGCGACCGCAAGGTGAGAAACCTGTCGGCGTACTCGCCCGCCAGCCGGGGGTCGAGAATCCGGGAGGGCACCGGGGTGAAGCCGAGGCGGCTCTTGAACGTGAAGAGCCCGGGCTGGACGACATGGCCGAAGAGGGAAGGGTCGTTGCCGAGGGACGCGAAGGCCAGTCCGCTCTCCCGGGCGAACTGCAGCGCCTCCAGGTAGGCGACGCGCATGACCCGGCTCGCGCGCGCGTCGGGCGAGGCGGCGGAGAAGCGCATCTGCATCACGGACTGCTCGGGGCGGATCCACCACAGCGATCCGACGATCATGCGGGCGCCGCTGTGCACGCTGACGCTGACGTGCTCGTCGGACGCGTCCAGGAGGCGGTCGCGCCAACGGCGCGCGTAGTTCTTCCCGCGCGGCATCGCTTCGATCTGACGGTCGTAGACGACCAGGAACTCGTCCACGAGTTCCGGGGTCAGCCCGACGTGGACACTCACCTTCAAGCCTTCGTCCTGGACGAAGCGGCGGCCGAGACGGGCGTTTCGGCGCTCGGTGCCGGGGAGCGCGGCCTCGAATTCCGCCGCCGACTCCTTGACGGGAGCGCACCAGTTGATCCAGCGCGGGCGCGTCACGAATCCCAGACCGGCGAGAGCGGACTCGTCGAGGCTGTCCGGTTCCGCGAGCCGGACGATGTCGACCGGCGCCCCGGCGCTCTTCCATGCCTGCCGCTCGGCCTCCGCCCGGTCCACCGTGGCGACGACCACACCGTCCTGCTCAGCGATCTCCAAGGGAAGCTCCTTCCAGGGCGTCCGCCTTCTCGGCGGCACGTTCAGAAGTACGGGTGTAGACGGCCCAGACCACGACTGCGGCGCCCCACAGGCCCAGCGCCGGCAGCCAGTACCGGAATCCGTCGAGACCGCTCGCCCATGCGAAGAGGAACCCGGACAGGGGCGAGGCCCCGGTGATGAACATGCGGATCGTCGCGTTGGCCCGGCCGGCGACGTCGGCCGGAATCGTCTCCTGCCGGTAGGTGATGGAGGCCACGTTGCTGACGGCGACCGCGAAGCACTCCACCATGAATCCGAGGAGCCGCAGGGGGAGCAGCGGCGTGGCGATGAGGGCCAGGCCGACCAGTCCCAGCACCTGGGCCGCCAGCACGCGGCGTTCGGTGCTCCAGCGGGGAACGATGGCCGGGGCGAGCCGACTGGCGAGTGCGCCCATGAGCAGGCCCGTGGCCATCACCCCGGAGATCACACCGGTGTTCATCCCCCCGTCGCTGAACTGGGTGATGAGGGCGGGCTCCAGCTGCCCGATGGCGAGGTTCGTCATCGACATGGTCACGACGAGCCAGAGGATCTCGCGGCGCCCGACCCAGCGGAATCCGATCGCGAGGTCCCGCCGGATATCCATCCTCTGATGGCTCGACGGTGCCTGGGGAAGCAGCCGGGCGATACAGCCCGCGACCAGGTACAGGGCCCCGATGCACAGCGAGGCCGCCGCCGGACCGAGCAGGGCGAAGGCGGTTCCGCCCAGGAGCAGCCCGATGACCTTGGACACCTCGATGGCCGAGTTCAGCTTGGCGACGGCCGTGGCACGGAGGGGCGGGGAGATCAGCACGGGGATCAGCACGAACTGGCCGGTGATCGAACTCGCGACGCCCCCGACCCCGGAGAGGAGGACCAACAGGGCCACGGAGAGCTGGCTGGACAGCGTCGACGCAAGCAGAACCAGGCACACGGCCTGTTGCAGCTGGGCGAGGACATAGACCGTCCGCTTGTCGAAACGGTCGATCACCGAGCCCAGAAAGGGGGATCCCACGTACGAGACACCGCGCAGGGCGAACGAGACGAGCGCCAGTGCCACGGAGTCCGATTCCGCCAGCACGGCGAGCGGAATGACGATTCCCAGTTGCCAGTCGGCGACCTTCGAGAACATCGAGGACGTGATGAGTACGCGCAGCACGCGGGTGTCGGTGGGCGGCGTGGGCGGGGACGTGGCGGTCATACGTCCGCGCCTGTCCGGGCGCGGAGGTCGGACGAGGAGGCGGGACGTCGGTGCCCCGCCGCTGTCCGAAGCCCGTTCGGGCCGAAGTCAGGCATGCCAGTTCTCTCGTTCAAGGAAGTGGGCCGGGTGCGGCGCGCTCGCGCGGTGGTGAACGCTCCGCACGCGTTCACCGCCGGTACTCGTCCTCGATGCGGGCCAGCTGCCGCAGCAGCGTCTCGTCGTCGGGGGCCTGGACCACGTACGAGTCGAGGAAGTCCGTGGAGTGCCGGACGCCGCCGCTGCTGTTGCCGGCGCCGCGGTGCGTGCTGTGTTCCACGACCCCCAGCGTGGCCAGCCGGTCCGGTGCGATCCCCCGGGAGCCGGAGCCGCCCGGGTAGAAGGAGATGAAGCCGCTCGTACCGCTGCCGGTTACGGGCTCAGGGACCGATCCCAGGGAGATGTTCAGCCCGGCGTCGAGGCGGATCTGCGTCTCGACGATGTCGAAGCCGTACTGCGCCTGGATGACCGGGGGGATGATGCCGCCCGGCGGACGTGCGGCGACCTCGCAGAAGACCAGTTGGTCGGATGCGCTGTGAAACAGCTCCAGGTGCGTGGTGCCGTCCTTGAGCCCCAATGCGGCCAGGACGTCCGCGTTCACTTCGGTGATGCGCTTGTGCAGTTGGCTCTCGCCCACGAGGACGGTGCCGAACATGCCCCCCGGGGTGTAGCTCGCGGGGTCCGCCAGATACCTGCCGACGCTGCTGAAGACGATGCGTCCGCCCTGTACGACGGAGTCGCAGTGGTATATCTGGCCGCTGACGAACTCCTCGATCTCGTAATGGGAGTCGGAGAGATCGAGGCGGTCGACCACGCTCCGCGCCTCGTCCAAGGACGGGACGATGTAGAGGTCCTTCGCGGCGAGGCCCAGTCGGCTCTTGATGACCTTGCGGCCCGTGCTCCAGTCCACCTTCCCCAGATCTTCGGGGGTGTCGAGGGCGGCGAAGTCCGGAACGGCGGCGGCGCCGGCCGCCCGTACGGCCTCCTTCATCCTCACCTTGTCGCGGAAACGCAGTCCGGTCTCGTAGTCCATCCCGACGAGACCGAACATCGAGCGCATCTCCGCCGCGAGGAGTACCGCCCTTTCGTGCACGGCTATGACCCTGCTGATGGGGTGGTTGCGCAGCGTCCACGCGCAGATTTCCCGCCAGCGGTCCTCGTCGTTGGCGTCGCACAGCGCGACGTGGTCCAGGGGGTTCTCGGCGAACCCCCAGGCGCCACCGTCGATCTGTTTGCGGGCCACCATGTGAATGTCGATTTCCGCGGTCGGCAGGATGTGGGTACCGCTGCGGTGGAAGTGCGAGTACGGGTGGGCGTTGATGAAGAGCGCGGTCGTCCTCGTCATCGGGTCGCCTCCTTCCAAGGCTGGGCGGGGCCGGTGAGACGGTCGTCCGCGCGGCCGACGGCGCCGGCCAGGGCGGCGTGCGTCAGGTCGAATCCGGTGTGCCGCCGGATGAACTCGCTCTGCTCGTCCGTGCCGACGGTGGGTGCGCCGCCGAGGACGCGCACCTCGCCGTCCCGGCCGCGCAGCCGGATACGGGCGGGTCCGTTCCGCAGGCCCGCGGCGTCGAGGAACCCGTTCAGGGCCGCCCCGACGCTCTCGTACTCATCGGCGCTCAGCACCTCTTCCGGCAGGACACGTTCGGCCGGGAGCGGCGAGGCATCGGCGCCCATGAGCGCCACCCATCGGTGCCGCCCGGCCTCACTGAAGGTGTATGCCCACCGGTCCGTGGCGCCGTGGGCAGCCTCGCCGGGAGGGCCTGCCGCGAGGCGCTCGATCACCTCGACCGGGGTGCCGGCCGTGCCGAGGACGGCGTTCGCCAGCGCGGCCGCACGCGCGCCCTCGTCGCTGAGGGAGATCACCGCGGTGGGCGCCAGCGGGCGCAGCACCTCCTCGACGAACCCGGTGAACAGCGTGTCCTGGGTGAAGTCCACGCTGTAATAGCCCGAGGAGTCGTCGACCAGTTCGTGCACGGGAGTGCCGGGGCGCTGCACGAACACGGTGCGGCAGTCGAGAACATGGGCTGTACGAGCGGTATGCGCGGTCGCATCGACGATGACCAGGAGGCCGGTCGCGGGCGCGGTGTCCGGTGCGGTTCCTACCACAGTCCGTTTCCCTTCTCGTCGTTCGTCGCTCCGGCCAGGCAGGACAGCTCTCTCCGGATGGAGGCCTGCTCCCAGCCCTCCCTGTCGCGTACGTACTTGGTGGCGTCGGCGACGATCGAGACCGTGGAGGTCCGGCTGCGGTCCAGCCGCCAGCGCACCGATCCGGTTACCGGTGCCGTCAGTTCTGTGATGAAGGCCTGGCAGGCCGCTCGCAGACCGCCGAACCAGCGTCCTTCGAGTGCCTCACGGACCCAGATCTGCTCGACGTGGAGCTTCTCCCTGAGGGATTCGGCGTCGAGCGTCGCCGTCTCCAGATGGCGTCGGGACGACAGCAGCAGCCAGGCGGCGGGCATCTCCCGTACTTCGAGGACTTTCATGCCGTCCGGCAGGTGCTCAAGGCCGGTGTAGCGGCCCAGGCCGTGTGCCCCCGCCGTCCGGTTGAGCGAGGAGACGATGTCCGCGAGCGGGGCCTCCCGTCCGTCGACGGCGACGGGGGTTCCGGCGCGGAAGGCCACCTCCAGGTACTCCGCTTCGGGAACCCCTCGACTCGCGCTCCACCGGTAGAACGCTTCCGGGACCTCGTGGCGTTCGGGGTCGTCCAGGATTCCGGATTCGAACTCGCGGCACCACAGGTTCGAGTCGCCGCTGGCCGTGCGTTCCGCCATCTCCTCCAGCCCGACGGCCCGCAGCTCCTTGATCTTCATCTCCCGGTCCACGGGGTGAAGGTCGTAGGGCGTGCCGAAGTGCCCCTCGAACCCGAGCTGGTCCAGTGCGCCGTTCAGCCTGCGCAGGGTGTTCTGCGAGCGGTTGGCGGTGTGCAGGATCATCCCCGCGTCCAGCTCCCGCGCCACACGCACGGCCGCGCGGGCGATGAGCGGTCGGCTCAGGGACGAACTCACGGGGTGGGTGTCCAGGTAGACGCCGTGGGCGGCGATCGCGGGCTGGACGAACTCCTGCAGGAACGCGTCCCGTTCGTCGATGAGGTGCAGTCGTACGCCCAACTGGTCGGCAATGTACCGGATCTGATCCGGCTTCTCGTCGCCGCCGACGTCCACGCTGAGAGCGTGCACCTCGGTGGCGCCAGCCTGCACCAGCCGGTGCAGGAGGTAGGTACTGTCCAGGCCACCGCTGAACAGAGTCACGATGGGGCGCTTCACATCGACATCACTGTGTGTGATGTCATGAAAAGACCTGATCCCCCTTCGGCTTGTCTTCACACCGCACGTCCTTATGGTCCGGCCGGAATCTGCATGAGGAGGCGGTCATGCCGCCGTCCTCTGCCCGGAGTAGGGCTCCCCGCTGTCAGCGGTCGGCGGTTCGCGCGCTGTCGCGCAGGAAGGAGAGTTTCGAGTACAGGCCGCGCTTGGCCGAGATACCGAGTGCGGCGAGATGCGCCTCGACCAAGGTGGTCAGGCGGCCGAGCTCCGCGTCGATCGTCGATCCGTCCATGCCGTCGTGGTGACGGGTGTCCAGGTACTCCGTCTCCACCTGGCGCATCACGCGTCCGGTGCCGTCGCTGAGGGTGACCTCGTCCGTTTCGATGCCGAAGCCGTGGCCGGTGGTGACGGACTGGATGTTGATGTCGAACTTGGTCCGCCGCAGGCTCGGCAGGCGCTGGACGCTCAGGTCCGGGAACTCACGGGAGAGATAGCCCTCGAAGTCGCCCTCCGGGACCTCTATGCCGTTGCGGAAGGTCTCGACGCGCCGCAGCGAGTCCTTCGCGAACTTCTTCATCTTGAGCCGGTACCTGCCGTCCGGGTACTCCTGGAAGGCGAAGTGGCCGACCCGGTCGGCCGGCGCGGTCACCTCGAAGTTGTGCTGGACGAAGTGCCAGCGGGTCAGCTCGTAGCCGGGGTCGGGGATGAACCCCGGCAGCTTCCCTGCCTCGACGGCTGCCCACATGCCCTGGGTGAGGGACCAGATGTTCGCCTCGTCGAGGAGGGTGATCTTCTCCTCGATCTCGATGTCCTTCTCGTACAGCAGCTGGGTCTTGTCCTCGACGCGGACGAAGTTCTCCAGCTCGGTCCGGCGCTCGAACGCCGTCGCGACCAGTGCGCCGAGCTCGGCGTCGGCACGGTGGTCGAACCGGGCGACTCGGGTGAAGAGCACCCCGACGGCACGTACCCGGGTGCACATCAGCACCTCGGTACGGGACTGCTCCGCGCCCTCGTGCGTACGGAGCAGCATGACCGGGGCGAGCGAGGCGAGAGCCGCGTCCTCGTGGACCGCGGCCGCGGGATGCCCCAGCGCTGCCAGAGCGGTGCTCAGGTAGTCCGTGAACCCCTCGTCGAGCCCCGTGCGGCCCCAGGCCGCGGTCGGCCCGGCCGGTGGCTCGGGAGTCTGCGCCCGGCCCGCGGAATCCAGCACCGCCACGGATCGCGCGACCGTGTCCTCCTGACGCAGGTACTCCACGACCCGGACGCCGTCGCCCTGTTCGGGGGCGAGCTCGACAACGCACACCGGCGCGTTCTCGACCGGCGCGACCGTGTACTGACGGGCGATGTCGGCGAGGACGAGGCGCCTGGAGACCGTCATAGCGGACCCCTGATCATCAGCGGACAACTGCGTTGTCAATGCGACTCCTAAAACTCACTAAGCCGTGAAAGGGGTACCGGCGATCGCAGTCGGTAAATCCATGGATTTCCGAGCTGGACAAGACGATGACTGAAACGCCCCTCGCGGCGTTGCGGGGGCCGAAACGGGACAATCTGTGACGCCGACGGCAACGAGGTGTCGTGGTCGGCGGTCAACCAGATGATCAACCGAGTAAGTACGATAGGCGGCCCCGTCATTAGACGTCAACAGTTCGACTTCCGCACTCATTGCTTCACGCCGCTTGACCCATTTTTGTCCGTTTAGGGCGGGGGGTTCGGCCTAAGCGGAACGTGTCTATCCGGGAGCCTCATCTCATTCCCCGAGATGCAATAGGAAAGCGGTTTACAGGATCTCGGGTGCCGGTCTAGGTTCGCTGAGGTCGCCCGGCTGGGCTCCGAGTGCAGAGTCGCGGATTCCGCTATCTATAACCGGCGCCCCTCGTGATATGACCGCCCCTCCGTGGTGTCTGCGGCGGGCCGGGTGGTTTTCCTCAGCGATACAAAAACAGTCTCTAGGCGGTAGAAGTGCGCACTCAGCAAGAACCTGCGGATTCCGGAATCAATACCGGACGCCTGGTAGCCGTAGTGGGTCTGGACGGGGCGGGTAAGTCTTCCCAGGTCCGGATGCTCGGCGACTGGCTCCACTCGCAGGGGGTGCCGGCGCAGGCCCACGAGAGCCTCACCATGGCACCGGTGCGCAAGGCGCTGAACTTGATGGCCGAGCAGGACGGTTTCGAGGACCATCTGGACCTCATCGGAGGCGAGACCATGCGCCTCGTCTCCGCATGCTCGCAACTGGCGCGCGTCTCCGCCTTCGAGAGGGGTCTCACGAAGTCCCCGGACCTCGTGATCGTCGACCGCTATGTCTACTGCCAGTACGCTCTCGCCAAGGCCGAGGGGGTCGGCAGTGTGGACTTCCTGCGCAGGCTTCTCGGCGGCGCGCGCAAGCCGGATCTCACGATCTTCCTGGACGTCTCTCCGGCCGAGGCCGTACGCCGCATCAACGTGCGCGGAATCGACGAGGAGAGCCCGGAATTCTTGGCGGCCTTCCGGGAGGCTTATGTCGGCCTGCCTGAGTTCGCCGACTTTGTTTCGGTCCCGGGGGATGGTGATTTCGAAACAGTACAGGCGGCGATGAGGCAGGCCGTGGTGTCTGCATTCCCTGAAATCTTTTCAAAGGTTTTGGCTTCCTGATCCTACGATCCACCGGATATATCAAGTCCCGGGTGACCGTCCTGCGCGGACAGTCGGCCCGGGCGGGTGGCGCCGCGCACCTGCCGGGACGAGCCGTGCGGCCTTCGTTCCCCCGGCGTGCGCGCGGGGCGTCACACGCCTCAACACGCTGCACGGGCCCCGCCATTTCGGGCATCGGGCGGGTGCCCACGCCGATGTCCCGCCCCGCGCGGGCGACGCCCCGCGCCACTTCGACCTGCGCGCCAGGCATCTTCTGACCGGCCGCCCGTCGTGCCCTGCCTCGCGCCCGGCCCACACCCACACCGGCCACGGGCCTGCCTTCTTCGCCGTGCACACCGCTGGGTTCGCCACCGCCGTACGGCGGCCCCGGGCGTTCGGCTCCGCCAACGCATCCGACAACGAGGGGAATACACCATGAAGGGTTCGATCGTCCTGGTGAACGACACTGACGATCCGGAGATCGTGCGGTCGGCCATCGAGGAGCGGCACCACCGACTGGCGCAGCTGATCGCGGCACTTCGCCTTTTCTCGCGGTGGGGCTATGACGAGGGCGAGGGGTTCGCCGGCCATTTCGCCTGCCGTGACCCGGAGCTGACGAACGCGTTCTGGGTGAACCCCGTCGGGGTGCACCTCTCGACGATCGACGTCGACGATCTGGTGCTGCTGGACTACGAGGGCAACGTCCTGGCGGGCCGCCACCCGGTCAACATCGGGGCCCTGGTGCTGCACTCCAGTGTGCTCGCCGCGCGTCCCGACGTCGTGGGCTCCGCGCACTTCCACTCCACCTACGGGCGCATCTGGGCCGCCACCGGCCAGATCCTTCCGATCATCAGCCAGGACACGTGCGCCTTCTACCAGGACCAGGCCGTGGACCACGAGTTCGGCGGGCTTCCGCACACCTTCGAGGACGGCCGGGCGACCGCCGAGGCGCTCGGCGAGGTCAACACCTTGATCCTCAAGTACCACGGTCTGCTGGCGGTGGGGGCATCGGTGGAAGCGGCGGCCTGGCGCTACATCACCCTGGAGCGGGCCTGTCAGGCGCAGGTGTTGTCCGCCGGCCTCGGCCCGTTGGAACCGATTCCGCACGAGGTCGCGCTCAGGACGCGGAAGTACGTGGCCTCCGAGGAGAGCGCACGCGCGCAGTTCCAGCCCCTCTACGACTACATCGAGCACCTGGACGGGGCATGGACCACCGACCCCTCCCGGATGCCCGCTCCTAAGGAGCTCGCGCCCACGGCGGGTTGATCCCGCCCGGCTCCCCGGATGGTTCGCGAGAACCGCCGGTCCATCCATCCTCAGGAGGACGGTTGAAAGCGCAACTTACCCGGCCGGAACTGGACAGACTTCCGTCCTACCTGCCGAGTCCCATTCCGCTCGACGGCAGGGGTGTGCCCCAGGCGCCCGACGCTGCACGCCTGGCCCTCAACGAGCTTCCCTTCGGCCCGCTTCCCGGAGTGCTCGACGCCGTCATCCGGGCCGCCACCGGCTCCAACCGCTATCCGGACATGGCGGCGGTCGCGGTGCGGAGCGCCCTGGCCGGCCACCACGGCATCACCCCGGACCGGGTCGTGACCGGCTTCGGCTCCGTCTACCTGCTCGAACTGCTCCTGAAGGCGGTGTGCGAGCCGGGCCAGGAGTTCGTCTTCCCCTGGCGTTCCTACGAGGCCTATCCGGTCGTCGCCGTGGGCGGCCATGTGCGCCCGGTCCCAGTCTCCTGTTCCGACGGCGTCGACCAGGACCTTGACGCGATGGCCGCGGCGATCACCCGCGACACCCGCGTGGTGCTCATCTGCAACCCCAACAACCCCACCAGCACCGCCGTCACCAGGGCAGCGCTCACCGCGTTCATCGACGCGGTCCCGGACTCGGTCCTGGTCGTCCTTGACGAGGCGTACGCCGAGTTCGTCAACGACCCCGATGTTCCGGACGGGCTGGTGGAGTTCGGCGACCGGCGCAATGTGGTGATCCTCCGAACGATGTCGAAGGCCTGGGGCCTGGCCGGTCTGCGCCTGGGGTGGCTGGCCGCGGCGCCGGAGGTGGCCGAGGCCATGCGCAAGCTCCTCGCGCCCTTCGCCACCAGCACGTTCGCCGAGGTGGCTGCGCTGGCCGCGCTCGAACAGGAGAAGGAGGTACGTCGCCGCGTGGAGTACATCACCGCGGAGCGTGCCCGCATGTTCCCGGTGCTGAAGCAGATCGCACCCCGTGCCCCCGTCTCGCACGCGAACTTCTTCTGGCTCCCCATGCGGGATCCCGCCGCCTTCGCCGCGCACTGCAAGGCGGGCGGCGTGCTCGTCCGCGACTTCCCCGAGGCCGTACGGGTCACGGTGGGTGCCGCCGCGGAGAACGACCGGTTCCTCGAACTGGCGGCGACCGAGGGCGCATTCCTCGCGGCCGGGGCGGGCCAGTGATCATTCCTCTTGATTCCGACGGCCACTTGATCAACCTCGCGGACATCGGCAAGGTCGGTCCGGAGTGGCACCCCCTCATGATGAGCCTGGTGGAGGAGTACCGTTCGCGCTATCCGGACCTCGCCAGCGTCTATGTGCGGGGATCGGTGGCTACCGGCACCGCCGTACTCGGACGCTCGGACCTCGATCTGGTGGGCGTGACCCGCCGGGAGCACCAGATCGACCGGGAATGGGTCGGGGAGGCATCGGAGCGCACGCTCGACCGCCACGCGGCCGTCGTCGACATCGACCTCGCCATCACGTCCGTCGCCGCGGTACTCGGCGATCGAAAGAGCGGGTTCTACATCAAGACCCAGTCGGCACTGGTCCACGGCGAGGACCTCGCGCCGCGCATCGCCCCGTACCGGATCGGTCCGGAGGCGTTCAGCCACCTCTTCAACCTGGAGCTCGATCTCAAGGTCGTCCGTGACGCCGTGCACGGCGCGTCCGATTCCTTCGCGCAGACGCTCATCATGCGGCTGGTGAAACGCGTGCTGCGCGCCGGCCTCGAACTGGTGGCGGAGCGGCAGCAGGTGTACACCCGCGATCCGGACATGTGCTGCGATTTCTTCGGGACGCATTACCCGGAACATGAGCCTGCCATGCGGAGTGTTCTGGACCTCATGTCCGACTTCAGCGACACGGCGGACGCGCTGCGAAGAATTGATTCATGCGTGGAGTGGATGGCGGTGGAGAGGTCCCGCGTCTACCCGGGGGAACTGCCGAAATTTGCTTTCATCGACGATCTCGGAGTCTGAGGGGTGCCCGTCTTGAGTACACGTACAGCGGCGGAGAGCGAGACAGGCGTGCTCCGCTCGCCAGGGCGGAGCGACGTGCTCGATGTCGTGGGCATCGGATTCGGTCCGTCGAACCTCGCCCTCGCCATCGCACTGGCCGAGCACAACCAGGAGGTCCCCGAGGCAGACCGCGTCTCGGCGCGGTTCTACGAGAGGAAGCCGGCGTTCGGCTGGCACCGGGGCATGCTCCTGAAGGACACGACGATGCAGGTGTCCTACCTCAAGGACCTCGTATCCATGCGGAACCCGTGCAGCAGGTTCAGCTTTCTCTCCTACCTGCACGCCAGGGACCGCCTGGTCGATTTCATCAACCATAAGACGCTGTTCCCCTCCCGCAGGGAATTCCACGATTACCTGGAGTGGTCCGCGCAACCGTTCGGGGACGCGGTCGACTACGGGCGGGAGGTCGTGGACGTCGTTCCGGTCGAGGAGGCTGGAGAGGTCACCCACTTCCAGGTCCTCACCCGGGCCGGCGGCCCGCAGGCCGAGCCGACCGTCCAGCGCGCACGGAACGTCGTCGTGGCGGGCGGGCTGCGGCCCCGTCTGCCGGACGGCACCTCGCTGTCCGACCGGGTGTGGCACACGAGTGAGCTCCTCGACCGACTGGAGACTCTGCCCGCCGGGGCCGCGCGGACCCCCCGTAGCTTCACGGTGGTGGGAGCCGGGCAGAGCGCCGCCGAGACCGTCGCGCACTTGCACGGCGAGTTCCCTGACGCCGACATCCACGCCGTCTTCGCCCGCTACGGGTACGCCCCGGCCGACGACAGCGCCTTCGTCAACAAGATCTTCGACCCGGAAGCGGTCGACCACTTCTACACGTCGCCGGACGACGTCAAGGAGATGATGTTCGACTATCACCGCAGCACCAACTACTCGGTGGTGGACATCGAACTGATCGACGAGCTGTACCGGCGGCTCTACCAGGAGAAGGTCGCGGGGAAGCAGCGACTGCACGTCCACAACCTCACCCGGCTCCTGACCGCGGACGCCGGCGACGAGCATGTGCGGGTCGGGATCGAGTTCCTGCCGACCGGCCGGCAGGACGTCCTGCGCACCGACTACCTGGTCCTCGCCACCGGGTACCGGCCCACGGATCTGAACGGGATACTCGGCAGCGCCGAGCCGATCCTACGCACCGACGACAAGGGACGCGTCTGTGTGAACCGCGACTACAGCGTGGAATCCATCCTCCCGGGCCCCGCTGCGATCTACCTCCAGGGGCCGACCGAGCACAGCCATGGGATCGCCTCCAGCCTGCTGAGCAACACGGCGGTCCGAGCCGGCGAGATCACCAAGGCGCTCGCGAAGCGCCTCGTACGGGACATCGACGCGCCCCGCGCCCCGGCGCTCACGGCAGCTGCGCCGCTGTGAGCGCCTTGCACGCGGGGGCCCTGGTACCGCATCGTCCGGTACCAGGGCCTCCTTCTTCGGGGACACCCCCTAGGTGTAGGGAAGCGAAGTGCGCGGTGGCCCGTAGGGCGGGCGGCTGGAGCGGTCGCTCATTGCGGTGACGCGGAGCTGCCGGTAGCGGCGGGGCCCAGCGGGCTGCGGTGGTGTGGCTGACCTGGAAACGCTCGGCCGCCCGCCCTACGGGCCACCCGGCCGCGACGACGCAGCGGGCCGGGCGAAGTCTCCCGGTCTCGGTCAGCGGGGCATTACGGGTGGACCACGAGGGCCTCCTGATCTCGGTGGAGATGTCGCAATCAACACCGAGATCAGGAGGCCCTCACCCGTTTCGAGAATCCGGCACGCGTGTCACCGACGTCCCGGGACGACACACCTAGGCCGTCTTCGGCTCGATGATCCACTCGCCCCGGCGCATGACGCCCTTCAGGACGAAGTCCTCGTCGAGGACCACCAGGTCGGCGTCCTTGCCCGCGTCGAGCGAACCGACCCGGTCGTAGACGCCGAGCAGCCGGGCCGGGTTGGCGGAGATGGACCGGACGACGTCCTCGACGGGGATCTCGTCGAGGACGACCGCCCGGCGGAACGCGGTGTCCAGGGTGAGCGTGGAGCCGGCGATCGAGCCGCCCTCCACCAGCCGGGCGACGCCGTCCTTGACCTCGACCGCCAGCGGCCCGAGGTCGTAGGAGCCGTCGCCGAAGCCGGCCGCGTCCATCGCGTCGGTGATCAGCGCGACCCGTCCCGCGCCCTTGTGGCGGTAGGCCAGCTCCAGGACGGCCGGGTGCAGATGCGTGCCGTCGTTGATCAGCTCGACGGTGATCCGGTCGTCCTCCAGGAGGGCGGCGATCGGGCCGGGCTCGCGGTGGGCGAGCGGCGGCATCGCGTTGAACAGGTGCGTGGCGACGGTCGCGCCCGCGTCGATGGCCTCGACGGTCTGCTCGTACGTCGCGTCCGTGTGGCCGATCGCGGCGATGACCCCGTGCTCGGCGAGCAGCCGTACGGAGTCGATGCCGCCGGGCAGTTCGGTGGCGAGGGTGAACATCCGGGCGGTGCCGCGCGCGGCGTCCAGCAGCTTGCGGACCTCGGCCGGGTCCGGGTCGCGCAGCAGCTCCTCGCTGTGGGCGCCCTTGCGGCACGGCGAGATGAAGGGGCCCTCGAAGTGGATCCCGGCCAGATCACCCTGCTCGACCAGTTCGGACAGCTCGCCCGCGCGCCGGGCGAGGAAGTCCATCTCGCCGGTGACGGTGGAGGCGACCATGGTGGTGGTGCCGTGCTCGCGGTGCGTACGGATGCCGGTGAGGACCTCGTCCACGGTGCCGGAGGTGAAGGAGGCCCCGCCGCCGCCGTGGTTGTGCATGTCCACGAAGCCGGGGACCACCCAGTGGCCGGAGAGGTCGATGGTCCGGGCGCCCTCCGGTGCGGAGGCGGCGATACGGGTGCCCTCGACGGTCACCCGGCCGTCCTCGACCGTCCCGGTGGGGAGCACCACCCGGGCGCCGGCGAGAACGGTGCTGTCTGCTGCGCGTCCGGCCATCAGGCGGAAACCTCCGTGGCGAGTAGGTCCCAGGCGAGCAGCCCCGCGCCCAGGCATCCGGCGGTGTCCCCGAGGGCCGCCGGGACGATGTGGGGCAGCTTCTGGAACGTGATCCGTTCCTCGACGGCCGCACGCAGTGGTGTGAACAAGGTTTCCCCGGCTTCGGCGAGACCGCCACCGATGATGAGCGTGCCCGGGTCGAGGAGGGTGAGCGCGGTGACGAGGCCCGCGGCGAGCGCGTCGACCGCGTTCCGCCAGACCTCGATCGCCGCCGGGTCGCCCGACGCGACGGCCTTCGCACAGTCCGCGGCGTCCGCCCCGGGGTCCCCGGAGGCGGCGGCCCAGGCCCGGGTCACCGCGGCGGCGGAGGCCAGCGTCTCCAGACAGCCGCGCTGGCCGCAGCTGCACTCGGGTCCTTCCGGGCGGACGACGATGTGGCCGATCTCGCCCGCGTCCCCGTGGGCGCCCGCCTCGATGGCGCCCGTGATGCCGATGGCCCCGGCGATCCCGGTGCCGAGCGGGACGAACAGGAAGCGGTCCGTGCCGCGCCCGGCCCCGATGCGCCCCTCGGCGAGCCCGCCGGTGCGGACGTCGTGGCCGAGGGCGACCGGGATGGCGCCCAGCCGCTCGGAGAGCAGGGCGCGCAGCGGTACGTCGCGCCAGCCCAGGTTCGCGGCGTACACCGCGATGCCCTTC
The DNA here is from genome assembly GCF_001687325.1 of Streptomyces sp. PTY087I2. Lineage (GTDB taxonomy): Bacteria > Actinomycetota > Actinomycetes > Streptomycetales > Streptomycetaceae > Streptomyces. The sequence goes on along the minus strand of NZ_LZRD01000014.1, from coordinate 163,555 downwards.
GCGGAGTCGACGATGCCGGGCACGGCGACCCCGGCGGCGACGGCGCTCTCGCCGAGGTGCTTCTCGCCGTGGGCCCGCAGATCCGCCGCGAACGCGAGGATCGACTCGATGACCGCTTCGGCGCCGCGCTCCCGGTCGGTGGCCCGCCGCGCCTCGTGAAGGAGGGTGCCGTCGGTCCCGACCAGTGCGGCCTTCATTCCGGTGCCGCCCACATCGAGGGCGATGACATGTCTCACGGGAGACAGTTTCGCCCGCCGACCCCCAAAAGGTCTAGTCCACTAGCATGGTTTGTTGCGCACCCATACAAAATGATGAACGAGTGAAGGCGGGCCTTTTTCTCCCCGAACGTCACGAATGGGAACCCCGGATCGGGTGGAACCCGGCCTAAAGGTCTGGACCAAGATACGGGGAGGGGGCTCCGACTTCCAGTGTCCGCAAGCCAGTTGTGGCCCTCAGGGCCCGTATACGTTGCCGAAGCGATACGCCGGTGGTGTAGACCTTCGCGTCGGCAATGGGGGAAAATTGCAGTTCATCCGGACGGTGCCCAGGACAGGGGCGGCACTGCTGCGGCCGAGCGAGGCCGTCGGCCTGCGCCGTGCGCACCGTTCGCGGGCAAGGGCGATCGACGAGGATGGGCGAGGCTGTGCAGCGGCGCTTTTTGGGTCTGACCGCGGCGGTGGCCGCGCTGGGAATGACGGCAACGTTGTCGGCCTGCGGCGGTGACGCGGGTTCGGGCGACGTGACGCTGAAGCTGGTCGCCGCCGATTACGGCACCGGCCCGGAGAACAGCTCCGAGAAGTACTGGAGCGGGGTCGCCTCGGGCTTCGAGAAGGAGCACCCCGGCATCAAGGTCGAGGTCACCGTCCTGTCCTGGAAGGACGTCGACCGCGAGGTCGCCGAGATGGTCAAGGCCGGCAACGCCCCGGACATCGCCCAGATCGGCGCGTACGCGGACTACGCCAAGGCGGGCAAGCTCTACACCGCCGACGAGATGCTCGCGATCCGCACTACGGCGAACTTCCTGCCCTCGCTCACCGACGCGGGCAAGGTCGACGGCACGCTGTACGGCCTGCCCTTCGTCGCCAGCACCCGGCTGCTCTTCTACAACCAGAAGCTCTTCGACCAGGCGGGCCTGGACGCCCCCGAGACCTGGGACGACATCAGCAGCGACGCCGCCGCCCTCAAGGCGAAGGGCGTCGACTACCCCTTCGCCCTGCCGCTCGGCCAGGAGGAGGCCCAGGCCGAGACCCTGATGTGGCTGCTCAGCGGCAACGGCGGCTACACGGACGACGTCGGCTCGTACGACATCGACTCGGCCGAGAACGTCGCCACGTTCCGCTGGCTGCGGGACAACCTCGTCGGCAAGGGCCTCACCGGCCCGGTCGCGCCGGGCAAGCTGGACCGGGCGAAGGCGTTCGAGGCGTTCACCGCGGGCAAGGTCGGCATGCTCAACGGCCACCCCACCCTGATGGACGAGGCCGAGGCCAAGGGCGTCAAGGTCGGCATGGTGCCGCTGCCCGGCTCCGACGGCCCGACCAAGGGCTCCATGGGCGTCGCCGACTGGATGATGGGCTTCAAGCAGAACGGCCACCGCAAGGAGATCGGCACCTTCCTGGACTACGCCTACTCCGACGAGAACGTGCTGGAGTTCGCCGAGGAGTACGACCTCCTCCCGGTGACCGGCACCGCCTCCGCCGCGATGGAGACCGACCAGAAGCACCAGAAGCTGCACGAGTTCCTGGCCGCGCTGCCCAACTCGACCCTGCCCCCGTTCGGCAAGACGTCCTGGGCCACGGTCAGCGACGCGATCAAGAAGAAGATCGGCAACGCGGTCGCGCCGGGCAGCAACCCCGAGAGCATCCTCGGCGAGATATCCGCCGAGGCGACGCAGGCGGAGGCCGCGGAGTAAGCGGCCGGGTGTCGGGGGCGGGTATTAGGTTGGTTGATATGACCGCCCCCGACCCCGATCACCCCGCCCCCGAACACCGCGACGCACCTGCCGCGCCCGCGCCCGGTGCGGACGAGCTGTCCGTACGAGACCGGGCCCTGCTCGCCCTGGAGCGGCGGCCCTGGCCGGGGCCCGGGGCGAAGGAGCGGGCGATCCGCGAGGAGCTCGGGATCTCGCCGGTCCGCTACTACCAGCTGCTGAACGCGCTGATCGAGGACGAGCGGGCGGTGCGGGAGGATCCGGTCACGGTGAATCGGCTGCGGCGGGTGCGGGATGCTCGGCGCGGGCGGCGCTGAGGGTTGCTGTCGGGGGCTCCGCCCCCCCCCGGACCTCCACTCCTCAATCGCCGGAGGGACTGGAGTGTGCCGGCGGCGGCTTGAGCGTGCCGGACGTGCTCGGTTCGCCTCAGGGGCTGGATTTACGGCGAGGTATCCAGCACCAGGTCAACCGCCCCGTCCAAACAGCCCCGTTCGGCCTCCGTCAAGTGCGGGTTCTGCTGCTGGCGGGTCCGGGCCAGCTCCAGGTCGGCGGCCGACGCGCCCCCGTCGTCGGCCAGTTCGGCGAGGAGTGCCGCCAGCAGCGGCCGTACGTCGGCGCCCGCCGGGAACGCCGGGTCCAGCGCGTTCCGGGCCAGGGTCAGCGCCGACATCGCCCGGTCCAGGCCGGGCGGGCCCTCCGCCGCGCTGGACCAGTCGATCACCACCGCGCCCTCGGCCGTCAGCATCACGTTCTCCGGATGCAGCTCCAGATGGAGCACGCAGTCCTCCGGGTTCGTCGAGACCCGGGGCGGTATCGCGTGCAACTCCCGCAGCAGCCGGGCCAGCAGGGCCCCCGCCTCGGCCGCCCCCAGCCGCCCCGCGAGCAGGGCCTCGGCCAGGGTCGGGCCGGTCAGCCGCTGGAGCACCAGGTCCGTGGGGCGGGCCCCCTCGGCGGGCGGGCCGATGCGCGGCACCGGGAAGCCGAAAGCGCCGACGTAACTCATCACGGCCAGCTCCTCCGTGACGTCGGTGCGGTCGCGGTAGCGGCGAAGGACCCAGGAGCCGTCGAGTGCGTACACGTCGGCGGTGCGTCCCGAGCCCAGAAGTTGCCCTGTGTGCATGAGGGCGAACCTACCCGGGCGCCCCGCCGAAAGGGAGACGGCTTTCCCCCCATCTCACGGGGGCGTCCGGCCCCATAACGCGGAGGGAGGGGGGTGAACGGGATCTCCTGTGCCGGGCGTCACCGCCGCTACGGTTTCGGCAATTCCCTGGTCCGGACCAACCCCGCCGGATCCGGACACCCCCCTGAACCAAGGAGAGTCACGTGGAGAGAACCACGCTCCGCAGACGCGCCCTCGTCGCCGGCACCGCCACGGTGGCCGTGGGTGCGCTCGCCCTCGCCGGGCTGACCGGCGTGGCATCCGCCGGCCCCGCGGGCACCACCGCACCGCCGGTCTCCGCCGACAGCCTGTCGCCCGGGCTGCTGGCTGCCATGGAGCGCGACCTCGGCCTGGACGCGGACGACGCCCGGAGCCGGATAGCCAACGAGTACCGCGCCGCCGCCGTCGCCGCGGGGCTGGAGAAGTCCCTCGGCGCCGGCTACGCCGGAGCCCGGGTCAGCGGCGCGAAGGCGACCCTGACCGTCGCCACCACCGACGCCTCCCAGATCGCCCGGATCACCGAGGCCGGGGCGAAGGCCGAGGTCGTCGGCCACAGCCTGGACCGGCTCGAAGGCGTCAAGGAGGCCCTCGACAAGTCCGCGCTGCGCAAGGCTCCGAAAGACGTGCCCGTCTGGTACGTCGACGTCGAGGCCAACCGGGTCGTCGTGAACGCGGCGAGCACCGCCGCCGGGACGGCGTTCCTCAAGGCGGCCGGGGTCGACAGCTCCCTCGTCACCGTCGCCCGCTCCGCCGAGCGGCCCCGCACCTTCGCCGACCTCCGGGGCGGCGACGCGTACTACATGAACGGCTCCGGCCGCTGTTCCATCGGCTTCTCCGTCAAGCGCGGCACCCAGAACGGCTTCGCCACCGCGGGCCACTGCGGCCGGGTCGGCACGACCACCAACGGCTTCAACCAGCAGGCCCAGGGCACCTTCCAGGGCTCCACCTTCCCCGGCCGCGACTACGCCTGGGTCGCCACCAACGCCAACTGGACCCCGCGCCCGACGGTCAACGGCTACGGGCGGGGCGACGTCACCGTCGCCGGCTCCACCGCGGCCGTCGTCGGCGCCTCGGTCTGCCGCTCCGGCTCCACCACCGGCTGGCACTGCGGCACCATCCAGCAGCTCAACACCAGCGTCACCTACCCGGAGGGCACCATCTCCGGCGTGACCCGCACCAGCGTCTGCGCGGAGCCCGGCGACTCCGGCGGCTCGTACATCTCCGGCAACCAGGCGCAGGGCGTCACCTCCGGCGGCTCGGGCAACTGCTCGTCGGGCGGTACGACGTACTTCCAGCCGCTCAACCCGCTGCTCCAGGCGTACGGGCTGACCCTGGTCACCAGCGGTACGCCCACCGACCCGCCGACCACGCCGCCGACCGACCCGCCCACCGACCCGCCGGGCGGCACCTGGGCGGCCGGCACCGCGTACGCCGCCGGAGCCACGGTGACGTACGGCGGAGCGACCTACCGCTGCCTCCAGGCCCACACCGCGCAGCCCGGCTGGACCCCCGCGGCCGTCCCCGCGCTCTGGCAGCGCATCTGACCGCCCCGGACCGGGCCCGGCACCCCCGTAACAGCGCCTCCTGAACCTCCCCGCCTCCCGCCTCCCCGCGTCGAGGCTCCCCGAGGACTCCGAGGAAACCGTCATGACCCCACAAATGGACAACGCAACCCCCCATGACCCGGACGCGTCCGACGAGGCGTCGGGCGGCCGGCGGCGGATCAGCCGCAAAGGCCTCCTGAAGGCCGCGCTCGTCGCGAGCGCCGCACCCCTGCTCGCCGGAGGGGGCGTCGCGCTCGCCCGCGACGCTGCCTCCACCGGGAACGGGCCCCTGGCCCCGACCCCGGAGTGCGACGACGGCGACGACACGACGCCGCCGCAGATGGAGGGGCCGTACTTCAAGCCCAACTCGCCGCGCCGCACCAGCCTGGTGACGCCCGGCACCCCCGGCGTACCGCTCACCGTGAGCGGTTACGTCTTCGGCCGGGCCTGCCGCCCCATCTCCGGGGCCCTGCTCGACTTCTGGCAGGCGGACACCAACGGGGCGTACGACATGGCCCAGTTCGCCTTCCGGGGGCACCAGTTCACCGGTGCGGACGGCTCGTTCAGCCTCACCACGATCGTGCCGGGCCTCTACCCGGGCCGTACGCGCCACCTCCATGTGAAGGCGCAGGCGCCCGGCGGCCGCATCCTCACCACCCAGCTGTACTTCCCGAACGAGCCGCGCAACAACACCGACGCCCTGTTCGACCCCGAGCTGCTGATGAACGTCCGCGACGTCGGCAACGGGCGTCAGGGCACCTTCGACTTCGTCCTGGACGTCGCCCAGACGCCCGGTCCGACCGATCCGCCCACCGACCCACCCACCGAGCCGGGGACCAGCTGGGCCGCCGGCACCTCCTACCGCGCGGGCGACCGCGTGACCTACGGCGGGGTCGCCTACCGCTGTCTCCAGGCGCACCAGGCCGTCTCCGGCTGGGAGCCGCCGAACGTCCCCGCGTTGTGGGAACGCGGGTAGACGACAGGGACAGCGAGCGCACCACCGCCCGCGCCCCGTTCACGCCGTCCGGCGCGTGAACGGGGCGCTTTCTGCGTGCCTGTGCGTCTCTGTACGTCTCTGTACGTCGGAAAAGTTCTCGCGGACCGCCTGAAACATTTGCCCGTGCCCGTCGCGTCGTAAAGGGGGAAGGGCGGAACAGGTGGGCGGACGGGGGAGAGTATGAAGGGTGCGCGTACCGATGAGTTCAGGGTGTTCGCGGCCGGTCGGGCCGGCCATCTGTTCCGCTCGGCCTGCTTGCTGACCAGCGGCGATGTGCATCTCGCCGAGGATCTGGTGCAGGAGACGCTGAGCCGGATGTATGTGACGTGGGGCCGCGCCCGCCGGATCGACAACCCGGCGGCGTACGCCCAGACCGTGCTGGTGAGGACCTTCCTGACCCATCGGCGGCGTCGCTCCGCGAGTGAACGCCCGCTGGCCGAACTGCCCGAGGGCGCTTCGGCCGACCCCGACGACCCGGCGCTGCGGATGACGCTGCTGCGCGCCCTGTCCCAACTGGCGCCGAAGGACCGCGCGGTCGTGGTCCTGCGGTACTGGGAGGACCGCAGCATCGAGGAGACCGCCGCCGCCCTCCAGGTCAGCCCGGCCGCCGTACGGACCCGCTGTGTGCGGGCGCTCGGGCGGCTGCGGGAACAACTGGGCGGCAGCATCGCGGAGTTCGCCGCCCGCTGACGTACGGGCACTGTCTGCCCCCCGGCCCGCGCGGGCCGTAGAACTGTCGAGCAATCCGATACGAGTACGAGAAGTGGTGGTTCCCCATGCCCAGTGAAGACGAGCTGCCGTTCGAGGACAGCCTCGGCACGGAACTGCGCCGTGCCGGAGAGACCTTCGAACTGTCCGGCCGTGCCGCCCTGGTGGACGGCGCGCTGGAACAGGGGCGGCGCACCGTGCGCCGCCGCCGGGTCGCCGCCGTGGCCGGAAGCGTGCTGACCCTGGCCCTCGTCGGCGGCGGAGTCACGTTCGCCACCGGCCAGTTGGGTGCTTCCGGCGACGGGGTGAACGTCGCGAGCAGCGCCCCGGTCGCCCAGACGGTGACGCCCACGGCGGAGACCGCCACGGACGCCGCCACGCCCTCGGCGTCGCCCACGCCGGAGGACGCCGCGACGGTCGCCCCCTCGCCCTCGGACGCGCCGACGGCCGGCGCCACCGCCACCCCCACGGCGGGTGCGGGCACCGATGAGCCCTCGCCGGACCCCGGCTCGCGGGGAACGCACGACGCCGGGGAGCCGGCGCCGCCGCTCGACTACACGCTGCTGATGCCCACCTTCCGCGCCCTGCTGCCCGACGGGCTGACCGTGACGGACGTGACGGACAGCGGGGGCGAGTTCGCCTCGGTCGTCGTGAACGACGGCAAGGGCCGCTCCCTCGTACAGATCAATGTGCAGCCCGACATGCGGGACGTCGCCCACCAGCTGTACGGCGACGCGACCACCCTGCCCGACGGCACCCTGCTCGCCACCTCGAAGAAGCCCGGCGAGAAGGGCGGTTCGGGGGTCGTCATGTGGACGGCCGACAGCATGCGCCCGGACGGTATGCGGGTCGTCGTCTCGGCCTTCAACTCCGGCGAGCAGTCGAGCCCCGCCACCCGCAAGGCGCCCGCGCTCACCATGGACCAGCTCACCGCCCTGGTCATCAGCCCGGAGTGGCCGAAGCTCCAGCAGCGGTAGGCAGGAGGACCGAGGCCGGCGGTAGACCGCAGGCGCGGGGCGCGGCGGGCCCGAGGCACAGCGGCCCGAGGCGCAGCGGTCCGGGGTCCGGCAAGCCGCGCCACCGCTGTCACTTCGCGTCCGCGTACCGCTCCACCACCGCCACCGTGAAGGGGAACCGCACCGGCGTCTGTCCGAACGCGGTCCGCCCGGCCTGCTCGCCCGCCGCGCGGATCGCCTCGGTGACGGCGGCGCTCTCCTCGGCCGGGCAGTGCACGATCACCTCGTCGTGCTGGAAGAACACGAGCTGCGCCCGCAGCCCCTGTTCGAAGAGCGTCCGGCGCAGCCCGGCCAGGAGCAGCAGCGCCCAGTCGGCCGCGCTGCCCTGCACCACGAAGTTACGGGTGAAGCGCCCCCGGGCCCGGGCCGTGCCGCCGCCGGACGCGGGCCCGGGGCCCCCGGCCTCCCCGGCGCCCTCCGGGTCCTCCTGGGGGATGCCCGCCTCCTCGTCCTGGCCCGCCGAGACGACCGGCGGGCTCGTGCGGCCCAGCCAGGTGCGCACCACGCGGCCCTCCTCGCCCGCCCGCGCCGCGTCGTCGACATACGCGACGGCGAGCGGGAAGCGGCGGCGCAGCGCGGCCAGGTTCTTCAGCCCGTCCCCGGAGGTCTGGCCGTAGATCGCGCCGAGCAGCGCCAGCTTGGCGTGTTCGCGGTCGCCGGAGAACGCCTGGTCGGACAGGGCCTTGTAGAGGTCGCCGTCATGGCCGGCCACCTCCATCAGGCCCCGGTCGCGGGAGATCGCCGCCAGCACCCGGGGCTCCATCTGGTCGGCGTCCGCGACGACGAGCCGCCACCCCGGATCGGCGACGACGGCCTGCCGGATCACCTTGGGGATCTGGAGGGCCCCGCCGCCGTTGGTCGTCCAGCGGCCGCTGACCGTGCCGCCCGGCTGGTACTCCGGGCGGAAGCGGCCCTCGCGCACCCAGTCCTGGAGCCAGGACCAGCCGTGCGCGGTCCAGATCCGGTACAGCTTCTTGTACGCGATCAGCGGCTCGACCGCCGGATGGTCCAGCTCCGCCAGCTCCCACCGCCGGGTCGACTTCACCCGGATCCCCGCCTGCGCGAACGCCTTCACCACATCGGCGGGCAGATCCGGGCGGACCCGTCTGCCGAACGCGGCCGACACCTCGTCCGCCAGCTCGGCGAGTCTGCGGGGCTCGCCGCCGCCCGCGTACCGCTCGCCCAGCAGCCCGTTCAGCAGCTCCCGGTGGACGTCGGCGCGCCAGGGCAGCCCGGCCCGGTGCATCTCGGCGGCCACGAGCATCCCCGCCGACTCCGACGCGGTCAGCAGCCGCATCCGGTCCGGGTGCTCCGCCGCGTCGTGTCGGCGCAGCTGGTCCGCGTAGACCCGCAGGAGCCCCTCGAACGGCACGTCGGTCCCCGACGACGCCTCGAAGAGGGAGGACTGCGCGCCCGGTTCGGCGGACCGGGCGGGCGGATCCGGCGGCACCGGCGCGTTGTCGAGGCGGGCCAGCGCGGCGGCGGCCGACCGGGGTTCGCCGAGCCGCCCCGCGTGCCCGAGCAGCAGCAGCTCGGCGCACTCGATGTCGTAACACCGCTCGACCCGGACCCCGGCGGCGAGCAGCCGGGGGTAGATCTCGGCGGTCGACCGCCACACCCAGCGCACCACGTCCGGGCGGGAGCGGACCGCCTCCACGAGGTCGGGCTCGGCGATCGCGGGACCGGCGGGCGTGCCGTCGCGGGCGAGCGGCGCGAGCAGCGCCCCGCCGCCGTCCGCTGCCGCCACCGCCCACCGTTCGGTCATGGGTGCGAGTCTGGCACCCGCCACTGACAACGCCCGGGAGCCGCGCGCCTACCCTTGGCCGGATGGAATCCGTGATCGACCGGGCGTGCGCGGCGGCCCTCTACGCGGAGGGCGACGCCGCCCTGGACACCGGCGCCTCCCTGCTCGCCGCCGCCCCGGACGCCGACGACGAGGCGCACCGGCGCGGCGAGGAGTTCGTGCGCCGGGCCTGGGAGCGCGGCTGGCACCCCGCCGACCTGGTCCGGTTCGTCCGCCGGGAGCTGGACGAGCGGCGGGCGGCGCTGGCCGGGACCCTGATCGCCGCCGAGACCGGCCGGTACGCGGAGCTGCCGCCCCGGTGGCGTCAGCAGCTCGCGGAACTTCCGCCGCCCGTGGAGCGCAACCGCCCCGACCGCTTCTCGTACGCCGCCGATCTGCTGGAGCTCTACCGCGTGCTGCTGCGGCTGCCCGCGATCGAGCCCGTGGGACCCCCGCCCGGCGCCGCCGCCGACCAGCTGCACCGGCCGCCCGCCGCCGACGAGCCCCGCATGCTCACCCGGATCCGGGCCCTGCTGGCGAAGGCGGAGGCGACCGGCTTCCCGGAGGAGGCCGAGGCGCTGACCACCAAGGCGCAGGAGCTGATGGCCCGGCACACCATCGACGAGGCCCTCCTCGCCGCCCGGACGCAGAGCCGCGAGACGCCGGGAGCCTGCCGGATCGGGGTGGAGCCCCCGTACGAGAGCGCCAAGGCGATCCTGCTGGACGCCGTCGCCTCCGCGAACCGCTGCCGGGCCGTGTGGAACGAGGACCTCGGCTTCTCCACGGTCGTCGGCTTCGAACCGGATCTGGAGGCGGTCGAGCTGCTGTTCACCTCGCTGCTCGTCCAGGGGACGACCGCGATGACCCGGGCGGAGGCCGGCCAGCGCGCCGGAGGCCGTAAGCGGACCAAGACCTTCCGGCAGGCGTTCCTGATGGGGTACGCCCAGCGCCTCGGGAGGCGGCTGGCGGCCGACGCCGAGCGGGTCACGGCGGAGGCGGACACCGGTGCGGGCGCGACGGGAGCGGGCGGCGGGCTGCTTCCCGTCCTCGCCGCCCGGGACGTCGCCGTCGCCGACACCGCCGAGCGGATGTTCCCGAGGACCACGACCACCCGGCTCCGCGGGGTCTCCGACCTGGCGGGCTGGACGCACGGCACCGAGGCCGCCGACCGGGCCCGCATGGGCGGGGCATCCCCTCGACCCGACGGGGAAATCACGGCGTAAGTCGGGCTTGTCCGAGATTGCACCGTTAGGCTCGGCCCATGAGCTGGCTCCGGGCGCTGAAGGAGACCGCCCGCTCGGGGCTGGAGATCGAGCGGCAGAGACTGGAACCCCTCATCGCCTTCCGCGGTGCGGCCGGACTCGCCCTCGTCGTCGGCATCAGCCTCGTGCTGTTCGGTCCGGAGATCGCGGCGAGCTCCGCGTTCGGCGCGTTCCAGGCGGCCATCGCCACCTTCCAGCGCAGCTGGCGGCCGCGCCCCGTCCTCGCCCTGGTCTCCGGGGCGAGCCTCGCCGTCTCGACGTTCGTCGGGTACGTCAGCGGCGCGCACGTCGTCCTCTTCCTCTGCCTGCTCGGCCTCTGGACCTTCCTCGCCGGGCTCGCCTGGGCGGCGGGCCCCACGGCGGGCATCATCGCCGCGTCCAACGTCGCGATCATGCTGGTGACCATCACCCTGCCCACCTCGGTCGTGGACGCCGCCGCGCACGCGGGGATGATCGCCGTCGGCGGCCTCGTGCAGGCCGCGCTGATCGTCCTCTTCCCGGTCCGCAGATGGGGCGCCCAGCGCGACGCGCTCGCCGACGCCCTGGCCGCCGAGGCCGACTACGCCCGCCGGCTGCGCCACGACCCGGTCGCGCCCTTCGACCCGCTGCCCCTGATGACCGCCCGCAGCGCCGCCGCCGTCACCCCGCGCGAGGCCCGCCGCCGCCCCGCCGAGCTGCGCGGCGCCCGTGGGGTGGCCGAGCGGCTGCGCCCGGTGCTGGCCTCGCTGGCGGACCCGGCGATGGGGGTGCCCGGCGACGGCCTGGAGCGGCTCTGGGTGAACGAGCTGCTGGGCGCGGCCGGATCGGTCCTGGACGCCGCCGCGCGGGCCGTCCGGCACGGCGAACCCGTCCACCTCTCCGCCACCGACCTCGGCGTCCTGAAGACCCCCGACAACGACGTGATCCTCGTCGGCCCCGCCCGCCGCGCCGCCGACCGGCTCTCGGCCCTGCTCGACGACGTCCTGGAGATCGCGGAGGGCACCGGGACCGACAGCGGGATCCCCGCCGACCTCGCCCCGGACACCCGGCACCGGCCCTCGCTGCTGAAGCTGGTCCCGGTGGTGCTGGCCGCGATGCGCCGCGAACTGCACCACGGCTCGCCGATCCTGCGCCACGCGATCCGGGTCGCGGTGGTCGCCGTCTCTGGCTACTTCGTGGGGGAGGCCGTGCCGCTCGGCCACGGCTACTGGGCGCCGATGACCGCCGTCATGGTGATGCGGCCCGAGTTCTCGCAGACGTACGCCCGCTCCGCCGGACGCTTCGGCGGCACCCTCGTCGGGGTCGGGCTCGCCACCGCGATCGTGCAGACCGCCCACCCCGACGCCCGGCTCTCCGCGCTCCTCGCGGTGATCTGCGCCGGGCTGATGTATCTGCTGATGGGCACCGGCTACGCGGTCGGCCAGGTGTGCGTCGCCGCGTACGTCGTCTTCCTGCTCGGCATGGCCGGCGACGACTGGTCCCAGACCGTCACCGAACGCATCGTGCTGACCCTGGTCGGCGGGCTCCTCGCGATGATCGCGTACGCCCTCTACCCGGCCTGGGAGACCCCGCGGCTGCGCAACCGGCTGGCGGAGTGGCTGGTGGCGGACGGGCGGTACGCGGCCACGGTCGTCGACCGGTACGCCGACCCCGCGTCGCGCGACAACGAGGACGTCCGGGACGCGCTGATCGCCACCCGGGAGGCCCGTGTCGCCTGGCAGGAGGCGCTGGCGACCGCCCAGCACGAACCCGTACGCCACCGGGGCATCTCCCGGGCCGCCGCCACCGACGCCCAGCACGCGCTGGCCCAGCTGGGCCGGTCCGCGATGGTCCTGGAGGCCCATCTGCCGGCCCGGTCCGCCGACCCGGTGCCCGGCGCCGCCCAGCTGGCCGAGGCGTTGCGCCGGGCCACCGAGAAGGGCGCCAAGGCGGTACGGGAGCGGCGGCTGCCGGACTGGCAGCCGGTGGTGGACGCGGTGGCCCACTGGGACATGCCCACCCCGACGGACGACGGCACGACCCCGGTCGGCGATCCGGTCGTGCGCCGGGGTGCGGCGCTGCTGCTGGACGCGCTGGAGGAGTTCACCCGCGCCCTGGACGAGCGCGGCGGTTCCACCCGCGTCAGCAGCGTCCTCGCCGAGGACTGAGCGCCCCCGGCGGGCACACGGCCTTACGGCGCGGGGATGTCGGGCAGGTCCCCCAGGTCGGGGAGCGAGGGCATGCCGCTCGGCAGCTTGCCCGCCTCCGCCTTGGCGAGGCTGTCCTTGGCGCCGCCGTCCCACGAGACGACCAGCTTCGAGCCGTCGACGGAGTCGATCGCGCCCATCGTGCGGTCGGTGCCGCCGTCGGTGCACTTCAGCGCGAGCATCGGCTCGCCGCCCATGTCCTTCACATCGCCCTGGCACACGGACTGGTCGGCGACGAGGGCGACCTTGCGGGCGGCGATGGACACGGTGACGTTCTTGCCGTCCGTCAGCCCCACCCAGGTGCCCTCCAGCGCGGCGGCGTCGACGCCCCCGCCGGAATCCCCGGATCCCTCGCCGCCACCGGCGCCGGGCGTCGCGCTCGCCGACGCGTCCGCGCCGGAGTCCTTCTTCGCGTCGTCGCTGCCGCAGGCGGTCAGCGCGAACGAGGCGGCCAGAGCGGCCACCGCGATGGCGCCGGTGCGTAGAGACCTGGTCACGTGGAGTTCCCCCTTGCTGATTTCCGATCGAAAGACCGCGCCACGTTACCAAGGTCCACACGGATCAACTCCGGTAAGCGGGAGCGAAATAGCCGCGCCGTTCGTCTTGTAATCAAAGGAACACCCCGCGTGCACGTGCATCTGCTCATGCATTGGCATATGAACAGAGCTATGATCCGAGCTAGTTGACACTTGCACCTTGCAACTCGGGGAGCGTCCTGTGCACCACGTGTACAACGGCATGGCGGCCACAGAGCTTCGCGGAGTCGTCTGGCAGAAGAGCAGGCACAGCAACTCCCAGGGATCCTGCGTGGAGTTCGCGCGGCTGCCCGGAGGGAATGTGGCGATGCGGAACTCCCGTCACCCCGACGGGCCCGCCCTCGTCTATACGCCCGCGGAGATCGAGGCGTTGCTGCTGGGCGTCAAGGACGGCGAGTTCGACCATCTCGCGGCCGGCGCCTGACGCCGGGTCCGGCCCACGAGGGACCGGACCGGGGTTTGTGCGAGCCCTACTCCGTCTTTTCCGGCAGCCGGAAAAGGGCCCAGACGACCTTGCCGTACAGCGGCCCCGAGGGCAGTTCTCCGAGCGGTACGGGAGAGGGGTGCCAGCCCCAGCTGTCGCTGACGCATTCCACCAGGAACAGTCCGCGGCCCGATTCGGCGGAATCCGCCGCCTCGCCCGCCACCGGGCTCTCCCGGCTGGGATCGCGCACCGCGCACACCAGCCGCGAGGTCCACCGCATCAGATGCAGCCGCACCGGCGGGTCCTGGAACTCCCGCGGCGGATCGGCGGGCAGCGCGTGGCGCAGGGCGTTGGTGACGAGTTCGGAGACCACCAGGGCGACATCGTCGAACCGGTCGCCCAGCTCCCACCGCTCCAGTGTGGTCCGAGTGAACTTCCGTGCCCCGCCGACCGCTTCGTAACGCGCCGGCAGAGCGCACGAGGCCGATCCGGCAACCCCTGAGGGGTCGGTGGGGGGAAGCCCCTGCCGTAACGGCTCGAGCATCGTCGATCCATTCGTCCCCATACGAGGCACTCCCGGGATTCGCGGCTGTAGCGGCACTGCCTGTAGCGGTACTGCGGGGGGTACAGCGGCACAACACGAGCACGCAGGTGCGCGGGGACCATGGTTCCGAATGCGCACAGCAGATGCAAGGGCAGATGCACGTGCACGCGCCGGACCTGCCCGATACCGTGGTGGTTGCGGGGTATTTCTTCCCGGAGTCAGTTTCGGAGCTTTCCGGACGTCTTCCCATTTCCGTAATCGAATGAGTACGGGCTGAAGCGTTTTGGTGGCAGAATCCGGCACTCGGGGTTCCGGGGGGCTCCGGTGCCAGGGAGAGCGATGGGGAGGGTCGGGCCAGTGTCGGCAGGCGAGTCGAGTGGATCGGTGGTGCGGCGCATCCTCCTGGGCTCTCAGCTCAGGAGACTGCGGGAGTCGCGCGGTATCACCCGTGAGGCGGCCGGCTACTCGATCCGGGCCTCCGAATCGAAGATCAGCCGCATGGAGTTGGGACGGGTGAGCTTCAAGGCCAGGGACGTCGAGGACCTGCTCACGCTCTACGGAGTGGCCGACGAGGCGGAGCGCGACTCCCTCCTCGGCCTGGCCCGCGAGGCCAACGTGGCGGGCTGGTGGCACAGTTACGGCGATGTGCTGCCCGGCTGGTTCCAGACGTACATCGGCCTGGAGGGTGCCGCCTCCCTCATCCGTATCTATGAAGTGCAGTTCGTGCACGGGCTGTTGCAGACCGAGGCGTATGCCCACGCCGTCGTCTCGCGCGGCATGCGCGGAGCCTCGCCCGCCGAGATCGACCGCCGCGTCGCCCTGCGTCTGGAGCGTCAGAAGGCCCTCGTCTCGGAACGTGCCCCGACGTTCCACGCCGTGCTCGACGAGGCGGCGCTGCGCCGCCCGTACGGCGAACGCGAGGTGATGCGTGCCCAGTTGCGGCATCTGATCGATATGTCGGAGCAGCCGAACATCACGCTTCAGGTCATGCCCTTCAGTCATGGCGGCCATGCGGGCGAGAGTGGCTCATTCACGATGCTGCGCTTTCCGGAATCCGATCTGTCGGACATTGTCTATTTGGAGCAGCTGACGAGTGCGCTCTATCTGGACAAGCCCGAAGAAGTCGCGCAGTACGAAAAGGCGATGGCGGCTCTCGCCCAGGAGAGTCCGGCTCCGGAAGAGAGCCGGGATCTTCTGCGCGGACTACTCCAACTGACCTGATTTCTCGTTACGATGACGTCGCATCAGGAGTCTGCGAACGCCTTGCAGTAAGGGATTGCATGTCCTTCTTCCATGAACTGGCCCACCAGTACATCGACGGCGAGTGGCTGACCGGCAGCGGCTCGTGGGACATCATCGATTTCAATCCCTACAACGGTGAGAAACTCGCCGCCGTCACCGTGGCCACCGCGCTGGAGGTCGACCGGGCCTACCGGGCCGCCGAGCGGGCACAGCGGGAATGGGCCGGGGTCAACCCGTACGAGCGGCGCGCCGTCCTCGAACGCGCGCTCCGCATCACCGGTGAACGCGCCGAGGAGATCGCCGAGGCGATCATCGACGAGCTGGGCGGCACCCGGCCGCGCGCGCGGTACGAGGTCGACAGCGCGACCGAGTTCCTGCGCGAGGCGATCCGCCAGGCGCTGCGGCCCAGCGGGCGGCTGCTGCCCGCCGTGGGGGACGGCCGGGAGAACCGGCTCTACCGGCTGCCCGTCGGCGTCGTCGGGGTCATCAGCGCCTTCAACTTCCCTTTCCTGGTGACGATGAAGTCCGTCGCGCCCGCGCTGGCGCTGGGCAACGCGGTCGTCGTGAAGCCCCACCAGAACGCGCCCGTGGTCGGCGGCGGTCTGATAGCGAAGATCTTCGAGGAGGCGGGGCTGCCCGCCGGGCTGCTCAACGTCGTCATCACCGACAGCGCCGAGATAGGCGACGCGTTCATCGAACACCCCGTGCCCAGGGTGATCTCGTTCACCGGCTCCGACCGGGTCGGCCGGCACATAGCCGCCACGGCGGCGGGCGCCTTCAAGCGGACCATCCTCGAACTGAGCGGCAACAGCGCCCTGGTGGTGCTGGAGGACGCCGACATCGACTACGCGGTCCGCTCCGCCGTCTTCAGCCGCTTCCTGCACCAGGGGCAGGTGAGCATGGCGGCCAACCGGATCCTGGTGGACCGGTCGGTGGCCGAGGAGTTCACCGAGAAGTTCACCGCCGAGGTGGCCGCGCTGAAGGCCGGCGACCCGAGGGACCCGGAGACCCGGATCGGGCCTGTCATCAACGCCTTCCAGGCCGACGCGCTGGACGCGTTGGTGGACCGGGCGGTCGAGGACGGCGCGACGGCCCTCGTGAGGGGCCGGACCGTCGGCAACGTCGTCGGACCCACCGTCCTCACCGGTCTCGCGGAGGGCTCCCCGCTGCTCCAGCAGGAGATCCT
Organism: Streptomyces sp. PTY087I2; assembly: GCF_001687325.1. GTDB lineage: Bacteria > Actinomycetota > Actinomycetes > Streptomycetales > Streptomycetaceae > Streptomyces. The sequence goes on along the minus strand of NZ_LZRD01000014.1, from coordinate 147,062 downwards.
CGGCCCGGTGGCCCTGCTGATGACGTTCGACGGCGAGGAGGAGGCCGTACGGATCGTCAACGAGGGCCCGTACGGCCTCAGCGGCGCGGTCCACACCCGGGACGCGGAGCGGGGCGTGAAGTTCGCGCAGCGCATCGTCAGCGGGATGTTCCACGTCAACGACTCCACCGTGCAGGACGATCCGCTGGTCGCGTTCGGCGGCGAGAAGACGTCCGGGGTGGGGCGGCTGAACGGCGAGGCGGTGGTGGAGGCGTTCACCACGCAGCGGTGGATGTCGATCCAGCACGGCCGCTCGGTCTTCCCGTACTGACGCTCGCGGAAGAGGCACGGGCCCCGTCACGACCGGTGCGCGGCCCCGGCCCTTCGGCGCTCCCGGCCCTTTGACACTCCCGGCCCCTGCCTGCCGTCCGGTACGAGGGCACACCTGCCGTCCGGACGCAAGCGACCGGGGCTACCCTAGTCAAAGTTGAATACGAAGGAGTGCCATGTCCGCGATCCGGCTGCTGGTCCTCGGCGCCGTGCGCATGCACGGCCGCGCGCACGGCTACCAGGTCCGCAACGACCTGGAGTACTGGGGTGCGCACGAGTGGTCCAACGCCAAGCCCGGGTCGATCTACCACGCCCTGAAGCAGATGGCGAAGCAGGGACTGCTCCTCGCGCACGAGACGGCCCCCTCCACGGCCGGCGGCCCGCCGCGCACCGAGTACGAGGTCACGGCCGAGGGCCTTGAGGAGTACCGGGCCCTGCTGCGGGACGCCATCCGCTCCTACGACCGGAACCTGGACGTCCTCTCGGCGGCGGTCGGCTTCATCGTCGACCTGCCCCGGGAAGAAGCGGTCGCGCTGCTCAAGGAGCGGATCGAGGGCATCCGGGAGTGGCGCGAGGCGGTCACCGAGTACTACACCCCCGAGGAAGGGCCCGAATCCCTCGGCCACATCGGCGAGATCATGAACCTGTGGGTGCACTCGGCGGACAGCGGCGCGGAGTGGACCCGGGGCCTGATCGCCCGCATCGAGGGCGGCGCGTACACCTTCGCGGGCGAGGGCGACCCGTTCGTCGGGGTGCTCGCCGAGGGGCAGGAGAACCCGTACGCCACCGGGGTGCCCGACCCCGGGGACGACGAGTAATCAAGTTTGACGAATGCCGGACCGGGGTTTACCTTCGACCTGCTAGTCAAGTTTGACTACAAGCGTCGTGAAGGCGTGGAAGGGCGGCGGGGAACGTGACGGAAGCGATCGTCATGGACGGAGTGCACAAGCGGTACGGGGAGAAGCGCGCCCTGGACGGACTGGACCTGGCCGTCGGCAGCGGCACCGTCCATGGGGTGCTCGGCCCCAACGGGGCGGGCAAGACCACCGCCGTACGGATCGTGTCGACGCTGCTGCGCCACGACGCGGGCCGGGTCACCGTGGCCGGCCTCGACGTCCGCGAGCGGGCGGGCGAGGTGCGGCGCAGGATCGGGCTGCTCGGGCAGCACGCGGCGGTGGACGAACAGCTCGGCGGACGGCAGAACCTGGAGATGTTCGGGCGGCTGTACCACCTGGGCGCACGCCGGGCGGGCAGCCGGGCGGACGAACTCCTGGAGCGGTTCGGCCTCGCGGACACCGGCCGCAAGGCGGTCAAGCAGTACAGCGGCGGCATGCGCAGACGGCTGGACCTCGCCGCGTCGCTGATCACCGATCCGGACGTGCTGTTCCTGGACGAGCCGACGACCGGCCTCGACCCGCGCGGCCGCACAGAAGTGTGGGACGCGGTGCGGTCCCTGGTCGGCGGCGGCACCACGGTGCTGCTGACCACCCAGTATCTGGAGGAGGCGGACCGGCTGGCCGACCGGATCTCTCTGATCGACCACGGCCGGGCCGTCGCCGAGGGCACCCCCGACGAGCTGAAGGCCCGCGTCGGCGGCGACCGGATCGACGTCGTCCTGCGCGACGCGTCCCGGCTGGCGGAGGCGGCCGCGCTGCTCGGCGGCGAGGACCTGACGCTCGACCCGGACCGGCGGCGGATCGGCGCGCCCGCCCTGGACCGGATGGCGGCCCTGACCCGGACGGTGCGGGTGCTGGACGAGGCGGGCATCGAGGCGGAGGACATCGCGGTGCGCCGCCCGACCCTGGACGAGGTGTTCCTGTCCCTGACCGGGCGGCCCGCCGAGGAACGGCGTACGGAGAAGGCGGAAAAGACGGAGGTGGCGGCATGAGCGCGGCGACGACGACGGCGGTTCCCGGACCGGACGGGGCGGCCTCCCGGCTCGGCTGGGCGCTGGCCGACTCCTGGACGATGACCCGCCGCGAACTGGCGCACTGGGCCCGGCAGCCCGTGGCGGTCCTCGTCAACCTGGTGTTCCCGGTGATGCTGCTGCTGATGTTCACCTATCTGGTGGGCGGCGGCCGGGGCGTGCCGGGCGACCCCACCGAGTACCTGGTGCCCGGGATGCTCGCGTTGACCATGGCCTTCGGCCTGGAGGGCACGATGCTCGCGGTCACCCAGGACCTCGGCAAGGGCGTCATCGACCGGTTCCGCTCGATGCCGATGGTCCCCGGCGCGGTGCTGGTGGGCCGCAGCGCCGCGGACATGCTCCAGTCCGTTCTCTCGCTCGCCGTGATGACCGGGGTCGGTTACGCGGTCGGCTGGCGCTGGCACAACGGGGCGGCGGCCGCGCTGGGGGCGGTGGGGCTGCTGCTCCTCCTGCGGTTCGCGATGCTGTGGGTCGGCATCCAGCTCGCCATGGTGGCGGGCAGGCCGGAGATGGTCACGGCGGTCCAGATCCTGGTCTGGCCGGTCGGCTTCCTCTCCAACGTCTTCGCCACCCCCGCGTCGATGCCGGGCTGGCTGGGCGCGGTGGTCGAGTGGAACCCCATGTCAGCGACCGCCACCGCCGTACGGGACCTGTTCGGCAACCCCGGCGGCGCGACCGGCTCCTGGGCCGCCGAGCACGCCGAACTCCTGGCGGTGCTGTGGCCGGTGGCGATCATCGCGGTGTTCTTCCCGCTGGCCGTACGGAAGTTCGCGCGGCTCAGCCGGTAGCGGCGAGCCGCCTCAGTGGTGGAAGGCCGTCGGGGCCTTCCGGTCATGGCTCACCGGGTGCTTCTGCGCCCGCAGTTCGGGCAGGAACAGCTTCAGGTCCTCGACCAGCAGATCCGCCAGGTCGGAGGAGAAGCCGTTGCGGCACACCACCCGCAGCACCGACAGATCCTGCCGGTTGGCGGGGAAGGTGTACGCGGGCACCAGCCAGCCGCGCTCCCGCAGCCGGCGCGACACGTCGAAGACGTCGTACGTGTGGACCTCGGCGGTCGTCGTGAACGCGAACACCGGCAACTGGTCTCCGCGGGTCAGGAGTTGGAAGTCGCCGAGGTCCTCCACCGCGCGGGCGAGCCCGCAGGCCACGTCCCGGGAGGCCTGCTGGACCGCCCGGTAGCCGTCGCGCCCGAGGCGCAGGAACGTGTAGTACTGCGCGACCACCTGCGCCCCGGGCCGGGAGAAGTTCAGGGCGAACGTCGGCATGTCGCCGCCCAGGTAGTTGACCCGGAACACCAGCTCCTCCGGCAACTCGTCCGACGTACGCCACAGCGCCCAGCCGACCCCCGGATAGACCAGGCCGTACTTGTGGCCCGAGGTGTTGATCGACGCCACCCGCGGCAGCCGGAAGTCCCACACGAGGTCCGGGTCGAGGAAGGGCGCCACCATCGCGCCGGACGCACCGTCCACATGGACGGGGATATCGAGGCCGGTACGTTCCTGGAGGGCGTCCAGAGCCGCGCAGAGGTCGGCGATCGGCTCGTAGGACCCGTCGAAGGTGGAGCCGAGGATGCCGACGACCCCGATGGTGTTCTCGTCGCAGAGTTCGGCGGCGGCCTGCGGGTCGATGTGGAAGCGCCCGCCCTCCATCGGGACCTGCCGGGCCTCCACCTCCCAGAAGTTGCAGAACTTCTCCCAGCAGACCTGCACATTGACGCCCATCACCAGATTGGGCCGTGCCGTCGCCGGATAGCGGTCCGCGTTCCGCTTCGCCCAGCGCCGCTTCAGGGCGAGCCCCGCGAGCATGCACGCCTCGCTCGACCCGGTGGTCGAACACCCCACGGCCGCCGCCGGATCGGGCGCGTTCCACAGGTCGGCGAGCATCGCCACACAGCGCCGCTCCAGCTCGGCGGTGCGCGGGTACTCGTCCTTGTCGATCATGTTCTTGTCCCGGCACTCGCTCATCAGGACGCCGGCCTGCGGCTCCATCCAGGTGGTGACGAACGTGGCCAGGTTGAGCCGGGAGTTGCCGTCGAGCATCAGCTCGTCATGGACCAGCCGGTACGCCGTCAGCGGCGGGATCGGCCCGTCGGGCAGCCGGTGCCGGGGCGGCGCGGTGTTCATCGCGGCCGTCGGGTCCGCCTCGCCGAAGAACGGATTCAGGGCCAGCCTGCGCCGCTCGTCGGAGGGCTCGTCCTGGTCCGGGTGGGCACCGCGGTGGAGCGGCATGGTGGGGGAGCCCTTCTGTCGGCCGACGGGGTCGGTGCGCGTCCGTGTGTGAGGTCAGTTCTCGGCGGCCAGGCCCGCCTTGATGGCCCGGGTGAACTTCACGACCCGCTCGGCCTGCACGCGGGCGGCGGTGAGCGTCTGCTCGCCGACCGGGAGGTCGCCCTGCCCGGCGATGTGCGAGGTGCCGTACGGGTTGCCGTCGACGAACTTCGTGGGGTCGGTGTACCCGGGGGTGACGAGGATGCCGCCGAAGTGATGGATCGTGTTGTACAGCGCGAGCAGCGTGGACTCCTGGCCGCCGTGGGCGGTGGCCGTGGAGGTGAAGCCGCTGTAGACCTTGTCGGCGAGCTGCCCCGACTGCCACAGCCCGCCGAGCGTGTCGAGGAACTGCTTCAGCTGCGCGGTGACGTTCCCGAACCGGGTCGGCGTACCGAAGATCACCGCGTCCGCCCAGACCATGTCGTCCGGCGAGACCTCGGGGATGTCCGCGGTCGCCTTCACGTTCTCCGCCCACGCCGGGTTGGAGTCGATGGCCGCCTGCGGGGCGAGCTCCGCCGCCCGGCGCAGCCGCACCCGCGCCCCGGCCCGCTCGGCGTCCTCGGCCATCGCCTTCGCGATCCTGGCGATGGTGCCGGTGGAGGAGTAATAGACGACGGCGACGTTGACGGGCGTGGGCATGCGGGGGACCTCCGTCGAAGCGGAATCGGTACGGGGCGGAGCAAAAGCGTACGAAACAGACGATACGGAGGTTCAGTGTGTCCGGCGCGCCGGACGGGGCCTTCCCCGTGACGGCGTACGGCTGCCGCTCGCCGAGGCGCTTTCGTACGCCGCCAACCGGCTCACCGCAGCGGCTTCCCGGCCGCGGCTCACCGCGGCCGCTTCGTACGGCCCCCGCTCACCGCAGCGGCTTCCCGTCCCCGTCCAGCTGCATCTGGGCCCGCCCCGTGACCAGTAGCCACGCGGGCAGGGTCGCCGCGCACAGCAGCGGCAGCACCGCCGCGTCGCCGACCATCGCCGCCGCCGTGAACAGGCTCACCCAGCCCTGCCGGGTGACGGCGAGCAGCACGCCCAGCACCGCGCAGGACACCGCGAGCGACGGCGGCACCGCGTCCACCAGCGCATGGGCGCACAGCCCGAGCGACACCCCGGCGAACACCGCCGGGAAGATCCGGCCGCCCCGGAAGCCGCACGTCGCCGCGATCACGAGGGCGGCCATCTTCACGATCGCCATCCCCGCGAACTCCCCGGCCGACCACCCGTCCGGGTCCCCGGCGAGCGTCTTCACCTCGTCGAGCCCCTTGAACAGAGTGAGATGGCCGCCCAGCGCGCCCAGCAGCCCCAGCACGAGACCGCCCACCGTCAGGGCGAGCACCGGATGCCGCAGCGCCGCGAAGACCCGGTGCGCCACCGGGAACGCGTACACCGCGAGCAGCCCGAGGAGCGCGCCCGCCGAGGCGATCAGCAGGGCGGAGAGCAGGTCGCCCCAGTGCGGTCCGGCGTACGCGGGGAGGGAGAGGTCGAAGCTCGGCTCCGCGATCAGCGACATGGTCAGCGCGCCCGCCGTACCGGCCGCGAGCGGGGCGAACAGCCGGTCCCAGAACGCCCCCGGGCCCGGCTGCGAGGCCAGCACCTCGGAGAGGATCAGCGCGGCGGCGACCGGCGTACCGAACAGCGCCCCGATCGTCCCGGCCGCCGCGAGCGCCACCCACACCTCGCCCGGGGCGCCGGGCGCGAACCGGCGGCCCAGCCAGAAGGCCAGGGCGACGTTGGCGGCGGTGATCGGGTTCTCCGGCCCGAGGCTCACCCCGCCCGCCAGCGCCAGGGCGGTCACGAGGAGCAGCCCGGGCACGATGCCGGGCCGCATCGGGGCGTCGACCAGCCCGGTGGTGGCCGGATCGGGCCCGCCGTGACCGGGCACGGTCCGCAGGACGAGCCCCACCGCGAGCCCGGTCGCGGTGAGCATCGCGACCATCCACAGCGAGGAGAACCGCCCCACCCCGAGCGCGTCGGGCAGGGTCTCCCAGAGCGCGTCCTGGAGCTGCTCCGCCAGCAGGCTCACCCCGAGCAGGATCAGCGCGCAGACGACGCCGACGGCGATCGCGGGCAGCACGAGCGGCAGCAGCCGCCGGGCCGGGGTGCCGGGCGGCTGCGGGGGAGCGGGCGGGGGCGCGGGGGATTCGGGGTCCACCGGCCCACCCTAGAGCGACAAAACACACATAAAGCCCAAGACCGGCCGGCCTCCGCCGCGTCACACCGGGCGGCACTACCGGCACCGCGTCACCCCCGGGCGGCCCGGCCGGTTCCGCATCACCCCGCGCGGCCCGGAGTCCCCAGCCGCAACGTCACACCGCGCCGCCCGCTCGGCCCCGCGTCACACCTTGCTGATCACCGCCGCCGTCCCGTACGCGCAGACCTCCGTGCCCACGTCCGCCGCCTCGGTCACGTCGAAGCGCATCATCAGGACCGCGTTGGCGCCCCGCGCCCGCGCCTGCTCCACCAGCCGCTCCATCGCCTGGTTACGGGTCTCGACCAGCGTCTTGGTCAGCCCCTTCAGCTCGCCGCCGATCATCGACTTCAGCCCGGCCCCGATCTGGCTGCCGAGGTGACGCGACCGCACGGTCAGCCCGAAGACCTCGCCGATGACCTGGGTCACCTGGTAGCCGGGTACGTCGTTCGTCGTGACGACCAGCACATCCGCCTGGGCCGTCTGGCCGCCGCCGAATTCCTCAATGCCCATGTTGGTGGCACCTCCTGTGATCAGCTTCGGGCCGCTTCGTAGGATGCGCATTCCCGCTGTACGCCACTGGAACCACGGGCGCTCATCGGGCGTTGATAGCTTGGGGCGGCCACAGAGCCGCCATCGCACCCCTCATCCTGGAGCCCGGACCCTTGAATACGCTTGCGCTCGGACCGAGCTGGCTGGACCCGGACTATCTGCTCAACACGTTCGGGCTCCCCGGCCTGCTCCTCATCGTCTTCGCCGAGTCCGGCCTCCTGATCGGGTTCTTCCTGCCCGGCGACTCGCTGCTGTTCACGACGGGTCTGCTGGTGACCACGGGACAGCTGAAGTACCCGCTCTGGCTGGTCTGCACGCTGATCGCCGTCGCCGCGATCGTCGGCGACCAGGTGGGGTATCTCTTCGGCCGCAAGGTCGGCCCGGCCCTCTTCAAGCGCCCCGACTCCCGCCTCTTCAAGCAGGAGAACGTGGAGAAGGCCCACGAGTTCTTCGAGAAGCACGGCCCGAAGTCCCTGGTCCTGGCGCGCTTCGTGCCCATCGTGCGGACGTTCACGCCGATCATCGCGGGCGTCAGCCGGATGAACTACCGCTCCTTCATCACGTACAACATCGTCGGCGCGATCCTCTGGGGCGTCGGCGTCACCGTGCTCGGAGCCCTCCTCGGCAAGATCGACTTCGTGCACGAGCACATCGAGATGATCCTCATCCTGATCGTGCTCATCTCCGTCGTGCCGATCGTGATCGAGGTGCTGCGGGCCCGCAGCCAGGGCAAGAAGGCCGCCGCGGCCGAGGCGGGCGACGGCTCCGGCCACCCCCCGGCGGGCGGCAACGGCCCCTCCTCCGGCCAGCGCGGCCGCCACGCCAAGCGCTGACCCGGAGCCGTACACGAGCAGAGAACCGCCCCACTCCGGAAGCCCCGGGGTGGGGCGTTGCCGTACGCACGACGGGGCGGCGGCGCTGTCGTACGTACGACAACGCCACCCGGCTCAGAACCCCCTCGTCCGCTTCGCCGCCCGGCGGCCCGCCCCGCCGATCGCGCCCGGCACCCCCATGAACAGCCGCGAGATCTCGCTCCCCAGATTCACCCCGATCGCGATGGCCAGCGCCGTCGCCGCCGCCGTCGACAGCGAGGTGAGCCCGGTGACCAGCTCGTTCTGCGCCACGCCCAGCAGACCGAAGTACGTCGCCGAACCGGGCAGCAGCGGCCCGATCGCCGCCGTGATGTACGGCAGGGAGGAGTGGAACCGGTAGCGCGAGAACAGCTGGCCGAACAGGCCCACCAGCCCGGCCGCCACCGCCGTCGCCGCGACCGGCGAGATGTTCCCGGTCCGGGCCATCGCCCCGAAGACGATCCAGGCGACGCCGCCGTTCAGGGTGACCGCCAGCACGGTCGACCGCTCCTGCTGGAGCAGTACGGCGAAGGCCAGGCTCAGCGCCATCGACGCCAGGATCTGGACCACCGGCTCGTTGTACGGCGTGAACCGGGCCTCGGGATTGAGCTGCGCCCCCAGCTGGAGCCCCAGGTACAGGACGATCAGCACGCCCGCGACGATCCCGATGAAGAAGTACATGACTTCGAGCAGCCGGGCCGAGGCGGTGATGTAGTAGCCGGTCAGCCCGTCCTGCACGCCCGCCACCAGCGCCCGCCCCGGCAGCAGCGCGAACAGCCCACCGGTGATCACCGCGGACGGGCGGATGTCCGTCGAGTGGGTCAGCGTCAGCGCCACCCCCATCGCGGCGGGCGGCATCGCGGCCACCGTGAACTGGTAGAACTCCGGCAGCCCGCGCCCGGCGCACAGCCACGCCAGCCGGTCGCCGAGCATCGCGCCCGCCGCCGCCACGACGAACACCAGGAACCCGCCGCCGACCAGTACGGATGCCGAGCCGGCCAGCAGCCCGGCGGCCGCCGTCAGCACCCAGCCCGGGTACGGGTGACGGTTACGGCGGATCTCCGCGAGCCGCCGGTAGGCCTCCTCCAGCGACACCTCGGTGTCCACGCTGGTGATGTCGTCGACCAGCCGGAACACCGCCGCGAGACGCGTGTAGTCGGTGCCCCGGCGGCGTACGGTACGGCTCGCGGTCACCGGGTCGTCGACCAGCGACGGCTGGTGCGAGATGGACAGCAGGGTGAACGTGACCGTCGGCTCGCTGCGGTCCAGGCCGTAGGACCGGGTCACCGCGAACATCGCCGCCTCGACGTCCTCGGCCCCCTCGCCGCCTGCCAGCAGCAGCTCCCCGATACGCAGCGTCAGGTCGAGCACGCGCGGCACGGCCGGACCCGTGTCGTCGTCGGTGCGCTGGATCGACTCGGCCGCCGGACGCTCGGTCACCGGCATCCGCAGCATCGTGCGCATCCGGTCCTGCCAGGGCGCCTCCTTGGTCAGCTTGACCATCGGAATGCCCTGCGCCGGGGTGAAGGCGGGCGGCGACTGCTGGGCCCGGTACGTGCTCGGCGGCGTGAAAGCGGAACTCAGCGTGTCGGAGTTCGAACCGCCCCCGGAGCCGCCGCCCTGGCCGGCCGGACCGTTCGGTTCCGGCTGCACCCCGGTCGGGAGCGCGAACTCCGACGTCGGATGGTCCTCCTCGGGCGGCGGCACCGGATGCATCGTCCCGGCGGGCGGGACGAAAGCGCTCCGCGCCTCGTCGGACTGGGGCTTCTGGTCCTCAGGACCGCCCGGTTCCGCCACCACTCGACCTCGTTCCTGCTCGACTGCACGTCACTGGGGGTCACCCCGCCGCACGTGTGCCCAGTATGGCCACCGGCATGGGCCCCGCACGCGCGGAAGTGCGGACAGCGAAACGGGCGGCACACCCGCGAAGGTGTACCGCCCGTTCGAAGACGGCCGTCCGGCTCACAAACGGAACCGGAAGAGGGACGTCAGTGCGCGCCGCCCTGCGCCTCAAGACGCTTGTAGGAGGCCTCGATCTCGGCCTCCGCCTCGGCGCGGCCGACCCAGTCGGCGCCCTCGACGGACTTGCCCGGCTCCAGGTCCTTGTAGACCTCGAAGAAGTGCTGGATCTCCAGGCGGTCGAACTCCGACACGTGGTGGATGTCGCGCAGGTGCTCCACGCGCGGGTCGGACGCCGGGACGCAGAGCAGCTTGTCGTCGCCGCCCGCCTCGTCGGTCATCCGGAACATGCCGATGGCGCGGCACTTGATGAGGCAACCGGGGAAGGTCGGCTCGTCCAGGATGACCAGCGCGTCCAGCGGGTCGCCGTCCTCGCCGAGGGTGTTCTCGACGAAGCCGTAGTCGGCCGGGTAGCTGGTCGAGGTGAAGAGTCGACGGTCCAGGCGGATCCGACCGGTCTCGTGGTCCACCTCGTACTTGTTCCGCGAACCCTTCGGGATCTCGATGGTGACGTCGAACTCCACGGGTGGCTCCTCCATGATCAACACATACGACTGGTGATTAAGTGTCCCCCACGCAGAAGTGTGCTCGCGAAAGGGGCTGGTCAGCGGTGGCCGAGCAGGTGGAAGAACCGTCGATGCGCCCCTCGGGCCCGTGGGGCGGGCCGAAGATCCTGACGAAGAAGCGCAACGGGGCGTACACCTGGCAGGTGATCGCAGGCTCCGCAGCGCTCGGCCTGGTCGTCGCCGCCGGCGCCGTCCTCGCCGCCGGCCCCTGGGACAACGGTCAGCGTAAGGCCGAGCGGGCACTCGCAGCCGCCGGTGACCGCACAGGTGGCGCACATCACGGCCGCCCGACGCCCGACGGCCCCCGCCCGGCCCCCAGCGCCCCGGCCGTCCTGCCCGCCCTCGGCACCACCACCCACGACGCCCCCCAGGACCCCGCCGCGCTCCGCGACACCCTCGCCCCGCTCATCGGCGAGCCCGGGCTCGGGGACAAGGTCGCGGCGTCCGTCATCGACACCGCCACCGGCGAGCAGCTGTACGGGCAGGGCGCCACGACCCCGATGACCCCGGCCTCCACCATCAAGATCGCCACCGCCGCCGCGGCCCTCTCCGTCCTCGGCACCGACCACCGCATCGAGACCACCGCCGCGCTGTCCCCCGACTCCCGCACCCTCACCCTCGTCGGCGGCGGCGACCCCACGCTCAGCGAGGCGGCCCTGCGCACGATGGCCGCCGACACCGCCGACGCCCTGCGCGAGGACGACAAGGAGTCCGTACGGCTCACGTACGACATCTCCCGCTACACCGGCCCCGTGCTCCACCCGATCAGCCCCAACGACAACATCGCACCCGTCACCGCCCTCATGGTCAACGAGGGCCGCCTCGACGACACGGACCGCGGCCCCGCCAAGCGCAGCAAGGGCCCCGCGGGCGACGCCGCCCGCACCTTCGCCGCCGCCCTGAAGAAGGCGGGCGTCGAGGTCACCGGCGCCCCCCGCGAGGCCCGCGCGGCCGACGACGCCCGCACCGTCGCCACCCACCGCTCGGCCCCGCTCGCCGCCCTCGTCGAACGCACCCTCACCAACAGCGACAACGACATCGCCGAGGCCCTCGCCCGGCAGACCGCCATCGCCAAGGGTGAGAAGGCCTCCTTCGCCGGGGCCCGGCGCGCCGTCACCAACGAGCTGAAGAAACTCAAGGTCCCGGTGGCCGGCGCCCACTTCGCCGACGGCAGCGGCCTGGACCGCGCGGACCGGGTCACCCCCGCCCTCCTCACCGCGCTCCTCGCCCGCGCCGCCGACCCGGAACGCCCCGGACTCCGCCCGGTCCTCACCGGCCTCCCGATCGCCGGCTTCAGCGGCACCCTCGGCGGCCGCTACGCACCCGACGCCGAAGGCACCGGCCTGATCCGCGCCAAGACCGGCACCCTCCTGGGCGTCAACTCCCTCGCCGGCACCGTCGTCGACCGCCGGGGCCGCCTGCTCGCCTTCGCCTTCCTCGCCTCCGGCAGCCTCAAAGCGACCGAGGCCGAACCCGTCCTGGACGCCCTGGCCACCGCACTCGCCGGAACGGGCGGCTGAGCCGTCGCCGTACCCGAAGAGCCCCGCAACACCCCACCAAGGGACGACAGGCTCACGTACGGTTGACGCATGACGAGCATCGGTGGTGCCCAGATGGTCGACTGGAATCTCGCGGTGGCGACCGCGACCCGGCTCGTACGGCCCGGGCCCGACATCAGCCGCGAGGAGGCCCGCGCCGTCGTCGCGGAGCTCCGGCGGCACGCCAAGGCCTCCGAGGAACACGTCCGGCTCTTCACCCGGATGATCCCCGAAGGCACCGAACCCGAGGACACCCCCGTCCTCGTCGTCGACCGCCCCGGCTGGGTCAAGGCCAACGTCGCCGGCTTCCGCGAACTCCTCCAGCCCCTGCTCGCCAAGATGGAGAGCCGCCGCTCCGGCGGACCCGGCGGCGCCGTCCTCGGCGCGGTCGGCGGCAAGGTCACCGGCGTCGAGCTGGGCATGCTGCTCTCGTTCCTCGCCTCCCGGGTGCTCGGCCAGTACGAGACGTTCGCCCCCGCCACCCGAGAGCTCCCCGCCTCCGCGAACGGCGGCGGCCGGCTCCTCCTCGTCGCCCCCAACATCGTCCACGTCGAACGCGAGCTGGACGTCGACCCGCACGACTTCCGGCTCTGGGTCGCCCTCCACGAGGAGACCCACCGCACCCAGTTCACCGGCGTGCCCTGGCTCCGCGACCACCTCCAGGGCGAGATCCAGACGTTCCTCGACGAGACCGACGTCGACCCCACGACCTTCCTGGAACGCCTCCGCGAGGCCGCCCAGTCCCTCTCCGGCGGCCGCCCCGAGGGCGAACAGGGCGAGAGCGACGGCCGCAGCCTCGTCGACATCGTCCAGACCCCCGCCCAGCGCGAGGTCCTCGGCCGCCTCACCGCCGTCATGTCCCTCCTCGAAGGACACGCGGACTACGTCATGGACGGCGTCGGCCCCGACGTCGTCGGCTCCGTCTCCGAGATCCGCGAGAAGTTCCAGCAGCGCCGCGCCCAGGGAGCCGGCCGCCTCGACCAGGCCCTGCGCAAGCTCCTCGGCCTCGACGCCAAGCTCCGCCAGTACAAGGACGGCGAGAAGTTCGTACGGTCGGTCGTCGACGAGGTCGGCATGGACGGCTTCAACCGCGTCTGGACCTCGCCCAACACCCTCCCGACCAAGGCCGAGATCGCCAAGCCCGCCGACTGGGTCGCGCGCGTGCACCGTAAGGCCGAATCCTGACCGTCCGGCGCCCCGGACCGTCCCGAGGGACCGATATTCGCCCCCCAATCACCCATCCGAGGGACCATGGAGGCCCGGGAAGGCGTGCAATGCTCGATGAACAGCTTGCCTCTGTCACCATCGACGCACTCTGAGTGACGGGACTCACGCGTTCCGGCGCTCGACGCTCCTCCCGAACTCCACGAAGGGCACCGGACATGGGTCCCCATCCTGCGGTCGCGGCGATACGCCTGGCGGTCCGCCGCGTACTCCACGACGTCATCACCGAATTCCAGCGGAACGCCGGCCACGACCGGCCCGCCGAAGCGGCCGGGCGCCCCGCGCACGCCGCCCGCTCCCCCTACGCCGAAGCCGGCACCGCGGCCGGCCCCCGCACCGCCCTCCCCGAACGGCCCGGCACCCCCCTCGTCCTCGTCGCCTGCTCCGGCGGCGCCGACTCCATGGCGCTCGCCTCCGCGCTCGCCTTCGAGGCCCGCAAGCTCGACGTCCGGGCCGGCGGCATCACCGTCGACCACAACCTCCAGCCGGGCTCCGGCCTCCGCGCCGCCGAGGTCGTCACCCGGCTCACCGCCATGGACCTCGACCCCGTCGAGGCCGTCGCCGTGCACGTCGGACGCGAGGGCGGCCCCGAGGCCGCCGCCCGCGACGCCCGCTACGCCGCGCTGGACGCCGCCGCCGAACGGCACGGCGCCGCCGCCGTCCTGCTCGGCCACACCCGCGACGACCAGGCCGAGACCGTCCTCCTCGGCCTCGCCCGCGGCTCCGGCATCCGCTCGCTCTCCGGCATGGCCGCCGCCTCCGGACCGGCCGGCCGCTACCGCCGCCCCTTCCTCCAGCTCGACCGGCAGACCGCCCGCAAGGCCTGCCTGGTCCAGTCGATCCCCGTCTGGGACGACCCGCACAACATCGACCCCGCCTACACCCGCTCCCGGCTCCGCCACGAAGGGCTGCCCGCCCTGGAGAAGGCGCTCGGCAAAGGCGTCGTCGAAGCCCTCGCCCGTACCGCCCAGCTCTCCCGCGACGACGCCGACGCCCTGGACACCTGGGCCGCCGAGGCCGAGCTGTCCGTACGCGACGAGACCGGCCGCCTGGAGTGCGCGGGGCTCTACGCCCTGCCCCCCGCCGTACGCCGCCGGGTGCTGCGCCGCGCCCTGATCGAGGCCGGGGCGCCCGCCGGCTCCCTCTTCGCCCGGCACCTCGAAGAAGTCGACCGCCTGATCACCGGGTGGCATGGCCAGCGGGCCATCAACCTGCCCGGCCGCGTCGAGGCGCTGCGGCAGGGTGGCAGACTGGTCATTCGGCAGAGCTGACGCGCGAGCGGCTGAAGTGCAGACGAACCGCCGCCGGCCCGGGCACCCCGGACCGGCGGGCCAGGGCGTCGGCAGCACAGAAAGAGACGTGGGTGAACGAGAAGGACATGGGTACCGACCTTCAGTCGGTGCTCCTCACCAAGGAAGAGATCGACGCGAAGCTCGTCGAGCTGGCCGCGAAGATCGACGCGGAGTACGCGGGCAAGGACCTGCTGATCGTCGGCGTCCTCAAGGGCGCGGTGATGGTCATGGCGGACCTGGCGCGCGCGCTGTCCACCCCCGTCACGATGGACTGGATGGCCGTCTCCTCGTACGGGGCGGGCACCCAGTCCTCCGGCGTCGTGCGGATCCTCAAGGACCTCGACACCGACATCAAGGGCAAGCACGTCCTGATCGTCGAGGACATCATCGACTCCGGACTGACGCTGTCCTGGCTGCTGTCCAACCTGGGCTCCCGGGAACCGGCCTCGCTGGAGGTCTGCACCCTGCTCCGCAAGCCGGATGCCGCAAAGGTCGCGATCGATGTGAAGTGGATCGGTTTCGACATCCCCAACGAGTTCGTCGTCGGCTACGGGCTGGACTACGCGGAGAAGTACCGCAACCTGCCCTTCGTCGGCACGCTGGCCCCGCACGTCTACGGCGGCTGACCGCCGGGCAGGCCACCGGGGAACCCTCACCGCCTCCGGGCCGTTGGAGCTTCGAAAGCAGGTTTCTCCGCTGCACCCAGCGGTCGCTGGTGCCCATGCTGAGGTACCGTCCGAAGAACACTCTTTTCAAACAGCAGCATTTACCTACGGGCAGGAGGGACGGGGCGTCTTCGCTCCGTATGGATGGACGTGAAGCGATACTTCCGTGGGCCGGTCATGTGGATCGTGCTGGCCGTCCTCGCCGTGGTCGTGTTGATGCAGGTCGTCGGCTCGTCGGGCGGCTACAAGACGGTGGACACCGGCAAGGTGATCCAGGCGATCAGCAAGGACCAGGTGGAGCAGGCCAAGCTGACCACCGGTGACGAACAAATCCTCAAGATCGAACTGAAGGACGGCCAGAAGCTCGAAGGCGAGTCCGGCAGCAAGTTCCAGGCGAGCTACATCGGCAACCAGGGCGTCGAGCTCGCCGACACGCTGCAGACGAAGTTCGAGGCGGGTGACATCGAGAAGGGTTACACCGTCTCGCCGTCGAAGCAGTCCCCGTTCGTCTCGATCCTCCTCTCGCTGCTGCCCTTCGTCCTCATCGTGGTCGTCTTCCTGTTTCTGATGAATCAGATGCAGGGCGGCGGTTCCAAGGTCATGCAGTTCGGCAAGTCCAAGGCCAAGCTGATCACCAAGGACACCCCCAAGACGACCTTCGCGGACGTGGCGGGGTCCGACGAGGCCGTCGAGGAGCTCCACGAGATCAAGGAGTTCCTCCAGGAGCCGGCGAAGTTCCAGGCCGTCGGCGCCAAGATCCCCAAGGGCGTCCTGCTCTACGGCCCGCCCGGTACGGGCAAGACGCTGCTCGCCCGCGCCGTCGCCGGCGAGGCGGGCGTCCCGTTCTACTCGATCTCCGGTTCCGACTTCGTCGAGATGTTCGTCGGTGTCGGCGCCTCCCGCGTGCGCGACCTCTTCGAGCAGGCCAAGGCGAACGCCCCGGCGATCGTCTTCGTCGACGAGATCGACGCCGTCGGCCGCCACCGCGGCGCCGGCATGGGCGGCGGCCACGACGAGCGCGAGCAGACGCTCAACCAGCTGCTCGTCGAGATGGACGGGTTCGACGTGAAGGGCGGCGTCATCCTGATCGCCGCCACGAACCGCCCGGACATCCTCGACCCGGCGCTCCTGCGCCCGGGCCGCTTCGACCGGCAGATCGCGGTCGACCGCCCCGACATGCAGGGCCGCCTGGAGATCCTCAAGGTGCACCAGAAGGGCAAGCCCGTCGCGGAGGGCGTCGACCTCGGCGCCGTCGCCCGGCGCACGCCCGGCTTCACCGGCGCCGACCTGTCGAACGTGCTCAACGAAGCGGCGCTCCTGACGGCGCGCAGCGACAAGAAGCTCATCGACAACGAGAGCCTCGACGAGGCGATCGACCGTGTCGTGGCGGGCCCGCAGAAGCGGACCCGGATCATGTCCGAGAAGGAGAAGAAGATCACCGCGTACCACGAGGGCGGACACGCCCTGGTCGCGGCGGCCTCCCCCCAGTCGGACCCGGTCCACAAGATCACGATCCTCTCCCGCGGCCGCGCCCTCGGTTACACGATGGTGCTCCCGGAGGAGGACAAGTACTCCACGACCCGCAACGAGATGCTCGACCAGCTGGCGTACATGCTGGGCGGGCGCGCGGCCGAGGAGCTGGTCTTCCACGACCCGACGACCGGTGCGGCGAACGACATCGAGAAGGCCACGGCGACGGCCCGCGCGATGGTCACGCAGTACGGCATGACGGAGCGTCTCGGCGCGATCAAGTTCGGTGGCGACAACTCGGAGCCCTTCCTGGGCCGCGAGATGGGCCACCAGCGCGACTACTCGGAAGAGGTCGCGGCCCTGGTCGACGAGGAGGTCAAGAAGCTCATCGAGACCGCCCACAACGACGCGTGGGAGATCCTCGTCGAGAACCGCGACATCCTCGACGCCCTGGTGCTCGAACTGCTGGAGAAGGAGACGCTCGGCAAGGACGAGATCGCCGAGATCTTCGCCCCCATCGTCAAGCGCCCCGCCCGCCCGGCCTGGACCGGTTCCGCCCGACGCACCCCGTCGACGCGCCCCCCGGTCCTCTCGCCCAAGGAACTGGCCCTCACCAACGGCAGCGCCAACGGCTCGGCCACCCCGCCGGAGATCGCCCCGACGGCGGACCTGACCAAGGACATCGCCCCGTCCACCGAGACGATCCCCGAGGACCGTCCGGACAACAACGGCTAGTCCGCGCTCCACGCCAGGTGAGACGCCCGTCACGGGCCGCCGCACCGGTCCCGGAATGCACGCCGCGCCCCCCAGGTTCTAGCCTGTGGGGGCGCGGCTTTTCCGTATGCCTGCGAGGTCCGAGCGCAATCCGCGCATCGGACAGCACAGAGGAACGAGGCACAGATGACCGACCCGGTGACGCTGGACGGCCAGGGTTCGATCGGCGAATTCGACGAGAAGCGGGCCGAGGCAGCCGTACGCGAACTGCTCCTCGCCGTCGGCGAGGACCCGGACCGCGAGGGCTTGCGGGAGACGCCGGGGCGGGTGGCGCGGGCGTACAAGGAGATATTCGCGGGCCTGTACCAGCAGCCCGAGGACGTCCTGACGACCACGTTCGACCTGGGTCACGACGAGATGGTGCTGGTCAAGGACATCGAGGTGTTCTCGACCTGTGAACATCACCTGGTGCCGTTCAGGGGCGTCGCGCACGTCGGCTACATCCCCGCCTCCACCGGCAAGATCACCGGCCTGTCCAAGCTGGCCCGGCTGGTCGACGTCTACGCCCGCCGCCCGCAGGTCCAGGAGCGGCTGACGACCCAGGTCGCCGAGTCCCTCATGTCGATCCTGGAGCCGCGCGGCGTCATCGTCGTCGTCGAGTGCGAGCACATGTGCATGTCGATGCGCGGGATCCGCAAGCCGGGCGCGAAGACCCTGACCTCCGCGGTGCGCGGCCAGCTCCGCGACCCCGCGACCCGCGCCGAGGCGATGAGCCTCATCATGGCGAGCTGACGCCCAGGAGTATGCGAGAGGGGCCCGGCTGCCGCGGACGCGCGGCAGCCGGGCCCCTCTCGTGCGTTACGCCGCCGCCGTGCCCGTGCCGTCGTGGTCGTTGCCGTCCTCCGGGAGGCGGCAGACGCGTTCCAGGAAGAGGGCTGCCGCGATGACGCCGATGCCGGCGATGACCGCCGCGCCCGCGTAGATGGCCTGGTCGCGGCGGGGCGGGATGTCCAGGTAGCTCAGGAGGAAGACGCCGGTGCCGCCGTAGACTCCGGCGACCAGGGCGGCGACCAGGGCGCTGGCCTGGCCGAAGACGACCGCGCGGGCCGCGAACAGGGGCTCGACGCCCTTGGCGCCGGGGCGGCGTTCGCGTTGGGCGCGGAGGCGGGTGCGGGTGGAGAGGGCGGTCGCGAGGAGGATCACCGCGATCACGGCGAGCACGATCGACGCGGCCAGCGGGACGCTCGGCAGGGTGCCGAAGGAGTCCCAGAGGCGGGCCCCGCCCCAGGAGAGGACACCGGCGGCGGCGAAGAGGCCCGCCAGTACCCCGAGCCGTAGTTGCTTCACCGAGTGAGCCGCCCTTCGCGCCGCCTGTGCCCGGTCCGGCCGTGCGCCGGACCACCGTCCGTCGAGCCTAACGATTACTCCGGCAGGCGCAGTTCCAGGTCGGCGCGGGGCAGCACGCTGTCGCGGCCGACCTGCGCGAGGAGCTGGGCCACCGGCCCCGCGCCGGGCAGCTGGGCCTCGGGGTCCATGTCGTGCCAGGGGGCGAGGACGAAGGCCCGCTCGTGGGCGCGCGGGTGGGGGAGCGTGAGCACCGGGTCGTCGGAGAGGACGTCGGCGTACGACACGATGTCGACGTCGATGGTCCGCGGGCCCCAGCGCTCCTCGCGGACCCGGTCGAAGGCCTCCTCGACGGCCTGGCCGCGCTCCAGCAGGGAGGCGGGGGGCAGCGTCGTCTTCACGAGGATGACCGCGTTGAAGTACGACGGCTGGCTGTCCGCCTCGACGCCCCAGGGCTCCGTCTCGTACACCGGGGAGACGGCCTTGACCCGCAGGCCCGGGGTGTCCTCCAGGGCGTCGACGGCCCCCTGGAGCGTCTCCAGGCGGTTGCCCAGGTTGGAGCCGAGGGAGATCACGGCCATCTTGGGGTTGGAGAGCGTGACGTCGGCGGCGTCCACCTGCCGGACGACGGCGGTCGGAACCGGCTGTACGGTCGGGTCGCTCTGCCCTTCGGTGGAAAATGCAGTCATGCTCGGCTCCGGGTGATGGTGATGGTCACGTCGTCGAAGGGGACGGTGATCGGAGCGTCCGGCTTGTGCACCACGACCTCGACCTCCTGGACGCCTTCGTGCTTCAGGCACTGCTGGGCGATGCGCTCGGCGAGCGTCTCGATCAGATCCACCGGTTCGCCCGTCACCACGTCGACGACCTCCTCGGCCACCACGCCGTAGTGCACGGTGCGGGCCAGGTCGTCGGCGGCTGCCGCGGGGCGGGTGTCGAGGCCGAGCACCAGGTCGACGATGAAGGTCTGGCCCTCTTCCCGCTCCCGGGGGAAGACGCCGTGGTGCCCACGGGCCTTGAGGCCGCGCAGCGCGACACGATCCACGCGAATCACTCCTGCTGTCGTTGGTCGAGAGGCACCCGGCCGCGTGCGGGCGGCGGGACGCTTCTTTCGAATCTACCCGCGCGCACCGACAGGGTTGCCCCGCGGGGGGCCACGGACGGGGCCCCACAGGGGTGATACCCGCCGGACGAGCGGCGCACCTGTGCGAGTGAACCCGGTCTTCATCACATGCGCCGCGTGGCCGGGCGCCCCAGCGCTTCGCGGCTGATCTCCGCACCACCTCGTCCGGCCAGGAGGACGGCTCAGGACGACGGCTCCTCGTCGTCCTCGTCGGACTCCGTGAGGACGGGCGACCCGTGGTGGGACCAGAGCTTCCAGCCGTCGTCGGTGCGCCGGAACACGTTCGTCGCGACGACCAGCTGGCCCACCAGCGGGCCCAGCGCGTTGCCCTCCTCGGCGGGGCCGCCGCTGAGGATGTTCTCGGTGCAGGTGACCAGGGCGGTGTCGCCGGTCATCGCGATGTTGACGTCGGTCAGGAAGAACTGGATGTACTCGGTGTTCGCCATGATCAGGGCGTAGCTGCGCAGCACCTCGCCCCGCCCCGTGAGCACCGGCCAGCCGGGGTGGACGCAGGAGACGGTGAGGTCCTCGCCGGGCAGCCAGCGGGCGGACAGGTCCTCGTGGTCGCCGCGTTCCAGCGCCTCGTAGTAGGCGGTGTTGGCCGCCTCGACCTCCGCGATGTCGGCGGCGGCCTGTGCGTGCTCCTCGTTCACGCGGCTCCCTCGACCGCGCGGGCGACGCGGACCGCGTCGGCGGTGGCCCGCACCTCGTGGACCCGGACCGCCCAGGCGCCGGCCTGCGCGGACAGGGCGGAGACGGCGGCGGTGGCCGCGTCGCGTTCGCGGGCGGGCGGCGGGGAGCTGCCCGGGCCGGCCAGGACATGGCCGAGGAAACGCTTGCGGGAGGCGGCCACCAGCAGCGGGCGGCCCAGGGCGTGCAGCTCGGCCAGGTGCGCGACGAGCGTCAGGTCGTGGGCGGCGTCCTTCGCGAAGCCGAGGCCGGGGTCGATCACGACGCGTTCCGGGGCGACCCCGCCCGCGATCACCGCGTCCATCCGCCGCCGCAGCTCGTCGAGGACCTCGGCGACGACGTCCCCGTACACCGCGCGGCTGTTCATCGACTCGCTGAAGCCGCGCCAGTGCATCACGACGAACGGGACCTCGGCGGCGGCGACGGCCGGGATCATGTCCGGGTCGGCGAGGCCGCCGCTGACGTCGTTGACCAGGGCGGCCCCGGCGGCGACGGCCCGCTCGGCGACGCGGGCGCGCATGGTGTCCACGGAGACGGTGACGCCCTCGGACGCCAGGCCGCGCACGACCGGGATCACCCGGCGCAGCTCCTCGTCCTCGTCCACCCGGCTGGCGCCGGGGCGGGTCGACTCGCCGCCCACGTCCACCAGGTCCGCGCCCTCGGACACCAGGTGCAGGCCGTGTTTGACCGCGGCGGTGGTGTCGAACCAGCGGCCGCCGTCGGAGAAGGAGTCGGGCGTCACGTTGACGACCCCCATGACCGCGCAGCGGTCCCACTCCGGCAGCCCTCGGACCGTGCCCCGCGTGCGTGACGTACTCATACGACCAGACTAGGGCGTGCCGGACCCGCCGTGGCCGCCGTACGACGGCTCACGCCGCGCTCACCTCGTGCTCCGGGCGGGAACGCGCGGTGTGACCGCAGGGGCGGGGTGCGCGCGGCCGGAACGGGCGGGGCAGCGAGAGGTTCACGAAGCCCTCCGCGCGCATCGCCGCGATCCCGATGCGGGGCAGGTCCCGGCTGGTGCGGAAGACCACGAAGCGGGGCTCCCAGCGGGGCTTGAACTTGGCGTTGAACTTGTACAGCGACTCGATCTGGAACCAGCGCGAGAGGAAGATCAGCAGCCCGCGCCAGCAGCGCAGCACCGGTCCCGCGCCGAGCCGCTCGCCGCGGGCCAGCGCCGAGCGGAACATCGCGAAGTTCAGCGAGACCCGCTCGACGCCGAGCTTCCCGGCGGCCTGGAGGGAGGCGACGATCAGGAGCTCGTTCATGCCGGGGTCGGCCGAGCGGTCGCGCCGCATCAGCTCCAGGGACATCCCGTCCCGCCCCCACGGTACGAAGTGGAGTACGGCCTTCAGGTCGCCGCCCGGGGAGTCCTCCGCACCGGAGCCGGGCAGATGGGCGGTGGCGATCACGCAGTCGCCGTCGGCCGGGTCGCCGATCCGGCCGAGCGCCATGGAGAAGCCGCGTTCGGTGTCGGTGCCGCGCCAGTCGGCGGCGGCGCGGCGGATCCGGTCCAGTTCGGCGTCGCCGATGTCACGCGCCCGCCGGACCCGGGTCTCGTAGCCGCCGCGTTCGATGCGCTTGACCATCTGCCGCACGTTCCGCATGGCCCGTCCGGCGAGGGAGAAATCCGCCACGTCGACCACCGCTTCGTCGCCCAGCTCCAGGGCGGTGAGCCCGGTCTCGCGGGTCCAGACCTGGCCGCCGGTCTCGCTGCACCCCATCACGGCCGGTGTCCAGGAGTGCGCCCGGGCCTCGTCCATGAAGCGCTCGATCGCGCCCGGCCAGGCCTCCACATCGCCGATGGGGTCGCCGCCGGCCAGCATCACCCCGGAGACGACCCGGTAGCAGACGGCCGCCTTGCCGCTGGGGGAGAAGACGACGGCCTTGTCGCGGCGGAGCGCGAAGTGGCCGAGCGAGTCCCGGCCGCCGTGCCGCTCCAGCAGCTCCCGCAGCCGGCTCTCGTCGTCCTCGGTGAGGCGGGCCGCCGGGTGTTCGGGGCGGAAGGCGAGATAGACGGTGGTGACGGCGGTCAGCAGGCCGAGCGCGCCCAGCGAGTACGCCACGGTCCAGCTGGTGCTCCCCGCGTAGTCGACGGGGCCCTCGACGCCGAACAGGCCGTACAGCACGTGCTGGAGGCGGTCGGCGATGGACGGGTCGCCGACGACCCGGCCGGGGTGGACGCTGACGATGATCAGCCCGAGCCCCAGCGAACCGGCGCCGAGCAGCACGAAGTTGGCGAGCGCCCGCCAGCGGCTGCGCGGGTCGGGCAGCGCCCGGAACTGGTCGCGGTGGCGCACCAGCAGCCAGCAGAGCGTCAGCGAGACGAGCACCCCGATGACCGAGTGGCGGTACGCGAACTGGGCCGCGGCCCCCACGGGCAGCAGGACCACCGCCGCCCGCCAGGCCCGCCGCTTGTGCCGCTTCAGCCCGTGGGCGAGCAGGAGCAGCAGCATGCCCGCGCTGAGCGAGAGGGCGGCGGCGAACGGGCCGAGCGCCCCGGGGAGCACTTCGGCGAGGGTGTGCATCCGGCTGTGCCGGAAGCGGGGGAAGACCCCGGCGGTGACGTCGATCAGCCCGACGACGGTGCAGGCGGTACCGACGAGGGCCGGTACGGCCGCGGGCCGCGGGCCGCGCAGCACCCGGCGTACGCCGCGCATCGCCCGCGTCCGGCGCGGAACCGATACCGACTTATCCCCATCTAGCGTGACAGACATCGTTTCCCGTGGCTTCGCGAGAGATTCTCTTGGGTCCGTCCGCGGGCCGGGCCCGGCGGACGATGTGCGCCCTTTAGGACGTGGGCCGGTGGGCCAGGGTTCACCCGCATTCCGGAAATTTACCCGCTTCCGGTCGGCCGGCCCCCGGTTCGTCGGCCGCCCGGCCCCCCCGGTTGGGCGGTCGCCCGGCCCCGGTCAAGGTCAAGGTCTCGGAGAAAGCTCACTCATGGGTCTCACCAGCACAGCAGTTCTGGCGGTCGTGGCGGCGCTGGCCGTCGCACTGTTCGCCGCCACGGTCCGGTTCTGGCCGCGGCTGGCCCGGCCCGGCGCGGCCGCGGTGTCGGGCCGGATCGGGCTGCTGCTGGCGACCCAGCTGACGCTGTTCGCCGCGGTGGGCCTGGCGGCCAACAACGCCTTCCTCTTCTACGGTTCCTGGGCCGACCTCTTCGGGCAGAAGCAGGAGCTGGGCGTCGTCACCGATCACGCGGACGGGGAGGCGGGCGCGGCCGGCTCCCGGAACATGGCGCGCGTCGGCACCCAGCACCCGGACGTGCCGGGCGGGCGGGTGCCCTCCGTCGGCGGGCGGATCGACAAGGTGGTGATCTCGGGGCGCAGGTCGGGCATCGACTCCCCGGCATACGTCTATCTGCCGCCGGAGTACTTCCACGGCGCGCACGCCGGGCGGACGTTCCCGGCGGCCGTGGTCCTCACCGGCTACCCGGGCACGGCGGAGAACCTGCTGAAGGGGCTGCGCTACCCGCAGACCGCGCATGACCTGGTGAAGGCGGGGAAGGCCCGGCCGATGGTCCTGGTGATGCTGCGGCCGACGGTCGCGCCGCCCCGGGACACCGAGTGCGTGGACATCCCCGGGGGCCCACAGACCGAGACGTTCTTCGCGAAGGACCTCCCGGAGGCGATCACGGGGTCCTACCGGGTCGGGAAGGAGGCCCGCGACTGGGGCATCATCGGCAACTCCACCGGCGGCTACTGCGCGTTGAAGATCGGGCTGCACCACCCGGACCGGTACGCGGCGAGCGCCGGGCTCTCCGCGTACTACAAGGCCGCCGAGGACCCGACGACAGGCGATCTGTTCCACGGGAGGCAGGAGCTGCGCGACCGCGCGGACCTGCTGTGGACCCTGGAGAACCGGCCGCCGTCCGGCGGTTCGTTCCTGGTGACGACGTCCCGGCAGGGCGAGGACAACCTCGGGAGCACGATGAAGTTCATCGAGAAGGTGAAGGAGCCCGCGAAGGTGTCGTCCATCGTGCTCGACAGCGGCGGGCACAACTTCACGACCTGGCGGCGGGAGATCCCGCCGGCCCTGGAGTGGCTGAGCGCCCGGCTCGGCGAGGGCTGAACCGGCCAGGGCCCCTCATGCGGTGGTGATGCTCGCCACCGTCTCCACCGCGACCTCCGCGCGCGGTACGTCCTGGGCGTCGGCGTCGATCGAGCGGCGCAGGGCCTCGTGCAGCCGGGCCGGGGTCAGCACGCCGAGGAAGCGGCCCTCGCTCTCCTTGTCGATGACCGCGATCCACCCCGCGTCGTGCTGGAGCATGGTGGCGAACGCCTGCTTGAGGGGTGCGCCGAGCGGCAGCCAGGACTCCATCCGGCGGGCGTGCTCGCGGACGGTGCCCTTCGCGGTCGCGGCGGTCGCGTCGGCGGGGATCCAGCCGTGCAGGTTGTCCCGGCCGTCCAGGACGACCGCCCAGCGCGCGCCCTCGGCCCTGAGCCGTTCGGTGGCCGCGGCCAGCGGGTCGTCGAGGTGGACGACCGGCGGCTGGTCGAGGTCGCTCTCCTCGATGGGCGTCACCGAGAGCCGCTTCAGCCCGCGGTCCGCGCCGACGAAGTCGGCCACGTACGGGGTGGCGGGGGCGCCGAGCACGGTGGCCGGGGAGTCGAACTGCTCGATGCGGCCCTGCCCGTAGACGGCGATGCGGTCGCCGAGGCGGACGGCCTCCTCGATGTCGTGCGTGACGAACAGCACGGTCTTACGGACCTGGGCCTGGAGTTTCAGGAATTCGTTCTGGAGGCGTTCGCGGACGACCGGGTCGACCGCCCCGAAAGGCTCGTCCATCAGGAGAACGGGCGGATCTGCGGCCAATGCGCGGGCCACACCGACGCGTTGGCGCTGACCGCCGGAAAGCTGTTCCGGATAGCGGTCACCATAAACGGACGGATCGAGTCCGACGAGGTCGAGGAGTTCGGCGGCGCGTTCGCGTCCCTTTCCGCGCTTCCAGCCCAGCAGATGGGGAACGGTCGCGGTGTTCTCCAGCACCGTCCTGTGCGGGAAGAGTCCCACCTGCTGGATCACATAGCCGATGCGGCGGCGCAGTCGGACGGGGTCGATGGTGGATATGTCGTCCCCGTCGAGGAATATCCCGCCCTCGGTCGGTTCGATCAGCCGGTTCACCATCTTCATGGTGGTCGTCTTGCCGCATCCGGAAGGTCCGACGAGCGTGACCAGTTCACCCTCGGCGACCTCGAAGGAAAGGTCGTCGACGGCGGTGGTGCCATCGGCGTACCGCTTGGTGACGTGCTCGAAACGGATCATGGTTCCCCATTGTGGAGGGCGTTTCGTGAAGGGCATGTTGCCGGAATGCGACAGCCCTCCGCGATTGTCAGTGGTCGAGGATAGGCTCGCCAGTCATCAGTTCGATCCGCGGTGATCGGGGCAGACGAGGGAAAGCAGGAGGTGGGGGCGGATGGCCGAGCAGAGCTGCCTGGTGACGAACGACTGGATCTGCGGGGAGTATCTGCGCTCCCGCGGCCAGGAGTTGACCGACGCGACCGTGCAGCACATCGGGATCACGGTGGTCTCGGTGCTGATCGGGCTCGCGGTGGCCTTTCCGCTGGCGCTGCTCGCCCGCCGGGGCCCGCGCTTCGCCGCCCCGGTGCTCGGGCTGACGACCGTGCTCTACACCGTGCCCTCGCTGGCGATGTTCTCGCTGCTGCTGCCCCTGTTCGGGCTGTCGGCCGCGCTCGTGGTGACGGGGCTTGTGCTGTATTCGCTGACCATCCTCGTACGCAACATCCTGGCCGGGCTCGCGGCGGTGCCGCAGGAGGCCAAGGACGCCGCCCGCGGCATGGGGTACGGGCCGGCCCGGCTGCTGTGGGAGGTGGAGCTTCCGCTGGCGCTGCCCGCGGTGATGGCGGGGCTGCGGATAGCCACCGTGTCGACGGTCGCGCTGACCACGGTCGGCTCGCTCGTCGGCAAGGGGGGCCTCGGCAATCTCATCGAGGACGCGCTGCCCAGCTTCTTCAAGGCCCAGGTGCTCGCCGCCTCGGTGCTGTGCGTGCTGCTCGCGGTGGTGGCGGACCTGCTGCTGCTCGGCCTCCAGCGGCTGCTGACGCCCTGGACCCGGATATCCGGGGCGGCGAAGGCCGCCCCGGCGAAGACGGACGCGGGACCGCCCGCCCCGGCGACAGTGGAGGTGGGCTGACCCGTGGGAGTCATCGGCGACGCCTGGACCTGGCTCACCACCGGGGCCAACTGGTCGGGCGACGGCGGGGCCGCGCACCGGCTCGGCGAGCATCTGTACGTCAGCGGGGTCGCCCTCGCGGTGGCCTGCGCGATCGCCCTGCCGATCGCCCTGTATCTGGGGCACATCGGCAAGGGCGGCGCGCTCGCGGTGAACCTCGCCAACATGGGGCGGGCCGTCCCGGTCTTCGCGGTGCTGGCCCTGTTCATGGTCACGTCCCTGCGCAACTCGGGGTACTGGCCCACGATCATCGCGCTGGTCCTGTTCGCGGTGCCGCCGCTGCTGACCAACGCCTATGTCGGCATGCGGGAGGTGGACCGGGCCGTGGTGGAGGCCGCGCGCGGCATGGGGATGTCGGGCGGGCAGCTCTTCGTCCGGGTCGAGCTGCCGCTCGCCTACCCGATGATCATGACCGGGCTGCGGTCCGCCGCCGTCCAGGTCGTGGCCACCGCGTCGATCGCCGCGATGGTCGGCCTCGGCGGTCTCGGCCGGATCATCACCGCCGGGTTCAACACCTACGACACCGCGCAGGTCTTCGCGGGCGCGGTCCTGGTCGCCGGGCTCGCCCTGGTCGTGGAGGGCGTGCTGGTGGGCCTCGACCGGCTGCTGTCCCCGCTGCGCCGCCGCAGGCCCGCGTGAGCGTCCCGCAGCACCCTCGTTTCCGATCACCTCGTTTCTGACTCACCTTTCTTCTGGTCACTTTTCTTCTGTTCGGACGGAGAACAACACATGAGCAGGACCTCGCGGATAGCCGGAGCGGTCATCGGCATGGTGGCGCTGGCCGGGTCGCTCGCGGCCTGCGGCGGCGACAGCCTGGAGAAGGAGAAGGGCGGCTCCGGCTCCTCGGCCGGCGGCGGCAAGAAGGGGACCCTGGTCGTCGGGTCGGCCTCCTTCACCGAGTCCAAGGTGCTCGCCGAGCTGTACGCCCAGGTCCTCGACGACGCCGGGTACAGCACCTCGGTCACCACGGTGAAGAACCGTGAGCTGTACGAGCCCTCGGTGGAGAAGGGCGAGATCGACGTCGTACCGGAGTACGCGGCCACGCTCGCCGAGTTCCTCAACGCCAAGGTCAACGGGGCCGACGCCGAACCGGTGGCCTCCGGGGACGTCGACGCCACGGTCTCCGCGCTGAAGAAGCTCGCCGAGCCGCTGGGTCTCACGGTCCTCCCGGCCGGAAAGGCCGTGGACCAGAACGCCTTCGCGGTGTCCAAGGAATTCGCCGAGAAGAACAGCCTCAAGACGCTTTCCGATCTCGGGAAGTCGAAGCTGAAGGTGAAGATCGCGGCGGGCGACGAGTGCGAGGAGCGGCCGTTCTGCGCACCCGGTCTGAAGAAGACGTACGGCATCGACGTCACCGGGATCGACCCCAAGGGCGTCGGCACCCCGGTGTCCAAGCAGGCCGTCCGGGACGGCAAGGTCCAGCTGGTTCTGACGACCACCACGGACGCGGTGATCGACGGGCTGGTGTTCCTGGAGGACGACAAGAAGCTCCAGAACGCGGACAACGTCCTTCCCGTGCTGAATACCAAGGACGCGGGCGACCCGGAGATCGCCGACGCCCTCGGCAGGATCACCGCCGCGCTCACCACGGAAGACCTCGCCGAGCTGAACCGGAAGGTCGACGCCGAGCGCGCCAAGCCGGCCGATGTGGCCAAGGAGTATCTGGAGTCGAAGAACCTGATCAAGAAGTAGCGCCCGATCCCGGAGAACCCGGCCCCGGAGAAAAGGTCCGGGAGGCGTGACTTGGGGAGCCGTGAGGTAACCGGCGGGGAACAGATTGCCGGGCGGCTCCCCAAGTGGCCCGCACACACGGTAAATTTCAGGCCATGCCACGTGGACGCCACCGCCATTCGCCGCCTCTCCACAGAATCCTGCCGCCCTCCGTGGTGGCGGGCGTGTCGGTCGTCGGCGCCGCCGGCGCCTGGCTGCTGGCCGAACCCGTCGCCCTGCGCGGCCTGGTGGCCGCCGTCGCGGCCGCCGCCGTGACCGGCGCGTATCTGATGCGCAGCTGGGACCGGGCCGCGGGGCTGCGGGTCGCCGAGCTGACCCGGGCCCGCGCCAGTGACGAATGGCGGGCCGAGGAGCGGATAGCCGAGCTGGAGCAGGATCTGGAGGAGTCGCGCGAGCTGCGCACCCGTCTGGAGACCAAGCTCCGGCGCAAGCGGGTGGAGCTCGCGGGGCTGCGCGGCGAGCACGCCGGGCTGCTCCGCCGTTACGCCAACGCCGAGACCGAGCGGGCCAGCGCGCTGGAGGGCCGCAGGCAGCTCGCCATCGAGGCCGCGGCCCCCAAGGAGCTGCTGCCCGCGCGGTCCACGCCGACCCCCGAGTCGTACCGGCGCGCGGACGAGGCCCTGATGAACCTCACGCGGAACGCGGCGCTCCAGGAGACCCGCCGCACGGTGGAGGCGGTCCGGCAGCGCCAGCTCGCCGTCGCCGAGCGGCACCGGGATGCGGAGGCGGAGAGCCCGGAGGGGAAGCAGGCGGCGGCCACCGGGGCGGGCGAGCACCGGGACCACCAGGACGGCCGCCCTTCGACCACCCCGCCCGCCCCGGCCCCCGACGCCGCCGCCCTTCCGAAGGCGAAGACCCCGGCCTCCATCGCTCCGGTGCGGGTGCCGCGCGCGATCCCGGCCGCCTCGGCCGTCGTCCCGTACGCCGCACGCCGCCAGCCGGCCCCCCAGGGGAACTTCGACTTCTTCGGCGCCCAGAACGCCCGGAAGGCGAACGCCGCGATCGAGTCCGTGCAGAACGAGGACCTCGCGGACGTCGTCGGCGAGGAGGCGCTCGCCGCCCACCGCACGGGTGCCGTGGACAACCGGGCCGTCGGCAAGGTCATCGACCTCACCGCGCACGACGAGACCGAGCAGATCGACGTGGCGCAGCTGCGCGGCGCGGTGTCCTGACGCGGCAGGCCCCGCTACTTGCCGATCTACTTGCCGAGCTACTTGTCGATGTCGCCGACGACGAAGAACAGCGACCCCAGGATCGCCACCATGTCGGCGACCAGGGTGCCCGGCAGCAGCTCGGTGAGCGCCTGGATGTTGTTGAACGAGGCGGAGCGCAGCTTCAGCCGGTAAGGCGTCTTCTCGCCCTTGGACACCAGGTAGTAGCCGTTGACGCCGAGCGGGTTCTCCGTCCAGGCGTAGGTGTGGCCCTCGGGGGCCTTGAGCACCTTGGGCAGCCGCTGGTTGACCGGCCCCGGCGCCAGCTCGGCCATCCGGTCCAGACAGGCGTCCGCCAGGTCCAGGGAGTTGAGGGTCTGCTCCAGCAGGCACTCGAAGCGGGCCAGGCAGTCGCCCTCGGGCCTGGTCACCACCTTCAGGGTGTCCCGCAGCTCCCCGTACGCGAGATACTGCTCGTCGCGCCGCAGATCGAAGTCGACGCCCGAGGCGCGGGCGATCGGCCCCGACACCCCGTACGCGTGCACCGCTTCGGCGGACAGCACGCCCACGTCGCGCGTACGGCCCCGGAAGATCTCGTTGCCGAGGACGAGGTTCTCGTACACGTCCATACGGGAGCGGACGGAGGCGACGGCGTCCCGGACCCGGCCGGTCCAGCCCGCCGGGATGTCCTCCTTCAGGCCCCCGACCCGGTTGAACATGTAGTGCATCCGCCCGCCGGAGACCTCCTCCATCACCGCCTGGAGCTCCTCGCGCTCCCGGAAGGCGTGGAAGACCGGGGTGATGCCGCCGAGTTCGAGGGGGTAGGAGCCGAGGAACATCAGATGGTTGAGGACCCGGTTCAGCTCGGCGAGCAGCGTCCGCGTCCACACGGCGCGCTCGGGGACCTCCATGCCGAGCATCCGCTCGACGGCCATCACGACGCCCAGCTCGTTCGAGAACGCGGAGAGCCAGTCGTGGCGGTTGGCCAGCATGACGATCTGCCGGTAGTCACGGGCCTCGAACAGCTTCTCCGCGCCCCGGTGCATATAGCCGATGACCGGCTCCGCGTGCTGGACGCGCTCGCCGTCCAGCACGATCCGCAGCCGGAGGACCCCGTGCGTCGAGGGGTGCTGGGGACCGATGTTGAGCACCATGTCGGTGCTCTCCGCCGCTCCGCCGATGCCGATCGTCGTCTCCGTCATGCGGGACAGTATTCCCTGCGGCCGCGGTGCGAGGGCGGTCACCCGGGTTCCGGCAGCCCCACCCGGTGCAGCAGCCAGCCGAAGTCGCCGAGGCCGCCGCGCGCGGTCAGCTCCGCCGCCTCGCCCGCCGCCGCCAGTGCGCGTACATACCCCGCCGGATCGGTGGTGGCGAGGCTCAGCGGCGGCCGGTCGCCGCCGACGCCGAGGCGGCGCAGCGCCTCCCGCTGCCCGGTCAGCTCGGTGCTCGCGCCGGTCCCGGCCTCCGCGACCGCCTCCGTGGCCGCCGCCGCGCAGGCGTCCAGCGCCACGTGCGCGGTCAGATCGCAGGAGCCGTCCGGCACCGGGCGCACCTCGCGCCCGCCCCGGAAACCGGTCAGCGTCCCGAAGGGCGGGCGGGCGCCCCGTACATGCGCGTAGTCCACCGCCACCGCGAGCCCTGCGGTCAGCGAACCCACCGCCCCGGCCCAGGCCGTGTCCCGGGGGCGGCCGATCTCCGCCCGCTCGCCCGGCGCGGACAGCGGCCACCAGCGCTCCAGCCACGCGGCGTCCGCCCCGGCAACAGGATCACCCAGGCGCTCCGCACCGTCCGAGGCCCGCACCCGGACGTACCGGGGAACACCCTCCGCGTCCGTCTCCGCCACCTCCACCGGAACGTTGTCCAGCCACTCGTTGGCGAACAGCAGCCCGGTGACCCCGGCCGGCGGTTCGGCGCACCACTCGATCCGGGGATCCAGCCCCGGCGGCCGGCCGGCGACCTCGACGGCGTACGGGGCCACATCCAGTCCCTCCGGCAGCGCGGCCAGCACTCCGGTCAACAGCTCGCCGCGCCCCGCGCCCACATCGACCAGCGCGACCGTTCCGGTGTCCAGCTCCCGGGCGATTCCGGTCAACAGCCGGGCCACCGCCGTCGCGAAGAGCGGCGAGGCGTGCACCGACGTACGGAAGTGGCCCGCAGGCCCCTCCGGGCTCCGCGCCGGGCTGCGATAAAAGCCCTCATCCCCGTACAGAGCGGCCTGAGCCGCCTCCCGCCAACCGCGCCACTCGTCCGTCACGTAGGCAAGTCTCCACCTTGGGGAGTACGGTCCCAGGACCCGGATCGACCCTCCGGTTGACCCGGGCACCGATCCCCTGTCCCTACGCTTAGTCACGTGCAGCGCCTCTACGACTTCATCCGCAGACACCCGACGGGCGTCGACGTCTTCTGGGCCGTCGTCCTCCTCGGGCTCTCCGGCATGTCGCTGTTCTCGGGCATGTACGACACCGGGCGCGAGGAGATCGTCGCGGTCCCGGTCGTGCTGGGGCTCTCCACCGTCGTGGCGCTGCGCCGCAAGGCCCCCGAGAAGATGCTGCTGCTCGCCATCCTGGTGGGCGTCGTGCAGCTGGTGTTCGGTGTCCGGCCGGGCATCGGGAACTTCGCGATGCTGGTGATCACCTACACGGTGGCCACGGTCGGCGAGCGCTGGGCGTCCCGGCTCGCCCTGGTGTGCAGCCTGAGCGCGGCGGCCCTGTCCCAGCTGCGGTGGGAGGCCGAGCCCGGGGGCTCCGTGCCCCAGGTGATCTTCGTGACGGTCATCATGACCGTGCCGTTCGTGCTGGCCTGGGTGCTGGGGGACTCGCTGCGGACCCGGCGCGCCTATTTCGACCAGCTGGAGGAGCGTGCCGCCCGGCTGGAGCGGGAACGCGAGGCGCAGTCCAAGGTCGCCGTCGCCGCCGAGCGGGCCCGGATCGCCCGGGAGCTGCACGACGTCGTCGCGCACAACGTGTCCGTGATGGTCGTCCAGGCCGACGGCGCCGCCTATGTCATGGACACCGCCCCCGACCAGGCCAAGCAGGCCCTGGAGACCATCTCCGGCACCGGCCGCCAGGCGCTCGCGGAGATGCGGCGGCTGCTCGGGGTGCTGCGGACGGGTGACGCCCCGGAGAGCGGGGAGTACGTCCCCCAGCCCGACGTCGAACAGATCGAGGACCTGGTCGCGCAGGTGCGGCAGACCGGCCTGGAGGTCGACTTCAAGGTCGAGGGTACCCCGCGTCCGCTGCCCAGCGGCGTGGAGCTGACCGCGTACCGCGTGGTGCAGGAGGCCCTGACGAACACCCGCAAGCACGGCGGCCCCGACGCCGGGGCCAGCGTCCGGCTGGTCTACTTCGACGACGGCCTCGGGCTGCTGATCGAGGACGACGGCCGGGGCGCGGCGCACGAGCTGTACGAGGACGGCGGCGCGGACGGCGCGGGGCACGGGATGATCGGGATGCGGGAGCGGGTCGGCATGGTCGGCGGCACCCTGGACGCGGGGCCCCGGCCCGGCGGCGGATTCCGGATCAGCGCGCTGCTGCCGCTGAAGCCCCCGGGCTGACGGACTCCCTCGACCACGCCCGCCCGATCGATTCGGACGCGCCCGACCGACCCGACCACGCCCGACCGATGCGACCCCGACCGACCCGACCCCGACCGACTGACCGATCCAGGACAGGACACGTTCCCATGACCATGGCGATCCGCGTGATGCTCGTCGACGACCAGGTGCTGCTGCGGACCGGCTTCCGGATGGTGCTCGCCGCCCAGCCGGACATGGAGGTCGTCGCCGAGGCCGGGGACGGGGCGGAGGCGATCGAGATGCTGCGGTCCACCGCCGTGGACGTGGTCCTGATGGACGTCCGCATGCCCCGGCTGGACGGCGTCGAGGCGACCCGCCGCATCTGCGCGCAGCAGGACCCGCCGAAGGTGCTCATCCTGACCACCTTCGACCTCGACGAGTACGCGTTCTCCGGGCTGAAGGCGGGAGCCAGCGGCTTCATGCTCAAGGACGTGCCGCCCGCCGAGCTGCTCGCCGCGATCCGTTCGGTGCACAGCGGCGACGCGGTCGTCGCCCCGTCCACCACCCGCCGGCTGCTCGACCGCTTCTCGCCGATGCTGCCCAGCGGCGAGAAGGAACCGAAGAACAAGCACATCGGCAAGCTCACCGAACGCGAACGCGAAGTCATGCTCCTGGTCGCCCAGGGCCTCTCCAACGGCGAGATCGCGGCCCGCCTGGTGCTCTCCGAGGCCACGGTCAAGACGCACGTCGGCCGCATCCTCACCAAGCTGAACCTCCGCGACCGGGTCCAGGTCGTCGTCCTCGCCTACGAGACGGGCCTGGTCCGGGCCGGCGGCGGCGCGGGCTGAGGCTCAGCGCAGGACGCCCTCCAGGAAGTCGCTGCCGAGCCGGGCGACAACCGTCAGGTCCAGCTGGTGCAGGACGTAGCGGCCCCGGCGGCGCGTGGTGACCAGGCCCGCCTTCTTGAGCACCGAGAGGTGGCGGGAGACCTCGGGCGCGGTGATGCTGTGCGACTCGGCGAGTTCACCGGTGGTGTACGGGGAGCGGGCCAGGTTGCGGCACAGCCGCATCCGCATGGGGTGGGCCAGGGCCTCCATCCGGCGCTGGAGCTGCTCCACGGAGGCGGGCGACGGCAGGTCGGGCAGATGGACCGGGTAGTGGATCACCGGGCGCCAGTGGTGGGCGTGCAGCACGGTCAGGTGCGGCCAGCCGAAGCTGGTGGGGACGAGGGTGAGCCCGAGGCCGACCTCCGGGGCGACGGCGGTGGTCCGGCCCTCGGTCAGCTTGTCGACGGTGATCCGGCCCGCGTCCTCGTCCAGCGTCACGGCGGCGGACACCGCCCCGATCGCGTCGGCGAGCCCCTTGCGGCGCAGCAGCTCCGTCTTGTGCCGGGCGTCGGCGACCAGCTGGACGGAGACCCGCCGCCAGGTGTCGGCGAAGAACGCCTGGTCGCAGTCCTCCAGGAGCCGCCTGATCCATCCGCGTACGGAGACGGGGTCGGCCAGCAGCCGCTTGGTGAACTCCACCTGGCGCGGGCCGCGCGCCGCCGCCATGTCCAGGACCCGGGCCCGCATCCCCGGGTCCGCCAGCGGTGACGGGGCGTCGGCCCCGTACATGCTGGAGCAGGTGAACTCGGTGGCCGCGGTGACGAACCGTTCGTCGTCGAGCCGGTCCAGGATGTCCAGGTCCTCCGCGAGGGTCGCCCCGGTCCTGCCGTCGCCGCCGCGGATGCCGGAGAACGGCAGGAAGATGTCGGCGAAGGTGTTCCGCCAGAGGAACTCCGCCTCCAGCAGCCGGTCCGCGAGATCGGGCTCCAGGCCCGCCGCGGTCGCGGTGGTCCAGCCGTGCAGCCCCGGATGGTGACCGGGCTCGGAGAGCGCATGCAGGGCGAGCCCCAGCTCGGCGAGGGGAGAAGTCGCGAAGACGACGTGGTCGGCGGGCAGTCCCGCGATGTCTATGTGCACGCTCACCCCTCCATAGTGGGGGTACGGTCCCGGGCCCGACGTTTCGATTGACGGGGCCCGTCAATCGACGCGCGGGCTCGCGGCGAGCTGCGCAGGCTGAAGTCATGGACGCCATCCAGCAGCACCTGCTCGACACGTACCGCGCGGCCCAGCGGTCGGAGCCCGCGCCGCCGCCCCCGGGCCGCCACGACCGCGCGGTCCTGAGAGCCCTGTACCGCCACTGGCTCACACACCCACCGACACCCCGCCCCGTCACTTCCAGCCCACCCGGCCCACCCAGCCCGTCCGGCGTTTGAGGACGGAACCGTGAAGCCGGGGGTCCCGCACTGGACAAGACCCCGGCATCTCCAGCCCGCCCGGCGCTTGAGGAAGGACCCGAGCTCACCCAGCCCGTCCGGCGCTTGAGGACGGAACCGTGGAGCCGGGGGTCCCGCACCGGACAGGCACCCGCATCTCCAGCCCGTCCGGCGCTTGAGGACGGAACCCCGAGGCCCGGGGCCCCGCACCGAACAGGCCCCCCGCCCGGGCAGCCCGAAGGCTCCGCCCCTACGCGAGCCCCCGCACCAACCCCACAAACCCCGCCACCGCACCCCGCACATCCCCCGCCGACCACTCCAGCCCCGCACCCCCCACCGTCACCTCCGTGAACGAGACCCCCGGCGGCAGCCCCGCCCCGCCCGTCCCCGCGAACCAGCGCCGGAACAGGGCCACCCCCGTCTCCTCCGCCTGCCGCACCGACGCCTCGTCCAGCACCTCCGTCCCGTACGGCAGCCAGACCTGGAACTGGTGCGTGTGCGGCGGCTCCGGATGCACCCGGAACCACGGCACCCCCGCCGCCGCGAACCCCTCCGCCAGCGCCCCCGCCACCACCTTCGCGTGGGCCACGTACGACGGCAGCCGCGGCAGCTCCCGCTCCAGGCCGATCAGCGCGGACAGCGCCGCCGGGAACTGCTGGAAGAGCTGGCCCCCGTACCGGTGACGCCACACCCGCGCCTCCTCCACCAGCGTCGAGGGCCCCGCCAGCACCGCCCCGGACAGCCCGTCCAGGGACTTGTAGAACGACACGTACACGCTGTCCGCGAGACCCGCGATCTCCGACAGCTCCCGCCCGAAGTGCGGGCCGCACTCCCACAGCCGCGCCCCGTCGAAGTGGACGACCGCGTCCCGCTCCCGGGCCGCCTCCACCACCGCCGTCAGCTCCGCCCAGGACGGCAGGACGAACCCCGCGTCCCGCAACGGCAGCTCCAGCATCAGCGTGCCGAACGGCTCCGGGAACTCCCGGATCTCCTCCGCGTCCGGCAGCCGGGGCGCCGACGTCGGATGCACCGTGCGCAGCCCGCTCACCACCCCCAGCGCCCCGCCCTCGTGCACCTCCGGGTGGGACAGCGGGTGCAGCGCCACCGTCGCGTTGCCCGTACGCCCCGCCCAGCACCGCAGCGCCACCTGCTGGGCCATCGTCCCGGTCGGGAAGAACGCCGCCGCCTCCATCCCCAGCACCTCGGCCGTCCGCCGCTCCAGATCGGCGACGACCCCGCCCCCGTACACATCGGTGCAGTCGGCCGGATCGTGTACGGACGGGGCGTCGGCGGCCAGCGCCGCCAGCCGTTCGCCCAGCGTGCCGTCCGCGCCCACCCGGGCCAGCACCCGTCGCGCGCCCCGCCACGCCATCAGCCTGCGCCGCCGCTGCTCCTGCTCATTCATGGTCGCCATGGGACGATCATCACCCGGACCTCCGGCGGCGCGCCCGCGCAATTCCGTCCCGCCCGGAAAGTTATCCACAGGCTGTGGGCAGGGGCAGGGCTTCCCCGAAACGCTGGCGTAGCATGCAGAGAAGTCGTCCGGTACCCCCCGCGGACTGGAACGGAAGGCCATCGCCGCGTGAACGCATCAGTTTCGAAGGAATCCCTCGACGCGAGGGACCGCCCCGCCCGTCTCACGGTCGGCGTCGTCGGCGCGGGCCGGGTCGGACCCGCCCTCGCCGCGTCGCTCCGGCTCGCCGGGCACCGCCCGGTCGCCGTCTCCGGCGTCTCCGACGCCTCCCGCCGCCGCGCCGCGACCCTCCTCCCCGATGTGCCCCTGGTGGAGCCCGCCGAGGTGCTGGCCCGCGCCGAGCTGGTGCTCCTGACCGTCCCCGACGACGTGCTGCCCACGCTGGTCGAGGGCCTCGCCGAGACCGGCGCCGTACGGCCGGGCCAGCTGCTCGTCCACACCTCCGGGCGGTACGGGGCGAAGGTGCTGGACCCCGCGCTGCGGGCCGGGGCGCTGCCACTCGCGCTGCACCCGGCGATGACGTTCACCGGCACCGCCGTCGACGTCCAGCGGCTCGCGGGCTGCTCCTTCGGCGTCACCGCCCCCGAGGAGCTGCGGCTCGCGGCCGAGGCCCTGGTCATCGAGATGGGCGGCGAACCCGAGTGGATCGCCGAGGACGCGCGCCCGCTCTACCACGCGGCCCTCGCCCTCGGGGCGAACCACCTGGTCACCCTGGTCGCCCAGTCGATGGAGCTGCTGACCAAGGCCGGGGTCGCCGCCCCCGACCGGATGCTCGGCCCGCTGCTCGGCGCCGCCCTGGACAACGCCCTGCGCTCCGGCGACGCCGCGCTGACCGGCCCGGTCGCCCGCGGGGACGCGGGCACGGTCGCCGCCCACATCGGCGAGCTGCGCACCTACGCCCCGCAGGCGGTCGCCGGATATGTCGCGATGGCCCGCGCCACGGCCGACCGGGCGCTCGCCCACGGCCTGCTCAAGGCCGAGCTGGCCGAGGACCTCCTCGTCGTCCTGGCCGACCAGGAGCGCCGCCCCGGCGGCCCCGGACCGGGGGAGACCCGATGACGCGCACCCTGCGCACCACCCTCCTGCGCACCGCCGCCGAGCTGGACGCGCTGCCCCGCCCCGCCGGCGCCGAGCGGGCCGTCGTCATGACGATGGGCGCCCTGCACGACGGCCACGCCACCTTGATCCGCGCGGCCCGGGAGGCGGCCGGACCGGACGGCCAGGTCGTGGTCACCGTCTTCGTGAACCCGCTCCAGTTCGGCGAGGCCGCCGACCTGGACCGCTACCCGCGCACCCTGGACGCCGACCTGGAGACCGCCGCCGCCGCGGGCGCCGACGCGGTCTTCGCCCCCGGCGTCGAGGAGGTCTACCCGGGCGGCGAGCCCCAGGTCCGGATCACCGCGGGCCCCATGGGCGAGCGCCTCGAAGGCGCGTCCCGCCCCGGCCACTTCGACGGGATGCTCACCGTCGTCGCCAAGCTCCTCCATCTCACCCGCCCCGACGAGGCGTTCTACGGGCAGAAGGACGCCCAGCAGCTCGCCCTCATCCGCCGTATGGTCCGGGACCTGAATTTCGGCGTCCGGATCGCCGGCGTCCCCACCGTCCGGGACGCGGACGGCCTCGCGCTCTCCAGCCGCAACCGCTTCCTCTCCCCGCCGGAGCGGCACACCGCCCTCGCCCTGCCCCGCGCCCTGTTCGCGGCCCAGGACCGGCTCGCCGCCCAGCAGGCCCTGCACGAGCGGGCCAAGGCCACCGCGCCCGGCGGCGACCGGGCCGCCGGGCTCAACAAGCTCGGCGAGGCCCGGGCCGCCGCCGACGCCCAGGCCGTGGCGCTGGCCCGGCCGAACGGGGCGCCCGCCGCCGTCCGCGCCGCCGCCCGGACGATCCTGGACGAGGCCGCCGCCCGGGACCGGGTCCCGCTCGTCCTGGACTACCTGGCCCTGGTGGACCCGGCGGACTTCACCGAGATCCCGGACGACCGCGAGAGCGGGGAGGCGATCCTCGCCGTCGCGGCCCGGGTCGGGAACACCCGCCTCATCGACAACATCCCCCTCACCTTCGGAGCCCTGACGTGACCGGAATACGGCTGACCGCCCCCGCCCCCGGCTGGGCCATCGACGCGGACGTCGTGGTGGTCGGCTCCGGCGTCGCCGGGCTCACCGCCGCCCTGCGCTGCGCCGCCGCCGGCCTGGACACCGTCGTCGTCACCAAGGCCCGGCTCGACGACGGCTCGACCCGCTGGGCCCAGGGCGGCATCGCCGCGGCGCTCGGCGAGGGCGACACCCCCGAGCAGCACCTCGACGACACCCTCGTCGCGGGCGCGGGCCTCTGCGACGAGGAGGCCGTGCGCACCCTGGTCACCGAGGGCCCCGACGCCGTACGCCGGCTGATCACCACCGGCGCCCACTTCGACACCACCGACAGCGGCGACATCGCGCTCACCCGCGAGGGCGGCCACCACCGCCGCCGCATCGCCCACGCGGGCGGCGACGCGACCGGCGCGGAGATCTCCCGCGCCCTGGTCGAGGCGGTCCGTGAAGCCGCCCTGCACACCATCGAGAACGCGCTCGTCCTGGACCTGCTCACGGACGCCGAAGGCCGTACGGCAGGGGTCTCGCTGCACGTCATGGGCGAGGGGCAGCACGACGGCGTCGGCGCGGTCCGGGCCCCCTCGGTCGTCCTCGCCACCGGCGGCATGGGCCAGGTCTTCTCCGCCACCACCAACCCCTCCGTCTCCACCGGCGACGGCGTCGCGCTCGCGCTGCGGGCCGGGGCGGAGGTCTCCGACCTGGAGTTCGTCCAGTTCCACCCGACCGTCCTCTTCCTCGGCGCGGACTCCGAGGGCCAGCAGCCGCTGGTCTCCGAAGCCGTACGGGGCGAGGGCGCGCATCTCGTCGACGCCGACGGTGTCCGCTTCATGCTCGGACAGCACGAGCTGGCCGAGCTGGCCCCGCGCGACATCGTCGCCAAGGGCATCACCCGCCGGATGCACGAGAAGGGCGCCGAGCACATGTATCTGGACGCCCGGCACTTCGGGGCGGCCATGTGGGAGCAGCGCTTCCCCACCATCCTGGCCGCCTGCCGGTCCCACGGCATCGACCCGGTGACCGAGCCGATCCCGGTCGCCCCGGCCGCGCACTACGCCTCCGGCGGCGTCCGCACCGACCTGCGGGGCCGTACGACGGTCCCCGGCCTGTACGCCTGCGGCGAGGTCGCCTGCACCGGAGTGCACGGGGCCAACCGGCTCGCGTCCAACTCCCTGCTGGAGGGCCTGGTCTTCGCCGAGCGCATCGCCGCCGACATCGCCGAGGTCCGCCCGCCCCGCACCGAACCGGCCGAGGCCCCCCGCGCCGCGGACGACCTCGCCCCGCTGCTGGCCCCCGAGGCCCGTACGGCGATCCAGCGCACGATGACCCGGGGCGCCGGAGTCCTGCGCTCCGCCGGCTCCCTGGCCGCCGCGGCCGAGGAGCTGGAGGCCCTGCACCGGGAGGCCGCCGCCGACGCGGAGGCGGACGGCGCCAAGGCGGTCGTCCCCGGGGTCGACGCCTGGGAGGTCACCAATCTGCTTCTGGTCTCCCGGGTCCTGGTCGCCGCCGCCCGGGACCGCGAGGAGACCCGCGGCTGCCACTGGCGCGAGGACCGGCCCGACCGCGACGACGCCCACGGCCGCCGCCACCTGGTCGTCCGCATCGCGCCCGACCGCACTCCGGTCGTCCACCGCACGGAGACCGCCGCATTCCCGCCCGTACGCCCGTCGGATTGAGCAGACTGCTGGAAGCACCCGCTCCGCCGCACCCGCGGAGCAGCACCGACAGCACCCGCAACAACACACGCACCACCGGCACCACCCGAAGCACCAGCCGTACCCGCACCACCCGCCACGCCCCCGAGGAGCCGACACCGTGAGCACGCCCGAAGAGAATCCGCGCCCCACTCCCGTGGACGTACCGCTGATCAGCGTCGGCGCGCCCGCATCGTCCGAGGCCCCGGAAGGCGGCTGCGGCGACGGCTGCGGCTGTGGTGACGGCTTCGACCCCGACGCCCTGGAGTGCGGCCTCGACCCCGCGCTCGCCCTGCTGCTGGCGGAGGCGGGGCTCGACCCCGTCCAGGTCGAGGACGTCGCGCATGTGGCGATCGAGGAGGACCTGGACGGCGGGGTGGACGTCACGACCGTGGCGACCGTCCCCGAGGACGCCGTGGTCACCGGTGACTTCACCGCCCGCGAGGCCGGCGTGGTCGCCGGGCTCCGGGTCGCCGAGGCGGTCCTGTCGATCGTCTGCACCGAGGAGTTCGAGGTCGAGCGGCACGTCGAGGACGGCGACC
Source organism: Streptomyces sp. PTY087I2 (assembly GCF_001687325.1). Taxonomy (GTDB): domain Bacteria; phylum Actinomycetota; class Actinomycetes; order Streptomycetales; family Streptomycetaceae; genus Streptomyces. The sequence goes on along the minus strand of NZ_LZRD01000014.1, from coordinate 105,737 downwards.
GGATCGTCCCCGGCCAGAAGCTGCTGACCGTCACCACCCGCACCCGGGACCTGCTGACCGGCGAGCGCAGCGCGCTGAACCTGCTCTGCCGCCTCTCCGGCATCGCGACCGCCACCCGTGCCTGGGCGGACGTGCTGGAGGGCTCCAAGGCGAAGGTCCGCGACACCCGCAAGACGACGGCGGGCCTGCGCGCGCTGGAGAAGTACGCGGTGCGCTGCGGCGGCGGCGTCAACCACCGGATGTCGCTCTCCGACGCGGCCCTGGTCAAGGACAACCACGTGATCGCGGCGGGCGGTGTCGCGGAGGCGTTCAAGCGCGTGCGCGCCGAGTTCCCCGAGCTGCCCATCGAGGTCGAGGTCGACACGATGGACCAGGTCCGTGAGGTGCTGGACGCGGGCGTCGACCTGATCCTGCTGGACAACTTCACCCCGGCCGAGACCGCCGAGGCGGTCGCCCTGGTCGACGGCCGGGCGATCCTGGAGTCCTCGGGCCGCCTCACCCTCGACTCGGCCCGCGCCTACGCGGACGCGGGCGTCGACTATCTCGCGGTCGGCGCGCTCACCCACTCCTCGCCGATCCTCGACATCGGCCTGGACTTCCGCGACGCGGACGCGTCCCCCGCCGCCGGGGACGACGCCTGATGCTGCTCACCATCGACGTCGGCAACACGCACACGGTCCTCGGCCTCTTCGACGGCGAGGAGATCGTCGAGCACTGGCGGATCTCCACCGACGCCCGCCGCACCGCGGACGAGCTGGCCGTCCTGCTCCAGGGCCTGATGGGCATGCACCCGCTGCTCGGCATGGAGCTGGGCGACGGCATCGAGGGCATCGCGATCTGCGCGACCGTCCCCTCGGTCCTGCACGAGCTGCGCGAGGTCACCCGCCGCTACTACGGCGACGTTCCCGCCGTGCTGGTCGAGCCCGGGGTCAAGACGGGTGTGCCGATCCTGATGGACAACCCCAAGGAGGTCGGCGCGGACCGCATCATCAACGCGGTCGCCGCCGTCGAGCTGTACGGGGGCCCGGCGATCGTCGTCGACTTCGGCACCGCCACCACCTTCGACGCGGTCTCCCCGCGCGGCGAGTACGCGGGCGGGGTGATCGCCCCCGGCATCGAGATCTCGGTCGAGGCGCTCGGCGTCCGGGGCGCCCAGCTCCGCAAGATCGAGCTGGCCCGGCCGCGCAGCGTGATCGGCAAGAACACCGTCGAGGCCATGCAGTCCGGCATCATCTACGGCTTCGCGGGCCAGGTCGACGGGGTGGTGGCCCGGATGAAGAAGGAGCTGGCGGCCGACCCGGACGACGTCACCGTCATCGCGACGGGCGGCCTTGCTCCGATGGTGTTGGGGGAGTCCTCGGCCATCGACGAGCACGAGCCGTGGCTGACGCTCATCGGGCTGCGCCTGGTCTACGAGCGGAACGTGTCCCGCGCCTAGGGGGGGGACCCCGGCGTACCTGCGGGAACGGCCGGGGCGGTGGCCCGGGGGACGGCTCCGGCGCGCCGCGCCACCGACGACCAGTTAAACGGATTTTGTCCATTTAGCACGTATTGTCGCGTCATGCCCACGCCCTACGGTTCACGAGGCGGCATGGCGTTCAGCGCGGACGAGCTGCGGGTGCTCCGACGTGCCCTCGCCATCGCCCTCCACCCCATGCCCCTGTCCGACGAGGACGTCCAGGACTGCCTGCGGCTCGCGGGCTCCGTGGACGAGGCGGTCGGCGAGGCGGGTCGGCTGCGAGCGTTCCTCCTCGCCGACCTCGCCCGCTACCGCAACGCCCTTCCCGGCTCCGCCACCGGCTATCTGGAGCTCCTCCAGGACGCCCTGGCGGCCGGCTACGACCCCCGCCCGGACGATCTGGCCGCCCTGCGGGCCCTGCGGGGCGGATCTCTCGCGGCGGCCCTCCTGGAGCGCTGCCAGGTGCTCGCCGAGCGTTCCGTACGGGCCAGGCTCGCCGGGCGCTCCGCCGGCGCCGCGGCCCCTGGCCCCCGCAGCCGGCTGCTCGCCCTGCCCGGCGGCCGCGCCGCCACCCGGGAGCCGGAACGGCCCAGCACCCCGGCCTCACCGGGCAAGCCGCAGAAGCCCGGCGACCGCCCCATGCCCAAGCCCTCCGAGGTCTTCCCGCCGCGCCGGCGGCCCGCACCGCCCCCGTCCGAGGAGCGGGCGGCCGGCTGACCCTCCGGCGCTCCCCGACGCGGCGTCCTCCACCGGGAGGTCGCCGCGTCGGGCCGTTCCGGGCTCGCTACTCTGGACGGCATGGACTACGTATCCGCGCTCGTGCCGCCCGTGGTGATGGCCGTCTTCTTCATCTCCCTGATCGTGATCATCGTCAAGAGCCAGGGTGGTCCGAACAAGACCAAGGAGGACGGCGCGGTGGACGCGGCGATCGCCCGCGCGGAATCCGCAAAGCAGACCGCTCGTCCGGAGAATGTCTGATCGCGGGAGCGGCCCCGCCCGCCCCGCGCCCTCCCGGCGTGTGTCCCCCGAGCGCACGGCTCTCACGAGCCGTGCGCTTTTTGCTGCGCAAAGAGCAGAACAATCGGGACATCTAGCACTAAAGTGATCGCGTGCCCCGTCAATTGGGAGACCTCGAAGACGCCGTGATGACGCGCGTCTGGCAATGGAACCGACCGGTCACGGTGCGGGAAGTCCTGGAGGACCTTCAGCAGGAACGGTCCATCGCCTACACGACCGTGATGACGGTAATGGACAATCTCCATCAGAAGGGCTGGGTCCGCAGGGAAGTCGACGGCCGCGCCTATCGATATACGGCCGTCTCCACCAGGGCCGCCTACTCGGCCGCACTGATGAACGAAGCCTGGTCACAGAGCGACAACCCCGCCGCAGCGCTTGTCGCGTTCTTCGGCATGATGTCCGCCGAGCAGCGCGAAGCGCTCCAGGACGCCGTTCGTATGGTTTCCCCCAATCCCACGGAAACCGCCCCCGGCCCGACCGCCGAATCCACCCCGGGCGACCAGGCGGAACCGACCGCCGACGCCGCCGGAGAAGACGACCCGACCGATGGCGCGACGCCGGAGAGCGGGCGATAGCGTCGGGGGCATGTCCTCAGAGCAGCCGCAAAGCGATCCGGATACCGAACTCCATACCGACCCGTCGGTAAATAAGCCCGCCATCACCGTCCGGCGGGCCAGGACGAGTGATGTCGGGGCGGTTCGCCGACTCCTCGACGGGTACGTGTCCGGGGGCATCCTGCTCGACAAAGCGACCGTCACCCTTTACGAGGACATCCAGGAGTTCTGGGTCGCGGAACGCGACGAGGACGCGACCGTCATCGGCTGCGGCGCACTTCATGTCATGTGGGAAGACCTGGCGGAAGTGCGGACCCTTGCCGTCGACCGCCGCATGAAGGGCGCGGGAGTCGGGCATCACGTGCTGGAGAAGCTCTTGCAGACCGCTCGATGGCTCGGTGTCCGCAGGGTTTTCTGTCTCACCTTCGAAGTGGACTTCTTCGCCAAGCACGGCTTCGTCGAGATCGGGGAGACGCCCGTCGACACCGATGTCTACAGTGAGCTGCTGCGTTCCTACGACGAGGGTGTCGCGGAGTTCCTCGGTCTCGAACGAGTGAAGCCGAACACCTTGGGCAACAGCCGGATGCTTCTGCACCTGTGATCTGTAGAAGGACCTGCATCCCTATGTCCGAATCGCGCATGTTTCCCGTCTTCCCGGGCTGCTGAACCTCTCCCGAGGGTTTGTGTTTTCCGGGGAAAAGCGGTTTCCTTTCCGCGTACTCCATTTTCGATGAAAGGAAATCCCGTGGCACAGAAGGTTCAGGTCCTTCTTGTCGATGACCTCGACGGTGTCGAGGCTGACGAGACCGTCACGTTCGCCCTCGACGGCAAGACGTACGAGATCGACCTCACCACGGCCAACGCGGACAAGCTTCGCGGCCTTCTCGAGCCCTACACCAAGGGTGGACGTCGCACCGGTGGCCGTGCCGCCACGGGCCGCGGCAAGGGCCGCGCCGCCGCCGGCGGTAACAAGGACACCGCGGAAATCCGCCGGTGGGCCCGGGAGAACGGCCACAATGTGAATGACCGCGGCCGCGTTCCCGCCGAGATCCGCGAGGCTTACGAGAAGGCCAACGGCTGACCGGCCGAACCCCTTGTCAGCACCCCCGTCGGCACGCCGGACCGGGCGTGTGACAACCGGACCCGATGGCATTCCGTGGCCGCCGCGTCCACCAGGCGTACGAGATCGGGGGCATCCCCACCGCTGCTCCCGAAGCCTGCGAGGGCCGGCAGTGCCAGCTCGGGCGCACGCCTCGGCTCTGGGGGCCGCAGCCAGACAGCGGCCCCCGTCGAGCCCTTCGCCGCGCCCCCCGGGAAGCCGGGGAGGGGCGGGGCCGTGATCCGGCCACCCGCGCCCACGGCGGTCAGGTCCGGCGCGAGCGGACCCCACTCCAGCCAGTCGAGCAGCCCCGGCAGCTCATCGGCGCCGCCCGCGGCGACCAGCAGCCCCATCCGCGTACCGGACAGCAGGACCGGGCCGGTGCGCACCCCGCGCCGCAGCACGGCGTGACCGGCCTCGGCGGGCAGCTCCAGCACATCGAAGGACTCCCCGGCGAGCAGCCGCAGCGGATCGTGCCCCGCGGTGGCCCAGCCCAGCTCCCGCGCGTACCGCCGGGCGAGAGCGGCGTCGGCGGAACCCGGAGCGGGATCGGGCGAGGACCGGGGCTGCGGGACGGTGCGGGTCATGTCCGATGAACCGCCGAACCGCCCGCGAAGTTACGCAACGTCCGCGCGCGATCACACCGTGTCCCCGCTGAGGGGGCGCTCGGGAGCGTGTCGCGGCGCAAGGATGTTCGCCCGTAGCGGAGGGAACCGGGGCGCGCCGCATGGACTGTCAGTGATTGCGGGTAAGACTTTCCTAGTGGGAAGGGGCGACACGCTGGCCGAGGCGTCTCACGTTCGCCATCGGCGTACTGGCGAAAGGGGTATCTGCCTGGCCTGCGGGAACATCGTCTCGCACCATCGGGTTGGAGCAGTTGTCAGCTGTTCGGCAGTAAGAATCCCCGCCCGGCGCGGGGTGATCCGGACGGATGTCGGCAGTTGGAATGAGCTGTCCCGTCCTGCGGGACTAGCATGCGGAAGGACTGGGAGGGGACCGACCCCTCACTGACCGACCGCTCTGAGGAGCGATTAACGATGTTCGAGAGGTTCACCGACCGCGCGCGGCGGGTTGTCGTCCTGGCTCAGGAAGAAGCCCGGATGCTCAACCACAACTACATCGGCACCGAGCACATCCTCCTGGGCCTGATCCACGAGGGTGAGGGTGTCGCCGCTAAGGCCCTGGAGAGCCTCGGGATTTCGCTCGAGGCGGTCCGCCAGCAGGTGGAGGAGATCATCGGGCAGGGGCAGCAGGCTCCGTCCGGGCACATCCCCTTCACCCCGCGAGCCAAGAAGGTCCTGGAGCTGTCGCTCCGCGAGGCCCTTCAGCTGGGCCACAACTACATCGGCACCGAGCACATCCTGCTCGGCCTGATCCGCGAGGGCGAGGGCGTCGCCGCCCAGGTCCTCGTGAAGCTGGGCGCCGACCTGAACCGGGTCCGGCAGCAGGTCATCCAGCTGCTTTCCGGGTACTCGGGCGGCAAGGAGACGGCGGCCGCGGGCGGCCCCGCCGAGGGCACGCCCTCCACGTCCCTGGTGCTCGACCAGTTCGGCCGGAATCTCACCCAGGCCGCTCGTGAGTCCAAGCTCGACCCGGTCATCGGGCGCGAGAAGGAGATCGAGCGGGTCATGCAGGTGCTGTCCCGCCGGACGAAGAACAACCCCGTCCTCATCGGCGAGCCCGGTGTCGGCAAGACCGCCGTCGTCGAGGGCCTGGCCCAGGCGATCGTCAAGGGCGAGGTGCCCGAGACCCTCAAGGACAAGCACCTCTACACCCTGGACCTCGGCGCCCTGGTCGCCGGTTCGCGGTACCGGGGTGACTTCGAGGAGCGCCTGAAGAAGGTCCTCAAGGAGATCCGCACCCGCGGCGACATCATCCTGTTCATCGACGAGCTCCACACGCTGGTCGGTGCGGGCGCCGCCGAGGGCGCGATCGACGCGGCGAGCATCCTCAAGCCCATGCTGGCGCGAGGCGAGCTCCAGACCATCGGCGCCACCACGCTCGACGAGTACCGCAAGCACCTGGAGAAGGACGCCGCTCTCGAGCGCCGCTTCCAGCCCATCCAGGTCGCGGAGCCGTCGCTGCCGCACACCATCGAGATCCTCAAGGGTCTGCGCGACCGTTACGAGGCCCACCACCGGGTCTCCATCACGGACGAGGCCCTCGTCCAGGCCGCGACCCTGGCCGACCGGTACATCTCGGACCGCTTCCTGCCGGACAAGGCGATCGACCTGATCGACGAGGCCGGTTCCCGGATGCGCATCCGCCGGATGACCGCGCCGCCGGACCTCCGCGAGTTCGACGAGAAGATCGCGGGTGTCCGCCGCGACAAGGAGTCGGCCATCGACTCCCAGGACTTCGAGAAGGCGGCTTCCCTCCGCGACAAGGAGAAGCAGCTGCTGGCGGCGAAGGCCAAGCGGGAGAAGGAGTGGAAGGCCGGCGACATGGACGTCGTCGCCGAGGTCGACGGCGAGCTGATCGCCGAAGTCCTGGCCACCGCCACCGGTATCCCGGTCTTCAAGCTGACGGAGGAGGAGTCCTCGCGTCTGCTGCGCATGGAGGACGAGCTCCACAAGCGCGTCATCGGCCAGAAGGACGCCATCAAGGCCCTCTCGCAGGCGATCCGCCGTACGCGAGCCGGTCTGAAGGACCCGAAGCGCCCCGGTGGCTCGTTCATCTTCGCCGGCCCGTCCGGTGTCGGTAAGACGGAGCTGTCCAAGACGCTCGCCGAATTCCTCTTCGGCGACGAGGACGCGCTGATCTCCCTCGACATGTCGGAGTTCAGCGAGAAGCACACGGTTTCCCGCCTCTTCGGTTCGCCCCCCGGTTACGTGGGCTACGAGGAGGGCGGCCAGCTCACCGAGAAGGTGCGCCGCAAGCCGTTCTCCGTCGTCCTCTTCGACGAGGTCGAGAAGGCCCACCCCGATATCTTCAATTCCCTGCTCCAGATTCTGGAGGACGGTCGCCTGACCGACTCCCAGGGCCGGGTCGTGGACTTCAAGAACACGGTCATCATCATGACGACCAACCTCGGGACCCGGGACATCTCCAAGGGCTTCAACCTGGGCTTCGCCGCCCAGGGCGACGTCAAGACCAACTACGAGCGCATGAAGGTCAAGGTCAACGAAGAGCTCAAGCAGCACTTCCGGCCGGAATTCCTCAACCGTGTCGACGACACGGTGGTCTTCCACCAGCTGACCGAGGAAGACATCATCCAGATCGTCGACCTCATGCTCGCCAAGGTCGACGAGCGTCTCAAGGACCGCGACATGGGCATCGAGCTCAGCGCCGAGGCCAAGACGCTGCTCGCGAAGAAGGGCTACGACCCCGTGATGGGCGCCCGGCCGCTGCGCCGGACGATCCAGCGGCAGATCGAGGACGTCCTCTCCGAGAAGATCCTCTTCGGCGAGCTGCGTCCCGGCCACATCGTGGTCGTGGGCACGGAGGGCGAGGGTGACGACAAGACGTTCACCTTCCGCGGCGAGGAGAAGTCGGCTCTGCCCGACGTCCCCCCGATCGAGCAGGCGGCAGGCGGCGCCGGCCCGAACCTGACGAAGGACGCGTGACGCGCAGGTAGCGCACGTGGCGCACAGCTGAGGGGCTGCCCCGGAACCGGTATCCGTACCGGTCCGGGGCAGCCCCTTTTCGGCGTCCTGCACGGTTCCCTCCGTCGAGCGTGAGGTGCTCGACGGAGGGAACCGGGCCCGCGGACTCGCAGTCTCGGCAGGTGACGGAGGTTCGGCGAGCCTATGGAGATCGGTGCGCCCGACCGTCCCCGCCCCGAGCTGTTGCCCCGCGTCCAGTAGCCCGCTCACCAGCGCGGCCAGCTCCCGCCGTCCGCAGTGCCCCGCCGCCGGCAGGAGTGCCCGGCCCGACTCCAGGACCCGGCCCGCCCAGCCCTCCGGGGCCGTATCAACCACCGGCCCCGCCGCACCGGACAGCTCCGCCGGGCCCGGGAACGCCATGCCGCGGGCCCGCAGTGTGCGCAGGGGCACCACAAAGGGGACCAGGTCGTTCAGCGGGGCCAGCGCGTCGCTCAAGGTGCGGGCCGAGGCGTGCGCGGCCAGCCACCACAGCAGCGTCGTCTTGTCCGCGCCCGCGTCGCCGCGGAGCAGCACCCGGGGCGGGCGGCGGGCCGTCCAGTTCGCAGACCAGCAGGTCGCGGAGCCGGCCCGCCACGGGTGGGACCGTCGCCGTGTACCGGTCCGCCTCCAGCCGCCGGTCGGGGCCGTACCGCTGGACGCGCGGGAAGCCGGTGATCTCGCAGCCGGGTGTCGCCTGGCGGGTGTCGATCACGCCGGACCGCACCGGCGGGACCGGGCGCACCTGCTCGACGGTGCCACGGTCACCGCTGCCCGGCTCCACCGTCGAAGCCCGCCGTGGAGCCGTCAGGCCTCGCGCCGTCACCAGGACCGCCACCGAACCCCGCCGTCGACCCGTCGCCCTCCGTCCCGATCTCCCACGCCTCGCCCGTCACGGCGTCGCGCGGGGTCAGGGGTGAATCGGCCGTCATTGGGGTCCCCCGGAGCGCGGTGCCGCTTTCCCGTCAGCGTAGTGAAGTAGCGGGCCGAAGGTCCCGAATCGGAAGGACTTAGGTCCCACCGGCGGTGACAAGGCGCACAGGCCGAAACAGGCCTACTACCCGGCACCGTAGAAGGGGCCGTGATCGGCCGCGGGACCTTCGGCCCGGCGTCGCCAGGCCCTTCCGAGGTTCTGGGCGATACGGCCGTTTCGCGGTGCCATGTCCGGAAAAGGGCCCATGGAACAGGCGTTAAACGCCTTTCGCGCGAGGGATTTCGTCGACCGCGCCGACCCCTCACGGAGGGACAACCTCGGTCAATTCCCCCCACCCTCTCTACGGCTTTTCTTCGTAGATGGGGTGTTTGAGCATCGGCCGGGGTGCGGGTTACCAAGGTTGAGCAAGCCCGGACAGCACGCCGGGTCCACTCACCTTCGGAGGACTTCCTCGTATGAAGCGCGCAACGAACCAGCACACCATCCGCCCGTCCGCCTTCCGCGTCCGTGGCGCCGTCCTGGCCGCCGGCCTGGGGGCGTCCGTGGTGCTGAGTGCCGGAACGGCGTTCGCCTCCAGCGGCTCCACCGCCGCTGCCCCCCTTGCCGCGGCCACCACGGCCGACTCGGTCGCCCAGCAGGCGGCCTCGCAGGCCAAGGCCGCGGACGCGGCCAAGAAGGCCACCGCGAAGAAGGCGTCCGACGCCAAGAAGAAGGCCGAGGACAAGAAGAAGGCCGCGAAGAAGAACGCCGCCTCCTGGAAGACCCCGGTCAAGAAGTACACGCTGACCGCCAGCTACGGCACCGGCGGCGCCCGCTGGGCCGCCAAGCACTCCGGCCAGGACTTCGCCGTGCCGATCGGCACCCCGGTCTCGGCCGTCCACACCGGCACCGTCGTGAAGGCCGGCCCGAACGGCGCCGGTGACGGCCCCGCGTACGGCAACGCCATCGTGATCAAGCACTCCAACGGCAAGTACTCGCAGTACGCGCACCTGTCGAAGGTCAACGTCAAGATCGGCCAGAAGGTCAAGACGGGCCAGAAGATCGCCCTGTCCGGCAACACCGGCAACTCCAGCGGCCCGCACCTGCACTTCGAGATCCGCACCACCCCGAACTACGGCTCGGCGCTGAACCCGGCCGCGTTCCTCCGCTCGGTGCACGTCTCCATCTGATCCGGCGCGGCGTAACCGCGCGGCCCCGGACCGGACAGCCGTAAGCGCCCGGCGTCAGCCGAGCCCCGCCACCCGGCCGGCCGCGCAGCACAACCGAAGAGCGTTCAGTGGACCCGTTACACCCCGGTACCCGGGGCGTGCGCCCGGGTCACCCGACCGACGGCGACGTCGAGGACAGCCTCACGGCTCACTCCTCGGGGTCGCCGTCGGCGTTCCCGAGGACCCGGGAGCCGTGCCGCTCAGTCCGACGGCTGCCGCTGGTCCGCCATCCGCAGCACCGGAAAGCTCCCCGTCACCGTCGGCGCGTGCTCCGGCAGCCACAGCACCGCGATCGCCCCGCCCGTGCCCTCTGCCGCACCCGAGGGCGCCGCGTTCCGGAACGTCAGCCGGGCCCCGAGCACCCGCGCCTGGCCCGCCGCGATCGTCAGACCAAGACCGTGCCCGTGCCCGGCCCGGTCCATGCTTCCGGTACGGAACCGGCTCGGCCCGTCCCGCAGCAGCTCCTCCGGGAACCCCGGACCGTGGTCGCGGACCCGGACCACCCGGCCCTCGACCGAGACCTCCACCGGGGTGGAGCCGTGCTTGGCGGCGTTCCCCAGGAGATTGCCGAGGATGCGCTCCAGCCGGCGCGGATCGGTGGAGACCCACGACTCATGGATCACCCGCACGGTCACATCGGGGTCCAGCAGCCCGATCCGCCGGCTGACGAACTCCCCGAGCGGCAGCTCCTGAAGCTCCGCCCGCTCCGAAGCGCTGTCCAGGCGGGCCACCTCAAGGACGTCCTCGACCAGCGTCCGCATCGCCTGGGCCCGGTCCCGTACCAGCTCGGTGGGGCGGCCCGGCGGCAGCAGCTCGGCCGCCGTGAGCAGCCCGGTCACCGGGGTACGCAGCTCATGGGCGATGTCCGCGGTGACCCGGCGCTCCGCCTCGATCCGCTCGTTCAGCGCGTCGGTCAGCGCGTCGACCGCCCGCGCCAGCTCGTCCGTCTCGTCGCGGACGACCCCGCCGACGGCCTCCCTGACCCGTACGTCCGTCTGCCCCTGGGCGACCCGGCCCGCCGCGGCCGCCGCCTTCCGCAGCCGGCGCGAGAGCTGGCCGCCGATGAGCACCCCGAGCGCGCAGCCGCCGAAGACCACCGAGACCGAGCCGATGATCAGGGCCCGGTCCAGATCGTTCATGATCGTGGCGGAGCGGTCCGCGAACCGGGTGTGCAGCGACAGCACGTTGCCGCCCGCCAGCGGCACCGCCGCCCAGACCTCGGGGGCCCCGTCGGCGCCCTGCTCGACATGGGTGGCCCGGCGGTTCTTGCGGACCTCGTCGCGCAGGCTCTGCGGGATCGCCGGGTCGTTGAGCTTCGCCCCGAACTTCGGGCCGCCCTTCTGCATGCTCGTCGCCTCGTAGAAGCGCTGGGCGCCCAGCAGCCGCTCCAGCTGCACCTCGCGGGCGTTCTCGATCATCGAGACGCGGGCCGCGTTGTGCACCACGAGGCTCAGCGCCACCGCGATGAGCGCGCCGACCGCCGCGATGGCGATGCTGATCTTCCAGCGGACACCGGTCCGCAGGGCCAGCCGCTTCATGGACCCACCACCGGCCGCTCCACCCGTGCCCGCCCCACCCCTGCCCGCTTCACCCGCTGCGCCCGTCTCATCGGCTGCGCCCGCCTCATCCGCGCAGCTTGTAGCCGAAGCCGCGGACCGTGTCGATCCGGTCCTGGCCGATCTTGGTGCGCAGCCGCTGGACATGGACGTCCACGACCCGGGTGTCCCCGCCCCAGCCGTAGTCCCAGACCCGCTCCAGGAGCCGGTCGCGGGACAGGACCGTGCCCGGCGCGGACGAGAACTCCAGCAGCAGCCGCATCTCGGTGGGCGTCAGCGCCACCTGCTCACCGGCGCGCCGCACCTCCATGCCGTCCGTGTCGACCTCCAGATCGCCGAAGACCAGCACCCCGCCGAGCGCCTCGTCCGCCGTCTCCGTACCGCCCGGATGCGCGCCGTCCGGTCCGGCCGCGTGGCCGAAGCGGCGCAGCACCGCCCGGATGCGGGCGACCAGGACCGCCCCGTCGAAGGGCTTGGTCACGTAGTCGTCGGCTCCGGCCTCCAGGCCGAGCACCACGTCGATCGAGTCGGCCCGCGCGGAGAGCATGATCACCGGTACGGTCGACTCGTCCCGGATGCGGCGGCACAGGCTCACCCCGTCCAGGCCCGGCACCATCACGTCGAGCAGGGCGATGTCCGGCCGGTCGGCGCGGAACGCCTCCAGACCGGAGAGCCCGTCGGGCATCGCGGTGACCGTGAAGCCGACCCGCTCCAGGGCGAGCTGGGTGGCCTCGCGGATCACGTCGTCGTCCTCGACGAAGAGGACGTGGGTCTCGGCCATGGGGCTGCGTCTCGCTTTCCGTTCCCGCCCGGTTCCACCGGCGCGGCGTCGTTCCCGTCCGGTGCCGGATTCCTGCCGGTGTCAGTTCCTGTCCGGCCGCGCCGGTTCGTCGGCCGGATCCGTCTCCAGCGGTTCCGCCTGTACGGGCAGCTCGCCGTCCGAGCCCTCGACGGCCCGGCTGAAGTCGTTGTGCACCCGGTCGTGCTCGGTGAAGCGGTCGCTCGCCCAACGGTAGGTGACCACCTCCGAGCCGGACGGGGACGCCAGCGGATCCTTCGAACCGTAGACCTGGGTCGTCACCACCAGATCGCCCCGGTCGATCGTCCCGTAGACGGCGGGGACCTCGGCCGTGAAGACGTTCTTGTACGAGCCGTCGTCGTCCGCCCGGTACACATACGTCCCGACGCTCACCGAGTCGGCGCAGCTCATCACGTTGACCACCACGTCGGCGGTCCGGCCGCCGGTCATCGACCCGTACGACGTGTCGATCGGGTAGGCCTTGCCCGCGCAGGGCCTGAGCCCCTCCCGGACCCGCTCGCCCACCTTGGGGTCGCTCTTCAGCAGCCGTACGGCGTCGACGCGCCGCACGGGCGGGGTCGTGCCGGACGGGCTGGGCCGCGGGGTGATCTGGGCGATCGGCTGACTGCCGGCGGGACCCTCGTCGCGGGTGCCGGTGCCGCCCGAGGAGCAGCCGACGCCGAACAGCCCGAAGGCGACGAGTCCGGCCAAGGCCGTGCCACTCGCCGCCGTACCGCCCCGGAATCTCCGGCTCCGGACCGGTCTCCCCGGCCCGTCGCCGTCCCCGAGGCCGCCACCCCCACCGCTGCTGCCACTCAGGCCGCGCACCGCTCCATCCCCCGCTCGTCGTGACGCCCGTTGCGCTGCGCCGGTGTGTGTGCCTTCGCCCCCGGCACCGACGTGAGCGGCGACCGCTGGGCGGGGACACGGGCGGAGGCGGCCGGCGCCACGCCCCGGTGGCCCCGGTGCTCCCGGGCGACCGCCTCGCGGCTGTCCAGCTCGCGGCTCTCCAGCTCCTGGCGCAGCCGCGCCAGGGCCCGGTGCAGCGTGCTCTTGACCGTACCGGCCGACATGCCGAGCGCCGCGGCCGTCTCCTCCGTGCTCATCTGCTCCCAGTGTCGCAGCACGACGACGCTGCGCTGCTTCGGAGCCAGAATCCCGAGGATGTCCATCAGCAGGGCGCGGTCGGCGCGCTGCTCGCTGCCGTCGTCGACGCTCGCGTCGGGCAGCTGCTCGGTCGGGACCTCTTCGAGCTTGCGCGCCCGCCACCACTCCGTACGGGTGTTGATCATGACGCGGCGCAGATAGGCGTCGGCCAGGGACTTGTCCGCGATGCCGTCCCAGCGGCCGTACGTGCGCACCAGGGCGGTCTGGAGCAGGTCCTGGGCGTCGACGGGGTCGGGGACCAGGCGGCGTGCGCTGCGCAGCAGCGCGTCCTGCCGTGTGCGTACGTAGTCCTCGAACGCGAGCACCTCGCCCTGCGCCATGACAACCGCCTCCGTCCCCGATCAATCCCCGTGGTCACTGCTGTCCCAGACGCTACGGAGGCGTTGTCACGGCGATGTGCGGAGCAGCCGTAGGCCGGTGCACGGCTGCCCATCGGTTGTGTAACAGTGCGGGGCCGGGGCCCGGGGACGGCGGCGGGATCAGGTCAGCGGCAGCCGGTACCGCCCGTCGGCCAGCGGCTCGACGAGCCCGTCCGCGACCAGCCCGTCCAGCGCCCGGGCCCGCTGCACCGGCTCCTCCCACACCGCGTCCAGGGCGGCCTGCGGTACGGGGTTGACCGCGTCCCGCAACACCGCCAGCAGCCGGCCGCGCACCTGGCGGTCGGTACCGGCGTACGTCTGTCCCTTGCGCGGCGGGCCTTCGTGCGCGGGCTTCCCGGCCAGCCGCCAGGCACACCGCGAGGCGATCGGGCACCGGTCGCAGTCCTCGTTGCGCGCGGTGCACACGAGGGCGCCCAGCTCCATCGTGGCCGCCGCCCACTTCGCCGCCCGCTCGTCCTCGTCGGGGAGCAGCGCCCGGGCGAGCTTGCGTTCGGCGGCCGTCGTCGCGTTCGGCGGGTACTGGACCCCGGTCGCGGCGCGGGCGAACACCCGGCGGACGTTCGTGTCGAGCACCGCGTGCCGCTGTCCGTACGCGAACGAGGCCACGGCCGCCGCCGTGTACTCGCCGATCCCGGGCAGCGCCAGCAGCTGGGCGTGCTCGCTCGGTACGTCACCGCCGTGCCGTTCCGTTATCGCCTGCGCGGCCCCGTGCAGCCGCAGCGCGCGGCGCGGGTAGCCGAGCCGGCCCCAGGCCCGGACCGCCTCACCGGGCGCCTCGGCGGCCAGGTCGGCGGGGCGGGGCCAGCGGGCGAGCCACTGTTCGTACACCGGGAGGACCCGGCTCACCGGGGTCTGCTGGAGCATGAACTCGCTGACCATCACGCCCCAGGCGCCCGCTTCGGGGCGGCGCCAGGGCAGATCGCGGGCGTGCTGCTCGAACCACCCGATGACGGGGGTGTGGAGGGAGGCGGCGGCGGGGGGCGTCTGGGGTGAGGGGGAAGTCATGGCAGTCATGGCACTGACGATCCTGGCACGGAAGGCGGGGCGGGTGTCACGCGCGCGGGGGTGTCGGCCCGCGCGGCGGGCCCAGGGGGTGACAACGCCACCCGTTCTGTCCCCTGTGACCCGGTCGCGGCCCTCTTCCCATGATGATGATCGGCAAAACTTGTGAGCGGAGCGGCGGGTGGGGCCGGACTCGGTCCGGATCTCTCGTAGAGTTCCGCCCGTGGGATCTATGCGCAATCCGGTCGGTCCGCTTCCCTCCAGCATCTACTGGCGACGAAGGGCGGTAGCGGGACTTCTGGTTGCGCTGCTCGCCGCGCTGATCGCCTGGGCGGTGACGTCCGGCGGCGGCGGTGGAGGCGGCAAGGACGACGCCAAGCCCGGCGGCTCCGCCCCGGTCGAGTCGATCACCCCCGGCCCGGGCAGCTCCGGCCCCGCGATCAGCCAACAGCCGGGCGGCCGCGACGAGTCGGACGACGAGGACGCCTCGGGCGGTTCGGGCGGCTCCGACGGCTCGGGTGAGTCCTCGGGCGGTTCGTCCGACGGCTCGTCAACAGGCGGTACGGATACGGGTTCTGGCGACTCGTCCGGTGCGGGCTCGGCCGGTTCGGGCGGTGGCGGCAGCGCGGGCCAGCAGGTCCCGGCGGGGTCCCCGCTCCCCGAGTGCAAGCCCGCGGCCGTGCAGTTGAGCCTGCGGACGAAGGTCAGTTACGGCCCCGACGACAAGCCGAAGTTCGAACTGATCGCCAAGAACACCTCGTCGACCACGTGCAAGGCGGACTTCGGGCCGAAGAACGCGGTGCTCACGGTGACGGAGGCGGGGGGCGAGGACGACGACCCGATCTGGTCCTCGAAGGACTGCCCGGCTTCGGCGGGCCCGCTGTTCCTGAAGGTGCCGGCGGGGGCGACGGTGATCCACACGGTGTCCTGGAACCGCACCCTGTCCGCGCCCGGGTGCGCGACGCCGCCGTCGGGGAAGGCGGGCCCGGGAACGTACCTCCTGGAGGCGAAGGCCCCCGGCGAGCCGGTCCAGCGAGCGTCGTTCGTCCTCGCCAAGGACTGATGGCCCGTGTCCCAGCCCGTCCGGCGACGCTTCCAGCCCGTCCGGCGCTTGAGGACGGAACCGTCGACGTGGTCGTGCGCTGAGCTCACGGGGTCGGGCGAGCCCATCTCCAGCCCGTCCGGCGATTGAGGACGGAACCGTTCACGCGGACGAGCGAGGCACCCATGGGTCCGGGCCGGCCCGTAAAGCCACCGCCCGCCGGGGAGCAGGGTTCCGTCCTCAATCGCCGGACGGGCTTGAGGCGGCCCGGGCCGGCCCGTATACGCACCGCCCGCCGGGCAGCAGGGTTCCGTCCTCAAACGCCGGACGGGCTTGATAGGTCAGACGTAGCGTTCCAGGATTGACGACTCTGCCAGGCGCGACAGGCCCTCGCGGACACTCCGGGCCCGGGCCTCGCCCACGCCGTCCACCGTCTGGAGATCATCCACGCTGGCGGCAAGAAGCTTCTGAAGACCACCGAAGTGCTCCACCAGCCGCTCAATGATCGCCCCCGGCAACCGCGGCACCTTCGCCAGCAGCCGGAAGCCCCGCGGCGACACCGCCGAGTCCAGCGTCTCCGGCGAGCCGCTGTAGCCCAGCGCCCGCGCCACCACCGGCAGCTCCAGCAGCTCCGTGTGGCTCAGGGAGTCCAGCTCCGTCAGCGCCTCCGCCACCGTGCGCGACCGTTTCGCCGTCGGCTCGGGGACGTAATCCCGGACGACCAGCTCCCGCTCCGGCTCGACACCCGCGATCAGCTCGTCCAGCTGGAGCGAGAGCAGCCGCCCGTCGGTGCCGAGCTCGACCACGTACTCCGCGATCTCCGTCGCGATCCGCCGCACCATCTCCAGCCGCTGCGCCACCGCCGTCACGTCCCGGACGGTGACCAGGTCCTCGATCTCCAGCGCGGACAGCGTGCCCGCGACCTCGTCGAGGCGGAGCTTGTACCGTTCCAGCGTGGCGAGCGCCTGATTCGCCCGGGACAGGATCGCGGAGGACTCCTCCAGGACCCGCCGCTCCCCGTCCACGTACAGCGCGATCAGCCGCATCGACTGGGAGACCGAGACGACGGGGAAGCCGCACGCCTTGGAGACCCGGTCCGCCGTGCGGTGCCGGGTGCCCGTCTCCTCCGTGGGGATCGACGCGTCCGGGACCAGCTGCACCCCGGCCCGCAGGATCTTGGTCATGTCCTTGTCGAGGATCAGCGCCCCGTCGAGCTTGCACAGCTCACGCAGGCGCGTCGCCGTGAACTCCACGTCCAGCACGAATCCGCCGGTGCACATCGACTCGACGGTCCGGTCCATGCCCAGCACGATCAGGCCACCGGTATTGCCGCGGAGAATGCGCTCCAGGCCGTCCCGCAGGGCCATACCGGGCGCGACCGCGCTCAGCGAGGCGCGCATCAGCGCCTCGTTACCGGTGCCTTGGCCGGACTTTCCGGGCGTCGTCGCCCGGTCGTTGGCTGCCACTGCACTCCTCCGGTCACAGGTTTGCGGTGCCCGTGCGTCCCCCATGCCGTGTCCACGGGCGGGCGAGACCAGGGCAAAGTCTACCGGCGCGCGTTGTCCTCCTGTGGTGCCTCCTGGCGAGAGCGGCGCGGGAGGACCCGCAGAGCGTCGCCCATGTCGGCGACTTCCGTGACCTTCATACCGGCCGGGACCCTCCCCGGGTCGGTCGGTACGAGGGCGTGCGTGAAGCCCAGACGGTGTGCCTCGGCCAGCCTTCTCTGCACCCCGGTGACCCTTCTGACCTCGCCCGCGAGCCCCACTTCGCCGATCGCGACCAGGTTCTTCGGGAGCGGGGTGTCGCTGGCCGCGCTGGCCAGCGCGAGCGCGACCGCCAGGTCCGCGGCGGGCTCCGTGAGCTTCACGCCGCCCACCGTCGCGCTGTAGATGTCGCGCTTGCCGAGCGCGCTGATCCGGCCCCGCTGCTCCAGCACGGCGAGCATCATCGAGACCCGGGAGGTCTCCAGACCGGAGGTCGTGCGCCGGGGCGAGGGGATCTGCGAGTCGACGGTGAGCGCCTGCACCTCGGCGACCAGCGGCCGCTTGCCCTCCAGCGTCACCGTGAGGCACGTGCCCGGGACCGCCACGTCGCGGCGGGTCAGGAAGAGGCCCGAGGGGTCGGCGAGACCGGTGATGCCCTCGTCGTGGAGCTCGAAGCAGCCGACCTCGTCGGTCGCCCCATAACGGTTCTTGACGCCGCGCACCAGCCGCAGCCGGGCGTGCCGGTCGCCCTCGAAGGACAGCACCACGTCCACCAGGTGCTCCAGCAGCCGGGGCCCGGCGATCGCGCCGTCCTTCGTCACATGGCCGACCAGCAGCGTGGCCATCCCGCGCTCCTTGGACGCCCGGATCAGTGCCCCGGCGACCTCCCGGACCTGGGCCATCCCGCCGGGCGCGCCGTCGATCTCGGGCGAGGCGACCGTCTGCACCGAGTCCAGGATCAGCAGCGACGGCTTCACCTCGTCCAGATGCGCGAGCACCGCCGACAGATCGGTCTCCGCCGCGAGGTAGAGGTGGTCGTTGATCGCCTTGATCCGGTCGGCCCGCAGCCGGACCTGGCTCGCGGACTCCTCGGCGGTCACATAGAGCGTGCGGTGGTCGTCGCTCGCTGCCTTGGCCGCCACGTCCAGCAGCAGCGTCGACTTGCCGACGCCCGGCTCACCGGCCAGCAGCACGACCGCGCCCGGCACGAGCCCGCCGCCCAGCACCCGGTCCAGCTCGCCGACGCCGGTGGACCGGGCCGTGGCCGTACGGCTGTCGACCTGGCCGATCGGCAGCGCGGCGGTGGAGACCCGGCCGGCGGCGGTCGTGCGCACGGCGGGCGCGCCGCCGAACTCCTCGACCGTCCCCCACGCCTGGCACTCGGGGCAACGGCCGAGCCATTTGGCGGTCGTCCAGCCGCATTCGGTGCAGCGGTAGGACGGCCGGTCCTTCGCGGATTTCGTACGGGCAGCCATGGCGTCACCGTATCGGTGGGGTACGACAACGCCGCCCGGGCGGTCGGCACGCACTGCCCCGCCGCGCGCAGGGGCGCACGGAAGCACTCCGGAGCACTACGGGCGGAATCCGTGATCTCTGTCCGCTTTCACAACTCTTTCGAGGGATACGTTCACCCGTAAGGATTAAAAGTACGCAAGGGGCACTTGAGGCGTGCGCTCCGTTGCCTACGGTCGCCGGGTGACGAGCAGCAGGCTGGAGACCCCGACACACACCACCGGCGCACACCGGGCGCACCGCCGAGGAACCGACGCCCCGGCACAGCGACCGCCCGCACGTTACGAGCCGTATCTCGACGGCCTCTTCACGTACTGCCTCTCCGTGCTCTGCGATCACGACGCGGCCGCCGAGGCGCTCGGCGCCGTCCTGGCGATCGCGGACCGGCAGGACGCCCGGGGCCCCACGGCCGAGGAGGAACGTACATCCTGGCTGTACGCCCTGGCCCGGTGGATCTGTCTGCGGGCGCTCACCGAGCGCGGGCGCGGCCGCCAGGCCCACCGCCGCCCCTCGGGGACGGTCAAGCCACCGCGTACGGCCAAGGCGTCCGAGACCGGCAGCGAGAACCGCAGTGCGACCGGGACCGCCAAAGGGGCGCGCGCCGCCCGGCGCACGCCGGAGCACACCGCCCCCGCGCAGACCTCGCCCGCCACCCCCGAGGACGCCACCACCCCCGCCCCCGCCGAGTCACCGGCCGCCGAGGCCCGCCGCCGGGAGCTCGCCACGCTCGCCTGGCCCGAGGCCGCGGGCACCACCCCGGAGCAGCGCGAAGCCCTCGAACTGGCCGTACGCCACCGGCTCCCCCCGCGCGCCGTCGCCGCCGTACTCGGGCTCGAACCCGCCACCGCCCGGGAGCTGCTGGCCGCCGCGGCCTGCGAGGTGGAGCGCACCCGCGCCGCCCTCGCCGTCGTCGAGGGCGGCGACTGCCCCACGGTCGCCCGGCTCACCGGCGACCACCAGGTGCTGCTCTCCGCCGCCCTGCGCCGCGAGCTCGTCCGGCACGTCGACGACTGCCCCCGCTGCCGCCGCGCCGCCGAACGGGCGGACGCGGCGGGACCCTGGCCCGGGGCGGCCCTGGCCCCGGTCGCGGCCCTGCCCCTCGTGGAGGCCCCCCGCCCCTCCGTCTACGTCGCGATGGCCCAGGCCCAGCGCTCGCGCGCCGCGGGCCCGCGCTTCGACCGGAGCGGATTTCCGCTCGACCCCAAGGACCAGGCGGCCCGCCGGGACCGGCTGCGCGCCCGGGTCGTGACGACCACGGTCGTCGCGACGGTGGTCGCCGCCCCCGTGATCGCCCTCTGGGCCGCGTACCGGGGAGCGCCGCAGACCGGCGAGGGCCACGACGGCACCTCGGTCACCGCCACGGAGGTGGACGGCGCCGGCGGTATGAGCGGTGACCCGTACTCCCCGTACGAGAACACCGGCCACGGCCGCCCCGGCGACCGTTTCGGCGCCCGCATCCCGGACGTCACCGCCGAGGTGGTCAGCACCGGCGGCGCGCAGCACGGCGACGCCCGGCTGACGGTGACGGCCCGGACCTCCGGGGCGGTCACGACGATCACGCTGACCGCGTCCGGCCGGGGGCCGGTCGGCTGGTCGGCGACGACGGACGCCCCGTGGCTGCGCCTCAGCCGTACGTCGGGCACGCTCGCGCCCGGGCAGTCCACGACGATCGCGGTCTCGGTGATCCGGGACGCGCAGCCGGGCGGGCCGTGGCGGGCCCGGATCTCGCTGACCCCCTCGGGCTCCGCCGTCCTCATCGACGGTCACGGGGTCGCCGCCCCGACCACGGGCGGCCCGCGCCCCACCCGCCCCGGCACGGAATCGCCCCGCCCCACGGACCCGGGCCCCACGGACCCCGGTCCGACCGATCCGGGCCCGACCGATCCCGGCCCCACCGATCCGGGCCCGACCGATCCCGGCCCCACCGACCCCGGGCCGGACCCGACCGACCCCACGGACCCGCCGGACCCGACCGATCCGCCCGACCCCACGGACCCGCCCGAACCGACGCCGGACCCGACCGACCCGAGCCCCACGGACCCGGCCCCGACGGACTGAGGAAGGACGACGGGGCGCGGGCGCCGGGCCTCAGCGCTTTTTCGAAGGCTTGGGCAGCGGCGGGTCCGCCGGATGCGGGGCCATCGGCAGCAGCGAGGACAGCCGCTCCTCGCACAGCTCGACCAGCCGGTCGTAGCCCTCCTTGCCCATCAGCTCGATCAGCTCCGGGCGGTAGGACACGTACACCGGGTCACCGGCCCCGTGCGCCGAGGTGGCCGAGGTGCACCACCAGTGCAGGTCGTGGCCGCCCGGGCCCCAGCCCCGGCGGTCGTACTCCCCGATCGTCACCTGGAGCACCCGGGTGTCGTCGGGCCGGTCGATCCAGTCGTACGTCCGCCGCACCGGCAGCTGCCAGCACACGTCCGGCTTGGTCTCCAGGGGCTCCTTGCCCTCCCGCAGCGCCAGGATGTGCAGCGAGCAGCCCGCCCCGGCGGGGAACCCCGGCCGGTTCTGGAAGATGCAGGAGCCCTCCCAGCGGCGGGTCTGCCGCTCGCCGTCCTCGTCGACGCCGACCCAGCCCGTCTCCGTACCGACGTCGTGGAACTGCCACAGCTCCGGCGTGAGCCGCGCCACGTGCTCCGCGACCCGCTTCTCGTCGTCCTCGTCGGAGAAGTGCGCGCCCAGCGTGCAGCAGCCGTCGTCGGCGCGGCCCGCCTGGATGCCCTGGCAGCCGCTGCCGAAGATGCAGGTCCAACGGGACGTCAGCCAGGTCAGATCGCAGCGGAAGACCTGTTCGTCGTCGGCCGGGTCGGGGAACTCCACCCAGGCCCGCGCGAAGTCGATGCCCTTCTCGTCGGCCGGGTCCGGTCCGTTCGCCTCCGGCTGTGACGCCTGCTTGTTCGACTTCGGCTTCTTCGTGGCTTTGTCCTGCTTAGCCTTTTTCGTCTTTGGCACGCGCCCAGAGTAAGTCGCGCGGCGCAGTAGCGTTCCCGTATGAGACTCGGAGTCCTCGACGTGGGATCGAACACGGTTCATCTGCTGGTGGTCGACGCCCACCCCGGCGCCCGCCCGCTGCCCGCGCACTCGCACAAGGCCGAGCTCCGGCTCGCCGAACTCCTCGACGGGACCGGCGCGATCGGCCCCCTGGGTATCGACCGGCTCGTGGCGACGATCGCCGGAGCCGTCCAGGCCGCCGAGGACAAGGGGTGCGAGGACGTGCTGCCGTTCGCCACCTCCGCGGTGCGCGAGGCCACCAACGCGGACGAGGTGCTGGAGCGCGTACGGGTCGAGACCGGCGTCGACCTCGCCGTCCTCAGCGGCGAGGAGGAGGCCCGGCTGACCTTCCTGGCCGCCCGCCGCTGGTTCGGCTGGTCGGCGGGGAAGCTGCTGGTCCTGGACATCGGCGGCGGCTCGCTGGAGATCGCCTTCGGTATCGACGAGGAACCCGACACCGCCGTCTCCCTGCCGCTCGGCGCGGGCCGCCTCACCGGCGCCTGGCTGCCGGACGACCCGGCCGGCCCCGAACAGGTCAGGGCGCTGCGCCGGCACGTACGGGCCAGTATCGCGCGGACGGTCGGCGAGTTCGCCCGGGCCGGCCGCCCCGACCACGTCGTCGCCACCTCCAAGACGTTCAAGCAGCTCGCCCGGATCGCCGGAGCCGCCCGCTCCACCGAGGGCCTGTACGTCCAGCGCTCGCTGAGCCGCAAGGCGCTGGAGGAGTGGGTCCCCAAGCTGGCCGCGATGACCGTCGAGGAGCGCGGCCGGCTCCCCGGAGTCTCCGAGGGCCGGGCCGCCCAGCTGCTCGCCGGGGCGCTGGTGGCCGAGGGGGCGATGGACCTGTTCGGCGTCGAGGAGCTGGAGATCTGCCCCTGGGCCCTGCGCGAGGGCGTCATCCTGCGCCGCCTGGACCACCTCCCGGTGGAACGGGCCGCCCTGCCCGGGTGAGGTGAGGCGAGCCGGTCGAGGTGAGGCGGGACCGTACGGGACGCGCCACTTCGGTGACGTACGGTCACGGGCCATGGCCCTGATCACTTTCGGCCAGGACCACTCGGAGTGGCGCATCACTGCCCGTACGCTGTCCAGGTGGCAGAACCAGTGGTGCGCATCCCCGATGCGAAGGTCGCCCTGTCGACGGCCTCGGTCTACCCCGAGTCCACGGCGACGGCCTTCGAGATCGCCGCGCGCCTGGGGTACGACGGCGTCGAGGTCATGGTCTGGACCGACCCCGTCAGCCAGGACATCGAGGCCCTGCGCCGGCTCTCCGACTACCACCGGGTGCCGATCCTGGCGGTCCACGCCCCCTGCCTCCTGATCACCCAGCGCGTCTGGTCCACCGACCCCTGGGTCAAGCTCCAGCGGGCGAAGGCGGCCGCCGAGAAGCTCGGCGCCTCCACCGTCGTGGTGCACCCCCCGTTCCGTTGGCAGCGCAACTACTCCCGCGACTTCGTGACCGGGATCTGGCGGATGGCCGGTGAGACGGACGTCCGGTTCGCCGTCGAGAACATGTACCCCTGGCGCTACCGGGACCGCGAGATGCTCGCGTACGCCCCCGACTGGGACGTCACCAACGACGACTACCGGCACTTCACGGTCGACCTCTCGCACACCGCGACCGCCCGCACCGAGGCGCTCGCCATGGTGGACCGGATGGGCGACCGGCTCGCCCACGTCCACCTCGCCGACGGCAAGGGCTCGGCGAAGGACGAGCACCTGGTGCCGGGCCGGGGCGACCAGCCGTGCGCGGAGCTGCTGGAGCGCCTGGCGCGTACGGGGTTCGACGGCCATGTCGTCATCGAGGTCAATACCCGGCGCGCGATGTCCTCCGCCGAACGCGAGGCCGATCTGGCGGAGGCGCTGGCGTTCACCCGCCTCCACCTGGCCACGTCCGCCGCCCCCGACCCGTCCCCGAAGATCCACCGCCCGTGACCGAGGGACGCGATCCGCTGCCCGTGACCGCGGAACCCGACCCGCTGCCCGTGACTCCGGAGCGCCCATGACCGACGACGCTCCCGCCCCGCGCCGCCGGGGCCGGCCCTCCCGCAAGGCCGCGGCCGAGGGCCCCGACGCCCGGACACGCATCCTGGAGGCGGCCCGTACGGAGTTCGCCGAACGCGGCTACGACAAGACGTCGATCCGGGGCATCGCCAAGGCCGCCGGGGTCGACGCGGCCCTCGTCCACCACTACTTCGGTACGAAGGACGAGGTCTTCGCGGCGGCCGTCGAGGTCACCTTCGAGCCCGCCCTGGTCATCCCCACCGTGCTCGGCGGCCCGCCGGAGCACCTGGGGGAGCGGCTGGCGCGCTTCTTCCTCTCCGTGTGGGAGGACCCCGGCACCCGGACGCCCCTGCTGGCGATCCTGCGCTCGGCGGTCACCCACGAGGCGGCCGCGACCGTCCTGCGCGACTTCGTGCTGCGCCGGCTGCTGGAGCGGATCGCGGCCGAGCTGGACGTACCGGACCCCACCTTCCGCGCCGAGCTGGCCGCCTCCCACATGCTGGGCATCGCGATGCTGCGGTACGTGGTCCGCGCCGAGCCGCTCGCCTCCGCCGACCCGGAGGAGATCGTCGCGATGGTGGCGCCCACGCTCCAGAGATACTTGGGCGAGGGCTGAAGCGGCGGGACGGGGTGACCACCCAGCGACCACCATGTCCCGCATTCCGGACCGCCTGTCCAGATCTTGGATTCGGGGCGTACGCTCGAAGACAGCCTTTTCTTTAACTGTCGGAGGCAGTCCACCTGCCGAAGGAGCGAGCGACGATGCCCCAGCTGAGGTCCCGCACGGTCACCCACGGACGCAACATGGCGGGCGCGCGCGCCCTTATGCGCGCGTCGGGCGTAGCGAGCGCGGACATCGGCAAGCCGATCATCGCCGTCGCCAACTCGTTCACCGAGTTCGTCCCCGGCCACACCCACCTCGCCCCGGTCGGCCGGATCGTCTCCGAGGCGATCCAGGCGGCGGGCGCGGTCCCGCGCGAGTTCAACACGATCGCCGTGGACGACGGCATCGCGATGGGCCACGGCGGCATGCTCTACAGCCTGCCCTCCCGCGACCTGATCGCGGACTCCGTGGAGTACATGGTCGAGGCGCACTGCGCGGACGCCCTGATCTGCATCTCCAACTGCGACAAGATCACCCCGGGCATGCTGAACGCCGCGATGCGCCTCAACATCCCGACGGTCTTCGTCTCCGGCGGCCCGATGGAGGCCGGCAAAGCCACCCTCGTCGACGGGACCGTGCGAAAACTCGACCTGGTCAACGCGATCAGCGACGCGGTCGATGAGTCGATCTCGGACGAGGACATCCTCCGTATCGAGGAGAACGCCTGCCCCACCTGCGGCAGCTGTTCCGGCATGTTCACCGCCAACTCCATGAACTGCCTGACCGAGGCCCTCGGCCTCTCCCTCCCCGGCAACGGCTCGGTCCTCGCCACCCACACCGCCCGCAAGGCGCTGTACGAGGAGGCCGGCCGCACGATCGTCGAGATCACCAAGCGGTACTACGAGCAGGACGATGCGACGGTCCTGCCGCGCTCCATCGGCACCCGCGCCGCGTTCGACAACGCGATGGCGCTGGACATCGCCATGGGCGGCTCGACCAACACGATCCTGCACCTGCTGGCCGCCGCGCAGGAGGCCGAGCTGGCCTACGACCTGGCCGACATCGACGCCGTCTCGCGCCGCGTCCCGTGCCTCGCCAAGGTCGCCCCGAACGTCGCCCCCGGCGGCACGTACTACATGGAGGACGTGCACCGCGCCGGCGGTATCCCCGCCCTCCTCGGCGAACTCCACCGCGGCGGTCTGCTCAACGAGGACGTGCACTCGGTGCACTCCGACACCCTCGCCGAGTGGCTGAAGACCTGGGACGTCCGCGGCGGCTCCCCGTCCGCCGAGGCCGTCGAGCTGTGGCACGCGGCCCCCGGCTGTGTCCGCTCGGCCACCGCCTTCTCGCAGTCCGAGCGGTGGGACACCCTCGACCTGGACGCGGCGGGCGGCTGCATCCGCGACGTCGAGCACGCCTACTCCAAGGACGGCGGCCTCGCCGTCCTCAAGGGCAACCTCGCTGAGGACGGCTGTGTCGTGAAGACCGCCGGCGTCGACGAGTCGATCTGGACCTTCGAGGGTCCGGCCGTCGTCTGCGAATCGCAGGACGAGGCCGTCGACAAGATCCTCCGCAAGGAGATCGAGCCGGGCGACGTCGTCGTCATCCGTTACGAGGGCCCGCGCGGCGGCCCCGGTATGCAGGAGATGCTCTACCCCACGTCCTTCCTCAAGGGCCGGGGTCTGGGCAAGGTCTGCGCCCTGGTCACCGACGGCCGCTTCTCCGGCGGCACGTCGGGCCTCTCCATCGGCCACGCCTCGCCCGAGGCGGCCTCCGGCGGCACGATCGCGCTCGTCGAGGACGGCGACCGCATCCGTATCGACATCCCGAACCGCTCGATCGAACTGCTCGTCGACGAGGCCGAACTGACGAGCCGCCGGGAGGCGCTGAACGGGGTGTACGCCCCGAAGAACCGCGACCGCAAGGTCTCGGCCGCGCTGCGCGCCTACGCGGCGATGGCGACGAGCGCGGACCGGGGAGCGGTCCGCGACATCTCGAAGCTCGGCTGACGCGGCTGCCGCCCGGGCAAAATTCAAGCCCCTCCGGCGATTGAGGAGCGGGGTCCGGGGCGGAGCCCCGGGAACCCGGCGGCGGACCGGCCTCACCAGCCGCTCCGGTGAGCATTCGGGCCTCTCCACCGGCACTTCCGGTGGAGAGGCCAACGCTTTCCGCGTCTCCGGGCAACCAATTCAAGCCCTCCGGCGATTGAGGAGCGCGGTCCGGGGCAGCGCCCCGGAAACCCGGACCGCCTCACCAGCCCCCCGGCTCCGCCCCGTCCACCGCGAACACCGACCCGTCCGGCGCCGTCCCCACCACCACCCGCCCCGCCACCACCGGCGCAGGCAGATCCGACGCATACGTCAGCTTCCCCCCGCTCAGCCGTGCCCGCGTCTGCCCCACCAGCGTCCCCCGCCCCGTATCCACCGCCAGCAACCGCCCGTCCGCCGCGGAGAAGTACAGGTGGCCGCCCTCCCCGAGCACCGGAGCGGACGCCCGCCCCACCCCGGTCTCCAGCCGCCACAGCTCCGCGTCCGTCTTCGCACCGCCGCCCGCCCCCGTGTCGACGGCCAGCAGCGACCCGCCCCGCCCCAGCAGATACGCGACATCCCCGGCCATCACCACCTGCGGCCCGTCCAACGTGAAGGGCAACGCGATACGCGTGGCGGCGACACCCGACGCGGGCGCGTACCGGACCAGCTCGGCCGTGTCCGAGTTCTCGTCCATCGCCGTCAGCACCAGCTCCCCCGCCCCGGCCGTGGACACCGGCGTCAGCACCCCGTCCAGCCGCCGCTGCCAAGCCGCCCGGCCGCTCCCCGCGTCCACCG
This sequence comes from Streptomyces sp. PTY087I2, assembly GCF_001687325.1. Taxonomy (GTDB): domain Bacteria; phylum Actinomycetota; class Actinomycetes; order Streptomycetales; family Streptomycetaceae; genus Streptomyces. The sequence continues at coordinate 78,522 of NZ_LZRD01000014.1, read as the reverse complement.
CCGTCACGAGCGTCGACGCACCCGAGGGCGCGTGTTCGAAGGCGTAGGCGAGCCCGGACCCACCGTCGTACAGCGCGAAGTCCGGCCGGACATGCCCCGCCAGCCGCTTCTTCCAGCGGGACGCCCCGCTCGCCCCGTCCAGCGCCGTCACCGTCCCGTCGTCCGCGACGGCCAGCAGCGTGTCGCCCGCCGGGAACGCCGCCCCGGGGCTTGCCGACAGCGAGGTGTCCCGGACGGCGGTCCCCTTCACCGGGTCGAACGCGCGCAGCTTCCCGTCCGGACCGCCGGCCAGCACGACCGCGCCCGACACGATCGGAGCGTGGGCGGCACCGTCCGCGGAGGACCGGGCCGTCCAGACCACACGCCCGTCCGCCGGATCGATCCTGACTGTGCCGGTCCCGGCCACCGAGCAGTACAGCGCGCCTCCGGCCCCGGCCCCGGCACAGACGGGCGTGCCGCTCCCGGAGGCCCGCAGCTCGGTACGCCAAGGAGCGACGGCACCCCCGTCCTCAGGCCCGCCCTTGGGCCCGCCCGCCTCCGCTTCCGGCCCGGGCCGACTCCCCTCCGTACGGCCTCCGCCCCCGCCCCACACGGCGTACGCCCCCGCCCCCGCACCCGCCACCAGCAGAAGCACCGCCGCCGCCACGACCAGCCGGGCGCGCGGCAGCCACCGGCGGCGCACCGGCGGCGCGGCCCGCACATGCGTGTCCTCCTCCGAACCGTCCCGCTCCCCGTCCGGCACCGCCGCCGCGACCACCGCCCGCCGCCGCTGCGCCGGTACGAACGCCGCCGCCTCGTACGACGGGGGCCCCAGCGCCGCCATCACCTCGTCCGGCGTCGGCCGGTCGGCCGGGTCCTTCGCCAGGCACCGGGCGACCAGCGGGGCCAGCTCCTCGGGCACCCCGCCCAGATCCGGCTGATCGTGCACCACCTGGTACGCCACGATGTACGGGCTGTCCGAGTCGAACGGCCCCCGGCCCGTCGCCGCGTGGACGATCACGGCCCCCAGCGCGAACACGTCGACCGGCGGCCCCACCTCGCGCGGCCGCTGGAACTGCTCGGGAGCCATGTAGGGCGGCGACCCGATCAGCTTGCCGGTCTCGGTGCGCAGATCACTGTCGTACGGCCGTGAGATCCCGAAGTCGATGACCTTCGGGCCCCCGTCGGTCAGCAGCACGTTGCTCGGCTTGAGGTCGCGGTGGATCACGCCCGCCCGGTGGATGTCCCGCAGCGCCTCGGCCAGACCGGCGACCAGCCTGCGCAGCGCGGCGGGGGCCATCGGACCGTTCCGCTTCACCTGCTCGGCGAGCGTGGGCCCGGGGACGTAAAGGGTGGCCATCCACGGCCGTTCGGCCTCCGGATCGGCGTCGACGACGGGCGCGGTGAACGCCCCGCTCACCCGCCGCGCGGCCGCCACCTCCTGCCGGAACCGCGCCCTGAACTCGGGATCCGCCGCATACGGCGCGTGCACGACCTTCACCGCGAGCTGCATCCCCGAGGCCGAGCGCGCCAGATGCACGACCCCCATGCCGCCCGAGCCCAGACAGGCATCGAGTCGGTAGGCGCCGGCGTACTGCGGAAACTCCGCTTCCGGATGCGCTCCGGGCTCTCGCAGCGGCGGCATCGACCACCCCCGTGTGTTCACGCGCATGCGACGCACGGAGCCTAGTCGATGGTGCGTGCGAGAGGCACGGGGCTTGCTAGCCTGCGCGTCGTACGCACAGGTGCGTACGCGACATCTCAACGGGGGAGTCCCACATGGGCGTTGAAGAGCACACGCAGGACCAGGCGGCGGCCGAGGCGACGGCGACCGCGGAGAACGTGTCGGCGGCGGGGGAGATCGAGACCACCGCGTCCGGCACCCGCTACCCGATCGCCCCGGGCTACCGGGTCAACGTCCGCACCGGACCGGGCACCAGCTACCGCATCGTCCGGACCCTGCCGTACGGCCAGAAGATCCCGATCTACTGCCAGAAGCCGGGGGAGCGGGTCACCGGCCCGTACGGCACGTCGAACCTCTGGGACAACATCGCCAACGGCCAGTTCGTCTCGGACGCCTACGTCTACACGGGGCGTGACGGCTACATCGCACCGCGCTGCGACTGACGGCACCGCCCGGGGTACTGGGGGCGGCGGGGGATAATCGACCCCGTGAGCGAGAACAGCGCAGCCCCCGGCACCCCGCCCGGCACGGCCCCGGGGCCGCAGCCCGAGCCGATCCGCTTCTTCGGCACGACGTGGGTCGACCACGACGGCGGTTACGGGCTCCGCCGCGCCGGCGTCGCCGTCGGCTCCCTGGCCGCCGCCGTCGCCGCCTGCTTCGTCCTGCGCTTCGCCTACGAGGGGCTGGAGATCGCGGAGGTCGGCGGGTTCATCGGGATGCTGGTCATCGCGATGTTCTCGATCTGTAGCGCCATCGCGTTCCGCAAGACCTGGGAGAGCTTCGGCGCCCGCCCCGAGGACCCGTCCCGCGAGGACGCCCTGCGCGGCCTGAAGTCCATCGGCTTCATCGGCTCGCTCCTCGCCTACTTCGTCCGCTCGCTCACCGAGGCCCCGGGCGAGAAGCTGCGCCGCACCGAGTACGAGAAGGCCCGCGCCCAGTTCGAGAAGCGCCGCTCGACCCGCACCGGCAACCCGGCGGCCCGCAAGGCCTCCGCCCGCAAGCGCCCGAAGCGCGGCTGAGCCCCGGTCCAGAGGCGGGGGAGGCCCTGGACCGGGAGACAAGTGGGTCAGGCGCGCCCGCCGCCTTGTACGGCGTCCTGGCGCGCCTGCGCCTCGATGTGCCGCTTGGCGTCCTCCCAGGTGATGGGCAGCTGGGCCACCGGCACCTCCCAGAAGGTGAACGTCGACGAGCCCATCACGGAGCGCAGTCCGGTCATGACGCTCTTGTGAGGCTCTGTCCGCGCGTAGGTGTAGAGCGCGTCCTTGTCCTCCCAGGCGGAGAGTGTGTAGAAGACGCCCTTCAGCAGCTGGGCCTCCAGGGAGGCTCCGAGGGCTCCCGGCGCCTTGCGCACCTGGCCCCAGGCGGAAAGCGACTTCAGGAAGAAGCGCGGGGTGTGTTTGCGGGACTTCACCTCCAGGCGTGAAGCCATGACGAAGGCGGTGGTGTCGGGCCGGGCCGGGTTCGGCGTCGTCCAGGGAAGAGTCGGCACGGTATCCTCGCATCACAGTTGGTGAGTGGCGGTATCTATATTAGACAGTGGTACTGCCTAGTCGCCAGTGGGGAGCCGAATCCGCGTGAGAATTTCCGAGCTGAGCCGCCGCAGCGGTGTGGCCACCGCGACGATCAAGTACTACCTGCGGGAAGGGCTGCTGCCGCCGGGGCGCGCCACCGCCGCGACCCAGGCGGAGTACGGCGAGGTCCATGTACGCCGCCTGCGGCTGATCCGGGCTCTCATAGGAGTGCGGGGGCTGACCGTGAGCGCGGCCAAGGACGTCCTGGACGTCGTCAACGAGGGCAAGGCCGACACGCACGAGCTGCTGGGACTGGTCTTCGGTATCCGGCCGCCCGCCGAGGGCGACACCCCCGCCCGGGCGCCGGACGAGGCGCCGGGCGGGGGTGCCGGCGACGTCGACGCCCTGATCGCGGAGATGGGATGGACCGTCTCCGAGCACAACCCCGCCCGGGAGACCCTCACCCAGACCCTGCATACGCTCAACTCCCTCGGCATGGAATACAGCTGGCGCACGCTGCTGCCCTACGCGGCGCTGGCCGAGCAGACGGCCACGCTCGACCTGGACCAGCTCCAGGGGCCGGACGACCCGCTGGAGAAGGCGGAGCGAGCCGTCCTGCTGACCGTTCTGCTGGAGCCCGCGCTGCTGGCCCTGCGCCGGCTCGCGCAGGAGGCGGAGTCGACGGTCCGCCATCGCAGCTGACGCCCCGGCCGTGAGCTGCGGGCAGCCCCGAAGCGTCCGGCCCCATGGCAGCACGGCGGTGGGGTCCGGCGCCTGAGTGGCCGGTACTCACCTTCCTTCCGCCTGCCTCTCCGCTTTCCGGGGAACGGGCCGGGTGAGTCGCATGTGAAGTGAGTGGCAATCCCTCATGTTTCCCCGTGCGCGGAAATGGTCTTCTCGCGGGTGAATGCACACGGCGGACATCATCCACCGCATGTGGGGAGGCATGGGAATGCAGTTCAGGATTCTGGGCCCGCCCGATCTTTTCGATGAGGAGCGCCGCCTTCGAACGCCACTGACCAGCCCCAAACAGAAACGGCTGCTCGGAGCGCTGATCGCACGGCCGAATTCCTTCGTACCGAGGGAGGAGCTGATGCGAGAGATCTGGGGCGGGCAGGCGCCGAAACAGGCACGCAACGCCCTCAACGCCCATTTCTCGGGGCTGCGGAAGACCGTGGAAACGGCGGAGAGGGCGAGGGGCGGGCAGGCTCGTCTGGTCACCGGGGCCGACGGGCTCATGCTGCGGGTGTCCCCGGCGGAGACGGACAGCGGCCGCTTCTGCCTCGCCGTCTCCCGGGCCCAGGGCCGGTGCCGGACAGCTCCCGAGGAAGCGTACGGAATTCTGCGCAAGGCCCTCCCGCTGTGGCGCGGGGCCGTCCTGGAGGGCGAGGGCCCGCACGGGCCCCTCGGCGCGGCCCTCGCCGAACAGCTCCAGGACGTGCGACGGCGGGCGCTGGAACTCCTCTTCGACGCGGCCCTGAGCTCCCTCCGGCACGAGGACGTCCTGCCGGAACTGCGGCAGGCCACCGTCGCCCACCCGCTGTGCGAACGCTTCCACGACCAGCTGATGCTGGCCCTGTGCCGCTCCGGCCGGGGCGGGGAGGCGATCGGCGTCTACACCGAGGCCCGGCAGCGGCTCACCGCGGCCCACGGGCACACCCCGCTGCTGAGCGCCCGCCTCGAACAGATCGGCGCGCAGTCCCCCGAGCTGTCCGCCGCGGGGGCGGGGGCGCCCATCGCGCCCCTGCCGCTCCGATCGCCGGCCGGCCGCGAGGCGGCGCGCCCCCACCGGTTCGCGGTCCGGCACGTCGAGCGGGCGGACGGGCCGGCGGAACGCTCGGCCCTCGGGTTTCTGACCGACCTCCTCAGCGGCCGGGAGCTGTACACCGGCAGAGTGTGAGGTCGTAGAGAAACGTCCCGGAGAATCCTTCAAGGATTCTCCGGGACGTTTCGTACGACCCCTCGGCCGGGGCGGATCGGTCAGAGTTCGCTGATGATCCGGGCCGCTACATCCATTCCGGAGGAGTATCCGGCCTCGTGCGAACCTATCTGGTCCACGCCGTGGCGCTTGGCGTGGAAATAGGAACCGCACAGCTTCACGCGGGTGCCGTCATTGACGTCGTAGATGTCCTTCTGTAGTTCGCGGACCGCCACGTCGATGATGGGGTGGCTGTAGGGGAATTCGGCGATGACGGTCGCCGGGTCCACCTCGCCCGGGTAGTCGAGGGTGACGAAATAGTCCTTCTCGGCGGTGAATCCGTGCAGTTTGTTCATGTAATAGGCCACATAGGTCTTCGGCTGCCCGTCGACCTCGACCTTGCCGTAGTTCCACGCCTCCCAGCGTTCCCGGTCGGCCGGCACCACGGACGGGTCGGTGTGCAGGATGACCGACGAGCCGTTGTACGCCACCTTGGAGAGCACCGCGGTCTGCCGCTCGGTGGGGTTGTCCAGCATGGCGAGCGCCTCGTCGGCGTGCGCGCCGACGACCACGTAGTCGAACCGCTCGGACCCCTGCGCAGTGGTCACGGTGGCCCCGTCGCCGTCCTGGTGGATCGCGGTCACCGGCTCCCCGGACCGGATCTCCGGGCCGATCGCGGCCAGCGCCTTGCGCACATAGGAGATGGAACCGCCCCCGACCGTCCGCCAGTCCACCTCGCGGCCGCCGAGCCCGCCCTCGTCGTGCCCCATGAAGAACGCGATCGCGGTGCTGGCGGGCATCTGCCAGATCAGCTCGGCGGGAATCGACCACACCGCCGAGCACAGCAGGATCACGTACGAGTGGCGGAACGCCTGGCTGTAGCCGCCCCGGTCCAGGTACTCGCCGAGGGGGATGTCGGCCTTCTTGCGGACGAAGTCCTTGCGCCCCTCGGTGTGGAAACGCCGCGCCTCACGCCAGATGGTCAGGAACTCCTCGGAGTAACGGGCGGACACCTCCTCCTCGCTCATGTCGAGTTCCTTGGTCCCGTACTCCAGACCGCTGTTCCGGTCGAAGAAGTTGAAGGCGCCGCGGTGCTTGACGGTGTCGACGCCCAACTCCTCGAAGAACTCGCAGAGGTTGGTGTAGGCGGGGCGGTTGAACACGACGAAGGCGGTGTCGATGCCGAGGGTGCGGCCGTTCTCCACGACCTCGACCGTGTTGGCGTGACCGCCCAGGCGGTCCTCCCGCTCGAAGATCGTGATCCGGGCGCGGTCGCGCAGGTGGTACGCGGCCGAGAGTCCGGCGACACCGGCTCCGACGATAGCCACGCGGGGGCGGGTGGGCTGTGACATGGAAGTGTCCTTCGTGGTCGGTCTCAGACGGACGAGAGGTCCGCGTGCGAGAGGTCCAGGGGCGAGGGGCCCGCGTGCGGCAGGTCCAGGGGCGAGAGGGGGGCGAGGTCGATACGGCGGAGATCCTCCGGGTGGCCGTCCTCGGCGGCGACGGCCACGAGGTAGCCGGGTGCGGGGCGGAGCAGGTCGAACCACCAGCGGGCCGCGGCGTCCGGCGGCCGACGCCGATCGCGGTCGTGCACGCGGATCCGGCCGCTTCCGCGCGGTCCGAACGCGAAACCGCCCAGGTCCCGGGTCAGACCGGTGCCCAGAGCCTTGAGATAGGCCTCCTTGAGCACCCACAGCTCCCCGGCGACGGCGTTTCGCACACCGGGGGCCGAAGCGGCCAGCTCGGCCCGTTCGGCGGGGGCGAGCCGGGGCTCCAGCCAGGTCACCAGCCCGGCGGGTGCGGGGTCGGGGCCGACGTCGACCCCGCACCCCCGACCCCGGGTGACGACGCAGGCGATCAGCCCCTCGGTGTGCGAGAGGTTGAACCGCAGGCCCTCCCCGTCGGGGAGCGGCTCCGGCCGGCCGTGCTCGCCGGTCGTGAAACGCCAGTGCTCCAGGGGCCGGGGCACCCGTGCGCTGAGGGCGTAGCGGCACAGCAGCCGCGCTCCCAGATAGCGCCGCGCGGCCCCCGGGGTCAGCCGTCGGCCGAGAGCCGCCCGTTCTCCGGAGGTGAGCAGCCGGGTACCGCCGAGCGCGGCGGCGAAGCGGTCCACCGCGTGCTCGGGCAGCAGCCACAGGAAGGCGGGATCGGACGGCATGGCCGGCGCCCTTTCGGTTCTCAGCGGCGGGCGGCGGCGGGGACGCCGGACCGCTTGGCGAGCGCGAACTGCCAGTGCGAGAAGAGCTTGTCCTGCTGGTGCAGCCCGCGCAGCACCGCCATCACCTCGTCGATGTCGGTCTGATCCGTGATCTGCTCGACCGGGTGGACGTGGCGGCGCAGCCGCTCCAGCATCAGCAGCAGCAGCGCGCCGCTCGGCAGCGGGGCATCGGACGCCCCGTGCGAGTGGACGAAGGTGAGCACACAGGCCGCGACCGCGTGCAACAGGCAGTACTCCTTGGACAGTTCGAACAGTTCCGCCGAGTGCCCGTAGGCCCGTCCCAGCTCCGCCTTGAGCGCGGCGGCCCGGTCGGACAGCGCAGCCGTCCGGCCCAGCAGCTCCTCGGCCGCATCGGCCGCCCGCTCCAGCCGCTCCCGTTCGGGGCCCCCGGCCGCCGCGGCGATCTCCCGCAGCCGGCGCACGCCGTCGGGCGCGGCCAGGAGCGCGTCGTCCGCGCCCCGGCTGAACAGCTCCTGCTTCCACGGCTCGTACGGCGGAAGCTCCCGGTCCATGCCGAACAGCACCGCCGCGCGTTCGGCGGCCGCCGTCCGGGTCTCGGCCGGCGCTTCGCGGACCGTGTTCAGCAGCCCGTCGAGCTGCTGGCCGAGGTTACGGAGGTTCACCACGGTGTTTCCGTCGGCGATGTTGGCCACCAGCAGGTCGCGCAGCATCTTCTGGTACGGGCCGTAGTGCGGGTGGTCGCGGAGGAAGAACCGCGCCCCGAGAACGGTGTTCAGCTGGGACATGCTCTTCTCCAGCAGGGTCGGCACGAGGTACTTCACCACCGACGACCACACACTGATCTGCTCCGGCGCGGCCTGGAGGCAGCGCACCGCTCCCAGGCTCATCGCGTCGGCGACCATCAGGTCGGCGAACACCTCGGTCAGCTGCCGACGGCTGTAGGGCACGTCGCTGACCGCGGTACCGAAGATCACCCGCCCCTCGGTGAAGTCCAGGGTCAGCCGCAGTCCGGTGTCGACCGCCGAGAGCGGCAGGCTGCCGATCACGCTGCGCGCCACCTGCGTGGCCTTGAGCGCGATCTCCAGCCCCTGGCCCTCGGCCCCGAGCAGCGCGCTGTCCGGCACGAAGGCGCGGTCCAGGCGCACCCCGCTGAGGTCGAGAGCCCGCAGCCCGTGCAGCTTCTCGCTGGGCAGTTCCTCGACGGTCCCGGCCGCCAGCTGCCACTTGTCGACGATGAAGACGGAGTACGCACCGGGTCCGTTGCGGCGGCCGGTCCGCGCGTACACCACCATCGTGTCGGCGACGGTGGCGTTGCCGATCAGCCACTTCTCCCCGGTCAGTTCGTAGCCGCCGTCGACCTTGACGGCGGCCATCTCGTTGGCGATCAGGTCGCTGCCGTGGTCGCGCTCGGACAGCCCCCAGGACAGGCCTCCGCCCCGCTTCATCGCGGCGATGGCAGAGCTCTTCTGCTCCTCGGTGCCCGCGATCCACAGCGGCATGAAGCTGAGGTTGGTGATCACCAGGCAGGTGGCGGTCGTACAGTCCCGGCGGGCGACCAGGCGCATCAGGTTGAAGCCGGTCTCCACATTGCCGGCCCGGCCGCCCTGTTCCGCGGGCAGGGAGTACTCGTGTGTGCCCCAGCGGCGCAGCTGGCCGACGAAGCCGAAGGGGTACTCCTCGTGCTCGTCGTGGTCCATGATCCGGCGGAAGGACATCCGGCTGCCGTCGTCGGACGGGTCGCCGAGGTACTGCTCCAACTCCGCAGCCAGTGCGGTGAGATCAGCCTTGGACATGGGGCTCCTGTCGGGTCGGCGCCAGCGTGACGGGCAGGGCGGAGAAGAGCTGTCCGGACTCCCGCAGCGCCGCGACGGCGTCCAGGGCGGGGATCAGGGCGGCGCCGTGACGCCGGGGGTCCACGCCGTCGGCGCGGGCGAGGAGATAGCCGAGCACGGCGCCCAGCCAGCCCGTGGAGCCGGGCTTCGTGCCGTACAGCGAACGGTCCTGATTGGCGTGCCACAGGTGGACGCAGGCGGCGGCGGCGTGCAGCCACGCGTACCGCTCGGCCGCGTCCACCAGGGCGTTGGGATCGGCGTCGCGCTGCTGCGCGGCGCGCGTCAGCTCCCCGAGCCCGTCGGCGGCGGTGGCCAGGCGGCGCAGCAGCTCACCCGTCACGTCGTCCTCTTCCGCCACGCTCCCGGTCACCTCCGCGAGCACGGCCCCGAGCCCGGCGAGGACCGGGTCGGAGCCCCGGGCGAACATGTCGAGCCGGGACGGCTCGTACGCCGGAAGGTCCGCGCCGAGAGCGAAGACCGTGGTCAGGGCCTGGACGTCGGACGAGGCGCCGGCCACCGTCAGTGTCGGCAGCTGCCCCGCGTACGACCGCAGGTTGGCCAGGGTGCTGGAGTCGATGACCCGGACGACTCCCGAGTCCCGCTGGAGTTTCTGGAAGAGCCCGGAGCCGCGCTCCCCCTCCCGCAGCACCGAGCGGGTCGCGAGGACCGTGCCGCAGCGGCGGATCAGTTCGTCGCAGGACTCCGCCACCACATGCTTGGCGACCGGGGCCCAGACGCTGAACACCTCGGGCAGCACATGGACCCCACGGGCCGCGCTCGTCGCCACCACGTCCGCCGCCAGGAGGGCCGCCGAGGCGACAGCCAGCTCGCGCCGGGGGTGGGGGGAATCGGTGAGCAGGGTGCGGCCGACCTTGCGGGCGGCGGCGAAGTCCAGGGCGAGGCGCACCGCGCTGTCGGCTATGCCCAGGCTGCCGGCCATGCTCATCAGCCGTACCGCCTGCTGCGCCTTCACCGCCGCCTCGAGACCCTCGCCGGTCCTGCCGACGAGCGCGTCCTCCGGCACCCGCAGCCCGGTGAAGCGCATCCGGGCCAGATCGATGCCGCGCATCCCGCCGGTGCGCACGGCCGGAACCCGTTCCAGCTGTCCGGGCTCCACCGCCGCCACGTCCAGCAGCACGGCCGAGAAAGCGGCCGGCCCCCGGCCTCCGGTGCGGGCGACCACATAGACCGCCTCGCAGCGCATCCCCAGGCCGACCATCCACTTCTCGCCGTCCAGCACCCCGTCGGACAGCCGCACCTCGCCCGCCAGCAGATCGCTGCCGTGCTCCGCCTCGGTGAGCGCGAAGGCCACCGCGCCGCCGCCGCGCAGGATCTTGGCCGCCCGCTCCTGCTGCGCGGGCGAGCCGTGCAGCTGGAGGCAGGTCGCGGCGATGATGCTGAACATCGTGCCCGGCATGATGCTGACGTCCCGGCGGGCCGCACACCGCACCAGGGTGAGGCTGCGGTCGAACGACCGGAACGTGCCGCCCCACTCCGGCGGCAGGTAGGCCAGGTGGAACCCGGCGCCGACGAGCGCCTCGCACAGCGCGGTGGGGAACTCGTCGCCCTCGTCGCGGGCGACCGCGGCGGCGAAGCCGTACGGCAGGGTGTCGTCGCCGGGATCGCCGAGCAGCTCCTCGAGCCGCTCCGGAGTCAGCGCCGCGCTCATCGCAGACCTGCCGGGGTGCCGTCGGCCGGAGCCTCCAGCGGTACGGGACGGTAGTCGCCGACCCCTGCCGGAATCCGCACGCCGGCGTTGCGTAGCTGGGCGAGACGGGTGTGGAAGGCCGCGCCCAGCATCAGGTGGTGGGCCACGTCGGCCACGCGCCGGTTGCCCGGCGTCTTCAGATAGCTGCCGGTCACCCAGTCGTTGAAGCTTCCCATCGCCGGGCCGCACCAGACCTGGTAGTCCATCGTCCGGTCGGCGTCGCCGGTGACGGCCCAGCGCGAGGACATGCCCAGGTACCACCGGAAGACGAGCGCCATCCGCCGCTTGGGACTGCCCGCCGCGCGGGCGAGCTGCTCCGGGTCGCGTTTCTCGAAGTACCCCACGCACTCCTGCCAGACGTCCTCCAGCGGACGCCGGAAGACCTGCTGCTCCAGCTTGGCGCGTTCGGCGGCCGGGATCGCCTCGATGCTGTCGTGGGCCTGGTAGAGCTGGTAGAGCTTCTTGGCCCGCATCGGGAAGAGCGTGCCCTTCTTCAGGACCTGGAGCTCCACTCCCATCTCGAACATGTCGGCCGCGGGGGCCATGTCGCAGTCGGCGATCCCCGCCTCCGCGAGCATCGCCTTGGAGGCGGTGGACGCCCCCGACTCCAGGCACGACTGGTTCACCGAACCGGTCACCACGTACGCGGCTCCCATGGCGAAGGCGGCGGAGACCGCGACGGGAGTGCCGAGCCCGCCTCCCGCGCCCACCCGGATCGGCACCGTGTAGCGGTGCTCGCGCTGCACGGTGTCGCGCAGCCGCAGGATCGTCGGCAGCAGTGCGGGCAGCGGACGGCGGTCGGTGTGGCCGCCGGAGTCGGCCTCCACGGTGATGTCGTCGGCCAGCGGCACATGGTGGGCGAGCGAGGCCTGCTCCTGGGTGATCAGCCCCTGCTCCAGCAGGGAGGTGACCAGGGTCGCGGGCGCGGGACGCATGAAACGCTCGGCGGTCTCGGTCCGGGAGATCTTGGCGATCACCCGGTTGTCGGCGACGACGGAGCCGTCCGGTTCCCGGCGGAGTCCGGCCAGCCGGTAGCGGACCACGTGCGGGGTGAGGTTGAGATAGGCGGACGCCTCGACGCAGCGCACGCCGTGGCGCAGGAAGAGCTCCACGGCCTCCCGCTCCAGCCGGTCCTCACTGGGGCTGTGGATGAGGTTGACCGCGTACGGCAGGCCGGGGATCTCGACGGCGAACCTGCCGAGCGCCTTCTCGATCGTCCCGGGCAGCAGGCCGGCTGCCCCGTAGGAGGCGAGGAACCCCTCCCGGGCGAGGGAGACGACCATGTCGGCCGAGGCGATGCCGCCCGCCATGGCGCCGGCCATGTACGGGCTGCGCACTCCGTGGGCGGCGAGGAAGGCGGCCGACCCCAGCCGCTGCGGCGGCAGCGGCTGGACGGCGGTGAGCAGCGGCCATCCGGTGGCGTCGGCGCCGGAGACCACGGAGCCGCCGGAGACGGCGCCGATTCCTTGCGGGGTGACGACGATGAAACAGGGCTGGTCCAGGTCGGCGAGGGCGTTGTAGATCCCCGCCGCGTCCGTGCTGGGGTACCGCTCTCCGGACCACCGGAGAGGAGTGTCGTGAAGTGGCATGGCGAACGAAGCTCCTAGGAGGTGTCTTGTCGATCGGGCCGGATCAGGGAGCGCTGGTCGGGCCGTCAGGCGTCGGCGGAACGGACCTCGATGGCCACATCGGTGAGTTCGTAGATGCGCAGGCCCGGCTTCGACAGGTCCGCGTCGGCGATGACGAGCAGCCGGCCGTCCTCGCGGCGGATCTCCTTGATGTGCACGTCGAACCGGAGTTCCCGGTCGTCGCGGAGAATCTGGCCGCGGTACTTCCAGGCCGTCTCGACCCCGGTGGCCATCGCGAAGCGGGGCCGCTCGATGCCCTCGGCGAGCTTCTCCTCCAGCACGAAGAGCCGCATCGCCTGGAGGATCGCCTCGACGCCGAGCGATCCGGGCATCACCGGGTCACGGTGGAAGTGGCAGTCGAAGTACCACTCGTCCGGCCGGATCATGCGGTGACCGTGCAGATAGCCCTGGCCGTGCCGGCCGCCGTCGGCGACCAGGTCGACCCGGTCCACCAGGGCGAACCGGCCCCCGGCCAGGTGCAGATGGCCGCCGGTGGGGTCGGTGTAGGCGGGTGCGTCGGCGCCGAGCTCGATGCGGCGGACGCGGTCGGCGGACGGCTTCTGAGCCTCGATCCAGGGGGCGACGTACTTCCCGGCGTCCAGGCCCACCTGATTGGCCAGGGCGGCGTCGCTGAAGTAGCCGAAGAGCGACTCCCCGACGTAGAACACCTCGCCGTCCGCGGAGAGTTCGTAACTGAAGTTCTGGAGCACCGCGCCGGAGACCGCGCTCGTCATGAGGAGCTTGGAGTGGTGGCGGATGGTCTTGCCGCGCAGATCGACGTCCTTGACCAGGGTCGCCCGGCCGTCGAGGTTACGGATCGCGTACTGCTCCTCGGGCGACTCCAGTGTTGCGCCGAGGTAGTAGCCGAGGAAGATCGCGGCCTGGAGCGAGCTCTCCATGTAGACCGCGTTCGGCATGTGCGGGTGGGCGTTCTCCTCGTAGTACCAGGCGTCCTCCGGGGAGTCGTACTCGGTGACCATCTCCGAGCCGGGGCTGCGCAGATCGCCGCGGGTGCCCTTGAGGGACATCACCCGGTCGACGAACTGGAAGTCGCCGTTCGGGATGTACGGGGCACGGCTGTCGCGGTAGACCTCGAACTCCGGGCCCATCGCGACGTCCAGCAGCCCCTTGGCCGCGTGGGCCAGGTGCATCTCGTTGATCATCGCGGCCTCGCCGTCGCGGTTGCGGCGGCCGAGGAACTGCGGGACGCCGCCGATCTCGGGACGGTAGGGCGTGCCCTCCTTCTCCCGGACCTGGAGACCGAGCCCCTTCATCCGGATGACCGGCAGGTCGCCCAGGTAGATGAGCACGTCGGCGATGACCGTGGCCCGGGGCAGGAGCGTGAGCTCCATGACCTCGACCTCGTACCGGATCTCCTGGTGCGCCTGGGTGATCTGGCCGCGTACCTGCACCTCGATCGGTACGTCGGTGACGCACTGGAACCGCGCGTCCGGCAGCGTGAGGTGCATGCCCTGGTGCATCAGGTAGATCTGGAGCAGCTGCACCGCACCCTCGGCCACCAGCGAGCCGGCGAGCACATGGTCGTCCGGGAAGTGGCAGGTGAAGTACCAGGCGTCCGGCTCCAGGCGTTTGACGGCGCTGAGGGTGCCGAGGCCGCGCGGGCCGCCCTTGCGGTCGATGACCACCTCGTCGATCATCCGCAGCTTGGCGTCGGGCAGCCGGATCGCCGGATTGACGCCCGCGTCCTGGGCGTGGTCCGGGCCGAATACGTCGCCGGGGCGGCCCTGGGACAGAACCTCCAGGTCCTCGGGGGTGAGGTGGTTCTTGTCGGTGTACGCGAGAGGCTTGAAGTAGCCCTTGGGCAGGGCCGCGCGGGCCGCCTTCTCCTTGTCGGTCATCACGACGCCGAGCGGGGTGGCGAGTTCTTCCTTGCTGAAGAACCCGGCGCAGGCGTCGTGCAGTTCGAGGATCAGCTCACCGTCGGCGTAGCACCGGTAGCTGAAGAAGAAGAGCGTCGTGTCGCCCTGGTGCACGAAGCGGTCGATGGAGATGTCGTACCGCAGGGTCTGGCCGGTCCGGGGCAGGTTCCCGCGGAAGATCAGGGTGCTGTCCAGGAGGCGGTAGACCCGCTCGCCCTTGTTGCGGAAGTCGATGCCCAGATAGCTGACGAGCAGCAGGTCGCACTGGCCCGCCTCGACGGTGACGGCCGGCGGCACACCGCCGTCCACGGCGTACCAGGCGTCCTCGGGAACGTCGTACTCGGTGGTGATCGTGGCGGGCTTGAACTCGCCGGTGACGCCGTCGAGCGCGGTGACGCGGGAGACGAAGTGGTAAGGCGGGGCGGGCAGCCTGACCCGCTTGTCGTACCCGTCGACGACGCCGAACTCGGGCCCGAAGACCTTGGCCACGGAACCGACCGCGAACTCCAGCAGATCGGCCTCGTCCCAGATCACGCCCTCCTTGACCTCGCGCTGCCCGGCCGCGGGCTCCGGAGGGCCGGCGGGGGCAGGGGCGGGGGCGGCCGGGGGCAGCGCGGCCGTGGGAGCCGCCGCGGGGAGGGGCGCCGGAAGGACCGGCGACGGGGCCGGGACAGCGGGGGCCGTGGCGTCGCCGTCCAGCAGCGACTCGATCCGGGAGAGCGTCGCGCCCTGGAGGATGCGCTGAGTCTCCATCACGACGGAGTGCGTGGCGACCATCTGCCGGCGGATGTCCCGCACCAGGTCGGCGGCGGGAGCGGGCGAACCGTCGGCCCCGGTGGCCGGGGCGGCCGGCGCGGCCGCCTCGGGGCGTGCCGGGACGGGCGAGGGAGGCGGGGCGTCGGCCCCGCCGGGGGCCGACGGGGCGGTGCCCTCGTGCGGTGCGGGCGCCCAGGGGAGGAAGGAGATCGGGTCGCCGTCGAAGGTGATGACCTCCGCGTCGGCGAGAGTCGGATCGGCAGGCATGGCGGAGTCCTCCGGCGGTACGGACGGTACGGGGGCGGACGGGGCGGTGGGGCGGGGCGTGCCGGGACCCGCGGTGGCCCGGCCGTCGGGGTCTCCCCCCGTGGCAGCGGTGCCGGGGGCCGCCGGGCCGGAGCCCGGAGCGGCGGCGGGTGAGGCGGACGCCGCCGAGGCGGCGAGCGCGGCGGCGGGGACGGCTGGGACGGCGTCCGCGGCCGCACCCGCGGACGCCGTCGCGGCGATGCTCCGGGCCACGCGTGCCGGGACCGGGTCACCGCCGCCCACACGGAAGCGATGGGCTCGGGCGTTCTGCGTGGCGGTCGACGGCGATTCCAGCAGCGCCGACAGGTCCAGGTGCAGGCCGTTGCCGATCAGCCGGGCCACGAGCCGGGCGACCGACCTGGCGGTGGAGACGCCGCGCCGGTCCACGGGAACCGCGGCGTGCGGGGCGTCCCCCAGCGTGTCGTGGATCCAGCGCGAGCAGGTCGCGCCGGGTCCGACCTCGATGAAGTAGCGGAACCCCCGGTCGTGAGCGTCGCGTACCAGCCGGGCGAAGTCGATCGTCGACCGCAGGGTCCAGGCGATACGACGGGCGATCTCCTCCCGCTCCAGGACCGGCAGAGCCTCGTAGTCGTACGCGCTGAACAGCTCCAGGTCGCCGAACGAGCCCGTGGGGTAGTCGTTCAGCCCCGCGAGACCGTCCAGTTCGGCGTCCACGACCGGGCAGTGCATGACGACGTTGACAGGCGAGCGCGCCGCGGGGCAGCCGAGCTCCTTCACGAGCGCGCGGCACTGGTCCGGGTCGCCCGCGACGACCAGTTCGGCCGGGGTGTTGATGTGGGTGAGGTGGACCCGGTCGTAGCGGGGCAGTACCGCACGCACCGAGTCGGCGTCGGTGAGCAGCACATGGCTGGCCCACAACGACGCGTCGGGGACGGAGTCCGGCAGCTTCCACAGCTCGCGCACGGTGCGGCGGGGCCCGCACAGCCGGTCCTTGAAGATCGGCGTGTCGCTGATCAGGTCGTCGCGGCGGCCGCCGGTCTGCCAGCCGCCGGTCGCGAAGAGCATGCTCGACTCGCCGAGGCTGTAGCCGAACGCGCCGTGCGGCCGGACGCCGAGCACCTCGCGCACCAGATCCGTGTACAGGATGGCGAAGTTGGTGCCGGTGGCGAGCATGAAGGGCACGTCCTCGCCGAGACCGGCCTCCAGCCCCATCAGCTCGCGGCGGCCCAGGGCGACCTGGCTGCGGGGGTAGAGCGAGGTGGCGCGCAGCTGGCGCTCGGGCTGCGTCGCATCCTCCTCGAACCGGTCCAGCAGGCCGGGGAAGGCGCGGAAGAAGTCCTGGCCCAGCCCCGGGTAGGAGTTGAACGCACCCGGGTAGACCAGGGCGACCTTGCCGTCGGGGCCGATGGGCCGTGCCGTGAAGTAGCTGCCTGCCGGGGTGGCCCATTCGCCGCCGTCGGCGTGCACACCGGCGAGATCGCGTGCGGCGAGTCTGAGCTGGGCCAGCAGTTCGTCACGGTCCTGGCCGACGAGTACCACCCGCAGCCCGCCGTCCGTCAGCTCGCGGGCGGCCTGCCGGGCGAGCGCGTACGGGTCGGTCTCGGCCACCAGCTCCGTATGCCGTTCGACCGCGCCGAGCAGCGCCTCGAGCGAGTTCGCCGACAGCGGCAGTACGACGGGCCCGCCGGCCCGCCGCCAGTCGGCCGGGACGACCCGGCCACGCGTGGCGTCGGCGGAGAGCACGAGGTGCCCGTGCGCACCGGATGCGCCGAGGAAGTCGACGGCGGCGTACCTGCGCGCCCCCTTGTTCCGGCGCAGCCATGGCTGCGACTCCGTGGGGACGAACAGCGCGGACGCGCCGAAGGGCTCGGCGAGTTCGGCGGCGGGACGGGTCCAGCCGCTGGTGCCGGGGAGATACCCGTGGTGCAGGCACAGGACGGCCCGGATGAGCCCGGCCATGGTGGCCGCGCACCCGGCGTCGCCGATGACGGCCTTGGCGCTGCCGAGGGCCACTCCGTCGCCGCCGGCCGGATAGACGCTGGCCAGGGCGGCGATCTCGGCCCGGTCCTGGGCGCCGGTGCCGCCCGCGTGCGCCTCCAGATAGCCGATGTCGCCCGCGGTGACGCCCGCGGCGGCGAGGGCCTCCTGGGCCGCCGCCGCGAGCGTCGCCGCGTCAGCTTCCGGCACCACGCCGTCCACCGGGGCGGCATGGCGGATGGCGACCGCGTCGAGCCGGGCGTAGGCGGGACGTTCCCGCTCGTCCGGCCGGGTGACGACGACCGCGCCCGCGCCCTCGCCGATGCGCCGGCCGCGGGAGCCTTCGCCGAAGGTCAGCCCGGCCTCGCCCACCACGTCCGGGCGGAGCAGCAGGTTCTCCGCCGAGCCCGCCAGGTCGACCGCTCCGACGAGGACCGCCTCGATGCTGGGGTCGAGCAGCAGCAGCCGGGCGACCTCCAGGGCCTCGGCGGTACCCGAGCCGTCGGAGGAGACGGTGAAGGAGGGGCCGGTGAGGTTCCAGAGGGAGGAGATACGGCTGGCCATGATGTTGCCGATGAAGCTCAGCACCTCGTTGGCGACGATGGGGTCCACGACCGCGTCCCGGCCGGCCGCGCTCATGGCGGCGAGCTGTTCCTCGTCCACCGCGACCCCGGCCCGGGCGAACTCCTCGCGGACGAAGGCGCCCAGATTGCGGCGGGTGAGCCGCAGGTGGGTCATCGGCTCGATCTCCATCCCGATCACCACCGCGATGCGCCGGGGGTCGGGCGCGCTCCGCCCCTCAGCCGTGGCACGGCTGAACCCCGCGTCCCGCAGGGCCTCGTCGGCGACCTTCGTGACCAGGGCGTGCTGGAGGTTGTACGTGCGCAGGTCGGCCGGGGGGATCTTGAGGTCGACGGGGTCGATGCCGAGGCCGTCGACGAACGCGCCGTTCGGCACCATGCCGGGGGAGACTCCGGTGGCAGCCTCCAGCGAACCCCCGCGCGTCTGGTCCAGGCCGCGCCAGCGGCGCTCGGGCAGTGGGACGAGGGCGCCGGCCCCTTGGTGAACCGCCTCCTCGAAGGCGTCGAGGGAGTCGAGCGGGCCGAAGTGCGCGCCGAGGCCCACGATGTCGAGCGCGGGCACATCGGCCGGGGCCGGGTCCTCGGGTGCCGCGGCGGCGGTGTCCGCCGCCGAGAGCACCACGTGGGCGTTGGTCCCGCCGAAGCCGAACGCGGACACCGCACCCCGGCGGGGGCCCTCGCCCTCGGGCCAGGCGCGGCCGGTGCGGACGAGGGACTCCTCGCCGACCCGTCCGTCCTTCGAGGTGACGGGACTGCTCACACCGATGGTCGGCGGGATGTGGCCGTTGCCCATGGACAGCACGACCTTGAGAAGGCTGCTGAGCCCCGCCACGGTGAGCAGATGGCCGATGTTGCCCTTCACCGAGCCGATCAGCGGCACACTGCCCGCTCCGCCGAAGAACTCGGCGACGGAGTCCACCTCGGTGGCGTCCCCGATGGGGGTTCCGGTCGCGTGGCACTCCAGGTAGTCCACGGTGGCCGGGTCGACACCGGCGGCGGCGTAGGCCTGCTCGTACGACTGGAGCTGTCCGCCTCCCTGCGGGACGAGCAGATGGCGGCCACTGCCGTCGTTCGTCAGCCCGATGCCGTCCACGACGGCGTGGACGCGGTCCCCGTCGCGTACCGCGTCGGACAGCCGCTTCACCGCGACCATCCCGGCGCCCTGGCCGGTGAGGATGCCTCCGGACCGGCTGTCGAAGGGCTGGCTGAAGCCGTCGCGGGGGTAGGCCTGGAGGTCGGAGAACGACAGATGGATCAGGGTGGGGTCGGGCGCGCAGACGCCGCCGGCCAGCACCAGATCGGCCTGGCCGGCGGCGAGATGGTCGCATGCCAGCTTGAGCGCGTACAGCGCGGAGGAGCAGGCGGCATCCAAGGCGTAGCGGGGGCCGCCCAGTCCGAGCGCGCTCGCGGCGACCGAGGCCGGTGAGCCGCTCACCCGGAGGTTCTCGGGGTGCAGCCGGGACGGGTCGATCCGCCGGCTCTCGTCGGCGAGCGCGCCGAGCGCCGGGTACCCGGCCTGGCGCAGGCCCTCGAGGACCGATTCCTGGACCAGGGGGACGCTGACGTCCGCGGAGGCCGGGGTGGGGAAGGAGTAGTTGCCCAGGATCAGACCGGTGCGGTCCAGGACGCCGGGGCGGTCCAGCTGCCCGCTGTCGCGCAGCGCCTCCCGGGCCACGTGCAGGGACCAGTGGAAGATCCGGTCGAGCCCGGAGAGGCGGTCGGGGTCGAGGAGGTAGCCCTCCGGGTCGAAGGCGAATTCGGTGACGAAGCCGCCGCGCGTGCAGTAGACGGAGTGCTGTGGATCCGCGTCCCTGGCGTCGAGGCCGGGACCGAAGATCTGCTCGCCCCCTTCACCGCGGTTGTCCGTCCCGGTGCGGAGGTTCTGCCAGAACTCGGCAGGGGATTCCGCCCCTGGGAACAGGCAGGAGAGGCCAACGATGGCGTACTTGCTCATGAGAGCTTTACGGTCCCTTCTGAGGGGCGGGGCCGGCCCGGACGGCGCGGGAGGCGCCGTCCGGGCCGACCCGATCGCTTGCGTCGGGTACGAAGGGGGAATCAGCCGCTGATGAACTTGGCCGCCAACTGCGGTGCGGAGACCACGGACACGTCCTCGAGCCGGGTGATCACCTCTCCGCCCGGGGTGCACGCGGTGATGGTGAGCGAGGCGCCGGTGCCCCGGGGGGCGGAGCCGGGCTCGACCACGACCAGGAAGGGCTCACCGTCGGGCAGCGCGCGGTGCAGATCCGCGCGGCCCACGGACAGGGGCAGGCCGGCGGTGCCGCGGAAGATCCGGACCCAGACCAGGCCCGCCTGGAGCAGCAGGTCCGCCGTGCCGGGCGCGAACCGGCTGCCCGCGAACGCCCCTCCCGCCGTGCGGTGTTCGGTCAGCTCGCACTCCAGCACCAGTCGCTGGGTGCTCTCGTCCTCGGCGAGGACCCGGCGCACTCCGCGCAGCGAGGGTCCGTGGAAGAGGGTGCCGTCGCCGTAGAGGGCGTCGGCGGGCCGGCCGCCGCCGGGCGCCGGCAGGGCGCCGGGGGAGACCGGGGCGAGCGTGGCCCGGAAGTCGAGCACCGCTCCGTAGTGCGGACGGACGGCGCCCCGGCCGTCCACGGACCGGACGGCTCCGCGCACCACGTCGTCGTCGACGGCCAGTTCGAGGTCGACCGCCTCGGGCTGGGAGCCGTCGAAGACGATGCCCTTGTGCACGGAGAAGTCCCTCACCTGGCGGATCTCGGCGCCGTGCACCCGCTCCGCCGCGCCGATCATCCAGCCGAGGGCGACGACGGCCGGGAGCACCGGCGCGTCACCGATGACGTGGTCGGCGATGATCGGCTCGTTCTCCAGAGCGGCCAGCGGCCGCTCCACGCGGGTGACGGCGGCGACGGTCCGTTCGGGGGCCGAGAGGGGGGACGTCGGGCCGAGGACCGTGACCACGTCACCGGCCCGGTCGGGGGCGAACTGCTCGGCGAACAGCCGGGCGCCGGTGTCCAGCGGGATCAGGGTGATGCCCCGTTCCCGGAAGACCGCCTTGACCTCCGGGGACACCATGCCGCTGTCCCAGGCGCCCCAGTTGATGGAGGTGACGTGGGCCGAGGGGTGGCGCTGCTTCCAGGAGGAGGCCCAGGCGTTGAGCACCTCGTTGGCCATGGCGTAGTCCGACTGCCCCCGGTTGCCGAAGAACCCGGCGACCGAGGAGAACAGCACGAGGTGGCGCAGGGCGTCGGCGTTCAGCGCGGCGGTCACCGCGCGCAGCCCGGCGAGCTTGGGGGCGAAGACCCGCTCGACCTCGGACGCCTTCTTGTTGGCGATCAGCTGGTCGGCGAGGACTCCCGCGCCGTGCACCAGTCCGGTGACGCGGTCCTTGTGCGGGGCGAGCGCGGCGGCGGTGGCCGCGGCGTCCGTGATGTCCACGGCCAGGTACTCCACCCGGCTGCCCGCGGCGCTCACCTCGGCGAGGGTGGCGCGGATCTCCCGGGCGCCGACGACGTCCCGGTAGAGCTGCTCGACCCGCTTGGGGGTCGGCTTCTCGCCCGTGGCCTTCAGCTGGGAGGCCGCGGCGGCCTTGAGCGCCGCGGCGTCCACCCCCTGGGCCCAGGCCGGTTCGTCCTCCAGCGGAGTGCGGCCCAGGAGCAGCAGGCCCGGCTGATACCGCCGGGCCAGCTCGATGACGCACGCGGCGGTGATGCCGCGTCCGCCGCCGGTCACGACAAGGAGGTCGTCACCGCTCAGGACGGGTGCGGTCGCCGGGTCCGAGGCGGTCAGCGGCTCTTCGGCGAGCGTCAGGCCGATGCGCCGGCTGCCGTCGAGGCCGACCTGGACCGTCTCGGTGACGGCGTCGCTCAGCTCCGGGAGCAGGAGGTCGGCTCCGGCCTCCGGGCTGAGGGCCGGGGCGAGGTCGACCGCCCGGCAGAACAGCTCGGGGGCCTCGACGGCCAGGGTCTTGACGAGTCCGCCGGGGCCGCCGGCGGGGACCAGGTCCTCGGAGACGCCGCCGAGCCCGAAGGCGCCGTCGAGCCGGGTGACCGTGACGAAGGCGGCGCGGCCGGAGGCGGCGGCGGCCGTCAGCGGTGCGACGGCGTGCTTGGCGACCAGCAGCGTGTGCGTGAGCCGCCGGACTCCGTCGTACCAGTCGCCCTCACGGGCGGCGGTCAGGTCGAGGACGACGCTGACCCGGTCGGCGAGGATGCTCTCCATCCGCTCGGCCAGTTCGGTCACGCCCCAGCCGGACAGCGCGTGGTCCTTGACCCCGGTGATGCGCTGGGCGACTCCGGGCAGCCGCAGGACGTGCACATGGCGTCCGGACTCGATGAGGCGCTGGACGAGCGGCGGCGCGAGCTCGGAGCCGTCGTCGACGACGAGCGCACCCGAACCCTCGGCGAAGCAGCCGACCAGCTGGTCGGGGGTGGGCAGCGCGACGAGCGCGGCCTGGGCCCGGCCTGTCCCGCCACCGGCCGGGGCGGCGTCCTGGCCGACCGGTGCGGGAGCGGCGGTGTCCGTCGCGGGGCTGTCGGCCGGGGCGGTCGGGGCTGCTCCGCTGGTGAACTCGATGATTTGTCGGAGGGTGCGGAGTTCTGCGAGTTGTTCGGGTCCTGCGGTGATGGCTCCGGCGAAGCGTTCTTGGAGGATGCCCATGATTTCGACGCGTTTGATGGAGTCGATGCCGAGGTCGGCTTCGATGTCCATGTCGAGTTCGAGCATGTCGGCGGGGTAGCCGGTTTTGAGTGCGACAACGTCGAGGAGTGCGGTTTGTACGGTTGTGGCGTCGAGTCCTGTGGGTGTGGGTGTGGGTGTGGGCGTGGGGGTTGCGGTTGGTGTGGGGGTGGTGGTGCTGGTGAATTCGACGATTTGTCGGAGGGTGCGGAGTTCTGCGAGTTGTTCGGGTCCTGCGGTGATGGCTCCGGCGAAGCGTTCTTGGAGGATGCCCATGATTTCGACGCGTTTGATGGAGTCGATGCCGAGGTCGGCTTCGATGTCCATGTCGAGTTCGAGCATGTCGGCGGGGTAGCCGGTCTTGAGCGCGACAACGTCGAGGAGCGCGGTCTGTACGGTCGCGGCGTCGAGTCCCGCGGGTGCGGGCGCCGCCGGGGGAGCGACGGGCTCCGGCGTGGGAGCCGCCGGGGCCGTCGGCAGCGGCTGTGGCTGTGGCACGGCGGCCGGGGCCGGGGCCGGGGCGATCTGCGCGGGGGCCGAGACCTGCGGGGCGGGCTGGGGCGACGGGGTCCGCAGGGCCTGCGGCGCGGCCGTACCGGTCGCCGCTGCGGGCGCGACGCCGAACTCCAGGCCGGCCAGGTCACGCAGGATCTCGTTGGCCCGCAGATGGCTGCGGCCGATGTCCAGGCCGTGCTCCTTGACGGCGTTCACACCGGCCAGCACCTGGTCGACCTGCCCCTGGACGGCGGCACGCTCCAGCAGCCCGGCCAACCGCTCCGCGCTCTGCAACTGGCCGGTGAGGTAGTCGTCGTGCAGGGCGAGGTGGTCGGCCACCAGACCGGAAAGGCGATCACTGTCCACGTGAGGTGTCTCCAAGGCAGTGGGTACGGGCGCGGGAGCGGGCAGGGCCGGGGCCGCGACCGCTGCGGGGCGGAGGGCCGTGGCGGTCGCGGTGGTCGCGGCGGGGACCGGGGCGGCCGCGGCCGTGACGGGCAGCGCCGCGGGGCGGGGAGCCGGAGTCGTGGGCCGGGCCGGTGGCGGTGTCGGGGGGAGCGCCGGAGAGACGTCCGCCGACGGCAGGGCCGGGGAGGCGATCCGGTAACCGTTGTCGATCGCATCGCGGTACGCGGCCCGCCGCTCGGGCGAGACGTAGTTGATGCCGTTCAGGAGGATGGACATGCCCTTGGCGGGTTCCGGCGTCGGCGGTGCGGCGACGTAGCGGTCGCTGGTCTCCAACGGCACGCCGAGAACGGCGAGTTGAGCGACGGCCTGCTTGAGCGCGACGTCCGCGTCGCGTCCCGGGCCGGCGTCCAGCCCCACCGCCCAGTGCTCCCGGTCGCCGAGGATGCGGCGTACCAGCTGAGTGAGGATGTTCTTGGGCCCGAACTCCACGAACACGCGGAACCCGGCGGCGTACATCTCCTCCACGCGGGCGGCGAAGTCCACCGGGTGGATGAGCTGTTCGGTCAGGACCTTGCGGTTGGCCGCGACGTCCTCGCCGTAGCCGGCCCCCTGGGTGTTGGCGAAGACGGTGCCGTTCGGACGGCCGATCTCGACGTGCTCGACGTCGGCGCGGAACGCGTCGAGCGCATGGCCGACGAACGGGGTGTGGAAGGCCGCGGAGACCGGCAGCCGGCTCGCCCGCAGGCCCGCCTCCCCCGCGGCGGCGACCAGTCGGTCGACTTCGTCCGTGGGGCCGCCGACGACGATCTGGTCGGGGGCGTTGCGGTTGCAGACGATCACATCGGTCCGGTCGGCGAGCAGCTCGGCGACCCGCTCCTCCGGGGCGGAGACCGCGGCCATCGCCCCGGCATCGAATCCGCGGTCCGGCGGCGGTGCCATGGCCCTTCCCCGGGCCCGGGCGAGCGTGAAGAAGGCGTCGTCGTCGAGCGCGCCCGAGGCCCACAGCGCGGTCAGTTCGCCGAAGCTGTGGCCGAGGAACCCCTCGGCGGTGAGCCCCAGTTCGCCCAGGTAGCGGAACTGGCCGGCGGACAGGGCCCCGATGGCCGGCTGTGCGTACGCGGTCGCCCGGAGCGCGGCCTCCTGCGCGGCCCGGACATCGGCCCCGAACAGCGGCGGCGGGAAGGCGACCCGGGACAGCGGCGTCTCGCCGGGCACCAGGACGTTGGCCCGGTCGAAGGCGGCCCGCAGCGGGGGCACCGCCAGAACGGCGGTGCTGCCGAGGTTCGTGTACTGGCTGCCCTGGCCCGCGAAGAGCGCACCGACCTTGCCGGTCCGCGCGGCGCGGCGCCGGTAGTGCAGGCCCTTGGGGTGCGACCAGGCGTCGGCGTCGCCACGGGTCCGCAGTTCGCCGAGGGCCAGCTCCCGCAGGGTGGTCAGCTCGTTCTCCGTACGGGCGACCAGCGCGATCCGGGCGTGACCCTCCGGAGCCGGCCCACCGGTCGCGGGCGCGCCCGCGGCGAGCAGTTCGGTGAGCGCCGCCGGGTCCGGCGCGTGCCACAGATGGACCGAGGCGACGGGGAAGGAGACCTTCAGGTCGTCGCCGTCGCCGTGCTCCTCCAGGACCATGTGGAAGTTGGTGCCGCCGAAGCCGAACGAGGAGATCGCGGCCCGGCGCTTGGGGCGCTCCGGGTCGCGGATCCACGGGCGGGCCTCGGTGTTGACGTAGAACGGACCGGAGGTGAAGCCGATGGTGGGGTTGGGCTCGGACACGTTGATGGTGGGAGGCAGGACCTTGTGGTGCAGCGAGAGCGCCAGCTTGATCAGGCCCGCGGCTCCGGCGGCCGCCTTGGTGTGCCCGATCTGGGACTTGACGCTGCCCACGGCCGCGTACTGCTGGTGGTCGTTGCCCTCGGAGACGACCGCGGACAGCGCGCTGAGCTCGGTGGCGTCCCCGACAGCGGTTCCGGTGCCGTGCGCCTCGAACAGCTCGACGCTGGAGGGGGAGCAGTCCGCGTCCTCGTACGCGCGTTGCAGCGCGACGATCTGGCCCTCCTTGCGGGGGGCGTAGATGGACTTGAAGCGGCCGTCGCTGGAGGTGCCCATCCCCCGCAGCACCGCGTAGATCCGGTTGCCGTCGCGCTCGGCGTCGGAGAGCCGGCGCAGTGCCAGCATCCCGATGCCCTCGCCGATCAGGGTGCCGTCAGCGTCCTTGTCGAACGGGCGGATCTGCCCGGACTTCGACAGCGCGGGCGTCTTGCTGAAGCAGAGATACATGAAGATCGTGTTCTCGGCGTCGCAGCCGCCCACCAGCATGGTGTCGGAGCGGCCTTCGAGCAGTTCGCTGACGGCGGTGCGGACCGCGCCGAGGGAACTCGCGCAGGCGGCGTCGACCGTCATGTTGATGCCGCCGAGGTCGAGCCGGTTGGCGATCCGGCCCGCCACCACGTTCCCCAGCATGCCGGGGAACGAGTTCTCCTCCCAAGGGGCGTACGCCAGACGGAACTTGGCGACAATCTCCTCGGCGTCCCGGTCGGACAGACCGCAGCTGCGGACGACCTCCTTGAGCACCGGGCTCTGGAGGCGGGCGGTCAGCGGCTGGGTGAGCTGGTTGGCGCCGGTGATGCCGAGGACGACGCCGGTGCGGGACGCGTCGTACCAGGGCTGCTCGGCGCCGGCGTCCTTGAGCAGATCGCGGGCGACCACCAGGCTCAGCAGCTGGAGGACGTCCGTCACCTCCAGGGTGTTCGGCGGCAGGCCGAACTCCAGCGGGTTGAAGGGGACGTCGGGGATGAAGCCACCGCGCTTGGAGTACGTCTTGTCCGGCACCGTGGGGTCGGGGTCGTAGTGCTCGTCCACGTCCCAGTGGCCTGCGGGCACATCGTCGATGCAGTCGGCGGCCGATACGACGTTCGCCCAGAAGTCCCGCACGTTGCTGGACTTGGGGTAGAGCGCGGAGAGGCCGACGATGGCGATGGGGTCCCGGGCGAGCCGACGGTCGAGGTCGGATTCCTGCGAAGAGTTCACGGCAAGTCTCTCTGGATCTGGGCGAACAGGGACTTCGGGGCGCGTCGCCCCGGCCGTCGGCGCGAGAGGCCGAGGGGAGGCCGGAAACGGGGCGGGGGCGGGCCCCGGCAGACGGACGGGCCGGCTGCTTGCTCATGGCGGAGCAGCGGCCGTCGGCGGGGGCGGGCCGGTTCGGTACAGGTGCGGGGCCGCTGCCGGTGGGGGCAGCCGGGCCGGTCGTGCGGTACGGGCCTCGCGCCTCGCGGGTTCTGCCCGAGATCGGGCGGGCGGCGGCCGGAGTGCCGGGCGGCCTAGGCCGCGGCGGTGTGCTTCTGGCTCTCCTCGGCGATGTGGGCGGCGAGGGCCTCGATGGTGGGGTGGTACCAGAGGGCGGTGGTGCCGAGCTCGAACCCGAGCCAGGACTCCATCTCACCGGCGATGATGAGCGCCTGGGTGCTGTCGAGGTCGAGCTCGTCGAAGTACTGATCGGCCGGGACTTCGGAAGGTGCCACGCCGACCCGCTGTGCGATCTCCTCGATCAGCCACTTCTGGGCTTCCTCGGCCGATATGTTCTTCGCCATTTCCCATCCTCTCCAAGCAGTTTATTGCCCATGGCGGGGACTTCGGTGAATTCCCCGCCGGGCGCCTCACGAGTGGAGGCTTTCGAAGGGCGGCAGGTGGAGCCCGGAACGGTGCCGACCGGGATCGTCCTGCGTTCCGTGACCCTAGGTGGGCACTCGTTCCGGAGCAACCGAACTCCGCTTGTATAAAGGCCGAGCAATGCTTTTGGTGAAGGAACTCCTCGCCGCTCGCGGTGCAATTGACTCGCTGAGCTGCGGTGAAGTGCGGCGGGGCGGGGCGATGAAAAGTGCTGTCAGCCTGCCGTAAGGCTGTCAGCGGTCATGTCAGGCTCCGTTTCCGGCGGTCTTCACCGTCGTCCCGACGGGTGGCCGATGAGCGCTCCCGGGACTGGAACGGGTACAGGTTGTTCGGTTCCCGCGTTCCCCGCCGGAGTTCGGCGACGAACTCGGAGATCGGCCTGTCCGGTGCCGCGGCGAGCCGGGCGACGGACCTGCGCAGGTCGAGCGGCAGATGGTCGCAGACCGCCGCCAGCTCTCCGGCGGCCCCGGGCTCGGCCTCCGCGCGCTCGGCGCCCAGGTGCGTCACGATGAGTTCGTGTGCCTCGTCCGCGGTCAGCGCGCCCAGGGGCAGGGAGAGCGCGCCCTCCCGAGTGGTCAGGTCGGCCAGCGGGGACCGGCTGGTGGCGATCACCGCGTTGCCCGGTGTGCCCGGCAGCAGGTGGCGGACCTGGGACGCGTCGGCGATGTCGTCCAGCACCACGACGAAGCGGCGGCCGGCCAGCAGGCTCCGGAAGAGGGCGGTCGCCTCCTCGGTGGTGTCGGGCAGCCAGTCGTCGCGTACGCCGAGGGAGCGGATGAATCCGGTCAGCACCGTGGCCGGGGTCACCGTCCGGTGCCCGGGATCGATGCTGCCCTGGAGACTGGCGTAGAGCTGCCCGTCGGGGAAGTCGTCGAGCCTTTGGTGCGCCCAGTGCACGGCCAGCGCGCTCTTGCCGATGTCCGGGGGCCCGTGCACGACCGCGATGCCCAGCGAGCCGTTCTTGTGCCGCGAGTGTTCCAGCAGGCCGTCCAGGGCGGCCAGTTGCTTTCTTCTTCCGGTGAAGGGCGCGGAATCCGGGGGGAGCTGGGCCGGCACCCCCATGGCCGGGAAGGGGCCGAAAGCGCTTGCGGCCTGCTGGGCCGGAAGGTCCGCGGTGGCGTGGTACGCCGCGTCGAGAAGCCGGAGCCCGGCGGGCGGGGTGGCGTTCGCGAGAGGGGAGGCCCGCTCGCCTCCCCCGCTCTGGCGGAGGACGGCCTGATGCGCCTGTCTGATGTCGTCGCTCGGCTCGACGCCGAGTTCTTCCTTGAGCCGTGTCCGCAGTTCGGCGAAGAGGTGGAGTGCGGCCGCCCGGCGGCCGGAAGCGGCGAGCGCCAGCATGATGTAGGCCTGGAGCGGCTCGTGCAGCGGTTCCTCGTACGAGGCGATCCTGAGGTGCTCCACGGCGAAGGCGGACCGCTTCAGCCGCAGGGCCAGATCGGCCAGTTCGATGGCCACGTCGATGTGGCGCTGGGCGACGCGCACCACCGCGGGGTGATGCCAGAGCTGGGGGATGTCGTGCAGCAGCCGGCCCTGCCAGCAGCTCAGGGCCTGTCCGTAGAGCTCGAGCGCGCCCTGTGGGTCGTTCGCCGCGGTCCGGCGGGCCAAGGCCGCACGGTCCTCGAAATGGCACAGATCCACCCGTACGCCCGCGCTGTTGAAGACGTATCCCCCGCGGACCGTGTGGATTCTCCGGTCGGTGGAGCCGTGTCCGGGGGGCGGGTCGACGATCCGGCGCAGCCGGGCCACATGGGTGTGCAGTAACTGCGGATAGGCGGGCGGGGGCTCGCCGCCCCAGAGCGCGTCCGCGATTTCCTCGTGGCTGACCATGCGGTCCGGCTGTACGGCGAGAAGGCCGAGCAGGACGCGTTGTTTGCGCGGTATCGGCACGGACCGGTCGCCGCTCAGGACCGAGAGGGGACCGAGCAGCCGGATCTCCTGGGTGCAGGGTCCGGAGGCCGGGAGGCCGGAGGTGTCCGTGCCTCCCGGGGGCTGCCAGCCGACGACTTCGGCGATACGTGTCAACGTCTCGTGCCGAGGCTTGACGTGGCCGTGCTCGATATGGCGTATGGTCCGCACGCTCACGGATGCTTTGCGTGCCACCTCGTCCTGGGTCAGACCAGCCTTTTGCCGTGCGGTGCGTAGTTCGGAACCTCGTATAGTTCTCAACTATGTCCCCACCGTAAGCCGATTGGCGAAGTCGGAAGTGAACTCGCTGTTAGGGTTCGCTCCCCGTCACTGTATTGCGCATGATTAGCGGAAGCGATCATTCCGGGGAAGGTGATGGTGCGGAATGAATGTCCAATCCGCAACTACTCTCTTGTTCCCGCGTCGGTGAATGACCATCAGGCGACAGGTTTCGGGCCCTCTGCCGTGTGCCGCGGGCTGATGTCCCGCCGGGTCTCTGCCACGTCCGACGGGACGGGTGTCCTGCGTACGAGGATCAGCACGAGGACGCCTGCCAGCACCGCCGCGACTCCGCTCACCAGGAAGGCCCGGTCGAGCCCGGCGGCGTAGGCCTGCTCGATCGCCCGCTCTCCCGCCTCCCGTGCTCCGGAGGGCAGTTCGGCGAGCAGACGTGCCGACTGGCCGCCCGTGACCAGCTCCGCGGCCGAGTCGGAGTCGGAGAACAGACCGCTGTCGGCCATGTTCCGCCCGATCGCGCCGGTCAGGATGGCGCCCACCACCGGGATACCGATGGCGAAGCCGAGCTGCCGGAAGGTGTTCGCCGCGCCGCCCGCCATGCCCGCTCGGTTCGCCGGGGCCGCGGCCAGGGCGGCCGAGGCGAGGATGGGTGACGCGATGCCGACTCCGACACCGGTCACCAGCATGCCGGGGAGCAGCGCCGTCCAGCCGGACGTAGCGGTCAGCCTCATCTCCAGCAGGGTGCCGAGACCGATCAGGAGCAGGCCGGCGCCGATCGGCCACTGCGGGGCGGCCGACGAGAGGAACCGGCCCGCCAGTCCGGCGGCCACGAAGGACATACCGCTCAGCGGCATCAGGATCAGACCTGCCTCGACCGGGCTGAGGTCGAGCACGGACTGGGCCCAGACGGAGACGAACACGAGGTTGGCGAAGGCGGCGGCGCTGAAGACCACCGCGCCCGCCATGAGCCCGCCGAACGAGGGCGACCGCAGCAGCTTCAGATCCAGCATCGGGTCCTGCCTGCCCTTCTCGACCAGGAGGAAGACGGCCAGCGCGACCGCGCTCCCGGCGAAGAGGGTGAGGGTGGTGTTCGAGCCCCAGCCGTCCTCGCCCGCGTGGATCAGGGCGAAGATCAGCAGGGTCGCGGCCGCTGTGAAGCCGACCGTGCCCGGTACGTCGATCCGGCGTCCGGCTCCGGACGGGGAGCCTTTGAGGTGCCGGTGGCCGATGATCAGCGCGAGGGCCGCGACGGGCAGATTGACGAAGAAGATCCAGCGCCAGTTGACGTGCTCGGTGAGCAGGCCGCCGAGGATCGGCCCGGCGGCGGCCGCGGCGCCGTTGACCGCGCCCCACAGGCCGAACGCGATACCGCGGTCCTTGCCCTGGTAATTGGCGGCCAGCAGGGCGGTGTTGGTGGCGAACATCGCCGCGGCGCCCAGGCCCTGCACTCCTCGGGCGACGATCAGCTGGGCGCTGCTGTCGGCGAGGCCGCAGGCGAGCGAGGCGGCGGCGAAGAGGGCCAGCCCGATCAGATAGACGCGGCGGGATCCGACGTGGTCGGAGAGGGAGCCGATGGCCATCAACAGGGCCGCGAGGACCAGGACATAGATGTCGACCACCCATTGCAGGGCCGTGAACGAGGTGTCGAGCGAGTCCGTCATCTGCGGGAGGGCGACGCTGACGATCGTCACATCGATCAACAGCATGAACGTGCCCAGGCAGACCGCCAGCAGCGGCATCCATTTGCGCATGGCGCGGTGCCTCTCAAGAAAAGGAGGAACAGGGGGGGTGGACCCACGGGCCCTTCGGGGCCGGACGTGGGGTGTGTTTTTCGGCCCGCACCGGACGGGGCGACGCCGTCGGCCTGCCCGTACGAGCCGGTGTTAGACAGTGGCTAATAGGTTAGGCTGACTCTACGCCCTGCGGGTCGCCGGGCGTCAAGGGTCTCCAGTGCCGGACTCCCTGGTAGCTCACCCAACCGCTAGGTTTCAGCCATGCCCGAATCAGCTCCACGTGTGCCCGAATCCGCTCCGCGCCGCCGGTCGCGTGCCTCGGCGGGCCTTCCGCCGATCACCGCGGACAAGATCGTCGACGCGGCGGTCGACCTGACGGCGGAGCACGGCCTCGACGGCTGGTCGATCCGGCAGATCGCGACCCGGCTCGACGTCTGGCCCGGCGTCGTCGCCCACCACGTGGGGGACCGGGAAGCGGTCGTGATGGCGGTGACGGACCGGATTGTCGGCCGGATTCCCGTCCCCGGAGCGGACGTTCCCTGGCGGGACTGGTTCCGTCAGCTCATGTTCGAGGGCCGTGCCGTCCTGAAGGAGTATCCGGGGGTCGCGCGCCGCCTGGTGGTGGTGGGCCCGAACGTGCCGTCCGCGCTGGCGACGATCGACGCCGGCATCAGGGTGCTCCAGGCGGCGGGCTTCGGGAGCCGGGCCACCGAGATCTACCGGTACCTCCTCAACAGCGCTTTCATGCTGGTGGCGGTGGAGGACGACCGGGGGAGCTTCTTCCCGAGCGCACGGGCGGACATGGGCCGCACGATGGCCGCGTTCGCGCAGGACAAGGACCGGCCGGGGCTGGCGGCCGCCGGCGAGCAGGCGCTGTCCAGGAGCAAGGACACGGCCGAGCAGGACCTGGCGTTCTTCCGCCTGACGGTGGAGCGTTCCCTGGACGGTGCGGAAGCGCTCCTCAAGGGCTGAGCCCTGGTCGCGGACCGGAAAGGACCGTGCCCCGGACGAGACGTCCGGGGCACGGTCCTTTCCGGTGGGCGCGGCGGCTCAGTGACGCCGCGTTCCGGCGGTCGACTCGTCCGGCGCGCGGGTCGCCAGCACGCCCGCCAGGAAGCCCGCGATCTCGCTCACCGTCGGGTAGTTCCACAGCAGCGTGGCCGGCAGGGCGACCCCGAGGTCACGCTCCAGCGCCACCCGTACCGCCGCTGCCAGCAGGGAATCGACGCCCGCCTCCGTCAGCGGCCGGTGTATCCCGATCGCGTCCGGCCGCAGCCCGAGGACCGCGGCCACCCGGCTGCGTACGTCGTCGAGCAGATACGCCGCCAGTTCCTCGCCCGACAGGCCCACCCAGTCCGGCACTTCGGCCGGCCGGCCCGCGTCGTCCTGTGCCAGCTCCGCCAGGAGCGCGGGCCGGGGGCCCTGGTGGTCGCGGAGCAGCCCGAGCACGGTGACCAGCGGTCCCGGGGCCCCTGCCGCGATCTGGTCGAAGGCGCGCAGCGCCCGGTCCGGGGCGATGTCGGCAGCACCGCGGGCGGCGAGTTCGACATCGGTCGCCTCCGCCGCCGTGGCCATGCCCATCCCGCGCCAGCTGGTCCACGCGATCGATACGGACTCCCGGGCGCCGCCGGACCGCCGGTGGGCGGCGAGAGCGTCCAGATAGGCGTTGGCCGCGGCGTAGGCTCCCTGACCCGGCAGGCCCAGGAGCGGGCCGGCCGAGGAGAAGAGGACGAAGAAGTCCGTGTCGCCGGGCGGGAAGAGTTCGTGCAGGACCCGGGCTCCCTCGACCTTGGGCCGCATGACCTCGCGCAGGGCGTCGGCCTCCAGCCGGTGCAGCATCGCACTGTGGACGGTGCCCGCCGCATGCACCACGCCCCGGACCGGCGGCAGTTCGAGCCGGTCCAGCGCCTGCCGGGTCGCCTCCCGGTCGGTGATGTCCACGGCGAGCGTGACCACCGTGACGCCCGCCGACTCCAGCCGCCGCACCGCGGTGACCCGGCGGTCCTCGTCGGACCAGTGGGGGCGCGGTGGCAGCGGGCTCCGGCCCAGCAGCACGATCCGGCGTGCTCCCCGCTGGGCGAGATGCTCGGCCAGTTCGAGGCCCAGCACCCCGAGTCCGCCCGTGATCAGGTAGGTGCCGTCGGCCCGGCAGCCGAACGGCTCCTCGTCCGCCGCCGGGGCCGAGGGGACCAGGCGGGGCGCCTGGACGGCGCCGTCGGCCAGGGAGAGCACCGGCTCCTGGGGGCGCAGGGGGAGCAGGTCCAGCAGCAGGGTGGCGGACTCCTCGCTGAGCGGACCCGTCGGGACGTCCACGACGCCACCCCAGAACTCGGGATGCTCACTCGCCGCGACCCGGCCCATGCCCCACAGCGGCGAGCCGCCCAGGTGGTCCACGGAGGCCGCCTCGCGCACCCCGGACGTCAGGCACCACAGGCGGGGCTTGCGGCCGGGCAGCGCCGCGACCTCGGCGACGAGCCGGGTGAACTCGACCGCGGTGGCCTCCGGATCCCGGTCCGCGGGCGCGTAGAGCACATGGTCGGCGTCCGTGAGCGCGGTCGCGTCCACGCTCACGGTGGCCCCCTGCCCCGCGCAGGCGGACACCAGGGAGCGGGCGAGCTGTTCCGTGCCCAGCACGAGCACCGTCCGGCCGGGCAGGGCGGTACGCGATCCGGCGTTCACCGGGAAGGGCTGCCACTCCAGGTCGAAGCGGCCGCTCGTGCTCCGCTCCTCGCCGGAGAGGCTGCCGTCCAGTTCGCCGTAGCGCAGTCCGCGCAGCGCGAACACCGACTCGGCGCCGTCCCGGCCCTCCGCGAGCCCGCGGATGTCCACGTGCACGGTGGTGGGACGTTCCGCGTCGAGCGTCACGGTGATGGCCGCTCTGCGGGGCGGCGGGCCGGACCGGCTCACGTGGTCGATGTGGGCGGGCATGCGCAGCACACCGGGGCCGGTGAAGACGACCGAGGCCATCGAGAGGGCGGCGTCCAGCACGGCGGCCCAGCTGCGGTCGAGTTCCGCGGTGGCCACGGCGGTCAGGACGCCCTCCCCGCGGCGCAGTTCCTCGATCCGCCACGGGTAGCCCATGTCGGCCACGCCGAGCTCGGCCAGCCGCTCGATCACATGGCCCGGGTCCACCCGCTCCGGCGCGCTCACGTCGCCTATCGGCTCGACGGCCGGCTCGCCGCCGACGTCCGCCAGCGTGTGCGTGGACCAGGCGTTGTCCGGTGCGCCCAGCTTGCGGGAGACGAGCCGCAGCCCGGTGTCGTCCAGGACGGTCTGGATCTCCCGGGTCTCCTCCTGCGGCACCACCACCGGCTGCCGCAGCCGCAGATCGCTCAGCACATCGGTCCGGCCGGCGGTCAGGAAGGTGTTCACCAGCACGGCGGCCGGGATGATCTCGGTGCCCTGGACGGGGTGGCGGCGCGGGTAGGGCCGGGTCTTCAGGTCGAGCGTCGTGTGCCAGACCCGCAACCGGGAGGCGTGCACCGCCGTCGGAGTGCCGAGCAGGGTGTCGACGGGCGACTCGGCGGTCTCCCGGGCGTCGACCCAGTGCCGTTCGTGCTGCCAGGCGGTGGCGGGCAGTTCGGCGCGCCGGCCCGTGGGGTGGAGCACCGGCCAGTCCACCGGCACACCGGAGCAGTGCAGCCGTGCCAGGGCGGTGAGCAGCGTGGCGCGCTCGGGCTTGTTGCGGCGGAGGGTCGGGACCACCAGCGCGCCCGGGGAGCCGGCCGTGGTCTCGGTGATCGAGTGGCTGACGACGGGGTGCGCGGAGATCTCCAGGAAGGTCCGGTGCCCGTCCTCGACGGCGGCTCGTACCGCGTCGGCGAACCGCACCGGGTTGCGCAGGTTCGCCGCCCAGTAGGAGGCGTCCTGCCGGCGTCCGGAACGCGGGTCGTCGACGGCGGTGAGATAGAGCGGTACGCGGGCGTCGCGCGGTTCGAGGTCGGCCACGGCCAGGACGAGATCGGCACTGATCTCCGTCATGTGAGCGCTGTGGAAGGCGACGTCGGAGTCCACCCGCCGGACGGTCCAGCCGAGGGCCGTCCACCGCTCGGCGGCCGCGTCGACGGCGGGGATGTCGCCGGCGACCACGGTCGAGGCGGGAGCGGCCGCGATGGCGGCGCACAGGGCGTCGGTGTCGCCGATGTGGTCGGACACCTCGTCGAACGGCCGGTCCACCATGACCATGGCGCCGATCCCGGCAACCTTGCGCAGCAGCGTGGAGCGGCGGCAGACGAGCCGGGCTCCTTCCGTCTCGGACAGCACACCGGCCGCCACGGCGGCGGCGATCTCCCCCACGGAGTGGCCGATGATCGCGGCGGGGGCGACGCCGTAGTGCCGCCAGACCGCGGTCAGGCCGATCTGCATGGCGAAGAGCATGGACTGGATGATGTCGACCGAGCCGAGGTCGCCGTCGGTGAGGACCTCGCGCGGAGTCAGCCCGAGCTCTTCCGCGTAGACGGGGCCGAGCCGGTCGATGGCGGCGGCGAACGCCGGTTCGTCCCGCAGGAGTTCGCGGCCCATTCCGGACCACTGCGCGCCGTGTCCGGAGAACACCCAGACCGGGGCCCGCACCGGACCGGAGGCGTCGCCGGTGACCAGGGCGGGGTGCGTCTCACCGGCGGCCAGCGCCGTCAGGGCCGCGGTGAGTTCGTCCCGGTCGCCGGTGACGACGGCCGCGCGTTCGGCGAGGTGGGCACGGCGGTGGGCGAGGGTGTGGCCGACGTCCTGGAGCGGGTGCGCACCGACGGCCCCGGCCAGCCGGGCGGCCTGTGCGGCGAGACCGGCGCGGTTGGCGGAGGAGACGGGGTGGAGGGTGAGCGGCGGCGCGGCGCCCGGCCGCCCGGCGGTGACCTCGGTGTCCTGTCCGGCGGGGCCGGAGCCGGGTGCCTCGGCCGGGGCCTGCTCCAGCACGGCGTGGGCGATCGTCCCGCCGTAGCCGTAACTGGCGACTCCGGCCAGCCGGGGCCGTCCGGTCACGGGCCAGGGAGTCGCCTCGGCCACCAGGCGCAGGCCGGAGGTGGCCCACGGGATGTCCCGGCGCGGCCCGTCGACGGAGAGGGTCGCCGGGATGACGCCGTGCTGCATGGCGAGCGCGGTCTTGATCAGCCCGGCGACTCCGGCGGCGGACTCGCAGTGGCCGATGTTGGTCTTCACGGACCCGATGAGGCACGGCCCGCGGCCCGCGGCCCGGTCGCCCACGACCTCGGCCAGCGCGGCGGCCTCGATCGGGTCGCCCACCTTGGTACCGGTGCCGTGCGCCTCGACGTAGTCGACCTCGCCGGGCGTGATGCCGGCCGCGGCGTACGCCTTGCGCAGCACATGCGCCTGTGCGGTCGCCCGGGGAGCCATGATGCCGTCGGTGCGGCCGTCCTGGTGGACCGCGCTGCCGCGGACGAGCGTGATGACGCGGTCGCCGTCACGTCGGGCGTCGCTGAGGCGCTTGAGGACGAGAACCCCGCAGCCCTCTCCGCGGCCGTAGCCGTCGGCGGCCTCGTCGAAGGCCTTGGAGCGGCCGTCCGGGGAGATGGCCCCGGCGATGTCGAGGACCGTGGTCAGGCCCGGTCCGGCCATCAGCATGACCCCGCCCGCGAGCGCCAGGGGCACCTCGCCGGCGCGCAGGGCGGCGCACGCCTGGTGCAGGGCGACCAGGGACGAGGAGCAGGCCGTGTCCACGGCGAGGCTGGGGCCACGCAGATCGAGGGTGTAGGAGATCCGGTTGGGCACCCCGCACAGCGAGGAGCCGATCCCGGTCCAGGCCTCCACACCGGGCAGATCCTCCAGCAGCCTGCGGCCGTAGTCGTCGGTGCCCACGCCGATGAAGACACCGGTGTCGGTGCCGGCGAGGCTCGTCGGAGGGATGCCGGCGTGCTCCAGGGACTCCCAGGCCACCTCCAGCGCCATCCGCTGCTGCGGGTCGAGCTGGCGGGCCTCGGTGGCGGACATACCGAAGAACGCGGCGTCGAAACCGCTGATGTCCTCCAGGAAGGCTCCGTTGGAGATCACGCGCGACAGGACGGCCGCGTTCTCCCGCGACCGTGCGCGCTGCGGGGCCCAGCGGTCCTCGGGCACCGGTCCGGACGCGTCGACCTCGTCCGTCAGCAACGTCCAGAAGTCCTGCGGGGAGTTGATGCCGCCGGGAAAGCGGCAGCCGATGCCGACGACGGCGATCGGCTCGTCGGGGGACGGCGGCAGAGAGGTCGGATCACTCACCATGGGTCACCGCTCACGGGTCGGGGAGTCGTCCGCTGCGGACGACAGGGGGACGAGGGGAGTTGGGCCGGGGCCGGTGGGGCGAACGTGGACCGGGGCCGGGTGCGGCTCGGTGATCATGCGTACATGACCGCCTTGTCCCAGTCCTCGCCCTCGCCGAAGAGATAGCGGGCCTTGAGGATGTCGCGCTGGGCGGTGAGGGCCGAGGTGGGGACCAGCGTGCCGAGCGGGAGTCCGGTGATCTCGTGCGGTACGCCGAGCTCGCGGTCGATCAGCCGGGTCAGCTCCTTGACGGCCCGTTCGCGTACGGCGTCCGGCGCCTCGAACTCGACGCGCAGCAGGCCGGGGTGGGCCATGGCCCGCCAGAACATCACGTCGTACTCGATGGGCAGGCTGAACACCAGTTCTTCCAGGCGCTGCTGAGTGACCGTGCCGGTTCCCACGGAATAGCCCGCGCCGGACCGGCCCAGTACCCGGACCGTGGGCAGGACCCAGTCGCAGGCGCAGCCGCCGTCGGTGACCTCGACGTCGTCGGCGAGGTTGTAGCGCAGCAGGGGCATGGCCTCGCGGTGGAGCGGGGTCACCACCAGCTGGCCGCGACCGGTGGCGGAGAGCGTCCCGGTCCGCGGGTCCCACACCTCGAAGACCGCGCGGTCCGCCCACAGGTGCAGGGACCCCTGAGGGCATTGGCCGGCGATGGTGCCCGTCTCGGTGGAGCCGTACTCCTCGACGATCGGGATACCGCCCCAGATCTCGCTGATCCGGCGCCGCCGCACCTCGGTGAGCGGTTCGGCGGCGGTGAACATCGCCCGCAGGGCGGGGAAGTCCTTCTCGGGGCGGAGCCCGGCCGCCTTCGCGGTGGCGGCGAGCATCATGATCTCGGTGGGGTTGCACCAGGTGAGGGAGACGTCCAGGTCGCGCATCACCCGGATCATCCGGGGGAGCGGCGTGGTCAGTGAACGGGCGTCGCCCGGCACGATGGTGGCTCCGCGCAGCCGTCCGGCGGCCTGGGCGAGGTGGGCGGTGATGACCAGGCCGTAGGGGGTGCGGACGAGGAAGGTGTCCGCAGGGGTGATGCCGACCCACTTGCGGGCGTAGCGCTCGGCCAGATCGGCCCAGTCCTCGTCGGTGTAGTACGAGGCTGTCGGCTCGCCCGACGTACCACTGGACTCGTGGTAGGTGGCGAGCTTCTCGCGGTCGACGGCGAGCATCCCGAACGGGTAGTGATCACGCAGGTCCTGTTTGGTGGTCAGCTCGATCCCGGCGAAGTCCGCCGCCTCGGCCGGCGCCGCGCGGCCCGCGTAGCGGGAGGTGTAGAAGGGCGAACGCATCGCCTGCGCGAGCACCCTGGGCAGCTCGGCCTCTTGAAGCTTCGCGAGTTCGGCGGGGCTGGACCAGTCGCCCGGTTCCGGACGCGGCAACGGCATCGGATCTCCCTCGTCTGTGCCCTGGGCCGCGAGCTGCGGCGCGCGGCGGCTAGGCGCTCAGCACAGCACCGGGAACCGGGGCGCGCCCGAGTAGTCGGTACTCAAGTCGCGTGCGGGCGGGCGCCGGGCGCGACGCATCGGCGCTGCCCAGCGCCTCTCGCCCCGGGCGGCGCCCGAGGGGGTGTTGAGTACCGCCTACTCATGAGGGCCCGGCGCCGCAGCTGTTGTGCTTGCGGCCAAGGCCACCCACCACGAAGGAGTCGGCGCGATGAGGACCGAGAACCTGTATCTCGCCGGGATCGGCAGCCACCTGCCGCCCCTGTACCCGGCCGAACGCGCAGTAGCGGAGGGGCTGTACGAGGAGGAGGCGAGGGAATCCTCCGGCATGCTCTCCGCGGCCGTCAGCGAGTCGACGCCTGCCCCCGACATGGCCGTCGACGCGGCGCGCGCCGCCCTGTCCGGATCGGGCCACACACCGGACGACTTCGGCATCCTGCTGCACAGCTACACCTACCACCAGGGGCCCGACGGCTGGTCGGCCGGACACTACGTCCTCAAGAACACCCTCGACCGTCCGATCCCCGCGGTGGAGATCAAACAGGGCTGCCTCGGCATGCTCGCCTCGGTGGAGGCCGCGGCCAACCGGCTCATCGCCAACCCCACGCACGAGGCGGCGCTCGTCACGACCGGCGACAACTACTCCACGCCGGGGGTGCGGCGCTGGCAGGCCTCCGGGCTCTTCGTGCTCGCCGACGCCGGATCGGCCGTGGTGCTCTCCCGGCGCTCCGGATTCGCGCAGTTGCTCGCGGTCGGCTCGCTGTCCGACTCCTCCATGGAGATCCTGCACCGGGCGGGCGAGGACCTCTTCCCGCCGGGCGTCACCCGGGGGAGGGGGCTGAACTTCTCCGAGCGGGCCGAGAAGGTCCGCGAGCAGTGGGCCGCCGGCCAGGCCCCGCCGATCAAGAACTTCGGCGACCGGGTCGCCGAGATCGCCGAACGCACGCTGAAGGAGGCCGGTCTCACTCTCGACCAGATCAGCCGCGTCTGCCACGTCGGCTTCGCGCGGCCGGCGCTGGAGGCGATGTTCCTGCTGCCGCTGGACCTCCCCGAGGAGAAGAACGTCTGGGAGTACGTCCGCACGGTCGGGCACACCGGGGCCGCCGACCTGTTCCTCGGCCTCGAACACCTGTGGCGCGGGGGCGAGGTGGGCCCCGGCGACAACGTCCTGCTGATCGGCGCCAGTACCGGTATGGAGGCGGGCGCCGCCGTCGTACGCATCACCGAGTCCGCGCCCGAAGCCGAGTGAGGAGAGCCCCCCATGCTTGCCGGATGCACCCCCTGGCCGCCCGATGTGGCACAGCGCTACCGCGAACAGGGCCTCTGGCGCGGTGAGACGCTCGGCACGGTGCTGCGCGACGCCGCCCGCAGGTACGGCTCCGACACGGCGCTGATCCACGGCGACCGGCGCATCAGCTACGCCGAACTCGACACCTGGGCCGACCGGCTGGCCGCCGGCTTCCTGGAGCACGGCGTCCGGGCGGACGACCGCATCGTGGTCCAGCTGCCCAACGTGCCGGAGTTCGTGGCGATCTCCTTCGCGCTGATGCGGATCGGCGCCAAGCTCGTCTTCTCCCTCCCCGCGCACCGGGAGACCGAGATCAGCCACCTCGTGGAGCTCAGCGGCGCCACCGGTTATGTCCTGCCGGAGGAGCACCGCGGCTTCGACCACCGGGAGACGGCCCGCAAGGTCCTGGAGGACTGCGACACGCTCCGCTCGCTCTTCGTCCTCGGGGCGAAGGACGAGGGCTTCGTCACCGTGGCCGAGCTGGAGGCCGCCACCGCCGACCCCCGGCCGCTGCCCGAACCCGACCCGTCCGACGTCGCGTTCTTCCTGCTCTCCGGCGGCACGACGGCCCTGCCCAAGCTGATCCCGCGCACCCACGACGACTACGTGTACCAGGCCGGGCGAGCCGCCGAAGTATGTGAGCTGTCGGCCGCCGACACCTACCTCGCCGTGCTCCCCGTCGCGTTCAACTTCGCCTACGGGTGCCCCGGTGTGATCGGCACGCTGATGACCGGGGGCACAGCCGTGCTCGCCGACACCCCCAACCCCCTGGACTGCTTCCCCCTGATCGAGCGCCACGGCGTCACCGTCACCGCGATGGTGCCCTCCATCGTGCAGTTGTGGCTGGAGGCCGCGGAGTGGAGCGAGGACGACCTCGGCAGCCTGCGGCTGCTGCAAGTCGGTGGAGCCCGCATGCTGCGCGACTTCACGGCACGCATCGCCCCCACCCTGGGGTGCTCGCTCCAGCAGGTGTTCGGGATGGCCGAAGGGCTGCTGACCTTCAGCCGGCCCGACGATCCGGCCGAGTCGGTGCTGACCACACAGGGCAGGCCGATCTCGGACGCCGACGAACTGCGGATCGTCGACGAGACCGGCGCCGCGCTCCCCGCCGGAGCCGTGGGCGAACTCATCACCCGGGGCCCCTACACCCTGCGCGGCTATTACGGCGTGCCCGAGTACAACCGGCGCGCCTTCACCGACGACGGCTTCTACCGGACCGGCGACCTGGCCCGGCTCACCGAGGCCGGTGAACTGGTCATCGAGGGCCGGATCAAGGAAATGATCATCCGGGGCGGCGACAAGATCTCCGCGGGCGAGGTGGAGGACCACCTCCTGGCGCTCGACGGCATCGCCGCGGCCGCGGTGATCGGGGTCGCCGATCCGTTCCTCGGCGAGCGGATCAGCGCGTTCATCGTCGCGGACGGGCCGCAACGGTCGCTGTCCGACCTCAAACAGGCCGTGCACGCCCGTGGAGTCGCGGACTACAAACTGCCCGACGCCGTGCGCTACGTGCCCGAGCTGCCCCTCACCCCTCTCGGCAAGGTCGACAAGAAGGCGCTTGCGGCATCCGCGGCGTCCGAGCAGGAAGGCTGACGTGGACAAGTCCCCGAACCCGACGGAGCAGGACCTGCGCGAGACCCTCGCGCCGCTGCTGGGCATCGACCCGGCGGAGATCGACCCCGACGCCAACCTCGTGGTGCTCGGCCTGAGTTCGCTGGAGATCATGCGGCTCATCAGCCGCTGGCGCAAGAGCGGTGTCCCGGCCCAGTTCGACGCCCTGGTCGCCGCCCCGACCCTGAACGGCTGGATCGCCCACTTCGCCGCGGTGACGGGCGCACCGGCGGTCGAATCGGGGACCGGCCGATGAGCGCCGAGCTGATCACCGGCGGTACCGTCTACACCGCGGACGCCGAGGAGAGCGTGTACCCCGGAGGCGCCGTCCTGGTGGTGGACGGGGCGATCGCGGCCGTCGGCTCCGCCGCCGACGTCGAGCGGGCCGTCGCCGCCCTCACCCCGGAACAGCGGGCGGGCCTGGGCCGCCGTGACGCCCGCGGCATGATGGTCCTGCCCGGCTTCGTCAACGCGCACTGGCACGAGATGTTCGCCATGCGTCTCCCGATGCGCGGCGCCCTGCGCCCGGTGTCCGACCGCGAGGACCAGGTCGCGTTCATGGGCGGCGGCGGCGACATGCACCAGATATCCGCCACCTTCGACCGGTTCGACGGCCTCATCGACGCGATGACCCCCGACGAGGCGCAGGCCATCGCCGCCTACTCGATGTGGAC
Organism: Streptomyces sp. PTY087I2; assembly: GCF_001687325.1. Classification (GTDB taxonomy): domain Bacteria; phylum Actinomycetota; class Actinomycetes; order Streptomycetales; family Streptomycetaceae; genus Streptomyces. The sequence continues at coordinate 36,264 of NZ_LZRD01000014.1, read as the reverse complement.
CCAGCTGCGCGGCGGCGTCACCACCCTCGGCGACATGGGCTCGCTCAACCGCCCGCACTCCATGGTCGCCGCCGCACAGGACCTGGGCATCCGCTTCTCCGCGAGCACCTGGGCGAGTGATGCGATCTGCCCGCCCGACCAGAGCCGCTTCGTCCGCACCCGGGACACGGACGGGGTGCTCGCCCAGGCCGAGGACCTGCTGGAGCTGACGGCCCGGGACACCTCCGGCCGCATCCGGTTCCGCCCCAGCATCGCCTACGTCACCAACATGACCGACGAACTGGCGCGCGGCATGGCCGACCTCGTCGCCCGGCACGACCTGGGCTTCGCCACCCATGTGGGCGCGCTCCGCAACGAGGTCGCGCTGATGCGCACGTACTACGGGCAGACCGGTGTCCGTCGGCTGGCCGAACACGGCCTGGTCGACGAGCGGCTGATGGCCGGCCACTGCGCCTTCCTCGACGAGCACGAGCAGAAGCTCATGGTCGCGGGCCGCGCCCACATCAGCCATTCCCCCGGGAAATACGGCCCCTCCGGCGAGTCCTCGCTCACCGAGACGGGCGTCGTGCCCGCGCTGCGCCGGCAGGGACTGGACGTGTCGCTGTCCACGGACGGCTCCTCCATGCCGAGCGCCGGGATCGCGGAGACGATGCGTGCCGCCTGGCAGATGTACAACGAGATGAGCGCCGACCAGACCGAGGTGCTGCCCACCGACGCGCTGGCGATGGGCACCAGGATCGCGGCCAAGGGACTGCGGTGGGACGACGCCGTGGGCAGCCTGGAAGCGGGGAAGCAGGCCGACCTCGTCCTGGTACGGGCGGACGACTGGCGCTATCTGCTCAACCCCCGCCCGCTGGAGGGCTTCCTGTGGCTGGCCGGTTCGGCCGACGTGGACACGGTGATCGTCGGCGGCCGCACCCTGCTGTCCGGGGGGCGGAGCGTCGGGACCGACGAGAGCGCACTCCAGGAGCGCTACCTGGACGCGCTCGCCTCGTTCTCCACCCGCGAGCTGGGCATCCCCGGCGAGGTCGTCGGACGGGTCGTCGGGGGGTGGACCCGATGAGCGCCCCGCTGTCCGGCGTCGCCCTGGTCACCGGAGCCGCCGGCGGCATTGGGGCCGAGGTCGTCCGCGCCCTGTCGGCCGCCGGGCTGCCGGTCGGACTCGTCGACCGGGACGTCCCGGCCCTGTGGGAGCTGACCGCCGAACTCAGCGCGGCCGGGGCCCGGGTGCTCGCGGTCCCCGCGGACGTGACCGTCAGCAAGGACGTCGACATGGCGGTCGCCAAGGCGGAGGCCGAGCTCGGCCCGATCGAGAACCTGGTCAACGCCGCCGGAGTGCTCCGCAGCGGACCCGCGGCCGAACTCAGCGACGCGGACTGGGACACCACCTTCGCGGTCAACGCGGGCGGCGTCTTCCACACCAGCCGGGCGGTGGCCGGTGTCATGGTGCCGCGGCGGCGCGGCTCGATCGTGACGATCGCCTCCAACGCGGCGGCCACGCCCCGTATGTCCATGGCCGCCTACGCGGCCTCCAAGGCGGCTTCGGCCATGTTCACCAAGTGCCTGGGTCTGGAACTCGCCCCCCACGGCATCCGCTGCAACGTGGTCGCGCCCGGATCGACCCGCACCCCGATGCTCACCGCCCTCCAGGGCGACGCCGCCGAACGGGCCTCCGTGGACGGGGTGCCCGCCGCCTACCGGCTCGGCATCCCGCTGGGGCGGATCGCCGAGCCCGGCCACATCGCCGACGCCGTGCTGTTCCTGCTCTCCGAGCGGGCCGCGCACATCACCATGCACGACCTGACCGTAGACGGCGGAGCCACGCTCGGCGTCTGACCGCTCCCGTGAGAAGAGGACACGTTCCGTGGCGATTGCGCCGATCGACCCCTACCCCCTACCGCGGGCCGCCGATCTGCCGGCCAACAAGGCGGCCTGGACCGTCGACCCCCGCCGGGCCGTACTGCTGGTGCACGACATGCAGCACTACTTCCTCGCCCCCTTCCCCGAAGGCTCCGAACCGCGTACCGGGCTCCTCGAAGGCGTCGCCGCGCTGCGCGGGAGCTGCACGCGGGCCGGCGTCCCCGTCGTCTACTCCGCCCAGCCCGGCGACATGACCCCCGAGCAGCGCGGGCTGCTCCAGGACTTCTGGGGCCCCGGCATGTCCGCCTCCCCCGGGGACCGGGGCATCCCGGACGCCATCGCGCCCGGTGAGGACGACACCGTCCTCACCAAGTGGCGGGCCAGCGCCTTTCACCGGACCGAACTGCTGGACACCCTCACCGCGCAGGGACGCGACCAGCTGATCATCTGTGGTGTCTATGCCCACGTGGGCATCCTGCTCACCGCCTGCGACGCCTTCGCCCACGGCATCCAGCCCTTCCTGGTCGCCGACGCGATGGCCGACTTCACTCTCGACTACCACCGGTTGGCGCTCCAGTACGCGTCGGCCCGCTGCGGCGTGTCCGTCACCACGGCGACGGTGTGCGAGGCCCTGACGAGCGCGTCTACGACGACGGCCGGGAGAGTATCGTGACCACACTCGAGGAACTGGCCGAGGACGGCCGCCCGTTCGCCCTCCTGCACCGCCCCGAGAGCGATCACCCCGACGCCGTCGAACTGCTGCTCGGTGACTTCTCCGAAGTGGCCACCACGGCCGGCCTGCCGGAGGCCAACGGCGGCGCCGACCGCCACGAGACACTCGTCCTGCTGCCCTACCGGGTGATCGGTGAACGCGGTTACGACCACCACGACGACGGTGAGCCGCTGCTGGTCATGACGGTCCGGGACCAGGCGCGGCTGCCGTTGGCCGACGCGCTCGGCCAGGTGCTGGCCTGGCCGGTGGATCCGGACGGGGCGAACGGGGGCTTCGACCTGTCGGACGAGGCGTACGGAGATCTGGTCCGGCGGGTGCTCGCCGAGGAGATCGGCCACGGATCGGGGGCCAACTTCGTCATCAAGCGCACCTTCGTCGCCGAGATCCCCCACTGGTCGGTGCGGACCGCGCTGGCGTTCTGGGGGCGGCTGCTCCGCGGCGAGCCGGGAGCGTACTGGACTTTCATCGTCCACACCGGCGAGCGGACCTTCATCGGCGCGAGCCCCGAGCGGCACGTCAGCCTCGACGGCGGTGTGGCGGTGATGAACCCGATCAGCGGGACCTATCGCTACCCCGCCGACGGGCCGGACACCGCGGGCCTGCTGGAGTTCCTCGCCGACGGCAAGGAGACCAACGAGCTGTACATGGTGCTCGACGAGGAACTGAAGATGATGAGCCGGGTCTGCGACGATGCGCGGGTGGTCGGTCCGGGACTCAAGGAAATGGGTCATCTCGCCCACACCGAGTACCGCATCGTCGGCCGCAGCACCCGCGACGTGCGCGAGATCCTGCACCAGACACTCCTCGCCCCGACCGTCACCGGCAGCCCGGTGGAGAGCGCCTGCCGGGTGATCGCCAAGTTCGAACCGCACGGCCGGGGCTACTACGCGGGCGTCGCCGCGCTGATCGGCCGGGACACGCACGGCGAGAGGCGCATGGACTCCGCCATCATGATCCGCACGGCGGATGTCGATGCCCGGGGCCTGATGCGGATCGCCGTCGGCTCGACGCTCGTACGGGACTCCGACCCCGCGGGGGAAAGCGCCGAGACCCGGGCCAAGGCGGCCGGTCTGCTCGCCGCCCTCGGCCGTGCGCCCCGGCGCCGGCCTCCGGCCGGCCATCAGGACCATCCGCAGATCAGAGCAGCCCTCCTGGAGCGCAACCGGCCGTTGTCCGATTTCTGGACCACCCCCGCGGCGCGGCGCCGCACCGGCCGGGGACGCCTGCTGGTCCTCGACGCCGAGGACACCTTCACCGCGATGGGAGCCCAGCAGCTGCGGTCGCTGGGCTTCGACGTCACGGTCCGCCGGTACGACGAGCCGCACCGCTTCATCGGCTACGACCTCGTGGTCCTCGGGCCCGGGCCCGGCGACCCCCGGGAGGAGAGCCACCGCAAGATCGCCTATCTGCGCGCCGTCACCGCCAGCCTGATCAATCTGCGGGTGCCGTTCGTCTCGGTCTGTCTGAGCCATCAGATCCTGTGCCAACTGCTCGGACTCCCGCTGCGCGCGCTGGACTTCCCCAACCAGGGCGCACGGCGGACGGTCGACCTCTTCGGCACCGCGCAGCAGGTCGCCTACTACAACAGCTTCGCCGCGCACTCCACCGCCGACCGGCTGTACAGCCCGCTGGTCGCCCACGACGTGGAGGTCGCCCGCGACCCGGACACCGGCGAGGTGCACGCCCTGCGCGGCCCCGGCTTCGCCTCGGTGCAGTTCCACCCGGAGTCGGTGATGACACGTCACGGCGCGGCCATCCTGGACGGCCTGGTCACCGGCGCGCTCGCGCCGGTGTCTCACGGAGTGGAGATCACGGCGTGACCGGTTCCCTGCCCTGCGCCCCCGCCGTGCCGCCCGCGGCCGGCCCGCAGGCCCCGCCCGCCCGGCAGCAGCCGCACTGGCACGACGGCCCGGCGCTGTCGTCCTCCCTCGCGGCCCTCGGACGGAGCCTTCCGCTGGTGCTCCCGTCCGAATGCGCCCTTCTCAAGAGCCGGCTGGCCGCGGTCGCCCGGGGAGAGGCGTTCCTCGTCCAGGGCGGCGACTGCGCGGAGTCCCTCGACGCGCTGGACGCCGGTTCGATCCGGCGGACCGTCGCCACCCTGGGGCGCGTGGCCGACGTGCTGGGCCGGGCCCTGGAGCTGCCGGCCGTCACGGTCGGACGGCTGGCGGGTCAGTACGCGAAGCCCCGCTCGTCGACCACCGAGATCCGCGACGGCGTCGAACTGCCCGTCTACCGGGGCGACGCGGTCAACGGCCACGCCTTCACCGCCGCGGACCGGGCTCCCGATCCCGGCCGACTCGTCCGCGTCCGCGACGCATCGGCCGCCACGCTCAACCTGGTGAGAGCCCTCATCGCAAGCGAGGACGGCACGTCCCGGGAAACCCTGCCCCGGGAGCTGTTCACCTCGCACGAGGGGCTCGTTCTCGACTACGAGCGGGCTCTGACCCGGGCCGATCCGGCCGGCGGGCGGTACGCGTCCTCCGGCCATCTGCTGTGGATCGGGGAGCGCACCCGGCAGCTGGATGGTGCGCACGTCGAGTACTTCGCCGGCATCAGCAACCCGATCGCGGTCAAGATCGGACCGACGGCCGGCACCGACGAGCTGATCCGGCTGGTCGACCGGCTGGACCCCGACCGCGACCCCGGGCGGCTCACCCTGATCGTGCGGATGGGAGCCGACCGCATCCGCGATGTGCTGCCCGACCTGATCAGCAAGACGATCGCTGAAGGCATGACGGTCGGCTGGGTGTCCGACCCCATGCACGGAAACACCTTCGGAGCCCCTTGCGGGCGCAAGACCCGCCGGTTCGACGACATCCTCGACGAGGCGGCCGGCTTCTTCGAGGTGGCCCACGGCCTGGGGGTGCACCCCGGCGGCGTCCATCTGGAGCTGACCGGCGACGATGTGGCCGAGTGTGTCGGCGGCGCCGACGGCGGGGTCGGCTTCGGCGACCTGCCGGGCGGCTACCGGTCCGTGTGCGACCCCCGGCTCAACCGGCGGCAGTCCCTGGACCTCGCGGACCGGCTCGCCGCTCTCCTCGCCCGCTCTCCTTCTCCGGCGGACGGCGGTGAGGGAGCGTCCGGTCGGGCGGCCGTGTCATGAGCGCCGCCGCGGTCGTCGGCGGTGACCCGGTCACCGGCACCGCCGACGTCTGGCTGCTCCCGGAGCACGCCATCGACGCGTTCGCCGCGGAGTGCGGCGGCGAGGGCCTCCTGAGCGAGGACGAACGTACGCGGATGGCAAGGCTGTTGCGGCCGGCGGACCGGAAGCGGTTTCTGGCCCGACGGATGCTGTGCCGCTTCGCGCTGAGCGCCCGTACCGGCCGCCCGCTCGGGGAGTGGCGCTTCACGATCGCTCCGCACGGCCGGCCCGAGCCCGAACCCGGCACGGACGGACTGCGGTTCAGCCTCGCCGACACCCGGGGACTCGTGGTGTGCGCCGTCACCGCGGGGCGGGCGTGCGGGATCGATGTGGAGCAGACCTCCGTGTCCGCCGAGTCGGCCCACCACATCAGCAGGTTCTTCGCCTCCGAGGAACTCCTGGAACTCTCCGCACTGGACCCGGACGCACTGGTCGCCCGGGTCGGCGAGCTCTGGGTGCTCAAGGAGGCCTACCTCAAGGCACAGGGGACGGGGCTGCACCGGAGTCTCGCCGGATTCTCCTTCGCCCCGCGAGGGCCGACAGGAGCCGGGCGGATCACCGTACGCGACTCCGTACGACCCGGCGCCTGGACATTCGAGCTCTTCCGCCCGGGCCCCGACCACCTGGTCGCCCTCGCCGTCGAGGGCGACGACCGAGCCGCAGTGCGGCAGACCTGGCTGACCGGTTCCGGGAAGCCGACCGATCCACGACGAGGGGATGGCCCATGAGCCGAGAACTGGATATGACCGTCGCGCTCTTTCCCGGGCAGGGCGCCTACCGCCCCGGCGCGCTGAAGGAGTTCTGGGAGAGCGGGGACCGGACGGTGCGGTCCACCTTCGAGGAGGTGGACGCGGCCGCCAAGGAGCTGGTGGGCCGCGCTGTCTCCCCGACCGTGTTCCAGCCGTCGCCGCCCAGCCCCGCCGCCCTGCTGGAGTCCGCCCCGGACGTCCTCCAGCTGGCCGTTTTCACGACGGCCGTCGCCACCCACCGGCTGCTCGCCGAGCGGGGGGCGGCCCCGTCGGTGCACCTCGGCCACTCCCTCGGTGAACTCGCGGCGCTGACCTGCGCGGGTGCCTGGGACCTGGCCGACGCCGCGAAGATCCTCTGCGAGCGGATCTCCGTCCTGCGCGAGCACGACCACAGCGGCGGCGTCATGCTCGCTCTGGGCTGCGACCGCGAACGCGCCGAGCGGATCGTCGGCCTGATCGGCGACCCCGGCCTGGTGCTCGCCGTCGACAACGGGCCCCAGTCCGTCCTCTCCGGCCGCGCCGAGCCGATCGCGACAGCCGAGGCCGTCGCCGCCCAGCTCGGCATCGCCCGTACCCGGCTGCGCTCCCCGCACCCCTTCCACCACCCCCTGCTGGAGAACGCGCGCGGCGTACTGGCCGAGCGGCTCGCCTCCTTCCCCTCCCGCCCGCTCGATGTGCCCGTCTACTCGCCGATCCTGGGGAGGTTCTACCGGGACGGGGACGACCTGGCCCGGCTGCTCGCTCTCCATCTGGTCACGCCGGTCGAGTTCGGACCGGCGGTCTCGGCCCTGCACGCCGCGGGGGCGCGGGTGTTCGTCGAGGCCGGGGCCGGCCGGGTGCTCAGCGCTCTGGTGGAGGAGGCCCGGCCGGGCGTCCACGTGGTCGCGCCGCTGGCCGGGCGGGACGAGGAGGCCGGGCTCGCCGCGGCGGCCGACGCCCTGCGGTCTCCGCTGACCCGCGGCTCCGTACCGGTGTCGACGGGGCCGGAGTCCGCAGCTCTCACGTCCCCCGTGACACCCCCGGCGCCCGTCGTCCCGGAGGCCGTCCCGGAGACAGCCGCCGTCGCCACCCCGCCCGTCCCCGACCGCGACGAACTCGTCGGCCGGGTGAGGGCCCTGTACGCGGAGGCGATGGAGTACCCGGAAGAGGTCTTCACGGACGACGTGCAGCTGGAGGCGGACCTCGGGGTCGACTCGGTGAAGCAGACCGAACTGCTCAGCAGGCTGGGGGACCGCTTCGGCCTCGGCCTGCCGCCCACCGGGCTGCGCGTCGCCGACTACGACACCTTCGGCAAGGTCGTCGACTTCGTGGCGGCCGGTGTCACCGACGGCGCGGACACCGGAAGCGCGGCCGGACGATGACGCATTCCCCCCTCCGCGCCGACGCGGAGTTCGCCGGACGCATCGCCCTGGTCACCGGCGGCGCGGGCAGCGTCGGCCGGGTCGTCGTCGAACGGCTCGCGGAGCGCGGCGCGACCGTTCTGCTGAACTGCTTCCACTCCTACGAGGCCGCGAAGCAGCAGGTGAGCGCGCTCGTCGACCGGGGACTGGACGTCAGGCTGATCCGCGGGTCGGTGGCCCGGCGGGCTCAGGTCGAGCGCATGTTCGCGGAGATCGCCGAGGAACACGGGCGGCTCGACATCCTGGTGAACAACGCCGCCGCCGGCTCCTTCGTACCCTTCGAGGAGATCACCGAGGAGCTGCTGGACCGGACGTACGCGACCAACGTCAAGGGCCCGCTGTGGTGTGCCCAGTACGCCCGGCCGCTGCTGGCGGCGTCCGGGCGGGGCGGCGCCATCGTCAACGTCTCCTCCCTCGGAGCCGCGACGACTCCGGCCAACTACCTCCCGACCGGGGTCTCGAAGGCGGCGCTGGAGTCGCTGACGCGCTATCTGGCCGCGGAGCTCGCCCAGGACCGGATCCGGGTCAACGCGGCCTCGTGCGGTCTCATCGACAACCCGGTGGGACGGCTGTTCCCGGAGTTCGAGGACGTCCGGGCGAACACCGTGGCGGCGACCCCGCTGTCCCGCTTGGGCCGACCGGAGGACCTTGCGGAGGTCGTCCTGTTCCTCAGCTCGGAACGCTCGGGGTGGGTGACGGGGCAGACGGTCCTGGCGGACGGCGGCCTGACGCTGCTGCGTTCCGCGATGTCCCCGACGCCGGAGCCGATGCGGGAGCCCGCGCCGCGGTCCTTCACGGAGCCCGCGCCGCGGCAGAAGCCGCAACCAGCGCCCCGGACCGCGCCGTTCCCGCCTGAGACACCTGCGACACCTGAGACGCCGCAGACGTCCCGGACAGCGGAGGCGCCGGACGACGACCCCATCGCCGTGGTCGGCATGGGGCTGGCCATCCCCGGAGCCTCCTCACCGGAGGAGTTCTGGCGGCTCCTCACCGACGGCGCGGAACTCTTCGTGGACGCCCCCCGCGACAGGTGGGACATCTCGCGCTTCCACGCCGAGGACCGCCGGGCGCCCGACAAGACCTACCAACGCCGCTCCGGCTTCATCACCGACTTCCGCCCCCACGAGAAGCTCCGGGCGGAAGGGCTCGCCGACGCCGGACTCGACCACACCGCGCTCTGGCTGCGCCACAGCCTCCACCAGGCGCTCGAAGGCGTGCGCCGTGCGGACGGCGACCGCTTCTCCTTCTGCGTCGGCTACACCCCCGACGGCAGCCAGCACCTCGAAGAGGCGTATGTGCTCGGCCACGCGCTGGAGACCCTCGCCGAGGACGGCGACGAGGCCGTGCACGGCCCGGTCGGGGACGCCCTGCGCCGGAGATTCGGCCGGGGCGGCGAGCCCGCGGAGGCGCGGCATCCGCACCGCGTCGGCCAGGTCGCGATGGACGGCATCCTGCCGGAGGGCACCCGGCTGCACATGGTGGACACCGCCTGCTCCTCCTCGCTGTACGCGATGGACCTCGGGGTGCGCGACCTTCTTTCGGGCCGCAGCGACGTGGCGGTGTGCGGGGGCTCCTTCGCCCTCGCCCCCAGCGGCTCGATCCTGTTCGCCAAGCTGAACGGTCTTTCCACGGGCGGGGCCGTCCGCGCCCTGGACGCCGACGCGGACGGAGCCCTGTTCTCCGACGGCGCCGGACTCGTCGTGCTCAAGCGCCTCTCGCGTGCCCGCGCCGACGGGGACCGGATCCTGGGCGTCGTCTCGGCGATCGGCCTCTCGGCCGACGGCCGGGGCAAGGCCATCTACGCACCGGCCCCCGCGGGCCAGGAACTGGCCGTGGAGCGGGCGTTCGAGCGCAGCGGGCTCGGCCCGGACGACATCGACTGGATAGTCGCCCACGCCACCGGCACGCCCGCGGGCGACGAGGCCGAGTTCACCAGCCTCGCCCAGCGCTACTCGGGCGACCGCGTCCAGCAGGTCACCTCCAACAAATCGCTCGTGGGGCACTGCGGCTGGGCGGCCGGAGTGGTCTCGGTCATCCACACCCTGCTGGCACTGCGCCACGGCACGATCCCCGCGCAGTACCGGTTCTCCCGGCTGCCCGACGCCCTGGCCGAGCGGGCGACCGGTCTCACCGTGCCGCGGAAGCCCGTGCCCTGGCCCGCCGACGGCGGCCGGCCGCGCCGCGCGGCGGTCTCCGGCTTCGGGTTCGGCGGCACCAACGCCCACGTGATCATCTCCGAGGACCACAGCGCGGTCCGGACCGGACATCCTGCGGCCTTGCCCGCTCCGCTCGACGAGGACCTCGTCGTGGTCGGCTGGTCCTCCCAGCTGCCCGGCAGCCCTTCGTCCGCGGAGGTCGCGGCCTGGGCGACGGGGGACCGCGACGAGGACTTCGCGCCCTCGTTCGGCATGGCCTACCCCGTACCGCCGTTCAAGGAACTGCGGATGCCGCCGCCCACCGCCCGTACCACCGACCGCACCCAACTCGCCATGATCCGCTGCATGCAGGCCCTGGACGAGCCGGTACGGGAGCTGTGCCTGAGCCACCACCGGACCACGGGGGTCGTGGTCGGCCACACCGGGGCCACCCGCAACGCCCTGCTCTACAAGTCCCGCGCCTACCTCGACGAGATCCGCCATGTCGTGGCGGGAGCGGGCGAGCCCGGCACGGAGAAGTTCACGACCCGGCTGGAGGAACGGGCCACCGGTCTGATCGCCGCGCCGACCGAGGACTCCTTCCCCGGGGCGATGCCCAACGTCATCGCGGCGCGGCTGTCCAACTACTTCGACCTGCGCGGTCTCAACATCACGGTCGAGGCCGGCGAGGCGTCTCTGCTGGAGGCGTTCGACGTGGCGGGTTCCTACCTCGATTTCCGGGAGATCGACGTCGCGCTGGTCGCGGGCGTCAACGGCACGGCCCTGCCCGGCTGGAACGACGAACAGGGCCGGCGGCCCGCCGAGGGAGCCTTCCTGTTCGTCATGGTCCGCAGGTCGCTCGCCGAGGAGAGAGGCCTCCCCGTGCTGGCCGTCGTGGAAAGGAGCGTGGCGGCATGAGCCCCTCGCGTCAGGGAGCAACCACCCTGCTGGGCGCCGAGGGCGCCCGGGAACTGATCGCCTTCCTCGCGCGGTCCGGGCCCGGACCGGCCACCGTGGTGATCGAGCGGGCCCCGGAGCCGGGCGGTCCGGCCCACAGCCTGCGGCTGCGCCGCCCCGCCGCCGAGGAGGAGCCCGCGGAGCCCCGGCTCCTGGACCGGCACGTTCTGCGTCTCGCCCCCGCGCCGCGCCGGGAACCCGGCCCGCCGACACCGTTCTTCCCGCCGTCCACCGCTCTGCTGACGTACGACCTGGCGGCGCTCGGCGCGTGCGAACTGCCCATGGACACGGCACTGTTGCCGCTGTCCCAGCAGGACGCGCTGGAGGAGGCCGTCCGGCGCGCAGCCCCGCGCCATGTCCGTATCGTGGTCGACCTGACCCGGGAGGACAAGCTCCAAGGCCCCTCCGAGCGGCTGCTGCGGCTGCACGACGCCCTCTTCCGTACCGCGAAGGCCTGCGCCGGGCTCCCCGCGCTGCCCGAGTCGTTCGTCCTGGTCATCCTGGGCGGTATCGACGCCGACCGGGTGCAGCACCCGAGCGCCGGGCTGTTCTCCGGGTTCGCCAAGAGCCTGGCGCTGGAATGGCCGGACTCCTCGGTGGTCGCGGTCGTCCACGAGGCCGCCGCGCTGACGGACGCCGAGGCCGACGCCTCGGCGGAGTCCCTGGCCCCGCAGCTCCTGCCCGTCGTCGCGTTCGCGGGCGGCGTCCGCCTCCTGCTCCGGGCCACCCGGGACCCGGGAGCCGCCGCGGCATCCCCCGAACCGCTGCGCACCGTCGTCGCGGCGGGTGGCGGCCGGGGCATCGGGGCGACGCTCCTCACGGCGCTGGCCCGCCGGGACCGGCCGCGCTTCCACATCATCGGCTCCACGCCGCTCGGCACCGGAGAGCCCGAAGAGGCCATCGGGCGGCAGGAGTTCATCCGGACGCACAGCACCGGGCCGGACCGGCTCACCGTACGGGAGGCCAACGCTGCCTACGACCGGCTGGCCGCCGCCGCCGAGGTACGCACCACCGTGCGCACGCTCGAGGAGATCTGCGGTGCGGACCGGGTGACCTACCACGCCTGTGATCTCCGCGATCCGGATGCCGTACGGGAGGCCGTCGCGCGGATCGAGTCGGTGGAGCGGGACGGCGTCGACCTGCTGCTCAACGTCGCGGGCACCAACCGGGCCGCCTCCGTGGCCAAGAAGAGCCTCGCCGACTTCCGTGCCGTCCGTGATCTGAAGGTACGCACCCACACCAACCTCAAGGCCGCGTTCGGCGACCGGCAGCCCCGCCGCTGGTGCAACTTCGGCTCCTTCGTCGGCTTCACCGGACAGAACGGCGAGACCGACTACGGATCGGCGAACGACTACCTCAACACCGCCGCCGCGTACAGCGCGGCCCGGGGCACGGGCGAGTTCACCATCGGCTGGACGCTGTGGCGCGACGTCGGCCTCGGGGCGACCCCGATCATGCGGAGGTTCCTGGCGAAGAGCGCGCAGTTCACCGCCATGCCCACGCCGGAGGGCATCGGCCACTTCCTGCACGAGATCGACCAGGCCGAACCGGCCCCGCTCACCGTGCTGTTCGGGGACGCGGAACGGGCGACCATGGAACGGGCGGCCCCCGGCTACCTGGACTTCTGCCGTGCCCCCGCCCCGGACCCGGCCCCCGCCTCCGGCCGGGCCGCCTCTTCCCCGGCCCCCGTGCGCCCGGCGCCGCCCGACTTCTTCGTCGACGACATCGTCGACCGCGGCGCCGGCCGGCTCACCGTGGTGCGCACCTTCTCCCTGGAGCGGGACGCCTATCTGCGCGAGCACGTCGTCAACGGCTACCCGACCCTGCCCGGCACCTTCGTCCCCGAACTCGCCGCGCAGGCCGCCATGCACCTGGTGCCCGGCCGGGTCCCGGCCGTGCTGGAGGACATCCGGCTCGACGCGTTCCTGCGCGTCTACCGGCCCGGCCGCGGCGAGACCAAGAAGATCACCGCGCGCCTCGTGGAGAGCGGGCGGCACGAGTCCGTCGTCGACGTCGAGGTGACGGGCGACGTGCTGGCCCCCGGAGGCCGACTGCTCGTCAAGGACCGCCGCCACTTCTCCGCCCGCGTACGGCTGCGGGACGAACCGGTGACCGCGCCGCGCTGGGAGCACTGGGACGACCAGGGCGCCGAGCCGGTGGCCGACCCGTACCACCTGCCCAACCCCGCCGTCCTGCTGAGCGGCGTCTTCGTCTCCACCGGCGACACCCGCGCCCACCCGCACGGCCGGCGCGCCCGCTACGTTCCGGACCGGCCGGGCATCGAGCGGTGGTTCTCCGGCCTCGTCGTGCCCTCCGTACTGCTCGACGGCCTGGCCCGGACCTCGGTTCTGAACCGGAGCGACGGCGACTGGATCCCGCTCGCGGTACCGCGGACCATCCGCCGTATCGACCTGTACGACGGCCACACCGACGCCTCCCTGGCCGCCGCCGGTACCCGGGTCGAGCTCTACTCCCTCCCCGCACGCCTGGATCTGGAGAGCGCCGAGGAGAACCGGTCGGTCGCGGTCACCGCGGCCGGGGACGTCGTCCTACAGATCAAGGACATGACCGGAGCCGTGCTCGGCCATGTGAACCAGACCACCGGCGAGTACCGCGGACGCCGCAACCCTGCCGAGGAGACCACACCATGACCGACACGCCCGACGGCGTCGCCACCGGCCCCGCGGCCCCGGAAGCCGGCGCCTGCCCGGTGACCGGCGCCCGGGCGAAACCGGTCGAGGGGCCGACGAGATTCCCGCGCTCCTCGCCGGTCGTCTCCACGATCGCGTACGCCGCCGATCCGCCCGGCTACTCGCTGCGCGCCCAGCGCGACCACGGCACCGTCGTGAAGCTGCCGATCCTGCCGCACAACCCGACCGTGCAGATCTCCGCACCCGACGGAATCCGCCGGGTGCTCCAGGGCAACGCCGACAACTACGCGCGCGGCGCCTACTACGAGGCGTTCGAACTGTTCATGGGACGCGGGCTGCTGACCCTGGACGACGGGGACTGGCGCGTTCACCGCAAGGCCGTCAACTCGGCGTTCACCCCGAACGCCATCGCCGCCCGGGGCGTGCACAGCGACGAGGCGGTCGCCGCGCTGCTCGACCGGTTCGCCGAACACGCCCGCACCGGAGAGCCGTTCGACCTCTTCGCGGAGGCGATGAGGCTGACCTCCCGAGTGATGGGGATCGCTCTGGTGGGCAAGGACCTCTCGCAGGACGGCGGCGAGTTCGCGGCGGCGGTCACGGTCGCCCTCGAAGCGATCTTCAAGAACGTCGGCTCGGTGGACAAGGCGATCCCGTCGTTCCTCCCCACCCCCTACCGCCGCCGCGTCGCTCGGGCCCGGCGGACCCTGGAGCGGGTCGTCGCCGAGGCGGCCCGGGACGTGGACCTCGGCGTCGGCGGCGAGGTCGCCACGCTCATCCGCGAGTCGGACCTGCCGGACGACGCGCTCTGGGCCGACCTGGTCACCCTCTTCCTGGCGGGCGTCGAGACGACAGCGCTGTCGCTGACCTGGACGGTGTACGAAGTCGCCCGCCACCCCGAGGTACGCGAGCGGCTGGTGGAGGAGACCGACCGGGTGCTGGGCGGCCGCCCGCCGACCGCCGACGGGCTGGACGGCCTCACCTACACCGCGATGGCGGTGGACGAGAGCCTCCGGATGCACCCGCCGGTGTGGCAGTTCACCCGTGAGGCGATCGAGGACGACGTCCTGGCCGGTCACAGCATCCCCGCGGGCACCCCGCTGCTCGTCTCCGTGTACGGGGCGCACTACAACCCCGAGCAGTGGGAGGAACCCGAACGGTTCGACCCCGAACGCTTCCGGCCGGGGGCCCCGGCCGATCGGGACCGCTCGGCCTACCTGCCGTTCGGAGGCGGACGGCGCCAGTGCATCGGCAAGCGCATGGGACTCGCGCTGCTCCAGCAGACGGTCGCGGCGGTCTTCGGCCGGTACGAGGTCTCGGTGGAGCGGGAAGCGGTCCGCGGCGGCGCGTTCATCACGCTGTTCCCCAAGGGCGGGATGCGCGTGCAGGTCCGGGAGCGTACCCGATGACGGCTTCCGGCGGCGCCGCGGAGACGACCGGCCTGCCGGCGCTCCGACCGCACCTCTCCTCCTTCGACCCGGACGCGTTCGTGCGCCCGGTGGGCCGGTTCGTCTGGGAAGCCGTCCCCGTCCCGCACCCCGGCACCGCCGCAGACCGCCCGCTGGCGGGGCGGCGGATCCTGCTGGTCGGCGAGTCGGCCGCCCTGGTGGCCGCCGTCGCCGGGGAGCTCGGGGAGCGGGGCGCGCTGGTCGTACGCTCGGACCCCGGCACGCCGCTGACCGCCGAGGGCTGGGACGGCATCGTCGATCTCAATCTGACGGGCCGGACGTACGAACTGGGCGACACCGACTGGCGGTCCGCGCTCGCGCGCACCACCGAGGCGATTCAGGCCGCATACGGCCGCTGGAGCGAGGAAGCGCGCTTCGGCCGCCATGTGTATCTGGCCGTGACCCACCTCGGCGGTCTCGCCGGCCACGGACCGGGCCGCGTGCCGCAGCCGCTGGGCGGCATCTGGGCCGGACTCGCCAAGTGCCTGCCGCGGGAACTCCCCGCGGCGGGCGTGGTGGTGGTCGACCTGGACCGGGCCGACGCGACGGCGGTCGCGGACGCGGTCGAGCGGGAGTTCGTGGCGCCCGCCCAGTTCGAGGTCGGCTACCGCGACGGCGTACGCCATGTGCTGGCCGGGCGCCCGGCGCCCGACTGCCCGCCGGGCTCCCGGCCGCCCGGTCCCGAGGACACGGTGCTGATCACCGGTGGCGCGCGCGGGGTCGGGTTCGCCGCCGCCCGCTCGTTCGCCGAGACCTTCGGCTGCCGCGTCGTGGTCACCGGCCGCGGTGAGCTGCCGGAGGAGGGAGAGACCGCCTTCCTGGACGACGGGGCGTTCGCACTGTGGCGGCGGCGTCGGATGTCCCGGGCGCGCACCCCGGGCGATCTGGCGGAGCTGCGCCGGGAGGTCCGGCGGGCCGACGAGGCCCGTACGGTCCTCGGCAATCTGCGGCGGGCGGCCGAGGACGGGCTGCGCATCACGTATCTGCGGTGCGACTGCACGGACGCCGAGCAGGTGGAGAGCGTCTTCGCCGCGCTCGGCGACGGCCCGCAGTACGTGGTGCACAACGCCGGTATCGACGAGCCCGCCCGCTTCGACCGCAAGTCCGCCGCGTCCGTGGTCGGCACGGTGGACGTCAAGGTGACCGGCTTCGTCCAGCTGGTCCGTGCGGTCCTCGCCCGGCCCGAACGGCGGGCCGCGCTGAAGCTGCTGAGCAATGTCGGATCACTGGCCGGCCGGATGGGCGGAATGGTCGGCCAGATCGACTACGCGGCGGGCAACGAGGCGCTGGCCCGGCTCGGGTTCTGGGCCCGCGACGATCTCGGGCTGCCGGTGCAGACCCTCTGCTGGCCGACCTGGGAACGTCTCGGCGTCATCGCCAACTACTCCGCGGCCGTCCGGTACGTCTCGACACTCGACCCGGCGGAGGGCGCTCGCCGCTGGGCCGAGGAGATCGCTTCCGGGCACACCGACGAAGCGGTCTTCCTGGGCCGGATCGGGGCCGTTCTGGCGCCGGGGCAGCTGCGGGGCTTCGGCATGCTGACCGGCCACCCGGACCTGCCCCGGCTCCATGCGCTGGACCACCACCTCGGCGAGGTCGAGGAGTACGCGCTGTTCCGCTCGATGCGCACGCGGTGGACGCTGGAGGCCGGAGCGCATCCCTGCCTGACGGACCTGCGGATCGAAGGTCTGCCGGCCGTCCCCGTGGGTGTCGTACTGGAGCATGTGGTGGCCGCGGGCGACTGGGTGGTGCCGGAGGGCTGGCCCCTGCTGCACCTGCGGGAGGTGCACCGGTTCGCGGTACGCCTGGCCGGCCTCCGGATCACCGGTGGGTGCCTGGTGCTGCACCGGGAGGCCGAGGGCGTGCGGCGGGACGGCGTATGGCAGGTGGACGTCACGGTGCGTGACCCTGCCGGTGAGCAGGTGGCGAGCGCCACCCTCGTGTACGGGCCCGAGCCCGCCTCGCTTCCCGCCGCGGCGCCCGGCGCCCGTCCGGAGCCGGCGGAACCGGCGGAACCGGCCGGGCCGGACACCGGGTGGCTGGACTGGGCCGGGGTGGTGTTCCGGGAGGAGCGGCCGGAGCCCGGCGACGCGGGAGGGTTCGCCCTCCGCCCGGTGGCGCCGGCGGACCTGTGGACGACGCCTTTCCCGCCCGCTCACACGCTGTCGCCCGCGGCCGTCGAGACGATCGTGCGTGAGACGGACCGCTCCCGCGAACGGGATTCGGCGGGCACGCTCACGATCGAGCGGCTGGTGCTGAGCCCGGGGGCGCAGCGGATCGACCTGGTGCGCGGGAGTGCGGTACCCGGGGAGTGGCGGGGCTCCTGGGCCGGGCGCGAGGTGCTCCTGGCAGAGGGCGTCGCCCTCGGGTCCTAGCCCTCAGGCCGTGGGGGGTGCCTGGGCCGCGGAATCCGCGGCGCGGGCACACCAGCCGCTGACCACGGCGTGCAGGGTCTCCTCGTAGGCGGCCCCGATGTCGAGTCCCGGCGGGGCGTTGCCGGACAGTTCCAGGGAGACCAGTCCGTGGGCCGCGCCCCAGCAGGACAGGGCGATGACCTCGGCCGTTCCTTCCTTGAACTGTCCGGCGGCCTGGCCCCGCACCACCGCGTCCACGAGCGGCTGGATGGTCGAGCCGGCCTCGCTGCGCCGTTCGGGCGTCGGTTCGTAGTCGCCGCGGTCGGCGAAGACGATCCCGTACAGATGAGGGTTGGCGAGGGCGTACTCACGGTAGGCGATACCGAGCCGTACGACGTCGGCCGAGGGGTCGTCGGAGGAGTCGACGGTGCCCAGGCGGGCGATGAACAGCCGGACCGCCTCCTCGTACAGGCTGTCGAGCAGCCCGGCCTTGTTCCCGAACAGGGAGTAGACCGCTGTGGTGGATGTCTTCACGTCGGCAGCCAGCTTGCGCAGGCTCAGCGCGCCCGTGCCGCGGTCGAAGACCGTGGCGGCGGCGCGGTTGATGAGCTTGAGGCGAAGAGCTTCGTCATGTGTCTTGAGCCTGGCCATGACCCCAATGTAGCGCAACGGTGTTTTGAATGGATCCACGCAGGAGCTGAATCCCGAAGGGCTGACACGAGGCTGACATCGGCCCGAAAATCTTGCACAGTGTCTAACTCGCGCAAAGTACCAGGTCAGAGCGTGTGCACCCGTGCTCTCCGGCCCGGGTGGCCCGCCCGATTCGTCGTGCCGCGTATTGATAACGCTGTTACTGTCGTCGTAGCTTGGGGACTGTGACACGACGAACAGGCAAGGCGATCTAGGGAGTTCGGATGTTCGAGACGTTGGGGCGCTTCATTTACCGGGGGCGCAAACCGCTGCTGATCCTCACACTGGTGTTCGCTGTCTTCTCGGGGGTGTACGGCCTCGGCGTCTTCGGCGACATGAAGCCCGGGGGCTTCGAGGACCCGAACTCGGAGAGCCGCAAGGCGGCGCTCCTGGCCGAGGAGGCGTTCCCGCAGCGCGCGCCGGACGCGGTCGTGGTCTACCGCAGCAAGGACAGGACGGTCGACGACCCCGCCTTCCAGGAGGCGGTCGTCGGCAAGATCTCCTCGCTGCCCGAGTCCGCGGTGACCGGTGCGGCGCACTACTGGATGACCAAGATGCCCGCTCAGGTCAGCCGGGACCGGCACGCCACCTATGTGGCGATGAACCTGAAGGGCAGCGACGACAACGCCAAGGAGGCGTCGTACAAGAAGGTCAAGGACCAGCTGGACGTCGAGGGGTACGAGACCTTCCGCGGCGGCCCCGTCCCCACCGGCTTCCAGGCCGGTGAGCAGATCGGCGAGGACCTCGCCGTGGCCGAGGGCTTCTCCTTCCCGGTCCTGTTCATTCTGCTGGTCGTGGTCTTCGGCGGACTCGCCGCGGCCAGCCTCCCGCTCTTCGTGGGAGGGCTGTCCATCCTCGGCTCCATGGCGGTGCTGAGGGTCATCGCCCAGTTCACCGACGTGTCGGTGTTCGCGATGAGCCTGGTCACGATTCTGGGTCTGGCCGTGGCCATCGACTACGGCCTGCTGATCGTCAGCCGCTACCGCGAGGAGCTGGACGCCGGACACACCGGCGAGGAAGCACTCTCGCGTACGGTCGCCACCGCCGGCCGGACCGTCATGGTCTCCGGCATCACCGTGGCGGTCGCTCTGTTCGGCATGACCTTCTTCCCCTTCGCCTTCCTCAAGTCCATGGCGTACGGCGGCGTCGCGGCAGTCGTGCTCTCCGTCTTCTTCTCGATCATCGCGCTGCCCGCCGCGCTCGCGGTGATGGGCCCGAAGGTCAACGCGCTCTCCCTGCGCCGCAAGAAGAGCGCCTCGGCCCCGGCGGCGAAGGACGAGGGCCCCTGGTTCCGGCTGGCGCACGGTCTGATGCGCCGTCCCGTCGCCGTCACCGTGGTCGCCCTTGCGGTGATGCTGGCGCTCGCGGTGCCGTTCCTGCGGATCGACTTCGGCGCCAACGACGCGCGGCAGCTGCCCGACAGCGCGGAGGGCCGCCAGGTCCACAACATCATGGAGCGGGACTTCGAGGGCGACGGCGTCAAGTCCATCGACGCCCTGCTGAAGCTCCCCGGCGACGCGAAGTCCCCGGAGCAGGGTGCGGCGCTCCAGGCGTACGCCGAGCGGCTCGCGAAGGTTCCCGGGGCGAAGGACGCCCAGATCAGCGGGGCGGAAGGCACCTCGGGCCGGGTCTCCGTCAGCTTCGACGGGGTGGCGGTCTCCTCCGAGGCGCGCGACCTGGTGAACGATCTGCGTGCGGTGGAGCGGCCGGCGGGCTCCACGGTGTACTTCGGCGGGGAGACCGCGGTCTTCGACGACACGCTGGACGCGCTCGGCGACGTACTGCCGTGGATGCTCCTGTACATCGCCATCGCGACGTACATCCTGCTCTTCCTGGCCTTCGGCTCGGTGCTGCTGCCGCTCAAGGCCATCGCCATGAACCTGCTGTCCTTGTCGGCCACCTTCGGCATCCTGGTCTGGATCTTCCAGGACGGGCACCTGGCCGACCTGATCGGGTTCGACCCGACCGGCAACATCGAACCCAACATGCCGATCATGCTGTTCGCCCTGATCTTCGGCCTCTCCATGGACTACGAGGTCTTCCTCGTGTCCCGGATCCGGGAACAGTACGACCAGCTCGGCGACCCGACCGCCGCCGTGGCGACCGGCCTCCAGAGCATCGGCAAGCTGATCGTCAGCGCGGCCCTGCTGATGTGCGTGCCGCTCGCGGCGATGGCGACCAGCGGTGTGCTCACCATGACCCTGTTCGGCGTCGGCATGGTGATCGCCATCCTGCTGGACGTGGCGGTGGTCCGCATCCTGCTGGTGCCGGCCGTCATGAAGCTGATGGGGCGCGCCAGTTGGTGGGCTCCGGGTCCCCTTCAGAAGGTGTACGCGCGCTTCGGCATCAAGGAGGGCGACGCGGCGCTCGCGGAGAAGAAGCCCGCCGGGGAGCGCGTTCCCGTGGGCAGCTGAACCGACCGGCCCGCCGGGTGAAGTGCCGCCTCAACGGGGTCACTTCACCCGGCGGGGCGCGGGAATCCGGCTTTGCCCGACCGCTCGGGCCGAATGTCGGGTACATTCATCACATCCATTAGACAGCGTCTAACTGAGGTCATGGAGGACGGGATGGCCACGGAAGAGGCCGTACTGGGCGAGATCCTGCGCCCGATCAAAGGAAAGCTACGGCTGGCCGTGGCCGCTCAGACGGTCTCGGCGATCGCGGGGGTCGTCCCCTTCATCGCCATCGCCGAACTCGGCCGGGTGCTGCTGAGCGACCACGCCGACCGCTCGGACCGGGCGTGGACCATCACGGCCGTCGCCGTCGGCGCCCTGCTCGTCAGGCTCGCCTTCATGCTGGCGGCGGGAGCCCTGTCGCACTTCGCCGACAACGAACTCCAGTCGCACATCCGCCGGAGTCTGGTGGCCCGGCTGGCCCGGGTACCGCTGGGCTGGTTCTCGGAGCGCAACTCCGGCACCGTGAAGAAGGCCGTGCAGGACGACGTGGACGCGATGCACCACATGATCGCCCACTCGATCCTGGAGATGACGTCGGCGACCGTCGTCCCGGTGGTCTCGCTGGCCTACCTCTTCTGGGTCGACTGGCGGATGACGCTCGTGACGATCGCCCCGCTCGTCGTCGGGCTCGGCCTGTACAGCGTCACGATGGCGCAGATGGCCAAGCATCTGCCGGACTACGACCGGGCCATGGGGGAGATCAACGGCAGTGCCGTCGAGTTCGTCCAGGGCGTCGCCGTGGTCAAGACGTTCGGCCAGACCCACCGGGCGCATCAGAAGTTCCGGGACGCGGCGGACGACTTCGCCGCCTTCTTCCTGTCCTGGGTCCGTTCCACCGTCCGTTCCAAGGCGGTCGCGGAGATGGTCCTCTCGCCCATCGCCGTCCTGCTGGCGGTCGTCACCGGAGGCGCCTTCCTCGTCACGGGAGGCGGGCTCGCCGGCGTGGACCTGCTGCCGTTCGCCCTGCTGGGCGTCGGCCTCACCGCCCCGGTGCTCGCGCTCTTCTACGCCAGTTACGAACTCCGGTTCGCCAAAGCGGCCGCGGCACGGGTCGGCGACGTACTGCACGCCGAGGAACTGCCCGTGGCCCGGGAGCCGCTCAGCCCCTCCGGCAACCACGTCAGCTACCAGGGCGTGAGGTTCAGCTACGACGGGGAGAAGGAAGCCCTCTCCGGCATCGACCTCGATCTCGCCCCCGGCACGGTCACCGCGCTGGTGGGCCCCTCCGGATCCGGCAAGAGCACCCTGGCCACCCTGCTGCCGAGGTTCGGCGACGTGACCGGCGGGAGCATCACCATCGGCGGCGTGGACATCCGCGACATCGCGCTGGACGACCTGTACCGCAGGGTCGCCTTCGTCTTCCAGGACGTCCGGCTCACCCAGACCTCGGTGGCCGACAACATCCGCATGGCCCGGCCCGACGCGAGCCGGGAGGACGTGATCGCCGCGGCCCGTGCCGCCTGCGTCCACGACGTGATCGAGGCGCTGCCCCGCGGATACGACTCGGTGGTCGGCGAGGACGCCCGGTTCTCCGGCGGGCAGGCCCAGCGGGTCTCCATCGCCCGTGCGGTGCTCGCGGACACCCCGATCATCGTCCTGGACGAGGCGGCCGCCTACGCGGACCCCCAGTCCGAGGCGGAGGTGCAGGAAGCCCTGTCCGGGCTGACCCGGGGCAAGATCGTCCTGATGATCGCGCACCGGCTCTCCACCGTCGTCGAGGCGGACCGGATCGTGGTCCTGGAGAACGGGGAGCTCATCGAGTCGGGCACGCACGCCGAACTCGTGGCCCGCGAAGGCCGGTACGCCCGGATGTGGCACGCGCACGAACGCAGCACGGTCTGGCAGCCGCGCCGGAGCGATCCGGACCCGGCCGCCGCTCGAACGGGAGGAACCCGCCGATGATCAGCCAACTGCTCAAGCTGGTGGGACCGGAGCACAACCGGCCCATCCGCAGGATGATCGCCGCGCTGGTCGTCTGCGCGGTTCTCCAGGGCATCGCCTTCGCCCTGCTCGTACCCATCCTCGAAGCACTGCTCGGCTCGGATCCGGACTCCGTCTGGCCGTGGCTGTGGACGCTGCTCGGGGTGTCCGCCCTCTACTGCATCGCCTACTACGACTCCCTGCGTACCGGCTTCGACGCCGGCGCCACCCTGTCGCGGATGCTGCACAACCGCATCGGCGACCAGGTGGCCTCGCTGCCGCTCGGCTGGTTCGGGCCCGAGCGCGTGGGCCGGCTCGGGCAGCTCGCCACCAAGAGCGTCATGGATGTGATGGGCGTACCGGCCCACCTGCTGAGGCCGCTGGTCACCAGCTTCGTCACCCCCGCCACCGTCGTCGTCATCATGTACTTCTTCGACTGGCGGCTCGCCCTCGCGGCGACGCTCACGGTGCCGCTGATCGTCGTGGTCTACCGCTGGAGCGCCGGTCTCACCCGCTCCGCGGACGAAGCCCGCTACGCCGCCCGGGCGGTCACCGGCGGAAAGGTCGTCGAGTTCGCTCAACTCCAGCCGGTGTTGCGGGTGTTCGGGCGTAACGCGGAGGGTTCCGGCGGCCAGGGGCTGGACGCCGCGCTGGAGACGCAGCACGAGGCGTCCCGGCGGGTGCTGATGACCGGGGTTCCCGGGCTGGTCAGCTTTGCCCTGGTGGTCCAGGCCGCGTTCACGGTGATCCTGGTGACCGGCACCTACCTGGCGCTGGACGGCGGGCTGGACGTCGCCAAGCTGCTGGCGATCCTGGTGCTCGCGGCGCGCTTCACCGAGCCGATCGCGGAGGCCGCGGTCCTGGGATCCACCCTGCGCACCGCGCGGGCGGCCCTCGACCGGATCGCCGAGCTGCTGGCCGAGCCCCGGCTGCCGCAGACCGCCCATCCGCTCACGCCGCGGGGCCACGACATCGAGTTCGAGGACGTGGACTTCGGCTACGACGGCAGCCAGGTGCTGTCGGGGGTGTCGCTGAAGCTTCCGGAAGGCACGATGACGGCCCTGGTCGGGCCGTCCGGCTCGGGCAAGACCACGGTCAGCAAGCTGATCCCCCGGTTCTGGGACGTGGACGGCGGCGTCGTGCGGATGGGCGGGGTGGACGTCCGGGAGATCGACCCGGAGGTGTTGATGTCGAAGATCTCCGTGGTCTTCCAGGACGTCTACCTCTTCGAGGGAACGATCCTGGAGAACATCCGGCTGGGCCGCCCCGGGGCCGGCGACGAAGAGGTCCGCGAGGCGGGCCGGCTCGCCCGGGTCGAGGAGATCGCGCTCCGGCTGCCGCTGGGCTGGGACACCAAGGTCGGCGAAGGCGGAGCGCTGCTCTCCGGCGGTGAGCGCCAGCGGGTCTCCATCGCCCGGGCGATCCTGAAGAACGCGCCGGTGGTGCTGCTGGACGAGGCGACCGCGTCGCTCGACCCGGAGAACGAGCGGGCGGTGCAGGAGGCGCTGGGCCACCTGACGGAGGGGCGGACGCTCCTGGTCATCGCGCACCGGTTGCAGACCGTGGCGGCGGCCGACCAGATCCTGCTGCTGGACGACGGACGGATCGTGGAACACGGCACCCACGACGACCTCATGGCACGCGAAGGCCGGTACGCGTTCTTCTGGGCGCAGCGCAGCCGCGCCCGGCGCTGGCGGCTGGCCGCCCGGCCGGCCTGACGGCCGGGCCCCGAACCCCTCGCCCCCGGTCGCCCTCCGGCACCGGGGGCGAGTGTTCTCCGAGGGCCCGGCGCGACATCCGTTCTGGCATATGACCATGAGAGACAAGGGGCGGGAAGTTTCCGGTAACAGCCCGCCGGGACGAAGTAAGAATTGCCGGTCGGTATTGCCTGTCCGAGTTCCCTCCGGCGGTCGGCAGCCTGTTTATCAGGCAACTTGAGATCTCGTGACCCTGCCAGTTTGCTGTCAGCTCCACTTTCAAGGTGCCGGTCTATACTTGACCGAATCCGTTAGTTCCGATGGTCAGATTTTGACCGTGAAGTTGCTTGGCTTGAAGCTGCGGACAAGGTCTTCTCGGCCATGTCCGGGCAACGTGTAATGCAGCGTTTACGCGGCAGACACAGGGGGCAGGCCAAGGGGCTTCGGGGCGTTTATCTGAGAGTGCTGACATTCTTCCTGCGGGGGCATGCATCCAGATGTCAACAGAAGTTCTCTTCTCATGGCCGATAACTGGTAGACAGGCCGAGCTCAAAGATGTAGAGCGTGCTCTTGAGCGCGGCGGCGGAGCGCTTCTGGTGGGCGGAACGGGAGTGGGGAAAAGCCTCCTTCTCGCCACTGCCCTGGAGCGGGCCGCCGACATCGGCCGTACCGTCCTTTCCGTCGGAATCGCGAGCTGGAGCAGCGGCGCCCGCGCGAAGGGATACGGATCACTCGGCGAATGCCTCGCCTCGATCGAACCCGCGCACCTGAGCGGCTCGGCGGCCGACCGCCCACTCGTCGGCATCGACGACGCCCACCTCGTCGACGACGCGTCCGGCCACCAGCTCCACCGGCTGGTGGCGGCGGGCCGCATCAGCGTGCTCGCCACCAGCCGCAAGGACGTTCACACGCCCGCCGGAATCGACAAGCTCTGGGTGGACCGCCTCATCGACCACGTCGAGGTGGCCCCGTTCGACCGTGCGCAGCTCCGGGACGTCCTGCACGCCCGGCTCGGCGGCCACACGGACGCGGCCACCCTGGAGCGCCTGTGGTCCGCCACGCACGGCAACGCGCTGGTGCTGCGGGAACTCGTCGACCACGCCGTCGAGAAGAAGTCGCTGCGCTGCGTCGACGGGGTCTGGTTGTGGGAAGGGCTCACCCATCCCCCCAGCCGCCGGCTGTCCGAACTCATCCGCCTCGGACTGCGCGACCTCAGCCTCGAAGAGCGCGAACTGGTCCATACGCTGGCCGTCGCCGAGCCACTGGAGATGGACATCGTCGCGGCGTCCGGACTCGCACACGCGGCGGAGTCGCTGGATCTGCGCGGCATCGTGGCCGTCCGCTACAACGGTACGCGCGTAGAACTGCGACTGGCCGTTCCGCTCAGCCGGGTGGTGGTCGCCTCCCGGATGTCCGACCTCACCGCGCAACGGCTCCGCCGGCAGGTGGCGGACGCGATGGAGCGCATGGGGGCGCGGCTCCCCGAGGACATCCTGCGCATCGTCTCGCTGCGGATCGAGGCCGGGCTGCTGCCGGAGCGCGAGCAGCTGCTCGTCGCCGCACGCACCGCGGTCCGGCAGCGGATGCACGAACTCGCCGAGCGACTCTGCCTGCTCGCCCTGCGCGTCACCGGCCAGGAAAAGCCGCCGCCGCACAGCACCCCCGTCTCCGACTTCGGTGAGGGCCCGGAGGCCGTGTGCCGCATGGTGGCGCACGCGATCCAAGGCTCGGACGCTCCCAGAGAATCCCTCCGTGCCGCACTGCTCCTCGGGGAGGTCTTCATCGGCAAGGGGCGGCACGAGGAGGCCGAAGCGGTCTTCGACACGGCCCTGAGCGCCGCGGTGGACATACCCCAGACGGAATACGTCGCCGCCGTCCACGCCCGCGTGGTCAACCTGGCCTGGCGGCTGCGGCGGGTCAAGGACGCCGGTGCGGTGCTGGACCGTGCCGTCGCCGCTGTCGGGCCGGGGCAGGCGGGAGTGCTGCACGGCAGCCGCGCCCTGATCGCCGTGATGTCCGACCGGCTGCGCGACGCCGTCGAGATCGGTGAAGCCGTCCTGCGGGCGGGGGACGCCCAACAGGCCGTCACCCAGGCCCTGGTCCCGGTGATGGCGCTCGCCCGGTCCGAACTCGGCGACGCGGCAGGCGCGCTGGAACTGATCGGCCGCCACCGGGGCCCCTCCTCCGACGGGGACGGTGAGGCGGCGGCCCTGCTGGTCGCCCTCGCGGCCCGGTGCCTGTGGCACACGGGCAACCTCAGGGAGGCCGAGGACGTGTTGGACACGGCGCGCCGCTACGACGACGCCGACCGCTGGCCGGTGCTGCTCCAGACCGTTCTGGCCCGCGCCCGGCTGCTGCGGCTCCGCGGCGAGCCCCAGCGGGCGGTGGCACAGTTGCGTCAGGCGGTGGCCCTGGACACCGGCCACGAATGGCCGGTCACCCGCGCGTGGACGCTCGCCCAGCTGGGCGGCGCACTGGCCGAGTCGGGGCAGCAGGCGGAGGCGCTCCGCGCGCTGGTCGAAGCCCGTACCGTACAGCGCGAAGCCGTCTCCCACCCGATCGCCGACGACGAGATCGCCTACGACCGGGCCCTGATCCTCGCCCACACCGGCGACTACTCCGGAGCCGCCTCCGCCGCCCTCGACCTCGCCGACCGCGCGGAGGCCGGAGGACGTACGCCCACCGCCCTGGCGGCCCTGCACCTGGTCGCCCGGGTCAAGGAGAACGCCTCCTACCGCTTCCGCTCCCGGGCCCGGCAGTTCGCCGCCCGGTGCGGCGGCGCCACCGCCCGCGTGATGTCCGATCACATCCAGGCGCTGGCGGAGGCCGACGGGAACGCACTCACCAAGGTCTCCCGGCAGTTCGGGGAGATGGGCGCCCTGCCGCTCGCCGCCGAGGCGGCGGCCCAGGCCGCCCGCGCCCACCGGGCCGCCGGACAGCGCCGCAAGGGCCGGGAGGCATGGGCCACCTGCGAGGACCTGCTCCGCGGCGGTACGTTCTCCCCTCCGCCCTGGATCGTGAACGAGAACCGCGGCGACATGGCCCCGCTCACCCCGCGCGAACGGGAAGTGGCCGCGCTCGCCGCCACGGGGATGTCCAACCGCGACATAGCGCTCCGGCTGGTCGTGTCGGTGCGGACGGTCGAGAACCACTTGCACCGCATCTACCACAAGCTGGGCATCACGGAGCGTCAGGCACTGCACCGCTCCCAGGGACAGGAGGCGCCGATGCGCGGCGTCAGGCTGCCGGCCGGGTGACCGCCCCGGAGGCGTCGAGGCCTCCGGGGCGGCGGGCGAAGGGCGGTGGCCGACGAGGATTTCCGTCGGCCACCGCCCTTCGGCCCGTCCCGGCTCCCGGCTCGGGCCGTCAGCCCGCCCCGGCGGTGGCCGCCACCGGTTCGGGCAGCGTGCCCTGGCGGACGAAGTAGGAGACATAGGTGGCGAACAACGCCTCGTCGATCTCCGGGCGGACGACTCCGGAGCCGCTCAGGAAAGCGCGTGTGGCCTCGTCGGAGAACTCGGCCGCCTCGAACCTCTCCAGGTCCACGATCAGGCGCATGAGGGGAAACATCGAGTTCTGCACATCGGCCGAGACCGCCTTCATCCACTTCAGGATGCTGACCTCCCTGATCTCGTACCCCGCGCCGCGGACGAGTTCGAGGATCCGGTCCGAATCCAGCGAACGCGCGCTCACCTGGTGAAACACCTGCCCGGTCGACCGGGCGTCGCGGGAGGCGGCGACCAGCGCGGCGCTGACGTAGTCGACCGGCACCATGTTCATGTCCAGCCCGAACCGCCGCGGATACACGCCCGCCTGGATCGACCCCTTGATGAACCGCCACACGAAGTCGTTCGGCTGGCAGGCCCCGGTGGTCGAATCGCCCCACACCTGCCCCGGCCGGTGGACGGTCACCGGCACCCCGCGGCGGTGGGCCTCCTGCACCAACTGCTCGGCCACCCACTTGCTCTTGGTGTATCCGAGGGACAGGGACTCGGGGGGCCCGGTCGGGTCCGACTCCTTCCGGGGGGTCTCGTGCTCCTTGGGCTCGAAGATGCCGGTCGTCGAGACGTGGTGCAGGGTGGCGCCGGAGGCGCACGCCAGCCGCAGGACCTCATGGGTCGCGTCCACCGTCGGCTTCCGCAGCCACTTGTAGAGGGTGAGGAAGTTGACCTTGGCCGCGGAGTGGTAGATCGCGCCGATGCGCGCGGCCAGCTCCGCGTACACCGCCTCCTCCATGCCGAGCCGGGGGCGTGTGACGTCCCCGGTCACGACCCGGACGCGAGAGAGGTCCACCTGGTCCAGCACCTCGTAGCCGCCGAGCGTCTTGCGCAGCCGCGCGAGACCCGCCTCGGCGTCGGCGGCCCGTACCAGGCAGTGCACGGTCAGTCCGCGCGCCAGCAGGTCCTTCAGCAGAAAGCTCCCGAGGAATCCGGTGGCGCCGGTGAGCAGCACCTCGGAGACCGTGACCGGGTCCTTCGCCTCGAAACCGGTGATGTCGTCGGCGAGCACGACATCCTCCGCGAACTCCTCGGCGATTCCCGCATACGTGGGCGGAGTCATCAGTCTTCTTCGTTCCTTTCCCGGGACCCGGTCCCCGGATCCGTACGACGTCGGAGAGCGGTCTCAGCCGCCGGTGGCCTGGGCTATCGCCCCGCTGAGCAGTGACAGGGCCTCTTTCACGTCTTCGTCCGACGCGATGATCGGAGGCAGCAGCCGCAGCGTGGTCGGACGGCTGATGCAGGGGGAGATGACGAGACCGCTGCCGGCCAGGGCCGCCAGCACGTTGCCGGAGATCTCGGCCGTGGTGAAGTCGATGCCCCACAGCAGTCCCCGGCCGCGTGTCCCGGCCACCACGTCGGCATGGCGGTCCTCGATCTCGGCCAGACCGGCGGACAGCGCCGCGGCGATCCGCTCGCCGTTCCCGGTGTGCTCCTCGATGGCGGCCAGCGCCGTGGGGATCACGCCCGTACCCAGGGGGTGGCCACTGAACGTCGCGGTGTGCAGCATCGGGTCGGCCAGCAGCGGTGCGAACAGCCGGTCGTTGCCGACAGCCGCCGACACCGGCACCACTCCGCCGCCGAGCGGCTTGCCGAGCAGGACGGCGTCCACCGGCAGACCGGCCTCCAGCGACGGCGACCGTGCGCCGCAGCGCCGCAGCCCCACCTGGATCTCGTCCGACACGATGAACGCGCCGTGTTCCCGGGCGTCCTGGCACCAGCGCGCCAGAACGGCCTCGTCCAGGATCCGCACGCCGTTCTCGGCCTGCACCGGCTCGAAGAAGACGGCCGCGACGTCCCTCTCGGCGATGACCCGGGCCACCGCCGCGGGGTCGTCGGGCGAGACATGCACGACGTCCCGCAGCAACGGCTCCAGTCCGGTGCGGAACCTGTCGTTGTGGGTCAGCGAGAGCGCCCCGAGGGTCTTTCCGTGGAACGCGCCCTCGACGGCCACGACCGTGGTGCGGCCGGTCGCCAGCCGGGCGAGCTTCAACGCGACCTCCACGGCGTCGGCGCCGCCGCACCCGAAGTAGACCCGGTTGAGCGTTCCGCCCAGGTACTCGGTCAGCTTCTCCGCGGCCAGCGGGGCCGCCGGGTTCTGCACCGTCCGGGTGGAGGTGGGCAGGACGTCCAACTGCGCCCGTACCGCGTCGACGACAGCCGGGTTGCGGTGCCCGAGCAGAGCCACGGCGTACGAGCCGAAGTCCAGCACGGAACGGCCGTCCGACAACGTCATCCGACAGCCGTCCGAGGAGGCCTCGACGGCGCCCTGCCCGCTGAACTTCCCGGCCACCGAAAGAGCGGGGGAGAAGTGCTTCTTCACTCGTCGGAAGGTTGCCTTGGCATCGTCCGCACGAAGTTCATTCATGGATTTCCCCCTGGACGCTCTGGCCGATGATGTCCCGCTGGTAGCCCTCAAGCGCCTTGGCCACTGCGGGGTGAATCATTTCGGCGACCATCGGCAGGCCGATGTCGAATTCCACCTTCAATTCGAGACCGGTCCCCTCCGCATCCTCAACGACCTGCCAGTACCCTTCGTAGAGCGCGAGATCGCCCTCCACCTGCCGAAACTCGACCCGCCGCCGCTCGGCATCGATGACGTCCTCCTGCTCCCACTCCATCTCGGAGCCCTTGAGCTCGACGATCCAGCTGCTTTCGCGGACGCCGTCCTTCTCGCCGGTTATCTCGACCTCGTTGACGCCTCCCATGTACGAGGGGAACGCCTCGATGTCCAACAGCGCCTTCCACAGCTGATCAGGGCTTCCGGCGCCCCGATGAGTCTCATGCAGTACGGCCACGGGAATTTCCTCTCCGCTATTCACGCGATTCTTCGGCGATCCGCATTTTAGGAGCGCCAACCGTCCGATCAGCCGGTCGCGAGGGCATACCTGACACGTCATTGACAGCCTGACGAGAGGCCCGCGGACCGAACACCGGCGGGCCCGGATGCCGGTGCCCCTCAGGCGGAGTCCCGCCGCTGGGCCGCACCTCCCCGCTCCACCAAGGCGGTCAGCCGGTCCAGGTCGGCCCGCATCGAACGCTGCTCGGCGGACAGCTGCTCCACCCGGCGGCGCAGCCGCACCAGTTCCAGGTCGTCCCCCTCCTCGCGCGGGTGCGCGTGGTCCCCGACGCCTTCCTCCTCGGCGTGCTCCAGCGCCCAGGGGCCACCCCGGCCATGACCGGCCTCGTATATCTGCCGTACGGCGGAACCGAGCGCGCCCCGGTCGCCCTCCGGAGCGCGCAGCCTCCGGACGGTCGGCGCACCGCCCTGCTGGAGCGCGACCGCCAACTGCTCGCGGAAGCGGTCCCGCTGAGGATGCAGGGAAACCAGTTCCTCCAGCCGGCCGACCACCTGGCGGTGCCGCCCGAGCCGGATGGAGGCCTCGCACAGGTCCTCCACGGCCAGCAGGCGCTCCTCCTCCAGCCGGGCCGCGACTCCCGCGCACAGCGGACCGTGCGAACCGCCGTCCAGCGCCGGTCCGCGCCACAGCCCGAGCGCCCTGCGCAGCAGGGCGGCGGCGGCCTCCGCGTCCGTCGCCAGCTGCCGTCGCGCCCGCGTCGTCTGCAACCGGAACTGCACGCTGTCGAGCTCCTCGGGCCGAGCCTGGAGCAGATAGCCGGAGCCGCGCGCGATGAGGCGGGGAGTGTTCGCCCGCGGGGGTTCCGCCTCGATCAGCTGCTGGCGCAACCGTGAGACGTGCGCCTGAAGGGCGTTGATCGCCTTGTCGGGGGCGTTGCGCCCCCACAGTTCGTTGATCAGTGTGTCCGTGGGAACCACGGAGTCCATACGCACCAGGAGCACGCCGAGCAGCACACGCTGCTTTGGGCTGTTCAACGGAATGCTCCGCCGCCTGACATCGTCGTAGATCTCAGGGGCACCCAGTACACGGAACTGCATCACAGCCTCCACCGGTCCGCGCGGCCTGCACGGTGCCGCATCACCGAGGCCATCACGTCCTCGTGGTCCGCATCGTGAGTACCCAGGTACTCAAACCCCGGTCTTCTCCGCGCGCCGCGCCGCGCCGCTCCTCGCTCCCGCCCGCCCAATGCCTCCGGGGGCGGCGGGCGGTACGGCAACGGGTTCCGGAAGCTGAGTACCGGTTACTCACGCCCCGAACGGCGAGACGGTGATGGTCTGCATCCCAGGCACCGTGGACAGCAGGGACAGGAGTATCAGGACATGACTCGGTGGGATGCGGAGGCGGCCGTCGTCGGACTCGGTGCGTGGGGGGCCTCCGCTCTGTGGCGCCTGGCCGCCCGGGGCGTCGACGTCCTCGGCTTCGACCAGACCGCCGTGGGCCGGGGCGGAGACTCGCGGCAGGCAGGCTCCACCATGTTCCGGCTCAGCTGCTCCGAGCAGCCGGGACTCGTCGCGCTGGCCCGCCGTTCACGGGAACTGTGGGCGGAACTGGAGGACACCGCGCGCACGCAGCTGTTCGTCCCCTCCGGTGGACTCGTGGTCGGCCCGCAGGACGGCCCGACGGCAGGCGGCGCCCTGCGGACGGCACGCGATCACGACATCGATGTCCGTACCTTCTCCGCCCGGGCGCTCCGCTTCCAGTACCCGCGCCACACCGGGGTCCCCGACCACCACATCGGCGTGTGGGAGCCGTCCGCCGGACTGCTCCGTCCGGAGGCCGCTGTCCACGCCGCGGTCTCCGCCGCCCGGGCAGCGGGAGCCCGGGTCTTCGAGTACAGCCGCATCACGGCGATCGACTTCGTCCCCGGCGGCGTCGTGCTGCGCTCGGCCCAGCGGGACATCCGGGTACGGCAGGTCGTGGTGACAGCCGGCCCCTGGCTGTCGTCGCTGGTCCCCGACGTCGCGCTGGAGACGTACCGCGCGCCGGTCACCTGGTTCCGCCCGCTCGAACCGGACGCGGGCTTCTCCTCGGAGGAGTTCCCCGTCTTCGTCCGCGAGTTCGACGACGGCCGGGTCCTGCACGGCAGCGGGTCCGAGGGTGACCAGGACATCAGGCTGAGCCTGGAGGACCACGGGACGGCTGCCAAGCCGACGGACCCCGACGACGTCGACCCGGCCGTCCGGTACGAGGACTGGTCCGCCCTCGCGAAACTGCTTCCCGCGAAGCTGCCGGGACTGCGCCGGCTGCCCGCCCGGGCCGCGGCGTCCTGGACGACCCGCACTCCGGACGCGCCTTTCGTTCTCGGCACTCCGGACGGCGACTCCCGTCTGATGGTCGCGGGCGGGAGCGGCGCCCGAGGGCTCCAGCACTCCACCGGGATCGGCGACGCCCTCGCGGATCTCCTCCTCGGGGCCGGGACCGGGGACGGCCCGGACGTCGTCGCGAGGGGGTGGCCCTCGCTGAGCACAGCGGTACGCGGCTGAGCCCCGCGGTACGCAGCACGACCCCGCCCGGCCTCCCACACGGGGGACGCCCCTGGCCGGACGGGGGGATCGGTGTGCCCTCCTTCTTGACGGGCAGTCCTGTCGGGCGAATAATTCATCGCATGATGAATTACGAACCGGGGGCGGCACCGGCCACCCCCACGACGCACCCCGCCCCGGGCGCACCCCCGCCACCGACCTCGGCGATCGCGGCCCGCGGCCTCACCGTCGTCCGAGGCGCCCGCACCGTCCTGCGCGCCCTCGACTTCACCGTCCCCTCCGGCAGCATCACCGGCCTCCTCGGCCCCTCGGGCTGCGGCAAGACCACCCTCATGCGGGCGGTGGTCGGCACCCAGGCCAAGGTCACCGGCGTCCTCGACGTCCTGGGCCACCCCGCCGGAGACCCGGCCCTGCGCCCCCGCATCGGCTACGTCACCCAGGCGCCCTCCGTCTACACCGACCTCACCGTCCGCCAGAACCTCGACTACTTCGCCGCCGTCCTGCACCCGGGCCGCGCCCACCGCGACGCCCGCCGCGAGGCCGTCACCCGCGCCATCGACGACGTCGACCTGACCACCCACGCGGACGCCCTCGCCGGTGCGCTCTCCGGCGGCCAGCGCAGCCGCGTCTCGCTGGCCGTCGCGCTCCTCGGCACCCCTGACCTGCTGGTCCTGGACGAACCGACCGTCGGGCTCGACCCCGTACTCCGCCGGGACCTCTGGAACCTCTTCCACCGCCTGGCCGACCGCGGCACCACGATCCTCGTCTCGTCCCATGTCATGGACGAGGCCGAACGCTGCCACCGCCTGCTCCTGATGCGCGACGGCCGGATCCTCGCCGAGGACACCCCCGACGCCCTCCGCGACCGCACCGGCACGGCCACCGTCGAGGAGGCGTTCCTCCACCTGGTAGACGCGGACCGGGCCGCCGCACCCCTCACCACCGAGGAGGCCCCCCGATGACCGCCACCGCGGGCCGCGTCCTGCGCCAGCTGACCCACGACCCCCGCACGATCGCGCTCCTGGTGATCGTCCCGGTCCTGCTGATCACCCTGCTCCGTTACGTCTTCGACGGCGCACCCGGCACCTTCGACGCCACCGGAGCCTCGCTCCTCGGCATCTTCCCGCTCATCACGATGTTCCTGGTGACCTCGATCGCCACCCTGCGCGAACGCACCACGGGCACCCTCGAACGCCTCCTCGCCCTCCCGCTCGGCAAGGGCGGCCTGATCGGCGGGTACGCCCTCGCGTTCGGCGCGGTCGCGGTCGTCCAGTCGGCGCTCGCCACGGCCGTATCCGTCTGGCTGCTGGGCCTGGACGTCGTCGGCTCACCCTGGCTGCTGCTCCTGGTCGCCCTCCTCGACGCCCTGCTCGGCACCGCGCTCGGCCTGTTCGTCTCCGCGTTCGCCGCCTCCGAGTTCCAGGCGGTCCAGTTCATGCCGGCGGTGATCTTCCCCCAGCTCCTGCTGTGCGGCCTGTTCACCCCGCGCGACGCGATGCACCCGGCCCTGGAGGCGATCTCGAACGTCCTGCCCATGTCGTACGCCGTCGACGGCATGAACCAGGTCCTCCACCACCCCGAGATCACCGGCGACTTCGTCCGCGACATCGCCGTGGTCGCGGGCAGCGCCCTGCTGGTCCTCTGCCTCGGCGCGATCACCCTCCGCCGCCGTACGCCGTGAACAGCCCGATGCGAGGATGACGGGAAGCGCACAGCCCAGCACCGCCCGGAGGGTGAACACATGACCCAGACAGTCGCAGTCCTCGGCACCGGCAAGATCGGCGAGGCCCTGCTCAGCGGGATGATCCGGGCGGGCTGGCGACCGTCCGACATCCTGGTGACCACCCGCCGCAGCGACCGGGCCCAGGAACTGCACACGCGGTACGGGGTCGAGTCCGTCACCAACGCGGAGGCGGCCAAGAACGCCGACATCCTCATCCTCGCGGTCAAGCCGCAGGACATGGGCAAGCTCCTGGACGAACTCGCCCCGCACGTCACCGCCGACCGCCTGGTCATCAGCGCGGCCGCCGGCATCACCACCACGTTCATCGAGGATCGGCTCACCCCGGACACCCCCGTCGTCCGGGTCATGCCCAACACCCCGGTCCTCGTCGACGAGGGCATGTCCGTCATCTCGGCCGGCAGCCACGCCACCGGCGCGCACCTCGCCACCGCCGAGGAGATCTTCGGCGGCGTCGGCAAGACCCTGCGCGTCCCGGAGTCCCAGCAGGACGCGGCCACCGCCCTCTCCGGCTCCGGCCCCGCCTACTTCTACTTCCTGGTGGAGGCCATGACCGACGCGGGCATCCTGCTCGGCCTGCCCCGCGCCCAGGCCCATGACCTCATCGTCCAGGCCGCCATCGGCGCAGCCGTCATGCTCCGGGACAGCGGCGAACACCCGGTCAAGCTCCGCGAGGCCGTCACCAGCCCCGCCGGCACCACGATCAGCGCGATCCGCGAGCTGGAGAACCACGGGGTGCGCGCGGCCCTCATCGCCGCCCTGGAGGCGGCCCGCGACCGCAGCCGCGAACTGGCCTCCGGCAACGGCTGACCCACGGCCCCCGCCGGGGGTTGACACGCCCCCGGCAGGTCCGTAGTGTGCTCCGAGTTGTCCGACGTGAGCGCCGACCCCGGTCGGTCCCCGGACAGCCATTCCGCAGTAACCACGAGAAGACACGCGACATCATGTCGCATGCCTTTTCGTGCGCCTGCGCGAAATGAGGAATCCGCGTTCGAAGGAACGCCCTCGATTAGCGTCGGGGCCCAGGACTCCGCTAAAGTCTCACTCGTCGGAACGGCCCAACAGCCGTGAGGACAAGCCCTGCTGACTGGGAATCAGGCCCGAAAGGATCTGATAGAGTCGGACTCGCCGGAAAGGGAAACCGCGAAAGCGGAGAACCTGGAAAGCGAAACTGCACGGCCCGCTTCGACCGGGAATCGGACACGAAAGAGTCTGATAGAGTCGGAAACGCAAGACAGCAGGACAAAGAAGTGAAACGAAGGGAAGCGCCCGGAGGGCCCCGGTGATACGGGACCGAAGGAAGCGTCCGTTCCTTGAGAACTCAACAGCGTGCCAAAAGTCAACGCCAGATATGTTGATACCCCGTCTCCAGCATCACGCTGGGACGTGGTTCCTTTTGAAATACACAGCGAGGACGCTGTGAACAACGGGTCTTATTCCGACCGGTTGTTCCGCTCTCGTGTGTGTGCACCCGATTACGGGTAAACATTCAC
>NZ_LZRD01000013.1 GCF_001687325.1 Streptomyces sp. PTY087I2 | reverse complement strand
CGCGCACCCGGCGCCCGCGACCGGCTGGGTCCGCCCGCCCGCCGGGGTCAACGGTTCGTCCGCCGCGGCCACGGCGCCCACCGCCCCCGTACCGGCCCCGGGCCCCGCCCCGGACGCCCCCGCCCCCGACCGCTGGCGGCCCTGGCGCTTCCGCATGTCCAACGACGTGTGGGGCACGCCCGTCGTCTCCGGCGATCTGCTGTACGTGACGTCCTTCGAGGTCCACGCGCTGGACGTGGGCAACGGCCGGCGCCAGTTCAAGACCCGGGACGTGGCCTGGG
This sequence comes from Streptomyces sp. PTY087I2, assembly GCF_001687325.1. Lineage (GTDB taxonomy): Bacteria > Actinomycetota > Actinomycetes > Streptomycetales > Streptomycetaceae > Streptomyces. The sequence goes on along the minus strand of NZ_LZRD01000013.1, from coordinate 194,361 downwards.
CGATGGCCGTCGAGGGCGGCAGGATCCACGCGTCGGACGGCCCCTCGCTGTACGCGCTGGACGCCGCGACCGGCGCCGAGCAGTGGCGCCTGTCGACCGACGCCTGGGTGTACGCGCTCAAGGCCGACCGGGGCACGGTCCTGACCGCGACCCGGGGCGGCGGCGTACAGGGCTGGGAGGCGTCCAACGGCGAGAAGCTGTGGGAAGTCACCGGCGCGCAGACCGACTTCGAGACGGCGGAGGCCGGGCCGGTCATCCACGACGGCACGGTGTACGTCTGGCAGGACGCCCGGCTGCGCGCGCTGGACGCCCGTACGGGGCTGGAGCGCTGGTCGTACCCGATCGGCGACGCGGCCTCCTGCGGCGGCGTCCCGGTCCGGGTCACCCCGGCCTCCGACGGTTACGTATACATCGCGGCGGGCACCCGGGTGCTGGCGGTGGAGACCGGCTCCGGCCGGGTCCGCTGGCACTTCGAGGCCCCGGCGGTCTTCCTCTCCCCGCCCGCGTTCGCGCCGGGCCCGGCGGTGACGGGCGGCGGGGTGTACCTCGCGGACTACCTCGGCACGGTGTACGCGCTGGACGCGACGACCGGCAAGGACCGCTGGCGGATCGCCACGGAGGCCCGGTCCTCCATCGAACCGGTGCTGGTCGCGGTGGGCAACGTGCACGTCGGCAGCGGCAGTGCGCTGTACACCCTGGACGCGGTCACCGGCACCCCGAAGTGGCGCTTCGCGGCGGGCGGCGATGTGGTGGGCGCGCCGGTGGTGGCGGACGGCCGGGTCCACTTCGGCTCGGCGGACCATGTGCTGTACACCCTGGACGCGGCGGGCGGCCAGCTCCGCTGGAAGCTGGCGACGGGCGGCGAGATCACGGGGTCGCCGGTGGCGCAGGGGGGTGTGGTGTACGCGTGCAGCAAGGACCGGTGCGTGTACGCGCTGGACGCGCTGAAGGGCACGGGCACGGGGAATCGGGCCCGGACCTGAGCCGGTTGTTTTTGTCCTCAATCGCCGGACGGGCTCGAAAGATGTCCTCAATCGCCGGACGGGCTTGATTTTCCCGCCCGTCCGGCGACTTCCCCAGCCCGTTCCGGCGCACACCCAGCCCGTCCGGCGTTTGAGGACATCCTGAGCCCGTCCGGCGATTGAGGACGGAACCCTTGGCGGGGGCGGGCGTCAACCCTGCGGGGGCGGCGGAGGCGGATGGGGCGGGTGGACCGGGTCGCGGGGGTCGTCCTCCGGGTGCGGGGCGGCCCGCGGATACGACCGCGTACGGGGGTCACGGGGGTCGGGCCCCGTGTACGGGTCCACCTCCGGCTCCGGCCACGGCGACATCTGCACGGACATCCCCGGCTCCTGCGTAGGCGGCCACGTATCCACCTGATCCGCCGCCGGCACGGCGAACGGCTCCACCGGCTCCCGCTCCCGCCCCCGCACCGGACTCCGCTCCCGCCGACTCCGCCGCCCCCTCATCAGCAACGCCCCGATCAGCATCAGCACCCCGCCCGCCAGCGCGTTCGCCACCCCCACCTGCAAACCCTCCCCGTCCCCACCCACCACCAGCGACCCCGAGGCCTGCCCCTGGCGGACCATCCACAGGATCGTGAAGCCCAGCACCACCAGCCCCGCGAGGGCGACCACGAGCCGCGAGCGGAGCACCACGCCCACGATCACCAGCAGCGCCGCCGCCAGGAACGGCAGCAGGATCGAGACCAGCACCCCCGACTCCGTGGCGGTGATCCCCTCGAAGAGGTCCGCCACCCGGTAGTCGCGCCCGGCCCGCCCGCCGTACCAGTCGCGGAACGGGCTCAGCACGGCGGAGGCGGCCCCGGCCAGGGCGACGACGGAGCCGAGGACGTTGCGGATCATCGTCAGCCTCCAGGGGCGTACGCGAACGGCCCCCGTCACCGACGCTACGCCGGGACGATCACCCCCGCCACGCAGACCATGACCGGACCGTGACAGGGTCATGACCTGAACGGGGAGTCCCGCAGGGCATGCTGAGCGTCACAACGCACGCCACCGGCTCGACATACGGCAACGAAACTCAAAGGGGGGCTGCATCCATGATGCGGCGACAGATGAAGCTCGCGGCGGTCCTGGTCGTGGTGGTGCTCGCGCTCACCGGATTCTCGACCTCCAGCAGCGGCGGCAAGAGCGGCAAGAGCAAGAGCGGCAGTTCGAGCGGCGGTGGCTGCTCCAGCTCGAAGAAGAGCAACAACGGCTACCGCGACACGGACTACAACGACGACGACTACGACGACTCCTCGTCCTCCGGCTCGTCCGGCTCCTACGGAACCCCGACGCCCACCGCGTCCGACGCCCCCGCCGTCCGGGTGATCCGCTGCGCCGCGCCGGGCAAGGGCAAGCGCAAGGCGGTCACGGCGTCGCTGGTCGAGCTGCGGGCGAACGAGCCGGGCTCGCAGGCGTACGAGATCGACGTGCGGTTCGTCGACGCCCTCGGCCAGACCGTGGACACCGCCGAGACCACCACGAACCTCGACGGCGGCGAGGTGCGCACCCTCACCGTGCGGATGGAGAGCCCCGGCAAGGTGTCCCGGGTCAAGCGCTGCGAAGTGACCGCGGTGGCGCTCTGAGCGCGGCCGCTTCCCGCACGCGCCGGGGCGGGCCTCCAAGGATCACCGTATCCACGGGCGCCCGCCCCCACCCCGCCCCCCGAACAGCTCCGCCTGTCGCTCCGGGGGCAGGTTGCCGAGGGCGATCAGCGCCGGGGCCTGGGCCATCGCCTGGGTCCTGGCCGCCTCCTTCGCGGACCACACCGCCCGGACCGTGCCCTGGACGGCGTCCGTGGGGTAGCCGGCGATCACGGCCGCCGACCGCAGCGCCGCCGCCACCGCGCCGCCCGGCTCCGTCACCTCACTGACCAGCCCGACCGCGTACGCCCGCTCGGCGCTCACCCGTTCCGCCGTGCCCATCAGGGACATCCGGGCGACTTCTCCGTACGGCATCCGCTGGGCCATCGCGATCGCCTCGTACGCCGAGACCATCCCGTACGTCGTGTGCGGGTCGAAGAACGTCGCCTCCCGGGACGCGACGACGAACTCCGCTTCGCCCAGCAGGTAGAACGCGCCGCCGCAGGCCATCCCCTCCACCGCCGCGATCACCGGCTTCCACAGGTCGTTCGCCTTGGGCCCGATGCGCAGGAGCGGGTCGTCGACGGCGTACGGGGAGGGGGGCTGCGGGACGTCGACCCCCCGGTCGATCCCGGTACAGAAGGCGCGTGTTCCGGCCCCGGTGAGGACGGCGGCCCGGACGCTCTCGTCGTACCGCAACTCCTGCCACAGCGCGGCGAGTTCCGCGGCGGTCTCCAGGTCGATCGCGTTGAGCTTCGCCGGCCGGTCGAGGGTGACGAGCGCGACCCCGGCCGCGGCCTCCCGCTCGATGCGCAGCGCCACCGCTCACCGCTCCAGGAGCCAGCGGACGAGGGTGACCGAGCCGTCGGGCCCCGCCGGGCAGAACGCGGCCCGCACCGGACCCCCGATCCGCAGCCGCGCCGGGTCGACGGAGTTCAGCGGCGCGTCGGGGGAGGCGACGACGTTCCCGGCAAGACGGATCTGCGGGGCGTCCGCGAGCTCGACCAACACCGCGTTGTACGGGGCCTGTTCGGCGTACGCGGGGAGGAGTGGCGGGTGCGGCACGACGTACGACCAGAGCCGCCCGCGCCCGCTCATCAGCCGCCACTCGCTGGCGAAGGACCCGCAGTGCGGGCAGCAGGGGCGGGGTGGGAAGCGGAGTTCGCCGCAGACGGGGGAGGCGCAGGCCTGGACGCGGAGTTCGCCCCGGGCGGCGTACGCCCAGAAGGGGGCGCCGTCCTCGTCGACGACGGGCAGCAGTAGTGCGTCGGAATCGGACATGCTCATGGGATTGCCTCAACTCCTCAGCAGGACAGCGGATGTCGGCACGCCCTCACCGGCGGTGACCAGGCAGGTGGTGGCGTCCGGCACCTGGGCGGTGGAGGTGCCGCGCAGTTGCTTGACGCCCTCGGTGATGAGGTTGAAGCCGTGGACGTACGCCTCGCTCAGCCCGCCCCCGCCGGTGTTGACCGGCAGTCGTCCGCCGCTCTCCAGCGCCCCGCCCTCGGTGAACGCGCCGCCCTCGCCGCGCGCGCAGAAGCCGTAGCCCTCCAGGGAGAGCGGGACGAGCGGGGTGAACGCGTCGTAGATCTGGGCCACATGGACGTCGTCCGGTCCGAAGTCGGCCTGTTTCCACAGCTGTCGGGCGGCCGTCCAGGCGGGTCCGGTGAGCGGGTCGTCGTTCCAGTAGTTGACCATTCCGTGGTGCTGGGCGGGCAGCCCCTGGGCGACGGAGTGGAGGTAGACGGGCTTCTGCCGGCAGTCGCGGGCGCGCTCGGCGGAGACGATGACGCAGGCCAACGCCCCGTCTGTCTCCAGGCAGTTGTCGAAGAGGCAGAGGGGTTCGCTGATCCAGCGGGAGGTCATGTACATCTCGCGGGTCAGCGGGCGGTCGTACATGATCGCGTCCGGGTTCTGGTTGGCCCGGTTGCGGCAGGCGAGGGCGACGTTGAAGAGGTGGTCGCGGGTGGCCCCGTACTCGTGCATGTAGCGCCGGGCGAGCATGCCGATCTCGTCGGCGGGCCGGAGGAGCCCGTAGGGTCGGGTCCACTGGGCGGGGGTGGGCAGTTGCACGGCGGTGTTCTTCCACGGCCGGGGCCCGGATCCGCGCTTCCGGGACCGCCAGGCGACCCCGACGCTCGCCTGCCCGGTGGCGATGGCGGCGGCGAGATGGCCGAGGGTGGCGCAGGAACCGCCCCCGCCGTACCCCACCTTGCTGAAGAAGGTGACATCCCCGGCCCCGATCGCCTTGGCGACCTCGACCTCGTCGGTCTCCTCCATGGTGTACGAGGCGAAGCCGTCGACCTCCGAGGGGGCGATGCCCGCGTCGTCGAGGGCGGCGAGGATCGCCCGGCAGGCGAGGGTCTTCTCGGACTCCGGGAGTCGTTTCGCGAACGCTGTCTGACCTATCCCGGCTATCGCCGTCGCGTCCTTGAGCGTCGCCATCCGCTGACCTCCCGCACCGTCGCCCCTGCTGACAGCGGCAGAGGCTACCGCTAATCTGACGGATAGTCAGCTAGTGCGGCGGCGGAAGGCGGGCGCGTGATGCGGGGCGACGAGGAGTGGGGCAGCATCCCGGGGCTGGTGCGGGCGGCGGCGGAGCGGTACGGCCCGACCGAGGCGGTGGCCGACGGCCGCACGAGGCTGACGTACGCCGAACTCGGCGCGCGGGTGGAGCGGGCGGCGGCCGCGTGCATGGCGGCCGGGGTGGAGCCGGGGGACCGGGTGGCGATCTGGGCCCCGAACACCACGGACTGGATCGTCTCGGCGCTCGGCGCGGTGAGTGCGGGCGCGGTGCTGGTCCCGCTGAACACCCGCTTCAAGGGCACGGAGGCGGCGTACATCCTGCGGCGCAGCCGGGCGAGGCTGCTGTTCGTCACGGGCACGTTCCTGGGCACGTCGTACGTGGCGTCGCTGCGCCGGGCGGAGGTGAAACTGCCGGACCTGGAACGGGTGGTGGTGCTGGCGGACACGGCGCCGGAGGACTACACGAGCTGGCCGGAGTTCCTGGCGGCGGGGAGGAGGGTGGAGTCCCCCGCCGTACGGGACCGAGCGGCCGCGATCGCCCCGTCGTCCCCCTCCGACATCATCTACACCTCGGGCACGACGGGCGCGCCCAAGGGTGCGGTGATCACCCATGCCCAGACGCTGCGCGCGTACGAGATCTGGAGCGACCTGGCGGGCCTGCGCGAGGGCGACCGCTACCTCATCGTGAACCCGTTCTTCCACACCTTCGGCTACAAGGCGGGGATCATCGCCTGTCTGATGCGGGGGGCCACGATGGTGCCGCAGCCGGTGTTCAACGTGGACACGGTGCTGGCGAACATCGCGGCGGAACGCATCTCGGTCCTGCCCGGCCCGCCGACCCTCCACCAGTCCCTGCTGGACCACCCGGCCCGCGAGGCGCACGACCTGTCGGCCCTGCGCCTGGTGGTGACGGGCGCGGCGGTGGTCCCCCTCCAACTGGTGGAACGCCTGCGCAACGAGTTGGGCATCGCGACGGTCCTCACGGCGTACGGCCTCTCCGAGGCGAGCGGCATCGTCACGATGTGCCGCCGGGGCGACGCGCCGGAGGTCGTGGCGACGACGTCGGGCCGCGCGATCCCCGGCACGGAGATCCGTGTCCTGGCGGAACCGGGTGCTCCGGGCGAGGTCCAGGTCCGCGGCTTCAACGTCATGACCGGCTACTACGAGGACCCGGACACGACGGCCGCCACGATGACCGAGGACGGCTGGCTCCGCACCGGCGACGTGGGCGTCCTGGACCCGGCGGGCAACCTGAGGATCACGGACCGGATGAAGGACATGTTCATCGTGGGCGGCTTCAACGCGTACCCGGCCGAGATAGAACAGCTCCTCGGCCTCCACCCGGACGTGGCGGACGTCGCGGTCATCGGCGTCCCGGACCCCCGCCTCGGCGAGGTCGGCAAGGCCTACGCGGTCCGCCGCCGGGGCGCGACGCTCACCGCGGACGACCTGATCGCCTGGTCCCGCCGCGAAATGGCGAACTTCAAGGTCCCGAGGACGGTGGAGTTCGTCCCGGAACTCCCGCGCAACGCGAGCGGCAAGGTGGTGAAGGGGGAGCTGCGGGGATCACCGGATGGGAGGAAATGAGTGGGGTCGGCGGGTTCCCGGCGGCATCGTCGTGCGTATGGCAACCAAGAAGTACACCGTCACCCTGCCGGAGAAGCTGGCGGAGGAGATCCTGGCCGAGGTCGGCCCCGGCGGGTTGAGCGCGTACGTCACTCGGGTCGTCGAGCGCCGACGCGAGCAGGACCGGCTGGGGGAGCTGGTGGCATGGATGGAGAAGGAGTACGGCCCGCCCACGGAGGAGGAGCAGGCGGCGTCCGCCGCCGAGTTGCGTGACATCGAGCGGTGGTTCGAGGAGCGGGGCCTGTAGGTGCCGTCCCCGGACACGCGAGAGGGGCCCGAGCGTTTCCCCCGTCTCGGGCCCCTCACACATTCCCCCGTACCGCGACCGCGGCGGCTCCCCCTCGGCGCTGCCGTGATCGCTTCCCCCGTGTCCCCGTCGGGGAGGTCTAGTTGGCGGGCTCGCTCGTCGCGTGGGCGTCGGTGGGCTTCGCCACCGGCTTGGACGTGGCGTGGGCGTCCTGCGGCTTCAGGGGGCCGCCGGTCGCGTGCGCGTCCTGGGTGGTGATCTCCTCGCCGGTGGCGTGGGCGTCCTGCGGCTTCAGGTCGTTCTTGTTGGCGGCCATCTGGCTCAACTCCTGATCGTGGTGGCGTGATGATCGGGCGGGGACCGCCCGGCTGTTCCCCCGTGGACTGCCGGGCGGGCCCTCCAGGGCCGTTCACCTTAGTGGTGGGCCGCTGAGCCGACCCGTCTGCCCCCCGACGCGACGGATCGATGACTAAAGGGTGCAGTGTGGCGATAAACGATTGATGAACGCCCCTGCGGCGTCAGCTCACGCCTGCCGGGTCCAGGAGTTGACGCACTGCTTCCGCTTCCGGCGACCCCAACTCCTCGAAGACGGTCAGAGCCTCGCCCCAGCACACCTGGGCCCGGTCGGTCTGTCCTATCACCGCGAGGGCCTGACCGAGCACGGTCAGGATATTGGCACGCCGCCAGTCCCCGCCGATGCCGCGCAGCACGGCCAGGGACTGTTCGGCGTGGGCGGCCGCCAGGGCCCCCTCCTGTTCGGCCAGGTGAAGCTCGGACAGGCGGAAGAGCGTCATCCCGTGCCACAGCTGCTGCCGGCTCTCACGGAATATCTGCAGAGCCTCCAGCAGCACGTACCGGGCGTGGTCCGTCCGGCCGCTGCCGATCAGCGCCAGCCCGAGAGCGTACTTGCCGTTGGCCAGCCGGAGCGCCAGCCCCGAGGCGTCGTCCTCGTAGATGGCGACGCCTTCCTCGGCCAGCTGGACGGCGGTGGTGGTCCGGCCGGTCGCGAGGTGCACCCGCGAGAGATTGCACAGGGCGGCGGCCTCACCGGGCTTGTTGCCGTCGGCCCGGAAAGCGGTCATGGCCTGGGTCAGATGGGCTTCGGCGTCGTCGTGCCGGTTCTCGTAGAGGGCGATGATGCCTCGCTGATTGGGCGCCTGCCCCTGCGACACCGCGTCCTGCGCCAGCCGCCCCAGGTCCAGTGCCCGGATCGCCTCGGTCTCGGCCTCGGCGAACCGTCCCGAGACGCTGTGCACATGCGACAGCATCGTCCGAGCCCTTGCCTCGGCCCGGGGCACCGCCGCCGTCTCCGCCGCCTCGCTGACCGCCTTCGCCGCCGTGGCGAACTGATGGGAGTTCGCGCCCGATTCGCCCAGGTCGACCACGGCCATGAGCAGATCGGCGGCCCGTTGCGGCATACCGATGGCCGCCGACTGGCGTGCGCAGGCCAGCAGCCCGCTCGACTCGGTGAACAGCCAGTCCAGCGCGGCCTCCCGCGCCGGGAAGGTGAGGCCCGGGTACTCGGTGGGCGTGAAGTGGTCGAGTACACGCTCCCCCGGCCGCTCCAGCGCATAAACCCCCGCCGCCGTAGCCAGATAGAAGTCCAGCAGCCGCGACAGCGCCGACTCCCGCTCCGTCGCCCCCTCGTCCCGTTCCGCGCACGCTCGCGCGTAGAGGCGCACCAGGTCGTGGTAGCGGTAGCGGCCCGGGGCGGCGGACTCGACCAGGCTCGTGTCGACCAGGGCCTCCAGGAGGTCCTCCGCCGCGTGCGGGTGCAGGTCCAGGAGGGCGGCCGCCGCGGCCAGGGAGATGTCCGGGCCGTCCGCCAGGCCCAGGAGGCGGAAGGCTCGGGCCTGGGCCGGTTCCAGTTGGCCGTAGCCGAGTTCGAACGTGGCCTTCACCGCGAGGTCCCCCGCCTGGAGCTCGTCCAGCCGGCGCCGCTCGTCCGCGAGCTTCGCCGCGAGGACCGACACCGTCCACGTGCGGCGCGCCGCCAGGCGGGAGGCGGCGATGCGGATCGCCAGGGGCAGGAAGCCGCACGCGGCCACCACGTCGAGGGCCGCATCGCGCTCCGCGCCCACCCGCTCCGCGCCGACGATCCGGGTGAAGAGAGCCAGCGCCTCCTCCGGTGACATCACGTCCAGGTCCACCAGATGCGCCCCGGCCAGGTCCACCATCCGCACCCGGCTCGTCACCAGCGCCGCGCACCCCGGCGTACCGGGCAGCAACGGGCGGATCTGCGCCGCGTCATGCGCGTTGTCCAGGAGGATCAGGATCCGGCGGCCGTCCAGCGTCGAGCGGTACAGCGCGGCCCGCTCGTCCAGCGTGTCCGGGATCGCCGAGTCCGCCGTGCCGAGCGCGCGCAGGAACGAGCCGAGGACCGTCTCCGGCTCCGCCACCCGCGCCCCCGCGCCCTGGAGGTCGACGTACAGCTGTCCGTCCGGGAAGTGCCTGCGGGCCTGGTGCGCCACGTGCACCGCCAGGGTGGTCTTGCCGACCCCGCCGATCCCGGCCACGGCCGAGACCGCCATGACCGAGCCCTCCGCCGTGGCCAGCCGGCTGCCCAGCTCCGACACGAACGCGGAGCGGCCGGTGAAGTCGGGCACGGTGGCGGGCAGCTGCGCCGGCTTCAACGGCGCCGGCGTCGGCGCCGGTTCGTCCGCCGGGCGGGCCAGCTCCTCGTCCGCGCGCAGGATCCGCTGCTGGAGCTGGGCCAGTTCGGGGCGCGGGTCGACCCCCAGCTCCTCGGCGAGGAGACGGCGCGTGTCCGCGTACACGGCCAGCGCCTCCGCCTGCCGCCCGCTCCGGTACAGCGCCACCATCAGCAGCTCGCGCAGCCGCTCCCGCAGCGGGTGCGCCGCCGTGAGCGCGGTCAGCTCGGAGACCGCCTCCGCGTGGCAGCCGACCTCCAGGTCCAGGTCGAGCCGCGTCTCGGTGAGCTGGAGCCGCCACTCCTCCAGCCGGGTCCGCTGGTTGTCCGCGTACGGACCGGGCACGGAGGCCAGCGCCTCGCCGTCCCACAGGCCCAGCACCTTGTTGATCAGGGTGCGCGCCTGGCACCGGTCCCCGGCCGCCCGCGCCTTCTCCGCCTCGGCCGCCAGATCCTGGGCCAGGGTCAGGTCCAGCGCACCCCGGTCGATCCGGATCGCGTACCCGCCCGACTCGCTCACCAGCGTGTCCTGGCCCAGGATCTTGCGCAGCCGCGAGGCGTACGTCCGGATCGTCGCCAGCGCCTGCGAGGGCGGGTCCTCGCCCCAGAACGCGTCGATCAGCTCGCCCGCGGTGGCCGTCCGCCCCTCGCGCAGCAGCAGCGCGGTCAGCAGGGCACGCTGCTGGGGCGAGCCGGACGAGAGCAGCTCCGAGCCCCGCCAGGTCCGGACGGGGCCGAGCACGGTGAACCTGAGAGCGTCCGCCGTACCCGGTTTCTCCGGAGCACGCTGCTCCGGTACGCGCACGCGTGGCCCGCTGTCACGGTCCATTGATGCCCCCTGTCCTGCTCGCCTGCCGGACCCGCTCGTCTGCGGATCCTGCCGGTGGTGCCGCTCCCGAATGTCCCCCGTGCGCCGAAGTGCGATGTGCATCCGGATGGCGCGGTACCGCTGGTATCGCGCTCAACAGTCTGCCTTGTCTCGGGCGGACTCGTCAGCAGTGGGTGACGCTCTGCACAAGCCCTCGACAACGATTCGGGAACCACGCCCCGTCGCACGCTCCCCATCGCGCTACCCGCCGTGTCCCACGTCAATGCCCGCACGCAAGCTGACGGTTCGTCAGATCAGCGCTACCGTGGAACACATGGAGACCTTCCCGAAGATCATCTCGGTGGACGACCACACGGTGGAGCCCGCTCATGTCTGGCGGGACCGGCTCCCGTCCAGGTACGCCGACTCCGGCCCGCGTATCGTCCGCGCGCCCCTGAAGGAAATGACCTTCCTCGGGGGAAAGTTCGCGCCCGTCATGGGTGCCAAAGGCGACGACGGGCCGGTCGGCGACTGGTGGGTGTACGAGGATCTGCACCGGCCGCTCACCCGCCTGGACACCGCCGTCGGCTACGACAGGGACGAGATCAAGCTGGAGATCATCACCTACGAGCAGATGCGCCCCGGCTCCTTCTCGGTCCCCGACCGGCTCGCCGACATGGACGTCAACCACGTCCAGTCCGCGCTCTGTTTCCCGACCTTCCCGCGCTTCTGCGGGCAGACGTTCACCGAGGCCAAGAACCGCGAGCTGGGGCTCCTCGGCGTACGCGCGTACAACGACTGGATGGTGGAGGAGTGGTGCGGCCCCGAAGCGCACGGCCGCCTCATCCCGCTCACCCTCATCCCGCTGTGGGACGCCGAACTCGCCGCCGCCGAGGTACGGCGCAATGCCGCGCGGGGCGTGCGCGCCGTCGCGTTCTCCGAGATACCTCCCCATCTCGGGCTTCCGTCCATACATGCGGACGACTGGGATCCGCTCCTCGCGGCCTGCGACGAGACCGGCACCGTCATCGCCATGCACATCGGCTCCTCGTCGCGGATGCCGTCCACCTCCGCCGACGCCCCGCCCGCCGTCGGCTCCACCATCACCTTCGCCAACTGCTGCTTCTCGATGGTCGACTGGCTGATGAGCGGCAAGTTCGAACGCTTCCCCAACCTCAAGATCATGTACGCGGAGGGGCAGATCGGCTGGATCCCCTACATCCTGGAGCGCGCCGACGTGGTCTGGGAGGAGAACCGCGCCTGGGGCGGCGTCGCCGAGAAGGTCCACCGCCCGCCGTCCGAACTCTTCGCCGAGCACGTCTACGGCTGCTTCTTCGACGACGCCTTCGGGCTGAAGAACCTCGACGCGATCGGTGTCGGCAACGTCCTGTACGAGACGGACTACCCGCACTCCGACTCCACCTGGCCCCGCTCCCGCGAGGTCGGCGAGGAGCAGATGGGCCACCTCGCCCCGGACGTCGTCGACCGGATCGTCCGCGGCAACGCCATCGAACTGCTGGGGCTCACGGAGGACGGGCTCTGGGCGGGGCCGGGGGGCGGGGCGTAGGACGGCCCGGCGTACGGGGAGGGGCGAGGTTCGTTACCACACTTAGGCGTACGGGGTGGGGCCCCGCCCCACCCGGTACGGGCGGCCGCGTCAGACCTTCACCACCGGCTCCTGAAGCTCCGTCACCCACTGCTCCCGGTCCGGCGGGCACTCCAGGCTGACCTCCCGGGCGTACCCCGTGGAGCGGTAGCCGTTGGCCTCCAGCCAGCGGGCCAGGGTGTTGGCCGCCGGCAGTACGTCGTCCATCGCGCCCCGGTGCACGATCGTCGCCGCCTCGAACGGCGGCAGCTCCACCACCCGTACCCCCGTGTCCCCGACCGCGCCCACCGGGGCCGCCACGGTCACCCCGGCGTGCACGACGATCCCGCCGCCGGGCTCGTCCTCGTACCGGGCGATCCCGGGGCCGGTGGGCCGGACGCCCGTGCCCTCCAGGAGCGGGAAGAGCCGCTCGTACATCGGGCCGATCACCGGCCCGATGTCCTCGGGCTGATAACTCGCGGCCGTCCCCGTCAGCTCGGCCACCCGGACCGCCGGAACGGTCTTGATCACGACGTCGTCGGCAGGCATGCGCCCCTCGCTCTCGATCGACCGGAGCCTCGCCTCGACCCGGGCCAGCCGCTCCGAAGCGGCCGCCACCGCCTCCGCCAGCTCCGCCCGGCGCAGCCGCAGCATCCCGCGCAGCTCCTCCGGGCCCACCTGCTCGTCCAGGACCGCCCCCACCTGCTGGAGCGTGAAGCCGAGGTCCTTGAGCGCGATGATCCGGTTGAGCCGCGCGAGCTGGGCCGCGCCGTAGAGGCGGTAGCCGGTGGCGGGGTCGGTGCGGGCCGGGCGCAGCAGCCCGATGGCGTCGTAATGACGCAGCATCCGGGGCGACACCCGCCCGTACCTGGCGAAGTCTCCGATGGTGAACATGATGGCTCCACTGGACCCCTTCACACGGGGTCAAGGTCAAGCGCGGCGCGGGACCGGACCGTATACAGGCAGGAGCCCCGTTCCTCCGCCGAAGCGGGGGAGCGGGGCTCCTTGGGTACTGCTATGTGCGGCCGCGATCGACCGACCCGGGCAACTAGGCCGGGGTGACGTTCTCAGCCTGCGGACCCTTGGGTCCCTGAGTGACGTCGAAGTTCACGACCTGGTTCTCCTCGAGGGAGCGGAACCCGGACGCGTTGATCGCGGAGTAGTGAACGAAGACATCCGGGCCGCCGCCGTCCTGGGCGATGAAGCCGAAGCCCTTTTCAGCGTTGAACCACTTGACGGTTCCGGTAGCCATAAGCCCTCCTTGGGCCAAAGGGTTGCCCTGCTCCAGAACCTGCAAACAAGTCTGAAAACTACAAAAGCCTGCGGGTTACATGCTCCGCAGGCTCTGTACTGCAAGGGAAACCAAACTGCAACTTGCGGGCGAGCCTAGCACGCAGTCTCCGGCGAGCGGTAGAGGGAAAGATCACTTCACCCGAAGGTTTGATCGACGGTTTGAGCGACCCGCCGGGCGTGCGGCGAGAGGTCCGTGAAAGGGGGGTGCGCGGGCCCCGGTGGTGCCGGTGGCCGGATGCGGGTCTAGCCTCGCGATGTGGACAATTCAACCGTCTCCCCCCGCGAAGGCGACGACGACCGTCGCAGCCGGCCCCGCGTCGGCCACATCCAGTTCCTGAACTGCCTGCCCCTCTACTGGGGCCTGGCGCGGACGGGAACCCTGCTCGACCTGGAGCTCTCCAAGGACACCCCGGAGCGGCTCAGCGAGCAGCTGATCGGGGGAGACCTGGACATCGGCCCGGTCACCCTCGTGGAGTACCTGCGCAACGCCGACGATCTGGTGGCCTTCCCCGACATCGCGGTCGGCTGCGACGGGCCCGTCATGTCCTGCGTGATCGTCTCCCAGCTCCCGCTGGAGCAGCTCGACCGGGCCCGGGTGGCGCTCGGCTCGACCTCCCGCACCTCGGTGCGGCTGGCCCAGCTGCTGCTGGCCGAACGGTACGGCGTCCGGCCCGACTACTACACCTGCCCGCCCGATCTGGGCCTGATGATGCAGGAAGCGGACGCCGCCGTGCTGATCGGCGACGCCGCGCTGCGCGCCAACCTCCACGACGCCCCCCGGCTCGGGCTCCAGGTCCACGACCTGGGCCAGATGTGGAAGGAGTGGACGGGGCTGCCGTTCGTCTTCGCCGTCTGGGCGGCCCGCAAGGACTTCCTCGCCGCGCACCCCGAGACGGCCGCCAAGGTCCACGAGGCATTCCTGGCCTCCCGGGACCTCTCCCTGGAGGAGGTCACCAAGGTCGCGGAGCAGGCGGCCCGCTGGGAGGCTTTCGACGCGGCGGTGCTGGAGCAGTACTTCACGACGCTCGACTTCCGCTTCGGCCCGGACCAGCTGGCCGGCGTCCGCGAGTTCGCCCGCCGCACGGGCGCGGACACCGGCTACCCGGCGGACGTCCGGGTGGAGCTGCTCGGCGTCTGAAGCCGGTGGCCCACCCGGGAAAGGGGAATTCCCTTTCCCCTTCGCGGAGAGGTCTGCCGGATAGGCGTACGGGGCAGTGAATGGTGGGCTGCGGAACAACACATTCGCGCCTTTCCCCGGGGCGAAAAGATCCCCTCCTGACCGGAGAAGGGGGAATGGTCCGGCCGTTTCCCGGTGACCGCGCCGGTGGCGCCCCCTAGGCTTCGGTCCGGGTCCGGACCGGCCAACAGGGATTACCGTCCACGGTTTCACCGTCCGCAGGCATCACAGGGTTCACAGGGGGAGTCCATATGCAGCCGCTGGAAGCGGGCGAACCGCACACCATCGGTGCCTACCGGCTGCTCGGCAGGCTCGGCGCGGGCGGTATGGGCCGGGTCTATCTCGGCCGCAGCGCGGGCGGACGTACGGTCGCGGTCAAGGTGGTCCACCCCCACTTCGCCCTCGACGAGCAGTTCCGGGCCCGGTTCCGGCGCGAGGTGGAGTCCGCCCGGCGGATCGGCGCCCAGTGGACGGCCCCGGTCCTGGACGCCGATCCGGACGCCCCGGTGCCGTGGGTGGCCACCGGTTACGTCGCAGGTCCCCCGCTCTCCCAGGCGATCACCGAGCACGGACCGCTGCCCGAGCACGCGGTACGCACCCTGGGCGCGGGCCTCGCCGAGGCGCTCGCCGTCGTCCACGGGCAGGGCATCGTCCACCGCGATGTGAAGCCCTCCAACGTGCTGCTCGCCCTCGACGGCCCCCGCCTCATCGATTTCGGCATCGCCCGGGCCCTCGGCGCGACCGTCTCGCTCACCTCCACCGGGGTCTCCGTCGGCTCGCCCGGCTACATGGCGCCCGAGCAGATCCGGGGCCGGGACGTCTCCGGCGCGGCCGACGTCTTCTCGCTGGGCGCGGTCCTCGCGTACGCGGCGACGGGCGCCGCCCCCTTCCCCGGCGACTCCTCCGCCGTCCTCCTCTACAAGGTGGTCCACGAGGAACCCGAACTGGGCGATCTGGAGGGCGAGCTGCGCGAGGTGGTCGCGGGCTGCCTCGCCAAGGACCCGGCGGACCGGCCCGCCCCGGCCGACCTCGCCCGGGCGCTCGCTCCCGGCGGGGCGGCGGCGATGGTGGCGGGCGGCTGGCTGCCGGGCCGGCTGGTGCGCGAGGTGAGCCGGTCGGCGGTGGCGCTGCTGGACCTGGAACCGCAGGACGCGCCCGTGCAGTCGGGGCCCGTGCCGTTCAGCAGCGCGTCACTGGGGGCGGGGATGGGGCCGGGCACGGGGCCGGGGCCCGGCCCCAGGCCCCGGCCGGGGGAGGCCGCCCAGGGCCGGGCCGGCGAATTCGGTCCGCCCGTCCCGAACCCGCAGGAAGCGGCGTACGGCACACCGCGTCCACGGGAAGCCTCACAGGAAGCGCCGAACCGGACACCCCATCCGGCGGAAGCCCTGCGGGAAGCGCCCCAGGAGACCCCCCAGGAAGCGCCGCAGGACGTGCCGTTCCGGGCGCCGCACCCCCAGGACGACGCGTACGGGACGCCGCATCCGCAGGACGATCAGGACGACTACGGGACGCCGCCCCCTCCTCCGCCCCCGCTGCCTCCGCGCGCCAGGTCCGCCCCCACCGGACCCCCGCTCCCGGCGCACGCCGGGACCTACCGCCAGGGCGGCGACGGCACGCACGGCACCCACGGCACGAGCGGCCTGCCGGGGCAGCGCGGCGGCGACCCCCGCCTCTCCCTCACCGTCAGCGCCGAGAACCGGCAGACCTCCGGCGAGCGCCGCGGCCGCCGGGTCAGCTGCACTGTCGCCCTGGCCGTGGCGGGCGCGCTCGCCGCCGTCACGATCGGTACGGGCCTGCTCGACGGCCTCTTCCCGGGCGGCGACGCCGACCAGGGCAGCGACAGCGCGGCCAACCCGCCGGCCGCGACCGTCACCGCCTCCCCGCCCGCCTCCGGGAAGCCGACGCCCTCCGAGTCCGACGGCGACGCGAGCGAGGCCCCGGCGGCCGCCCTGCCGAAGGCGTACGTGGGCACGTGGAAGGGGCCGATCACGGAGAAGACGACCGGTGAGCCCCACGGCACGCTCACCGCCGTCTTCACCGACGGGAAGCGCGGCGAGCGGGTCGTCCGGATGAGCACGACCATCTCCCAGCTCGGCATCACCGTCACCTGCAACAGCGTCGGCACCCTCACCTCCGGCACCGCGAAGGAGCTGAACATCCGCGAGACCACCGACCCGGACCGCCCCAGCACCCCCGGCCTGTGCACCACCACCGAGGCCGACCTCGTCTTCCGGCTCGCCGACGACGGGACCCTCGACTACCGCTCGAAGGAACGCGGCGCCGGTCTCCCGTACGGGAAGCTCACCAGGTCCGGCGGCTGACGGCGCACCGGGCTGGCGTACGCTGGATCGGTCCGTGGATCGTCAGCAAAACCGCCGAAAGGTGACAGCCCGGTGACCGAGAAGGCCGACCTTCAGCCCGTCCTCGACCGAGCCGCCGAAGGCGGTCGGATCACCCCGGAGGAGGCGCTCGACCTCTACCGGTCCGCGCCGCTGCACGCGCTGGGCGCCGCCGCCGACGCCGTACGCCGCCGCCGCTACGCCGGTACGGAGCACATCGCGACGTACATCATCGAGCGCAACATCAACTACACCAACGTGTGCGTCACGGCCTGCAAGTTCTGCGCCTTCTACGCCCCGCCCAAGGCCACCGACAAGGGCTGGACCCGCGACCTCGACGACATCCTGCGCCGCTGCGCGGAGACCGTGGAGCTGGGCGGCACCCAGATCATGTTCCAGGGCGGCCACCACCCGGACTTCGGCGTGGAGTATTACGAGGAGCACTTCTCCGCGATCAAGAAGGCGTACCCGCAGCTGGTCATCCACTCGCTCGGCGCCTCCGAGATCGAGCACATGGCCCGGATCTCGAAGGTCTCCGCCGAGGAGGCCATCAGCCGCATCCACGCCGCCGGGCTCGACTCCTTCGCCGGCGCGGGCGCCGAGCTGCTGCCCGCCCGGCCGCGCACCGCCATCGCCCCGCTCAAGGAGTCCGGCGAGCGCTGGCTGGAGATCATGGAGATCGCGCACGGCCTCGGGGTCGAGTCGACCTCCACCATGCTGATGGGCACCGGCGAGACCAACGCCGAGCGGATCGAGCACCTGCGGATGATCCGGGACGTCCAGGACCGTACGGGCGGCTTCCGCGCCTTCATCCCGTACACCTACCAGCCGGAGAACAACAAGCTGAAGGGCCGCACGCAGGCCACGCTCTTCGAGTACCTGCGGATGATCGCCATCGCCCGGCTCTTCCTCGACAACGTGGCCCACATCCAGGGCTCCTGGCTGACCACCGGCAAGGAGGTCGGCCAGCTCTCCCTGCACTACGGCGCGGACGACCTCGGCTCGATCATGCTGGAGGAGAACGTCGTCTCCTCGGCCGGCGCCAAGCACCGCTCCAACCGGCTGGAGATCATCGACCTGATCCGCAAGGCGGACCGCGTCCCCGCCCAGCGCGCCACGACGTACGAACACCTCGTCGTGCACGACGACCCGGCCAACGACCCGGTCGACGAGCGCGTCGTCTCGCACATCTCGTCCACCGCGATCGAGGGCGGCACGGCCCACCCGGAGCTGAAGCTCCTCAACGCCAACTGACGTATCCATGTTGACGATTCATGCCGCGCCCCTGGTCCTTCCGGTGGGCGCGGCGGCCGTCGCGGACGGTGCGGTCGCGGTGGACGGCGACCGGATCGCCGCTCTCGGCCCGTACGAGGAGGTCGCCGCCGCGCACCCGGCCGCCCGGGTCCGCCGCTGGCCCGGCCTCCTCACGCCCGGACTCCGCCAGGACCGGGCCCGGGAGCTGCTCACCCGCTGCTACCACCCGGACCCGCGCGAGGCCGACGAGCTGGGCGAACTCCCGCTCTGGGGCGAGGAATTCGAGCGGCTGGCGATGACGATGGACGCGACCCGGCGGGCCGGCAGCGTACGGCGCGGGCTCCAGCGGATGCTGCGCCACGGCACCACGCAGGTGGCGGGCCCGTTCGGCGCGGACGACCCGGCGCTGCGCACGGCCGTCGCCCGGTCGGGGCTGGTCGTCCAGGCCGCGCCGGCGCCCGTGCCCGTACGGGAGGAGCCCGGGGAGCTTTTGCCCGTACGGGAAGGGGTGCCGGACCTGGATCCCTTCGCGGCGGGCGGCGATCTGGCGCGTACGGCGCACGGACCGCTGACCGTGGGCGGCCGGGCCGACCTCGCGGTCTTCGATGTGCCCGACGAGGCGGCGCTGTACGGGGGCGGGCCCTGGCCCTGCGTGGCGACCGTGCTCGCGGGGCGGCTCGTGCACCGCGCCCGCTGAGACCGGAGCCCCCGTGGTCGTCAGGGCACCTTCGGGCCGCCCAGGTAGCGTCCCTTCGCGTCGTACGGCCAGGCGTTGGCGACGCAGCCCTTCAGCCCGTTGATCTGCTGCATCATCGCGGGCGCGGGACGCCCCTTCCCCGGGCAGGTCTCATGGCCGCGCCCCAGCCAGTGGCCGACCTCGTGGTTCACGATCAGCGCCCGGTACTCGGAGACGGGCCCGTCGAACTGCGGTGAACCCAGCTGCCAGCGCTTCAGGTTGACCATCACCTTCTCGCCGCCCCGGCAGTTGACCTCGCCGCGCGTGTTCAGGCCGTACGCGCCGCACATCCGGTCCGTGGTCGCCGGGGTGGCGATGCGGATCACCAGCCCGGCCGAGCCGTCGGCGACCTGGCGGAACGAGCGCTCGCCGCCGTGGCTCCAGCCGCGCGGGTCGGCCAGGATCGCGGCGATGTCCTCGGCGGCCCGGTCGGGGTCGACGCCGATGCCGTTCTCCACCTCGACCCGGTAGGCGCTGCCCCTGCCCTTCGACGTGACGCCCGCGCGGGCCACGGTGAAGGTGCCGGGACCCGAGGCGGGGATGTCCTCGGGGCCGAGGGCGTCGTCTTCCCGTTCCCGGGACGCGTCCCCATCGGCCGAGGCGGACGGCGTCGGGGTCGGCGGGGATGTGGGCGCGGGGGCGTCCTCCAGCGGCTCGGACGCGTTGTCCGGTCCGCCCGCCTGGGCGGGGGCCGCATCGGCCGGGCCGCCCTCGTCCAGCCAGGGGCGGCCGACGAGGAGCGCCGCGCCCGCCACCGCAGCGAGCACCAGCACGGTCAGCGAGAGAACCCGCCGCCGGTTCCGCTGCCGCCGTCGCACCCGCGACCGTGCCGCCGATCGGGACCGGGACCTGGGCTCGGAAGCGGACCTGGACCCGGACCCGGGCCGGGATCCGGACCGGGAGCCCGAAAGGGGCCTGGACCCAGACCCGGACCCGGCGCGGGAGCCCGAACGGGGCGCGGGCGGCGAGCCGTTGCCCATGTCCCCCGCGGCCCGGGGCGGCGGCAACCGCAGCCGGAACGTGTCCTCGTCGCGCACCGGCTCCCCGTACGCGGGCGGCAGCGTGCCGGTCGTGCGGCGGCGCGTCACGAGGCGGCCCCGCCCCACGCCAGCGGGTTCTCGTCGGCGTACGTCATCAGCTCCCGGAACCGCGGGCTCTCGGCGACCCGGACGAGGTCCCCGGCGGTGACAGGTGTGCCGCCCGCCCCGGACCGCGCGGGCGACACCGACAGCACCACCGTGCTGCGGCCGGACCGGTAGTGGAGGGAGACCTCCGTGACCGCCCGGTCCGCGAGGGTCCGCCGGTGGGCCCGGGCGGGGGTGCCGTCGTCCAGGGTGACCGCCTCGCAGGTCAGCCCCTTCTCCGGGATGTCCCGGCAGGCGGGCTCGGGGCTCCCCGGATCCGGGCGCACCGACAGGCGCACCGCGTGCACGACGTCGCCGCGCCGCCCCGCGTAGCTCCCCGGATCGTCGCCGGCCGGTCGTACGGCCCCGACCGACGCGGGCAGCAGGGCGTCCAGGGCCCGGGCCGCCCGCTGCCGGAACTCCTCCAGGCGCTGCGCCTCCTCGGGGCCGAGCCCGGGCGGGACGGAGAGGGAGGGCGCGGGCGGCCCGGGGGGTGCGGACTCCGTCGGCACGGGGGTGGCGGTGGTGCTCGGCATGTCGGGGGACTGCTCCGTACGTCGGGGGGACGAGGTGGGCGGGGTGGCGGACAGGGAGAGGGACGGTCCGGCGGGCGGTACGGGCTCCGGGTCCGGGCCCGACAGCAGCAAGGGGCCGAGCACGGAGAGGCCCAGGGTCAGCGCCGTCACCGCGACGAACGCGCCCGCGACCGCGTACCCCCGGCTCCTGGCCCGCCGCCGGTGGCCCTCCCGGACGGCGTCCGACACCAGATCGGGCTGGAGGGACAGGGCGCCGACGGTCCGGTGCAGGGCATCGCGGAACAACTCCTCGTCCCGGGACCGTTCTTCGTCACGCGTCCGGGGCGGCGGCAGGTGCTTGCGCGGTTCAGGGGTCATGGCCGGCCCTCAGCTTCCGGTGGAGTAGAGCTGGACGTCGCCCATCCGGGCGCGCAGGCGGACGAGCGAACGCGAGCACTGGCTCTTCACCGTGGACTCGCTGCACCGCAGCAGTGACGCCACGGTCTCCACGCTCAGGTCGTCCCAGTAGCGCAGGACGACCATCGCCCGTGCCCGGGGCGGGAGTTCGGCGAGGAGGCCGAGCAGGGTGACCCGGAGGTCGGCGCCCGGCGCGGGATTGGGGTGCGGGCGGGGCGCGTTGCGGTTGTGGGCGAGCAGATCCCGTACGGAGCGGCGGCGTTCGGCCACGAAGGTGCGCACCAGGACGGTCTTGGCGTAGGCGTCGAGGTTGTCCGCCCGGCTCGCCCTGCGCCAGTGCTGGAACAGCTTGGCGAGCGTCGTCTGCGTCAGGTCCTGCGCACCCTCGGTGTCTCCGCACAGCAGGTAGGCCGTCCGGTACAGCCGGCGCTGCCCGGTCCTGGCGTACGCCTCGAACGCGGCGCGCTCGCCGTCCGCCATGGCGGGCTGAGCCCCTGCCGGCATCCGCCCTCCCCTCTCTCCTCGACCCCCACCCGTTACAGAGCACCCGTGTGCCGAAAAGGTTGAAGAGGAGTGAAGAAAGGTTCGAGACGGTGTGTGCGCCGTCCGCCCACGGGGCTGTCGCCCCGTCCACGTATCGGTCCGGGGGCGTCTCACTCCCTGGTGAGGCCTGGTGTCCGCTCGAAGCGCTGTGCTAGAACAGCGCCCGTGACAGTCGATCGTTTTCTGGTGGAGTGCCTCCACATCGATCTCTGCCGCGTCTCCAGCGCATCCTGTTGATGCCGGCCGCGGCATCCTCCGCGATGCCCACGTGATGCCTGCGCGCGTCCCCGGTATCCGCGTCCTTCGCGCCTGATCCCTCTCCGGGTCCCGTCGTCCCTCGCGTCCCGCGTCCCCGCGTGCTCCGTGCCGCCCCCTCGTGTGTCCTCCCGTCCTCCCGGCCTGCCTCCTGCCGCCTCCCGCTTCCCGTCAGGTCGGCGAGGCTCCATGACCCCGGAGACCCCTCCATGCCGACCTCCCCGTCCCTGCGGGAACGGACCGCCGAAGCCGCCGCTCCCGTACCCCCGGGCCCGCCGAACGCGGGCGACGGCCGCCGCCGGCGCCGTCCCGAACGCGCCGCCCTGCTGCGCCGCATCGGACTGCGCGTCCTCGCGCTCGCCGTCCTGCTCGGCGGCTGGCAGCTGGTGACCGCGCTCCAGCTGTGGTCACCGGTGCTGGTGCCCTCGCCCGCCGCCGTGTGGCGGGCGCTGCTGGAGACCTCCGGCACGCACGACGGCGTCCGGGGCTACCAGGGGCACACCCTGATCGAACACCTCGGGATCAGCCTGCGCCGGATCCTCGTCGGGGCCGGTGCGGGCGTGGCCGCGGGGCTCGTGCTCGGCGTCCTCATGGGGACGCTGCCGTGGGTACGGGTGGTGCTGGAGCCCGCGGTGGCGTTCCTGCGCACCCTGCCCCCGCTCGCCTACTTCAGCCTGCTGATCATCTGGTTCGGCATCGACGAGGCCCCCAAGCTGTGGCTGCTCGCCATCGCCGCCATGCCGCCGGTCGCCGTCGCCACCGCGTCCGCCGTGGCCTCCGCGCCGACGGCCCTGGTCGAGGCGGCCCGGGCGATCGGGGCCCGGCGCGGACAGGTCGTCACCTCCGTCGTCCTGCCCTCCGCGCTCCCCGAGATCCTGGTCGGCGTCCGGCTCGCCTTCGGCATCGCGTACTCCTCCGTCGTCGCCGCCGAGACCGTCAACGGGCTGCCCGGCATCGGCGGCCTGATCCGGGACGCCCAGCGCTACAACCAGTCCGACACCGTCGTGCTCGGCCTCTTCGCCATCGGCGTCTCCGGCCTGCTCATCGACGCGGCCCTGCGCCTGCTGGCCGACCGCCTCGCCCCGTGGCGCAGCCACGCGTAACCCGACCACTCCTCGTTCCGCCCGCCCACTCCACTTCCGTACGAAGGACACGCACATGCCCCGAACACGCGGCCCGCTCCGCCTCACCTTCCTCGCCGTCACCCTCGGCGCCCTGCTGGCGGTGACGGCGTGCGGCAAGGGCGGCGGCTCCGGCGACGGGGGCGACGGCGGCAAGACGATACGCATCGCCTACCAGGCGTTCCCCAGCGGCGACCTGATCGTCAAGGAGAAGGGCTGGCTGGAGAAGGCGCTGCCCGGTTACGACATCAAGTGGACCAAGTTCGACTCGGGTGCCAGCATCAACACCGCGTTCGTCGCCGGGTCCGTGGATCTCGCGGCCATCGGCTCCAGCCCGGTGGCCCGGGGGCTCTCCGCGCCGCTGAACATCCCGTACGAGGTCACGTGGGTGCTCGACGTCGCCGGGGACAACGAGGCGCTCGTCGCCCGTAACGGTTCCAAGGTCTCCTCGGTGAAGGACCTGGAGGGCAAGAAGGTCGCCACCCCGTTCAGCTCCACCTCCCACTACAGCCTGCTCGCCGCGCTCGACCAGGCCGGGGTGGACGCCTCGAAGGTCCAGCTCCTCGACCTGGAGCCGCAGGACATCCTGGCCGCCTGGACGCGCGGCGACATCGACGCCACGTACGTCTGGCTGCCGACGCTGGAGGAGCTGAAGAAGACCGGCAAGGTCATCGTCTCCAGCCGCGAACTCGCCGCCGGCGGCAAGCCGACCCTGGACCTCGGGGTCGCCGCCACCCGCTTCCTCAAGGCCCACCCCGACGTGCTGCCCGCCTGGCGCAAGGCCCAGGCGCGGGCGCTCGACCTGATCCACGACGACCCCGACGCCGCGTCGGCCGCGGTCGGCAAGCAGCTCGGCATCAGCCCGGCCGAGGCAGGCTCCCAGCTGAAGCAGGGCATCTTCCTCAAGCCCGCCGAACAGGCGGATGCCAAGTGGCTCGGCACCCCCGGCAAGGTGGGCGGCCTGGCGGACAACCTGCACAGCGCCGCGCAGTTCCTCGTCGACCAGAAGCAGATCGACGCGGCGCCGGACATCGAGGCCCTGCGCAAGGCCGTCCACGCGGAAGGGCTCAGCGATGCCGTCAGCCCCTGACACGGAGAAGGCACCGGCCCCGGCGGCACACGAAGCCGCCCCCGTCGTCTCCGTGACCGGTGTCCGGCACTCCTACGGCCGGGGCGCGGACGCGGTCACCGCCCTCGGCCCGCTCTCCCTGGACATCCCGGCCGGTGAGTTCCTGGTCCTCGTCGGCCCCTCCGGCTGCGGCAAGAGCACCCTGCTGCGGCTGATCGCGGGCTTCGAGCAGGCCACCGAAGGCGCGGTCGAGGTGTTCGGGGAGCGCCCCGAACCGGGCGACCAGGCGGGCATCGTGTTCCAGCAGCCGCGCCTCTTCCCCTGGCGGACGGTCGGCGACAACATCGGCCTCGCGCTGAAGTACGCGGGCGTGCCCCGGGCCGAACGGCCGGAGCGGATCGCGGGGTTGCTGGCGCGGGTCGGGCTCGCGGACACGGCGGGCCGCCGCGTCTGGCAGATCTCCGGCGGCCAGCAGCAGCGCGTCGCCATCGCCCGGGCCCTGGCGGGCGGCAAGCGGCTCCTGCTGCTCGACGAGCCGTTCGCCGCGCTGGACGCGCTGACCCGGGAGCGGCTCCAGGAGGACCTGCGCACGGTGAGCGCCGAGACCGGGACCACGTCGGTCTTCGTCACCCACAGCGTCGACGAGGCGGTCTTCCTCGGCACCCGCGCGATCGTCCTCACCAACCGTCCGGGGACCGTCGCCCTGGACGTACCCATCGACCTGCCGCGTACCGGCGCCGACCCCGACGAACTGCGCGGACTGCCCGCGTACGCCGCGCTGCGCGCCGAGATCGGCACAGCGGTACGCGAAGCGGCCAGCTGACACCCCCGTACAAGCCGACATTCCCGTACAACGAGAGGAGAAGGACTATGACCACCGCGACGACCCCCGTCCTGCGCGAGGCCCGCATCCCCGCCGACGGCCTCTACGAGGGCCCGCGCGAGCTGCGCCGCGTCCCGGAGGGCTGGGCCGACCGCCCGTACGAGCGCTTCCGGCTGGTCCCGCTCGGCCGGGTGATCGGCGCGGAGATCCACGGCGTCGACCTGTCCCGCCCGCTGGAGGCGGCCGTGCGCGCCGAGCTGGACCGGGCGCTGCTGGAGTGGAAGGTGCTGTTCTTCCGCGACCAGCACCTCACCTCGCAGCAGCAGCGCGCGTTCGCCGGGCTCTGGGGCGAGCTGGAGACCAACCCGCTGCTCGCCACCGGCGACGACCCGGAGGTGGCCCGGCTCGACCGCACCACCGTCCCCACCTTTGAGAACATCTGGCACACCGACGTCACCTTCCGCGAGCGCCCCGCCCTCGGCGCGGTCCTCCAGCTGCGCGAGGTGCCTCCGGTGGGCGGGGACACGCTGTGGGCGGACATGGCGGCGGCGTACGACAACCTGCCCGAGGAGGTGAAGGAGCGCATCGAGGGGGCGCGTGCGGTGCACGACTTCATCCCCGGGTTCGCCCGCTTCTATTCGCCGGAGCAGCTGGCGGCGCACCAGGAGGAGTTCCCGCCGGTCGAGCACCCCGTGGTGCGCCGGCATCCGGTCACCGGCCGCCGCACGATCTTCGTCAACGCCTCGTTCACCACGCGGATCGTCGGGTTCGCGCAGGAGGAGAGCGACCGGCTGCTGCGGCTGCTGTTCCAGCAGGCGCACGCCCCGGAGTTCCAGGTGCGGTTCTCCTGGCGGGCGGGCGATGTCGCGTTCTGGGACAACCGGGCCACCCAGCACTACGCGGTCAACGACTACGCCCCGCACCGCCGGGTCGCGGAGCGCGTGGCCATCGCGGGCGACCGCCCTCACTGATCGCGGTGGCGCGGCTGCTTGAATGGAAGGGTGACCCGAGCCTCCCTGGAAAAGCAGCCGCACGAAGTCGCCTCGATGTTCGACGGTGTGGCGGCCAACTACGACCTGACCAACGACGTGATCTCGCTCGGCCAGGCCCGGCTGTGGCGCAAGGCGGTCGCGGCGGCGGTCGACGCCCGCCCCGCGCAGAAGATCCTCGACCTGGCGGCCGGTACGGCGACCTCCTCGCAGCCCTTCGTGAAGGCGGGCGCCTACGTCGTACCGTGCGACTTCTCGCTCGGCATGCTCAAGGTCGGCAAGGAACGCCACCCGTGGATGCCGTTCACGGCGGGCGACGGTATGCGGCTGCCGTTCAAGGATGAGACGTTCGACACCGTCACGATCTCCTTCGGGCTGCGCAACATCCAGGACACCGAGGTCGCGCTGCGCGAGCTGTACCGGGTGACGAAGCCCGGCGGCCGGGTCGTGATCTGCGAGTTCTCCCAGCCGACCTGGACCCCGTTCCGCACGGTCTACACGGAGTACCTGATGCGGGCGATCCCGCCGGCCGCCCGCGCGGTCTCGTCCAACCCGGACGCGTACGTCTACCTCGCCGAGTCCATCCGCGACTGGCCCGACCAGCCCGCCCTCGCCGCACTGCTCCAGAAGGCGGGCTGGTCGAACGTCGCCTGGCGCAACCTGACCGGCGGCGTGGTGGCCCTGCACCGGGCCACCCGCGCCTGACGCGCGCTTCTGGAGCGAGGACGGCGGCTGTTACTTCACAGCTTCACGGCTTCACGGGAAAGATCCCGGTGGGTTCCGGCACGGGGTCCGGCTTCTCGTCGAGATGCAGGCACTTCCATGTGTTCGGACCGACGATGTAGTCGGTGTCGATCTTGCACGCGTACTGGATTCGCCAGATAGCCGATCGGGTGTTCCACCCGAAGTAGCCGTCCTCGACCAGCCACTTCTTTCCGCCGGCCTTGACATTGTTGACGTTGAACAGGCACTGGGCGTGCTTGACCGCGGCGGAGTACTTCCTCCCGTCGTCGTACTCCAGCTGCGGGTGGCTGCCGCTGTACGGGCACTGGCCGGCCGCGGCTACGGCTGTGCTTGTCGCCGCGTCGGCCTCCTGCGGCACGGCGTTGGAAGGAGCGGCGCCCGCGAAGGCGAAAAGTGCGCCCAACGCGGCAGCGGTCGCCCCTAATCTCATTCGAACGTTCATGTGGCTTCAGCTCCCGATTCTCTGTCCGACGCGTGGCGGAACGGCACGCACACCGATCTCATCGCGCGCCGACGCGTTCCGGAACCTATAAACTTCCAGGTCGGCTGGCGGCTGCCACCGGGAACCCGCCTCACAACTCCAGCCGGAAGCAGACGGCCTCCGCGCCGCGCGGGGTCTCGTACGACTCGGCCCGCCGCATCCCGAGCCGCTCGGCGACCGCCATCGACCGGGCGTTACGGGAGTGGATCATCGCGACCACCTCGTCCACCCCGGCCGCCCGCACCCGCTCCAGCGTGGCGCGGGCGGCGGCGGTGGCGTACCCGCGCCCCCAGGCCGTACGCCCCAGGCGCCAGCCGATCTCGATCGCGCCGACCGGCCCGTAATGCGTGTGCGGCCACGGCTGTGCCCCGGTGAAGCCGAGGACGGTGTCCGCTTCGTCGGTGAGCGTCCACAGGCAGTAGCCGAGCTCGGCGTCGTGGCGGCGCTGGCGGGCGGTGAGCTCCTCGTACACGGAGAAATCGGCCCTGCGACCCCCGAAGAACTCCATCACCTCGGGGTCGTCGAAGACCCGGTACCAGGTCAGGGCGTCTTCGTCGGTCGGAACACGGAGGCGTACGGCGGGGGCCGAAGCGTGGGGCGTGGCAGGCGCGATCGACATGAGGGAGCCCTTCGGAGGGTTGTTTCGCAGGCCCCCATAGACTGCACGGGACATGTGCCGCGCGGCACGCGAATTCGAGTCTTCGGGAGATCCGACCGTGACCGAGCCCCTCTCCGAGCACAGCGCGGATGTCATCGTCGTCGGAGCGGGCCCTGCCGGCTCCACGACCGCCTACTACCTCGCCAAGGCCGGACTCGACGTCCTCCTGCTGGAAAAGACTGCTTTTCCCCGGGAGAAGGTCTGCGGCGACGGGCTCACGCCCCGCGCCACGAAACAGCTCGTCGCCATGGGGATCGACATCTCCGAGGAGGCGGGCTGGCTGCGCAACAAGGGCCTCCGCATCATCGGCGGTGGCGTCCGGCTCCAGCTGGACTGGCCGGAACTCGCCTCCTACCCGGACTACGGACTGGTCCGTAAACGCGACGACTTCGACGAGCAGCTGGCCCGCCAGGCGCAGAAGGCGGGCGCCCGCCTCTACGAGCGCTGCAACGTGGGCGCGCCCATCCGCGACGAGCGCACGGGCCGGATCACCGGCGTCGAGGCGAAGATCGGCGAGGAGAAGACCCCGGTCACCTTCCACGCCCCGCTCGTCGTCGCCGCCGACGGCAACTCCACCCGGCTCTCCCTCGCGATGGGCCTGCACCGCCGCGACGACCGCCCGATGGGCGTCGCCGTCCGTACGTACTTCACCTCGCCCCGCCACGACGACGACTACCTGGAGTCCTGGCTGGAGCTGTGGGACCGGCGCGGCGCCGAGGACCGGCTGCTGCCCGGCTACGGCTGGATCTTCGGCATGGGCGACGGCACCTCCAACGTCGGCCTCGGCATCCTCAACTCCTCCTCCGCCTTCAAGGAGCTGGACTGGCGCGAGGTGCTGAAGGCCTGGTGCGCCTCGATGCCGGAGGACTGGGGCTACACCCCCGAGAACATGACGATGCCCATCCGTGGCGCCGCTCTCCCCATGGCCTTCAATCGCCAGCCGCACTACACCAAGGGCCTCCTCCTCGTCGGCGACGCGGGCGGCATGGTCAACCCGTTCAACGGCGAGGGCATCGCGTACGCCATGGAGTCCGGCCAGATCGCGGCCGACGTCATCGTCCAGGCACACGCCCGCGCCACCCCCGCCCAGCGCGAACTGGCCCTGAACAACTACCCGAAGGTGCTCAAGGAGACCTACGGCGGCTACTACACGATGGGCCGCGCCTTCGTGAAGCTGATCGGCAACCCGAAGGTCATGAAGGTCGCCACCCAGCGCGGCCTGACCCACCCGCTGCTGATGAAGTTCACGCTCAAGATGCTCGCCAATCTGACCGACCCGCAGGGCGGCGACGCGATGGACCGCATCATCAACGGGCTGTCGAAGGTGGCCCCGAAGGCCTGAAACGGTCTGTCGAAGGTGGCGTCGAAGGCCCGGTACGGTCTGTCGAAGGTGGCGTCGAAGGCCCGGCGGAAGCCATGACCGGTGCGGTCGGGCGGTCTCGTTCCGCCCGCCGCACCGCCGGACCCATGGCCGCCCCCGCGCCGAGGAACAGCGCCCCGAGCACCAGCCAACCCGGCGGCCCCCAGGTGACGATCAGCGTGGTCAGCAGCAGCGGCCCGAGCATTCTGGCCACCGGCACCCCCGCCCCGAAGAACCCCTGGTACTGGCCCTGCCTCCCGGCCGGGGCGAGGTCGAAGCTGATCTGCCACGCCCCCGCCGACTGCCGCATCTCGCCCCACACCTGAAGCCCGGCGGCGACCAGCAGCACCGCGAACAGCGCCCACAGGGGCGCGTCCAGCGCGGAGCCGGCGAAGACGGCGCACGAGACCAGCATCAGGACCCCGCCGCTGCGGACCGTACGCACGGCACTGGGCAGATCGCGTACGGCGGCGGCCGTACGGACCTGGAAGAGCATCACGGCCCCGGTGTTGAGCACCAGGAGCGCCGAGACGGTCCAGCCCGGCGCGGCGGTGTGCTCGGCGATCCAGAGCGGGACGGCCACGCTGATCAGCGGCATCCGGAGCAGCATGACCATGTTGAGCGCCGCGACGAGCGCGTACGGCCCGTCCCGCAGGACCGATGGGACCGGCGCCGGGTCCCCGTCCTCCGGTACCGAGTCCCCGTCCTTCCGTGCCGGGGCCGTCACGCGCCCCGGCTCCGGAAGCCGCGCGAGCAGCAGCGCGCACCCCGCGAACGCGGCGGCGTCCAGGGCCAGGACCGTGAGATAGGCACCGGCCGTACCGATGTGCAGGGCCAGCCCGCCGAGCGCCGCCCCCAGCGCCAGCCCGGCGTTGAGGGCCGACTGAAGATGCGCGAGTACGCCGGTCCGCTCGCCCCTGCCCACGAGCCCGGCCAGCAGCGACTGCCGGGCGGCGGCCAGCCCGCACTGCGCGGTCGCGTAGGCGCAGGCCGCGAGCACGAACGGGAGGAACGACCGCACCGTGAGGAAGGCCGCCACGCAGACCGCCGTGGCGACGGCCAGCGCGACGGCCGTCCCGCGCGGCCCTCGACGGTCGGCCAGGTTGCCGAGCGGCACCCCCGCGACCGCTCCCACCCCCCAGGCGACCGTCAGGCCGAGTCCGATCTGCGCCGCCGAGAGGCCGACGACCTGCGAGAAGTACAGCGCGGAACAGACGTAATAGGCGCCGTCCCCCAGCGAGTTGACCAGCTGGGCCACGGCGAGCCCACGCGCCGGTCCGGCGGCGGGAATCCAGCGCTCAGGCATGACCGTCCCGGACGCGTGGCATGGGCAGCCACCAGCGCCGGGTCCGAATCTAGGGGAGCGGTTGGCCCTGTCCGTGGGCCATTCGAGAGCCTTGTAGCTGGGCCAATCCGGGCCAATGACGGGCCCTTCGGGCTCAGTCCCGGCCGGCCGCCTCGCGCGTGCGCTCGTAGTGGCGGGCCACCCGGGCCCGGTTGCCGCAGGAGGGCTTGCACCACTCCTGGCGGCCGTGGCTCTTGATGAAGTACCGGACGCAGCGCGGCGCGTGGCAGGCGCGCAGCTGCTCGCGCTGCGGCCCGCTCAGGAAGTCGACGGCATCGCGCGCCAGCGCCGCGACCAGCCGTACGCCCGGGTCGTCCTCGGCCGACAGCAGCCCTGACGTGGGGTTCTCACCGGCGGGCCAACGCAGTTGGGGCGCCACCGGCTCCAGGGCGGCCGCCTCGTTGAGCAGCCTCAGTGCCTCCTCGACGCCCATCCGCGGGTCGTCGCCGTCCTCACCGGGCACGCCCACACGGCCGCCGCCTCGACCTTCGCGGGCCGCCCCCTGATCGTCGGTCCCGCCGTCACCTGGACCCTGCGCCTGCCCTGGGAGGGCGACCGGCCTGCCGACCGGGACCAGCCGCCCGGCCTGGCGTTTCACGTCCTGGGCGAGGACCGGCGGCTGACCACCCACTTCCGTGTCGTCCTCTGATCCGGACCACAGGTTTTAATCCTCGGCCTCCCAGATGATCGTGTGCGATGATTTGCGCGCCTGCCGGGCCCGTCGGTGGCCCGGGCCGGCTGTTGCGGCGCGCGGTGCGTGCCACTCTCTTTGACGCACCCTCATATCGCACTCCCACATCGCACCCTCATATATCGCACCCCTTTTATCGAACGCAGGCCTGCGGGGCACGGAACAAGCCGCTACAGCGCTGCTCGACCCCGAAGGACAGACAGCCATGACCACCGCTTCCCTGCCCCAGCACCAGGACCTCTTCCTGGAGCCCCACTTCGCCGTGGACCTGACCGCGCCGGACGACGACGAGGACTTCGACGCCGCGTACGACGCGCTCCCCGCGCCCACCACCTCGGCCAGGGACCAGGAACGCCCGAACCGCCGCCCGCGCCGCCGGTAGGATCTCGCCCATGACGAGCCCCGAGTCGGACAGACTCCGGCCACCGGTGTGCCGGTGGCCGTGTCCGTGCTGAGCTCCGCCGACTGACGCCTCCCGGGTCGCCGGCCCCTCCATCACGGTTCCACGCCCGCCGGATCACCGCGGGTACGGGCCGTTCCCCCTCGCGTACGTGCTGAAGCACCGCCGTACGCGGAATTCGTGCCACCGGCCGAGCAGCTCAGCGCCGGGCACTTCTTCGCGCCGCCCCGCCGGACCTCCGGCGCGGCCGTCCGCGCGGCCCGTATCCCCGCACCCGGTCTGTCTGTCCACCCGACGGTTCCGTCCAAGGGGCTCCTCACCCATGCCATTCGCCGTCTATGCCCTCGGGCTCGCGGTCTTCGCCCAGGGCACCTCCGAGTTCATGCTGTCCGGGCTTCTCTCGGGCATCGCCGCCGACCTCGGCGTCTCCCTCTCCGCCGCCGGCCTCCTCACCTCCGCGTTCGCCGTCGGCATGGTCGTCGGCGCACCCGTCATGGCGCTGGCCGGCCGCACCTGGCCGCGCCGCCGCGCGCTGCTGCTCTTCCTCGCGGTGTTCGTCGCCGTCCACGTCGTCGGCGCTCTCACCCCCGGTTACGGGGTGCTCCTCGCGACCCGCTTCGTGGGGGCCCTCGCCAACGCGGGGTTCTGGGCGGTCGCGCTGAGCACCGCCGTCGCGATGGTCCCCGACCGGCTGAAGGGCCGGGCCACCGCCGTGGTGGTCGGCGGCGTGACGATCGCCTGCGTGGTCGGCGTACCGGCCGGCGCGGTGCTGGGGGAGCGGTGGGGGTGGCGATCGGCCTTCTGGGCGGTCGCGATCGTCTCGCTGCCCGCCTTCCTCGCGGTCCTGCGCACTGTCCCGGGCGGCCGCACTGTCCCGGGCGGCCGGGGAGACCGGGGAGACCGGGGAGAGCGAGGCGGCTTGGGCGTTACGGGCGGGGGCGCCGCGTCCGTACCCGGGTCCGCTGCCGCACCGATGCCCGCTCCCGTAGCCGTACGCGACGAACTGCGCGTCCTCACCGGCCCCCGGCTGCGGCCGGTCCTGCTCACGATGGCCCTGGTGCAGGGGGCGACCTTCTGCACGTTCTCCTATTTGGAGCCGCTCCTCACCCGCGAGACGGGCCTGGGCGCGGGATGGGTGCCGGTGGCCCTGGGGCTCTTCGGGGCGGGGGCGTTCGCCGGGGTCACGGTGGCCGGCCGGTACGCGGACGCCCGCCCGGTCGCCGTCGTCGTCACGGGCATGGCCGCTCTCACCGTCGGCTGGTCGGCGCTGGCGCTGACGGCGGGCAGCCCGGTGTTCGCCCTGGCCCTGGTCCCGCTGCTCGGCCTGCTCGCCTTCGGTACGGGCACCGCCCTGATCACCCGGGTCCTGGGCCTCGCCCCCGAAGCCCCGACCCTGGCCGGTGCTTTTTCGACGACCGCGTTCAACCTGGGGGCGACGGTGGGCCCGTGGGCGGGCGGCCTGGCGCTGGACGCGGGGCTGGGGCAGCGGTCGGCGGTCTGGGTGAGCGCCGTACTGGTGGTCCTGGCGCTGCTCACCGAAGGGGCACGGCAGTTGGGGCATGCGCGTGGCCGTGTCGATGTGCCTTTCCACCCGAGAGGGTGACATTGCCCGGAGAACACGCATATGGCACCCCAAAGGGTCGCCATGATGTGACGGTCCTCGCACTCTCCGCAGTCTCCGAGCCCGTGCCCATCGGGCCGCTGCCACGCGTGCGCGGACGGAGGAGCGACACAGTGTCAGGACAGCAGGGCGAGAGCGCTGAGAAGTCCATCGGAGCGTTCGCGCTCGCGGGTTCGCCCGCGGTCGCGGCGGTCGGCGGGGCCACGGCCCCGGCCGCCGACGAGGAGTGGGCGCTGCCGGGCGGCTTCGCCCGGGTCTACTACGGGGCCGGTCACCAGGGCATCGTGCGGCCGGTGCTCATGGCGGACGGGTTCAGCCTGGGGCGCAGCGATCTCGACGCGCTCTACCTCGGGCTGGAGGCGAACCACCCGCTCGTCGGCGACCTGCGGCGGCGGGGCCATGACGTCATCCTGGTCGGCTACGACGAGCGCAGCGCCTCCATTCTGGACAACGCGCATGCCGTCACCGCCGCCATCATGCGCACCACCGCCGAGCAGCTGGGCGACGCGCCGCTGACGGTCGGCGGCTTCAGCATGGGCGGCCTCGTGACCCGCTACGCGCTGGCGCGGCTGGAGCACCAGCGGATCGACCACCGCACGCGGCTGTACTTCTCCTACGACAGCCCCCACCGGGGCGCGGTCGTCCCGATCGGGCTCCAGGCGTTCGCGCACTTCATCCCGGTGCCCAACGACTTCGCGAAGCAGATGAACAGCACCGCCGCCCGGCAGATGCTGTGGCGCCACTACAACAGCCAGGACGGCTCCATCGGGGTGGACCCCGAGCGGGAGAAGTTCCTGGGCGCCCTGCGGGACGTCGGCGGCTGGCCCCGGATCCCCCGCCTGATCGGCGTGGCCAACGGCCGGGGCGACGGTCAGGGGCCGAACGTGCCGCCCGGCCAGACCGCGCTGGCCTCCACCGGCGACCGGGTCTACCCCGGGACGAAGCTGCTGACCCAGGCCGAGGGGCACGAGGCCGTCGTCGCGGAGCTGAAGCGGCTTTTCCCGAAGGCGGAGAAGACGATCAAGACGAGCGGGTTCCCGGCGCTCGACGGCGCCCCGGGCGGCACGCTCGGCTCGTACCGGATCCTCGCCTCCGCCCTGGAGAAGGCCGGAGCGACCGTGGACCTGCGCCACCCGGACGTCTGTTTCGTGCCCTCGGTCAGCGCGGTCGCCGTCCGCGACCTCGACCGGCCCGAGGACCTGTACGCGAACATCGACGACCTGCCGCCGGACGAGAGCGAGCTGGACGACTTCCTCTGCTCGTCCGAAACCACCGGGCACACGGCCATCACCGAGGAACTGTGCACCTGGCTGCTGGACCGGCTGCCGCGCTGATCACCGCGGTGCGGCAGGCGCCGGTACGGGCCGAGGGCCGCTGCTCCCGGGCGGGGGAGCAGCGGCCCTCGGCCGTGCGCGAGACGAATGCGCCGGTGAATCAGAGAACGCGGACCGCGCCGGTCGGCCGGTCGTAGTCCAGGGAGCGCTGCACCGTGCCGGTGCTGGAGTTCTGCGCACCGACGAACTCGCCGCCACCGACGTAGATCGCCACGTGGTACGCGCTGCCCGCGCCGCCCCAGTACAGGATGTCGCCGGGCTGGAGGCTGTCCAGGGAGACCTGGGTGCCGGCGGTCGACTGGGCCTGCGAGACGCGCGGCAGGTCGATGCCCGCCGTGCGGTAGGCGGCCTGCACGAGACCGGAGCAGTCCCACGCGTTCGGGCCGGTGCCGCCGGAGACGTACGCGTCACCGACCTGGGCCTTGGCGAACGCCACGATGGAGGCGGCGGAACCGCTCACGTTCGAGGAGGACGACGACGGGGCGGAGGCGGCGGCGGAGCTGCCGGAGTCCGAGGAGCCGGAGGAGGCGCTGAGCGTCGTGCGCTCGGCGGTCCGGGAGGCGCGCTCGGCGCGCTCCTTGGCCTCCGCCTCGGCCCTGGCCTTCGCGGCGGCTTCGGCCTTCTTCTTCGCCTCGGCCTTGCGAACGGCCTCGGCGTGGGCCTTCTTGGCCGTCTTCGCGGCCTTCTTCGCCGCGGCGTCCTCCGCGGCCTGCGTCTCCAGGTCGAGGGCGACCTGCTGCGTGGCCTGAGCGGAGGCGGCGACAGCGGTGGCGAGCCCGTCGGTGATCGTGGGCATCTCGATCGTCTGGGTCACCGGCTCGGCCTGGGCCGGACCGGCGGCACCCGCGACCGCGATGGTGCTGAGGAAGCCACCGGCAACTCCGGCCCGCAGTGCCGACTTCGAGGCGCGCTGACGGGGCTTCCGGTGGCTGGGTATGTGAGCGGTGTGGGACATGGGTACTAGCGCTATCAGGGCTGTAGGGGTCCCATCAAGAAACGTGTGTTGCGACACAGTTACGTTCGGAATCTGTGAATCCGCTTTCGGAGCGCCTTTATTGACGCCGTAACGGGCAAAACGGGCAGTCGCGATCAGGCCCGTGATCACTGCCTTTCGGTAATACGCCCGAATTGCCCGTCGCTTACCATCCGTTCACACCGATGGCCAAGCCCGGTTTCCCGATGCGAGGAAGCGGGTGGCACAGGTCACAGTGTGGGTGCGCCGAGGCGGGCAACCTTCGCGCCCGCGATGCGCGTGGGCGGGTCCGGGGGCGAGTGCCCTCCGGGCGGTCGGCGCGGGAGTGCCGGGCGCGCGCTCCAGGGGTTCGCCCGGCGCCCGCTCCGCACCCGTTCCGGAACTTCGTGAATGCGCGCACATGTCCCCTTCGGTCCCGGCCGCCCCTCGTCCGGGTGAGCGCCGAAGTCGACCGGGTCCCTTATCACCTCCGGGCCGTCCATCGCCAATTTGCTTGTACAGGCCGTCCATTGATAGCGCGGCACGCCTTTGACCAGCGGTAACACCATCGAATGTCACGTCTCGTGATCACTCGGCCGCTTCGCGTACGAAGATCACCGCTCATACGACTTCATGATCCTTCGTCAGGTGGTGGAGATCACAAAGTCGTTGTCGTACCCCGTGTCGCAGATCACAGGGGGCCGGGCATAGGATGCGGGGCAGTCGGGCTTGTGAACTGCCTCACATGTGCACGATCTTGGTGAGGTGGCGAGCCGGTCGCCCGATGCGGTCCAAAGGTCAAGGACGACTGGAAGGAGCGAGGAGCGTGAATGCCTACGCGCCCATCCTCGTGCTCGGCGCCCTCGGGGCAGGGTTTGCGATCTTCTCCGTGGTCATGGCCACGCTTATCGGCCCCAAGCGCTACAACCGGGCAAAGCTCGAAGCGTACGAGTGCGGTATCGAACCCACCCCGACTCCGGCCGGTGGCGGCCGCTTTCCCATCAAGTACTACCTGACGGCGATGCTTTTCATCGTCTTCGACATCGAGATCGTCTTCCTCTATCCCTGGGCGGTCTCCTTCGACGCCCTGGGGATCTTCGGGCTCGTGGAGATGCTGCTCTTCGTGCTCACCGTCTTCGTCGCCTACGCGTATGTGTGGCGGCGCGGCGGCCTGGAATGGGACTGAGGGGCTGAGGGGCACACCATGGGACTCGAAGAGAAACTGCCGAGCGGCTTCGTTCTGACCACGGTCGAGCAGGCCGCGGGCTGGGTACGGAAGGCCTCCGTCTTCCCGGCCACATTCGGACTGGCCTGCTGCGCCATCGAGATGATGACGACCGGTGCCGGCCGCTACGACCTGGCCCGGTTCGGGATGGAGGTCTTCCGCGGATCGCCGCGACAGGCGGACCTGATGATCGTCGCCGGCCGGGTGAGCCAGAAGATGGCGCCCGTCCTGCGTCAGGTCTACGACCAGATGCCGAATCCCAAGTGGGTCATCTCCATGGGGGTTTGCGCGTCATCGGGCGGTATGTTCAACAATTACGCCATTGTGCAGGGCGTTGACCATGTTGTTCCGGTGGATATCTATTTGCCGGGTTGTCCGCCCCGCCCCGAGATGCTGCTGGACGCCATCCTCAAGCTCCACCAGAAGATCCAGGACGGCAAGCTCGGGGTCAACGCGGAGGAGGCCGCCCGCGAGGCGGAGGAAGCGGCCCTCAAGGCACTGCCCCTGATCGAGATGAAGGGGCTGCTGCGGTGAGCGACCACACCCACGGCGAGGAACAGAACGGCAACGCCGTACCCGCGCCGCGCGACACCGGCGGCGAGGTCATCCGCGTCCGCAAGGGCATGTTCGGCGCGAACAACGGCGGCGACACCTCCGGCTACGGCGGCCTCATCCGCACCGTCACCCTGCCGGGAGCCGCCTCTCGGCCCTACGGCGGCTGGTTCGACGAGGTGGCCGACGAGCTCGAAGGGGCCCTGGAGGAACAGGACCTGCTCCCCGAGAACGCCATCGAGAAGACCGTCGTCGACCGCGACGAGCTGACCTTCCACATCGCCCGCGAACACCTGGTCCAGGTCGCCCGCACTCTGCGCGACGACCCCGCCCTGCGCTTCGAGCTCTGCACGGGCGTCAGCGGCGTCCACTTCCCGGGCGACAAGGGCCGCGAGCTGCACGCCGTCTACCACCTGCGCTCGCTCACCCACGGCCGGATCATCCGGCTGGAGGTGTCCGCCCCGGACAGCGACCCGCACATCCCGTCGCTCGTCGCGGTCTACCCGACCAACGACTGGCACGAGCGCGAGGCGTACGACTTCTTCGGGCTCGTCTTCGACGGGCACCCCGCCCTGACCCGGATCATGATGCCGGACGACTGGCAGGGCTTCCCGCAGCGCAAGGACTACCCGCTCGGCGGCATCGCCGTCGAGTACAAGGGCGCCCAGATCCCGGCTCCGGACCAGCGGAGGTCGTACTCCTGATGACCACTCCCCACGCAACACCTCGCGCCACGACCGAGGGGACCGTATATACGGTCACCGGCGGCGACTGGGACGAGGTCGTCGAATCCGCGGTGAAGTCCGACGACGAACGCATCATCGTCAACATGGGCCCCCAGCACCCGTCCACGCACGGCGTGCTCCGCCTCATCCTGGAGATCGACGGCGAGACCGTCACCGAGGCCCGCTGCGGCATCGGCTATCTCCACACCGGCATCGAGAAGAACCTCGAATTCCGCAACTGGACACAGGGCACCACCTTCGTCACGCGCATGGACTACCTGACGCCGTTCTTCAACGAGACGGCGTACTGCCTGGGCGTCGAGAAGCTCCTCGGCATCGAGGACCAGGTCCCCGACCGGGCCACCGTCATCCGCGTGCTGCTGATGGAGCTCAACCGGCTCTCCTCGCACCTGGTCTGCATCGCCACCGGCGGCATGGAGCTCGGCGCGACCACGATCATGATCTACGGCTTCCGCGATCGTGAACTGGTTCTCGACCTCTTCGAGCTGTTCACCGGACTGCGCATGAACCACGCGTTCGTCCGCCCCGGCGGCCTCGCCCAGGACCTGCCCCCGGGCGCGGTCGACCAACTGCGCGAGTTCATCAAGACCATGAAGAAGAACCTGCCGGAGTACGACAAGCTCGCCACCGGCAACCCCATCTTCAAGGCCCGTATGCAGGACGTCGGCTACCTCGACCTCACCGGCTGCATGGCGCTCGGCGCCACCGGCCCGGTGCTGCGCTCCGCCGGCCTCCCGCACGACCTGCGCAAGACCGACCCGTACTGCGGCTACGAGACCTACGACTTCGAGGTCCCCACCGCCGACACCTGCGACTCCTACGGGCGCTTCCTCATCCGGCTGGAGGAGATGCGCCAGTCGCTGCGGATCATCGAGCAGTGCATCGAGCGCCTGGAGCCGGGTCCGGTCATGGTCGCCGACAAGAAGATCGCCTGGCCCGCCCAGCTCGCGCTCGGCCCCGACGGTCTCGGCAACTCCCTCGACCACATCCGGAACATCATGGGCACCTCCATGGAAGCCCTGATCCACCACTTCAAGCTGGTGACCGAGGGCTTCCGGGTCCCCGCCGGACAGTCGTACACCGCCGTCGAGTCCCCCAAGGGCGAACTCGGCGTCCACGTCGTCTCCGACGGCGGCACCCGCCCCTACCGGGTCCACTTCCGCGACCCGTCCTTCACCAACCTCCAGGCCATGGCGGCGATGTGCGAAGGCGGCCAGGTCGCCGACGTCATCGTCGCCGTCGCGTCCATCGACCCCGTGATGGGAGGCGTCGACCGGTGACCACCTCACGCCAAGACGTCAGTCTGGGGATGCCGCAGCTCCCCGCCACCCCCTACCCGGCCGAGGTACGCGCCCGGCTCGACGCGGACGCCAAGGAGGTGCTCGCCCGCTACCCCGGCAGCCGCTCCGCCCTGCTGCCGCTGCTGCACCTCGTGCAGTCCGAGGAGGGCTACGTCTCCCGTACGGGCATCGCCTTCTGCGCCGAGACGCTCGACCTCACCACCGCCGAGGTCACCGCCGTCTCCACCTTCTACTCCATGTACCGGCGCAGGCCGAGCGGCGACTACCAGGTCGGCGTCTGCACCAACACCCTGTGCGCGGTGATGGGCGGCGACGCCATCTTCGACACGCTCAAGGAGCACCTCGGGGTCGGCAACAACGAGACCACCGAGGACGGCAAGGTCACCCTCGAACACATCGAGTGCAACGCCGCCTGCGACTTCGCGCCCGTCGTGATGGTCAACTGGGAGTTCTTCGACAACCAGACGCCCGAGAGCGCCACGCAGCTCGTCGACGACCTGATCGCCGGCCGCACCGTCGAGCCGACCCGGGGCGCCCCCCTCTGCTCGTACAAGGAGACCGCCCGCATCCTCGCCGGCTTCCCCGACGAGCGCCCCGGCGCCGTCGAGGCCACCGGAGGCGCGGGCCCCGCCTCCGTCGTCGGGCTGAAGCTCGCCAAGGGCGAGGCGCTCCCCAAGGCGCGCGTGGTCGCCCCGCGCGCCGGACAAGCCGGGGGCGCACGGCCCCAGGACGGGCAGCCGCACGACGCGCAGGTCCACGATCCGTCGCCGGCCGAGCGCCTGAGCTCTCATGACGCACCGCAGCAGACCTCGGCCTCCGACCCGGAGCACCCGGCCGGGCCCGCAGCCGAGGAGGGGGAGTGATGACCTTGGCCGCCGAGATCGACCACAACGGGACGAGCCCCGAGAAGCTGCTCGCCCCCGTCCTCTCCTCCTTCTGGGATCAGCCCGAGTCCTGGACGCTGGACACCTACCGCCGCCACGAGGGCTACGAAGGGCTGCGCAAAGCGCTGGCCATGGCGCCCGATGATCTCATCGCGTACGTCAAGGACTCCGGTCTGCGCGGCCGCGGTGGCGCGGGCTTCCCCACCGGGATGAAGTGGCAGTTCATCCCGCAGGGCGATGGCAAACCGCACTATCTAGTTGTCAACGCCGACGAGTCGGAGCCGGGGACCTGCAAGGACATCCCGCTCCTCTTCGCGAACCCGCATAGCCTCATCGAGGGCATTGTGATCGCCTGTTACGCGATCCGTTCTTCGCATGCGTTCATCTACCTGCGCGGTGAGGTCGTCCCCGTGCTGCGACGACTGCACGAGGCCGTACGAGAGGCGTACGAGGCGGGTTATCTGGGGACGAACATCCTGGGCTCAGGACTCGATCTAGAACTCACGGTGCACGCGGGTGCGGGTGCGTACATCTGTGGTGAGGAAACCGCGCTGCTCGACTCTCTCGAAGGACGGCGTGGCCAGCCCCGGCTGCGTCCCCCCTTCCCTGCGGTCGCCGGTCTGTACGCCTGTCCCACTGTGGTGAACAACGTCGAGTCCATCGCGTCGGTTCCCGCGATCCTGAACAAGGGCAAGGACTGGTTCAAGTCGATGGGCAGCGAGAAGTCCCCGGGTTTCACGCTCTACTCGCTCAGCGGCCATGTCACCAGCCCCGGCCAGTACGAGGCCCCGCTCGGCATCACGCTCCGTCAGCTCCTCGACATGAGCGGCGGCATGCGGGCCGGGCACCGGCTGAAGTTCTGGACGCCGGGCGGCTCCTCCACCCCGATGTTCACCGAGGAGCACCTCGACGTCCCCCTCGACTACGAGGGCGTCGGCGCCGCCGGATCCATGCTCGGCACCAAGGCGCTCCAGTGCTTCGACGAGACGACCTGTGTCGTGCGGGCCGTCACCCGCTGGACCGAGTTCTACGCCCACGAGTCCTGCGGCAAGTGCACACCCTGCCGCGAAGGGACCTACTGGCTGGTCCAGTTGCTCCGGGACATCGAGGCCGGCAAGGGCGAGATGGCCGACCTCGACAAGCTCAACGACATCGCCGACAACATCAACGGCAAGTCGTTCTGCGCGCTCGGCGACGGCGCGGCCTCGCCGATCTTCTCCTCGCTCAAGTACTTCCGCGAGGAGTACGAGCAGCACATCACCGGCAAGGGCTGCCCCTTCGACCCCGCCCGGTCCACGGCCTGGGCCGACGACACGAACACCGACGGCAAGAACGCTCACCGGGGGGTGAACGCATGACAGTCACCACGAGTGCGCCCTCCGGGGGCGGCGAGGCGGCGGTTCCGCCCGAGGACCTGGTCACGCTGACCATCGACGGCATCGAGATCAGCGTCCCCAAGGGGACCCTGGTCATCCGGGCCGCCGAACTCCTCGGCATCGAGATCCCGCGCTTCTGCGACCACCCGCTCCTCGACCCCGCCGGCGCCTGCCGCCAGTGCATCGTCGAGGTCGAGGGCCAGCGCAAGCCGATGGCCTCCTGCACCATCACCTGCACCGACGGCATGGTCGTCAAGTCGCAGATCACCTCTCCTGTCGCCGAGAAGGCGCAGAAGGGCGTGATGGAGCTGCTGCTGATCAACCACCCGCTGGACTGCCCCGTCTGCGACAAGGGCGGCGAGTGCCCGCTCCAGAACCAGGCGATGTCGCACGGCGGCGCCGACTCCCGGTTCGAGGGGAAGAAGCGGACCTTCGAGAAGCCCGTCCCGATCTCCACCCAGGTGCTGCTGGACCGCGAGCGGTGCGTGCTCTGCGCGCGCTGCACCCGGTTCTCCAACCAGGTGGCGGGCGACCCGATGATCGAGCTGATCGAGCGCGGCGCGCTCCAGCAGGTCGGCACCGGCGAGGGTGACCCGTTCGAGTCGTACTTCTCCGGCAACACCATCCAGATCTGCCCGGTCGGCGCGCTGACCTCGGCGGCGTACCGGTTCCGCTCCCGCCCCTTCGACCTGGTCTCCACCCCCTCGGTGTGCGAGCAGTGCTCGGGCGGCTGCTCCACCCGGACCGACCACCGGCGCGGCAAGGTCATGCGGCGTCTCGCGGCCAACGAGCCCGAGGTCAACGAGGAGTGGATCTGCGACAAGGGGAGGTTCGGCTTCCGCTACGCCCAGCAGCGCGACCGCCTCACCACCCCGCTGGTCCGCAACGCCGACGGCGAACTGGAACCGGCGAGCTGGCCCGAGGCGCTGGAAGCCGCGGCGGCCGGACTCCTCGCCGCCCGCGGCCGCACCGGCGTCCTGACCGGCGGCCGGCTGACCGTCGAGGACTCCTACGCGTACAGCAAGTTCGCCCGGGTCGCCCTCGACACCAACGACATCGACTTCCGCTCCCGCGTCCACAGCGCCGAGGAGGCCGACTTCCTGGCCGCCCGGGTCGCCGGCCGCGGCCGGGACCTCGACGGCGAGGGCGTCACGTACACCGCGCTGGAGAAGGCCCCCGCGGTCCTCCTCGTCGGGTTCGAGTCCGAGGAGGAGGCCCCCGGAGTCTTCCTCAGGCTGCGCAAGGCCCACCGCAAGAGCGGCCAGAAGACCTTCGCGCTCGCCTCGCACGCCACCCGGGGCCTGGAGAAGGCGGGCGGCACCCTGCTGCCCGCCGCCCCCGGCACCGAGACGGAGTGGCTGGACGCGCTCGCGGGCGGCGTCGGCCTGGAGGCCGAAGGGGCCGCGGCCGCCGAGGCGTTGCGCGGCGAGCACGCGCTGATCATCGTCGGCGAACGGCTCGCGGGCGTACCCGGCGCACTGTCCGCCGCGATCCGCACCGCCACCGCAACCGGCGCACGCCTGGTGTGGATTCCGCGCCGGGCGGGCGACCGGGGCGCGATCGAGGCGGGCGCGCTCCCCTCGCTGCTGCCCGGCGGCCGCCCGGCCACCGACCCGCGGGCCCGTGACGAGGTCGCGGCGCTGTGGCGGGTGGCCGAACTGCCCTCCCGCCACGGCCGCGACACCGGCCAGATCGTCGAGGCCGCGGCCACCGGCGAACTGGGCGCACTGCTCGTCGCCGGCGTCGGCGTCGAGGACCTGCCCGACCCGAACCGCGCCATCGAGGCGCTGAACGAGGTCGGCTTCCTGGTCTCCCTGGAGCTGCGGCCGAGCGCGGTCACCGCCCGGGCGGACGTGGTCCTCCCGGTCGCCGCCGTCGCGGAGAAGTCCGGCACCTTCCTCAACTGGGAGGGCCGGGTCCGGATGTTCCAGGCGGCGCTGAAGCCCGAGCAGATGCCCCGGACGCTCGCGCCGACCGACTCCCGGGTGCTGCACATGCTGGCCGACGCCATGGACGTGCACTTCGGGCTGCCCGACCTGACCGCCGCCCGCCGCGAGCTGGACCGGCTCGGCGGCTGGGAGGGCGGCCACGCGGACGACCCGCGCGAGGGCGCGCAGCCGCTGCCCCGGCCCGGCGACGGCGAGGCGGTCCTCGCGGGCCACCGCATGCTGCTCGACCTCGGCCGGCTCCAGGAGGGCGACACCGCGCTCGCCGGAACCCGGCACGCGGCCGTCGCCCGGCTCTCGGCGGTCACCGCCGCCGAGACCGGCGTCAAGGACGGCGACCTGCTCGCCGTCACCGGACCCGCCGGCACCGTCGAACTGCCCCTGAAGGTCACCGACATGCCGGACCGGGTGGTCTGGGTGCCGCTGAACTCGGTGGGACGCGGCATCCCCGCCGACACCGGCGTGAACCCGGGCGGCCTGGTGCGGATCGGCCCCGCCGCCGCACAGGGCGCTCCCGTCGAACCATCGGAGGTACGAGCGTGACTGGCCTCGCCGCACTCACGACGGCGCCCGAGGGCGTCGTCCTCGCCGCCGAGGATCTCTCGATGTTCGGCACCGACCCCTGGTGGCTCGTGCTGCTCAAGGCGGTCTTCTGCTTCGCGTTCCTGATGCTGATCGTGCTCTTCTCGATCGTCTGGGAGCGCAAGGTCGTCGCCTGGATGCAGCTGCGCATCGGCCCCAACCGGCACGGCCCCTGGGGGCTTCTCCAGTCGCTCGCCGACGGCGTCAAGCTGATGCTGAAGGAGGACGTGGTCGTCAAGGGCTCGGACAAGGCGGTCTACATCCTCGCCCCGATCCTCGCGGCGATCCCCGCCTTCATGGCGATCGCGGTCATCCCGTTCGGGCCCGCGGGCAACGAGATCTCCATCTTCGGCACCCGTACGACGATGCAGCTGACCGACCTGCCGATCGCCGCGCTGTACATCCTCGCGGTCGGCTCGGTCGGCGTGTACGGATTCGTCCTCGGCGGCTGGTCGTCGGGCTCGACGTACCCGCTGCTCGGCGGAATCCGCAGCTGTGCCCAGATGATCAGCTACGAGATCGCGATGGGCGCCGCCTTCGCCTCGGTCTTCCTCTACTCCGGGTCGATGTCGACCTCGACGATCGTGGAGGCGCAGGCGGACCGCTGGTACATCATCCTGCTACCGGTCTCCTTCATCATCTACATGGTGACCATGGTCGGCGAGGCCAGCCGGGCCCCGTTCGACATGCCGGAGTCCGAGGGCGACCTGGTCGGCGGCTTCAACACCGAGTACAGCTCGATCAAGTTCGCGATGTTCATGCTCGCCGAGTACATCCACATGGTGACCGTGTCGATGATCGCGGTGACGCTGTTCCTCGGCGGCTGGCGGGCCCCGTACCCGGTCTCCGCGTTCTGGGAGGGGGCGAACCACGGCTGGTGGCCGATGCTCTGGTTCTTCCTCAAGCTCCAGGCGCTGATCTTCTTCTTCATCTGGCTGCGCGGC
Organism: Streptomyces sp. PTY087I2; assembly: GCF_001687325.1. Classification (GTDB taxonomy): domain Bacteria; phylum Actinomycetota; class Actinomycetes; order Streptomycetales; family Streptomycetaceae; genus Streptomyces. Next base: position 149,532 of record NZ_LZRD01000013.1, on the reverse strand, counting down.
ACCCTGCCCCGGGTCCGCTACGACCAGCTGATGAAGCTCGGCTGGAAGGTCCTCATCCCGGTCTCCGTGGTCTGGCTGATGCTCGTCGCCACCGTCCGCGCGCTGCGCAACGAGGGCTACGACTTCTCCCGGATCGTGCTGTACGTCGGCGCGGCCGTGCTCGCGGTCCTGCTGATCTCCTTCGCCGTCGACATGTTCCGCGACCGGAAGCGGCGGAGCGAGGCGGAAGCGGCCGGACCCGAGCCCGCCTTCGACCCGATGGCGGGCGGATTCCCGGTGCCTCCGCTGCCCGGACAGAGCCTGCCGCCGGTGCCCAGGCGCACTCCACGACGCGAGCGGGAGCTCGTTGTCAGTGGCGGGCCGGATACTCAGAGTGACGGAAACGCGAGTGACGGAAAGGAGGCCGGCGGTGTCTGAGAAACCAGAGCTCACGGGCTCATCGGGATCCGCTGGGTCCTCGGGCGGGGCAGAGGAGCCGGGGGAGAAGTTCCAGAACCCGGTGGCCGGCTTCGGCGTGACCTTCAAGGCCATGTTCAAGAAGCGGCTCACCGAGCAGTATCCGGAGACGCCGAAGACGACGGCGCCCCGCTTCCACGGCCGCCACCAGCTCAACCGCCACCCGGACGGCCTGGAGAAGTGCGTCGGCTGCGAGCTGTGCGCCTGGGCGTGTCCCGCCGACGCGATCTACGTGGAGGGCGCGGACAACACCGAGGAGGAGCGCTACTCCCCGGGCGAACGCTACGGCCGCGTCTACCAGATCAACTACGCGCGCTGCATCCTGTGCGGACTCTGCATCGAGGCCTGCCCCACCCGGGCGCTGACCATGACGAACGAGTTCGAGCTCGCCAACACCACCCGCGAGAGCCTCATCTACACCAAGGACGAGCTGCTCGCGGGGCTCCAGGAGGGCATGGTCGACAGCCCGCACGCGATCTACCCCGGCATGGACGAACAGGACTACTACCGGGGCGTGGTCACCGAGGCCGCCCCCGGTACGGTCCGGCAGACGGCCGTGTCCAAGGGCGAGAGCGACAAGCCCGACGAGGACCCCATCGAGTCCGCCCGGGCCGCCGACGCCCGGCAGGACAAGGGGGTGGACGCGTGAACGCGCTGGCCGCAGCCACCACCACCTCCACCGGCGAGGCCTTCCAGTTCTGGATCCTGGGCACCGTCGCCGTGATCGGCGCGCTCGCCACGGTCCTGCTGAAGAAGGCCGTGCACAGTGCGCTCTCGCTCGCCGGCACCATGATCATCCTCGCGGTGTTCTACCTCGCCAACGGGGCCTATTTCCTCGGCGTCGTCCAGATCGTCGTCTACACCGGCGCGATCATGATGCTGTTCCTCTTCGTCGTCATGCTCGTCGGCGTCACCGCGGCGGACTCCCTCAAGGAGACCCTCAAGGGGCAGCGCTGGCTGGCCGCCGGATGCGCCCTCGGCTTCGGCATCCTGCTGATCGCGGGCATCGGCAACGCCTCGCTCTCCACGTTCAACGGGCTCGGCGCCGCCAACACCCGGCACGGCGGCAACGTCGAGGGACTCGCCAATCTCATCTTCACCAAGTACGTCTTCGCCTTCGAGATCACCGGCGCCCTGCTGATCACGGCGACGGTCGGCGCGATGGTGCTCACCCACCGCGAGCGCACCGAACGGGCCAGGACCCAGCGGGAGCTGGCCGAGCAGCGCGTCCGCGAGGGCAAGCACCTCCCGCCGCTCCCCGCCCCCGGCGTCTACGCCCGGCACAACGCGGTGGACATCCCCGGTCTGCTCCCCGACGGCACGCCGTCCGACCTCACCGTCATGCAGACGCTGCGGAAGCGCGGTCAGATCCGGGACGTCTCGCAGAAGTCCCTCGCCGATCTCAAGGCCCTGGAGCAGCGCTCCGGGGAGCGGCTCGGACGTGAGGACGCGGACGCCGTGACACGCGGGGCAGGCCCCGCGTCCGCGGCGGAGAATTCGGAGGCCGCCCAGTGAACCCGGTCAACTACCTCTACCTCGCGGCCCTGCTGTTCGCGATCGGCGCCTCCGGGGTGCTGATCCGGCGGAACGCGATCGTGGTGTTCATGTGCGTCGAGCTGATGCTCAACGCCTGCAATCTGGCGCTCGTCACGTTCTCCCGGATGCACGGCAACCTCGACGGGCAGATCGTCGCGTTCTTCACGATGGTCGTCGCCGCAGCGGAAGTCGTCGTCGGACTCGCGATCATCGTGTCGTTGTTCCGCTCCCGCCACTCGGCCTCGGTCGACGACGCCAGCCTGATGAAGCTGTAAGGGGTCGGAAACGTGGAGAACCTGATTGCGCTGCTCGTCGCGGCGCCCCTGCTCGGAGCGGCGGTCCTGCTCTGCGGCGGCCGCCGGCTCGACAAGACCGGCCACTGGCTCGGTACCGCGCTCGCCGCCGCCTCGTTCGTCGTCGGACTGATCCTCTTCACCGACATGCTGGGGAAGGGCGCCGAGGACCGGGCCCTGCACCAGCACCTGTTCAGCTGGATTCCGGTGGAGGGCTTCCAGGCCGACATCGCCTTCCAGCTCGACCAGTTGTCGATGACGTTCGTCCTGCTCATCACCGGTGTGGGCACGCTGATCCACATCTACTCCATCGGCTATATGGAGCACGACGAGCGCAGGCGCCGCTTCTTCGGCTACCTGAACCTGTTCCTCGCGGCGATGCTCATCCTGGTCATCGCCGACAACTACCTGCTGCTGTACGTCGGGTGGGAGGGCGTCGGTCTGGCGTCGTTCCTGCTCATCGGCTTCTGGCAGCACAAGCCCACCGCGGCCACCGCCGCGAAGAAGGCCTTCCTGGTCAACCGGGTCGGCGACATGGGCCTCTCGATCGCCATCATGCTGATGTTCACCACCTTCGGCACCTTCGCCTTCGGGCCGGTGCTGGAGTCGGCGGGCGAGACGAGCCAGGGCAAGCTGACGGCCATCGGCCTGATGCTGCTGCTGGCCGCCTGCGGCAAGTCGGCCCAGGTGCCGCTCCAGTCCTGGCTCGGTGACGCGATGGAGGGCCCGACCCCGGTCTCCGCCCTCATCCACGCCGCGACCATGGTCACCGCCGGTGTCTATCTGATCGTCCGCTCCGGCGCGATCTTCAACGCCGCCCCGGACGCCCAGCTGGTCGTCGTCATCGTCGGTGCGGTCACCCTGATCTTCGGTGCGATCGTCGGTTGCGCGAAGGACGACATCAAGAAGGCGCTCGCCGGCTCCACGATGTCGCAGATCGGGTACATGATCCTCGCCGCGGGCCTCGGCCCCATCGGCTACATCTTCGCGATCATGCACCTGGTGACGCACGGCTTCTTCAAGGCCGGGCTCTTCCTCGGCGCGGGCTCCGTCATGCACGGCATGAACGACGAGGTCGACATGCGCAAGTACGGCGGCCTGCGGAAGTACATGCCGGTCACCTTCATCACCTTCGGGCTCGGCTATCTGGCCATCATCGGCTTCCCCGGCCTGTCCGGCTTCTTCTCCAAGGACAAGATCATCGAGGCGGCCTTCGCCAAGGGCGGCACCGAGGGCTGGATCCTCGGCTCGGTCGCCCTGCTGGGCGCCGCGATCACCGCGTTCTACATGACGCGCGTGATGCTGATGACCTTCTTCGGCGAGAAGCGCTGGCAGCCGGATGCCGAGGGCCACGAGCCGCACCCGCACGAGTCCCCGAGGTCGATGACCATCCCGATGATCGTGCTGGCCTTCGGCTCGGTCTTCGCGGGCGGGTTCTTCGCCATCGGCGACCGGTTCGTCAACTGGCTGGAGCCGGTCACCGGTTACGACCACGGGCATTCCCCGCTGAGCGCGGCCACGGTCACCGGAGCCACCGTGGTGGCCCTGGTCGTCGGCGTCGGCATCGCCTGGGCGATGTACGGCCGCAAGCCGGTCCCGGTCGTCGCCCCGCGCGGCTCGGTCCTCACCCGGGCCGCCCGCCGCGATCTCCTCCAGGACGACTTCAACCACGTGGTCCTGGTCCGCGGCGGCGAGCACCTCACCCGCTCGCTGGTCTACGTGGACCACTCCCTGGTCGACGGCGTCGTCAACGGCACGGCCGCTTCGGTCGGCGGGCTCTCCGGCCGGATGCGCAAGCTCCAGAACGGCTACGCCCGCACCTACGCGGTCTCGATGTTCGGCGGTACGGCGGTCGTCATCGCCGCGACCCTGCTGATGAGGGCGGTCTGATCACATGTCCTTTCCCCTCCTGACCGCGACGGCGGCGCTCCCGGCGATCGGCGCGATCGCCACCGCCGCCGTCCCCGCCGCACGGCGCACCGCGGCCAAATGGCTCGCGCTGCTCTTCTCGCTCGGCACGCTCGTCCTGGCGGCCGTCGTCTTCGCCCGCTTCGAACCGGGCGGCGACCGCTACCAGCTCACCGAGTCCCGGTCCTGGATCGCCGACTTCGGCGTCCGGTACGAACTGGGCGTCGACGGCATCGGGGTGGTCCTCCTCGGCCTCACCGCGCTGCTCATCCCGTTCGTCATCGCGGCCGCCTGGCACGACGCCGACCCCCTGGAGACGAAGTCCTCGCGCTGGCGGCCCACCCAGGGCTTCTTCGCGCTGATCCTCATGGTCGAGGCCATGGTGATCCTGTCGTTCCTCGCGACCGACGTCTTCCTCTTCTACATCCTGTTCGAAGCCATGCTCATCCCGATGTACTTCCTCATCGGCGGCTTCGGCGACCGGGCCCACGCGGGCACCGACGAGAGCGCCGCGACCCAGCGCTCGTACGCGGCGGTCAAGTTCCTCCTCTACAACCTGGCCGGTGGTCTGATCATGCTGGCCGCGGTCATCGGCCTCTACGTGGTCGCGGGCAGCTTCTCGCTCTCCGAGATCGCCGAGGCCCGCGCCAACGGCTCCCTGGAGATGGCGACCAGCACCGAGCGGTGGCTGTTCCTCGGGTTCTTCTTCGCCTTCGCGGTGAAGGCCCCGCTGTGGCCGCTGCACACCTGGCTGCCCAACGCGATGGGCGAGGCGACCGCCCCGGTCGCCGTGCTGATCACCGCGATCGTCGACAAGGTCGGCACCTTCGCGATGCTCCGCTTCTGCCTCGGGCTCTTCCCGGAGGCCAGCAAGTGGGCGACGCCGGTGGTCATCACCCTGGCGCTGATCTCCATCGTGTACGGGGCGCTCCTCGCGGTCGGCCAGCGCGACATCAAGCGGCTCATCGCCTATGCCTCGATCTCGCACTTCGGCTTCATCATCCTGGGCATCTTCGCGATGACCAGCCAGGGCCAGTCGGGCGCCACGCTCTACATGGTCAACCACGGCATCTCCACGGCCGCGCTGCTGCTGGTCGCGGGCTTCCTCATCACCCGGCGCGGCTCGCGGCTCATCGCGGACTACGGCGGGGTGCAGAAGGTCGCCCCCGTGCTGGCCGGGACGTTCCTCATCGGCGGGCTCGCCACCCTGTCGCTGCCCGGACTCGCCCCGTTCGTCAGCGAGTTCCTGGTCCTGGTCGGCACGTTCAGCGCGTATCCGGTGGCCGGCATCATCGCCACCTCCGGCATCGTGCTCGCAGCCCTCTACGTCCTGGTCCTCTACCAGCGCACGATGACCGGCCCGGTACAGGAGTCGGTCCGCTCCATGCCGGACCTCCGGGCCCGTGAGCTGGCGGTCGCGGTTCCGCTGATCGCCGTGCTGATCTTCCTGGGCGTCTTCCCGAAGCCGCTCACCGAGGTCGTCAACCCGGCGGTGCAGCACACCATGTCCGACGTACAGAAGAAGGACCCCCAGCCCGAGGTGGAGGCCGCCAAGTGAGCGCAACAGCTGTCCACAGCCTGTGGACGACGGCGAGCGGGGTGACAGCGGCGGCGCCGGGCGACTCGTTCACGGCGCCGAAGATCGAGTACACCCAGCTGATGCCGGTCCTGATCATCGTGGTCGCCGCCGTCCTGGGCATCCTGGTCGAGGCCTTCGTGCCGCGCCGGGCCCGCTACCACACCCAGCTCTTCCTGACCGTGGTGGCGGTCGCCGCCTCGTTCGCCGCGATCGTCGGCCTCGCCGCCGGGGGATACGGCACCACGAAGGCCCAGATCGCGGCCATGGGCGCGATCGCGATCGACGGCCCCACCCTGTTCCTGCAAGGGACCATTCTCCTGGTCGCCATGGTGGCGGTGTTCACCTTCGCCGAACGCCGGCTCGATCCGGGCAGCCACGGCAACCGCGTCGACTCGTTCGCCGCCCAGCCCGGGGCCGTACCGGGCGGCGAGGGCGAGAAGGCCGCGGTGCGGGCCGGGTTCACCATGACCGAGGTCTTCCCGCTGCTCCTCTTCTCGGTGGCGGGGCTGCTGGTCTTCCCGGCCGCCAACGACCTGCTGACGCTCTTCGTCGCGCTGGAAGTGTTCTCGCTCCCGCTCTACCTCCTGTGCGCCGTCGCCCGCCGCAAGCGGCTGATGTCGCAGGAGGCGGCCGTGAAGTACTTCCTGCTCGGCGCGTTCTCCTCGGCGTTCCTCCTCTTCGGGATCGCCCTCATCTACGGCTACGCGGGCTCCCTCTCGTACGCCGAGATCGCCAACGTCGTCGACGGCTCGGTCCTGGAGATCGACCCCGCACTCGCCGACACCATGGGCAACGACGCGCTGCTGCTCATCGGCGGCGCGATGATCCTCACCGGGCTGCTCTTCAAGGTCGGCGCGGTCCCGTTCCACATGTGGACCCCGGACGTCTACCAGGGCGCCCCGACCCCGGTCACCGGCTTCATGGCCGCGGCCACGAAGGTCGCCGCGTTCGGCGCGCTGCTGCGCCTGCTGTACGTGGCGCTGCCGGGCCTCACCTGGGACCTGCGGCCGGTCCTGTGGGCGGTGGCGATCATCACGATGCTGGGCGGGGCGATCGTCGCGATCACCCAGACCGACATCAAGCGGCTGCTCGCCTACTCCTCGATCGCGCACGCGGGCTTCATCCTCGCGGGCGTCATCGCGGCCAACCCGGAGGGCATCTCCTCGGTCCTCTTCTACCTGCTGGCCTACTCCTTCGTGACGGTCGGCGCGTTCGCCGTCGTCACGCTGGTGCGGGACGCGGGCGGCGAGGCCACCCACCTGTCGAAGTGGGCCGGGCTCGGCCGCCGCTCGCCGCTGGTCGCGGCGGTCTTCGCGGTGTTCCTGCTGGCCTTCGCGGGCATCCCGCTGACCTCCGGGTTCTCGGGCAAGTTCGCGGTGTTCAAGGCGGCGGCCGAGGGCGGGGCCGGGGCGCTGGTCGTCGTCGGTGTGCTCTCGTCGGCCGTCGCGGCGTTCTTCTACATCCGGGTGATCGTCCTGATGTTCTTCAGCGAGCCGAAGGCGGACGGCCCCACGGTCGCCGTCCCGTCCCCGCTGACCATGACGACGATCGCGGTCGGCGTCGCCGTCACCCTGGTGCTGGGCCTGGCCCCGCAGTACTTCCTGGACCTGGCGAGCCAGGCGGGGGTCTTCGTGCGGTAGCGGTAGACCGCGCGGGGAAGCCCCGCAGTATGAGCGGCAGCAGCGCCGGACGGTCGGTTATCCACAGACCGTCCGGCGTTGTCGTAGGAGCCGCCTATCGTGGACGGGGACGAGAGCAGGACGGGACAGGGCCGGGCGAGCGGACCCTCGGCGGACCCTCGGGGGACAGAGCATTGGGCGTGAGCATGGACGAGACCACCGGGACGGTGACCGGCACCGGCGCGGACGGCGAGAGCGAGGCGCGGCGGACACTGCACCGCGTCTTCGGGTACGAGTCGTTCCGCGGCGAGCAGGGCGCGATCATCGAGCATGTGGTGGCGGGCGGCGACGCGGTCGTGCTCATGCCCACCGGCGGCGGAAAGTCCCTCTGCTACCAGATCCCGTCCCTGGTCCGGCGGGGCACCGGCGTCGTCGTATCCCCGCTGATCGCCCTCATGCAGGACCAGGTCGACGCCCTGCGGGCGCTCGGCGTCCGGGCCGGCTTCATGAACTCCACGCAGGACTTCGACGAGCGCCGCTCGATGGAGGCGCAGTTCCTCGCGGGCGAGCTGGACATCCTCTATCTGGCGCCCGAGCGGCTGCGGCTGGACTCCACGCTCTCGCTGCTGGCCCGAGGTGAGGTCTCCGTCTTCGCGATCGACGAGGCGCACTGCGTCGCCCAGTGGGGCCACGACTTCCGCCCCGACTATCTGGCCCTGTCCGTGCTCGGCGAGCGCTGGCCGGACGTGCCGCGCATCGCCCTGACGGCGACCGCGACGAACGCCACGCACGAGGAGATCACCCGCCGCCTTGGCATGCCGGACGCGAAGCACTTCGTGGCGAGCTTCGACCGGCCGAACATCCAGTACCGGATCGTGCCGAAGGCCGACCCCAAGAAGCAGCTTCTCTCCTTCCTCAAGGAGGAGCACGACGGGGACGCGGGCATCGTCTACTGCCTCTCGCGCAACTCCACCGAGAAGACCGCCGAGTATCTGACCCGCAACGGCATCGACGCCGTGCCGTACCACGCGGGCCTGGACGCCGCCACGCGCGCCGCCCACCAGGCGCGGTTCCTCCGGGAGGAGGGGCTCGTCGTCGTCGCGACGATCGCGTTCGGCATGGGCATCGACAAGCCGGACGTCCGTTTCGTCGCCCACATCGACCTGCCCAAGTCGGTCGAGGGGTACTACCAGGAGACCGGCCGTGCGGGCCGGGACGGGGAGCCGTCCACGGCCTGGATGGCGTACGGACTCCAGGACGTCGTCCAGCAGCGCAAGCTCATCCAGGGCGGGGAGGGCGACGAGGCGTTCCGCCGCCGGGCCGCCTCCCATCTGGACTCCATGCTGGCCCTGTGCGAGACGGTCCAGTGCCGCCGGGCCCAGCTGCTGACCTACTTCGGCCAGGAGCCCACGGCCCCCGCCTGCGGCAACTGCGACACCTGCCTCACCCCGCCGGAGACGTGGGACGGCACGATCGTCGCGCAGAAGCTTTTGTCCACGGTGGTGCGGCTGAAGCGCGAGCGGAACCAGAAGTTCGGCGCGGGCCAGATCATCGACATCCTGCTGGGCCGCAAGACCGCGAAGGTCATCCAGTTCGACCACGACCAGCTCTCCGTCTTCGGCATCGGCGAGGAGCTGGCCGAGGCGGAGTGGCGCGGAGTGGTCCGCCAGCTGCTGGCCCAGGGCCTGCTGGCGGTCGAGGGGGAGTACGGCACGCTGGTCCTCACCGACGAGAGCGCGACGGTGCTCGGCCGGGAGCGGGAGGTGCTGCTCCGCAAGGAGCCGAAGAAGCCGACGTCCCGCTCGTCGTCCGGGTCCGGCAGCGGCAAGGGCGCCAAGGGCAAGGCTGCCGCAGACCTCCCGCCGTCGGCCGTCCCCGTCTTCGAGGCGCTGCGCGCGTGGCGCGGGGCGACGGCGAAGGAGCAGGGCGTCCCGGCGTACGTGATCTTCCACGACGCGACGCTGCGGGAGATCGCGACGGTCCACCCGACGACGATCGGGGAGCTGGGAGGCATCAGCGGCCTGGGCGAGAAGAAGCTCGCGACGTACGGGGAGGGCGTCCTGGAGGTCCTGGCCCAGACGTCCCCGGGAGCTGCCCCGGAGGAACCGGCGTCCCAGGCCCCCGAGGCCCCGGTCCCGGCACGCGCGCCCCGGGCCCCCGCCCCGGCGGCCCCGGCCCGCGCACCACGTACGACGGCCCCTTCCTCGGCCCGTAAGCAAGCCCCGGCCGCGCCCCCGCAGCACAGCGACCCCGAGTTCGGCTGGGACGAGGAGCCGCCCGAGTACGAGTGAGGAGCGTGGCCGGGCAGCGGTGTCGACAGGGCGGTGAGACCTACTCCGGGTCCGCCGCCCGGCGGCGGGCCGTGATCGCCGTCAGGTCCAGATCCACGGGGAACGGCACCGACACCTTCATCCGGTCGTGGAAGATCCCGGTCGAGGTGTACGCCCCGGTGGCCGGCTCCCGCTCGAAGACGTACACCACGGCTCGCCCGTCGTGGTTCTCCACCCGCCAGTAGTGGGGGATCGTCGCGCGGGCGTACTTCACGGGCTTGGTCTCCCGGTCGCGGGTCACTGAATCCTCGGAGACGACCTCGACGGTCAGCAGCACGGAATCGGCGGGCAGCCGTGTCTGGTCCATGCTCTGGATGACCCTTTCGGGCACGACGATCAGATCGGGTTCGGGACGGTTGTGCCGATCGATGTCGATGGTGAAACGGCTGATCGTATGCGTACCGGGCAGAGCTGCGGCGCGCAGATGTTCCCCGAAGAAGCTGATGGCGCGCGAGTGGAAGAGCGTCTGCGGGCAGGGGAACACCAGGCTCCCGTCGATCAGCTCCGTGTGGGACGGCAGATTCGGGAGTGTGTCCAGGTCATCGGCGGTCCAGCCGCCCTCGGGTGGGACTGCCCACTGAGGCTCGGAGGTTTGGTCGTCCTCGTTCATCCGTGCTCCATGCGAGGAGTCTCGCGGTCCCGACCAGCGTATCCGCCGGGAACCGGATCCGGATGGCCCGAACGTGTGAACGCCTCTCGCCAAGGTGACGGGGCCGGGCGGCGGTGTCGACAGGGCGGTGAGACCTACTCCGGGTCCACCATGCGGCCCAGGCGGCGGGTGTTGCTGCGGCCGCAGGCCAGGCACACCAGCCAGTCCAGCCGTTCGCCGTTCCGTTCGAAGGGTTCGCCCACGACGTTTTCCTCCTCCCAGCCGCAGAACACGCAGTCCGCCTCGTCGCCCTGGAGCCGCCGCATGGTCGCCAGGTGGCCGCTGTGGGTGAACAGCACGCCCACCCAGCGGCAGGCGCGGCATTCCCACCACAGCTGGTGCGGGGGGCGCAGATTCGGCCCGTCGAGGATCCGTTCCGGAGGGTTTCCGCAGGCAGGGCACCCCGACAGGTCGCCGGCCGGTTCCCCGTCGGTGCCGGTCTCGGGTATCTCCATCAGTCCCCGCCCCCTCCGCAGCTGCTTCCGCCCCCTCCGCCCCCGTCGCTCCAGCTGCTGCCGCCGTCGCTGCTTCCGCCGCTGGACTGGTTCTGGCGGACGTTGTGGTGGACCGCCGAGGCGAACCACAGGGTGCGGCGTACGGTCTTCATCGTGGAGCGGCCCTCGCGGCCGGTGGTGGTGAGGGTGCCGGCCAGGCCCGTTGCCGAGACGAGGCCGGCCAGGGCGCGGCTGCGCTGGTCCGGGAAGCCCCGGGACTCCGCCTGGCCGAAGTGCCACCGGGTCGCGCCCGTCAGGTCGGGGTCGCCCGGGAAGTGCCGCTGGTAGGGGAAGAGGCCGAGGAAGCGGCGGGTCTCGCGGCGCAGGACGCCGCGTTCCACCAGGTGGTCCAGGTGGCGTTCCTCGGCGTTGCGGCCGTACAGCCGGATCCACGCCTTGGCGCTGGTCCCCGGGCGGAAGCGCTTCTTCTTGCCGGACGGCGGGTCGAGCGTGGTCAGCAGCGACGCGAGCAGCGGGTGGGCCGGGTCCAGGGGGTTGACCACCTGGACCCGGCCGCGCTCCTCGCGTATCCGGCCCTGGAGCTCCAGCTCGGCGAGGACCGCCCCCGCTGTGCCGTACCGCAGATACGTGCGGTTGCAGAGCGGTTTGCCGCGCTCCGGGTCCAGCGTCAGCAGAAGCAGTTCCTCGGGCAGCGTCAGAGCGGAGGCGTCCTGCGTCATGGCGCGGTGACGATCCTTCCGGTCACATCGCCGAGGCCCACGCGGGTGCCGTGCGGGCCCGGGGCCCAGGCGGTCAGCGTGACCGTGTCGCCGTCCTCCAGGAACGTCCGCTTGCCCTCGGCCAGTTCGAGCGCGTCGCGGCCGTTCCACGTCAGCTCCAGAAGCGAGCCGCGCTGGGCCGGCTCGGGGCCGCTGACCGTGCCGGAGCCGTACAGATCGCCCGTGCGCAGCGACGCGCCGTTCACCGTCATGTGCGCGAGCTGCTGGGCCGCCGTCCAGTACATCGAGGCGAACGGCGGCTCGGCGACGACCTGGCCGTTGATCTCGACGGTGATCCGGATGTCGAAGCCGCCCGGCTCTTCCTCGTTCGCGTCGTCGAGGTAGGGGAGGAGCGGGAAGTCGCGGGCCGGGGGCGCGGTGCGGGCCGCGTCCAGGGCCTCCAGCGGGGTGACCCAGGCGGAGACGGAGGTGGCGAAGGACTTGCCGAGGAACGGGCCGAGCGGCACGTACTCCCAGGCCTGGAGGTCGCGCGCGGACCAGTCGTTGAGGAGGAAGAGCCCGAAGACGTGCTCGCGGAAGTCGGCCAGCGGGACCGGGGTGCCGTGCGCGGAGGGGACGCCGACGACGAAGCCGACCTCGGCCTCGATGTCGAGCTTCACCGAGGGCCCGAAGACGGGGGTCGGGTCGGTGGGGGCCTTGCGCTGGCCGCTGGGGCGTACGACGTCGGTGCCGGAGACCACGACGGTGCCGGAGCGGCCGTGGTAGCCGATCGGCAGGTGCTTCCAGTTGGGGGTGAGCGCGTCGCCGTCCGGCCGGAAGATCTTGCCGACGTTGGTGGCGTGGTGCTCGCTGGCGTAGAAGTCGACGTAGTCCGCCACTTCGTACGGCAGGTGCAGGGTGACCGCGTCCACCGGGTGCAGCAGCGGCTCGATGTCCGCGCGGTGGGCGGGGACGGTCAGCCAGGCGGTGAGCGCGCGGCGCACATCGCTCCAGGCGGTGCGGCCCGCCGCGAGCAGCGGCGTCAGGCTCGGCTGTGCCAGCAGCCCCGCGTACGGGGAGCCCAGCGCGTGGGCGGCGGCCCCGGCGTCCAGGACGTGGTTGCCGATGCGGACGCCGACCCGGCGGACGTCGGGGTGGTCGGGGGTGGAGAACACACCGTACGGAAGGTTGTGCGGGCCGAAGGGGTCGCCCTCGGCCAGATCGAGCGGGCTGCTCTGCTCGGGCATGTGGTGCTGCCTCGCTTTCCAGGTCGCGTTGGGGACACGTTACGTCGGGGCTCCTACCCAGCGGCAGTGCCCTGACCATCCCCAACTGTGCGTATTGCCCGGAAAGTTCATCGGTTACCGCCGGTTCCCCCGAGAAATCCGGGGGAACCGAGCCGGAAACATCGAGCGGGAGACAAGTCCGCCGCTCAGCCCGCCGTGCGCGGAATGCGCTTCTCCCAGGTGCGGTGGAAGACGACCTCCTCGCCGTCCTTGCAGATCACCTCGTCGGAGGTGATGAAGTCGTGCTCGTCGGCCGCGATCTCGGAGCGGGTCTCGATGCGGACGTCCCAGGACATCTCCGGCCGGTGCAGCCGGATCGCCCAGTCGCTGCGGGTGCGTGCGGAGAGCGGGTCGTCCTGCTGGATCGTGTACGTCTCCAGGGCGTCCTCGGTGAATTCGAGGCCGTCGGGGTAGACGCGCGTACCGCCGTAGCGGGGGTCGACCTCCAGGCGCCATTCGCCCTTGGCGACATCGCGGACGACGAGGCGTTCGGGGCGCGGCTCCTCCAGGGTGACCGGGTAGACCACACCGAGCGGTTCGGACTGTTCCGGTTCGCCGAAGGTGATCGACGGGTCCTCGGTGTGGCGGCGCACCGGCAGCTCGACGAAGCTCCCGTCGGCGTCCAGGGTGAAGCCCGCCGAACCGGCCTGCGGCCAGATCCAGGGCCAGTACGCGGAGGAGATCGCGATCCGGATGCGGTGGCCGGGCGGGAAGGTGTGGCCGATCGCGTTGAGGTCGAAGACCACGTCCTCGGTCTCCCCGGCCGGCCAGTCGTCGGTGCGGTCGCGGCCGTGCCGGGCGGCGAGGTTGAGGACGCCCCGGGTCACCAGCGTCGAGGCGCCGTCGGGGGCGACGTCGCAGAGCCGGGCGATGGCCTGGCCGCGCGGCACGTCCATCCGGAGGCGGAGCTTCACCCGGGGGCGGCCGAGGATCTCGATCGGCGCGTCCGTGACGGGGAATTCGAACGACACCGACTTGGCGTCCTCGTCCCGCTGGTCCGGCGGCAGGTCGGCCTCGTTGCCGAACGGGAAGAAGCGGCCCGCGTCCAGGCCGGTCTGCTGCGGCGAGGCGACGATCCGCTCGCCGCCCTGGAGGGCGTACGCCGCCGGGTTCACGTTCTCCGAGGGCCAGGAGGCGTCCCCGACCCAGCGGCCGGGCAGCGTCTCGTACACCGTGGCGGGCGGGTGCGAGCCGCTGATCCAGGACCGCAGCAGCGGCTCCCGCATCACGCCCGTCTCCTTGCCCTTCAGGTGCTGGTCCCACCAGCGCAGCGTCTCCTGGAGGAAGCCGATCGCGGGCCCCGGCGGCAGCCCCCGGTCGGGGTACTGGTGCGACCACGGGCCGATGATCCCGCGCACCTGCCCGGGGTCCAGGTGCTCGACGAGCCTGAGGACGGTGTCGCGGTACGGGTCGTGCCAGCCGCCGACCGCGAGGACGCTCGCCTTGATCGCGCCGTAGTCCTCGCAGACGCTGCCGTGCTTCCAGTAGGCGTCGCGGCTCTGGTGGGCGAGCCAGGTGTGGCTGAAGGGCTCGACGGCCTCCAGCCGCTTCAGCCACATCTCCCGCCAGTCGTCGCCGGTCTGCGCCGGGTCCGGCGGGCGGCAGACGAAGGCGAGCATGGTGGCGGCCCAGGCGTGCATGTCCACGGCGAGAACCGAGCCGCCCATGTAGTGCACGTCGTTGTCGTAGCGGTCGTCGGCCGAGCAGACGGTCACGATCGCCTTCAGCGGCTCGGGGGCGAGCGCGGCGATCTGGAGCGAGTTGAAGCCGCCCCAGGAGATCCCGAACATCCCGACCCGGCCCGAGCACCACTCCTGCTGGGCCAGCCAGTGGACGACGGCGACCCCGTCGGCCAGCTCCTGCGCGTCGTACTCGTCGCCCGGCAGCCCCTCGCTGTTGCCGTGCCCCCGGACGTCGACCCGTACGGAGGCGTAGCCGTGGCCCGCGTACCAGGGGTGGCGCTGCCAGTCGCGCGGCGCGGTCCAGTCGCTCAGCCGGTAGGGCAGGTACTCCAGCAGGGCGGGGACCGGTTCGTCGGTCAGCGGCCGCCAGATCCGGGCGTAGAGCCGGGTGCCGTCGGGCAGCGGGATACGGACGTCCTCGTGGGTGGTCTCGTACGGGAACTCGGTCGTGATGTTCATGGGCCACCTCGGTGGGGGACGGGGTGCTTCGAGCGGGCGTACGGGGCAGTGGGCGGGAGCGGGGGTGTGTGAGGCGTACGGGTCAGTGGACGGGGTGCATGGTGCGTTTCAGCCAGGGCGCGGCCAGGATCATCGCCACACCGGCCGCCACCGCGATCGCCCCGTTGACGCCGAAGTACGCGGGGTTGGAGACCTCGCCGTACAGCTTCACGATCTGGGCCTGGATGCCGTTGGCCAGGGCGAGGGAGAGGAACCACAGCGCCATCGTCTGGCTGGCGAAGGCCTTCGGGGCGAGCTTGGTGGTGGCGGACATGCCGGAGGTCTCCAGCAGGATGTCGCCGAGCCCGAGCAGCAGGTACGAGCCGACGATCCACCAGGCCGCCATGCGGTACGTGTCGCTCGCGTGCCCGGAGGTCGGCAGGACCATCAGGAGGAAGGAGAGCCCGCCGAGGATCACGCCGAACGCGATCTTGTTGGAGGCGTGCGGCTGGCGGGTGCCCATCCGGGCCCAGACGGCGGCGACGACCGGGGCGAGCGCCACCTCGAAGGCGCCGAGCGCGGAGGCGTACCAGCTGGCCGGGAAGGTGAAGCCGAGGATCTCGGTCCGGGCGTTGGTCGACGCGAGGAGCATCATCGTCGAGTACGCCTGGAAGAGGATGAAGTTGAAGACGACGGACCCGAGGAAGAGGACGACGTACGGGCGGAGCCTGCCGCGTTCCTCGGCGGTGACCCGGGGGGAGCGGAACATCACCACGAAGTAGACGACCGGGGCGATCACCGAGATGACGGTGAGCACATCGACGAACCGGTCCATCGTCAGCCAGCCCGCCAGGGCCAGCGCGGTGGCGACGAGGGCGACCACGACCGCCCCGCCGACGATGAGCCGGACCGCGCGGCGCATCGCGTCGGGGGCCAGCGCGAATTCGGCCGCGTGCTTACGCCCGGCCAGGTGACGGCGGCCCGCGACGTACTGGATCAGACCGAAGGTCATGCCGACCGCGGCGGCCGAGAAACCCCAGTGCCAGCTCCAGTGCTCGCCGAGCCAGCCGGTGATCAGCGGTCCGGCGAACGCGCCGATGTTGATGCCCATGTAGTAGAGGGCGAAGCCGGCGTCGCGCCGTTCGTCGTCGGTGCGGTAGAGCTTGCCGACCATGGCGGCCACATTGGGCTTGAGCAGGCCCGTTCCGGCGCTGATCAGGCCGAGGCCCACCCAGGTCATCGCGTCGGTGGGGACGGCCATGGAGTAGTGGCCGCAGGCGATGAGGATGCCGCCGTAGAGCACGGCCCGGTACGAGCCGAGGATCCGGTCGGCCAGCCAGCCGCCCGCCACGGAGACCAGATAGACCAGCGTCCCGTAGGCGGCGGCGACGGAGGCGGCCGTGCCGGGGTCCATCGCCATGCCGCCGTTCGCCACGGTGTCGGCGAAGAACAGCACCAGGATCGCCTGCATGCCCAGGAACGAGAACCGTTCCCAGACCTCCAGGCCGGAGAGGGTCATCAGCCCCCGAGGCTGACCGAAGAAGGCGTGGTCGTCCTCGGGCGGGGGCTGGGCCGGCTCGGTGGCGGCGGTGCTGTGGGACAAAACGGAGACTCCTGATCGTATGAGCTGATCACGAACATACCGGCGGTGATGGGAAGCCGCCCACGGTGATCCATAGCGGACCGGATACGCTGAAGTTGCAAGGAGAGACAGCGACACATCGACATTGAGTGTGATCGTCAGCAGACAGGAGATGTCCCCGTGACCGTCGTCGGGCCGTTCGGACTGCACGTGCGGGACCAGGCTCTTGAGGCCGATGTCCAGTCGGGCCTGGCCGCTGTCGAGGCAGGGCTGCTCGAAGCCACCAAGAGCGACGTCCCCTTCATCACGGACGCCGCGCAGCACCTGGTGCGCGCCGGTGGCAAGAGGTTCCGTCCCTTGCTGGTCATGCTCGCGTCACAGTTCGGGGACCCCGACGCGCCGGGAGTCGTCCCCGCGGCCGTCGTCGTCGAGCTGACCCACCTGGCCACGCTGTACCACGACGACGTGATGGACGAGGCCGACGTGCGGCGCGGGGTGCCCAGCGCCAACACCCGCTGGGGCAACTCGGTCGCCGTCCTCACCGGCGACTTCCTCTTCGCCCGCGCCTCCCACATCCTGGCCGACCTCGGCCCCGAGGCCGTCCGCATCCAGGCGGAGGCCTTCGAACGGCTCGTCACCGGCCAGATCCTGGAGACCGCGGGCCCGCGCGACGGCCGCGACCCGGTCGACCACTACCTCGACGTGCTCAGCGGCAAGACCGGTTCGCTGGTCGCCGTCTCCGGCCGGTTCGGGGCGATGATGTCCGGCGCCGACGAGCGGACCGTGGACGTCCTCACCCAGTACGGGGAACGGCTCGGCATCGCCTTCCAGCTCGCCGACGACGTCCTCGACATCGCCTCCGACTCCCACGAGTCCGGCAAGACCCCCGGCACCGACCTGCGCGAGGGCATCGCGACGCTCCCGGTCCTGCGGCTGCGCGCCCAGGCGGCGGCCGACGGCAAGCCCGACGACCTGGAGCTCGTGGAACTGCTCGACGGCGACCTGAGCAGCGACGACGCCCTGGCCGAGGTGCTGCGCCGGCTGCGCGCCCACCCGGCGCTGGAGCAGGCCCGCCAGGACACCGTGCGCTACGCCCAGGAGGCGCGCGCCACGCTCGCCCCGCTGCCCGAGGGGTATGCGAAGGCCGCGCTGGAGGAGCTGTGCGACGCGGTGGTGCACCGCGCGGGCTGAGGCCGTGCCTGCCGCCCGCATATGCCCGTCGCTGATTGACGCGGTGTCACCGGGTGCCCCACCCCTACGGGATGGCGTACACGCCCCCTCCGGTTGTCATACCGGAGCAGTAGGCGGAGTTGATTCCGGGGGCTGACGCTTCGAACCGCCCGATTTGGTCAGATGGTTATCAACGGAAGCCGCCGACCACGGAGGTAGGGCACACCATGGCACCGAACGACAGCGCAGAGACCACCGGCGAGGCCACGGGCACCGCCGTGGGCCGCCGGAAGGCGGCGCGCTACATCGTCCCCGTCGCGGTCGCGGGGGTGGCGGCCGCGACCATCGGACTCGTCCCGGCGCTCGCGAACTCGGGCGACCCGGACCTGCCGAAGATCAGCGCACAGGAACTCATCGAGAAGATCGCCGCATCCGACGAGGAGCGGCTCTCCGGCACGTTCAAGATCAGCACGGACCTGGGTCTGCCTCTCGACGGCCTCGCGGGCTCACTCGTACCGGGCGGCGAGAGCCGGGGCGGGGACAAGGACGGCGGCGCGGCGGCCCCGCAGGACAAGCTCATGGAGCTGACGTCCGGCACGCACACGCTGCGCGTCGCCGCCGACGGCCCGGAGCGGCAGAAGCTCTCCATCCTCGGGAACGCGTCCGAGTACAGCGTCATCCACAACCAGGGCGAGATCTGGGCGTACGACAGCAAGTCGGACGAGGTCTACCACGCCGAGGCGCCCGAGGGCCGGGACGGCGGCGGCCACGCGGAGAAGGCCCCGAAGGCTCCCGAGGGCGCTCCGGCCACCCCGAAGGACTTCGCCGAGCAGGCGCTCGCGGCGGCCGGGGACACCACCTCGGTGACCGTGGACGGCACGGCGCAGGTCGCCGGGCGGGACGCGTACCAGCTGCTGATCAAGCCGAAGCAGTCCGGCTCGACGATCGGCTCGGTCCGGATCGCCGTGGACGCCGAGAACGGCGTACCGCTGAAGTTCACCCTGTCCGCGGCGGGCGGCGGCAAGGCCGTGGTTGACGCCGGGTTCACCAAGGTCGACTTCTCGAAGCCCGCCGCGTCCACGTTCTCCTTCACCCCGCCCAAGGGCGCCAAGGTGACCGAGGCCGACGAGCTGGAAACCGGCAAGGACGAGCGCGGCGCGATGCAGAAGGCGCTGCCCGGACAGCTGGCCGAGTTGGACGGCCTCGCGGGCGAGGGCGGCTTCAACGTCATCGGGAAGGGCTGGACCTCGATCGCCGAGATCAAGTCCCCCGACGGCAAGGGCCTCCCCGAGGCGGGCTCGGGTGACATCCCGGCCGAGGCGCAGGGCTTCCTCGACGCGCTCGGCGACAAGGTCACCGGGAAGTTCGGCTCGGGCACGGTCTTCAAGACGCGCCTGGTCAACGCCCTGCTGACGGACGACGGCTCGGTGTACGTCGGAGCGGTGACGAAGGACGCGCTGGTGCGTGCCGCCGACGCCGCCGCGAAGTAGAACGTTTCCAGGGGCACCTGGACACCCGGCCGCCGCGACCTCCGCGCACCCGCGTGGAGGCCGCGGCGGCCCCCGTGCTTGCTGAACTGCGCTTACTGACCCGCGCTCACGGAGAGGTGCGACCGTCATGACGGACACAGCGGCCGAGGCCGAGGACGCGGCGGCGAAGGACGCGCGGGCACGGGCCGTGCAGGCCGCGGGTGCGGATGACGCGGCCGCCGGCGCCCCGGTCATCCGCACCCGCGGCCTGACCAAGCGTTACCGGGGCGGCCAGCTCGCCGTGGACGGCCTCGACCTGACCGTGCCGGCCGGCAGCGTCTTCGGCTTCCTCGGCCCCAACGGCTCCGGGAAGACCACGACGATCCGGATGCTGATGGGCCTCATCGACCCGACGTCCGGCACCGCCGAGGTGCTCGGCCGCCCGATGCCGGAGGCCGCCCGTACGGTGCTGCCGGAGGTCGGCGCGCTGATCGAGGGGCCCGCGCTGTACGGGTTCCTGAACGGCCGGGACAACCTCCTGCGGTACGACCGGGCCGACCCGACCGCCGACCCGCGCACCCGCCGGGCCCGTGTCGGGACGGCCCTGGAGCGGGTCGGGCTCGCCGCCGCCTCCGGGAAGAAGGCCAAGGCGTACTCGCTCGGTATGAAGCAGCGCCTCGGCCTCGCCGCCGCCCTGCTCCGGCCGCGCCGGCTGCTGGTCCTGGACGAGCCGACCAACGGCCTGGACCCGCAGGGCATGCGCGAGATCCGGTCGCTGGTCCGGGAGCTGGCGGCGGAGGGCACCACGGTGTTCCTCTCCTCCCACCTCCTGGACGAGATCGAGCAGGTCTGCACGCATGCGGCGGTGATGGCCCGGGGTCGGCTGATCGTCCAGGGCCCGGTCGCCGACCTCGCCGCGAGCGCCCGGGGCCGGCTCGCCGTCACCACCCCCGACCCCGGGGACGCCGCCCGCATCCTCAAGGAGCACGGGCTCACCGGCCTGAGCGCCGACGGCGACCGGCTGACCGCCGACGCCCCGCCCGCCGCCGTGGACCTCGCCGACCTCAACGCGGCGCTGGTGGGCGGCGGGGTGCGGGTGAGGTTCTTCGGCGTCGAGCGGGGTTCGCTGGAGGACGCCTTCGTCGCACTCACGGGAGAGGGATTCGATGTCGCAGGCTGAGAGGTCGCAGGCTGAGAGGTCGCGGGCTGACAGGTCGCAGACTGAGAGCTCGCAGGCCGAGAACTCGCAGGTTGAGAGGCGGCGGGCCGAGAACTCGCAGGTTGAGAGGTCGCAGGCCGAGGGCGCGCAGGTTGAGAGGTCGCGGGCAGAGAAGGCCACACCTCCGGGGAGCGCGGGGCTCCGCCCCCGTAACCCGCTGTGGACGCTGGGTCTCCTCCGCTCCGAGATCACCACCCTGCTGCGCCGCCACCGCACCTACGCCCTGCTCGCCGTCCTCGCCGCCGTCCCCGTACTCATCGGGATCGCGGTCCGGATGCAGACGGGCGGCGGCGGTGGCGGGGAGGGCGGTACGGACGGCGGGGCGGGCCCGGCCTTCCTCGCCCAGGTCACCAACAACGGCTTCTTCCTGGTCTTCGCCGCCCTCGCCGCGACGCTGCCGGTCTTCCTGCCGATGGCCGTCGGCGTCGTCGCGGGCGACGCGATCGCGGGCGAGGCGAGCGGCGGCACCCTGCGCTATCTGCTGGTCGCCCCGGCGGGCCGGACCCGGCTGCTGCTCGTGAAGTACGCCTCCGTCCTCGTCTTCTGCCTGGTCGCGACGCTGGTCGTGGCGGTGTCGGCGCTGGCGGTGGGTGCGCTGCTGTTCCCGGTGGGGGATGTCACCACGATCTCGGGGACCCGGATCGGTTTCGGCGAGGGGCTGGTGCGGGCGGTGCTGGTCGTCGCGGTGTCGCTGACCGGGTTCGCCGCGCTCGGGCTGTTCGTCTCGACGCTGACCGGCAGTGGGATCGGGGCGATGGCGGCCACGGTCGGGCTGCTGATCACGGCGCAGATCCTGGACAGCATTCCGCAGCTGAGCGGTGTGCACCCGTATCTGTTCGCGCACTACTGGATGTCGTTCGCGGACGTCCTGCGGGAACCGGTCCACTGGGACGACCTGAGCAAGAACTTCCAGTTGCAGGGGCTGTACGTCGCGGTGTTCGGCTCGGCGGCCTGGGCCCGCTTCACGGCCAAGGACATCACGGCGTAAGAAGCGCCCCGGTGAACGGCGCCCCGGAGAGGGGGCAAGGCGGCCTGGCTGGATCGGATCGTCGGGGTCCGCACGCGCCGTCGGCCGGGCGAGCCGTCCCCCGATCGGCTCGTCGCGGCACGAACGGCACGAACGGTGCGGACAACGGGAACGACACGACACGGTACGTTCCGTTTCCGCCTGGGTATGGTGCGGTCTTTGGCGACGAGATGTCAACAAGAGATTGGCTGGAACCCCCCTATGCTCACCGAATGATCACATCGCCGAGCAGTGTGCGCCGTAGCGAACGATCACGCCGCGCGATCCTGCGGTCCGCCCTCGACCTCTGTACGGAGCGGGGGTACGGGCACGTCACGATAGAGGCCATCGCGGCCGACGCGGGGGTCTCGAAGAAGACGATCTACCGCTGGTGGCCATCAAAAGGAGCGGTCCTGCTGGAGGCGTTCACGGATGCCCTGATCGACGCCACCCCGTTCGTGGACACCGGCGACATCGGCGCCGATCTGCGCTCGCACGTCGCCGGCGCGGTGAATCTGCTCTCGGTCCCGCCGTTCGGCCCCGCCTACGCGGGCATCCTCTCCGAGCTGCACCACGACGACCTCCTGGCCCAGCAGCTGCGGGAACAGCTGGTCGACCCGCGCGTCGAGGAAGCGATCGGCCGGCTCCGCAGCGCCCAGGAACAGGGCCAGATCCCGCCCGGTGCGGACCTTCCGCTGGCGGTGGAGATGCTGTACGGCCCCGTCTACTACCGCCATGTGCTGCGCAAGCCGGTCCAGGACGAGGAGACGATCGCCGCACTGGTGGACCACGTCCTGCGGTCGCTGCGCGCGCCGGGGTACTGAGGCCGTTCCGGATCGCGCGGGGGCGCTCCCCCGCGCGGGGGAGGGGGATCGGCCCGGCGGTGGATGCCGCTCTGCCGCGGCCGATGCGACGTTCGGTACATGAGTACGCGTGACATGAGTACGCGGGGCATCAGCACTGGTGACGTGCGCTTCCGTGCCGGACAGCGGGGCCGGGCGACGTTGGTGTGGGCGACGCCGGTGTGGGCGGTGGCGTACGCCGGCTTCGGCCTGGTGTGTGTGCTGAGCGGGACCCCTCTGCCCCACCTCGGCGGTGACGCGGAGGGCTCCGGGCCGGCCTGGGCGGTCGTGGCGGTGGGAGTGCCGATGGCTCTGATCAGCGGGGCCGTGGTGCGGTACGGGCTGCGGCCGGCCCTGCGGGTGCTGCTCCTGTCGGCCTGCGGGCTGACCGGGGTCATCGCGTTCGGCCTGCTGATGGACGTGATCACGCTGATGGCAGGCCAGGGCGTGGACAGCCCGGCATCCGCCGCGAACAGGGCCCTGGCGGCGGCCGGTTCCGTTCTGCTCGCGGCGACCGCCCGCTCCGACCGCCTGCCCTCCGGCCCCTCCAATCCCTTCGGTTCAGCCGGTTCCGCCGTACGGTCACCGGCCTCCGCGCCGAGGCCCGTCCAACTCGCCGCCTGGACGGGCACGCTGGCGTTTCTCCCGTACGCCGCGATGAAGACGTACTGGGCGATCGGCGGCACGTTCGCGGGGGTCACCGGCGAGGAGATGCTCGCGGTCTCGGAGCGGAACGGCGCATCGGGGATTTTCCTCACCCTGGAGTCCCGGGGCCTGGACCCGACCGCCCTGCTGGCCCTGCTCGGCGTGTTCCTGCTGTGGGGGCTGGTCCGCCCCTGGGGTCAGGTCTTCCCGCGCTGGACGCCGTTCCTCCGCGGCCGACGCGTACCGCGCCTGCTCCCGCTCGCCCCGGCGCTGCTCGGTGCCGCCACGCTGGCCCCGTACGGCGTCGTCGGGATCGGCTACCTGGCCCTGGCCACGGGCGGCGCGGTGACGATGGGGCGCGGCGACTTCCCGTCCGAGGGCGACGCGCTGCTGGTCGCCTGGATCGGGCTCACCGCCTTCGCGGTCTACGGCGTCGCCCTGGCCGTCGCGGCCCGCTCGTACTGGCTACGGACGCGTCCCGCCTGACCGCCCGCCCGCTACAGGAAGCACTCCAGGATCAGCGGCAGGTCCTGTAGCCACTCCTGGAGGCGGGACTTCCTGCGGGCGGCGATGACGCACGGGTGGGCCGTGCCGTGGTGCAGGTGGACGACGACCCCGAGGTGCTTGGGGCCCTCGGCCGCGTACGCCACGGTGCGGATCTCGGCCCAGGTGTAATGCGTCTCCGCGCCCTCCGGGCCCAGCGTGACGCCCGCGGAGTCGATCAGGAGGGAGCTCCCCGGGCCGACCGCCACGAACGAGAGGTCGGCGCCGTCGTCCGGTGCGCCGCCGGCCGGGATCTGGTGGGGCAGGAGGTAGTCGGACGGGGCCGGGTACGGCAACGGGCTGCTGGGCGGGGTCTGGTGCGGGGGCTGCTGCTGGTGCGGCGGCTGGAAGGCGTTGTACGGGGCGTACGACGGTGGCGGCGGCGGAACCGCCGCGACGGTCGGCGCGTACGCCGCCGCGGGCGGGGAAGGCACCGCGTCCGGGACGAACAGGTCCAGCAGGCCCGCCGGTGTCGGCCGCTCCTCCGGGGCCTTGGCCAGGCACGCCGCGAGGACCGGCCGCAGCCCCTCCGGCACGGCGTCCAGGTCCGGCGGCTCGTGCACCGACCGGTACATCAGCCCCATCGGCGTACCCGCCCCGAACGCGCTGCCGCCCGCCGCCGCGACGAGCACCGCGCCCAGCGCGAACACGTCGGCGGCCCCGTCGACCTCCTGCCCCTGGGCCTGCTCCGGCGCCAGGAACCCCGGGGTGCCGAAGGCCGTACCGGTCGCCGTCAGCCGGGTCGACTCCAGCGCCCGCGCGATGCCGAAGTCCAGGACCCGGGGGCCGTCCGGCGCCATGATGATGTTGCCGGGCTTCAGGTCGCGGTGCACCAGACCGCAGCCGTGGATCGCCGCCAGCGCCTCGGCCAGCGCCGCGCCGAGCTGCCGCAGCCGCGCCTCGTCCATCGGCCCCTCGGCCTCCAGGAGCGCGGAGAGGGTGGGCCCGGGAATGTACGCCGTGGCCAGCCAGGGCGCCGCCGCGTCCGGGTCCGCGTCCACCACGGGGGCGGTGTGGAAGCCGCCCACACTCCGCGCGGCGGCGACCTCGGCCCGGAACCGCTCCCGGAAGTGCGGGTCGCCCGCGAGCTCCGGGCGGGCCACCTTGACGGCCACCGACCGCCCGCCACGGGAACGCGCCAGATAGACGGTTCCCATCCCGCCGGAGCCCAACTCCCGCTCCACGATGTAGCTACCGATACGTTCCGGCAGATTCACGCCGCCCCCCTGTGCTCCGGCGGATCAGTATGACGCAGGCCGGGGAGGGCTCCGGGTGGAGGCCCGGGGGAGACCCGGACGGAAGCCGAGGTATGCCCCGGCAGCCAGGGCACGCCGGTCACCGTCGACCGGGGCTGTGGCACGCTCGGCGCATGAAGATCGCCGCAGCCCAGCTCACGTGTGTTCCGGCGGACATCCCCGCCAACGTCCGGCAGGCGGCCGCCCTCGCCGAACAGGCCCGGGACCAGGGGGCCGACCTGCTGCTGCTCCCGGAACTGGCCCTCACCGGCTACGAACTCGGGGCGCTCGCCGACGATCCCGGCCTCCTGGTGGACGCGGACGACGCACGGCTGGACGCCCTCCGGTCCTGCGCCCGTCGTAGCGGGATCGCCGTGGTCGTCAACGCCGCGGTGACCGGTGGCGGCCCAGGGGCCCGTCCCGCCATCGGCACCTTCGTGTACGGCCCCGACGGCGACCTGGTCACCACCTACCTCAAGCAGCACCTCTACGAGCAGGAGCACTCCCTGTTCGCCCCCGGCGACGGGGACGGACGGTTCGAGCTCGGGGGCGTCCGGTTCGCCCTGGCCACCTGTTACGACAGCCACTTCCCGGACCTGGCCGCGCGGGCTACGGCGGACGGCTGCCACGTCTACCTCGCTTCCGCGCTGTACGGGACGGGGGACGGCATCCGGGAGCGTGCGGCCCTCTACCCGCGCATCGCCGAGACCACCGGCCTGCTCGTCGCCCTCGCGAACCACGTGGGGCCTTCCGGGCCCTGGACCGGCTGCGGCCGGGCCGCGATCTGGTCCCCGGGCGGCGGCCTCGCGGCCGAGGCGGACGACCGTACGCCGATGGTGGTCACGGCCGGGTACGGATGATGATCACCCGTACCCGGCCGTACGGATGATCATCATCCGCAGAGAGATGACCATGACCCGCCGGGAAAGGTGACTCCCGCCCCCGTCACACCCCTGCCGCCCACCGGTGGCCGGGGCCCGTGCGGCGGGTGATGCTGGTTCGGCGCGGGCCGGAACCGGTACTCCGGCGTGCCGGAGGCGGAGGGCGGGTGGAGCCGTGGCGGACAGCGAGACCCCGGCCGGGCCCCGGCGGGCCGCGGGGCCGGGGGGAGGGTTCGACGAGGCACTTCTCGCGGCGCTGTTCGCCCAGTCGGCCGTCGGGCTCGTCGTGCTCGACCCGCAGCTCAGGCTCGTACGCGCCAACTCCCTCGTCGAGGGCGTGGGGACCGGGGAGTACGTCGGCCGCCCGTTCAGCGAGGTCTTCCGGATGGACGACCCGGACGGCTCCGAGCAGCTCATGAAGCGGGTGCTGGCCGGTGACGGTCCGGTGCGCGACCACCTCGTGCGGGGCCGGCTGCGCCGGATCTCCGGTGACCGGCAGTTCCTGACGTCCTTGTACCGCCTGCACGGCCCGGGCGGCCCCGACGCCCCCGCCCTCGGCCTGGTGGTCGCGGTCGTCGACGTGACCGAGCGGGAGCGGGCCCGGGCCAGGGAAGCGGCGCTCACCGCCGTGCGGGACGCGGTCGGCGGCTCCCTCGACGTCGCCGCCACCTGCCGTGCCTTCGCCGACGCCCTCGCGCCCGGATTCGCCGACCTCGCCGTCGTGGAGGTGGTGGACGAGGTCCTGCGCGGCGCCGAGCCGCCGGTGGGCCCGATGCCGCCCGGAACCCCGCTGCGCCGCGCCGCGAGCGGGGTCTGCGACGCGGTCCGGGAGGCGGCGGAGAGCGGGAGCGGTGACCGGGGGCGGGCGGCGGGCACGACCCGCCACCTCCCCGCCCGTACGCCGTACGCGCTCGCCGCCGCCGACCTGCGGGCCCGGCTCGTCCCGCTCGGGCCCGACACCCCGTGGCTCGGCACCGACCCGGACGGGGCGCACGCCGTCGCGGAGAGCAGCGCGCACTCCCTGATCGTCGTGCCCCTCTCGCTGCGGGGCGCGGTCCTCGGGCTGGTCAGCGTCTACCGCTGCGGGGCGGCCGAGCCCTTCGACGAGGACGACGTCTCCGTGGCCGTCACGGCGGCCACCCGCGCCGCCCTCGCCATCGACAACGCCCGCCGCTACGAGCGCGAGCACGTCATCGCCTCCACTGTGCAACGCCGCCTCCTCCCGCAGACCGAGCGGCAGCAGGCGGCCGTCGACACCGCGCACGTCCTGCTGCCCGGCCGGGACAGCGGCTGCTGGTTCGACACCATCGCCCTGTCCGGCGCCCGTACGGCGCTCGTCGTCGGCGGCGTCGCGGGCGAGGGCCTCCAGTCGGCCGTCGCCATGGGCCAGTTGCGTACGGTCATCCAGGCGCTGGCGGGACTCGACCTGGAGCCGGAGGAAGTCCTCGCCCGGCTGAAGGACACCGCCGACCGCCTCGCCCACGAACGCGCGTCCCTGCCCCCGGCCGACGGCCTCCACGGCGAACCCCTCAGCGCGGGCTGCGTCTACGGCGTGTACGACCCGTTCACCCGCACCTGCACCGTCGCCCGCGCCGGGCACCCCGCCCCGCTGATCGTCGGCCCCGACGGACGGGCGGTCCCCCTCGACGTACCGGAGGGGCCCGGGCTGTTCTCCGCCGACAGCGCCCTCTTCGCGCCCGCCGTCGTGACCCTGGAGGAGGGCAGCCTCCTGGCGTTCTGCACGGCCGAGCTGCTCTCCGGCGACCGCGCCGCCGAACGCATCACCGAGACCCTCGCCCGGCCGGGCCGCAGCCTCCAGCAGCTCGGCGACGACATCGTGTACGCGCTGCCGGACGACACCCGCGCCGCCGGCGCCGCTCTGCTCCTGGCCCGTACGGGTACGGTCTCCGACCACCTCGTCGCCACCTGGGACCTCGCCGACGAGGCCACGACGCCCGCCACCGCCCGGGTGCTCGTCCGTGACCGGCTCCAGGGCTGGGGCCTGGACGAGGACACCGTGGACGCGACCGAGCTGATCGTCAGCGAGCTCGTCACCAATGCGGTCCGGTACGGCACACCGCCGCTGCGGCTGCGCCTTCTGCTGGACTCCACGCTCACCTGCGAGGTCCATGACGGCTCCACGGCCTCCCCGCATCTGCGGCACGCCCGGACCGTCGACGAGGGCGGCCGGGGCCTGTTCATCGTCTCCCGCCTCGCCTCCCACTGGGGAGCGCGCCACGGGCCGGACGGCAAGGTGCTGTGGACCGAGCAGGAGCTGCCGGGCGGTCCGCCGGACGGCCCGGCAGCTCCTGCCGGCTGAATCGCGCCGATCGTGGCCGCCGCGTCCGCCGATCGCGCAGAGTGGTCCCCATGACGACCCCCGCGGAACTGCTCCGCTCCTTCGCCCGCACCCGCGCCTCTCTCGACGGCGAGGAGGTCACGTACTGGTGGTCCGGAGACGTCTACTCCTGGGCCCCCGACGAGCCCTACCAGCGGCTCTTCGGCTTCGAGGGCCTCAACGTCGCCCGCTTGGTCCAGGACGTGGAGGCCGGTCCCGACGCGTACCAACTGCTCACCCGCGAGGCCGCGTTCTACCTGGATCCCGTGAGCCGCGAGATCCTGGAGACCTGGCAGGACCTGCCGGTGGTGCACGTCTGGAACGACCCGGCCAACCAGAAGTGGCGTCCCTTCCCGATCCCGACGACCGACCTCGGGGACCAGGTCTGCTTCAGCCTGGAGATCCCGCTCGCCTACCCGTCGCCGCTGCCGGTGGCCGACTACCCGCTGCACTCGGCGGGGGACACCTACAAGGCCCTGGAACTCTTCCAGTTCTTCGCGGACCGCGCCGACCTGGCGGGCCCGGACCCCAGCGTTCCGGCCACGATGTCGTGGAGCCGGATGTCCCCGTGGCTGCCGTGGATGGCCCGGGGGCAGCGGCCCGGCGGTCTCACCTTCCACTGCCGGGGCCGCAAGCTCGGCGCGTACACGGAGGTCCCCGAGCGCACCCGGGCCTACATCGCCGACCACCACCCGGAGTTCGCGCACGCCCCGGAGCGGTGGAGCGAGCCGAACGAGACGAGCTGGACCTACTTCCGCAGGCTCAACCCGCCGCAGGGGTAGGGGGTTGCCCCCCCAGGTCTGCCCCAGGGCTGCTCCTGGGGATGCTCAGGGGAGCGTGATGTTCCGGCCCGGGCCGCCCTCGACCGTGTCCTTTCCGGAGCCGCCGACGATCACGTCGTCGCCCGCCTCGCCGTGCAGCATGTCGTCACCGGGGCCGCCGCTGACGGTGGCGACCCCGGGGTCGCTGGTGGCGATCTCGTCGTCGCCGTCGCCGAGGAAGACGTCGATCCGGTCCGGCCGGGCGCTGTCGGTGGGCAGTTCGCAGACGACGTACGTCTCGACGCCCGGTTCCAGGTACGCGCAGTGGTCCCCGGGCTGGAGCGGAACGGAATCCCGGAAGCCGATCCGCCGGACGCCGTCGCCCTGGTCCATCGGGACCACGTGGAGGTCGTTGACCTGCCCCGGGGCGGCGGTGAAGGTGATCGACTGCTTCGCCCAGTCGGCGCCGACGCGGGCCTTGGCCTCGGCCGTGGTGGGGGCGGCGACGGCCGGGGACACGGCGAGGCCGGTGGCGAGCAGGGTCACGACGGCCGACATCCTCTTGCGCTTCACGACGACTCCTCGGTGGGTCCGTGGGGGGTCCGCCCGCCTGCCTTTACGGAAGAGGAGGGCAGGTGCATGTCAAGCGCCACGCGCGACGGTGGGGTCGCCGCGCGGGCGACCGCAGCCTACCCGTCTTGGTCTAGACCAAACCGGGGTCCGGGGTGGGGGCTAGCCGTGGCTGGCGCCGAACAGCCGCTCCAGGACCACCGCGACCCCGTCCTCCGCGTTCGTCAGGGTCACCTCGTCGGCCGCCGCGAGCAGCTCCGGGTGGGCGTTGCCCATGGCCACCCGGAGGCCCGAACCGGCGAACATCGGCAGGTCGTTGGGCATGTCGCCGAACGCGACGGTCCGCTCGGCCCCGATGCCCAGCAGCTCGGCCGCCGCCGCGAGACCCGTGCCCTTGTCCACCCCGCGCGGAGCCAGCTCCACCGTGCCGGGCCCCGCCATGGTCACCGTCGCCAGATCGCCCACGGCCCCGCGCGCGGCGGCGGCCAGCGCGTCGTCGCCCAGCTCCGGGTGGCGTACCAGCACCTTGATCACGGGCCGCTCCCACAACGCCTCGCGGGAGCCGACGCGTTGGGCGGCCAGCGTCGGATTCGGCATCCGGTAGCCGGCCTCGATCAGGGTCGCCCCGTCCATGCCGTCCTGGTCCACGGCGGCGAACACGGCCCCGACCTCCGCTTCGATCTTGCCGAGCGCGGTGTCGGCGGCCTCCCGGTCCAGGACGGCCGAGCGCAGCAGCCGCCCGGCGTCCGCGTCGTAGAGCTGGGTGCCCTGCCCGCAGACGACGAGCCCGCTGTACGCGAGGTCCGCGAGCAGCGTCCGTATCCCCGGGACGGGCCGCCCGGTGACGATCAGATGCCGGGCGCCCGCGGAGGCGGCGAGGGCGAGCGCTGCGCGGGACCGGGCGCTGACGGTGTCGTCGGGGCGCAGCAGGGTGCCGTCCAGGTCCGTGGCGACGAGGGCATATGCGGGGGGCGTGGGCATGGTCCCTAGCCTAGGAGGACCCGAACGGCCGCTTGCGCGCCAGGGGTGGATCGGCTAAAAGGGCCGCTGTCAGGCGGCCGTCCCGCCGGCGTTGCGGATGAGCTGTTGCAGCACTTTCACCGTGGTGACGTAGTCGGCGTCGGCGATGCCCTCGTGGAGCGCGGCGCGGATCGCGGGAGCGTTGCGCTTGAGGTCGAGGCGCGCCTGCTCCCCCTCCTCCGTGATCCACAGCCGCCCGTCCGCGTCCCGCCGCAGCCAGCCCCGCCGTACGAGCGCCTCTGCCTCGACCGCGAGGTCGTCCTCGGGCCGGATGTACGAGGCCATGGCGTGCTGAAGCTCGGGAAGGGTCATGCCTGCTCCGTCGGGCGATATGTCGGCGGCCGAGAGGTTGCGCAGCAGCCAGAACTGGGGCTGGGTGTACCCCTTTTCGGCCTGCCGCTCCCGCGTGTACGCGATCAGCGCCTCGTAGGCGACCCCGGTCCAGTAGGCGGCGGGCTGCGCGGCGAGTTCGGCGTCGCTGAGCTGCTGCTGATCGGGCATGGCGGGTGCTCCCTCGATCGGTCGTAGGTGCCTTACGGCGACCGTAGGACCTCAAGTGCGGTTGAGGGCAAGAGTGAAGCCCCACCGCGCCTCCGTGGTGGGGCTGTTGCTCGTGCGGCGCGCGTGACTCAGGCGGCGCCGAGGTCTCCGGATCGGACGCCCGCGACGAAGGCGCTGAACGCGGCGGCGGGGACGGTGAGGGCCGGGCCGTTCACGTTCTTGGAGTCGCGGACGGGGACGATGCCGTGCGGGGCGGCGAGGTTGGTGGCGACCTCGACGCACGCACCGCCGTTTTCGCTGTAGGAGGACGTGAACCAACGGGGGGTCTCGGTTGTCACTGGAAGCCCTTTCGCAACTGCCTGAACATGTCAACGGACGCGGCCTGGGAGGGAGCGAGCGCCTGCATCTGATGGTAGGCCGTCAGATGCTGCACCACCGAGCCACTTTCCCGCTCCAGATAGCCCTGCTGCGCCGACTCCGCGTACGACATGAGCGAGCGGTCGGGCATGGTCAGGATGTAGAGCGGAAGGCTGAACGGGCGGTGCTCTCCCATGGAGAACGGCACTACCTGGATCACGGTGTTGGGCTGCTCGGCGAACTCGATGAGCCGGTCCATCTGTGCCCGCATGACCTCCGGTCCGCCGACCGGTCGGAGCAGGCAGCTCTCGTCCAGCAGCGCGAAGACCAGCGGCGGCTTCTCGCGGACCAGGGCCGCCTGGCGTTCCGCGACCAGGGCGACGCGCTCCTGGGCCTGGTCCGCGGTGATCACCTGCCGCCGGACGACGCTGTCGGCCAGGACCGTCGCGTACTCCGGGGTCTGGAGCAGGCCCGGGATGACGCCGACCTCGTACAGCCGGATCTCCGCCGCCCGGCGCTCGTAACCCAGGAACTCCGGGAAGCCCTCCAGCAGGCTGCCGTGCTTGATCTGGCCCAGCTCGCGCTCGAACGACGCCTCGGTCCCGGTGAGCCCCAGCGCCCGGTCCGTACTACGCGAAAAGCGCAAGGTCGCAAGTTTGCGACCAGTTTCCACAGATGAGATGTGCGTGCTGGAGTAGCCGTTGCGGTCCCCCAGCCCCTCCTGTGTCCAGCCGCGCTTCTCCCGTAAGTCGCGCAGACGTGCACCGTAGGCCGCTTGCGCGGAGCTTTCCGGGTTCAATTCCTTGACGTTCACGGACCCCGCCCCGATCTTCCGTGCCGAATAGGCAAGTTGAATGACTCCTCACGGTAGGTCACGCTGAATCGCCCCGGTAGTCGTTCGGCTACAGAGAGGAGCGATAGGTGTACGGCGAGAACGCGTGCCCGAATGCGCAGGACCCTCCCGAACTCCCGGCCCTCGGCGCGCTCATGGTGGACACCGGTCACGGCGACCGCGTGGGCGAGTTCCGTGGGGTCGCCGGCCCCTACTGGTCGCTGCGGCCCGTGGGCGGCGGGGCCGAGTGGGAGGCCGAGCCGCACCGGGTCCGGCCCGCGCTCCTCATAGAGCAACTCCGGGCCAGGACCGCCCGGCTCAACGCCCGCAGCCGGGGCGAGGTTCTGTGAACGACCGCCATCCCCCACCCTCACCGGCAAGGATGAGAGCCATGCTGCAGTGCACCGCCTTCACCGAACTCCCCGAGATGGGCGCGCGGGTCGCGCTCATGGGCCTGGAGGACGAGCCCGGCGAGGCGACGGAAGCCCCCGAACTGGACGAGTTCCTGCTGTGCGAACTCGGCGAGCACGAGGAGGGGGTCGAGCACGCGGCCCAGCTCCCGTCGGTGTCGGTTTCCGGCGGGCGCGACCTGTGGATGTTCTGGAGCGAGGCCGGCGGACGCCGGAAGTTCCGCTTCACGGAACTGTTCCCGTGCCCGGCCGTCATCCACCGGCTGTCCGTCAAGGACGGCGACGCCTGCGTGCTGTACGACCGGCACCCGGCCGCGCACTCCTGGGACGTGACGGATCCGCTCGCCGATCTGATGGCGGAGCGGATCCGGGAGGACGTACGGCGCGACCGGGACGGCGGAGGGGCGTGACGACGCATCTGCCGTGGGCCGTGACGACGCATCTGCCGTCGGTCGTGACGACGCATCTGCCGTCGGGGAGGTCGCCCGGCCGTCCTTCGTCGCTGCTGTCTGCCGATCGGCAGATGTGCGGAGGAGCCCCTGCCCGGCAGCCTTGATCTTCCGACGGCAGATGCCGCGAGATCAGGGGGAGTTCGTCATGCCTGACATCGTCACCGAAACGTCCGCCGATACGCCCTCCGAGGCCTCGGACGCCTCCGGGAGGGCCGCGCCGAACGTCGTGTCCCGCCGCTGGCGCCGGTGGTGGTCCCGGTGGCCGGACCTGGCCGTGCGTCTGGCGGTCGTGTGGTCGGTGCTCTACGGGGCGGCGGCGCTGTACTGGGCCCTGGGCGGCGACGGTTACCCCTTCGAGCGGGTCCACGAGGACCGTTCGTCGGGGTCGATCCTGGAGCCGAGCCGGGCCGAGGTGGTCGCTCCGGTGCTGGCCGTGTTCTGCGCACTCGGCGTCGCCGCCGGGCTGTTGATGCTGAAGCGGCTCGGGACCGGCCGGGTCCGCACAGTCCTGCTCGGCTACGGGTGGGTGGCGGGCATCTCGCTGGCCCTCCTGATCCCCGACTACTCGCTGCTCGGCCTGCTGGCGTTCTCGCCGGTGCTGCTCGTGTTCGCCTTCACCGGGGTGCCGGGGCCGCAGGGCATGGGCGACATCCTGTACTGGCACCGCGGGAACCTGATGATCGTCTTCGTCGGCGGGCTGCTCTGGGTCGCCGCGACGCTCGCGTACCAGCGGCGCACCAGCGGGCGATGCGTCCACTGCGGGCGGGCCCCGCACGGATCGGGGCGGCGGACGGACCCCGTCAGGCTGCGCGTCTGGGGGCGCCGGGCGGTCTGGCTGGCCGTGCTGTCGACCCTCCCGTACGACATCACCCGCATCGCCTGGTACTTCGACGTGCCGCTCGGCATCACGGACGCGTTCCTGGAGGAGATGCGGGACACGCCGAACATGCTGGAGATCGGGCTCGCGCTGGGAGTGGTGTCGACCCTGGGCAGCCTGCTGACGCACGG
The DNA here is from genome assembly GCF_001687325.1 of Streptomyces sp. PTY087I2. GTDB lineage: Bacteria > Actinomycetota > Actinomycetes > Streptomycetales > Streptomycetaceae > Streptomyces. The sequence goes on along the minus strand of NZ_LZRD01000013.1, from coordinate 115,762 downwards.
GCTGATCGCCGGGTGGGGTGAGGTGTGGCCGCGCTGGGTGTGGTGGAAGAAGGGGCGGACGATCCATCCGGCGACCGCCGTCGTCCCGGCCGGGCTCGTCGCGGTGGTGCTCATTCCGGGCGGCCTGATGGCGGTGCGCGGCTTCGAGGCCGCCTCGTGGGGCATCACGGGGCCCGCGATCCTCTGGGTGGTGTGGGGTGCCGCGCTGGGCGCCGCCACCTATCTGTACTACCTGCGCCGCCGTGGCGTCTGCCGCAGCTGCGAGCAGGGGTGATCCCGGGCGGTGGCCTCGGGTTCCTGTCCCGGCCCCGGCCCCGGGTTCCTTTTCTGGGGCCGGGGCCGGGGCCTTGGTCGGCGCTTTGTGCCGTCGCCGTCGCCCTACTTCGACTCGACCCGTCCCAACGCGTCCGGGCCCGACGTCAGCGCCTCGCGGGCCGACTGCCAGGCGGTGTCGTCCGCGTACAGTCGGCTGCGCAGATAGGCCCAGCTGAGCCGCGCGAGGGCGGCCACGCGCGCCGGGTCCTCGTCGGTCGTCTCGGCGACGTCGTATCCGGAGATCCCGCCGAGCCCGTGCTCCGCGCCGAAGAGGGTGAGCAGGGTCTTGGGTCCGGGGGAGAGGGTGTAGGGGTCGGTGTGCCAGGCCGGGCCCCGGACCGTCAGATGGGCCGACTCGTCCTTCTCGCCGGCGACCACGAGTGTGGGTGCCGTCATCCGGGAGAAGTCCGTGGTCGTGAGGAAGGGCAGCATCTCGGCCATGGTCGGCACGATGGCGTCGCCGCCCCGGCCGGGTCCGGCCAGCAGGACGCCCGCGCCGATCCGGGAATCGGCCAGGTCCACCTCCGTACCGTCGTCCGGATCGACGAGGCGTGCGCCCAGCAGGAGGCTCGCCGTGTGCGCGCCCATGGAGTGCCCGGCGACGGCGATCCGGTCCCGGTCCATGCGGCCGGCGAGCCCGGGCACCGCCGCCTCGATCTCGTCGAGCCGGTCGATGACGCGCGATATGTCCTCGGCCCGGGAGCGCCAGTGCATGGGTGCGCCGGGGGTGTCGGGCGGCAGGTTCAGCGTGGTCGAGCTGAGGTGGGTCGGCTGGATCACGGCGAACCCGTGCGCCGCCCAGAGGCTGACGAGTGGTGCGTAGCCGTTGAGCGAGGAGAGGTTGTTCGAGAAGCCCTGGCCGTGCGAGAGCAGGATGACCGGAAGACCGCTCCCGGACGGAGGCGTTCCCCCGTCGGTCAGGGGTGCCCCCTCGCCGGTCAGGGGTACGGAGACGCGGACTTGCAGGTCCACGGCCCGGTCGGGGGTGGGCAGGGTCACCGGGGCGACGGACAGGACGGGGGAGGCAGGCCCGAAGGCAGCCGCTGCGCGGGGCGTCGACGTGCTCATGGGGAAGGTTCCTTCCGGGGGCCCCTGCCACGGGGCCGAACGGCGGCGGGGCAGGGGAGTGGAAGCGTCCGGCTTCGGCTAGAGTGAAGCGGAGCGTTGTTCCATTTACGATACGGAGCACTGTTCCGCTTTGTCAACGGCTCACCGCGCGTGGCGGCGGAGCGGGCGAGGAGAGGGGTGTGCGGTGGCTGCTGCCGATGAAGCCGGAGGGGCGTCGGCCCGACCCAGGAGGGCCGACGCGGTACGCAACCAGCAGACGCTGCTGGCCGCCGCCGCCGAGGTCTTCGTGGCCTCGGGGGTCGACGCGCCGATCCGCGAGATCGCCAAGAAGGCCGGCGTTGGCATGGGCACGATCTACCGGCACTTCCCGACCCGGGCGGACCTGGTGGTGGCCGTCTACCGCCACCAGGTCGAGGCCTGCGCCGAGGCGGGCCCGGTGCTGCTGGCCGGGGAGGAGTCCCCGTTCGCCGCGCTGGAGAAGTGGGTGGACCTCTTCGTCGACTTCCTGGTCACGAAGCACGGGCTCGCCGACGCGCTGCGCTCGGACAGCGGCGGCTTCGAGGCGCTGCACGCCTACTTCCTCGACCGGCTGGTGCCCGTCTGCGGGCAGTTGCTCGACGCGGCGGTCGCGGCGGAAGAGGTGCGGCCCGGCGTCCGGCCGTACGAGCTGATGCGAGGGGTCGGGAACCTCTGCGTGGGGCGGGACGACGATCCGCAGTACGACCCGCGCAGGCTGGTGGAGCTGCTGCTGCGCGGGCTGCGGCGGTAATTCGACGACCGGCCCTGGTTCGACGACCGGTCCTGGGGGTGGCGACCGGCCCTGGGGTGGCGACCGGCCCTGGGGTGGCGGGTTCAGTTCAGGCAGAACTCGTTGCCCTCGGGGTCCGTCATGATGATCCAGCTTCCGCCCTGCTCGTCGACCGTGCGCACGGCCCGCGCGCCCAGCGCCGTCAGCCGCTCCGCCTCCGCGTCGCGCTGACCCGGGGCGGAGTGCACGTCGATGTGGAGGCGGTTCTTCACCGTCTTCGGCTCCGGCACCCGCTGGAACAGCAGCCGCCGCCCCTGTCCCGTACCGCTGACCTCGTCGTACGGGTCGCCCGGGTGCCGGGCCGCCGCCAGGTCGAGCCAGGCTCGGCGGCCGTGGGCGTGGGTCGTGATGGCCTCGGGCACGGCTCCGGCCGCGAGCAGCTGCTCGACCAGCGGGCTGTTGTCCTCGACGAGATAGCCCAGGGCCGCCGCCCAGAATCCGGCCTGCGCGTGCGGGTCGGCGCTGTCGATCACGAGTTTCCAGGACAGGGGCTGTGCCGGTGTCTGTGTCATGGAAACCGTTTATAGTGGTTACATGAGCGGAAAGGCAACCAACACGCCGGGGCTGCTGCTGCGGCATCCGGACGGCAGTTCGTTCCGGTTCGATCCGGGCGCGCTGTGTCTGGAGCTGCTGCCGACCGGTGGGCCGGGCCCGCTGTCGTACTTCGAGGTGCTGCACGAGCCGGCCGATCTGGTGCGCTGGGCGGAGGAGAGCCGGCTGCCGGGCGGGCTCGGCGGCGGGTTGGGTTCCGATTCCGGTTCCGGGGCCGACTCCGGTGAGGGGCTTGTCGTGAGCGCGGCGGAGGTGGCGGACGCGCGGGCGCTGCGCGATGCGCTCTGGCGGATTACGGAGAGCTGGGTGCGGGAAGAGCCTCCGGCCCCGGACGACCTCGCCATCCTCAACGACGCGGCGGCCCGGCCGTCGTTGACGTCCCGGCTGACCCTGGGCGGCGAGCGGTCGTGGACGCCCGGCGGCACCGGGACCGGGCTGCTGTCCACCGTCGCCCGCGACGCGATCGACCTGTTCACCGGGGCGTACGCCCACCGCATCCGCACCTGCGGCGCGCACGACTGCCGCCTGGTGTTCGTGGACACCTCACGCCCCGGCAAGCGCCGCTGGTGCTCGATGGAGCGCTGCGGCAACCGGCACAAGGTCCGCGCCCACCGCGCGCGGCTCACGATCTCCGACACCGACTGAAACCGACTGAAGGAGTACCTGCCATGCCGACCGGACTGACACAGGACGCAGGCTGGGAGATCGGCGTCTCCCGGACCGTCCGCCGACCGCTGGCCGCCGTGTGGGACTTCGTCTCCGGACCGGAGGGCGCCGCGCTCTGGCTCGGCCTCGACGGCCCGCTGCCCACGGAGAAGGGCGCTCCGTACCGTACGGCGGACGGAATCGAGGGCGAGATCCGCAGCTACCGCCCCGGCGACCGGATCCGCCTCACCCACGGGACCTCCACCGTCCAGGTGGCCGTGACGCCCGGCAGCTCCGAGGACCGGACCGTGCTGCGCTTCCACCAGGAGCGCCTGGCGAGCGCGGAGGAGCGCGAGGAGCGGCGTACGCACTGGAAGAACGTGATGGACCGGATCGAGGCCGAGCTGACCTGAGGACCGACCTGAGGTGCCTTCCGGCTATGCCCCGTCCGGGGAAGGGGCGGGGCGGGCGGGGCAGGCGGGGCACGTGTGCCCGTCGATCGCGGCCAGCAGACGCGTCGCCGCCGTGCGTACGGTCCGAGGGGGCGAGGTCGCCGTATCGTCCGCGGCCAGCCGGACGGCCGCGCCGCGCCCCTCCGCCACCGCCTCGTGCGCGGCGCGGGTCCACGCCGGGTGCTCGGGGTTTCCGGCGGCCAGGATCGTGGCGAGCAGGTCCAGTACGCCCGCCCGGTCCCGGACCGTGTCCGTCGCCGCCAGCTCCCAGAGGAACGGCACCGTCGCCGCCGTCGAGTCGAAGACGGGCGGGGTGCCGATCCACCGCTCCAGATCGTTGAGCGCCTCGTCCGAGGACGGCGCGTCGCCCCAGGCGATCCGTGACAGCACCCCGGGGACCTGGGACGCGGAGCCGTACGCATGCTGTAGCTCGTGCCACCGCACGTTCCTCATGGCCCCCAGGACAGTCCCCATCCGGGCACTCAATCAGCCTTTACGGGCGGCGTCCACCGTGCCGGAGAACCGTTCCACGGACCGGACCGCGGACCTTGGAGCGGACCGGTCCGCTCCGTGCAGCCGGCGCAGATACGCGTGTACGGAGCGGGCGTCGTCCGCCGGGGCGCACAGGCCCAGGTGGTGGTCGGGGCGGACGACCACGACGGTGCCCGCACCTGTACCCGTACCCGTACCCGTGCTCGTACCGTCGGAGCCTCCCGTTCCGTACGCGGTGGCCGCGTGGCCCGCGTCGTCGACCACCGTGACTCCCGGGTCGGGCTTCGCCCGGTCCTCGTGCGCCGCGTACACGCGGCAGGTCCGCACCCCGGCGTCGCCGTACGCGGCCGCCACCGCGCGCAGGACCGCCGCGCTGCCCGGGCCGAAGCCGAGGACGGTGGTGCGGGGACCCGCGAAGACGCGGTGGAGGCGGGTGCGGTCCCCGGTGACGGCGTCCACGCAGGGGGCGTCGGGGGCCCGGTCCCCGGCGTGGGGGCCGGCGCTTTCGGCGTCCAGCGCCACCCGGTCTCCGGCGTGGAGGGTATCGGGCAGGCCGCCCCCGGCCCGCCGGGTCTCGGCGTGCCCCCGGGCCAGGGAACTCCAGCGGTACCCGACGCCCAGGCCGGTCGTGTCCGAGGTGATGGCCGCGTCCAGGCCGCCGCCCGGCCGGCGGATCGCCTCCAGCGTGGCCCGCAGCCGCTCCGAGGTGAGGTCCAGCGTCCGGGCGGCCACCGGAAGCCGCTCCTCCTCGTACGTGTCCAGCAGTTCCGCGCCCGCGTGACCCGCGAGCACCAGACCCAGCTTCCAGCCCAGGTTGAACGCGTCCTGGATGCCGGTGTTCATGCCGAGGCCGCCCGCGATGGCGTGGACATGCGCCGCGTCGCCCGCGAGGAAGACCCGCCCGGCGCGGAAACGGTCCGCCATCCGCACGTTGACCCGGTACGTCGACAGCAGCTCGGCCCGCGTCAGGGCCCGGCCGGGCAGCGCGGTGTGGCGGGCGAGCAGCCGCCGGAACCCGTCGGCGGTGGGCGCGAGCGGCCGGCCCCGCCCGTCCCGCTCCGGCCCGGCCTGGAACCACCAGCCCGTCGCCGTACCGGGGATCGGGCAGAGCATGACCGCGCCGTCCTCGTCGAACCACTGGTGCCAGCGGGTACGGTCCAGGGCGCCTTCGGCCAGGTCGACATCGCCGCAGACCATCACCTGGTCCTCGGCGGTGGTCCCCTCGAACCCGATCCCGAGCAGCTTCCGTACGGAGCTGTGGGCGCCGTCGCACCCGACGACGTACCGCGCGCGTTCCGGTCGGCCCTCCGCGAACGTCACGTCCACGTGCCGACCGCCGGGCTCCTCCGCCAGCCCCGTGACCTCGCGTCCCAGCTCGACGCCGACGCCGTACCCGGCCAGCCGGTCGCGGAGGATCTCCTCCAGCCGCCACTGGGCGATCAGCCACCCCCGGTCGTAGGGGGCGTCCGGGGAGGGCGCGGAGTCCGCCCAAGGATCGCTCTCCGCGACCGGAAGGCGGTCCCGATACTTGAGCATCGGCAGCGGGGCCGAACCCGCGGCGAGCACCTCCTCGGCCACCCCCAGGTCGTCCAGGACCTCCAGGGACCGGGGGTTGGGGCCCTTCGCACGCGAGGTGCGCGGCGGAGCGGGGGACCGGTCCACGATCCGTACGGCGGCCCCGCGCCGGGCCAGATCGCAGGCCAGCACCAGCCCGGTGGGTCCCGCTCCCACGATGAGTACGTCGGTCATGCCCATGCCTCTCCTCCGGTCACGCTTCCGGTCGTCCGCGACCAGGAAAACGTAACCGAGTAAGAAAAGCAACTAGGTAATCTTTTGTTGTGCGGGGTTCGAAGGGGTGGATGTGAGATCCGGCGAGGCCGGTGCCGGTGCCGGTGCCGGGTTCGGGTCCGGGGATGCGGGGGCCGGGGCGGCGGCCGCCGTCGCCAGCAGCTCCACCGCCAGCGCCCGGTTGCGCCGCGCGGTGCGCAACGCGTCCCAGGTCAGCAGCGACAGGGCGAGCCAGACGAGAGCGAACCCGGCCCACCGCTCGGGCGGCATCGCCTCGTGGAAGTAGAGGACGCCGAGCCCGAACTGGAAGACCGGAGCCAGATACTGGAGGAGCCCCAGCGTGGACAGCGGCACGCGGATCGCCGCCGCGCCGAAGCAGATCAGCGGGACCGCCGTGACGATGCCCGTCGCGGCGAGCAGGAACCCGTGCCCCGCGCCCCCGGCCGTGAACGTCGACTCGCCGGTGGCGGCCAGCCAGAGCAGGAAGCCGAGCGCGGGCACGAAGAGCACGGCGGTCTCGGCGGCCAGGGACTCCAGACCGCCCATGTTCACCTTCTTCTTCACCAGGCCGTACGTGGCGAAGGAGAACGCCAGTACCAGCGAGACCCACGGCGGCTTGCCGTACCCGATCGCCAGGACGAGCACGGCGGCCACGCCGGTGGCGACCGCGGCCCACTGGGCGGGCCGCAGCCGTTCGCCCAGCAGCAGGACGCCCATGGCGATGGTGACCAGCGGATTGATGAAGTAGCCGAGCGAGGCCTCGACGACATGCCCGTTGTTCACGGCCCAGATGTAGAGGCCCCAGTTGACGGAGATCGTCGCCGCCGCCACCGATATCAGCCCCAGCTTGCGCCGGTCGCGGACCAGTTCGCCGATCCAGGCCCAGCGGCGTACGAGCAGCAGGGCGACGGCGACGACGCCGAGCGACCACACCATCCGGTGGGCGAGGATCTCGATCGCCCCGGACGGTTCGAGGAGCGGCCAGAACAGCGGGACCAGGCCCCACATCCCGTACGCGCCGATTCCGTACAGCAGGCCCGCCCGCTGCTCGTTCTTGCCCTCCACGTGTGCCCTCCCGGCCTGCCCGCCCGCGTCGGCCCATGCGGCCGACGGCACGACGGTAGCGCCGGAAGGGCGTCGTGTCATACCCGTCTCACGAAAACACTCATGACAGCGCTGAGGGGGGTGGATGCGACGGGCGGGCTCGGCGGCTCAGGCGGCCGACAGGGCGGCCCGGACCGTCTCGGCTCAGGCGGCGGAAAGAGCGGCGCGCACGGTCTCGGCCAGAGGCGTCGTCGGGCGGCCGATGAGCCGGGCGAGGTCGCCGCTCGTCCCCGCGAGCCGTCCGCGCTCGATCGCCTCGTCCACGTCGACGAGGATCGCCGCGAAGCCCTCGGGGAGCCCCGCGCCGACCAGGATCTCCTGGTGCACGGCGGCCGGAACGTTGGTGTACGCGATCGTCTCGCCGGTCACCTCGGAGATCACCGCGGCGTACTCGGCGAGCGACCAGGCGGTGTCGCCGCTCAGCTCGTAGGCGGTGTTCAGGTGGCCGTCGCCGGTGAGCACGGCGGCCGCGGCGGCGGCGTAGTCGGCCCGGGTGGCGGAGGCGATGCGGCCCTCGCCCGCGTTGGCGACGACGGCGCGGTGCTCCAGGACCGGGGCCAGGTTGGCGGTGTAGTTCTCCGTGTACCAGCCGTTGCGCAGGAAGGTGTACGGCAGCCCGGAGTCGAGGATCAGCTGCTCGGTGGCCTTGTGCTCGTCGGCCAGCGTGAAGTCCGCGTCGGGTCCGCCGAGGATGCCGGTGTACGCGAGCTGGGCGACGCCCGCCGCCTTGGCCGCGTCGATGACCGCGGTGTGCTGCGCCACCCGCTCGCCCACCTCGCTGCCGGAGATCAGCAGCACCCGGTCACCGGACCGGAAGGCTCCGGCAAGGGTCTCGGGGGCGTTGTAGTCCGCGACGCGCAGCTCCACGCCCCGGGCTGCCGGCGCGGCGGCCTTCTCCTTGTCCCGCACGACGGCGACGACCTCGCCGGCCGGGACCGTGGTCAGCAGGGCGTCGACGACGAGGCGGCCGAGTGCGCCAGTGGCTCCGGTGACAACGATGCTCATGGGGGGCTCCGATTTCGATCAGCTGATGCGTCTGCGTGCTTCGGACACCACCCTAAGGGAAGCGCTAACTTTTAGAAAGTGTCACCTTCGGGTTCCGGGAAGCGGCACGCGAGGCATACGGCCGCGCCATGCATACGACGAGGCCCGGGCCCGATCCGTGGGGATCGGGCCCGGGCCTCGGGCGTGTACCTGCTCCGGCTCAGCCGATGACCGTCCAGGTGTCGTTGCCCGTGAGGAGCGAGGCGAGGTCGCCCTTGCCGTCGCGCTCGACGGCGGCGTCCAGCTGGTCCGACATCAGCGTGTCGTAGACGGGCCGCTCCACACTGCGCAGCACCCCGATCGGGGTGTGGTGCAGGGTGTCCGCGTCGGCGAGCCGGGACAGCGCGAACGCCGTCGTGGGCGATTCCGCGTGGGCGTCGTGGACGAGGATCTGCGAGCGGTTCTCCTCCGTGACGGCCACGACCCGGAGATCGCCGGTGGCCGGATCGCGGACGACACCTTTCGGCTCCTGGGAACCGAACAGGATCGGCTGCCCGTGTTCGAGGCGGATGACAGCCTCGGCGGCCTGCTCCTTGTCCTTCAGGACCTCGAAAGCGCCGTCGTTGAAGATGTTGCAGTTCTGGTAGATCTCCACCAGCGCCGTGCCCGAGTGCTCGGCGGCCGCGCGCAGCACGCTCGTGAGGTGTTTGCGGTCGGAGTCGACCGTCCGCGCCACGAACGTCGCTTCCGCGCCGATGGCCAGCGACACCGGGTTGAAGGGCGCGTCCAGCGACCCCATCGGCGTCGACTTGGTGATCTTGCCCAGTTCGGAGGTGGGGCTGTACTGGCCCTTCGTCAGCCCGTAGATCCGGTTGTTGAACAGCAGGATCTTGAGGTTGACGTTACGGCGCAGGGCGTGGATGAGGTGGTTGCCGCCGATGGAGAGCGCGTCGCCGTCACCCGTGACCACCCATACCGACAGATCCCGGCGGGAGGTGGCGAGCCCGGTCGCGATGGACGGGGCCCGGCCGTGGATGGAGTGCATCCCGTAGGTGTTCATGTAGTACGGGAAGCGGGAGGAGCAGCCGATGCCGGAGACGAAGGCGATGTTCTCCTTGGCCAGGCCCAGCTCCGGCATGAAGCCCTGGACCGCGGCGAGGACCGCGTAGTCGCCGCAGCCGGGGCACCAGCGCACTTCCTGGTCCGACTTGAAGTCCTTCATGGACTGCTTCGCCTCGGCCTTCGGCACCAGTTGCAGCAGTTCGTTGTGCCGCAATTCGTCGGTGTCAGGCATCGATGGCCTCCTTGAGAGCCGTGGCGAGCTGCTCGGCCTTGAACGGCATTCCGTTGACCTGGTTGTAGCTGTGGGCGTCCACCAGATACTTCGCCCGCAGCAGCATCGCGAGCTGGCCCAGGTTCATCTCGGGCACGACGACCTTGTCGTAGCGCTTCAGCACCTCGCCGAGATTCTTCGGGAAGGGGTTGAGGTGGCGCAGGTGGGCCTGGGCGATGGGTGCCCCCGCGGCGCGCAGACGGCGTACGGCGGCGGTGATCGGCCCGTACGTCGACCCCCAGCCGAGCACCAGCGTCGCCGCCCCGGCCGGGTCGTCGACCTCCAGGTCGGGAACCTCGATGCCGTCGACCTTGGCCTGGCGCGTGCGGACCATGAAGTCGTGGTTGGCCGGGTCGTAGGAGATGTTGCCGGTGCCGTCCTGCTTCTCGATCCCGCCGATGCGGTGCTCCAGGCCGGCCGTACCCGGGACCGCCCAGGGGCGGGCCAGGGTCTGCGGGTCGCGCTTGTAGGGCCAGAAGACCTCGGTGCCGTCGGCCAGGGTGTGGTTCGGCCCGGTGGCGAACGGCGTCTTGAGGTCGGGCAGCGCGTCCGTCTCCGGGATGCGCCAGGGCTCGGAGCCGTTGGCCAGATAGCCGTCGGAGAGCAGGAAGACCGGCGTCCGGTACGTCAGGGCGATCCGGGCCGCGTCGATCGCGGCGTCGAAGCAGTCCGCCGGGGTCCGCGGGGCCACGATCGGAACCGGAGCCTCCCCGTTCCTCCCGAACATCGCCTGGAGCAGATCGGCCTGCTCGGTCTTGGTCGGCAGCCCCGTCGACGGACCGCCGCGCTGGATGTCGATGATCAGCAGCGGCAGCTCCAGGGAGACCGCGAGCCCGATCGTCTCCGACTTCAGCGCCACACCGGGGCCGGACGTGGTCGTGACGCCCAGCGCCCCGCCGAACGCGGCACCCAGCGCCGCCCCGATTCCGGCGATCTCGTCCTCGGCCTGGAAGGTCCGCACACCGAAGTTCTTGTGCCGGGACAGCTCGTGCAGGATGTCCGAGGCCGGGGTGATCGGATACGAGCCCAGGTAGAGCGGCAGGTCCGCCAGCTGCCCGGCGGCGATCAGACCGTAGGACAGGGCGAGGTTCCCCGAGATGTTGCGGTAGGTGCCGGTGGGGAAGGCCTGCGACGCCGGGGCGACCTCGTAGGAGACCGCGAAGTCCTCGGTCGTCTCGCCGAAATTCCACCCGGCCCGGAAGGCCGCCACATTCGCCTCGGCGATCTCCGGTTTCTTGGCGAATTTGGCCCGCAGGAACGCCTCTGTCCCCTCGGTCGGCCGGTGGTACATCCACGACAGCAGCCCGAGCGCGAACATGTTCTTCGACCGCTCGGCCTCCTTGCGGGGGAGCCCGAACTCCTTCAGTGCCTCCAGCGTCAGCGTCGTCAGCGGCACCGGATGGACGTTGTAGGCCTCCAGCGAACCGTCCTCCAGCGGACTGGTCGCATACCCCACCTTCGCCATCGGCCGCTTCGTGAACTCATCGGTGTTCACAATGATTTCCGCGCCACGCGGTACGTCGTCGATGTTCGCCTTCAACGCGGCGGGGTTCATCGCGACCAGGACGTTGGGAGCGTCGCCCGGAGTCAGAATGTCATGATCGGCAAAGTGGAGCTGAAAGGAAGAGACCCCCGGCAGCGTGCCCGCGGGGGCGCGGATCTCCGCCGGGAAGTTCGGCAGGGTGGAGAGGTCGTTGCCGAAGGAAGCGGTCTCCGAGGTGAACCGGTCGCCCGTGAGCTGCATGCCGTCACCCGAGTCGCCCGCGAAGCGGATGATCACCCGGTCCAGGCGGCGGACTTCCTTCCCGTCGCCGCCCGTGGTTCCCGTCGTACCTGACAGGGGGGCTCGCTGGCCCCCGAGGACGGCGTCGTTGGCCTCATCGGCCTTCTCTGCCGCGCTACTGACCTGGCTCGTCACTGAACTGGACCTCCCTTGGGGCGGCGGTTCGGAACCGTCCGGCGGCCGGCGGATCCCAGAGGCCACCCTACGTCCGCGTAGGTTGCCCTCCGGGGACCGATCATATGGTGGACGCCGTTTTGAGACCCCCTTTTGGTAAGGCTTGTCACGTTATGCCACCCCCCGATCGTGGGACGGAGATGCCTGCCGCCTGAGCCTTTGGCCCTAGGCCCCTCGCCTGCCAGGGCCCTCCTTCGAGCCCTCCTCTTCCCCCTCCCCTCGGGCGCTTCTCTGCGCGCCCAATACCTGACAGAGTGTCAGATTCCTAGGAATTCAGGTAGGTCAGCACGGCGAGGACGCGCCGGTGGTCGCCGTCGCTGGGGGAGAGCCCCAGCTTCAGGAAGATGTTGCTCACGTGCTTCTCGACCGCCCCGTCGCTCACCACGAGCTGCCGGGCGATGGCGGAGTTCGTCCGGCCCTCGGCCATCAGACCGAGGACCTCCCGCTCGCGCGGCGTCAGCCCGGCCAGCACGTCCTGCTTGCGGCTGCGGCCCAGCAGCTGCGCCACCACTTCCGGGTCCAGCGCCGTCCCGCCCTGCGCCACCCGGACGACCGCGTCCACGAACTCGCGGACCTCGGCCACCCGGTCCTTCAGCAGATACCCCACCCCGCGGCTGCTGCCCGCCAGCAGCTCGGTGGCGTACTGCTCCTCCACGTACTGGGAGAGGACCAGCACCCCGATGCCCGGGTAGTCCTTCCGCAGCCGCACCGCCGCGCGCACCCCCTCGTCGGTGTGCGTCGGCGGCATCCGCACATCGGCGACCACCACATCGGGCAGCGCCTGCTCGGCGTCCAGTTCCCCCACGGTCTTGAGCAGCGCCTCCGCGTCCCCGACCCCCGCGACCACGTCGTGCCCGAGATCGGTGAGCAGCCGGGTGAGCCCCTCCCGGAGCAGGACCGAATCCTCGGCGATGACCACGCGCACCCTGTTCTCCACGTTCTCCACGACTGCGAGTCCCCCACTTTTCGAATATGCCGCGTTCCCCGCGACCCCGCACGCCCCGCGCCCGACCACCACGCGCCGCGCCCCGACCGTTCCAGCATCCCAGGCCCCGGACACGGATGGGGGGCCTGTGGATAACTCACACGGACCGGGAGAGGAGGAGCAGGGGAGGGAACAGGGGGAGGGGTCAGCCCGGGGGGAAAGGGGGCCAGCCCCGGAGGGGGAAGGGGGCCAGCCCCGGAGGGGGAAGGGGGCCAGCCCCGGTGAGGAGCGGGGGAGAGCGAGGCTCGGTCGGGTCAGCCCCGCCAGGCAGGCTCGGTAGGGTCAGCCCCGTCGGGCCTCCCCGTCAGGCTGGCTCGGCCGGGTCAGAGCCCCGCCAGGCCGGCCCGCTCGGCTGGCTCGGCCGGTCAGCCCCGCCGGTCAGCCCCGCCAGGCCGGCCCGTCCAGCATGCTCGTCCGGGTCAGCCGCGCCAGGGAAGCTCGGCCGTTACCGTCGTCGGGCCGCCCGTGGGGGAGTCGACCACCAGGACTCCGTCCACGGCGTCCAGGCGCTCCGCCAGGCCGGCCAGGCCGCCGCCCGCGGCCGGTGACGCACCGCCCCGGCCGTTGTCCGTGACCTGGAGCATCAGCCGGTCGCCCGCCCGCCACACATCCACCGTGGCCCGGGTCGCACGGGCGTGCTTGCTGATGTTCTGGAGCAGCTCCGAGACGGTGAAATACGCGATCCCCTCGATCGCCTGCGCCGGACGCGAATCCAGGTCCACCTCGACGGTCACGGGCACGGTGCAGCGGGAGGCTATCGCGGAGAGTGCGGCGTCCAGGCCCCGGTCGGTGAGGACGGCCGGGTGGATCCCGCGGGCCAGATCGCGCAGCTCCTGAAGCGCCACCTTCACCTCACCATGCGCTTCGTCGACCATGCGGGCCGCCGCCTCGGGGTCATCCGTGAGCTTCTCCTTCGCCAGGCCCAGATCCATCGCGAGGGCGACCAGACGGGCCTGGGCTCCGTCGTGCAGGTCGCGTTCGATCCGGCGCAGGTCGGCGGCGGCGGTGTCCACGACCACGCCCCGGTCCGACTCCAGCTCGGAGACCCGGGTGGCCAGCCGGGACGGCCCCAGCAGACCGGTCACCATCAGCCGGTCCACCGTCAGCAGACCCCGCACGACCCAGGGCGCCGCCATCACCAGCACCAGGCCCACCGCCCCGGTCGCCGCCAGCTCAAGGGGCGAGTTCAGATACTCCGCGTGGGTGCGGTCCCCGTACACCTGGATGCCGTCCTGCCCGGCGAACACCGGGAAGAGCCAGAACCACAGCGGGTACGTCAGCCCTGCCAGACCGTACGTCCAGAACGTGATCGCGACGACGAACGTGAATATGGCCCACGGGAAGTGCAGCAGCGTGTACAGCAGGTGCCGCCAGGACGCCCCGCTCTTGAGGACCGCGCCCATCCAGGACATCGGGCCGCCGGTCTTCCCCCGCACCCGCTCCGGATCCGCCACCTCCACCCGCAGCAGGGCGCGCGCCCGGTGCCGCTCCAGCGTCCCGAAACCCCGGCACACGGCGAGGCCGACGGCGAGGACCGGTATCCCGATGAAGGTGACCATCAGGCCCGCGCTCAACGACGTCATCGTGATCGCGAAGATGAACATCGCCGTGCTGAGCGGGAAGCTCAGCACCGCGTAGAGGAGCTCGCTCCAGGCACGGGCCTCCAGCGGCGCACGCAGCGGCGCGGGAAGGAAATGCTTCGTCCGGGTCTTCACCCCGAAGCCGGGGGCGGAACCCTCGTGCTCCCGGTCCCGCGTGTCCGGTCCGTATGCCGTGGCCATGAGTCCCGTCCGTTCCGTCTCTGTCTCAGTCTCTCAGTGGGCTGTACATGGGGTGTGCGCCGCCGTGGCGCCGGAGCCGGCCCCGTCACCCTGGGCCGTTCCTCTTCCGTTCTCCCTCCAGGGTGCTGGCCGGCGGCCTTCCGCACCATGAGGTCCCTCTCCGTATCCGACCGGGGGTTTTCCCTACCCTCGGTCGGATACGGAGGTCATGCCGTTCACGCGGTCATGCCGTCCGTGCCGCCCCGACGGTCCGGTCGCGCCAGGGCAGCTCGGCGGTGACGGTCGTCGGCCCGCCCTCCGGCGAGTCCACGAGAAACACCCCGTCGACCGCGTCGAGCCGCTCGGCGAGCCCCGCCAGCCCCGAGCCGCCGGCCAACCGGGCCCCGCCCCCGCCGTCGTCCGTGACCTGGAGCATCAGCCGGTCCCCCGAACGCCACACGTCGACGGAGGCCGACCGCGCACCGCTGTGCTTGCTGATGTTCTGAAGGAGCTCCGAGACGGTGAAATACGCGATCCCCTCGATCGCCTCGGCCGGACGCTCCCGAAGCCCCACCGACACCTTGACCGGGACCGTGCAGCGGGAGGCGATGGCGGAGAGTGCGGCGTCCAGGCCCCGGTCGGTGAGGACGGCGGGGTGGATGCCGCGGGCCAGGTCGCGCAGCTCCTGAAGCGCCACCTTGATCTCGCCGTGCGCTTCGTCGACCATGCGGGCCGCGGCCTCGGGGTCGTCCGTGAGCTTCTCCTTCGCCAGACCGAGCCCCATGGCGAGAGCGACCAGGCGGGCCTGGGCTCCGTCGTGGAGGTCGCGTTCGATCCGGCGCAGGTCGGCGGCGGCGGTGTCCACCACCACGCCCCGGTCCGACTCCAGCTCGGCGATGCGCCGCTCCAACTCGTCCGACGGGGACAGCAGCCCGCGCACCATCGCCCGGTCCACCGTCGTCAGCCCCCGCGCGATGAACGGCAGCACCGGCCACAGGACGAACAGGCTCACCAGTGTCACCGCGAACGTCAGCACCCCCCACGGCAGTCGGATGAACCCGTACAACAACGCCCGCCAGCCCACCGGGTCCTTCAGCCCCGCCCACAGCCGGACGAAGAAGCCCTCGTCCCGGTGGCCGCGCCCCAGCGGACTCGGCTCCTCCACCCGTACGCCGAGCATCCACCGCGCCCGCCGCCGCTCCAGCCCGCCCAGCAGCCGAGCGCCCTGGAGCCCGCCGACCAGCAGCGGCAGACCGATCACGGTGACGGACAGCCCCGCGCCCACGCTGATCACAACAACCGTGTAGACGAACCCGACGACGGCCACCGGCAGATTGGCGAGCAGATACGCGATCTCCCGCCAGGTCCACCGGTCGAGGGCGAAGCGGGCGGGCGGCAGCCGGTCGGGGTCCGGCAGGGAAGGGCTCATGGTCATACCCCCAGCCTGCCGGGCCGCACCCACGCACACCATGGGGCTCGTGGGTGGGGGTGAAGTAGGGATAACCCCACCCGATGTCCGACGCGGCTGCTTACGCTCCGTTTAGCAGGCCCTAGACTCCCGTGCGTACAGAAGCCCGTGTGTACGCAACGGGCACGCGGGGCAGACGCGGACGACGAGGGAGCGAGGGGCGGACGTGGCCGACGTTACGGACGTGACCGGCGTGGCGGACGCGGCGGGCATGACCGGGGTGTCCGGCGTTCCGGTGGACGGCTCCACCGCACTCGCCTCCGAGTACTTCCAGAGCTATTCGGTCATCGGCCTGCTCGCCCTGGTCGGCGTCCTGTTCGTCGCCGTGGCCTTCGGCGCCGGGCGGCTGCTGCGCCCCGTCGTGCCCACCCCGGAGAAGCTGCTCACCTACGAATGCGGCGTCGACCCGGTCGGCGAGGGCTGGGCGCACACCCAGGTGCGCTACTACGTCTACGCGTTCCTGTACGTGATCTTCGCGGTCGACTCCATCTTCCTGTTCCCGTGGGCCACGGTGTTCGCGGCGCCGGGATACGGCGCGACGACCCTGGTCGAAATGTTCATCTTCCTCGGCTTCCTGGCCGTGGGACTGCTCTACGCATGGAAGAAGGGCGTCCTCGCATGGGCCTGACGAGTCGGCCGACCCCCGCGTCGCAGCAGCCCGCGTCCCCGCCCGCACCCGCCTCCGACCCGGTGCTCCTTCCCGAGCCCAAGCGCCTCGGCGTGCTCTCCCGGCTCGCACCGGAGCCGATGAAGGTCGTCCTCAACTGGGGCCGCCGCTACAGCCTCTGGGTCTTCAACTTCGGACTCGCCTGCTGCGCCATCGAGTTCATCGCCGCGTCCATGGCACGCCACGACTTCATCCGGCTCGGCGTGATCCCGTTCGCCCCCGGACCCCGTCAGGCCGACCTCATGATCGTGTCCGGCACCGTGACGGACAAGATGGCCCCGGCCGTGAAGCGGCTGTACGAGCAGATGCCCGAACCGAAGTACGTCATCTCCTTCGGCGCCTGCTCCAACTGCGGCGGCCCCTACTGGGACTCGTACTCCGTGACCAAGGGCGTCGACCAGATCATCCCCGTCGATGTGTACGTACCCGGCTGCCCGCCCAGGCCCGAGGCGCTGCTCCAGGGCATCCTCAAGCTCCAGGAGAAGATCGCACGCGAATCCCTCGCCGAGCGGTACGCCTCCGGGGGGCCGGGCGGCGGTCCGTCCACCGAGGCCCTGCGCAGCGGCCTCGTCGCAGCGCCCCCAACGGCTCCGTCAGCGGCTCCGGCAGGGGCTTCGGAACCGGACGAGGAGGGGCGGCGATGAGCGACCGCGACCAGCACGCGGAATCCGCTGCGGGGGCCGGAGCCGAGGCCGGGGCCTACGACCGGCTGCCGGACGCGGTCACCGACCTGTTCGGCGACGGGGCCACGGCGGAGTCGGCGTACGACCTGCTGACCGTCGACGTCCCCGCCGCCGACTGGCTCACCGCGCTGCGGACCGCCCGCGACGTACTCGGGTGCACCTACTTCGACTGGCTCAGCGCCGTGGACGAACCGGGCGTCGGCTTCCGCGTCTGCGCCCATGTCGCGGCCCTGGGCACGGGTACGGTGCGGCGGCTGATGGTACGGACAACCGTGCCGCACGACGCGGCGGTGCTGCCCAGCGCCATCGACGTGTACGCGGGCGCGGCGTGGCACGAGCGCGAGACGCACGAGATGTTCGGCGTCGCGTTCGACGGCCACCCCCATCTCGTACCGCTGCTCCTGCCGGAAGGCTTCGAAGGCCATCCGCTGCGCAAGGACTTCGTCCTGGCCGCCCGCGTCGCGAAGGCCTGGCCCGGGGCGAAGGAGCCGGGAGAGCCGGCGGAGGGCCACACCGGCCCCAAGCGCCGCGCGATGCTCCCGCCAGGGGTCCCCGATCCGAACGAATGGGGCCCCCTGAAGGGCCAACTCCCCCCGGCCGCAGCCCGCCCGACCCGGATCGCCCGCCCCGCGTCCGACCGCCCGCCGCGCCGCACCCGCACGGCGGGCGAGGGCTCGGCGGCACAACCCGCCACGACACCCGCTCCCGGTCCGGAAACTCCCGCCAGGCCCGGTCCGGAGGCCACCGCGCCGCCCGGCACGGGTACCCCCGAGGCCTCCGGCCCGGAGGCGCCCAAGGCGGCCGGCGCGGCTGCCCCGGATGTACCCAGTGGGGCCGCCGGTGCGCAGGCCCCTGCCCCCGCGTCCCCGGAGGTGCCCGAGGCCCCCGAGGCGGCGCCTGCGGCACCGGATACGCCTGCGGCACCGGATACGCCTGCGGCGGCCCGCCCGCGTCGTTCCCGGTCGGCGTCGCAGGGTTCGGCCAGCCAGCAGCCGTCCACCGACGCTCACGCGGACACTCCGCCCGCCCCGGCACGCCGTTCCCGGTCGGCGTCGGAGGGTTCGGCCAGTCAGCGCCCGGAGGCGGACGGGCCCGGGGCCACCCCTGCGCGGCCCGCTCGTCGTTCCCGGTCTGCGTCAGACGGCTCGGCCAGTCAGCGGCCCGAGCCGGGTGAGCCGCCCGCGCCCCCGGCGGCCGGCCCGCGCCGCTCCCGCTCCGCCGCCGACGGTTCGGCCAGTCAGCGTCCGGCGGCCGGTGCGTCCGAGGGGTCGCCGTCGCGTCCACCCCGGGTGCGCAGCACGGACGCCCCGTGGCACGACGCGCAGCCGGCCTTCGACGAACCGGAGGGCCCGGAGGACGCGTCCCCGGACGAGCCGTCCCAGCCCCTCCGGCGTTTGAGGAGCGGGGGCACGGGGGCGGAGCCCCCGGTTCGGGAAGGGGCGGGTAGGGGAGAAGCCCCGCGCAGCGGCCCCACCCCCGCTCCCACCCCCAGCGACACCCCCGAACCCAGCGACACCCCGGAGTCGAACGACACCCCGGAACCGGACGACAAGCCCACCCCAGACCACCCCGCCGGAGGCGATCCCGAGTGAACGACGTACTCGACGTCGCCCTCCGCCTGGCCGTCGTCTTCGTCGTGTTCCTGGTCGCCCCCCTCCTCGTGGGCCAGACGGAACACAAGGTCATGGCCCACATGCAGGGCCGCCTCGGCCCCATGTACGCAGGTGGCTTCCACGGCTGGGCCCAGCTCGTCGCGGACGGCGTGAAGTTCGCGCAGAAGGAGGACGTGGTCCCGGCCGCCGCCGACCGCCGCGTCTTCCAGCTCGCCCCCGCCGTCGCCCTCCTCCCGTACCTCCTCGTCCTCGCCGTCATCCCCGTCGGCCCCGGCGACGGCGCGGTCGTGCAGGTCATCGACGCGGGCATCTTCTTCGTGCTCGCCGTCATGGGCATCGGCGTCCTCGGCTCGCTCATGGCCGGCTGGGCGTCCGCCAACAAGTTCTCCCTGCTCGGCGGCCTCCGTACCGCCGCGCAACTGCTCTCCTACGAGCTCCCGATGCTCCTGGCCGCCGCCTCCGTGGCCATGGCGGCCGGCACGGTCTCGCTCACCGGCATCCTCGACGCCTTCGCGTGGTGGTGGCTGCCCTGGCAGATCGTCGGCGCTCTGGTCTTCTTCGTCGCCGGGCTCGCCGAACTCCAGCGACCGCCCTTCGATATGCCGGTCGCCGACTCCGAGATCATCTTCGGCGCGTACACCGAGTACACCGGTCTGCGCTTCGCCCTGTTCCTCCTCGCCGAGTACGCGGGCATCGTCATCCTGTGCGCCCTGACCACCGTCCTCTTCCTCGGCGGCTGGCACGGCCCGTTCGGCGCCGACGGACTCGGCTGGCTCTGGACCCTCCTCAAGACCGCCCTCCTCGCGTTCGTCGTCATCTGGCTGCGCGTCAGCTACCCGCGCCTGCGTGAGGACCAGTTGCAGAAGCTCGCCTGGACCACCCTCGTCCCGCTCGCCCTCGCGCAGATCGCGCTCACCGGCATCGTGAAGGTGGCGATCAACTGATGCCCCCGATCCCCGGATCCGGCCTGGCCAAAGGCCTCGCCGTCACCCTGCGCACGATGACGAGGAAGACCGTCACCGCGCAGTACCCGGACACCCAGCCCGAACTCCCGCCCCGCTCCCGGGGCGTCATCGGACTGTTCGAGGAGAACTGCACGGTCTGCATGCTCTGCGCCCGTGAGTGCCCCGACTGGTGCATCTACATCGACTCCCACAAGGAGACGTCGCCGCCCGCCGCCCCCGGCGGCCGTGAGCGCAGCCGGAACGTCCTCGACCGCTTCGCCATCGACTTCTCCCTCTGCATGTACTGCGGTATCTGCATCGAGGTGTGCCCCTTCGACGCGCTGTTCTGGTCACCCGAGTTCGAGTACGCGGAGACGGAGATCCACGAACTCACCCACGAGCGGGACAAGCTCCGCGAGTGGATGTGGACCGTGCCGGAGCCGCCCGCCCTCGACCCCGCCGCCGAGGAGCCCAAGGAGATCGCCGCCGCCCGCAAGACGGCCGACAAACTCGCCGCCCAACGCGCACAGGAACAGCAGGCCCGGCAGGACGAGAAGGGAGGAACCCCGTGATGCCGCACACCGCGTCCCCTCTGCTCACCTCCGCCGCGGCCGGCCACCCCGGCTTCCTCTCCCCGTCCGGCGTCGAGATCGCGTTCCTCCTCGTCGGCCTCGCCACCCTCGGCGCCGCCGTCATCACCGTCACCACCAAGCAGCTGGTGCACGCCGCCCTCTGGCTCGTCGTGGCGCTCGGCGGACTGGCCGTCGAGTACCTCCTGCTCACCGCGGAGTTCATCGCCTGGGTCCAGGTCCTGATCTACGTCGGTTCCATCGTCGTCCTCCTCCTCTTCGGCCTGATGCTCACCCGGGCCCCCATCGGCCGCTCCCCGGACGCAGACTCGGGCAACCGGTGGGTGGCCCTCGGTGTGGCGCTCGCCTCGGCCGCCGCCCTCGTCTGGGTCGTCGTGGACGCCTTCCGTACGACCTGGATCGACCTCGACGGGCCGGCCCAGGGCTCGACCGCCGTCACCGGAGCCTTCCTCTTCCGGAACTGGGTCCTCCCCTTCGAGGCGCTCTCCGTCCTGCTGCTCGCCGCCCTCGTCGGCGCGATCGTCCTCTCCCGCAAACGCGACACGGACACGAGCACGGGTACGGCCTCGGGCACGGAGACCACGCCCCGCCCCGGCCCGCCCGGCACCAAGTCCCGCCCCGGCGCACCCGGCAAGGAGGTGCGGCGCTGATGCACCTCGCCTATCCCGCGGTCCTCGCCGCCCTCCTCTTCTGCGTCGGCCTCTACGGCGTCCTCGCCCGCCGCAACGCGATCCTCGTCCTGATGTCCGTCGAGCTGATGCTCAACGCCGTCAACCTCAACCTCGTCGCCTTCGACGTCTGGCTCCGCGACACCCTCCACTCCGGCCAGGCCCTCACGCTCTTCACCATCGCCATCGCCGCCGCCGAGATCGGCATCGGCCTCGCGATCGTCCTGGCCGTCTACCGCAACCGGGGCACCTCCGACATCGACCGGCTCCGCGACACCGCCGAGACCGACGAGGCCGAAACGCTCCCCGACACCGCAGATGCCGACGACGCAGATGCCGACGGCGCCGGGGCGGCCCCCGGCCGGGCGGACGGGAAAACAGGAAAGACCAAGAAGGCAGAGGCCACCACGTGACCACCACGACCCTCGCCGCCCTCGTCCCCCTCCTCCCGTTCCTCGGCGCCCTCGGCGGGCTCGCCGTCGGCCGCACGGCCCCCGGCTTCGTCCGCCCGCTGGCGATCCTCCCGACCCTCACCGCGGCCGTCCTCGCCGTGCTCGTCGCCGTCCGCCAGGGCGGCGGCCGGGCCATCGACGCCGCGACCCAGCTGACGCCCACCGGCTCGGTCCCGATCGACCTGGCGCTGCACCTCGACGGCTTCGCCGTGCTGGTCGCCGTCCTCGTCACCGTCGTCGCCACCTGCGTACAGCTGTACTCCACGGCCTACCTCCGCGACGACGCCCGCTACCCCTCCTACGCGGCCCTCGTCTCCCTCTTCACCTCCGCGATGCTCCTGGTCGTCTACTCCGGCGATCTGATGGTGCTCCTGGTCGGCTGGGAGATCATGGGCATCTGCTCGTACTTCCTCGTCGGCCACTACTGGGAGACGCCCGAGGCCCGGGCCGCCTCCCTCAAGGCCTTCCTGGTCACCAAACTCGGCGACGTCCCCTTCCTGATCGGCCTGTTCGCGCTCGCCGCCGACACCGGCAGCTTCCGGATCACCAAGATCCTCGCCGCCGTCGCCAACGGCGGTCTTGAGCACCCCACGCTCATCGCCCTGCTGCTCCTCGCGGGCGTCGCGGGCAAGTCGGCGCAGTTCCCCCTGCACACCTGGCTGCCCGACGCGATGGCCGGCCCCACCCCCGTCTCCGCGCTCATCCACGCCGCGACGATGGTCGCCGCCGGCATCTACTTCGTGGCCCGCCTGCTGCCCGTCTTCGCGGCCTCCGGCGCGGCGCTCGTCGTCCTCGCCGTGATGGCCGCCGTCACGATGATCGGGTCCGGGCTCGCCGCCCTCGCCCAGGACGACATCAAACGCGTCCTCGCCTACTCGACGATCGGTCAGCTCGGCTACATGTCGGGCGCCCTCGCCGTCGGCGACCGGGGCGCGGCCGTCTTCCACCTCATCTCGCACGGTGCGTTCAAAGCCGTCCTCTTCCTCGCCGCGGGCGTCGTCATCCACGCCGCCGGCACCAACTCGCTCGCCGCCATGTCCCGGATGAGCGGCCTCGCCCGCCGCATCCCGGACGCCTACTGGACGATGACCGTCGCGCTCCTCGCCCTTGCCGCCATCCCGCCGTTCGCCGGCTTCTTCTCCAAGGAAGCCGTCCTCGTCGCCGCCGAGCACACCGCGCTGGGGGACCGGACCGTCGCCCCGGCCGCCGCGGGCTGGACGATCCTGATCGCCGGGCTCCTCGCAGCCGTCCTGACCGCCTCCTACGCCGTACGCCTCTGGCTCCTCGCCTTCCGTGGCCGCGGGGCCGAAGTCCCCGACCACGGCAAGCAGCCCCTCGCCATGACCTCCGTCCTGTGGATCCTGGCCGTCCCCACCATCGGCTTCGGTCTCGCCACCGGCCTGGTCGGCGACTGGTTCGACGGGCACGCCCTCACGCCGTCCCTCACCACCGCCGTCCTCTCCACCGGCGTCACGCTCGTCGGCGGCCTCGTCACCTACGGCGCGTGGCGGCACACCACCGCCCTCGCCGCCCGCACGCCCATCGGGGCCGTGGCCGCCCACCCGGACGCCGAACCCGCTCTCGTCGAAGCCGAGGCCATGACGTCCCACACCGCCGTCTACGGCACCATCGCGGACGCCCCCGACCCGGCCGACCCCGGCAGGCTCCTCCTGGGCCCGCTGCACCGCCACGCGGTCACCGGCTTCCACCTCGACGCCCTGTACACGGCGCTGTTCGTCCGGCCCGTCCGGGCAGCAGCCCGCCTCGTCCGCTTCCTGGACCGCGAGGTCGTTGACACCTACGTCAATGGAACGGGCGCCGTCACCCGCCTCCTCGGCACCGCCGTCCGCCGGGCCCAGACCGGCAACGTGCAGACCTACGTCAGCGCCCTGCTCGCCGGGTCCCTCGCCCTGGCGATCGCCGCCGTCGTCTTCGCCAACGTCAACGCGGGGTCGTGACCGTGATCGATATCAGCCCGTCCGTGATGCAGTTCCTTCTGGCGTTCATCGTCGTCGCCCCGCTCCTCGGCGCCCTCGCGGCCCTGCTCCCCGCCCCGCCCGGGCTCAAGGGGAAGAACCCCGACCAGGCCGTGCTGCGCCACGGCGTGACCGTCACCGGCGCCGTCCTGATCGCCGCGATCGTCCTGGCCGCCGGCTTCGACCACGACCACCCCGCCACGATGCAGGCGACCACCGACATCAGCTGGATCCCGGCGCTCGACGTCCGCATCCACCTCGGCATCGACGGCATCTCGCTCCCCCTCCTGGTCCTGACCGCGCTGCTGACCTTCCTCTGCGCGCTGTACAGCTACTTCAAGCTGCCCGCGGGCCCCTCACCGAAGGCGTTCACCGCCCTCGTCCTCGTCCTGGAGTCCGGCACCCTCGCCACCTTCGCCGTCCTCGACCTGCTGCTCTTCTTCCTCGCCTTCGAGATGGTCCTCATCCCGATGTACTTCCTCATCAATCGCTGGGGCGGCGACCAACGGCAGGCGGCCGCCTGGAAGTTCATCCTCTACACGCTGCTCGGCTCGGTCGTCATGCTGCTCGGCCTCCTTCTCATCGGGCTGAAGAGCGGCACCTTCGACATGGTGGCACTCGCCACTGACAACGGCCGCGGCCTCACCACATCCGTGCAGGTCATCGCCGTACTCGCGATCGGTCTCGGCCTCGCCGTGAAGACCCCGATGTGGCCCCTGCACAGCTGGCTGCCCGACGCCCACACCGCCGCCCCGACCGTCGGCTCCGTCCTCCTCGCGGGCGTCCTGCTGAAGATGGGAACGTACGGATTCGTCCGGATCCTGCTCCCCATCGCCCCGGACGGTATGCGCACCTTCGCGCCCTACCTCGCCGCGTTCGCCGTCGTCGGCATCGTCTACGGATCCCTCGCCTGCCTGGCCCTGGCCCGTACCGGCGCCAAGGGCGACCTCAAGCGGCTCATCGCGTACTCGTCCGTCGGCCACATGGGCTTCGTCCTGCTCGGCATCGCCACCATGACCCCCACCGGAGTCAACGGCGCGCTCTTCGCCAACATCGCCCACGGCCTCATCACCGGCCTGCTGTTCTTCCTGGTCGGCGCCGTGAAGGACCGCTACGGCACCGCCGACCTCGACACCCTCGCCGGAGCGACCGGAGCCGCCCTCTACGGCCGGGCCCCCCGCCTCGGCGCGCTGCTCGCCTTCGCCGCCGTCGCCTCGCTCGGCCTGCCCGGACTCGCCGGATTCTGGGGCGAGATGCTCACCCTGTTCGGCGCGTACAGCCCCGCCGAAGGCCTCAGCCGCCCCGCGTTCCGCACCTTCATGGCCATCGGGGCGTTCGGCACCCTGCTCACTGCCGCGTACATGCTCATCGTCGTCCGCCGCGTCTGCATGGGCGAGCACACGCCCCACTCCCGGCTGTCACTCGACGAGCAGGCCCCGCAAGCGGCGGACGACGCACAGCCGTCCGGACCCACCGGTTCCCAGCCGTCCGGAACCGCCGATTCCCGCACGGCCACCACCCCGCAACTCGCCGACATCCACCCGTACGAAGCCGCCGCCTGGACCCCGCTCGCCGCGCTCACCGTCCTCGCCGGCCTCTGGCCCGCCGTCCTCCTCGGCCTCACCGACCCCGCCGTGCAGCAGCTTCTCGCAGGAGGCAAGTCGTGACCGCGGACCTCAGCACCACCGCCGGAAGCCTCGTCGCGCAGGTGCCGGACACGGCGGCCGCCGCCACCGGCCACACCGCCGGAAGCCTCGCCGCGGCCGGCGTCCCCAGCGTTGTCCAGTCCATCGACTGGCTCGCCATCGCGCCCCCCACCCTCACCGCGCTGGCCGCCCTGGCCGTCCTCGTCGCCGACCTGTTCCTGCCCGCCCACCGCAAACGGCTCCTCGGGTACGCCACCCTCGCCGCGCTCGCCGGCGCCCTGGCGTTCCTGATCCCCCTGCGCTCCGGGGACCGGGCCACCTTCTGCGTCACCACCGGCGCCCAGGCGTGCAGCTACACCGCCGACCACTTCACCGTCGTCATCCAGGCCCTCGTCCTCGGCGGCGCGTTCCTCACCGTTCTGCTCTCGCTCGACGACACCCGCAAGCTGCCGGCGGGGGAGTACTGGTTCCTGCTCCTGGCCTCCGCCTCGGGAGCGGCCCTGCTGCCCGCCTCCCGCGACCTCGCCACCCTCGTCGTCGCCCTCGAAGTCGCCTCGCTGCCCGCGTTCGCCCTCGTCGGCATCAAGCGCGGCGACCGGCGCTCCTCCGAGGCCGCGCTGAAGTTCTTCCTGTCCTCCGTCGTCGCCACCGCCGTCATGCTGCTCGGCGTCAGCTTCGTGTACGCGGCCACCGGTACCCTGCACCTCACCGAGACCGCCGACCGTCTCGACGACGTGGCCCCGGTCCTCGACACCCTCGCCAAGACCGGGGTGGCTCTCACGCTCGTCGGCTTCGCCTTCAAGACGGCCGCCGCGCCCTTCCACTTCTGGGTCCCCGACACCTACGTCGGCGCACCCCTGCCGATCGCCGCCTATCTCTCCGTGGTGGGGAAAGCCGTAGGGTTTTCGGGCCTCATTCTGGTCACCGTCATCGCGTTCCCCTCCTATGCGGACGTCTGGGGGCCCGCCCTCGCCGTCCTCGCCGCGCTCACCATGACCGTCGGCAACGTCGCGGCCCTCCGCCAGAACGCCACCCGCGCCCGCAGCGCCGTCCGCCTTCTCGCCTGGTCCTCCGTCGCCCAGGCCGGCTACCTCCTGGTCCCGATCGCCGCCGCCGCGTACTCCAGCGACGAACAGATCGGCTCCACCGTGGCGTACGCCCTCATGTACGCCGTCGTGAACCTGGGCGCGTTCGCGGTCGCCGCCCTCGTCGCCCGTACGCACCCCGGCAACCGGCTCTCCGACTACCGGGGCCTGTACGCCACCCGGCCCCTCGCCGCCCTGGCCCTCGGGTTCTTCCTGCTCTGCCTGGCCGGACTGCCGCCCGGCATCATCGGGCTCTTCGCGAAGGTCACCGTCTTCTCGGCGGCGGTCGACGCGGGCCTCGGCTGGCTCGCCGTCGTCATGGCCGTCAACGTGGTGATCGCCCTTTACTACTACCTTCAGTGGACCGCGATTCTCTTCCGCGCGCCGGACGGAGCCCCGGAAACGGCCGGGCCGGAGACCGGATCCCCGGCCTCCGCCGCGCCCCGCCGATTCCGCGCGCCCACCCCGCTCACCACAGCGATCGTCCTCACGTCCGCCGCCGGAATCCTGCTCTCCGGGGCCCCGCAGGCCGTCCTGCGCTTCGCCGCCGTCAGCCTCTTCTGAGCCGGTCCGACCCCGGAAGATCGGTTTGCCCACGGCGCCCGCCGCAGGGCATGGTCTTGGCTGCGTACGTGACGTATTCGGCGTGGACACGTCGGGGAAAACAAGGAGAGAGAGCAGTGCTGAACGGGTTCAAGGACTTCATCCTGCGCGGGAACGTCATCTCGATGGCGATCGGTCTGGCCGTCGGCGCCGCCTTCACCGCCGTCGTCACGGGCTTCAGCAACGCCTTCATCACCCCGCTGATCGGCCTCGCCACCCGCGGCACCGGTGACTTCAGCAAGGCCTCCTACATGGTCGACGGCGTCAAGTTTCCCTACGGCCTCTTCGTCAGCGCCACCATCGCCTTCCTGATCACCGCCGCGGTCCTCTACTTCTGCGTCGTGGTCCCCATGGCCAAGGTGCAGGACCGCTTCGCGAAGCAGGAGGCCGTCGACATCAAGGCCGCCCTCCGCGACTGCCCGCGCTGCTTCAGCGAGATCCCCGCCGTCGCCTCCCGCTGCGGCCACTGCACCAGTGAGGTCGAGCCCGACCCCGAGGCCCTCTCCCTCGCCAAGCTCCCCGCGCAGCAGCACTGACCGCACAAGCGGCACCGACCGCACGGCTGCACCGGCCCCGCACGGCAGTACAGCCCCACCGAGTCACCCCGCTCCATCAGGAAGGCCCGCCGCCACCCGTACGGCCCAGCGTCACGCCGTACGGGGCCGGGGGCCCGACCGGCGCGGAACACGCGGCACAGCCCCCGCCCTCCGGCCGCACGCACAAGGGAACTAGCTCCTCCCGCCTGGCGTTGACCAGTACGGGAGGCTCCACTGGGGAGTGGAGCACCACCATGCAAAGGGTTCCCCTGCTGCACCACTTGGAGGGCGTACCGTGCACCGCCGGCACAACGGGCTCAAGACCGCCGTACTCCTCGGGGGACTGTCCGCACTCATCATCGTCATCGGCAGTTTCTTCGGACGTACGGGACTGATCGTCGCGCTCCTGGTCGCCGTGGGCACCAACGCGTACGCGTACTGGAACAGTGACAAGCTGGCCCTGCGGGCCATGCGGGCCCGCCCCGTCAGCGAATTCGAGGCGCCGCAGATCTACCGCATCGTGCGCGAGCTCTCCACGGCCGCCCGCCAGCCCATGCCGCGCCTCTACATCTCCCCGACCCAGGCGCCCAACGCCTTCGCCACCGGGCGCAATCCGCGCAACGCCGCCGTCTGCTGCACCGAGGGCATCCTCCAGATCCTCGACGAACGCGAGCTGCGCGGTGTCCTCGGCCATGAGCTCAGTCATGTCTACAACCGGGACATCCTCATCTCGTCCGTCGCCGGAGCCCTCGCCTCCGTCGTGATGTTCCTGGTCAACTTCGCCTGGCTCATCCCGGTGGGCCGCTCCAACGACGACGAGGGGCCCGGCCTCCTCGGCATGCTCCTGATCATGATCCTGGGGCCGCTCGCCGCCTCCGTCATCCAGCTCGCCGTCAGCCGCTCCCGGGAGTACGAGGCCGACGCCTCCGGGGCCCAGCTCACCGGGGACCCGCTGGCGCTCGCCAGTGCCCTGCGCAAGCTCGACGCCGGGACGAAACAGCTCCCGCTGCCGCCCGAGCCCAGGCTCGAGACCGCGAGCCACATGATGATCGCGAACCCCTTCCGCCCCGGTCAGGGAATGGCGAAAATGTTCTCGACGCACCCGCCGATGGCGGAGCGCATCGCCCGACTCGAACAGATGGCAGGTCATCGCCCGTGAAAACCATCCTGAACATCATCTGGCTGATCCTCTGCGGATTCTGGATGTTCCTCGGCTACCTGCTCGCGGGCGTCCTGCTCTGCATCACCATCATCGGCATCCCCTTCGGCGTGGCCGCCTTCCGGATCGGCGTCTACGCCCTCTGGCCGTTCGGCTACACCGTCGTCGACCGCCGGGACGCGGGCTCGCCCTCCTGCGCGGGCAACGTCCTCTGGCTGATCCTCGCCGGCTGGTGGCTCGCCCTCGGCCACATCACCACCGGCATCGCGCTGTGCATCACCATCATCGGAATTCCCCTGGGCATCGCCAACTTCAAGCTGATCCCGGTCTCTCTCATGCCCTTCGGCAAGGAGATCGTCCCCACCGACCAGCCCTTCGCCACCCGCTAGCGCGCCGAGTCCGGCGAAACCCCCGCGCAACCGAACAGCTGCCCGCCGCGTCTTGGATTCCAGGACGAAGCAAGGGGTAGGTGCAGCGACATGGGCATCATCAGTTGGATCATTCTCGGCCTGATCGCCGGACTCATAGCCAAGATCCTCCTCCCGGGGCGCGACCCGGGCGGCATCATCGGCACCACTCTCATCGGCATCGCCGGGGCCTTCGTCGGCGGCTGGCTCTCCAGCCAGTTCCTCGACCGCCCCATCAGCAACGACTTCTACGACACCGCGACCTGGATCGCCGCCATCGCCGGCTCCCTGGTCCTGCTGATCGCCTACCGGCTGCTTTTCGGCCACTCCCGCGACCGCCGCTGATCGGGGGCGAGCCCCGCTTCCTTACGCGTCCCCCGACGCCATCCCGGTCTCCCGCAACGTCAGATTCAACCGGCCGGCCCGCAGCCCCGCTGCCGGGTCGGCCGTTCCCGTGTACACCTTCGGAACCCCGTGGAACGCGAACCGCGACGGCCCGCCGAAGACGAACAGATCCCCGGACGCCAACTCCACATCCGTGTACGGCTGCCCGCGCCCCTCCGTGTTCCCGAAGCGGAACACGCACCTCGCCCCGATGCTCAACGACACCACAGGAGCGCCCGACCGCTCCTCCTTGTCCTGATGCATCCCCATCCGCGCGGCGTCGTCATAGAAGTTGATCAGCGCGGTGTCCGGGGCGAACGCCCGTGCCGCGTCCTCGTCCCCGTACGCCTCGGCCACCGCCGCCCGCCCCAGGTCGCCCAGCCAGTCCGGGAACGCGGCCACCCGGGCGCCGTTCACATCGTCGGCCGTACGCGCGTACCGGTAGGGCTGCCAGTGCCACCCCAGGCACACCGTCCGCACCGACATCACCCCGCCGCTCGGCAGCACGGTGTGCCGGAACGGGACCGGCCCCCGCGCCCACCGACGGCACGCCGCCACCAACTCCGCCCGCTGCTCCACGGAAAGCCACTCCGGCACATGAACGGCCCCCGGCGCCACGACCGTACGCGGCCGCCGGAACAGACCGTCCGAAGAGAGACCGTCCGAGGAGAGATCGTCCGAGAAAGGACCGTCCGAGGAGGCGCCGTCGGAGGGCGACGGCGGGGGCGGAGGCGTCACGGCTCCGACCGCTCCGCCCCGCCCTCGATCCCCAGCAGCAGCTTCTTCCGCTCAAGACCGCCCGCGTACCCGCGCAGGGCACCGTCCGCCCCGATCACCCGGTGGCACGGCCGCACGACCAGCAGCGGATTGCGCCCGATCGCCGTGCCCACGGCCCGTACCCCCGCGCCCGAGGCGCCGACCTGTGCAGCGACCTCCCCGTACGACACCGTGCTCCCGTACGGGATCGACTCCAGCACCGCCCAGACCCGCCGCTGGAACTCCGTACCCAGGCCCTCGGCCAGCGGTACGTCGAACCGTGTCGAGCGCCCCGCGAAGTACGCCTCCAACTGCCGGGCGACCTCCGTGAACGCCTCGGGGGCGTGCCGCCAGCCGTCCTGGACGACCGCGCCGCCCTTCTGGTCGGGCACGGACAGCGAACGCAGCCGGACGCCACCGGCCCCACCGTCCCCCGCCGTATCCGGTCCGTCCGCCGCCGTCGCCTCGCCGACCAGCAGCAACTCGCCCAGCGGGCTCTCCACCCGCGCGTACACCGTCGTCGTCATGCCTTCTCACTTCCCCGGTCCGTACGGCCAGTCTGCGCCCGGCCGTTCACCGGCACCGGCGGAATTCGGACATCGCGTCCGCGCGCCCTGAACGGACCGCACGCCCCGAACGGACCGGAAACACGAAGAGGCACGCCGTCGAGGTCGGCCTCGGCGGTGTGCCCCCGCTGTGTACGGCAGTCGACCGCCGTGACTACCGGTAGTTCACGAACTGGATCGCGAACTCGAAGTCCTTGCCCTTCAGCAGCGCCTGAACGGCCTGGAGGTCGTCCCGGCTCTTCGAGCTGACGCGCAGCTCGTCGCCCTGGACCTGCGCCTTGACGCCCTTCGGGCCCTCGTCGCGGATCGTCTTCGCCACCTTCTTGGCGTTCTCCTGGGAGATGCCCTCCTCGATCGTGGCGAAGATCTTGTACTCCTTGCCGGAGAGCTGCGGCTCACCGGCGTCCAGCGACTTCAGCGAGATGCCGCGCTTGATCAGCTTGGACTGGAAGATGTCGAGGATGGCCTTGACGCGCTCCTCGCCGTTCGCCTCCATCAGGATCTTCTCGCCCGACCACGAGATCGAGGCGCCCGTGCCCTTGAAGTCGTAACGCTGGGAGATCTCCTTGGCGGCCTGGTTGAGGGCGTTGTCGACCTCCTGCCGCTCGACCTTCGAGACGATGTCGAAACTGGAGTCGGCCATGACGTGTGGCTCCTTGCGTCGGATGTGCGTGGGGATACAGGCCAAAGCCTAGCCACCGCCGCACCCTCCCGGCGCTGATCAATGAGGTGGCGGAGCACCCCTGGCCATCGGGTATTGTTTACGTCGTCGCCAAGGAGCTCACCACGAGATCCAACGCGTCGTTCGAGGCGGTGTGCCCGAGTGGCCAAAGGGAGCAGACTGTAAATCTGCCGGCTCAGCCTACCCAGGTTCGAACCCTGGCGCCGCCACGCGAACGAAGCCCCCGACCGGTTCTCCGGTCGGGGGCTTTCTCGTTGTCCAAAGCCCGGCGAGGCGGCCCGTTCCAGCCGCCCGCGAGGCCTCAGTTGCCCGCGACGTCCTTCACGGCCACCGTCACCGGTACGTTCCCGGAGATCGCCTCCAGGGTGAGGCCCGCCGTCGCCGGGGTGTCCAGCAGCTCCAGCAGCGTGGCCGCCACGTCGTCGCGGGGGATCGGGCCGCGGCCCGTCGAGGCGGCCAGGAGGACCTGGCCGGTGCCCGCGTCATCGGTCAGCATGCCGGGCCGCAGGATCGTCCAGTCCAGGGCGGTGCGGGAGCGTACGGCCGCGTCCGCGGCGCCCTTGGCCCGCAGATACACGTCGAAGACCTCGTCGCCGGGGTGGCCGGGGTCGGCGCCCATCGAGGAGACGACGAGGTAGCGGCGGACGCCCGCTGCCTCGGCGGCGTCGGCGAACAGTACGGCGGCGTCGCGGTCGACGGTGTCCTTGCGGGCGGTGCCGCTGTTCGGCCCGGCGCCCGCCGCGAAGACGGCCGCGTCCGCGCCGCGCAGCACCTGTGCGGTCTGCTCCACGGTGGCCGATTCGAGGTCCAGCACGACGGGTTCGGCGCCGGCGTCGGTCAGGTCCTGACTCTGTTGGGGGTTGCGGATGATCCCTACGGCTTCATCCCCGCGTGCGGCGAGCAGCCGCTCCAGCCGCAGTGCGATCTGTCCGTGTCCACCTGCGATGACAATGCGCATACCCCCGACCGTACGCCCGGGGACGGGGTCGCGCTCAGTTCCTCGGCCCGGCGCCGGGGTCGGGCCGGCCCTGGCGCGGAAGTCCGCCGAGGCCCGCGGCGGGGTCGGTGTCGGAGTCGCAGTACTCGCGTACGGCGCTGGTCCGGGCCACGATGCGGCCGCGGTGGATGACGATGCGGCTGTACGCGAGGGAGAGCGCGGCGGAGAGCCGCTCGCCGCGTACGGCGAGGAGTTCGGCCGGGAAGCCCGCCTCGACCCGTACGTCGGGCAGGCCGAGGGCCGCGCGGGCGCTCGTGGAGACCAGGGCGTACGCCTGCTCGGCGCGGAGCCCCGTCTGCGAGGCGAGGAGGTAGGCGGCTTCGAGCGGATCGCCGCGGCCGACCGGATTGGCCGTGTCCCGCAGCGCGCCGCTGCCCGCCGTGACGTGCACGCCCGCGGAGCGCAGGAGGCGTACGGGGGCGGTCGTCCGGCGCTCGGAACCGGCGCAGCCGCCCTGGGGCAGGCAGACCACGGTGATCCCGGCGGCGGCGAGCCGGTCGGCGGCGCGGGCCGCGGCGTCCAGGGGCAGATGGGCCAGGCCGGCGCAGGGGCCGAGGGTGACCCCCGGGCGCAGCCCCGCGGCCATCGCGGCGAGCCGGGCCAGCCGGGCGGGGTCGTCGGCGTCGGTGTGCAGGTCCACGGGGCAGCCGTGCTCGGCGGCGATCTCCAGGACGGCCTCGGTGTAGCCCGTGGGGTCGGGGTCGAGGTCGGGGCAGCCGCCGACGACGGCCGCGCCCATCTTCACCGCGTCCCTGAGCATCGCGAGGCTGTCCGCCCCGGCGACGCCGGTGAGGAGGCGGGGGACCGCGACGGGCATGACGTCGGCGAGGCCGCGCAGGGCGCGCCGGGTCTGGAGGACGGCTTCGAGCGGGGCGAGGCCCTGCACGTCGCCGACGCGGACGTGGGTGCGCAGGGCGGTCGCGCCGTGGCCGAGCTGGAGGAGCGCCGCCTCCGTGGCGCGGCGCTGGATGTCCTCGGTGCGGTGGGAGGCGGGGCCCGGGCTGTCGGGGCCCACGCTGTCCGCGGTGAGGGCGGTGTCGCCGTGGGCGTGCGGTTCGGCCGGTGCGGGGAGCAGCAGATAGCCGCGGAGGTCGATCCGGGGGCCGCGGGCGGTGAGGCTGCCCGCGGTGCCGACGGCCTCGATCCGGCTGCCGCTCAGGCGTACGTCCACGGCCCGGCCGTCGGCGAGGCGGGCGCCGCCGAGGACGAGGGCGGGGGTGTCGGCGGTGGTGGCTGCGTCGGCGCTGTCGGGCGCGTTGTCGTCGGGCCGCCGTGGCTGGCTGTCAGGCATCGCGCTCCTGGGAGGGGTGCAAGATCACACGGAGTGACCACACCCTAGGGGCGTGCGGGGGCGGCTTCCGGGAGGAGCGGAATAGTCGTACCGGTGCGCCCGCGCCGGCCGCCGGCCCGGCCCGGTCCGGATGCGGACCCGTCCTGGATCAAGGCCTGATCAGGGGGTGTGGGAGGCCTCGGACAGGGGGCCGGAGGATGCGGCACAAACGGATTTGGGCAACCGGCCGGGGACCGTGTAATGTCTTCATCGCTCGCCCCAATAGCTCAGTCGGTAGAGCGTCTCCATGGTAAGGAGAAGGTCTGCGGTTCGATTCCGCATTGGGGCTCTGGTGATCGGGAAACCCCGCTTCGGCGGGGGGACTCATCATCAAAGCGGTGTAGCTCAGTCGGTAGAGCAAGCGGCTCATAATCGCTGTGTCACCGGTTCAAGTCCGGTCACCGCTACTAACGGTAGCCGATGGTTGGGTCGGTCCTTCGATCGGCTACCCTTTTATGCGTTCATCCGTCCAACGTCCGTCCAAGGAGCACTCACGTGGCTGCCACCGACGTCCGCCCGAAGATCACGCTGGCCTGCGTGGAGTGCAAGGAGCGGAACTACATCACCAAGAAGAACCGGCGTAACAACCCGGACCGTCTTGAGATGAAGAAGCACTGCCCGCGCTGCAACTCGCACACCGCGCACCGCGAAACGCGCTGAATCAGGCTCGTACACGAGGCCGTCCCCTCTGGGGGCGGCCTCGTGTCGTTGTATGAGGCCGTTCCCCGTACGGGGGCGTGCCCTAGTTCGTCTTTCACCAGGTTTCTCAGGAGGTAGCGAGCTCATGGCGCTCGACCAGTCCTTCGTGGGGCGGACCTATCCGCCCACTCCGGCGTACGAGGTCGGCCGGGAGAAGATCCGCGAGTTCGCCGAGGCGGTGGGCGACACCCACCCGGCGTACGTCGACCGGGAAGCCGCCCGTGCGCTCGGTCACGCCGATGTGATCGCGCCGCCCACGTTCGTCTTCTCCATCACCTACCGGGCCGCCGGAGAGGTGGTGCAGGACCCGCAGCTGGGCCTGGACTACAGCCGTGTGGTCCACGGGGACCAGAAGTTCAGTTACGTGCGTCCGGTGCGGGCGGGGGACCGGCTGACGGTCACCTCGACGATCGAGAGCATCAAGTCCATGGCGGGCAACGACGTTCTCGACATTCGCGGGGATGTTCACGACGAGACCGGTGAGCTGGTGGTCACAGCGGTCACGAAGCTGGTGGCGCGCGCCGCCGAGGAGGCGTGATGACGGCGAAGGTCTCCTACGGATCGGTCGAGGTCGGCACCGAGCTGCCGGCGCAGTCGTTCCCGGTGACGCGGGCCACGCTCGTGCAGTACGCGGGCGCCTCGGGCGACTTCAACCCGATCCACTGGAACGAGAAGTTCGCGCGCGAGGTCGGGCTGCCGGACGTGATCGCGCACGGCATGTTCACGATGGCCGAGGCGGTCCGGGTGGTCACGGACTGGGCCGGCGACCCGGGTGCCGTCGTCGACTACGGGGTGCGGTTCACCAAGCCGGTCGTCGTGCCCAACGACGACAAGGGCGCGCTGATCGAGGTCAGCGGCAAGGTCGCGGCGAAGCTGGACGACAACCTGGTCCGGGTGGACCTGGTCGCCATGTGCGACGGCAAGAAGGTGCTGGGGATGTCCCGGGCCGTGGTCCGGCTCGCCTGAGCCGTACCGGCGCGTCAGCCGCAGCTGGTGGCCGTCCGAGCCGCCGGACCCCGGCGTACGGTCCGTGGCCCCGCACGAGCGGCGGGGCCACGGACCGTACTCTTGTCCCCGTGCAGGAACTCCACGACGCCCCCCTCGCCCCCCTGACCACCTTCCGGCTCGGCGGCCCCGCCGCCCGGCTGCTGACCGCCACGACCGACGCCGAGGTGATCGCCGCCGTCCGCGAGGCCGACGCGAGCGGCACCCCGCTGCTGGTCATCGGAGGCGGCTCCAACCTGGTCATCGGGGACAAGGGCTTCGACGGCACCGCGCTGCGCATCGCCACGAAGGGCTTCGAGCTCTCCGGTACGTCACTGGAGCTGGCGGCCGGAGAGGTGTGGACCGACGCCGTCGCCCGGACCGTCGAGGCGGGACTCGCGGGCATCGAGTGCCTGGCGGGCATCCCCGGATCCGCGGGCGCGACACCCATCCAGAACGTCGGCGCGTACGGACAGGAGGTGTCCTCCACCATCACGGAGGTCGTCGCCTACGACCGGCGCACCCAGGAGACCGTGACCATTCCGAACACGGAGTGCGCGTTCTCGTACCGTCACAGCCGCTTCAAGGCCGAACCCGACCGGTTCGTGGTGCTGCGTGTCCGATTCGCGCTGGAAGAGGCGAACGGGCTTTCCGCGCCCCTCAAGTACCCCGAAACGGCCAGGGCCATGGGCGTCGAGCAGGGCGACCGCGTCCCGCTGCCGGCCGCCCGCGAGACCGTCCTGCGACTGCGCGCGGGCAAGGGCATGGTGCTGGACCCGGAGGACCACGACACCTGGTCCGCGGGATCGTTCTTCACCAACCCGATCCTGGAACCGGCTGCCTTCGATGAGTTCCTCGGCCGGGTCCACGACCGCCTCGGGCCGGACGTGACGCCCCCGGCGTTCCCCGCCGAGGACGGCCGCACCAAGACCTCGGCGGCCTGGCTGATCGACCGGGCCGGATTCACCAAGGGCTACGGCAGCGGCCCCGCCCGGATCTCCACCAAGCACACCCTCGCCCTCACCAATCGGGGCGCGGCCACCACCGAGGACCTGCTCGCCCTGGCCCGTGAGGTCGTCGCCGGGGTGCACGCGGCTTTCGGCGTCACCCTGGTCAACGAGCCGGTGACGGTGGGCGTCAGCCTGTAGACGGCGTACGCGCGGGGCGTACGCGGTCAGTACGCGATGCCCACGCCCTGCCGCACGGCCGCCGGGTCGTCGATCAGCGCGAGCATCGCGTGCGCCACGTCGGCCCGGGAGATGGTCCGGCTGCTGCGCGGTGTGCCGCCCACGACCTTCCGGTAGACGCCCGTGCGCGGCCCGTCCGTCAGCCTCGGCGGGCGCACCGCGGTCCAGTCCGTCGCGCTGTCGGCCAACGCCGCCTCCATCCGGGCGAGATCGGCGTACAGCTCCGCGAGCACCGCCCCGACCAGCTTGAGCGACAGCCGGTCGATCAGCG
This sequence comes from Streptomyces sp. PTY087I2, assembly GCF_001687325.1. Classification (GTDB taxonomy): domain Bacteria; phylum Actinomycetota; class Actinomycetes; order Streptomycetales; family Streptomycetaceae; genus Streptomyces. The sequence continues at coordinate 79,166 of NZ_LZRD01000013.1, read as the reverse complement.
GGTCGCCCGGCGCCTTCGGCCCGACCGGCACCGCGCTCACCACCAGCAGCCTCCGGACGTCCTCGGCCTCCATCGCCGACACGATCCGCCGGGTCAGCCGCTCGGCGACCCCGTTCGCCCTCCGGCCGCGCGAGCCGAGCCCCGAGAGCACCGCGTCCCGCCCCGCGACCGCGGCCCGCACCGCCGCCTCGTCGTCCAGCCGGACGACGCCGTGCAGAGCCCGGGCGTCGAGCGGTTCCGGCAGCCGGGCGGGGTCGCGGACCACGGCCGTCACCTCGTGGCCCGCCGCGAGCGCCTGGGCCACGACCTCCCGGCCGACACCTCCGGTCGCTCCGAACACCGTGAGTCGCATGGCACTCTCCTCGGGTGGGTAAGTGTTCACTCACTTCTAGGGTGAGTGGCTGATCATCCACCCGTCAAGCGACAGAGGAAGTCCCGTGGAGCCGAAGCCCGCCCGGGTCCGGATCGTCGACGCCGCCCATGAGCTGATGCTCTCCATCGGCCTCGCCCGGACCACCACCAAAGAGATCGCGCGGGCGGCCGGCTGCTCGGAGGCGGCGCTGTACAAATACTTCCCCAGCAAGGAAGAGCTGTTCGTCACCGTCCTCAAGGAACGGCTGCCGGGACTCGGCGGGCTGCTCGCCGGCCTGGAGGCGGGGGAGGGCACCGTCGAGGCCCACCTCACCGAGGTCGCCCGGCAGGCCGCGCTCTTCTACGAGCAGACGTTCCCGATGGCCGCGTCCCTCTACGCCGAACCGCAGCTCAAGCACCGCCACGAGGAGCGGATGCGGGAGCTGGGAACCGGACCCCACGTGCCGATCCAGGGGCTCGACGCCTACCTCCGCGCCGAACAGCGCGCCGGCCGGGTCCGCGCGGACGCCGACACCTACGCCGCCGCCTCACTCCTGCTCGGCGCCTGCGCCCAGCGGGCCTTCGCCTACGACGCGCTGCCCGGCGGAACGCCCCCGCAGCCGCTGGAGGAGTTCGCCGCCGGCCTCGCCCGTACGCTCCTGGCCGGAATCAGCTAGCCAGCCAGTCGTCGACCCCGGACAGCAGCTTCTCCCGTACGTCCACGGGGGCCGCCGATCCGCGCACCGACTGGCGGGCCAGCTCGGCCAGCTCCTCGTCGGTGAAGCCGTGGTGGCGGCGCACCAGCTCGTACTGGGCGGCCAGCCGCGAACCGAACAGCAGGGGATCGTCCGCTCCCAGCGCCATCGGCACGCCGGCGTCGAACAGTGTGCGCAGGGGGACATCGGCGGGCTTCTCGTAGACGCCGAGCGCCACATTGGACGACGGGCACACCTCGCAGGTGATCTGCCGCTCGGCGAGCCTGCGCAGCAGCCGGGGGTCCTCGGCCGCCCGGACCCCGTGGCCGATCCGCGAGGCGTCCAGGTCGTCGAGGCAGTCGCGCACGCTGGAGGGCCCCGACAGCTCCCCGCCGTGCGGAGCCGCCAGCAGACCGCCGTCCCGGGCGATGGCGAAGGCCCGGTCGAAGTCGCGGGCCATGCCGCGCCGCTCGTCGTTGGAGAGCCCGAAGCCGACGACGCCCCGGTCGGCGTACCGCACGGCGAGCCGGGCCAGCGTGCGGGCGTCCAGCGGGTGCTTCATCCGGTTGGCGGCGATCACCACGCGCATGTCCAGGCCGGTGTCCCGGGAGGCGCTGTCCACGGCGTCCAGGATGATCTCGATGGCCGGGATCAGCCCGCCGAGCAGCGGGGCGTACGAGGTGGGGTCGACCTGGATCTCCAGCCAGCCGGAGCCGTCCGCGACGTCCTCCTGGGCGCTCTCCAGCACCAGGCGCTGGATGTCCTCGGGGGACCGCAGGCAGGACCGGGCGATGTCGTAGAGCCGCTGGAAACGGAACCAGCCGCGTTCGTCGGTCGCCCGCAGTTTCGGCGGCTCGCCGCCGGTCAGGGCGTCGGGGAGATGAACCCCGTACTTGTCGGCGAGTTCGAGCAGGGTGGTGGGCCGCATCGACCCGGTGAAGTGCAGGTGCAGGTGGGCCTTGGGCAACAGACGTACATCACGCTCCATCGGAAGATCCTGCCGCACGGGCGGGCCGGAGCGGTAGCCGCTTTCCCCTTCCGGGGGTTGCTCGAACAAAAAAAGTGCCCCCGGCCGGAGGAGCATTCCGGCGGCCGGGGGGCACACATGCGCGGGTTGTCAGGCCTTGGCCTCGCCCAGCAGCTTCTGGATCCGCGAGACGCCCTCGATCAGGTCGTCGTCGCCCAGCGCGTAGGAAAGGCGCAGGTAGCCGGGGGTGCCGAAGGCCTCTCCGGGCACGACGGCGACCTCGGCCTCGTCCAGAATCAGGGCGGCCAGCTCGACCGTGGTGGCCGGGCGCTTGCCGCGGATCTCCTTGCCGAGCACGTCCTTCACCGCCGGGTAGGCGTAGAACGCGCCCTCGGGCTCCGGGCAGAACACGCCGTCGATCTCGTTGAGCATCCGCACGATGAGGTTGCGGCGGCGGTCGAAGGCGGTGCGCATCTCGGCGACGGCGTCCAGCGGGCCGGAGACGGCCGCGAGCGCGGCGACCTGGGCGACGTTGGAGACGTTGGAGGTGGCGTGCGACTGGAGGTTGGTCGCGGCCTTGACGACGTCCTTGGGGCCGATGATCCAGCCCACCCGCCAGCCGGTCATCGCGTACGTCTTGGCGACACCGTTGACGACGATGCACTTGTCGCGCAGCTCCGGCACGATCGCCGGGAGCGAGGTGAAGGCCGCGTCGCCGTAGACGAGGTGCTCGTAGATCTCGTCGGTGAGGACCCACAGGCCGTGCTCGACGGCCCAGCGGCCGATCGCCTCGGCGTCGGCCTCGCTGTAGACCGCGCCGGTCGGGTTGGACGGCGAGACGAACAGGACGACCTTGGTCTTCTCGGTGCGGGCGGCCTCCAGCTGCTCCACGGAGACCCGGTAGCCGGTGGTCTCGTCGGCGACGACCTCGACCGGGACACCGCCGGCGAGCCGGATCGACTCGGGGTAGGTGGTCCAGTACGGGGCGGGGACGATGACCTCGTCGCCCGGGTCGAGGATCGCGGCGAAGGCCTCGTAGATGGCCTGCTTGCCGCCGTTGGTCACCAGGATCTGGCTGGCGTCGACCTCGTAGCCGGAGTCGCGCAGTGTCTTCTCCGCGATGGCGGCCTTGAGCTCGGGGAGCCCGCCCGCGGGGGTGTAGCGGTGGTACTTCGGGTTGCGGCAGGCCTCGACCGCGGCGTCGACGATGTAGTCGGGCGTCGGGAAGTCGGGTTCGCCGGCCCCGAAGCCGATCACCGGACGCCCGGCGGCCTTGAGGGCCTTGGCCTTGGCGTCGACGGCGAGGGTCGCGGACTCGGAGATCGCACCGATGCGGGCGGAAACCCGGCGCTCGGACGGTGAAGTTGCAGCGCTCATGGGCCCATGCTCGCAGACCGCGAAAGCCGTCGGCACAGGGGTTTCAGGGACCGGACAGGACCTGGACAGCATCCGGACAGGACCGGTCAGTAGTTGTCTGTTCGACGCGGCGGCCCTGAGCACGTACACTCACCTGTCGTTGGCCTTCACCAGCCGCACCGTTACTGCACCCGGTCATCGGGAAAGATGCGGTAGGTTGGTGGAAACCACCAAGGGTCGTAGCTCAATTGGTAGAGCACTGGTCTCCAAAACCAGCGGTTGGGGGTTCAAGTCCCTCCGGCCCTGCTACACACTCCTCCGCCAGGATGTGTGCGCATGTACGTACTTCATTGCACAGCCGTGCGGCTCCACCGGGCGCGGCACGGCCACGACCCGGAATCAGGTGAGTAGCGTGACGGACGCCGTGGGCTCCATCGACATGCCTGATGCCGATGATGAAGCTCCCGAGTCGAAGAAGAAGACTCGGAAGGGCGGCAAGCGCGGTAAGAAGGGCCCTCTGGGTCGGCTCGCGCTGTTCTACCGCCAGATCGTCGCCGAACTCCGTAAGGTTGTCTGGCCGACGCGTAGCCAGCTGACGACGTACACCTCCGTGGTGATCGTGTTCGTCGTCGTCATGATCGGTCTTGTTACCGTTCTCGACATGGGCTTCGCCCGGGTCGTCAAGTACGTCTTCGGCTGATCACGCGGAAGGCGTCGGATCCGGCGTCCCTTTCGCACGTTCCACCCTTTGTATCCAGGAAGAAGCAGCCATCGTGTCTGACCCGAACCTGAACGACGCCGTCGAGCCCGAGGCTGGCGCCTTCGAGTCCGCCAAGGACGAGCTCGACATCGTTGAGGCTGCTGACTCCGTGGACCCGGACCAGGCCGAGGCCGCCGACCTCGCCGCGGGCGAGCCCGCCGAGCAGGCCGCCGTGAACGTCGAGTCCGACGAGTCCGCCGAGGGCGAGGACGCGGCGGCCGAGGCCGTCGAGGCTGTCGAAGAAGAGGCCGCCGACGAGGAGGAGGCCGAGCCGGCCGCCCCCGTCGACCCCATCGCCGCCCTGCGCGACGAGCTCCGCACCCTCCCCGGCGAGTGGTACGTCATCCACACGTACGCCGGTTACGAGAAGCGTGTGAAGGCCAACCTGGAGCAGCGCGCCGTCTCGCTGAACGTGGAGGAGTTCATCTATCAGGCCGAGGTGCCTGAAGAGGAAATCGTCCAGATCAAGAACGGCGAGCGCAAGAACGTCCGGCAGAACAAGCTCCCCGGCTACGTGCTGGTGCGCATGGACCTGACGAACGAGTCCTGGGGCGTTGTGCGGAACACGCCGGGCGTCACCGGCTTCGTGGGCAACGCCTACGACCCGTACCCGCTGACCCTGGACGAGATCGTCAAGATGCTCGCCCCGGAGGCCGAGGAGAAGGCCGCCCGAGAGGCCGCCGAGGCCGAGGGCAAGCCGGCTCCGGCCCGCAAGGTCGAGGTCCAGGTGCTGGACTTCGAGGTCGGCGACTCGGTCACCGTCACCGACGGCCCGTTCGCCACGCTCCAGGCCACGATCAACGAGATCAACGCCGACTCGAAGAAGGTCAAGGGCCTCGTCGAGATCTTCGGCCGCGAGACCCCGGTCGAGCTCAGCTTCGACCAGATCCAGAAGAACTAGGCGCTTCCCGCCGGTTTCTGGACACATGCCTACCCAGCAGGTCAGAGGGGCTTCGCAGCCCGTCTGACCTGTTGGTTTTTGGTCGCACAGCTATACCCGTTATCGTTGTGCGGTATGCCTCCATCCGGATGACCGGAATGGCGGCGAAACACTCTCACTAGGACCCGGAGAGAGCAATGCCTCCCAAGAAGAAGAAGGTCACGGGGCTTATCAAGCTCCAGATCAACGCCGGTGCGGCGAACCCGGCCCCGCCGGTCGGCCCCGCGCTCGGTCAGCACGGCGTCAACATCATGGAGTTCTGCAAGGCCTACAACGCCGCGACCGAGTCGCAGCGTGGCATGGTCGTGCCGGTGGAGATCACGGTCTACGAGGACCGCTCCTTCACCTTCATCACCAAGACTCCGCCGGCCGCCAAGCTGATCCTCAAGGCCGCGGGTGTGGAGAAGGGCTCCGGCGAGCCGCACAAGACCAAGGTCGCCAAGCTGACGGCTGCCCAGGTCCGCGAGATCGCCACGACGAAGCTCCCCGACCTGAACGCCAATGACCTCGACGCCGCGTCGAAGATCATCGCCGGCACCGCCCGTTCCATGGGCATCACGGTCGAAGGCTGATTCAGCCCCGTAACCCCCAGTGGTAGGGCCAAGCGCTGGTCCGCACCACGACTCCACACTCTGAAACCTCAGGAGCAGAAGTGAAGCGCAGCAAGAACCTCCGCGCTGCGGACGCCAAGATCGACCGGGAGCGCGTGTACGCCCCGCTCGAGGCCGTCCGTCTCGCCAAGGACACCGCCACCACGAAGTTCGACGGCACCGTCGAGGTCGCCTTCCGCCTGGGCGTCGACCCGCGCAAGGCCGACCAGATGGTCCGCGGCACCGTGAACCTCCCGCACGGCACCGGCAAGACCGCCCGGGTCCTGGTCTTCGCGACCGGTGACCGTGCTGCGGCCGCGGAAGCCGCCGGAGCCGACATCGTCGGCGCCGACGAGCTGATCGACGAGGTGGCGAAGGGCCGTCTGGACTTCGACGCCGTCGTCGCCACCCCGGACCTCATGGGCAAGGTCGGCCGCCTGGGCCGCGTGCTCGGTCCGCGTGGTCTGATGCCGAACCCGAAGACCGGCACCGTCACCCCCGATGTCGTCAAGGCCGTCAACGACATCAAGGGCGGAAAGATCGAGTTCCGCGTCGACAAGCACTCCAACCTGCACTTCATCATCGGCAAGGTCTCGTTCGACGAGACCAAGCTGGTGGAGAACTACGCAGCGGCGCTGGAGGAAGTCCTCCGTCTGAAGCCGTCCGCCGCCAAGGGCCGCTACATCAAGAAGGCCGCTCTGACGACCACGATGGGCCCCGGCATCCCGCTGGACGCCAACCGCACCCGCAACCTCCTCGTCGAGGAGGACCCGGCCGCCGTCTGAGCCCTCGCGCTCACCCGGTAGCCGCGTCGTACGCGTGCACTGTGTGAACGGGCCCCGCAACCTTTCGAGGTGCGGGGCCCGTCCTCGTATCCGTAAGGCCCCACGCCTGTCAGTGCCCTGTGCCACTGTTGCGCTGGGGACGAGGACGAGACGAGGGGTGGACCGACACCATGAGGACGAGCACGGCACGACGCCTGGGTACGGCTCTCGCCGCCGCGGCGGCACTGACGTCGATGGCGGCCTGTAGTGGCTCCGACGGCGCCGGCGGCTCCGCGAAGGGCAAGGGCGACGCCGCCGCCGAGGCGAGCTCCGTGGCCGCGCTGAAGCAGGTGCGGCAGAAGACCGGCGGCGCGCAGTCCGCGAAGGTCGAGGGCACCACCGAGATGGGCAGCACGATGTCCATGAAGCAGTCCGGGGCCATCGGCTGGGCCGACGGACTCTCGGGCGCGCTCACCATCACGTACACCGGCGGCACCATCGGCGAGGCCCTGAAGAAGGCCGGCGGCGACGGATCGGTCCAGGCGCGCTACTTCAAGGACGAGTACTACGCCAACATGGGCGCCGGTATGGCGGCCGAAACCGGCGGCAAGAACTGGATCCGGTACGCCTACAAGGACCTCGCCGAGCTGGGCGGGGCCTCCGGCGACGTCATGAAGGACCAGATCCGCAACAGCACGCCCGAGGAGGGCGTGAAGGCCCTCCTGGCCTCCGGCGACGTGAAGAAGGTCGGCCAGGAGGATGTCCGCGGGGTCTCCGCGACGCACTACTCCGGCACGGTCGATGTGGCCGAGCTGACCGCGAAGAACAGCAGCCTGGACGCGGAGCAGCTGGCCGCGTTCAAGGAGCAGCTGGCGCTGGCCGGGGTGACCACCCAGACCGTCGACATCTGGGTCGACGAGAACGACCTGCTGGTGAAGAAGACCGAGCGCGGCGAGATGAAGACCGGCACGTTCAACTCGACCCTCTTCTACAGCGACTACGGCACCGAGGTCCCCGCGGAGAGGCCGGCGGCCTCGGACACGGTGGACTTCAAGGAGTTGCTGAAGCAGGGCACTGCCCCGGGCGGAGCCTCCTGATACCTCTTCCACGGGACGAACAGGGACGGATTTGCCCGTCGCCCGTCCGGTCGCGTACCCTCACCAGGAAGCCAAAGACCGCTGGTCGTCGCTGTGCCTCTGAAGGGGACGGTGACCGAAGGTTCCGCTAGATCGGACGACCTGCGCAGGTGACTGTGGAACGCTCCCGGACTCTGTTCGGTCGAGCCGCGCCCTGGCACTTGTGCTGGGGCGTTTCGTCTTTCCCGGCCCCTTCTGAGCGGTCCTCATCACCCGGAAGGAGGCCGACGCTCATGGCAAGGCCCGACAAGGCTGCCGCGGTAGCCGAGCTGACGGACCAGTTCCGCAGCTCGAACGCCGCCGTGCTGACCGAGTACCGGGGTCTCACCGTGGCACAGCTCAAGGAGCTGCGCCGTTCGCTCGGTGAGAACGCCCAGTACGCCGTGGTGAAGAACACGCTGACCAAGATTGCGGCCAACGAGGCCGGGATCGACGCGCTGGACGACCTGTTCTCGGGTCCGACGGCGGTTGCCTTCGTCACCGGTGACCCGGTGGAGTCGGCGAAGGGTCTTCGTGACTTCGCCAAGGACAACCCCAACCTCATCATCAAGGGCGGTGTCCTTGACGGTAAGGCGCTGTCCGCCGATGAGATCAAGAAGCTCGCGGACCTCGAGTCCCGCGAGGTTCTGCTCTCCAAGCTGGCCGGTGCTTTCAAGGGCAAGCAGACGCAGGCGGCGCAGGTCTTCCAGGCCCTGCCCTCCAAGTTCGTCCGCACTGCGGAAGCTCTTCGCGCCAAGAAGGAAGAGCAGGGCGGTGCCGGTACTCCGGCTCCCGCCGAGGCCGCCGAGTAATCACGCTCAGCGGTCCAGCGGGCTCCACGTACGCCCGCCGACATATACATCCGGCACCTGCCGAATAGTGGAAGGACGCCTGTCATGGCGAAGCTGTCCCAGGACGACCTGCTCGCGCAGTTCGAAGAGATGACCCTCATCGAGCTCTCCGAGTTCGTGAAGGCCTTCGAGGAGAAGTTCGACGTCACCGCCGCTGCGGCCGTCGCCGTCGCCGGTCCCGCCCAGGGCGGCGCCCCGGCCGAGGCCGCTGTCGAGCAGGACGAGTTCGACGTCATCCTCACCGGCGCCGGCGAGAAGAAGATCCAGGTCATCAAGGTCGTGCGTGAGCTGACCTCGCTGGGTCTGAAGGAGGCCAAGGACCTCGTCGACGGCACCCCGAAGCCGGTCCTCGAGAAGGTCGCCAAGGAGGCCGCCGACAAGGCTGCCGAGTCCCTCAAGGCCGCCGGCGCTTCCGTCGAGGTCAAGTAACACCTCGGGAGTCCTCGGGACTCCCTGGGCACGTCACGTGCCCGCGCCAAGGGCGATCACCCATCCGGGTGGTCGCCCTTCGGCGTGCCCGGGGCGGGTGCCTTGCTCTTCCGCCGGTGACGAGTAGGGTGATCTTCGCCGTGCGCCTCCCGCGGGCCCCTCCAGGGCGTCCCGCGGGTTCCCGGGGGTGGCCGGTGAAGGCTCCTGGCGGGTCCGATCGGACCGGCGGGCCTTGACGAACCGGACGCGGCGCGCAATTCTCAGGACGCGTCATCACTTCGATCCGTATCCGAGGCATGGATCGAGAGTGAAGCGGGAAGTAAAGAAGCGCGCACCCCGCGCGAGGGCAAGACATAGGTGTTGAGAACAGCTGTTGCGAGCAACGTGGGTCTCTGAGAACCCCGACTGGACATCAGTGTGCCACTTGGCTACACTGACCCTTTGCGCTGCCTGTTAGCTGCCTCCTGCCCGTCACCAGGGGCATGCCCACGCTGAAGCACCGATGACCGACCCCCTCCGACCTGGTCGTTTGCGACCGATTCGGAACGGCCTGTCTTTGTGTCCAGAGTGGGACCGGTACGCGCGTAGTGAGTCCGAGCCCTCGGAAGGACCCCCTCTTGGCCGCCTCGCGCAACGCCTCGACCGCGAATACGAACAACGGTGCCAGCACCGCCCCGCTGCGCATCTCTTTTGCAAAGATCAAGGAGCCCCTCGAGGTTCCGAACCTCCTCGCGCTGCAGACCGAGAGCTTTGACTGGCTCCTCGGCAACGCCGCCTGGAAGGCTCGCGTCGAGGCTGCTCTGGACAGTGGACAAGACGTCCCCACCAAGTCCGGCCTCGAGGAGATCTTCGAGGAGATCTCTCCGATCGAGGACTTCTCCGGGTCGATGTCGCTTACGTTCCGCGACCACCGCTTCGAGCCCCCGAAGAACTCGATCGACGAGTGCAAGGAGCGCGACTTCACGTTCGCCGCGCCGCTCTTCGTCACGGCCGAGTTCACCAACAACGAGACCGGCGAGATCAAGTCCCAGACGGTCTTCATGGGCGACTTCCCGCTCATGACCAACAAGGGCACCTTCGTCATCAACGGCACCGAGCGTGTCGTCGTGTCGCAGCTGGTCCGCTCGCCGGGTGTCTACTTCGACTCCTCCATCGACAAGACGTCCGACAAGGACATCTTCTCGGCCAAGATCATCCCCTCCCGGGGTGCCTGGCTGGAGATGGAGATCGACAAGCGCGACATGGTCGGTGTCCGCATCGACCGCAAGCGCAAGCAGTCCGTCACCGTCCTCCTGAAGGCTCTCGGCTGGACCACCGAGCAGATCCTCGAGGAGTTCGGCGAGTACGAGTCCATGCGCGCCACCCTGGAGAAGGACCACACCCAGGGCCAGGACGACGCACTGCTCGACATCTACCGCAAGCTGCGTCCGGGCGAGCCGCCGACCCGCGAGGCCGCTCAGACGCTGCTCGAGAACCTCTACTTCAACCCGAAGCGCTACGACCTCGCGAAGGTCGGCCGCTACAAGGTGAACAAGAAGCTCGGCGCCGATGAGCCGCTGGACGCCGGGGTGCTCACCACCGACGACGTCATCGCGACCATCAAGTACCTGGTCAAGCTGCACGCCGGTGAGACCGAGACGATCGGCGAGTCCGGCCGGGAGATCGTCGTCGAGACCGACGACATCGACCACTTCGGCAACCGTCGTCTGCGCAACGTCGGCGAGCTCATCCAGAACCAGGTCCGTACGGGCCTGGCGCGGATGGAGCGCGTCGTGCGCGAGCGCATGACCACCCAGGACGTCGAGGCGATCACGCCGCAGACCCTGATCAACATCCGGCCGGTCGTCGCCTCCATCAAGGAGTTCTTCGGCACCAGCCAGCTGTCGCAGTTCATGGACCAGAACAACCCGCTGTCGGGTCTCACCCACAAGCGCCGCCTGTCGGCCCTTGGCCCGGGTGGTCTCTCCCGTGAGCGGGCCGGCTTCGAGGTCCGAGACGTGCACCCGTCCCACTACGGACGCATGTGCCCGATCGAGACCCCCGAAGGCCCGAACATCGGTCTGATCGGTTCGCTCGCCTCGTACGGCCGCGTCAACGCGTTCGGCTTCATCGAGACGCCGTACCGCAAGGTCGTCGACGGCCAGGTCACCGACGACGTCGACTACATCACCGCCGACGAGGAGGACCGCTTCGTCATCGCCCAGGCGAACGCGACCCTCAACGACGAGCTGCGCTTCACCGAGCCGCGCGTCCTGGTCCGCCGCCGTGGGGGAGAGGTCGACTACGTCCCCGCGTCCGAGGTCGACTACATGGACGTCTCGCCGCGCCAGATGGTGTCCGTCGCCACCGCGATGATCCCCTTCCTGGAGCACGACGACGCCAACCGTGCCCTCATGGGCGCGAACATGATGCGTCAGGCGGTGCCGCTGATTAAGTCGGAGGCCCCGCTCGTCGGCACCGGCATGGAGTACCGCTGCGCCACCGACGCCGGTGACGTCCTCAAGGCCGAGAAGGACGGTGTGGTCCAGGAGGTCTCCGCGGACTACATCACCGTCACGAACGACGACGGCACGTACACCACGTACCGCATCGCCAAGTTCATGCGCTCCAACCAGGGCACCTCGGTCAACCAGAAGGTCGTCGTCTCCGAGGGCGACCGGATCGTGGCCGACCAGGTGCTCGCCGACGGACCCGCCACCGAGAACGGTGAGATGGCCCTCGGCAAGAACCTGCTCGTGGCGTTCATGCCGTGGGAGGGTCACAACTACGAGGACGCGATCATCCTGTCGCAGCGCCTCGTGCAGGACGACGTCCTCTCCTCGATCCACATCGAGGAGCACGAGGTCGACGCCCGTGACACCAAGCTCGGCCCGGAGGAGATCACCCGGGACATCCCGAACGTCTCCGAAGAGGTCCTCGCCGACCTCGACGAGCGCGGCATCATCCGGATCGGTGCCGAGGTCGTCGCCGGTGACATCCTCGTCGGCAAGGTCACGCCCAAGGGTGAGACCGAGCTGACCCCCGAGGAGCGCCTGCTCCGCGCGATCTTCGGTGAGAAGGCGCGCGAGGTGCGCGACACCTCGCTGAAGGTGCCGCACGGTGAGATCGGCAAGGTCATCGGCGTCCGCGTCTTCGACCGCGAAGAGGGCGACGAGCTGCCGCCGGGCGTGAACCAGCTGGTCCGCGTCTACGTCGCGCAGAAGCGCAAGATCACCGACGGTGACAAGCTCGCCGGCCGTCACGGCAACAAGGGCGTCATCTCCAAGATCCTGCCGATCGAGGACATGCCGTTCCTGGAGGACGGCACCCCGGTCGACATCATCCTCAACCCGCTGGGTGTCCCGTCCCGAATGAACCCGGGACAGGTCCTGGAGATCCACCTCGGCTGGCTCGCCAGCCGCGGCTGGGACGTCTCCGGCCTCGGTGACGAGTGGGCCAAGCGCCTCCAGGCCATCGGCGCCGACCAGGTCGCCCCCGGCACCAACGTTGCCACGCCCGTCTTCGACGGTGCGCGCGAGGACGAGATCTCCGGTCTCTTCGAGGCCACGATCCCCAACCGCGACGGCGACCGCCTGGTCCAGCCCTCCGGCAAGGCCCAGCTGTTCGACGGCCGCTCCGGCGAGCCGTTCCCGGACCCGGTCTCGGTCGGGTTCATGTACATCCTCAAGCTGCACCACCTGGTCGACGACAAGCTCCACGCGCGTTCGACCGGCCCGTACTCCATGATCACGCAGCAGCCGCTGGGTGGTAAGGCGCAGTTCGGTGGTCAGCGCTTCGGTGAGATGGAGGTGTGGGCCCTTGAGGCTTACGGCGCCGCGTACGCCCTCCAGGAGCTCCTGACGATCAAGTCCGACGACGTGACCGGCCGCGTGAAGGTCTACGAGGCCATCGTCAAGGGCGAGAACATCCCCGAGCCCGGCATTCCCGAGTCCTTCAAGGTGCTCATCAAGGAAATGCAGTCGCTCTGCCTCAACGTGGAGGTGCTGTCCTCGGACGGCATGTCCATCGAGATGCGCGACACGGACGAGGACGTCTTCCGCGCGGCGGAGGAGCTCGGTATCGACCTGTCCCGGCGCGAGCCGAGCAGCGTCGAAGAGGTCTGACGGGCCGGCCGGCCGCCTCACCCCGAGGCGGCCGGCCCTCCCCGGACCCGTTCAGACCATTGATTGAGACGAGACCCCGAAAGAGGGATTGACGACAAGTGCTCGACGTCAACTTCTTCGACGAGCTGCGGATCGGCCTTGCCACCGCGGACGACATCCGGACCTGGTCGCACGGCGAAGTCAAGAAGCCGGAGACCATCAACTACCGCACGCTCAAGCCCGAAAAGGACGGACTCTTCTGCGAGAAGATCTTCGGTCCGACCCGGGACTGGGAGTGCTACTGCGGCAAGTACAAGCGTGTCCGCTTCAAGGGCATCATCTGCGAGCGCTGCGGCGTCGAGGTCACTCGCGCCAAGGTGCGTCGTGAGCGGATGGGCCACATCGAGCTTGCCGCTCCCGTCACCCACATCTGGTACTTCAAGGGCGTTCCCTCGCGCCTCGGATACCTGCTGGACCTCGCGCCGAAGGACCTGGAAAAGGTCATCTACTTCGCCGCGTACATGATCACGTTCGTGGACGAGGAGCGTCGTACCCGCGACCTGCCGTCCCTGGAGGCCCACGTCTCCGTCGAGCGTCAGCAGACCGAGAACCGCCGCGACGCCGACCTGGAGGCCCGGGCCAAGAAGCTCGAGACCGACCTGGCCGAGCTGGAGGCCGAAGGCGCCAAGGCCGACGTGCGCCGCAAGGTGCGCGAAGGCGCCGAGCGTGAGATGAAGCAGCTGCGCGACCGTGCGCAGCGCGAGATCGACCGCCTCGACGAGGTGTGGAGCCGGTTCAAGAACCTCAAGGTCCAGGACCTGGAGGGCGACGAGCTGCTCTACCGCGAGCTGCGTGACCGCTTCGGCACGTACTTCGACGGCTGCATGGGCGCCGCCGCGCTCCAGAAGCGCCTGGAGTCCTTCGACCTCGACGAGGAGGCCGAGCGCCTCCGCGAGATCATCCGTACCGGCAAGGGCCAGAAGAAGACCCGTGCGCTCAAGCGCCTCAAGGTCGTCTCCGCGTTCCTTCAGACCAGCAACAAGCCCAAGGGCATGGTGCTGGACTGCGTGCCGGTCATCCCGCCGGACCTGCGTCCGATGGTGCAGCTGGACGGTGGCCGCTTCGCGACCTCCGACCTGAACGACCTGTACCGCCGTGTGATCAACCGCAACAACCGCCTGAAGCGCCTTCTCGACCTCGGTGCGCCCGAGATCATCGTGAACAACGAGAAGCGCATGCTCCAGGAGGCCGTCGACGCGCTGTTCGACAACGGCCGTCGCGGCCGTCCGGTCACCGGTCCCGGCAACCGCCCGCTGAAGTCCCTGAGCGACATGCTCAAGGGCAAGCAGGGCCGTTTCCGTCAGAACCTCCTCGGCAAGCGCGTGGACTACTCCGCGCGTTCCGTGATCGTCGTCGGTCCGCAGCTCAAGCTGCACCAGTGCGGTCTGCCGAAGGCGATGGCGCTGGAGCTCTTCAAGCCGTTCGTGATGAAGCGCCTGGTGGACCTGAACCACGCGCAGAACATCAAGTCGGCCAAGCGCATGGTCGAGCGTGGCCGCACCGTCGTGTACGACGTCCTCGAAGAGGTCATCGCCGAGCACCCGGTGCTGCTGAACCGTGCGCCCACCCTGCACCGCCTCGGCATCCAGGCCTTCGAGCCGCAGCTGGTCGAGGGCAAGGCCATCCAGATCCACCCGCTCGTCTGCACCGCGTTCAACGCGGACTTCGACGGTGACCAGATGGCCGTGCACCTGCCGCTCTCCGCGGAGGCGCAGGCCGAGGCCCGCATCCTGATGCTGTCCTCGAACAACATCCTGAAGCCGGCCGACGGCCGTCCCGTCACCATGCCGACCCAGGACATGGTGCTGGGCCTCTTCTTCCTCACCACGGACGACGAGGGCCGCGACGTCAAGGGCGCGGACCGCGCGTTCGGCTCCACGGCCGAGGCCACCATGGCCTTCGACGCCCGCGAGCTGTCGCTCCAGGCGAAGGTCGACATCCGCTTCCCGGTCGGCACCATGCCGCCGCGTGGCTGGGTGCCGCCGGTCGCCGAGGAGGGCGAGCCGGAGTACCAGCCCGGTGACACCTTCCGGCTGCGGACCACCCTGGGCCGTGCGCTCTTCAACGAGCTGCTGCCCGAGGACTACCCGTTCGTCGACTACTCGGTGGGCAAGAAGCAGCTCTCCGAGATCGTCAACGACCTGGCCGAGCGCTACCCCAAGGTCATTGTGGCGGCGACGCTCGACAACCTGAAGGCGGCGGGCTTCCACTGGGCGACCCGTTCGGGCGTCACCGTGGCCATCTCCGACGTCGTCGTGCCCGAGGCCAAGAAGGCCATCGTCAAGGGCTACGAGGAGCAGGACGAGAAGGTCCAGAAGCAGTACGAGCGCGGTCTGATCACCAAGGACGAGCGCACGCAGGAGCTCATCGCGATCTGGACCAAGGCGACCAACGAGGTCGCCGAGGCGATGAACGCGAACTTCCCGAAGACGAACCCCATCTTCATGATGGTCGACTCGGGTGCCCGAGGAAACATGATGCAGATGCGTCAGATCGCGGGTATGCGTGGTCTGGTGTCGAACGCCAAGAACGAGACGATTCCCCGTCCCATCAAGGCGTCCTTCCGCGAGGGCCTCACCGTTCTGGAGTACTTCATCTCCACGCACGGTGCCCGTAAGGGTCTGGCGGACACCGCCCTGCGTACCGCCGACTCGGGTTACCTGACCCGTCGTCTGGTGGACGTCTCGCAGGACGTGATCATCCGCGAGGAGGACTGCGGCACCGACCGCGGCCTGAAGCTGAAGATCGCGGTCAAGGGCGCCGACGGCGTGCTCCGCAAGACGGACGACGTCGAGACCTCGGTCTACGCCCGCATGCTCGCCGAGGACGTCGTGGTGGACGGCAAGGTCATCGCGCCTGCCAACGTCGACCTCGGTGACGTCCTGATCGACGCCCTGGTGGGCGCCGGCGTCGAGGAGGTCAAGACCCGCTCGGTCCTGACCTGTGAGTCCGCGGTCGGCACCTGTGCCTTCTGCTACGGACGCTCGCTCGCCACCGGCAAGCTGGTCGACATCGGTGAGGCGGTCGGCATCATCGCCGCCCAGTCCATCGGTGAGCCCGGTACCCAGCTGACGATGCGTACCTTCCACACCGGTGGTGTGGCCGGTGACGACATCACCCAGGGTCTGCCCCGTGTCGTCGAGCTCTTCGAGGCCCGTACGCCGAAGGGTGTCGCCCCGATCTCCGAGGCCAAGGGCCGCGTGCGGATCGAGGAGACCGAGAAGACCAAGAAGCTCGTCGTCACCCCGGACGACGGCAGCGACGAGACGGCGTTCCCGATCTCGAAGCGTGCCCGCCTCCTGGTGGGCGAGGGCGACGCGGTCGAGGTGGGCCAGAAGCTCACCGTCGGTGCGACCAACCCGCACGACGTGCTGCGCATCCTCGGCCAGCGTGCCGTCCAGGTCCACCTGGTCGGCGAAGTCCAGAAGGTCTACAACTCGCAGGGCGTGTCGATCCACGACAAGCACATCGAGATCATCATCCGGCAGATGCTCCGCCGCGTGACGATCATCGAGTCCGGCGACGCGGAGCTGCTTCCGGGCGAGCTGGTCGAGCGGTCGAAGTTCGAGACCGAGAACCGTCGTGTGGTCACCGAGGGCGGTCACCCCGCCTCCGGCCGTCCGCAGCTGATGGGTATCACCAAGGCCTCGCTCGCCACCGAGTCGTGGCTGTCGGCGGCGTCCTTCCAGGAGACGACCAGGGTCCTCACCGACGCGGCGATCAACGCCAAGTCGGACTCCCTGATCGGCCTCAAGGAGAACGTCATCATCGGTAAGCTCATCCCGGCCGGTACGGGCCTGTCCCGCTACCGCAACATCCGGGTCGAGCCGACCGAGGAGGCCAAGGCCGCGATGTACTCGGCCGTCGGCTACGACGACATCGACTACTCGCCGTTCGGCACCGGCTCCGGCCAGGCCGTTCCGCTGGAGGACTACGACTACGGTCCGTACAACCAGTAAGCGAGCGGCTGTCGCTTGAACGACCGGAGGGCGGTCACCCCGTACGTATCGGGGTGGCCGCCCTCCGGCGTTGTGCCGTCCCGGGGCTCCGGGGCGGTCTCTATCGGCCCAGCAGGGCGTGGTGGACCCGGAGCAGGGCCCGGGTGCCCACGGCCAGCAGAGGGGGCACGTCGGGCAGCGGGACCCGGCGGGCGAGGGCCAGGACGTCCACGACGATCGCGTAGTCGTCGACGACGGACTGCGGCAGGCCGGGGGCGGTCATGGCCGGGGCGTAGGCGGAAGCGGCGTCACCGTATTCGATGACGGCCAGGCTGACGTCGGTGTCGAGTGCGCTCGGTGCCGGGGGCACGGGGTGACGGTTGTCGGCTGTCACGGGGGACCTCCTGGGGCCGGGCCGGTCCCGGGGGACCGGTCGGTCTGGTCGGCTGAGGACAGGATCCGGCATGACGGGGTACGGAGGTCAGGGGGCGATGACGCTGTGTTCACGCCGCCTGATTGCCGGGATCCGGCAGCGACACGGACGGCGTACGGTCAGGCGTTCCGGCCCGTCGCCGGTGGTCGGCGGCCCCGCCCCGCGGGCGTGGACAGCATTTGTTTTGACCCAGCTCCGTGAGGTAGGTACGCTCAAGCCTTGTGCCTGGGGTGTGCCTGGGCTCGTGTGCGTGTCCTCAACCGCAGCGCGAGTCCGTCAGTGGCCACCGCAATCTGCGCCCCTTCTGCCCCAGGGCGGGAGTCCGCAGTATTCGACACACCCGACCGCGTGGGTCGGCGATGTTCCAGGTTAGTTTCACGAACGGCACACAGAAACCGGAGAAGTAGTGCCTACGATCCAGCAGCTGGTCCGGAAGGGCCGGCAGGACAAGGTCGAGAAGAACAAGACGCCCGCGCTCGAGGGTTCGCCCCAGCGTCGCGGTGTCTGCACGCGTGTGTTCACGACCACCCCGAAGAAGCCGAACTCGGCCCTCCGTAAGGTCGCGCGTGTGCGTCTGACCTCCGGCATCGAGGTCACGGCCTACATCCCGGGTGAGGGACACAACTTGCAGGAGCACTCCATCGTGCTCGTGCGTGGTGGCCGTGTGAAGGACCTGCCGGGTGTTCGTTACAAGATCATCCGCGGTTCGCTCGACACCCAGGGTGTCAAGAACCGCAAGCAGGCCCGCAGCCGCTACGGCGCCAAGAAGGAGAAGTAAGAATGCCTCGTAAGGGCCCCGCCCCGAAGCGCCCGGTCATCATCGACCCGGTCTACAGCTCTCCTCTTGTCACCTCGCTGATCAACAAGATCCTCCTCGACGGCAAGCGTTCCACCGCCGAGCGGATCGTGTACGGCGCCATGGAAGGCCTCCGCGAGAAGACCGGCAACGACCCGGTCATCACGCTGAAGCGCGCGCTTGAGAACGTCAAGCCCTCGCTCGAGGTCAAGTCCCGCCGTGTCGGTGGCGCCACCTACCAGGTGCCGATCGAGGTCAAGCCCGGTCGCGCCTCCACCCTCGCTCTGCGCTGGCTCGTCGGTTACTCCCGCGCCCGCCGCGAGAAGACCATGACCGAGCGCCTCATGAACGAACTGCTCGACGCCTCCAACGGCCTCGGCGCTTCGGTCAAGAAGCGTGAGGACACCCACAAGATGGCCGAGTCCAACAAGGCCTTCGCGCACTACCGCTGGTAGTCGCTACCCCCATCGAGACCGAGAGAAGACTGAGCCTTATGGCCACCACTTCGCTTGACCTGGCCAAGGTCCGCAACATTGGGATCATGGCCCACATCGACGCGGGCAAGACGACCACCACTGAGCGGATCCTCTTCTACACCGGTGTGAGCTACAAGATCGGTGAAGTCCACGACGGCGCTGCCACGATGGACTGGATGGAGCAGGAGCAGGAGCGCGGCATCACGATCACGTCCGCCGCGACGACCTGCCACTGGCCGCTCAACAATGTTGACCACACCATCAACATCATCGACACCCCGGGTCACGTCGACTTCACCGTCGAGGTGGAGCGTTCGCTCCGCGTCCTCGACGGCGCCGTCACCGTGTTCGACGGTGTCGCGGGCGTCGAGCCGCAGTCCGAGACCGTCTGGCGTCAGGCGGACCGCTACGGCGTGCCGCGTATCTGCTTCGTCAACAAGCTCGACCGCACCGGTGCGGACTTCTTCCGCTGCGTCGAGATGATCGTGGACCGCCTCGGCGCGACCCCGATCGTCATGCAGCTCCCCATCGGCGCCGAAGCGGACTTCACGGGCGTTGTCGACCTCGTGTCGATGAAGGCCTTCGTGTACCCCGAAGAGGCCGCCAAGGGCGAGATGTACAACGTCGTCGAGATCCCGGACAACCTCAAGGAGTCCGCCGCCGAGTGGCGCGGCAAGCTCCTGGAGGCCGTGGCCGAGAACGACGACGCCATGATGGAGCTGTACCTGGAGGGCAACGAGCCCACCCAGGAGCAGCTGCACGAGGCGATCCGCCGCATCACCCTGGCGTCGAAGGGTGGCGCCGACTCCGTCACCGTCACCCCCGTGTTCTGTGGCACCGCGTTCAAGAACAAGGGCGTCCAGCCCCTGCTCGACGCGGTCGTGCGCTACCTGCCCTCCCCCCTGGACGTCGAGGCCATCGAGGGCCACGACGTCAAGGACCCGGAGCTGGTCATCAAGCGCAAGCCCTCGGACGACGAGCCGTTCTCCGGCCTGGCGTTCAAGATCGCGAGCGACCCGCACCTCGGCAAGCTCACCTTCGTCCGGATCTACTCCGGTCGCCTGGAGGCCGGCACCGCGGTGCTGAACTCCGTCAAGGGCAAGAAGGAGCGCATCGGCAAGATCTACCGTATGCACGCGAACAAGCGTGAGGAGATCCAGTCGGTGGGCGCGGGCGACATCATCGCCGTCATGGGCCTGAAGCAGACCACCACCGGTGAGACGCTGTGTGACGACAAGAACCCGGTCATCCTGGAGTCCATGGACTTCCCGGCGCCGGTCATTCAGGTCGCCATCGAGCCCAAGTCCAAGGGTGACCAGGAGAAGCTGGGTGTCGCCATCCAGCGTCTCTCGGAGGAGGACCCCTCCTTCCAGGTGCACTCCGACGAGGAGACCGGCCAGACCATCATCGGTGGTATGGGCGAGCTTCACCTCGAGGTGCTCGTCGACCGCATGAAGCGCGAGTTCCGCGTCGAGGCGAACGTCGGCAAGCCCCAGGTCGCGTACCGCGAGACGATCCGCAAGGCCGTCGAGCGGATCGACTTCACGCACAAGAAGCAGACTGGTGGTACCGGCCAGTTCGCGAAGGTGCAGATCGCGATCGAGCCGATCGAGGGCGGCGACGCCTCGTACGAGTTCGTCAACAAGGTCACCGGTGGCCGCATCCCCCGTGAGTACATTCCCTCGGTGGACGCGGGTGCTCAGGAAGCCATGCAGTTCGGCATCCTGGCCGGTTACGAGATGGTCGGCGTCCGCGTCACCCTTCTCGACGGTGGTTACCACGAGGTCGACTCCTCGGAGCTCGCCTTCAAGATCGCCGGTTCGCAGGCGTTCAAGGAGGGTGCCCGCAAGGCCTCTCCCGTGCTCCTGGAGCCGATGATGGCCGTCGAGGTCACCACGCCCGAGGACTACATGGGCGATGTCATCGGCGACCTCAACTCCCGCCGTGGCCAGATCCAGGCCATGGAGGAGCGCAGCGGCGCTCGCGTCGTGAAGGGCCTCGTGCCCCTCTCGGAGATGTTCGGCTACGTCGGAGACCTCCGCAGCAAGACCTCGGGTCGCGCAAGCTACTCGATGCAGTTCGACTCCTACGCCGAGGTTCCGCGGAACGTCGCCGAGGAGATCATCGCGAAGGCCAAGGGCGAGTAACTCTCCCGAGCTCACGCTTTAGGCTTGTCACCGGAGCCCGGTGGGCATGCGGCACAGCGCGTCAGCACTGTGCCGCATGCCCCCGGCCCCGGCACCCCAGCAAAGATCACCCTGGCGCCGATGAAGCAAGGCGTACAGAACCACTCAGGAGGACCCCAGTGGCGAAGGCAAAGTTCGAGCGGACTAAGCCCCACGTCAACATCGGCACCATCGGTCACATCGACCACGGTAAGACGACCCTCACGGCCGCCATTACCAAGGTGCTGCACGACGCGTACCCGGACCTGAACGAGGCCTCGGCCTTCGACCAGATCGACAAGGCTCCCGAAGAGCGCCAGCGCGGTATCACCATCTCCATCGCGCACGTCGAGTACCAGACGGAGTCGCGTCACTACGCGCACGTCGACTGCCCGGGTCA
Source organism: Streptomyces sp. PTY087I2 (assembly GCF_001687325.1). GTDB lineage: Bacteria > Actinomycetota > Actinomycetes > Streptomycetales > Streptomycetaceae > Streptomyces. Next base: position 57,998 of record NZ_LZRD01000013.1, on the reverse strand, counting down.
CGCGGACTACATCAAGAACATGATCACGGGTGCCGCGCAGATGGACGGCGCCATCCTCGTGGTCGCCGCCACCGACGGCCCGATGCCGCAGACCAAGGAGCACGTGCTCCTGGCCCGCCAGGTCGGCGTCCCCTACATCGTCGTCGCCCTGAACAAGGCCGACATGGTGGACGACGAGGAGATCCTGGAGCTCGTCGAGCTCGAGGTCCGTGAGCTCCTCTCCGAGTACGAGTTCCCGGGCGACGACGTTCCGGTCGTCAAGGTCTCGGCGCTCAAGGCGCTCGAGGGCGACAAGGAGTGGGGCGAGTCCGTCCTCAACCTGATGAAGGCTGTCGACGAGGCCATCCCGCAGCCCGAGCGTGACGTCGAGAAGCCGTTCCTCATGCCGATCGAGGACGTCTTCACGATCACCGGTCGCGGTACGGTCGTCACCGGCCGCATCGAGCGTGGTGTCCTGAAGGTCAACGAGACCGTCGACATCGTCGGTATCAAGACCGAGAAGACCACCACCACGGTCACCGGCATCGAGATGTTCCGCAAGCTGCTCGACGAGGGCCAGGCCGGTGAGAACGTCGGTCTGCTCCTCCGTGGCATCAAGCGCGAGGACGTCGAGCGCGGCCAGGTCATCATCAAGCCCGGCTCGGTCACCCCGCACACCGAGTTCCAGGCGCAGTCCTACATCCTGTCGAAGGACGAGGGTGGCCGTCACACCCCGTTCTTCAACAACTACCGCCCGCAGTTCTACTTCCGTACCACGGACGTGACGGGCGTTGTGACCCTTCCCGAGGGCACCGAGATGGTCATGCCGGGTGACAACACCCTCATGGACGTCGCGCTGATCCAGCCGGTCGCCATGGAAGAGGGCCTGAAGTTCGCCATCCGTGAGGGTGGCCGGACCGTGGGCGCCGGCCAGGTCACCAAGATCATCAAGTAGTTTCTGCTTGGTCCTTGGACCTGGTGGCTCACTGAGCCGCACGAAGGGCCCCGCACCTCGGAAGAGGTGCGGGGCCCTTCGCCTTTCCCGGAAGCCGTAGGCGTACGGAGGCGGGTTCGCGGGTCCGTACGCCTACGGGCGCGGCACGAGAGCCCCCGCCCCCGCCCCCGCCCGCGGCACGGTCGCGGTCAGGGTGAACGTCCCGTCCTCGGCTCCGGCGGTGAACTCCCCGCCCAGCGCCAGGACCCGTCCGCTGAGCCCCGCCAGCCCCGTGCCCTGCCTCCCGGGCACCGGCGGAGCGGCCTCGGCGCCGTCGTTGCGGACCGTCAGCCGGACCGCCGTCCCGTCCGTGCGCAGGGTGATCGAGCAGTGCGTGGCCCGGCTGTGCTGGAGTACGTTGCCGACGGCCTCGCGCAGGACGAAGCGCAGGCAGCCCACGACCGCCGGCGCGGCCTCGGGCCGGGGCGGCAGCACGGTCCGCACCTCCACGCCGGACGCGGTGAGGACCCGCTGTGCGTGCGCGAGCTCCTCGGAGAGCGAGAGGCCGCCGCCGTCCGGCCGGCTGATGGAACGTACGTCGTCGTGGAGCCGCCGCGACAGGGCGACGATCTCGGTCAGGGCGGCCCGCTCCTGCCCGGGACCGGCCGCCGGGCCGCCGCCGCGCAGCGCCGCCTCGCCCTGGAGCGTGATCGCCGCGAGCGACGACCCGACCAGATCGTGCAGGTCCTGCCGCATCCGCGCCCGCTCCCGCTGCTCGGCCAGATGTGCCGCGTGTTCCCTGCTGCTGTGCAGCCGGGCCGCGAGCAGCGCCAGGTGGGCCACGGCGAAGACGGTGCTCGCGGTGATCGCCGTACCGAGCATGACGCTGAGCGGGCTGCGGTTGGTGGCGATCAGCCCGCTGGCGACCAGCAAGGGCCCGCTGGCCCCGACCGCCAGGGCGAGCGGTACGGAGGTGTTCGGCGGCAGGGTCAGCAGGACGGCCCCGGCGAGGAAGCCCAGCAGGCTCAGCCACCGGTGGTTGAAGAGCAGCAGCGGGAGGTAGGTCAGCACCGCCTGGACGAGCAGGAGTCCCCATCGCCAGCGGTAGGGCAGCCGGTACGGAGGTGGCGCGTACTGGCCCAGCATGAGCGCGGGCATCAGCACCAGCACGGTCAGACCGGCGACCACCGTGCGCCTGCCGAGCGGCGAGGCCGCCACGTCCAGGGCGACGAGCGCGAGCGAGCCGACCACCAGGACGACGAGCGCTCCGACGGCCACTTTGGTGCCCTGGGGCGCGGCTTCCTTGAGGCGTACCGGACGCCGCATGCCTACCTTCCCCCTTCCGGTCCGCGTGCCCGACAGCGGGAAAGCCCGTGCGTCCGACTTCGTGAAAGCTTCACTTCTTCACCACGGTTCCCCCTGCTTTGATCGCCTCTGTTTCGTGCCCACTACAACAGAGAGTTGTCCGACGTGTCGGAGCACATACCTCCCGCCTCCGGGTGGGAGGGCTCATCGTTGGCCCTGCAACGGCGAAGACGGCTTCTGCCGCAGATCGCCCTCGGCGCGGCCATGGTGCTCGCGGTGGAGATGGCGCTGCTGACCGAGAGCGGCCAGGCCGTGGCCCTCACCCAGCAGGCGGCCAAGGCGCCGGTCGAGGAGAAGCCGGTACCCGAGGGGCCCCGCGAAGCCGCGGACGTCCTCTCGGCGAAGGTGGCCGCCAAACTGTACGGCAGGCGGGTCGAGGCGCTGTCCGAGCGCACCGAGACCTCCACGACCTGGGTGAACAAGGACGGTTCGCTCACCACCGAGCTGACGGCCGGTCCGGTCCGCTTCGAGGAGAACGGCGCCTGGACGGACGTCGACGTCGAACTCCGGGAGACGGCCGGCGGCGGCGTCGAGGCCAAGGCCCACCCGAACGGCCTGAGCCTGGCGGGCAAGGGCGGCGCGCTGCCGCGCTCGGTGCGCGAGGCGGACCGCGCCCCCGCTCGCGACCTGGTCACCCTCGGCGAGGGCGACGAGCGGATCACGCTCCAGTGGAAGGGCGGACTGCCCGCGCCCGAGCTGGACGGGACGCGTGCCACCTACCCTGAGGCGCTGCCGGGCGCGGACGTCGTCGTCGAGTCGACCCGTACGGGCTTCGAGCAGTACGTCGAGATCAAGAAGCGTCCGGCCGAGGGCTACTCGTACACCCTGCCGCTCAAGGCCAAGGGCCTCACCGCGAAGGAACAGCCTGACGGCAGCGTGCTGTTCACCGACCGGAAGAACGGCAAACGCGCTGTGATGCCCGCGCCGGTGATGTGGGACGCCACCGTCGACAAGGTCTCCGGCGAGCACACCCGCCGGGTGCCGGTGGCGATGAAGGTGGTGCCCCGGAAGGCCGCCGTCGACCTGGTCGTCACCCCGGACGCGGAATTTCTCGCCGACCCGGAGACGAAGTACCCGGTGACGGTCGACCCGTCGACCTCGTCGCTGTCGAACGTCTTCGACACGTACGTCCAGCAGGGCGAGACCCGTGACTGGTCCACCGATGTAGAGCTGGACTTCGGCAACCCCGGTACGACGAACGCGAACGGCACGCCCCGTACCGCCCAGTCCTTCATCACCTGGAACACCGCGCCGATCGCCGACGCCCTGGTCTCCAGCGCCAAGCTGAGCCTGTGGAACTTCCACTCGGCCAACACCACCTGTGCTGCCCAGCCGTGGCAGGTCTGGTCCTCGCCGGCCGCGACGACGGCCAGCCGGTGGACCAACCGGCCGACGATGACCGCGCTGAAGGCGGAGTCCACCGAGACGCGCGGCAACACCGCCTGCACCGGCCAGCCGGACGGCTGGATCAACGCGAACGTGACCACGCTGGCCCAGGAGTGGGCCGGAGCCAAGGCCACCCGCGGGCACCTCGGCATCCGGGCCAAGAGCGAGACCACGGTCGCGCAGTGGAAGCGGGTGAACTCCGCCAACGCCGCGAAGAACCCGCCGAAGCTGTCGGTGACGTACAACTTCCGGCCGCGTACCGGCACCAAGCAGGAGGCGGGACCGCCGTTCTTCTCCTACTCCGGCGCCTACATGGTCAACACCCTGACGCCGACGCTGCGCGACACCTTCGTCGACGCCGACGGTGACAAGGTCAACGGCACCTTCCAGATCTTCGACAACGCCACGAACACGCAGGTCGGCTCGCCGATCGTGTCGAAGTACGTCGCGTCCGGGCAGGCCGCGTCGGTGACCGTACCGGCGGGGCTGCTGGCCGAGGGCAAGACGTACAAGTTCCGTACGAACCCCTACGACGGCACGCACTACAACACCGGCTGGTCGGAGTGGAAGACCTTCACGGTCGACACCAGGGCCCCCTCCGCGCCCACGAGGATCGTCTCCACCGACTACCCCACCGGGCAGTGGGTCAAGGGCGCCGGGCAGCCGGGCACCTTCACGGTGACCCCGCCGGGCGGCTCCGACCACAACTGGCTGGAGTGGTCCCTCGACGGCGTGACCTGGACCAAGGTCGTCACCGGCGGCGCCGCCGCGAACAAGGCGATCACCGTCACTCCGCCGAAGAACGGCAGCCACACCCTCCAGGTGCGCTCCGTCGACAAGGCGGACAACAAGTCCGAGGCGCTGGAGTACGTCTTCCACGCCGGCTCGGGCGGCTTCGTCCAGCCCTCGGAGGGGGAGCGGACCGCGCGTCGGCTGCCGCTGGTCGCCGAGGCCGAGGCCGGCAAGTACACCGCCGTCGCCTTCTCCTGGCGCCGCTCCGAGGCCGACCCCTGGGTACGGATCCCGGTCGGCGACGTCACGTCCGGCGGCAGCGCGCTGAGCGCCTGGCCCGTCCCGCTGACGAACGGGCGCAACGCCCCGCTGGTGTGGAACGCCACCAGTACGGTCGACCCGGACGGCACGATCCAGCTCAAGGCCGACTTCACCGGCCCGAACTCCGCGGCCGACAGCACGGCGCCGCTGACCGCGGTCGTGGACCGCAACGCGGACGGCGCGGCCACCACCGAGGTCGGCCCGGGCTCGGTCAACCTGCTGACCGGCAACTACACGCTCTCCGAGACCGATGTGTCGCTCTTCGACCTGTCGGTGTCGCGCACAGCCGCCTCGCGCACCCCGAACCGGGGCGCCGACCAGGAGGGCCAGGCCGCGATCTTCGGCAAGGAGTGGGTCTCCGGCACCGCCGCCGAGGCCACCGAGTCGGACTACAGCCACGTCCGGCGCATCTCCGACACCGCGGTCGACGTGGTGCTGGAGGAGGGCGACGCGATCCACTTCACCGCGAACGCGGCGAAGAACGGCTGGATCCCGGAGCCCGGTTCCGAGGACCTGACCCTCAAGGGCAGTGTGAGCGGCACGTTCACGCTCTCCGACACCGAGGGAACGGTCACCACCTTCGCCAAGGCGGACGCAACGGCGACCACCTGGCAGGTCAGCACCACACTCTTCGACGGTATCGCCAACTCCACCACCAAGGTGATCTCCGAGACCGTCACGGTCGACGGCAAGAAGCTCGCCCGCCCCAAGCGGATCATCGCCCCGACCACGGCCGCCACCACCGCCGCGTGCGAAACGACGCCCGCGACCAAGGGCTGCAAGGTCCTGGAGTTCATCTACGCGACCACCACCACGGCCACCGGCACGGAGACCAACGCCCAGTTCGGCGACTTCACCGGCCAGGTCCGCGAGATCCGCGTCTGGACCACCAGCCCCGGCGCCTCCGCCGCCACGGCCACCGCCGTGGCGACCTACCGCTACGACTCCAACGGCAGCCTGCGCCAGCAGTGGGACCCCCGCCTCAGCCAGGCGTCCCAGACCCAGTACGCCTACCACGGCGGCCGGGTCACCTGGATGCAGCAGCAGAGCCAACTCCCGTACACCTTCACGTACGGCAACGCCGGAGCCGGTACGGCCCCCGGCGACGGGATGCTGCTGAAGTCCTCGCGACAGGCCCTCAAGCAGGGCACGGCCGAGACGGTCGAGGGCAACGCCACCACGAGCGTCGTCTACGGTGTCCCGCTCACCGGCGCCAAGGCGCCGTACGCCATGGGTGCGGCTTCCGTAGCGGCCTGGGGGCAGCTCGACCACCCCACGGACGCCACCGCCGTCTTCCCCGCCGACGCCGTCCCGGCCTCGCACGACGCCGAGAATCTGGTGTCCGGCGGATACCGGCGCGCCACGGTGACCTATCTCAACGCCTCCGGCCGTACGGTCAACTCGGCCGCGCCCGGCGGCCACATCTCGGCCACCGAGTACGACCGCTTCGGCAACACCGTCCGTGAGCTGACCGCGGGCAACCGGGCGCTGGCGCTCGGCGCCACGGCGGACGAGCAGGACGTCCTCACCGACCTCGGCATCGTCGGCCGCTCGGCCGCCGAGCGGGCCCAGCTGCTCTCCACCACGTCCTTCTACGACGAGCGCGGGACGCGGGAACTGGAGCAGTTCGGCCCGATCCGCCGGGTGGACCTGACCGAGGACCTCAAGGAGGGCAGCACCGTCCTGGTCGCCTCCGGCACCTCGGTCCCGGCCCGTTCGTGGACGGTGAAGGAGTACGACGAGGGCCGCCCGACCGACGGCACGGCCACGGTCAGGGACCAGGTCACCCTGACTGTCACCGGCGCCCGGGTCCGCGACTACTACTCGGCCATGGGGGAGAAGCGGGTCGAGGCCACCCAGTACGACTGGGTGAGGGGATTGCCGACCCTCACCACCAAGGACGCCGGCGGTCTCGACCTGACCACCACGACCGGCTACGACGGCCAGGGCCGGATCACCTCCCAGGTGCTGCCGGGAGGGACGGGCAGCGACGCCGCGACCCGGATCACGGAGTACTGGTCGGCGACCGGAACCGGCTGGTGCAAGGGGCGTCCCGAGTGGGCGGACCGGGTGTGCTGGACCGGACCGGCCGGTGACATCACCGGTGGTGGCGCCCAGCCGAACAAGCTGGTGAACACCACCGCGGAGTACGACCGCTGGGGCAACCCGGCCACCGTCACCGACGAGGTCGGCGGGGTGTCCCGGACGACCTCGACGACGTACGACGCCGCCGGGCGCAAGATCTACGAAACGGTGACAGGGGGCCTCGGCCAAGCCGTTCCGGAGTCCACCACCGAGTACGACGCGGCCACCGGGCAGGTCACCAAGGTCATCTCGCCCACCGGCGGGACGATCACCAAGGCGTACGACAAGCTCGGCCGCCTGATCTCCTACACCGACGCCGACGGCGGTGTCACGAGGACCGAGTACGACCTGCTCGACCGCAAGGTCAAGGTCACCGACTCGGTCCCGTCCACCGTGACGTACACCTACGACCACAGTGCCGAGCCGCGCGGTCTGGCCACGCGGACCACGGACTCCGTCGCCGGGGCCTTCTCCGCGACCTACGACTCCGACGGCTCCGTCACCTCCGAGAAGCTGCCCGGCGGCTACACGCTGAGCGTCACCGAGGACACCACCGGCTCCACCGCCTCGCGCGTCTACACACGCGACAGCGACGGCACCACCGTCTTCAGCGACCGGGTCAGCCAGTCCGTCCACGATCAGGTCACCGGTCACCAGGGCTGGTCCAGCCAGACCTACCGCTACGACCGGGCCGGCCGGCTGACCGGTGTCGACGACACGGCCGGCGAGGTCTGCACCCGCCGCGCCTACACCTTCGACAAGCGCACCAACCGCACCGCCCTGTCCACGTCGGCCGCCGCCCCCGGCGCCGACTGCACCTCCACGGGAGCCACCTCCACCGCCTACACCTACGACAGCGCCGACCGGCTCATCGGGTCCGGCCACACCTACGACGCCTTCGGCCGCACCACCGCGCTGCCGGGCAGCACCATCGGCTACTACGCCAACGACCTGGTCCACCGGCAGACGGCCGGCGACCAGCGCCAGACCTGGCAGCTCGACGCCGGACTGCGCTTCCGCTCCTGGACGGTGGAGACGGGCTCCGGCACCACCTGGACCCGCACCGGCTCCAAGCTCAACCACTACGACGGCGACGGCGACAACCCGCGCTGGATCGAGGAGGACACCGGCACCGGGGCGCTGAGCCGCAATGTCGAGGCAGCCTCGGGCGACCTCGCGGCCACCACGACCAGGGTCGGCGACACGGTGCTCCAGCTCACCACCGTCCACGGTGACGTGGCCCTCCAGCTCCCGCTGGACCCGGAGAAGGCTCCGGTCGTCCTGGACAGCGACGAGTACGGCAACCCCCGCGAGGGCCAGGAAGCCACCCGCTACACCTGGCTCGGCGCCAAGCAGCGCGCCACGGAGACCCTGACGGGTCTCACGCTCATGGGGGTGCGTCTGTACAACCCGGTCACCGGTCGTTTCCTGTCGGTGGACCCGGTGTACGGGGGCAACCTGAACGCCTACGAGTACGCGCATGCCGATCCCCTCAACCGGTTCGACCTGGACGGGAAGGCGAGCTGGAGGGGTGCTTGGAAAGCCACAAAGAGCTTCGCAAGGAAGACATGGTCCGAGAACAAGCAGACCATCATCTCCTGGGCCGTGGGCATCGCCGTCACGGGCGCGTGCGCATACGTTGTGCGCGGCCCGTACGCGTCAGGCTGCTCATGGTTGGGAGGAGCGGTCGGTGGTGCGGTCGGGTACCGCTACGCGGTGAAGAAGCGCAGCCGCGGCGGCTATGTGCGCGCCGCGGGGGTCGGTGCAGTCACGATGGGCATCGGTGGGAGTTCCTTCAGAAGCGGCTACAGGTTCTTCAGGGGCGGAGGTAAACGGCGTGGCAACTGGCGCTGGAGGTAGACGCTGTGACTGCCGGCACCATCGACAGGCCTTGCCGCCCCATCGCGTCGCGGCCATTCGTCCAGTCGTCCTTCTCCGAGACCTGAGGTCCTCATGAACCGCCTGCTCAAAGCTGTTGCGGCAACGGCAATACTCGCCTGCGTCGCTGTGGTGGCGCTGGGGCTGACCGCACGCGTTCCGGCTCAGTCGGAGTCCGGTTCCCTTCTCCGCACGGCTGTAGGAGGACTTCTGGCCGTGCTGACGATCGGTTGGTTCCTGTTCATCAGAAACTTGTTCCGGTCCGGAGCCGGCAAACGGAAGTGATCCGAAACCACTGAATGCGGGGTGGAAGTTCCACGGGAACTTCCACCCCGCCGCACATCGGATCACCAGCGACGGACGTGAACATCTCACTCCCCCCGGCCCGCACCGCATGGTGGTATCGATTCCGACCGATCCGCGCTGCCCGCCCACAAGGCGGTCACGGCGCGACTCAGCTGGGAATCACGGGGTCATGAGCGGACGGACCGAACACGAGAGAACCGAAGTGGCCGCTGTCTGGGCGGTCGCCGGGGTGGTGTACGCCCTCGCCGTCCTGTGCGCGGTGCTCCGGGGACCGTGGACGCTGCTCTACTTCCTGCCCGCGCTGCTCGGAGTCCTGGTCGCGGTGTGGTGCGTACGGCGGGGAGTCCTCGTCGCCGTGAACGCCCGGGCCGTGGGCGATAATCGAATCTGTGATCAGGGTGCTGGTGGTCGACGACCATGACGTGGTGCGGTCCGGTCTGACGGCACTCCTGTCGGCCGAACTCGGCATCGAGGTGGCCGGCCAGGCGGCGGACGGCCCCGCCGCGCTCGCCGAGGCGGAGCGGGTGCGCCCGGATGTGGCGCTCCTCGACATCGATCTGCCCGGCCTGGACGGGATAGCCGTGGCCGACCAGCTCGTACGGGCCCTGCCCTCCTGCCGTACGGTGATGCTCACCGCACTCGACCGCCCCGGCCATCTGCGCCGGGCGCTGGACGCCGGGGCATCCGGATATCTGCTGAAGAGCACGCCCCCCGCGCGGATCGCCGACGCCGTCCGGCGGATCGCCGCGGGCGGCCGGGTCATCGACCCCCGGATGCGCGGGGAGGAGCGGTCGGGGCCGAGTCCGCTCACCGACAGGGAGGCCGAGGCCCTGCGGCTCGCCGCGAGGGGCGCGCACTCCCGGGAGATCGCCGCCGACCTGTTCCTCAGCGTGGGCACCGTACGCAACCGGCTCTCATCGGCGGTCGGCAAGCTCCACGCCCGTACGCTCGTCGACGCCGTCCGGATCGCCACGCATCAGGGCTGGCTGTAGACCGCAGCCCCACTGTCGTGCCCATGCCCCCTTCGGTCTTGAGGTGACCCGCATGTCCCGCCTGCTTCGAGCCACCCTCGCGACCGCGGCGCTCGCGGGCCTCTTCCTCCTGCTCCTCTCCGTTCCGCGGGCGGACAACCCGCTCGTCGCTCTCGTCCTGGCCGGGCTCGGCGGCGGGGCGGCCATGGCCTGGTTCCGGTTTCTCTGGGGCCTGTACCTGGCCCCCGATCGCAGGACCGGAGGCCGCAGGTGAGGGCCGGACCGTCCGGCACCGTGCTGTCCGTGGGGCTTGCCCGCGTGGGCCCGTACATGGCTGTAGGGCCCCGGTACCTCGGGCGGTGAGGTACGGGGGCCCTACGGTTCAGGGGGACGGCGGAGCGGTCAGGTGTCCGCCGTCCCGGGTGGGGCGTTCGGGCCGGGTCCGGCTCAGACGCCCGCGATGGACTGGATCCAGGACCGGTACGCGGTGACGTTCGTGTACGCGGTCGTGGTCTGGCGGTCGCTGGTGGAGGCGACGCCGACCTGGATGCCGTTGGCGGTCATCGGGCCGCCGGAGTCGCCGCCCGCGGTGATGCCGTTGCCGCGGCGGGCGCAGATCGCCGAGCCGCCGTACGCGTCACCGCAGCCGCCGGTGACCGTCACATTGGCGACCTTCAGGTAGCGCGACTGGCAGTTCGCCTCCGAGCCGCACTGCGAGGTCGCGCCCCAGCCCCAGACCTGGACGCTCTGGCCGACGCTCACCGAGCCGGGCGAGCCGAGGCGGGAGTAGGTCGCCTGCACCGAGCGGTCCAGCCGGACGAGCGCCAGGTCCGCGCTGTGGGTGTAGGTCTGGACGCCGTTGGCGACGACACCGCCGCTGTGCTGGTCCAGGCTGCCGATACGGAACGACAGGCCGCCGCCGGTGACGCAGTGCTTGGCGGTGAGGATCCAGGTCGGCGCGATGATCGTCGCCGAACAGGTCTCTCTGCCGTTCGAGAAGAGCCGGGCGGCCCAGGGGGCGTTGGTCGCCTGGCCGCCGCCGATGATCTGGGTGGTGGGCGGCGGGGTGTCCTGGAGCGGCGGCGCGGGCGCGGCCGTCGCGGACGGTGCGAAGAGCGAGAGGACGCAGGCCGCTGCTGCGGCGACAGCGGGCATGAGCCGGGATATGCGCATGATGCCTCGTTTCGCGCGACACGCTGGGTAGGCGTGTCTGTGGGGGATGGTGGGCAACAGGGTGCCGGAGCGCGACGAGGGCGGGGTACTAACGTTTGGCCATAACGCGGCGTTATGGGGCGGGAGTTGGCGGGAAGGCGACCTCTTCTACGGGCGCCAGAGCCAGGGCGCCGCGTCCGGGCCGAAGCCCACGACGACCGGGCGGCCGTCCGCCGCGTCCAGGTGGAGGGCGGCGCCGTCCAGGGCGACCGGGCCCCGCGACCGTACGGCGGTTCCCTCGGCGGTACGCAACTGGATCCGGCCCTCCGCGGTCCGGCCGAGCAGGACCGGGCCGGCCGGCGACGCGGCGGCGCTCACCGGACCGTACCCCCCGAAGCGGGGCGCGGGGGCGGCGTCGGCGCGTACGGCCACGAGCTGTTCACGCGCGGCGGGCCGGTAGTACAGCTCCACGGACCCGTCGGGCGCGGGGAGTGCGCCGGGCGCGTGCGCGGGCACGGGGGAGCCGCTGAGCTGGGTGCGGGCGGTGACGTCGGTGTCCGGGGCGTCCTGGGTCCAGTGGTGCCCGGCATGGTGCCCGGCCGCGTACACGTGGACGCGCCCCGCCGTGTCCACGACCGCGGTCAGCCCGTCCTGGATCTCGCCGCCGCCCATGTCCCGCCAGCCGCTCCAGCGGCCGGTGACCGCGTCGCGCACCCGGGTGCTCAGGCCCTTCTCCGCGTTCCGTACGAAGAGGTGGACGCGGCCGTCCGGGGCGGTGACGGCGACCGGGGTTCCGATGCGGCGGCCGTGGTCGGGGCCCGTCGCGGGGTTGCCGAGGCCGCGCCAGGCGAGGAAGGGGCCGCCGGGGGAGCGCTGCTCCAGGAGCACGATCTCGCGTTCGTTGTCCGAGCCGTGCCCGCCGAGCGCCGCGAACCGCAGCCCGAACAGCAGCCGGCGGCCGTCCGCCGTGGCCGCCGAGCCCAGCACCGGGGCGAGCGGGCCGCCGCCGAGGTCGTCCGGCGCGTCCCAGACCCCGCTGCCGGGCGCGCTCTCGCGCCACCGGACGGCGCGCAGCCCGAGCACCCCGTAGGCGGTGAGCCGGCCGTCCGCCCCGGCGGTGACCTGGGCTCGGGGGCCCGGGTAGCGGTGGTGGGTGGAGCGCACCCACCCCTTGCGGTTGGTGAGCGGCCGGTCGCCGCCCACGTTGTAGTCGCCGCAGCCGGAGGGGTTGCCGCACTCCCAGTCGGGGGCGCCGCCGTACGGGACGAGGTGGGCGGCCTTGCGCTCCAGCACGGCCGGCGGCAGGTTCTTGGGCCAGTGCCGGTTGTAGTACCCCCGGAACGCGGCGACGACGAACCCGGGCACCGGCTCCCCGCGCCCCGTCGCCCGCGCCACCCAGCGGATCAGGGCGGCCCAGGCGAAGCACCCGGCCGCGGTGTGGTCGGCGTGGTCGGAGTACCCGCGCTGCTCGCTGTCCCGGCGGCGCTCGTACTCGCTGCTGAACTGGAGGTCCGGATCCGGGTCGAGGGTGTGCACGACGGTCGGCCGGTACCGCTCCAGCAGCCCGGTGAGGACATCGGTCAGCGACTCGTACGTGTACGAGCCAGCGCGCTCCAGCGGTGAGCCGTCGGCGACGACGGTACGCAGCACGAGCCGGCGGTCCCGCCAGAGACTGGGCAGCCCGGGGCGGCCGCGCCCGGTGTGCATCGCGGTGTTGAGGAAGACCAGCTCGACCCGGCGGACGCCGTCGGTCAGGACGTCGACCTCGGCCCGGTGACCGCCGTGCAGGGCCGCCACTGACTTCTCCCAGGGCGTGAACCGGTCGAGCCCGAGCAGCTCGGCGTACGCCTGGCGCAGGCCCTGATGGCGGGAGGAGGAGTACGCGGCCCGGTCGGGGGCCGGGCGGGGCGCGCCGGGGATCTTGTTGACGCCGTCCGCCTCACCCGCGGTGAGATACACGCAGACCAGCGGGGTCCCGGCGTCCAGGGCCTCACGGGTGTCCGGGTTCATGAAGTAGAGGTCGTCGTCCGGGTGGGCCAGCAGCTGAAGGACCAGGGCCCGCCGGGTGCTCGCTATGGCCAGCCCGGGCGCCGGATCCGCCACCGGCCCGCGCCGCCGGGGCGCGGGCACGGCGCACCCGGCGGTGGCGGCGGCAGCGCCGGCCGCTCCGGCGGCGAGGAGCAGGGTGCGCCGGGGCATCCGTGTCGGGCCCGGGACAGATCGATCCACCACGCCGCGCACCCCGTCCGCTCCCGCTTCCCCCGCAGCGGGCGAACGGCCGCCCTGTCCTGCGTCACTCCTGGCTCTTCACGCAGGTCAGCGGCGGTCGGGCCGCGCCTGCGGGGGAGTAGACGGAGACCGGGGCGAAGGGGTTGCCCGGGCGGGGAGTGGGGTTGCGCACGTGGGGCGGGGCGGGCCGCCGGGGAGGGCCGCGGGGATCCCCGTGCCGCCGGATGCGCGCCTGCGTTTGAGTCCGCGCTCGCTCGGGGTAGGATTCCCGACTCGATTGGCCAGGCCCGCGCCCCGTATGGCACACTGACCAGGTTGCTCGGTTGAGTGTCAATGCTGCGCGCCTCCCGCCGGGAGGACCGGAAGCGAGTCCCACAGTACTCGTCGGCCCTGTAGGGCCGGACGTACGGGAATCTTCCGGGAAGCAACGCAGGGCGCCGGCCAGGCACCCGGTGGGTGTTCCGCCCCCGGTTCCGCGGTCCTCGGGCCCGCACCCCCTTGGTTGGGATCTCCTCAGGGAGATTTTCGTAGAGGGGATGCGACACGCCCGACCGCGTGGGTCGGAGGGGGAGTCCAGAGAACCCCCGGGTTCCAGAGCGTTAAACAGAGAGACAGGACTACTAGTAGCCATGGCGGGACAGAAGATCCGCATCCGGCTCAAGGCCTACGACCACGAGGTCATCGACTCCTCGGCGAAGAAGATCGTCGAGACGGTGACCCGCACTGGTGCGTCGGTCGCGGGCCCGGTGCCGCTGCCCACTGAGAAGAACGTGTACTGCGTCATCAAGTCGCCGCACAAGTACAAGGACTCTCGCGAGCACTTCGAGATGCGCACCCACAAGCGCCTCATCGACATCCTCGACCCCACGCCGAAGACGGTTGACTCGCTGATGCGTCTCGACCTGCCGGCCGGCGTCGACATCGAGATCAAGCTCTGAGGGGACGGGCCGAGATGAGCAAGAACATCAAGGGCGTCCTGGGCGAGAAGCTCGGCATGACCCAGGTCTGGGACGAGAACAACCGGGTTGTCCCGGTGACCGTCGTCAAGGCCGGTCCGTGCGTCGTGACGCAGGTTCGCACCAACGACAGCGACGGCTACGAAGCGGTCCAGATCGCCTTCGGCGAGATCGACCCGCGCAAGGTGAACAAGCCCCTCAAGGGTCACTTCGCCAAGGCCGACGTCACCCCGCGCCGCCACCTGGTCGAGCTCCGCACCCCTGACGCCAGCGAGTACACGCTGGGCCAGGAGGTCACCGCCGCTGTGTTCGAGTCCGGCGTCAAGGTCGACGTCACGGGCAAGAGCAAGGGCAAGGGCTTCGCCGGTGTCATGAAGCGTCACAACTTCAAGGGCCTCGGCGCCGGGCACGGCACCCAGCGCAAGCACCGTTCCCCCGGTTCCATCGGTGGCTGCGCCACCCCTGGGCGTGTCTTCAAGGGCATGCGCATGGCGGGCCGCATGGGTAACGAGCGCGTCACCACCCAGAACCTGACCATCCACGCGGTTGACGCGGAGAAGGGTCTGCTCCTCATCAAGGGCGCGGTCCCCGGTCCGAACGGCGGCCTCGTCCTGGTCCGTACCGCGGCCAAGGGGGCTTGAGGTAATGAGCACCATTGACATCCTTTCGCCGGCAGGCGACAAGGCCGGTACCGTCGAGCTCCCCGCGGAGATCTTCGACGCGAAGACCAGCGTTCCGCTGATCCACCAGGTCGTTGTCGCTCAGCTGGCGGCTGCCCGTCAGGGCACGCACAAGACCAAGCGCCGCGGTGAAGTCCGCGGTGGTGGTAAGAAGCCTTACCGCCAGAAGGGCACCGGCCGCGCCCGTCAGGGTTCGACCCGCGCCCCGCAGTTCGCCGGTGGTGGCGTCGTCCACGGCCCGCAGCCGCGTGACTACTCGCAGCGGACCCCGAAGAAGATGAAGGCCGCCGCCCTGCGCGGTGCCCTCTCGGACCGGGCCCGTCACTCCCGTATCCACGTCGTCACCGGCGTGGTCGAGGGTGCCGCCTCCACGAAGGCCGCCAAGTCGCTGCTCGGCAAGATCTCGGAGCGCCAGAACCTGCTCCTGGTCGTCGACCGCGCCGACGAGGCCGCGTGGCTGTCCGCGCGCAACCTGCCCCAGGTGCACATCCTGGAGCCGGGCCAGCTCAACACGTACGACGTGATCGTCTCTGACGACGTGGTCTTCACCCAGGCCGCTTTCGAGTCCTTCGTGTCTGGCCCCCAGACCGCTGAGACCGAAGGGAGCGACGCCTGATGAGCGAGGCGACCGTTACCAGCAAGACGTACTCGGACCCGCGTGACGTTCTCGTCAAGCCCGTGGTCTCCGAGAAGAGCTACGCGCTGCTCGACGAGAACAAGTACACGTTCATCGTCGCGCCCGGCTCCAACAAGACCCAGATCAAGCAGGCCGTCGAGGCGGTCTTCTCGGTCAAGGTCACCGGGGTCAACACGATCAACCGGCAGGGCAAGCGCAAGCGCACCCGCACCGGTTTCGGCAAGCGCGCCGACACGAAGCGCGCCATCGTGACCCTCGCCGAGGGCGACCGTATCGACATCTTCGGCGGCCCGACCTCCTAACGGAGTTCGAGTCGTCCGGAATCGGACGAGGACTGAGAAATGGGTATCCGCAAGTACAAGCCGACGACCCCGGGCCGTCGTGGCTCCAGCGTCGCCGACTTTGTCGAGATCACGCGGTCCACGCCGGAGAAGTCGCTGGTCCGCCCCCTGCACAGCAAGGGCGGCCGTAACAACGCCGGTCGTGTGACCGTTCGCCACCAGGGTGGTGGCCACAAGCGCGCCTACCGCGTGATCGACTTCCGTCGTCACGACAAGGACGGCGTGCCGGCCAAGGTCGCGCACATCGAGTACGACCCGAACCGCACCGCGCGCATCGCGCTGCTGCACTACGCGGACGGCGAGAAGCGTTACATCGTCGCTCCCCGTGGCCTGTCGCAGGGTGACCGTGTCGAGAACGGTCCGACCGCCGACATCAAGCCCGGTAACAACCTGGCGCTGCGCAACATCCCGGTCGGTACGACCATCCACGCCATCGAGCTGCGGCCCGGCGGCGGCGCGAAGTTCGCCCGTTCCGCGGGTGCCTCCGTGCAGCTGCTGGCGAAGGAGGGCACCATGGCCCACCTTCGTATGCCGTCGGGTGAGATCCGCCTGGTCGACGCGCGCTGCCGCGCGACGATCGGTGAGGTCGGCAACGCCGAGCAGTCGAACATCAACTGGGGCAAGGCCGGCCGCATGCGCTGGAAGGGCGTCCGCCCGACCGTCCGCGGTGTCGCGATGAACCCGGTTGACCACCCGCACGGTGGTGGTGAAGGCAAGACCTCCGGTGGTCGTCACCCGGTCTCGCCGTGGGGTCAGAAGGAGGGTCGTACTCGTTCTCCCAAGAAGGCGAGCAACAAGTACATCGTCCGCCGCCGCAAGACGAACAAGAAGCGCTAGGAGCGGGTTTAGATGCCGCGCAGTCTCAAGAAGGGGCCCTTCGTCGACGGACACCTCCTCAAGAAGGTGGACGTACAGAACGAGGCAGGCACCAAGAACGTCATCAAGACCTGGTCCCGTCGCTCGATGATCGTCCCGGCCATGCTGGGTCACACCATCGCGGTGCACAACGGCAAGATCCACGTCCCGGTGTTCGTCACCGAGTCGATGGTCGGCCACAAGCTCGGCGAGTTCTCGCCGACTCGCACCTTCCGCGGCCACGTCAAGGACGACCGGAAGTCGAAGCGCCGCTAAGCGCGGGGTGGAAACGACTATGACTTACACCGAAGGGACAACCATGGAAGCCAGGGCCCAGGCGCGGTACATCCGCGTCACGCCCATGAAGGCCCGCCGCGTGGTGGACCTCATCCGTGGCATGGATGCCACGGAGGCTCAGGCGGTCCTGCGTTTCGCCCCGCAGGCCGCGAGCGTGCCGGTTGGCAAGGTGCTGGACAGCGCCATCGCCAACGCCGCACACAACTACGACCACACCGACGCCTCTTCGCTGGTCATCAGCGAGGCGTACGTGGACGAGGGTCCGACCCTGAAGCGGTTCCGTCCGCGTGCTCAGGGCCGTGCCTACCGGATCCGTAAGCGGACCAGCCACATCACCGTGGTCGTCAGCAGCAAGGAAGGAACCCGGTAATGGGCCAGAAGGTAAACCCGCACGGGTTCCGGCTCGGCATCACCACGGACTTCAAGTCCCGCTGGTACGCCGACAAGCTGTACAAGGACTACGTCAAGGAAGACGTCGCCATTCGTCGCATGATGACGAAGGGCATGGAGCGGGCCGGCATCTCGAAGGTCGAGATCGAGCGCACCCGCGACCGCGTCCGCGTTGACATCCACACCGCCCGCCCGGGCATCGTCATCGGTCGCCGCGGCGCCGAGGCCGACCGCATCCGCGGCGAGCTGGAGAAGCTGACCGGCAAGCAGGTCCAGCTGAACATCCTCGAGGTCAAGAACCCCGAGGTGGACGCTCAGCTGGTGGCCCAGGCCGTCGCCGAGCAGCTCTCCTCCCGCGTCTCCTTCCGTCGGGCCATGCGCAAGAGCATGCAGTCCTCGATGAAGGCCGGCGCCAAGGGCATCAAGATCCAGTGCGGCGGTCGCCTCGGCGGCGCCGAGATGTCCCGCTCGGAGTTCTACCGCGAGGGCCGTGTGCCCCTGCACACGCTCCGCGCGAACGTCGACTACGGCTTCTTCGAGGCCAAGACGACCTTCGGCCGCATCGGCGTGAAGGTCTGGATCTACAAGGGCGACGTCAAGAACATCGCCGAGGTTCGCGCCGAGAACGCCGCGGCCCGCGCCGGCAACCGTCCGGCTCGTGGCGGCGCTGACCGCCCGGCCGGCCGCGGTGGCCGTGGTGGCGAGCGTGGCGGTCGCGGCCGTAAGCCGCAGCAGTCGCCGGCAGCCGAGGCCCCCAAGGCCGACGCCGCCGCTGCTCCGGCTGCTGAGAGCACCGGAACGGAGGCCTGACCGAAATGCTGATCCCCCGTAGGGTCAAGCACCGCAAGCAGCACCACCCGAAGCGCAGCGGTATGTCCAAGGGTGGCACGCAGGTTGCGTTCGGCGAGTACGGCATCCAGGCGCTGACCCCGGCGTACGTGACGAACCGTCAGATCGAGTCCGCTCGTATCGCGATGACCCGTCACATCAAGCGTGGCGGCAAGGTCTGGATCAACATCTACCCGGACCGTCCCCTGACGAAGAAGCCGGCCGAGACCCGCATGGGTTCCGGTAAGGGTTCTCCCGAGTGGTGGATCGCGAACGTCAAGCCCGGTCGGGTGATGTTCGAGCTGTCCTACCCGAACGAGAAGATTGCTCGTGAGGCGCTCACCCGCGCTGCTCACAAGCTTCCGATGAAGTGCCGGATCGTTCGGCGCGAGGCAGGTGAGTCGTGATGTCGGCCGGTACCAAGGCGTCCGAGCTGCGCGAGCTGGGCGACGAGGAGCTCCTCAACAAGCTCCGCGAAGCCAAGGAAGAGCTGTTCAACCTCCGCTTCCAGGCGGCGACGGGCCAGCTCGAGAACCACGGCCGGCTCAAGTCCGTCCGTAAGGACATCGCCCGGATCTACACCCTGATGCGTGAGCGCGAGCTGGGCATCGAGACGGTGGAGAGCGCCTGATGAGCGAGAAGACTGTGACTGAGACCAACACCGACCGCGGTTTCCGCAAGACCCGTGAGGGTCTGGTCGTCAGCGACAAGATGGACAAGACCGTCGTCGTCGCTGTCGAGGACCGCGTCAAGCACGCGCTGTACGGCAAGGTCATCCGCCGTACGAACAAGCTCAAGGCCCACGACGAGCAGAACTCCGCCGGCGTCGGCGACCGCGTCCTCATCATGGAGACGCGTCCGCTGTCCGCCTCGAAGCGCTGGCGCATCGTCGAGATCCTCGAGAAGGCCAAGTAATTCCTGAGGGGTTTCCCTCAGGTCAGTTCCGCCAGGCTCGGTGAGGGAGCCGCGTAAGTCGCTTACGTGGCTCCCCACCGGGAACCGGCAGACGATCAGGAGATAGACGTGATCCAGCAGGAGTCGCGACTGCGCGTCGCCGACAACACGGGTGCGAAGGAAATTCTCACCATTCGTGTTCTCGGTGGCTCGGGTCGCCGCTACGCGGGTATCGGTGACGTCATCGTCGCCACCGTCAAGGACGCGATCCCCGGTGGCAACGTGAAGAAGGGTGACGTCGTCAAGGCCGTCATCGTTCGCACCGTCAAGGAGCGTCGTCGTCAGGATGGCTCGTACATCCGCTTCGACGAGAACGCCGCCGTCATTCTGAAGAACGACGGCGACCCCCGCGGCACCCGCATCTTCGGCCCCGTGGGCCGGGAGCTGCGCGAGAAGAAGTTCATGAAGATCATCTCGCTCGCGCCGGAGGTGCTGTAAGCATGAAGATCAAGAAGGGCGACCTGGTCCAGGTCATCACCGGTAAGGACAAGGGCAAGCAGGGCAAGGTCATCGTGGCCTACCCCGCTCAGGACCGCGTCCTCGTCGAGGGTGTCAACCGGGTCAAGAAGCACACCAAGGCCGGTCAGACGGCTCGCGGTTCGCAGACGGGTGGCATTGTGACCACCGAGGCCCCGATCCACGTCAGCAACGTTCAGCTTGTTGTGGAGAAGGACGGCAACAAGGTTGTCACCCGCGTCGGCTACCGCTTTGACGACGAGGGCAACAAGATCCGCGTTGCCAAGCGGACCGGTGAGGACATCTGATGACTGCCACCACTGCGCCGCGTCTCAAGACGCGCTACCGCGAGGAAATCGCCGGCAAGCTGCGTGAGGAGTTCTCGTACGAGAACGTCATGCAGGTTCCCGGTCTGGTCAAGATCGTGGTCAACATGGGTGTGGGCGACGCCGCCCGCGACTCCAAGCTGATCGACGGGGCCGTCCGCGACCTCACCACGATCACCGGCCAGAAGCCGGCCGTCACGAAGGCCCGCAAGTCCATCGCGCAGTTCAAGCTGCGCGAGGGCCAGCCGATCGGCTGCCACGTCACCCTCCGCGGTGACCGGATGTGGGAGTTCCTGGACCGTACGCTGTCGCTCGCGCTGCCGCGTATCCGTGACTTCCGTGGCCTGTCGCCGAAGCAGTTCGACGGCCGTGGCAACTACACCTTCGGTCTCACGGAGCAGGTCATGTTCCACGAGATCGACCAGGACAAGATCGACCGGGTCCGGGGCATGGACATCACCGTGGTCACCACGGCGACCAACGACGACGAGGGTCGTGCCCTGCTTCGTCACCTCGGCTTCCCGTTCAAGGAGAACTGACCGTGGCGAAGAAGGCTCTGATCGCTAAGGCCGCCCGTAAGCCGAAGTTCGGCGTCCGCGGGTACACCCGCTGCCAGCGCTGCGGCCGGCCCCACTCCGTCTACCGCAAGTTCGGCCTGTGCCGCGTGTGCCTTCGTGAGATGGCTCACCGTGGCGAGCTGCCGGGCGTGACCAAGAGCTCCTGGTAACTCTCCTTCGCCCCCTGGGCGTTGGAAGTTCCCGGAGACTCTCGGTAAGCATCTGGTCGGCAGGAGCCCCACCTTTCATGCCGTAGGCTTGAAGGGTTGGGCGCCTGCCGCCCAAGACCGACTTACTACGCCGTAGGTCCCCGCACCGCACCCGTCCCGCCAGTGAGTGGGGAGAGGGATGGCGCATACAGGAAACCCCGGCGAGAGAGGCCGAAGGCCAATTCATGACCATGACTGATCCCATCGCAGACATGCTCACGCGTCTGCGTAACGCGAACTCGGCGTACCACGACTCCGTCGTGATGCCGCACAGCAAGATCAAGTCGCACATCGCGGAGATCCTCCAGCAGGAGGGCTTCATCACCGGCTGGAAGGTCGAGGACGCCGAGGTCGGCAAGAACCTCGTCCTGGAGCTGAAGTTCGGCCCGAACCGCGAGCGTTCGATCGCCGGCATCAAGCGCATCTCGAAGCCGGGTCTGCGTGTTTACGCAAAGTCCACCAACCTGCCGAAGGTCCTCGGCGGCCTGGGCGTGGCGATCATCTCCACGTCCCACGGTCTCCTGACCGGCCAGCAGGCAGGCAAGAAGGGCGTAGGTGGGGAAGTCCTCGCCTACGTCTGGTAGTCGGGAAAGGAAGGAAAGCTCATGTCGCGAATCGGCAAGCTCCCCATCCAGGTTCCCGCCGGTGTGGACGTCACCATCGATGGCCGTACGGTCGCGGTGAAGGGCCCCAAGGGTTCCCTCACGCACACCGTCGCCGCGCCGATCGAGGTCTCCAAGGGTGAGGACGGCGTTCTCAACGTCACCCGCCCGAACGACGAGCGTCAGAACAAGGCCCTCCACGGCCTGTCCCGCACGCTGGTGGCGAACATGATCACCGGCGTGACCGCGGGTTACTCCAAGGCGCTCGAGATCAGCGGTGTCGGTTACCGCGTCCAGGCGAAGGGCTCCAACCTGGAGTTCGCCCTGGGCTACAGCCACCCGATCCTCATCGAGGCGCCGGAAGGCATCACCTTCAAGGTCGAGTCGCCCACGAAGCTCAGCGTCGAGGGCATCGACAAGCAGAAGGTCGGCGAGGTGGCCGCCAACATCCGCAAGCTGCGGAAGCCCGACCCGTACAAGGCCAAGGGCGTCAAGTACGCGGGCGAGGTCATCCGCCGCAAGGTCGGAAAGGCTGGTAAGTAGCCATGGCATACGGTGTGAAGATCGCCAAGGGCGACGCGTACAAGCGCGCTGCCCGCAAGCGGCGCCACATCCGCGTCCGCAAGCACATCTCCGGCTCGCCGGAGCGTCCCCGCTTGGTCGTGACGCGTTCCAACCGCCACATCGTGGCCCAGGTCATCGACGACATCGCGGGCCACACGCTCGCCTCGGCGTCGACCCTGGACACCTCGATCCGTGGTGGCGAGGGTGACAAGAGCGCCCAGGCCAAGCAGGTCGGCGCCCTGGTCGCCGAGCGTGCCAAGGCCGCAGGCGTCGAGGCCGTCGTGTTTGACCGCGGTGGTAACCAGTACGCCGGGCGGATTGCCGCTCTGGCTGACGCCGCCCGTGAAGCCGGGCTGAAGTTCTAAGCCCCGGTTCCTACGCACAGCGGACGTAACAGAGAGAGGTAATTCCCATGGCTGGACCCCAGCGCCGCGGCAGCGGTGCCGGTGGCGGCGAGCGGCGGGACCGGAAGGGCCGTGACGGTGGCGCAGCCGCCGAGAAGACCGCGTACGTCGAGCGCGTCGTCGCGATCAACCGCGTCGCCAAGGTTGTGAAGGGTGGTCGTCGCTTCAGCTTTACCGCGCTGGTCGTGGTGGGCGACGGTGACGGCACGGTCGGTGTCGGATACGGCAAGGCCAAGGAAGTTCCCGCGGCCATCGCCAAGGGTGTCGAAGAGGCCAAGAAGAACTTCTTCAAGGTCCCCCGCATCCAGGGCACCATCCCTCACCCGATCACGGGCGAGAAGGCAGCGGGCGTCGTCCTGCTCAAGCCGGCTTCCCCCGGTACCGGTGTTATCGCCGGTGGCCCGGTGCGTGCCGTGCTCGAGTGCGCCGGCGTTCACGACATCCTGTCGAAGTCGCTTGGCTCGTCCAACGCGATCAACATCGTGCACGCGACCGTGGAGGCCCTGAAGGGCTTGCAGCGTCCCGAGGAGATCGCGGCCCGCCGCGGTCTGCCCCTCGAGGACGTCGCCCCCGCGGCTCTGCTTCGTGCGCGTGCGGGAGCGGGTGCGTAATGGCTCGCCTCAAGATCACGCAGACGAAGTCGTACATCGGCAGCAAGCAGAACCACCGCGACACCCTGCGTTCGCTCGGGCTCAAGCGCCTGAACGACTCGGTTGTCAAGGAGGACCGCCCCGAGTTCCGCGGCATGGTGCAGACCGTCCGCCACCTCGTGACGGTTGAGGAGGTTGACTGACATGGCGGAGAACAGCCCGCTGAAGGCCCACAACCTCCGGCCTGCCCCGGGCGCCAAGACCGCCAAGACCCGTGTGGGTCGTGGTGAGGCGTCCAAGGGTAAGACCGCAGGCCGTGGTACCAAGGGTACGAAGGCCCGTTACCAGGTTCCGGAGCGCTTCGAGGGTGGCCAGATGCCCCTCCACATGCGTCTCCCGAAGCTCAAGGGCTTCAAGAACCCGTTCCGCACGGAGTACCAGGTCGTGAACCTGGACAAGCTCGCGACGCTCTACCCCGAGGGTGGAGAGGTCACGGTGGCCGACCTGGTCGCCAAGGGTGCCGTGCGCAACAACCACCTCGTCAAGGTCCTCGGACAGGGCGAGATCTCCGTCGCGTTGCAGGTTTCGGTTGACGCCGTCTCCGGCTCCGCCAAGGAGAAGATCACCGCCGCCGGCGGTACGGTCACCGAGCTCGTCTGAGCCCCGGGACAGAACTGAGCCCGGCCGGCTGCCTCTTCGGAGGTGGCCGGCCGGGCTTTTTCGTGCCCGGAACCATTTCGGGGCGATATACGGGAACCGTAAAGGCTCGGGAAAGGTTGAACGAGTGTCCACCGCACCGGCGGTGGGGGAGCGGAGGGGCGTTCACGTCCCAAATGGTGTGGCTTGGCCGGTCTTTCGCGGCACGGGCCGGGAGGCGGTCCGCGCACGGGTGTGCGGCGCGTGTTTCCTGCTCAGTCCCGGGCCGGGTAGGGTAGCGCCGTTCATCTTTTGTGGCCTCCTTACGATGTAGGGCTGCCTTGTATCCGATCCCATCCAGTCCCATCCAGACCCGTCGCCTCTGACGCATAGCGCGGGGGTCGCAGGAGGCACCGTGTTCACCGCGTTCGCCCGAGCGTTCAAGACGCCCGACCTGCGCAAGAAGCTGCTCTTCACGCTCGGCATCATCGTGATCTACCGGCTCGGGGCGCACATCCCGGCTCCCGGCGTCGACTACGCGAAGGTGCAGCAGTGCATCGACCAGGCCGACTCGGGTGGCCTCCTCGGTCTGATGCAGATGTTCAGCGGTGGCGCCCTGTTGCAGATCACCATCTTCGCGCTCGGCATCATGCCGTACATCACGGCCAGCATCATTCTCCAGCTGCTGACCGTCGTGATCCCGCGCCTGGAAGCCCTGAAGAAGGAAGGGCAGTCCGGCACGGCGAAGATCACGCAGTACACGCGTTATCTGACGGTCGCGCTGGCCGTCCTCCAGGGCACCGGCCTCGTCGCCACCGCCCGCAGCGGTGCGCTCTTCCAGAACTGCTCCGTGGGCGACCAGATCGTCGCGGACAAGTCGGTCTTCACCACGATCATCATGGTCCTCACGATGACCGCCGGTACGGCCGCCGTCATGTGGCTCGGTGAGCTGATCACCGACCGCGGCATCGGCAACGGCATGTCGATCCTCATGTTCATCTCGATCGCCGCCACGTTCCCCGGCGCCCTGTGGGCCATCAAGGAGAGCGGCAAGCTGGCCGACGGCTGGATCGAGTTCGGCACGGTCATCCTCATCGGCTTCGTGATGGTCGGCCTCGTCGTCTTCGTCGAGCAGGCCCAGCGCCGCATCCCGGTGCAGTACGCGAAGCGCATGATCGGCCGCCGGTCCTACGGCGGTACGTCCACGTACATCCCGCTCAAGGTGAACCAGGCCGGTGTGATTCCGGTCATCTTCGCCTCGTCGCTGCTCTACATCCCGGCGTTGATCGTCCAGTTCTCCAACTCCCAAGCGGGCTGGGCGACCTGGATCCAGGACAACTTCGTGACGGGCACGCACCCGTACTACATCGCGACGTACTTCGTACTCATCGTGTTCTTCGCCTTCTTCTATGTGGCCATCTCGTTCAACCCCGACGAAGTCGCCGACAACATGAAGAAGTATGGTGGCTTCATCCCGGGTATCCGGGCAGGCCGACCTACTGCCGAGTATCTGAGCTACGTGCTCAACAGGATCACTTGGCCGGGATCGCTGTACCTGGGCCTGATCGCTCTTGTGCCGACGATGGCGTTGGCAGGCTTCGGCGGTGCGAACCAGAACTTCCCGTTCGGCGGGACGAGCATCCTCATCATCGTGGGTGTGGGTCTGGAGACCGTGAAGCAGATCGAGAGTCAGCTCCAGCAGCGCAATTACGAAGGGTTCCTCCGCTGATGCGAATCGTCCTCGTCGGGCCTCCGGGTGCCGGCAAGGGAACGCAGGCTGCGTACCTTGCCGAGAACCTGTCGATTCCGCACATCTCCACGGGCGACCTCTTCCGCGCCAACATGAGCCAGGGCACCGACCTTGGCAAGCAGGCCCGCGCCTACATCGACGCGGGTCAGCTGGTGCCGGACGAGGTCACCATCGGGATGGCCAAGGACCGCATGTCCCAGTCGGACGCCGTGAACGGCTTCCTGCTGGACGGCTTCCCGCGGAACGTGGGCCAGGCCGAAGCCCTTGACGTGATGCTCAAGGACGAGGGCGTGAAGCTCGACGCGGTCCTCGATCTGGAGGTCCCCGAGGACGAGGTCGTGAAGCGGATCGCGGGCCGCCGCGTCTGCCGCCGGGACAGCGCGCACGTCTTCCACCTGTCGTACAGCCCGCCGAAGACCGAGGGCGTCTGCGACGTCTGCGGTGGCGAGCTGTACCAGCGCCACGACGACAGCGAGGAGACGGTGCGTACCCGGCTGGAGGTCTACCACACGCAGACCGAGCCGATCATCGACTACTACCGGGCCCAGGGCCTGGTAGTGACCATCTCCGCGCTCGGCGAGGTCGCGGACGTGACCGCCCGCGCCATGGCGGCGCTGAAGCCCTCCGACGAGGGCTGAGCGTCACCCCCGTACCACCCGCTGTGCAAGCCGGCCGCGGCGCCTCTGGGCGCCGCGGCCGACTGCTTGCCCCCGTATCGTTGAACACGCCGAGCCGTACCCGTCACCGTCGATGCAGAGAGGCGCCGAGCAATGGTGCAGATCAAGACCCCCGAGCAGATCGCGAAGATGCGCGAGGCGGGCCTGGTGGTCGCTGCCATTCACGCCGCCACCCGTGAGGCGGCCGTGCCCGGGGCCACCACGCACGACCTGGACCAGGTCGCCCGCAAGGTGATCGCCGACCACGGCGCCACGTCGAACTTCCTCGGGTACGGCGGGTTCCCCGCGACCATCTGCACCTCGGTCAACGAGGTCGTCGTCCACGGCATCCCGGACGGGAAGACGGTCCTCAAGGACGGCGACATCATCTCGATCGACGCCGGCGCGATCGTGGACGGCTGGCACGGCGACGCGGCCTACACCGCCTTCGTGGGCACCGGTCACGCTCCGGAGCTGGTCGAGCTCTCCCGGGTCACCGAGGAGTCCATGTGGGCCGGGATCGCCGCGATGAAGGTGAACAACCGCCTCGTCGACATCTCCCGGGCCATCGAGACCTACATCCGCCGCCAGCCCCGCCCGGCGACCGGGAAGTACGGGATCATCGAGGACTTCGGCGGCCACGGCATCGGCACCGAGATGCACATGGACCCGCATCTGCTGAACTACGTCTCCCGCAAGCGCGGCAAGGGCATCAAGCTGGTCCCGGGCGTCTGCCTGGCGATCGAGCCCATGGTCTCGCTCGGTACGGCGCGGACGGAGACCCTCGCCGACGACTGGACGGTCATCACGACGGACGGCACCTGGTCCTCGCACTGGGAGCACTCCATCGCGCTGACCGAGCAGGGCCCGCTGGTCCTGACCTCGCCGGACTGCGGCAAGGCGAAGCTCGCGCAGTACGGCATCGAGGCCGCGCCGGACCCCCTGGGCTGACACAACCCTTCCGGCAGGTCTAAGGATCACCGGGAGTGGGCAAACTTGACGGATTCGTCTTTTGGGGTCCGCTGACGTAGACTGACTCGTCGGCTCTGGTGCATCCGTGTGCCCACATGCAATCGCATGGCAGGTACGGGATCGCGGGAGCCGATCAAGGTAGCCGATTCGAAAGGCGAAGCGTGGCCAAGAAGCAAGGTGCCATCGAGATTGAGGGCACCGTGATCGAGTCCCTCCCGAACGCAATGTTCAAGGTGGAGCTCCAGAACGGTCACAAGGTCCTGGCGCACATCAGCGGCAAGATGCGGATGCACTACATCCGTATCCTCCCCGATGACCGGGTTGTGGTGGAGCTCTCTCCGTACGACCTGACGCGTGGCCGGATCGTCTACCGCTACAAGTAGATCTTGCCCCCACCCCGTTTCGGCGGGTGATGGCACTGACCCGGAGAACCTGACATCCCATGAAGGTCAAGCCGAGCGTCAAGAAGATCTGCGACAAGTGCAAGGTGATCCGCCGTCACGGTCGGGTCATGGTCATCTGCGACAACCTGCGCCACAAGCAGCGCCAGGGCTGACGCACGACCTCCTGCATCTCGCAGTTCTTCGCGCGACGCACGTAATACGTACATACGCAGTACCCGTCCAAGCCACGGCTGACGACACCTCCGGCGGGGGCCGGGGACCCGGACGTACCACTGCTCCTCGGGAGCGGTCGGCGGTCGGGAGTGGAACTGCGGAAGACCCCCGATCTAACAACTGGAGCCATTGAATGGCACGCGTTTCAGGTGTTGACATCCCGCGCGAAAAGCGCGTGGAGGTTGCCCTCACCTACGTCTTCGGTATCGGGCGCACCCGGTCCAAGGAGATCCTCGCCGCCACCGGCGTGAACCCGAACACCCGCGTTCGCGACCTGGCCGAGGAAGACCTCGTCAAGATCCGCGAGCACGTGGACGCCAACCTCCGCACCGAGGGTGACCTCCGCCGCGAGGTCCAGGCGAACATCCGCCGCAAGGTCGAGATCGGCTGCTACCAGGGCATCCGCCACCGTCGTGGCCTGCCCGTCCACGGTCAGCGCACCAGCACGAACGCGCGTACCCGCAAGGGCCCGCGTCGCGCCATCGCCGGTAAGAAGAAGCCGGGCAAGAAGTAGTCCTCAGCGGACGCACTGCGGACCTCCGGTCTCCCGGAGCACGCAGCAACCAGCGGTCTTCGCTGTAGGACCGATCACCTCCCCTCTCCATCTGGAGTCAAGACATGCCCCCCAAGGGTCGTCAGGGCGCAGCCAAGAAGGTGCGTCGCAAGGAAAAGAAGAACGTCGCTCACGGCCACGCGCACATCAAGAGCACGTTCAACAACACCATCGTCTCGATCACGGACCCCTCGGGCAACGTGATCTCCTGGGCCTCCGCCGGCCACGTCGGCTTCAAGGGCTCGCGCAAGTCCACCCCCTTCGCCGCGCAGATGGCCGCCGAGTCGGCCGCCCGCCGCGCGCAGGAGCACGGCATGCGCAAGGTCGACGTCTTCGTCAAGGGTCCCGGCTCCGGCCGTGAGACCGCGATCCGCTCCCTCCAGGCCACCGGCCTTGAGGTCGGCTCGATCCAGGACGTCACCCCGACGCCGCACAACGGCTGCCGTCCGCCGAAGCGTCGTCGCGTCTGACCCGCTACGGCCGGTGACGGCCGTGCGTCAGTAGCGCCGGGTCCGGGCGGTACACCTCTTACGGGGCGTACCGCCCGTACCCTTGTTACATCTGTCGGGCATCAAATAGTGGGTGCCCACGACTGAAGGATCACCGCATGCTTATCGCTCAGCGTCCGTCGCTGACCGAAGAGGTCGTCGACGAGTTCCGCTCCCGGTTCGTGATCGAGCCGCTGGAGCCGGGCTTCGGCTACACCCTCGGCAACTCCCTCCGCCGTACGCTCCTCTCCTCGATCCCCGGTGCCGCTGTCACCAGCATCCGGATCGACGGTGTCCTGCACGAGTTCACCACCGTGCCGGGCGTCAAGGAGGACGTCACCGACCTCATCCTCAACATCAAGCAGCTGGTCGTCTCCTCGGAGCACGACGAGCCGGTCGTGATGTACCTGCGCAAGCAGGGCCCGGGTCTGGTCACCGCCGCCGACATCGCGCCCCCGGCCGGTGTCGAGGTGCACAACCCCGACCTCGTTCTCGCCACGCTCAACGGCAAGGGCAAGCTGGAGATGGAGCTGACCGTCGAGCGCGGTCGCGGCTACGTCTCCGCCGTCCAGAACAAGCAGGTCGGCCAGGAGATCGGCCGCATCCCGGTCGACTCCATCTACTCGCCGGTGCTCAAGGTCACGTACAAGGTCGAGGCGACCCGTGTCGAGCAGCGCACCGACTTCGACAAGCTGATCGTCGACGTCGAGACCAAGCAGGCCATGCGTCCCCGTGACGCCATGGCGTCGGCCGGTAAGACCCTGGTCGAGCTGTTCGGTCTGGCGCGCGAGCTCAACATCGACGCCGAGGGCATCGACATGGGCCCGTCCCCGACGGACGCCGCTCTCGCCGCCGATCTGGCTCTGCCGATCGAGGAGCTGGAGCTCACGGTCCGTTCGTACAACTGCCTCAAGCGCGAGGGCATCCACTCCGTGGGTGAGCTCGTGGCGCGTTCCGAGGCGGACCTGCTCGACATCCGCAACTTCGGTGCGAAGTCGATCGACGAGGTCAAGGCGAAGCTGGCCGGTATGGGCCTCGCGCTGAAGGACTCGCCTCCCGGCTTCGACCCGACTGCTGCGGCTGACGCCTTCGGCGCCGACGACGACGCGGATGCGGGTTTCGTGGAGACCGAGCAGTACTGAGTCGCCTCCCGGCTGGGGGTGCCCGGTTTTGAGGGTGCCCCCGGGCCGGGGCTGAGGCTTTGTCCTCAATCTCCGGACGGGCTTGAATTTGGCTGATGTCCGGCGAAGGTCGGGCAGGCTTGAATTTGGCTGATGTCCGGCGCGAATGCCGGTCGGGCTTGATATATCAGCCCGACCGGCAGCTATGACTTCCGTGGGGCGACCGCCTCGCGGGAACTGACACCGGTACCTGATACGGCCGGTGCAGCACACAAGGAGAATCACCATGCCGCGTCCCGCCAAGGGTGCCCGTCTGGGCGGCAGCGCCGCGCACGAGCGTCTGCTTCTCGCCAACCTGGCGAAGTCGCTGTTCGAGCACGGCCGCATCACGACGACCGAGGCCAAGGCCCGTCGCCTGCGCCCCGTCGCCGAGCGCCTCGTCACCAAGGCGAAGAAGGGCGACATCCACAACCGTCGCCTGGTGCTCCAGACGATCACGGACAAGAGCGTCGTCCACACGCTCTTCACCGAGATCGCTCCCCGGTACGAGAACCGCCCCGGTGGTTACACCCGTATCACCAAGATCGGCAACCGTCGTGGCGACAACGCCCCGATGGCGGTCATCGAGCTGGTCGAGGCGCTGACCGTGGCCCAGCAGGCCACCGGTGAGGCCGAGGCCGCCACGAAGCGTGCGGTCAAGGAAGACGCCCTCAAGAAGGACGAGGCCCCCGCGGCCGAGGCCGTCGAGGACGCCAAGCCGGCCGACGACGCGGAGTCCAAGGACGCCTGAGCGTTCTGAGACGGACCACGGAACGGGCCCGCATCACCCTTCGGGGCGGTGCGGGCCCGTTTCGCTGACCAGGGTGTGGAGAGGGAGACGCGGTGAGTGACCAGGCCGAGCCCGGTTTCGTACGGGTACGACTGGACCTGTCCTACGACGGCAAGGACTTCTCCGGCTGGGCGAAGCAGACCAGCCGGCGCACGGTGCAGGGCGAGATCGAGGACGCGCTGCGGACCGTGACCCGTTCGGCGGTGACGTACGACCTGACGGTCGCGGGCCGCACGGACGCCGGGGTGCACGCGCGCGGCCAGGTGGCCCATGTCGATCTGCCGGAGGCGGTCTGGGCCGAGCACGAGGAGAAGCTGCTGAGGCGGCTGGCGGGGCGGCTGCCGCTGGACGTACGGATCTGGCGCGCGGCCCCCGCACCGCCGGGGTTCAACGCGCGCTTCTCCGCGCTGTGGCGGCGGTACGCCTACCGTGTCGGCGACCGGCCCGGCGGCGTCGATCCGCTGACCCGCGGTCATGTGCTGTGGCACGACCGGCCGTTGGACCTGGACGCGATGAACGAGGCGGCCGCGCTGATGGTCGGCGAGCACGACTTCGCCGCGTACTGCAAGAAGCGCGAGGGCGCGACGACCATCCGTACGCTCCAGAAGCTGAGCTGGGTACGGGATCCGGAGTCCGGGGTCCTCACCGCGACCGTGCAGGCGGACGCGTTCTGCCACAACATGGTGCGGGCGTTGATCGGGGCGGCGCTGTTCGTCGGCGACGGGCGGCGGCCGGCGTCCTGGCCCGCTGAGGTGCTGGCCGCGAAGGTGCGCGACCCCGGGGTGCACGTGGTGCGCCCGCACGGGCTGACGCTGGAGGAAGTGGCCTACCCGGCGGACGACTTGCTGGCGGCGCGGGCCGAAGAGGCCCGGAACGTACGGACGTTGCCGGGGCCGGGCTGCTGCTGATCCCCGAACTCCGGGCGTCGGGTCAGCCGTTGGGGTCGGCGGCGGCCTGCGACGCCTGGAGCTGGCCGCGGCGGTGGATCTGACGGAACGTGAAGTTCGTCAGGTCCTTGTTGACCGCGTAGACGTTCTCGTCGGCGGTGGTGACCCGCTTGCCGTCGAGGAAGCCGCCGATGGTGAAGTAGGCGTAGCGGCCGTACGAGTTGGAGGTGCGCAGGCAGACCGTGCCGCCCCGGCAGAAGGTGGCGACGCCTCCGCCGCTCAGCGAGGCGAGGCCGCCCGAGGACTGGTCGACGGCCTTCTTCGCGCGGGCCTCCGTGTCGAAGACGGCGACGCCGACCGTGACGGCCACCCCGTCCTTGCGGTAGGTGGCCCGGATGAGCTGCTTACAGCCGTTGTTCGTGAGGACGGAGCCCAGGGCGCCCTGGGTGCCCGTCGCGCACTTCGCGGAGCTGCTGGTCGCGCCCTTGAGGTGGACGCGGTCGCCCATGGTGAGCTTCTTGCCGGGGAAGAACCCGTCGACGGTGACCGGCGCCTTGTCCTTCTCGGCGCTGGATATGTAGTCCTTGGGGTTCGGCGGGGGCGGCGGCGCGACCGAGGAGAAGGAGGGCGCGGGCGCGGAGGTGTCCTCGGGCAGGTCGGCGGGGGCGGGGAGCTGGCTCGCCTTCTTGTCGGCCTTGCCGGTGCCGCCGCCGTTCGACGTGACGACGGCGGTGGTCACGATCGCGCCGATCGCCACGGTGGCCAGTGCGCCGCCGCCGATCATCATCAGCCGCTTCCGGCGGGCGCGCGCGGCGGACTGATCCGCCAGTGCCGCCCAGTCAGGTGTCCCGTCGCCCCCGGGCCCCCAGGAGGCCCCCCCTTGCCCAAAGCTCATGCGCGCAGTTTAGGGGGTGCGGTAAACCGGTTGGGCCAGGAGTTCGCGGACCGTGACAATGCTCGGTATGGGACATCTCGAAGCGGGCCATCTTGAGTACTACCTTCCGGACGGGCGGGTGCTGCTCGGCGATGCCTCGTTCCGGGTGGCCGACGGAGCCGTCGTCGCGCTCGTCGGGGCGAACGGGGCGGGCAAGACGACCCTGCTGCGCCTCCTCGCCGGTGAGCTCCAGCCGCACGGCGGCACGGTGTCGGTGAGCGGCGGGCTCGGCGTGATGCCGCAGTTCGTGGGCTCGGTGCGGGACGAGCGGACCGTACGGGACCTGCTGGTGTCCGTGGCCCAGCCCCGGATCAAGGAAGCCGCGAAGGCCGTTGACGCGGCCGAGGAGAAGATCCTCACCGTCGACGACGAGGCCGCGCAGATGGCGTACGCGCAGGCGCTGAGCGACTGGGCGGAGGCGCGGGGGTACGAGGCCGAGACGGTCTGGGACATGTGCACGACGGCCGCGCTGGGCGTCCCGTACGAGAAGGCGCAGTGGCGCGAGGTGCGCACGCTCAGCGGCGGCGAGCAGAAGCGGCTGGTGCTGGAGGCGCTGCTGCGCGGGCCCGACGAGGTGCTGCTCCTGGACGAGCCGGACAACTATCTGGACGTGCCGGGGAAGCGGTGGCTGGAGGAGAAGCTGAAGGAGACCCGTAAGACGGTCCTCTTCGTCTCCCACGACCGGGAGCTGCTGTCCCGGGCCGCCGAAAAGATCGTCAGCGTCGAGCCGAGCCCGGCGGGCAGCGATGTGTGGGTGCACGGCGGGAGCTTCGCCACGTACCACGACGCGCGCAAGGAGCGGTTCGCGCGGTTCGAGGAGCTGCTGCGGCGCTGGCAGGAGGAGCACGCCCGGCTGAAGGCGCTCGTCCTGCGGATGCGGCAGCAGGCGGCGAACAGCCCGGACATGGCGAACCGCTACCACGCGATGCAGACCCGCTTCAAGAAGTTCGAGGAGGCCGGGCCGCCGCCGGAGCCGCCGCGCGAGCAGGACATCACGATGCGGCTGCGCGGCGGGCGGACCGGGGTGCGGGCGGTGACCTGCAAGGGCCTGGAGCTGACCGGGCTGATGAAGCCGTTCGACCTGGAGATCTATTACGGGGAACGCGTCGCGGTCCTCGGCTCCAACGGGTCCGGCAAGTCGCACTTCCTGCGGCTGCTGGCGGGGGAGCCGGTGGCGCACACGGGGGAGTGGAAGCTGGGGGCGCGGGTGGTGCCCGGGCACTTCGCGCAGACGCACGCGCACCCGGAGCTGCTGGGGAAGACGCTGGTGGAGATCCTCTGGTCCGAGCACGCCAAGGACCGGGGCGGGGCGATGGGGGTGCTGCGGCGGTACGAGCTGGAGCGGCAGGGTGACCAGGCCTTCGAGCGGCTGTCCGGCGGGCAGCAGGCGCGGTTCCAGATCCTGCTGCTGGAGCTGGCGGGGACCACGGCACTGCTCCTGGACGAGCCGACGGACAACCTGGACCTGGAGTCGGCGGAGGCGTTGCAGGACGGGCTGGAGGTGTACGACGGGACGGTGATGGCCGTCACGCACGACCGGTGGTTCGCGAAGTCGTTCGACCGGTATCTGGTGTTCGGGTCGGACGGGGTGGTGCGGGAGACTCCGGAGCCGGTGTGGGACGAGCGGAGGGTTGAGCGGGCGCGGTGAGCTTGGTGGGGGTGCGGGTGGGGGTGCGGGTGCGGTGTGCCGTGCGGCGCCGTTGCGGGGGCGCTGCCCCCGGGCCCCCGCGCCTCAAACGCCGGCGGGGCTGGATTTGTGCGGCGGGGCTGGAAAGATCGCCTCAAACGCCGGCGGGGCTGGATTTGTGCGGCTGGGCTGTTGTCCTCAGGGGCGTTTTGACCCTGCGGGGGGTCGACGGTAGGCTTCCCCTTTGTTATGCGTATCGGCCGCGCCCCCGTGGCGCTCAGGGCCCCTACGTAGGTTCTCTGGAGCAGTTACCAGTGGCTCGCATACGGGCAGCGTCCCGGCAGTGTGAGCCCCAGCTGCATGATCGCTTCAGGGGTGCCATGTGTTGTCTGGACCTCATCCACTAAGAAGCGAAGGCTACGAAGTGCGTACGTACAGCCCCAAGCCCGGCGATGTCACTCGCCAGTGGCACATCATTGACGCTCAGGACATCGTCCTGGGCCGTCTGGCCACCACGGCCGCCAACCTCCTCCGTGGGAAGCACAAGGCGGTCTACGCCCCCCACATGGACATGGGCGACTTCGTCATCATCATCAACGCCGACAAGGTGCACCTGTCCGGCAACAAGAAGACCCAGAAGATGGCGTACCGCCACTCGGGCTTCCCGGGCGGTCTCCGTTCGGTGCGCTACGACGAGCTGCTGGCGAAGAACCCCGAGAAGGCCGTCGAGAAGGCCATCAAGGGCATGATCCCCAAGAACACCCTGGGCCGTCAGGTGCTCTCGAAGCTCAAGGTCTACGCGGGCGACCAGCACCCGCACGCTGCTCAGCAGCCGGTCCCGTTCGAGATCACCCAGGTCGCGCAGTAGTTCCGGCCACCCCCTAAGACGTACAGAAAGATCTGAGGAGAATCGTGGCCGAGACCACTGTTGAGAACCCCGTCGAGGGCACCGAGGGCGAGGAGACCTTCGCCGAGGTGACCACCTTCGAGTCCGAGGTTCCCGTCGAGGGCGAGTACACCAGCGAGTCCCTCGCGGGCCGCTTCGGTGACCCGCAGCCCGCCGCCGGCCTGGGCCGTCGCAAGAACGCCATCGCCCGCGTCCGGATCGTTCCGGGCACCGGCAAGTGGAAGATCAACGGTCGCACCCTTGAGGACTACTTCCCCAACAAGGTGCACCAGCAGGAAGTCAACGAGCCCTTCAAGGTGCTCGAGCTCGACGGCCGCTACGACGTCATCGCCCGCATCTCGGGTGGCGGCGTCTCCGGTCAGGCCGGCGCCCTGCGCCTCGGCGTGGCCCGCGCGCTGAACGAGGCGGACGTGGACAACAACCGCGCCACGCTGAAGAAGGCCGGCTTCCTCTCCCGCGACGACCGTGCGGTCGAGCGCAAGAAGGCCGGTCTCAAGAAGGCCCGTAAGGCCCCGCAGTACAGCAAGCGCTAAATATCGCCTGCTCGACTGTCACGAACGCCCCGGCGGCACACTCCGTGCTGCCGGGGCGTTCGTTTATCGACGCTCGCGGGCGTATAACGGCATGAGACGTTCATCGGTCCGGTTGCGTCATACCCGTGCCCAGCCCGCGCCCATGCCCGCGCCGGGCCCGAGCGATGCCGTCCGGCATGCCTTTTTGTGGCTTTTCGCCGCTTTCGTTGTTGGTTTCTCAGTTCGTTTGCTGTGCAGTAGTGGTTTGTGGTTTCGGAGCACTTCGGAGGACACCAGTGGGACGACTCTTCGGTACGGATGGAGTACGGGGTGTCGCCAACGCCGATCTGACGGCCGAGCTGGCGCTCGGTCTCTCGGTCGCGGCGGCGCACGTACTCGCCGAGGCAGGCACCTTCGCGGGCCATCGCCCGACCGCCGTGGTCGGACGTGATCCGCGGGCATCCGGAGAGTTCCTGGAGGCCGCCGTCGTGGCGGGCCTGGCCAGCGCCGGGGTGGACGTGCTGCGCGTCGGCGTGCTGCCGACGCCCGCGGTCGCCCACCTCACCGGGGTGCTCGACGCCGACCTCGGCGTGATGCTCTCCGCCAGCCACAACGCGATGCCCGACAACGGCATCAAGTTCTTCGCGCGCGGCGGCCACAAGCTCGCCGACGAGCTGGAGGACCGGATCGAGACGGTCTACGAGCAGCACCGCACCGGTGCGCCGTGGGACCGCCCGACCGGTGCGGGCGTCGGCCGGGTCACCGAGTACGCGGAGGGCTTCGACCGGTACGTCGCCCACCTCATCGGCGTCCTCCCCAACCGGCTCGACGGGCTGAAGGTCGTCCTGGACGAGGCGCACGGCGCCGCCGCCCGGGTCTCGCCCGCCGCGTTCGCCCGGGCCGGCGCCCAGGTCGTCACCATCGGGGCCGACCCGGACGGCCTGAACATCAACGACGGCTGCGGCTCCACCCACCTGGAGCTGCTGCGTGCCGCCGTCGTCGAGCACGGGGCCGACCTCGGCATCGCGCACGACGGCGACGCCGACCGCTGCCTGGCCGTGGACGCGGCGGGCGAGGAGGTCGACGGCGACCAGATCCTCGCGGTGCTGGCCCTCGCCATGCGGGAGGCCGGGCAGCTGCGCAAGGACACCGTGGTCGGCACGGTCATGTCGAATCTCGGCTTCAAGCTGGCCATGGAGCGCGAGGGCATCCGGCTGGTCCAGACGGCGGTCGGCGACCGGTACGTCCTGGAGTCGATGAAGGCCGAGGGCTTCGCGCTGGGCGGCGAGCAGTCCGGCCACGTCATCGTCCTGGACCACGCCACGACCGGCGACGGCACGCTGACCGGCCTGATGCTGGCGGCCCGCGTCGCCGCCACCGGCCGGAGCCTCGCCGACCTGGCCGGGGTCATGCAGCGTCTGCCCCAGGTCCTCATCAACGTCCCCGACGTCGACAAGACCCGCGTGAACACCTCGGCCGAGCTGGCCGCGGCGGTCGTCGAGGCGGAGACGGAGCTCGGCGAGAGCGGGCGCGTACTGCTGCGCCAGTCGGGTACGGAGCCGCTGGTGCGGGTCATGGTCGAGGCCGCCGACATCGAGCAGGCACGCGCCGTCGCGGGCCGGCTGGCCGATGTGGTGAAGTCCGCGCTGGGGTGAGGCCCGAGCGGTGGTCGTACGCGTGCGGGAGTTTCTGAAGCCGTACGCGTACGGGGGAGCCCCTGCGCCGTAGACGTACGCGTACGGGGGTGCGGGGCGCGTGGGCTGGTTCCCCGAGCCGTACGCCTACGGGAGCGGGTCGAATCGTACGTGCGTACGGGATGTTGCCCGCCGCTCAGGCGCGGTGCGCCCGTACGAACACCGCGACGCCGTCCGCGATCCAGGCCGCCCGTTCGTCCGCGGCGACGGCCGACGCGGGCGGGCCCGGGGTGGCCGAGACGAGCCGGGAGAAGTGGGCGGCGGCGCGGTCGGCGTCGGCGATGTGCAGCAGCCCGGTCCCTGCCCACCGGTGGAGGACGGCGGCCAGCTCCGCCCGGACCCGCCCCGGGCCCGCCTGCCACCACCGGTCGACGACCTCGGCGCCGAGATGCGCGGCCTCGGCCTGGACCTGGCCGATCAGCGCCCGGTGCGCCGCCGAATGGGCCATTCCGGCCAGCCAGTCTCCCGTGTCGTCGAGCCAGTCGGCGGCGAACGCGCGCAGCGCGGGCTCGACCTCCGCCGCGTCCGAGACGGTCGAGAGGTGGCGTTCGATCAGGGCGATCTCGGCCTCGGCGACCTGCGTGGCGGAGTCGACGATCACCGTGGCGAACAGGGCGCGCTTGTCCGCGAAGTGTTTGTAGATCGTGCGCGTGGAGGTTTCCGCGGCCGTGGCGATGGCGTCGATGCTGGCGCGCGCGTAGCCGTCGCGGGCGAAGACCTCGCGGCCGCCGGTCATGATCGCCTGGTGCTTGGCCGGCCGCAGCCGCCCGGTGGGCCGCCCCGGGGTTTCCGCCTCTGGGCTCACGATGACTCCTTGCCTCTCGAACCGATCTGGTGCACGCTCGACCGTAGCAGGTAAAGTATTCGTTGTACTTTACAGAGCGTCCGAGGAGCACGAGGAGAGCGTCATGACACGTCTCGCGATCGTCACCGGCAGCACCCGCCCCCACCGCAGGGGCCGGGCCGTGGCCGACTGGGTCCTGACCACGGCCCGGAAGGCCGCCTCCGAGGGGGTGGAGGTGGAGCTGGTCGACCTGGCCGACTTCGCGCTGCCGGTCCTCGACGAACCGGCTCCGGCCGCCTGGGGGGTCTACGCCCACGAGCACACCAGGCGCTGGTCGGAGGCGATCGCGGCCTTCGACGGCTATGTGTTCGTGACGCCGGAGTACAACCACGGCGTCCCCGGCCCGTTGAAGAACGCCACCGACCACCTCTACGCCGAGTGGCATCACAAGGCCGTCGGGTTCGTCGGCTACGGGGTCAACGGGGGTGTGCGCGCGGTCGAGCAGCTCCGGCAGATCGCCGCCGAGCTCAAGCTCGCCGATGTCGGCCCCCAGGTCGCCCTGAGCACCTACACCGACTTCGACTACACCGGCGTCGACCTCACCGATCCCACGGTCACCGGCGTCTTCGCGCCGGACGAGCGCCACGCGGACGACCTGGCAGCGCTGCTGGACGAGGTCACGGTGTGGAGCCGTGCGCTGGCCCCGGTCCGCGACCGGTCGGAGCGTGAGCCGGCGGCGGCCCACAGCTGACACGGGCCGGCCCGGAAGCGGTCCGTCACGCCCGCACCGAGGCCCCCGGCGTGCTCGCCGGGGGCTTCCGCGTACGCCGGATCCTCCACAGCCCCTTCTGGAGCAGCAGGGTCAGCGTGCCCGCGAGGACGATCCCGCCGAGGTTGGCCAGGAGCTGCTGGCCCGATCCGATCGTCTGCTGGTAGTCGGCGTAGCTGAACGCGACGGCCGCGTTGGCGGCGGCCGGGACCGTCGTCACGGAGATCGCGACGCCGATCAGGGCCCCGGACTTCGCCGAGGTGAGGGAGAGGGTCCCGGCGATGCCGGCCAGGAACGCCACGACGAACGACATCCAGTCCGGGTGCCAGATGAAGCCGGTGTTCGGCCGGGGCCTGTCGATCATGTCGCGGGTGAACAGGCCGAACACGTCCAGCAGCCAGGCGAACCCGGCCGTCACGATCATCGCCACAGCGAAGCCGCCGATCAGCGCCCACAGCGAGCGGGCGACCAGGCGCGGTGCGCGCTGCACGACGGCCGTGGAGATCCCGGCCAGCGGCCCGAACTCCGGGCCGACCGCCATCGCGCCCACGATCAGCACCGCGTTGTCGAGCATCACACCGCAGGCGGCGAGCATCGTGGCGAGGGCGAGGAAGGAGACGTAGGTGACGGAGAACGTCGACTCCTCGTGCGTCGCCTCCGTCAGCTCCTCCCACAGGACCGCGTCGGAGCTGTCGCCCGGGGCCTCGCGCTCGGCTTTGTCGGCGTGCGTGGAGAGGGTGAGGTCGAGGTTCTCGACGCTGATCGCCCCGGTCCTGTCGATGCCGAGCCGGCGCAGCGCCTTGATCAGCTCGTCGCCGGCCTCGCGCGCCACGTCGCACATCACCACGTCACCCGTGGGGGAGCGGGCGGCGCCCGGCAAGACCACGAGGTGGGCGGTGCCGACGGTGGACCCCAGGAGGGCGACGACCTCGTCCGTGGTGTCGGCGGGCACGATCAGACGCAGGTGCAGCACGCGGCACGCCCTTCCGGGCCGAGAGGTCAGAGCTTGCGCAGGGACAGCTTCTGGACCTTGTGGTCCGGACCCTTGCGGAGCACCAGGGTGGCACGGCCGCGCGTCGGAGCCACGTTCTCCAGGAGGTTCGGCTTGTTGACGGTCCGCCACATGGTGCGCGCGTAGTCCAGCGCCTCCTCCTCGGAGACCTGGGTGTACTTGCGGAAGTACGAGGACGGGTCCTGGAACGCCGTGGCGCGCAGCTTGCGGAATCGGTTCAGGTACCAGGTCTCGATGTCCTCGGCGCGCGCGTCCACGTACACGCTGAAGTCGAAGTAGTCGGCGAGCCCGACCCTGGTCCGGCCGTCGCTGCCGGGCAGGGCGGGCTGGAGGACGTTGAGGCCCTCGACGATGAGGATGTCGGGGCGGCGTACGGTGAGCCGCTCGTCGGGGACGATGTCGTAGATCAGGTGCGAGTAGACGGGCGCGGTCACCTCGTCCTTGCCCGCCTTGATGTCCGCGACGAACCGGGTCAGCGCCCGCCGGTCGTACGACTCCGGGAACCCTTTGCGCGAGGTCAGCCCGCGCGCCCGGAGCTCCTTCATCGGCAGCAGGAACCCGTCCGTGGTCACCAGCTCGACCCTCGGGTGCTCGGGCCAGCGGGCCAGCAGCGCCTGGAGGATACGGGCACTGGTGGACTTCCCGACGGCGACACTGCCCGCGACCCCTATGACGAACGGGGTCCCGCGCTGCGCCCCGTGCCCGTTCCCGGCGTCCCCGAGGAAGGTGTTCAGCGCGCCGCGCAGCCCGGAGGTGGCCTGGACGTACAGGTTGAGCAGCCGGGAGAGCGGCAGATAGACGTCCCGCACCTCGTCCAGATCGATGACGTCCCCGAGCCCTCGCAGCCGCTCCACCTCGTCGGCGGTCAGCGGCAACGGCGTCTTGTCCCGCAGCGCGCTCCACTCACCGCGCGAGAGGTCGACGTACGGGGTCGGCGCATGCTCGGTGCGACGCTGGGGGCTCCGTGCGGGCGAAGTGATCACCCTTCATTGTTGCGGCAGTTTTAACGGAGTGGGGGGTGGGGTCGGTCACGTGGGTGGCGGGGCAGTGCGGGCCGCGCCCCGGAACGGCCGCGGCCCCGGTGTCCGCTCCCCTGTGCCGGACACCGGGGCCGCGCCCGGGGCTTCGTGTGAGACGTACGGTCAGGGCTTCTGGCCCTTGGCGTCGACCACGGCCGCCCTGGTCCTCGCGATGTCGATCAGGACGTCGCCGCGCCGGTAGACCGTGGAGGGCTGGCCGTGGGGGTTCGAGATCTCGTGTGTCCTGGTGACGACGTCCCGCGCGCCCGCGTAGCTGTAGTCCACCGGGTCGATGAGGATCTCGCGCCGGGTGTCCCCCTGGTCGTGGTCGCGGGTCACGGCGATGACCTGGCGGCCGGAGGCGTCCCGGATCAGGTGGTCGGTCACCTCCACGCCGTCGACCGTGGCCATCGCCCGGTAGATCCTGGCCAGCGCGTCGGGCGGGATCGGGTACGACTCCAGCAGCACCGACAGGGCGCGGAAGGTGTGCTCGCCCTCGGCCTCGGGGGCGCCGTCGGGGCCGCTGCCCGTGGGGAAGACCTTCCGCAGCTTCGCGAGGAGCGCCTCGGGGTCCTCCGGCAGGCCGGCGGCGAGCCGGTAGGACGCGCGGGCCGTCTGGTGGTCGGTGTCGGACGCGTCGTTCTCCGCGGCCTTGTCGTCGTACGGGATCCAGGAGTCCGGGGTGTAGGTGACCTGCATCTTCTTCCGGATCTCGGCCGGTACCTCCGCCCACTGCCTCTCCTGCTGGGCATCCACCTCCCGGAGGTAGATCCACTGGTCGGCGCGCGGCTCCGGCGGCACCTCCTGCCGGTCCAGGAAGTCCGCCGCCCGGCCCAGGGCCGCCGCCGGGCCGGACAGGTCGAGGTCGCCCGCCACGGTCGCCGGTCCCGACTGCCGGGGGTCGGAGGTGTCGACGACCTGGGTGACGAAGAGCGCCGCCGCGGTGATCGCCACCACCGCGCCGAGCGAGGCGATCCGCCAGTCGGCCCGCGCCCGGAAGCCGCGGCGGCCCTTGCCCGCGATGGTGTCGGTCAGCCGTTCGCGGCCCGGGGCGAGGGCGGCGCGGTCGGGTACGGGGGCGTCGGCGCGCAGCTCCCGCAGTCGGGTCATTTCGTCCATGACGGGGTCAGCTCCTGTTCGGCCGAGACGAACGCGGGATCGGTGCTCAGCGCCTCGCGGACCTTGCGGCGGGCCCGGTTCAGCCGGGACCTCACCGTGCCCAGCGGGATCCGCAGCGCCTCGGCCACCTCCTGATAGCCGAGGTCCGCCCAGGCGACCAGCAGCAGGACGTGCCGGTCGCCGGGGGACAGCGCGGCCAGCGCCCCCGCCAGGGGGGCCTGCACGGCGATCCGGTCGTCCGAGCGGTCGCTCCACGACGCGGCTACCGGGTCGTGCCCGGTCCGGGCCAGCGCCTTCAGCGCGCGGACCTCGGTACGGCGGTGCTTGCCGATCAGGTTGGCCGCGATGCCGTACAGCCAGGGCCGGGCCATCCGGTGCGCCGTGTCGTAGCGGCCCCGCGTACGGAACGCGATGAGGAACGTCTCCGCCGTGATGTCGTCCGCCGCGCCCTCCCCGAGGCGGCGGGCGGCGTACCGGTGGATGTCCGGGGCGTGCCGGTCGTAGAGCCCGGCGAACAGTTCGGGCTCGTCGAGGGACTGGGCGATGACGTCGGCGTCGTCCCTGCCGTCGCCCCCGCCGTCGCCCGCGGTGCCCGGGCGGGCCGGAGGTGGTGGTCCGGTCACTGCGCCTCCAGGGTGCGTCGGTCGGTGTGTCTGTCACCCCTGTTGTCCGCAGCGGGCGGAAAGGTTCACGGGTTGTCCGTGGAGCAGTGAGAAGGCCGGGCCGCTGTCGGCCCGGCCCCGTCCTCCAGCCACGGCCCCCGGCCCTGCTCCTCAGCCCCGTCCCGGACCCAACCCCTCAGCCGCGTCCCGGGCGCAGCGAGCGCAGCATGCCCAGCGCCCGGCCCTTCAGCCCGCCGCGTCGCGCGGCCGGCTGCGGGATCTCGTCGGGGCCGCGCTCCGGCATCGGGACGACGGCGGTGGCCGGGACCGCCGCGTCGATGAGCGCCATCCGGTCCGGGGTGAGCTTGGCGTACAGCGTCGGCTCCACCTCCACCACGAACGCGTCGAAGCCGATGAGGTGCCGGGCCCCGTCCGGGAAGACGCGCATCGCGGCGCACGCGTCGTACCGTACGGAGATCCGCCCGTGGGGGGTGGACAGGGTGACGGCCTCCCGTCCGACGGCCAGGCTCACGGCGTCGCTCGCCCGGGACCGGTGCACGGTGCCCAGCGGTTCGGGGCCGAACGACGGGCCCGACCACTGGGGTGCCTCGGTGAAGCCCGCCCAGTCCACGCCCCGCCCCGGCACCTGGATCAGCGCGGAGTCGTACAGTTCGCGGGCCACGTCGCGCAGGTCCTCGACGGTGACAGCGGCCAGGTGCGCCCGGTGCTCGTCCGGGGTGAGGTTCTCGTGCCCCGTGAGCACGTTCAGTGCGTACGAGGGGAGCGCGGCCGCGCCGACGTCCGGGATCTCGTACTGCTTGACGAACTTCGCCCGCGCCGAATCGAGTTCGGCCTGGGCGATCGTTCCGGCCCGCAGCCGGGCCAGGACGTCGATGAACCCGCCGACCACCGCGTCCTGCTTCTGCGGCAGCGCGTCCGCGAAGGCGGTGATGGTCGCG
This sequence comes from Streptomyces sp. PTY087I2, assembly GCF_001687325.1. GTDB lineage: Bacteria > Actinomycetota > Actinomycetes > Streptomycetales > Streptomycetaceae > Streptomyces. The sequence goes on along the minus strand of NZ_LZRD01000013.1, from coordinate 14,567 downwards.
TGGTCGTTGTCGCGCGGGTGGTAGCCGCAGTCGGCGGTGTAGGAGTAACCGCCCTTCTGCCGCAGGTCGGTGAAGAGCGCCCGGCTCAGCACCTCCGTGAAGAGCGGCGCCGCCGTGCTGCGCCGCACGATGCCGTCCAGGACCACTCCGCCGCTGCCGCCCGTGAGGTAGGCGGGGGTGACGGGCAGGGCCGAGGTGGGCGCGGGCAGCGGCTGCCGCCGTCCGGCGGGCAGGGTCAGGTCCAGGCCCTCCGGCACGGTGTCGCCGGTCATCCACAGGACCGCGTTGTCCCGGGTGAACCAGGTCGCGGCCCAGTCGCGCACCGCGTCGGCCGTCAGATGCAGGGTGCCGTACTCCGGGTAGCTGACGAGGCCGTAGCCCCGTGCCCCGTAACGCCACAGCGGCAGTTGGTGGTTGGGGCCCCGGCTGCGGCCCGCCTGCTCGGTGCGCAGGATCTCCCGCTCGGTGGCGAGGCGTTCGACCGGCAGGTCCCGCAGCGAGGCGCAGACGCCGTTGAGGTAGGCGACGACCTCCTCCGGGGTGCCGGAGACCACGAAGTGGGTGTGGGTGGCGGCGGTGGACCCGTTGTAGTGCAGGTCCGAGACGCCGTGCCGGTGCAGTGCCAGGTGTTCCACGAGGTGGGTGAGGCCGGCCGTGGCCAGCGTCTCGTCGGCGGCGCCGACCCGGAAGTACAGCCCCGCGGTGACCGGGCCGCCGCCGGACGTGGGCGCCAGCAGGGTCGGGATGCGGTCGACCTCGGTCCTGGTGATGAATCCGGACCCGGTGGTGGCTGCGGGGCCGTCGGTCTGCTGCGTCATCGTCGGTTCAGCCCTTCGCCATCGCGCGTCTGCGGTGCTTGAGGAATTGCACTTCCCGGTCGCCCCAGTAGCCCCAGGGGTACTCGGTGGCCTTGTCCCCGAGCGTGCGGAAGAACGGGGCGGCCTCCCGGTAGTGACCGCCCAGACTCAGCGCACCCGCGAAGTCGTTGTGGTCGCCCACCCAGTGGAAGCCCGGCCGGTAGTCCGGGTGCCGTACGGAACGGTCGGCCGCGGCCAGGATGTCGTCGCGCACCTCCGCCGCGCGCAGGTAGTCGCTGGGCCGGTCGTCACTGTCGTCCAGCCAGCGTTCCAGGTGTGCCTGCACCACCAGCCGGCCCGCGTGGCTTCCCGCCGGGGCCGCCGCCATGCACTCCCGGGCGAAGCCGAACGCGTCCTCCCAGCGCCCTCCCCACTTGGGGCACAGCTGCTGGAGCAGCAGGATCTGGCCCTGGATGTGGTGCGGGTGGTGCTCGGCCAGCCGGTCGTACCGCCGTCGCGCCTCGCTCGCCCCGAGCTCAAGACCCCGGGCGGTCGTCAGCCGGTACGACCAGGCGAGGGCGTACGCGGGTTCGTCGGCGCACACGCCGATCAGCAGCTGCTCGGCCCGCCGCAGCCAGCCGTGGAACTGCTGGAACTGTTCCCGTGACACGTGCTCCGCCGTGTACCCGCTGCGGATGTCCCAGCCGACGTCGATGTAGCGGGCGGCGAGCAGGGTGCGGGCCAGCGGCGACCCGTGGGCGGCGACCTGGTGTTCCAGGAAGCGTTCGGAGGAGCTGAGCTCGGCGACGAGGTTCGCGGCCACGGCCCGTTCGTCCTCGTCGTCCAGGAAGTCGAAGTAGGCCTGCACGGTGTCCCAGTCGTTCCCGCGTACGGCGGTACGGAGGTCCACGAGGGAGGGAATCTGGCGGCAGCGGTCGAACTCCGCGCGGGTCAGGTCGGGGGCGGTCGGAGACACGTCGGTCCTCGGATACGGGCTGCGGACGCGACCGGTGGGGGCCGGGCGCGGGAAGCGCGCGGCGTGTCGACGAACGGGCAGGTGGCGGCAGGGGACAGCAGGGGACAGCAAGGGGATCGCAGGGCGAACGGGTGGGACGGGGCGGGGCTGGAGGGGCGGATGGTGTGATGATCGGAACGGGAGGCTAGCACCCTGGGTGCGGTGACGCCGGGGAGTTTCGGGGTCTGCGGAACATCGGTACCCGCCCCGCTCCGCCTGCCTACGCGAGGGGTCCGAGGTTTCCCTCCAGGACGGTCTGGATGATCCGGGGCCGGTCCCAGAGAGCCAGGATCTCGTTGGCGATGCCCACGACGGGCAAGGGGTCCTGGCCGCCGTACGCCGTGATGGACGCGGCCGACAGGCTCCGGGGGACGGCGCCGGCGTCCAGGAGGACGCGCCAGTCCTGCGGGCCGAGTCGCAGGAACTCCAGGCCGGTGAGCTCGGCGATCTCCAGCGGGTCGGCGAGCGTACCCGCGTACGCGGAGAGGGTGCGCAGGCGGGGCAGCCCGGTGACCGGGGCGAGGCTGAACGGTGCGCCGTCCCACACCCCGATCGAGAGGACCTCCAGGCCGGGGTGGGCGGCTTCCCGCACGCTCTTGATGCTCGCGTGGTTGACGTGGGCCACGCGTGGTGGCTCCTCGCTGCGGTGCCGGTGCCCGCGCCTCTCCCGGTCCAGGATCCAGTCGGTGAGCGAGTCGGCCAGCAGTGTGGCGCCGACGCTCTCCTCGTGGCCGATCAGGATGATCTGACCGGTGTGTCCGCGAGGGCCGGGCGTCAGGTCGACCGCCAGTTGGTCTCCTCCGCCGTTCTCTGCGAAGACGATCCACCCAGGTGATCCGACGAGGCCTTGCACCTCGGCGTCGGGCGGGGTCTCGACTGCCTCCATGGCCGCGAACTCCCAGCGGCAGTGGCGGGTCGAAGCCTCGGCGATGTACAGCTCGTCCACGGAGGAGAGTTCGCAGCGCACCGCCGCGAAGACGTCTTCCGCCGCCTCGTAGTCGTCGCCCCAGTCCTCCCAGCGCGCCCGGGTCACCCGGTAGAGCGCCTTGAGTTCCTCGGGCAGGCGGACGCCCAGGCGCGCCTCGGCGGCGGCGATCTCCTCCTCCGTCGCGCCGATGGCGTCGGGCAGCCGTTCCCGCAGCGTCCGCTCCAGCGACTCCGGGTCCGCCGAGGAGGCGGGCCCCGCTTCGTGCGCCGGGTCGGGGAGGCGGCGCCAGGGCTCGGGAAGAGCGTCTTCGACCAGGATGAGCTCACCGGGATGAGCGGTTCCGATTCCGGGTTCCACCGCCGGGCTGGGGCCGAGCAGACGAAGTACGGCCGTCCCGGCCGGGTCGATCTCCGCCGAGAACGAGACGTCGTCGACACCGGCCTCCGCCAGCGCCGCTTGCACCCGCTCCACCGCGTCGATCTCGTCCTGTATGTCCTCGGTCAGGGCAGCCCGACCGCGCGGTGGCGTCGGGCGCGGGAGGGCCAGACTCCAACCGCCGTGCCCGATGCGACCCGTCACCTGTATGGACTCTGCACCGGCCTTGGCCGCCATGCCCGCCTTGGCGGCCCGCAGGAGCCTCAGCACGGGTTGCCAGGTCGCGAAATCATCTATCGATCGCCGAGGGGGTCTCTGAGTAGCCACGCCCAGACCGTACGCGGGGCGGCACGAGCGCGGGAGCGCGGGGCCGGGCCGCTGTGGGACCAGCCCCGCTCGTCACGCGTCCCTGCGGCTCAGGCCTCCGACGCGTACGTGACGAACTCCGCCCAGGCGGCCGGGGTGAAGCCGAGGTGGGGGCCGCCGGTGGGGAGTTGCTTGGAGTCGCGTACGTGGATGGTGGTGGGGGCGGTGGCCACCTCGACGCAGTCGGGGCCGTCGTTGGTGCTGTAGCTGCTCTTGAACCAGATCAGCTCGGTACTCATGCCTCTCCCGGGTGGATTCAGTTCTGCGACGCGTACGTGACGAACTCCGCCCAGGCGGCCGGGGTGAAGCCGAGGTGGGGGCCGCCGGTGGGGAGTTGCTTGGAGTCGCGTACGTGGATGGTGGTGGGGGCGGTGGCGACCTCGACGCAGGACGGACCGTCGTTGGTGCTGTAGCTGCTCTTGAACCACGTCAGCTCGGGGGTGCTCATGTCTCTCCCAGCAGTTTCTCGATGAATTCTCGCGACAGCCGGGGCGTGAGGGCCTGTGACCGGAGCAGGTTGTAGCGCATATCCAGGATCTGCACCTGCCTCGGATCGCTGATCAACCCGCTGATGAGCTGAACCTCGTTGAGCCCGACGGTCTTTCCGTCCATGAGCTTAAGGACGCGGTGCGAGCCGCCCAGACCCGCGTGCTCCTCCGCCTCCATCGGCATGACCTGGATCTCGACATGCCGCAACTGGCTCAGCTCAAGCAGGTGTTCGAGCTGGCGTCGCAGGACCATTCTGCCTCCGGTCCGCCGCCGGAGCGTCGCCTCTTCCTGGACAAAGGTCAGCAGGGGAGCGGGGCGGCGGTCGAAGACCACCTGCCGGGCCATCCGAGCGGCCACCAGGCGCTCGATGTCGTCCTCTGCGTAGGCGGGTCGCCGCTCGCGGTACAGAGCTTGCGCGTACTCCTCGGTCTGGAGCAGCCCGTCGATCACGCCGTTGGCGTACGACCCGATCTCGACCGCCTCCGCCTCCAGCTTCGCCAGGTCGCGGACCTTCCTCGGATACCGCGCCTCCTCCACGTCCTTCTTCATCGCCGAGATCTTGCCGTTCGCCCCGACGGCCGCGTCCGTCTTGTCCAGGAACTCCGGCTTCGGGATGCGCCGCCCGCCCTCGACCTTGTAGACCAGGTTCTCGCTGTACCCGATGATCAGGCCCAGCTCCGCCGCGCGTAACCCGGCTTCCTCGCGCCACAGCTTGATCTGCCGGCCCACGGCCGCGATGACCGCGCTGGAGTCGTCCTCCAGGCCGAACTCGTGGTCCTCTTCGGTTCCGTCGATCATCTGCCGTTCCCGCCTTCGATCCGTGCGCCCGCGCGGCGGGCACCGTACGTACGGGGACAGGCCTGTACACACCAGGGACAGTGACGGTCCGTACCCGTGTCAGTACTTCTCAGCGTAGATACGCGCGGCCACGCTGAGTGACGTGAACCGAAAAATCACCCAACCGCGTGCACGCACCGGACAGTTCGCCGTCCAGCTCTCCGCCACCCGCCGGGGCGCCCGACTCGCCCGCCTGCTCGCCACCGAGCAACTGCGCTCCTGGGGGCTGCCGCTGGAGGACGCGAGCCTCGTCATCGGTGAGCTGGCGACCAACGCGGCGCTCCACGGGTACGTCCCGGGGCGCGACTTCCGGATCACGCTGAGCGTGTACGACGACGTGTTGCGGATCGAGGTCGCCGACACCCGGGGTGACCGCATCCCGGAGAAACGCGATCCGGACGCCGACTCCGACGGCGGGCGCGGGCTGTTGCTCGTCGAGGCGCTGTCGGTGCGGTGGGGTACGGAGCACGGGCCGTTCCCGCGCAAGACGGTCTGGGCCGAGGTGGCGCTCACCGGATCGTGACAGCCGCGACGTGGTGCACCGCGACGTGGTCAACCACGTCGTGGTGGCCCACGACGTAAAAGCTTTTAAGTACTTGTCTTTGATCACTGGAGAAATAACCCAACCCAACCCCCCCTCGTGGACCTCTGCGGGGCCCGGTCAGCTCGGGGGAGGCGCGATCACTCACATGGGTGAAGTGTGCCAACCGGGCTGGATTTATGACCTGTTGGCGGGCATATGCTCACGCTGAACACCACCCCAGACACCCCAGACATTGAGACGGCCCCCGGCCGGGACTGGCATCCCGACCGAAGGCCTCACCACCAAGGAAGAGACCACTTCCCGATGGATACCCAGCAGGTTAGCGCCCCCTCGCGCGCTCCGTCCGCCGGAGTCGTACACATCAACATCCGGCTCACCGACGGCTACACGATCATCTCCAACCGGCTCTCCCAGCACCGAGGTCTCTCCCTGCTGGCGATCGGCCTCGGCACCCACATCCAGTCGCTGCCCGACGGGTCGCGCGTCGGCGTGAAGGCGCTCGCCGCGATCTTCCCGGAGAGCGAGACCCGTATTGCCGCCGCGCTGCGTGAGTTGGAGCGGCACGGGTTCCTGCGCCGCATCCGGGAGAACGTGCGGGGCGGCAAGCTGGTCACGAGCACGGTGTTCTACAACCACCCGGAGGCGGCGGTCCGGGGGCGGGAGCGTGTGGCTGAGCCGGTTCCTGCGCCTGTGGCTGTTCCCGTTCCTGCGCCCGCTCCCGGGCCTGTGCCCGTGCCTGCGCCTGCGGCCGTTCCTGTGCCTGCGGCTGAGCCACCGGCTGTCGCTGAGCCCGTACGCGTACCTGAGCCGGAGCCCGTACCCGTACGCGTACCGGAGCCCGCCCCCGCACCGGCCGACGCCGCCCCCGCTCCCCGTCTCGTGCCGCTGCCCACCGCTCCCCGTAAGCCGCGCGTGCCGCTGCCCGCCCCGCAGCGGCCCACCGAGGCCCTGTACGCGGCTGCGGCCGATCTGCTTGCCGGGCTTCCCCGGACCGCGCCCCTGTTCCGCCTCTCCGAGGAGGACGTACGCGGGCTCGTCCCGGGCGTTGCCGCCTGGCTGGAGCGCGGGACGCGGCCCGATGCCGTACGGGCGGCGCTCACCGATGATCCGCCCGTTCCCCTCCGGCACCCGGCCAAACTGCTGCGCCACCGGCTCATCGCACTCCTGCCGCCACCTCTGCCCGCCCCCGTGCCCGTCGTCCCGCTCCAGAACTGCGACGACTGCGACCGCGCCTTCCGGTCGTCCGTGCCGGGGCGCTGCGGGGAGTGCCGCGATGCCCGTGCGTACGCCGACGAGTCCTGCCTGATCGGCGCGTGAATACGCGCATCCGCGCATCCGCGCATCAGCCGATCCGGGCGCAGAGGTTGTCCGTCCTGACCGCCGGGCCGGCCACGGTCTTGGTGCCGGTGGGGCTGATGTCGAGCGTGTACGCGCCGTCGACGACGTACAGGCCCCGGGCCAGGTTGCCCTCGCCCACACCGACCAGGACCGGGCCGAGCACCCGCCAGAACTGGGCCCCGGAGGCGTGCGCGTCGACCAGAGCGGTGCCGCTCACGTCGGCGTCGTAGTGGGCCCCGGTCTCCTTGTTCGTCACCCGGACCACGAGGTCGCCCCTGTAGGCGGTCCGGGTCACGCCCTCGGCGGGCGGGGGCAGTTCGCGGCTGACCACCTCGTCCACGATCGGCTCGCCGTGGACCGGGAACGCGCACCGCTCGCCGGCCGGGACGTCCCAGGGGGCGGAGGGGGCCGGTTCCCAGCCGGAGCCCTGGGTGGCGGCGGCAGTGGTGGCGGGCGGGGCCGCTGTCGCGGGGGCCGTGGCCAGTCCGAGTGCCAGCACGGTCACGCACGCCGTGCCGAGGGCCGTACCAGCCGTACCGAGAACGCTTTTACGCATGAGAACTCCCCGATCGTCCGTCCGGCAGGCCGGGATCGCGGCCTGCCGGACGATGATCCGCCGGGGCGCTCACCAAAAGCTCACCACGGGGGCATCGGGCTTCGGCGCGGTCAGCCCTGCTCGGCGCGGTGGTGGTCCACGAGGCGCGTGAGCAGGTCGGTCAGGGTCCGCCGGTCCGCCGCGCTCAGCGGGGCGAGGAACGCGTCCTGGGCGGCGGCGAGCAGCTCGTCCAGGTGGGTGAGCTCCCGGCGGCCCGCCGCCGTGATGCTGATGATGTTGCGGCGGCGGTCCTCCGGGTCGGGGGCCCGCTCCAGGAGCCGCCGCTCGGCCAGATCGTTGACCGTCGCCACCATGTCGCTGCGGTCGATGCCCGTACGGCGGCCCAGGGCGGCCTGGCTGGACGGGCCGTACTCCTCCGACGCGGCGAGCAGCGCGTAGTGGTAGCGCCGGACGCCGGCCTCGGCGAGCGCCCGGTCCACGATCCGGTTGGCGGCCAGGGCCGCCTGGTTGGTCAGCCTGCTCGGCAGTGCGCGCAGCCGCCGGGGCGGCGTCCCCTCTTCGATGTCCACGGACGCGAATCTAGCAAGTCGTTGGCCGAACCCACAATCAGGCGTATGGTGGGTCGAGCCAACGTTGGTTCAGCCAATGACATGGAAGGTCGCGATCATGATCAAGCCGTTCCGCATCGACATCCCCCAGGCCGACCTCGACGACCTGAACGACCGGCTCTCCCGCACCCGCTGGCCCAACGAGATCGCCGACGCCGGGTGGGACTACGGCTTCCCGCTCGCCCGGCTGAAGGAGCTGGCCGACCACTGGCGCACCCGGTACGACTGGCGGAAGCACGAGGCCGAGCTCAACGAGCTCGCCCACTTCACCACCGAGATCGACGGCCAGAACGTGCACTTCGTCCATGTCCGCTCGCCGAAGCCGGACGCGCTCGCGCTGATCCTCACCCACGGCTGGCCCGGGTCCTTCCTGGAATTCCTGGACGTGATCGAGCCGCTGGCCCGCGACTTCCACCTCGTCATCCCGTCCATCCCGGGCTACGGCTTCTCCGGGCCGACCCACGAGCGCGGCTGGGACGTCGGCCGGGTCGCGCGGGCCTGGGCCGAGCTGATGCGCCGCCTCGGGTACGAGCGATACGGCGCGCAGGGCGGCGACTTCGGCTCGGGCATCTCGACGGCGCTCGGCGCGGTCGCCCCGGAACGGGTGGTCGGCGTGCACGTCAACTATCTGCCGACCCGGCCCGATCCGGACGCCGAGGCCGACCTCTCCGAGGAGGACCGGGCCCGGCTGGACACGATCAGGCGGCTGATGGCGAACCGGCCGCCGTACCAGGCCCTCCAGGCCACCACTCCGCAGACCCTCGGCTACGCCCTGACCGACTCGCCCGTCGGCCAACTGGCCTGGATCGCCGAGCGCTTCGACCGGTGGACGGACCCCCGTACGCCGGTCGGCGACGAGCGCCTGCTCACCGACGTATCGCTGTACTGGCTGACCGCCACCGCGGCCTCCTCGGCGCGGCTGCACCGGGAGTCGACACGGCGGAGCGAGCCGTGCCCGGTGCCGCTCGGGGTGGCGGTGTTCGCCCACGACATCACGCGGTCGGTGCGGCCGCTGGCGGAGCGGCTGTACGACATCAGGCACTGGTCGGAGTTCGACCGGGGTGGTCACTTCGCGGCGATGGAGGTGCCGGAGCTGCTGGCCGGGGACGTGCGGGAGTTCTTCCTCGACCGACTGGCCCGGGGGTGGTCCTGAGGGCGCGGGTGGCCGGATGCTTTCCTGATGGAATTCCAGTTGCTCGGACCGTTCGCCGCCCTCCACCGGGGCCGCCCGGTGCTCGCCGGTCTCCGTCGTCAGGAACGGTGTCTGCTGGCGGTCCTCGCCCTGGAGGCGGGCCGGGCCGTGCCGACCGGGCGGCTCATCGACCTGCTCTGGAACGGGGAGGCTCCGGCCGGGGCGCGGGCCGCCGTGCACACGTACATCGGCAGGCTGCGGGCCGCCCTCGGGCCCGACGGCGTACACGTGGAGACGCGCAACGACGGGTATCTCCTCCGCCCCGACGGGCACCTGATCGACACCCGGGCCTTCGAGGACGGCGTACGGGAGGCCGCGGCGGCCGTGGACGACGAGGAGCGGGTGCGTCACTACGACCGGGCGCTGGCGTTGTGGCGGGGCGAACTGCTGGCGGACGTCGCGGACGATGCGCTGCGCGACCGGATCGGCCAACGGCTCGCCGCGCTGCGGCTGTCGGCGGCGGAGGAGCGCGCCCGGCTCCTGCTCGCGCTGGGGCGGCACGAGCGGGTGGCCGCCGAGCTGCCGCCGCTCGCCGAGGAGCACCCCGAGCGCGAACGCCTCGTCTCCGACAGCATGCTCGCCCTGCACCGCAGCGGCCGGTCCGCCGACGCGCTGAACCTCTACCGGTCCGTGTCCGGCACCCTGCGCTCCGCCTTCGACGCCGAGCCGGGGCGGGACCTGCGGACCCTGTACGACCGGGTACGCCGGGACGACCCGGCGCTGCGGCGGCCCGAGGCACCCACGTACGCCGTCCGCGTGCGCGGGGAATGGCTCCCCTGGAACACCGGCGGGGACCCCGCCCTGGAGTTCTGCAACACCTACGCCGGATGGGGCGGCGAGCGGCGGCCCGGCTCGGAGTGGCTGCGCGGCTACCGCACACTCGCGGTCTGGGCCGGACACCTGGACCTCCTCGACGACCGCACGGTCACGTGGCTGCTGCGGAGGGCGGAGGAGCGGCCGGGGGAGGCGAGCGCGGTGCTGGAGGGGGCGCGGGAGTTCCGGGGGGCGTTGTACGGGTGCTTGGTGGAGGGGGCGGGGGAGTGGAGTGGCGGGGAGCCGGGCGGTCTTGAGGGCCGTGACCGGGGCGGCCGGGGCGGAGAGCTGGGCGGTCGTGAGGGCTGCGGCGGGGGCGGCCGGGGCGGGGCCTTCGGTCGTGACGGGGCCTTCGGTCTGGTCGCCGACGTGGTCCAGGAGGCCATGCGCCACGCCGTCTTCGTCCGGGGCGAGGACGGGCTCGGGCGCTGGAGCCCGCACCCGGACTCCGGGCTGCGGCTGCCCCTGCACGCCGTCGCCCAGCGCGCCGCGGACCTGCTCGCCGACCCCCGCCGCCTCACCGTCCGCGCCTGCCCGGGGAAGGACTGCGGGTGGCTGTTCCTCGACGTGGGCGGCCGGCGCCGCTGGTGCAGCTTGGGGGTGTGCGGGCAGCGGTGGGACGGGCGGGAGGCTGGGTGACCCTCCCGCCCCTTCCCCCCCTCCCAGGGGTGAAGGGGGGTCCCTCCCAGGGGTGAAGGGGGGTGAATCATGGCCGGAAACCCCATCTTGACCCGCTCATGACATGAATCCATCCTGTGCCCGTCGCACAGCTCCACCCCCCCACCCCGACGGACCCAGGAGATGCCAGCATGCGACTCGTCACCCCACGGACCTCCCGGCCGAGAACCTGGCCGACGAGGACCCGACGTAACGCCGCCCTAGCCGTTCTGCTCGCCCTCGGTCTCGCGGCCCCCGCGAGCGCCGTGGCCACCGCCGAGCCCTCCGCCCCGAACGCGGCCGTCGCCGCCGACGAGCGGGTGCTCCAGTACGAGATCGCCGGGCGCACCACCCCTGCCGCCCGGACCGACATCGCCCGCGCGGGCGTCTCGATCGACGAGGTGCACGACCACGGTGTCGTGATCACCGCGGACGCCGCCCAGGCCCGGAAGCTCCGGGCGCGCGGGCACGTCCTGGAGGCCCTGCCCGCGCCCGACGCCCATGCGCACGCGGCGGACGGCGTCGGCGTACAGGACTTCCCGCCCGCCGACTCCCGCTACCACAACTACGCCGAGATGACGGCGGCGATCGACGCCCACATCGCCGCGAACCCCTCGATCATGAGCAAGCAGGTCATCGGCAAGACGTACCAGGGCCGGGACATCATCGCGGTGAAGGTCAGCGACAACGTCGGCACCGACGAGGCCGAACCCGAGGTGCTGTTCACCGCCCACCAGCACGCCCGTGAACACCTGACCGTCGAGATGGCGCTCTACCTGCTCCGCGAGTTCGCCGACGGCTACGGCACCGACTCCCGGATCACGCAGGCGGTCGACGGCCGCGAGCTGTGGATCGTGCCGGACATGAACCCGGACGGCGGGGAGTACGACATCGCCACCGGCTCGTACCGCAGCTGGCGCAAGAACCGGCAGCCCAACTCCGGCTCCAGCGCGGTCGGCACCGACCTCAACCGCAACTGGGACTACAAGTGGGGCTGCTGCGGCGGCTCCTCCTCCAGCCCCTCGTCCGAGACCTACCGGGGGGCGGCCGCCGAGTCCGCGCCCGAGACGAAGGTCGTGGCGGACTTCGTGCGCAGCCGGGTGGTCGGCGGGAAGCAGCAGATCACGGCGGCCATCGACTTCCACACGTACAGCGAGCTGGTGCTGTGGCCCTTCGGCTACACGTACAGCGACACCGCCCCCGGCATGACCGCCGACGACCGCAACGCGTTCGCGGCCGTCGGCCGGAAGATGGCGGCGAGCAACGGCTACACCGCCGAGCAGTCCAGCGACCTGTACATCACCGACGGGTCGATCGACGACTGGCTGTGGGGCTCGCAGAGGATCTTCGGCTACACCTTCGAGATGTACCCGCGCTCGGCCTCCGGCGGCGGCTTCTACCCGCCCGACGAGGTCATCGAACGCGAGACCTCCCGCAACCGGGACGCGGTCCTGCAACTGATCGAGAACGCGGACTGCATGTACCGGTCGATCGGCAAGGAGGCGCAGTACTGCTCCTAGCCCCAGACCCGTAAGGCGCTGAGGAGCGGAACAGCGGGCCGCGCCCGGGCGGTGTGACATGCCGCCGGGCGCGGCCCGCCCTGCCGTGGAGCCGCCTCCGGCCTTATGGTGCCGCTATGTGCGGAATCGTGGGTTATGTCGGTATGCAGTCGGCGCAGGACGTCGTCGTCGCGGGACTCAAGCGCCTCGAATACCGGGGCTACGACTCGGCGGGTGTCGCCGTTCTCGCGGACGGCGGGCTCGCCGCCGCGAAGAAAGCGGGCAAGCTCGTCAATCTGGAGAAGGAGCTGGGCGACCGGCCGCTGCCGGCCGGGCGGACCGGGATCGGGCACACCCGGTGGGCGACGCACGGGGCGCCCACCGACGTCAACGCCCACCCGCATCTCGACAACGCGGGCCGCGTCGCCGTCGTACACAACGGGATCATCGAGAACTTCGCGGCCCTGCGGCGCGAGCTGACCGGGCGCGGGCACGCCCTGGAGTCGGAGACGGACACCGAGGTCGTCGGGCATCTGCTGGCCGAGGCGTTCTCGGCGGGCGGGGACCTCGCGGACGCGATGCGGCAGGTGTGCCGGCGGCTGGAGGGGGCCTTCACCCTCGTCGCCGTCCACGCCGACCAGCCGGACGTCGTCGTCGGCGCGCGGCGCAACTCGCCGCTCGTCGTGGGCGTCGGGCAGGACGAGTGGTTCCTCGCCTCCGACGTCGCCGCCTTCATCGCCCACACCCGCTCCGCGATCGAGCTGGGCCAGGACCAGGTCGTCGAGCTGAGCCCCGAGGGCGTCACCGTCACCGGGTTCGACGGGGAGCCGGCGGACGTGCGGGAGTACCACGTCGACTGGGACGCCTCCGCCGCCGAGAAGGGCGGCTACGCCTCCTTCATGCTCAAGGAGATCGCCGACCAGCCCCAGGCCGTCGCCGACACCCTCCTCGGCCGGGTCGACGGCGAGGGCGCGCTCCACCTCGACGAGGTCCGCATCCCGGACGCCGAACTCCGCGAGGTCGACAAGGTCGTCATCGTCGCCTGCGGCACCGCGTTCCACGCCGGGATGATCGCCAAGTACGCCATCGAGCACTGGACCCGGCTGCCCTGCGAGACCGAGCTGGCCAGCGAGTTCCGCTACCGCGACCCGATCCTCGACCAGCGCACCCTCGTCGTCGCCATCTCCCAGTCCGGCGAGACCATGGACACCCTGATGGCCCTGCGGCACGCCCGCGAACAGGGCGCGAAGGTGCTCGCCATCTGCAACACCAACGGCTCGACGATCCCGCGCGAATCCGACGCCGTGCTCTACACGCACGCCGGGCCCGAGGTCGCCGTCGCCTCCACCAAGGCCTTCCTCACCCAGCTCGTCGCCTGCTACCTCGTCGCGCTCTACCTCGGCCAGGTGCGCGGCACCAAGTGGGGCGACGAGATCCGCGCGGTCGTGCGCCAGCTCTCCGCGATCTCCGCCGAGGTGGAAAGCGTCCTCACCACCATGGAGCCCGTCCGCGAACTCGCCCGCTCCCTCGCCCACCACGACACCGTCCTCTTCGTCGGGCGGCACGTCGGCTACCCCGTCGCCCTCGAAGGCGCGCTCAAGCTCAAGGAACTCGCCTACATGCACGCCGAGGGGTTCGCGGCGGGCGAGCTCAAGCACGGGCCCATCGCGCTCATCGAGGAAGGCCTCCCCGTCGTCGTCATCGTCCCCTCACCGCGCGGGCGTTCCGTCCTCCACGACAAGATCGTCTCCAACATCCAGGAGATCCGGGCCCGGGGCGCGCTCACCATCGTCGTCGCCGAGGAGGGCGACGAGGCCGTCGTCCCGTACGCCGACCACCTCATCACCGTCCCCGCAACGCCTACGCTTCTTCAGCCGCTGGTCGCCACCGTGCCGCTCCAGGTCTTCGCCTGCGAGCTCGCGACGGCCCGCGGCAACGAAGTGGACCAGCCACGCAACCTGGCGAAGTCCGTGACCGTGGAGTGAGCGAGTGAGCGAACGAGGGTGGGGGCCGTGATCATTGGGGTCGGCATCGACGTGGCCGAGATCGAGCGGTTCGGCGCGGCGCTGGAGCGTACGCCCCAGCTGGCCGACCGGCTCTTCGTCGGCAGCGAGCTGACGCTGCCGAGCGGCGAGCGGCGCGGGATCGCCTCGCTCGCCGCCCGGTTCGCCGCGAAGGAGGCCCTGGCCAAGGCGCTCGGCGCACCGGGCGGGCTGCTCTGGAGCGACGCGGAGGTCTGGGTCGAGGAGAGCGGGCAGCCCCGGCTGCGGGTCAGCGGCACGGTCGCGGCCCGCGCCGCCGAACTGGGCGTACGGGGCTGGCACGTCTCGCTGAGCCATGACGCGGGGGTGGCGTCGGCGGTGGTGATCGCGGAGGGGTGAAGCCTCCCTCCCGGATCGACCCGCCACGGCGCGCGGGGCGCCACCGCCTGCGGGGGTGACCGTCCGCCTCGCCACGCTGGCGTCCCGCCCCCTCCGATCGGGGAGGGGTGAGCGGGACCGGCGCCCCTCGCCGTGTGTCGCCGCGCCGGCCTCCGCCGCGCCGGCCTCCGCC
>NZ_LZRD01000012.1 GCF_001687325.1 Streptomyces sp. PTY087I2 | reverse complement strand
GCTCGCGGCTCGCGGCTATTGTCGACTTATCGCATCTCAAGCGGCGTTGCAACCATTTCAGGGGTCGAACTGAAGTCCAAGGCGGTCATATCGTACGGGAATCATCACCGGCCGGACCGTGTGGCGGCACGTCACCCCCCGGCTCCCGCCCCGCGAACCGCACCGGCGCCCGGAAGCGCGCCTTGCGCGCCGCCCGGCGGAACGTGGTGAGGACGGCGGGGCCCGCCAGCATCACGCAGACGAAGTTCGTGACGGCCCGTCCGGTGTCCCAGCCCAGCGACGTGGCCACGTCGAACGCCAGGTAGCGCTGCCACTGTTCGGTGAAGGGCAGACCGGGAAGGTAGGCGATCGAGCTGTTCGGGTCCACCGAGAACGGCCAGAACGACAGGTTCAGCAGAAAGCCGAACAGGTAACCCGAGAGCGATCCGTAGACGGCGAGCATCAGGACCTCGCGGCGCCCCGCGGCCCGGGGCAGCAGGCCCGCGAGCATGCCGACGAACGCGCAGCCGAACATCTGGTACGGCATCCACGGGCCGACCCCGCCCGTGATCAGCGCGGACGCGAAGAGGGACGTGCAGCCCAGCGTGAAACCGAAGCCGGGGCCGTAGACGCGGCCCGCCAGGACGAGGACGAAGAACACCGTCTCGATGCCCGCCGTCCCCGCCCCGAGCGGGCGCAGCGCCGCGTTGACGGCGGAGAGCACCCCGAGCATCGCCAGCGCCTTGGAGTTGATCCCGCCCTCGGCGATCTCGGAGATCACGACGCACAGGACCAGGACCAGCAGCACGCCGAAGATCAGCGGCGGCGCGTAGGCCGCACCCAGCTTGCCCGGGGCGACGACGAAGGGCCAGAAGAAGGCGACCAGGCCGAGAAAGGCCGCCATGGCGATCACGATTCCGGCGCGCGGGGCGATACGGATGGCGCCGGCGGAGCGCTCGGCGGGGCCATTGAGGGTCTTGGCGTCCCTGAGGTTTCCGAGGCCTTCGAGGTCTTTCATACGTCGGCAACTCCGTCCCGAAGCACCGCAGTCACCTGGTCGACCGTCAGATACGGCAGGGGCGCGAGGATCTTCGCCACCTGCGGGGCGAACACCGGCGAGGCGACGATCACCTCCGTCGTCGGGCCGTCCGCGACGATGTCTCCCTCGGCCAGCACCACGACCCGGTCCGCGGCCCGCGCCGCGAACTCGACGTCATGCGTGGAGACCACCACCGACCGCCCCTCGGCGGCCAGTTCGTCGACCATCGCGATCAGCTGGGTCTTCGCCCGGTAGTCCAGACCGCGCGTCGGTTCGTCCAGCAGCAGCACCCGGGGCGCCGCCGCCAGCTGGATCGCGAGGACCAGCGCCAGCTTCTGGCCCTCGGAGAGGTCGCGGGGGTGCGTGGCGCCGTCGATGCCCGGGGCCAGCCGGTCCAGGATCGCCCGAGCGGACGGCCCCGTGGCCCCGGAGGTCGTCCCGGTCCCGTTCCCGGTTCCGGACTCCACGTCCGCCTGGTCGAGTTCCTGCTTGACGCTCTCCAGATACAGCAGGTCCGTCGGGGTCTGCGGAACCAGTCCGACCAGCCGCCGGGCCTCGGCGGCGGACAGCTTCTTCGGGTCGCCGCCCTTCGCCGGACCCGGCGTCCCCGGCTCGTCCCGGCCCACCCGTACCGTCCCGGACCTGCGCGGCCCCGAACCCTGGAGCGCCCACAGCAGCGACGACTTGCCCGAGCCGTTGCGGCCCATCAGCGCCGTGACCTCCCCGGCCCGCAGATCGAGGTCCACCTCGCGCACCGCCGGGACACCCCGGTAGGCGACCGTGATCCCCCGGGCCCCGAGCAGGGTCGCGCCCGGCGCGTCCGGTACCGCGCGCACCGGGGGCGGAGTGGCATCCCCCAGCGTCGTACGCAGAGGGCGGGCGGCCCTGCGGGCGTCGCGTACCGACAGGGGCAGCGGCGACCAGCCCGCCGCCCGGCCCAGCTCGACGATGGGCGGGGCGATCGACGAGGTCGTGAAGATCTCCGACGGCGGGTCCGCCACCACCCGGCCGTTCCCCGGCAGATGGATGACCCGGTCGGCGTACTGCACCACCCGCTCCAGCCGGTGTTCGGCCAGCAGCACCGTCACCCCCAGGTCGTGGACCAGCCGGGTCACCGCGGCCAGGACCTCTTCCGCCGCCGTCGGGTCGAGCGCGGACGTCGGCTCGTCCAGCACCAGGACGCGCGGGTGGGCGGTGAGCACGGAACCGATCGCGACGCGCTGCTGCTGACCGCCGGACAGCTCGTACAACGCCCGATGACGCAGATCCGCGAGCCCGAGCAGGTCGAGCGTCTCCTCCACCCGCTTGCGCATCACCGTCGGCGAGATCGCCAACTGCTCCATCGCGTACGCCAGTTCCTCCTCGACCGTGTCCGTGACGAAGCCGTCCAGCGGGTCCTGGCCCACCACGCCCACCACATCCGCGAGTTCGCGCGGCGGATGGCCGGCGGTGTCGCGGCCGTCGACCGTGACCGTGCCGTACAGCGTGCCGCCCGTGAAGTGCGGGACCAGCCCGTTGACCGCGCCCAGCAGGGTCGACTTGCCGACCCCCGTATGGCCCACCACGAGGCACAGTTCACCCTCGTCGACCCGGAGGTTCACGTCCCGCAGGACCGGCTCGGCTGCGCCGTCGTACACGACGGACACCTGGTCGAAGGTGATCATGCGGATTCCTCGGTGCGCGGGGCGGAAAGGGCCGGCGGGGTCGGCGCAGTCGGTGGCGGCGCCAGGAATCCGGCCGCCCCCGCGAGCAGGATCGCGGCGGCCGGGACCAGCGGCAGCGTCGGCCAGCTCAGCGGATAGATGGACGGGTTCAACTCGGCCGGGTCGTAACCGACGTTGACGAACAGCAGCACGGCGGACAGCACCCCGCAGGACGCCACCGCCCACTCCGCGAACCGCCACGGATCCGGCCGGTACGTCGTCCGCGTCACCCGCCGCCCGCCGAGCCGCAGCCCGGCCAGACAGAGCACCGAACCGGCCGCCAGCGCGGGCAGCCCCAGCAGCTTGGGCGCCGACGCGTCGAGGAGACCGTACGCCCCGGCGCACAGCCCGCACATGCCCAGCAGCATCAGCGCCCCGGTCAGCCGGCGCGAGCGGGCCGTCGCCGACCCGGCCCGCCCGTACCCCCGCGAGTCCATCGCGGCCGCCAGGCGCAACGACCGCTCCAACGCGTCCTCCAGCACCGGAACGACGATCCCGCGCAGCGCACCCAGCCCCTTGTTGCGCCCCGCCCGCAGCCGGCGCGCCCGCGCCACCCGCTGCACGCTCTGCACCAGTTGGGGGGCGACGCTGATCGACACGGTGACGGCGACGCCGAGTTCGTACAGCGCGCCGGGCAGCACCCGCAGCGCCCGCTTCGGGTTGGCGAGGGTGTTCGCCGCGCCGATGCAGCACAGCATGCAGGCCAGCCGCAGACCGTCCGTCGCGGCCGACAGCAGCGCCTCCAGCGAGACCGGGCCGCCCAGTTGGATGCCCGCGTACCAGTCCGGCGTCGGGATGCGCGGCAGGGAGAAGAGGTAGTGGTCGTTCGGGGTGATGCCGGTGGCGAAGACCGCCCGGAAGATCACCCGGATCGCCACGACCGTCAGCGCGAGATACAGGTAGTACTTGAAGCCGCGCGCCCACGGGGCCTCGGTGCGCCGCACGGTGATGACGTAACCGAGCACCGCGAGAACCAGGAAGAGCAGCAGCGGGTTGTTGGTCCGGCTCACCGCCGTGGCCAGGGCCAGCGCCCAGATCCACCAGGCGACCGGGTGCAGGGTGCGCGGCAGCCGCCGCCCGCCGGTGTCCGGCCCGGCGGCGGTGCGTTCCTCGGTCGTACGGGCCACGTACGGGCTACTGCTCACGGCGGCGGCGCTTCGCGGCGAACACGGCCGCGCCGCCGATGACCACCACGAGACCGGCCGTCGCCGCCACCGGCACGATCGACCCGGAGTCGTGCTCCGCGTCGGCCGCCGGGGCGGCGTCCACCACCTTCGCCTCCTTCTCCGGAGCGGCGACCGCCGTCCCCGTCGTCGCCGACGTGGACGGGCTGGGGGAGGAGGTGGCGGACGGTGACGCCGACTTCGAGGGCTTCTCAGAGGGCTTCCCGGACGGCTTCTCGGCGGGCGGCGGTGGAGCCTGGTCGTCCTGCGTCGGCCGCTGCGTGGTCCGTACCGGGTCGGGCTTCGGTGCCGGATCGCCGCCCACCGGGCGGGAGTTGTGGGCGCGCAGCTGGTCCGGGGTGACGGTCGGGCGGCCCTTCGTGCCCTCGATGTTCGTGCCGCCGAAGATCCACAGATCGACGCTGCCCGGCCGGGGCCGGTAGCTCATCGCGCCGAGCTGGCTGTACTCCCAGGTGTCCTCGCCGGGGTCGGCGTGCCAGTACGACCAGTAGGCGGACGCGGGCGGGGTGAGAACGCAGTCCTCCTGCTGGGACGTCGGGTACTGCTTGCCGCCCTGGTGGCCGCTGTAGCCGATCCGGCAGATGAACGCCGGGCCGTCGTGCCCCGTGCCGGTGGTCCGCCAGCCGCCCTGGTTGAGCAGCTCGTAGCCGGTCGTCGGCGTCGTACCGCAGGAGCGGTAGACGGGGCCGCCCCAGTGGCTGAAGTCGACCGCCAGCACCACGCCCGACGACGTGGTGCACCGGCCGATCGGCTGCGGAGCCGCCGACGCCTGACCGGCGGGAGCGAGGACCGCGGCGCCGGTCAGGCCCAGGACGCCCAGGGCCCGGCCGACGGTACGGAGGAGGCGCGGGGTCACCGCTCGCCGCCCGCTGCTGCCGCGTCACGCCGGTTGCGGGCGGCCACGACCGTGCGCCAGCCCGCCAGGACCAGCACCGCTGCCGCTGCCGCGAGGCCGAGCGCCTGCGCACCGGTCGACGCGAGGCTTCCCCCGCCCCCGCTGCCGCCCGGACCGTCGGCGTCCACGATGCCCCCGCCGCCCGTGCTGTCCCCGGGGGTGACGATCACCGGTGTGGAGGCGGAGGAGGACGGCACCGGGTTCGGTGTGGTGCCCTTCAGGCTGCGGGTCAGGGCGCCGAAGGAGATGCCGGTCGCCCCGCCGACGGCCTGTGCCGAGGCGCGGATGTCGGAGCCCCGCTGCCCCTCCTTCGCGACGTTGAACCCGCCGTCCTTGTTCTGCTGCGAGGCGAGGAACTTCAGCGCCTTCGTGATCTGCCGGTCGTACTTCTTCGCGTCCAGGGACAGGCCCTGCACGGCGAGCGCCGCGGAGTTGACCGAGTTGCCGGACGCACCGGGGAACCCGCCGTCCGCCAGCTGCTGGGCGGCGATCCAGGCCAGCGCCTTGTCCACGGCGGCCGCGTGCCCGTCACCCGGGACCAGGTCCAGGGTCATCGCGGCCATCGCCGTCGAGTCGACCTCCGAGTCGCCCGTCGCAGGGATCAGGCTCGGCCAGGCTCCGGAGCCGTGCTGGAGACCCGCCAGATAGGCGATCGGGGCCTTCGCCGCCTTCTCCTCGCCCGCGCGCACCTGCGCGATGATCCCGAGGGAGTGGGCGAAGACGGACGGCGCGTAGGTGTAGGCGCCCGCGGCCGGGCAGCTGCGGTCCGGGGCGGTGCTCGGCTTCTCGCAGACCGCGTCGGCCAGTCCCGCGATCAGGTCCTCGCCGCCGAAGTCCCGCGGATCGCGCTCGACGGCCTGCGCGAGGACGGCGGCCTTGCCCATCGAGCCGCCGAGGGCGTGCTTGCCGCCCACCCCGGTCCAGTCGTGCAGGTCCCGGCCCTCGCCGTCCTTGCCGCCCCGCTCCAGGAAGTCCACGATCGTGCGCAGCGCGTTGTCGTCATGACCGGTCGCCGCCAGCGCGAACGCCCCGTCGATGGTCAGACCGAAGTCGGCGCGCCCCGTCTTCTCGTCGGACCGATAGAAGCGCCCCTGGTGGAGGTTGGCCGGGAGGGTGAGGAAGGCGACGCCCTTCTTCAGGTCCGGGCCCACACCCGGCGGGCGTGTCGTCGGCTGCGTGGTGGGGCCGCCGGTCGCCGGGGGCGTGGTCGGCGGGACCGTCGGCTCGGGAGCCTTCGCGACCAGCGTGACCAGGTCCGTGCCCGCCCCCGCCAGGACTGCGGGGCCCGTCGCGTACAGGGCGGCGTCGGTGGCGCCCTCGTCGAACCCGAAGCCGCCGTCGTCCAGTTGCTCCCGCGACAGCCAGGCGACCGCCGCATCGGCCGCGTCGCCGTCACCGAGCGCGCGCAGCGCCTGCGCCGCGTACGCGGTCGCCGCGACGGAGCCGGTGGCCGACCCGTTGTACGCGGGGAACGCCCCCGACTCCAGCTGGGCCTTCTTGAGGTACGTACGCATCTTGGCGACGGCCTCCTCGTGGCCGCCCGCCTCGTCCAGCACCAGCGCGACCAGCCCGGTGGTCGCCGGATCGCCGTCGCAGTACTCGCCGGGGCTCAGCAGGATGCTGGTCACCGAGCCGTCCTGGCAGACCAGTTGGGTCAGCCGCTCCTCGGTCCCGGCGGGCCGCTCGACCCCGGCGCGCAGCAGCGCGAGCACGGCGAGCGCCTGGCCGTCGGCGTACGTCGCGCCGTGGAAGTCGCCCTTGGCCGTGCAGCCGGGCGTGGGGCTGCCGGACTCCGGGCCGGCCGGGCAGACGTTCTCCGCGAGGTCGCCGAGCAGGTCGTGCCCGCCGACGTCGCGCGGGTCGCCCTCGGTGATCTCCGCGAGCAGCGCCAGCCGGGCCGCCGCCGTGGCGTCGGGCGCCTCGTCCGTACCAGCCGGGTAGGCGTACGCGCCGGTGCGGCCGGCGAGATGGGCCGCCACCTTGTCCAGGGCCGGGCTCTTCCCGTTCGCCGCCGCGAGCGCGTACGCGGCCTCGGTGGTCAGGAAGTCGTTGGGCGTCTCGGACCCTTCGTCCACCACGTGCGTACCGTCGCGCAGTTGACCGCTCACCCAGCGGGCGGCGGCCGGTACGTCGATCTCCCCGGCGGGCACGGTCGGCCCGCCGGTCGGGCCGGGCGTCGCGCCCCCGCCGGCGCGGACCTCGTCGGGGGTGAAGGTGGGGCGGCCGGTGGAGCCGCCGACGTCGGTGCCGCCGAACACCCAGGCGTCCACGTCGCCCGCCTGCGGCTTGCGGCTCATCGCGCCGAGCGGGCTGTAGGACCAGGTGTCCTGGCCGGGCGAGGCGATCCAGTACGACCAGTAGGCGGTGGCCTGCGGGGTGAGCACGCAGTCCTCGGTGGCCGGAGTCGGGTACTGCGTACCGGAGTCGAAGGAACCCGTGCCGATCCGGCAGATGAAGCCGTCACCGTCGTGCTGGGTGCCCTCGGTGGTGAAGCCGCCCTCGTGGAGGAGTTCGTAGCCGGTGGTCGGCGTGGTGTCGCAGCCGCGCACCACATCGCCGCCGAACGGCCCGAAGTCCACCGCGACGATCGCGCCCTTCGTGGCCGTGCACTCCTCGACCGGGTCGGCGGCCGCCGGACCCGCGCCGGTGACGAACGCCACGCTCGCGGCGAACGTCACGGCGGCCGCCGTGAGCAGCGACAGCAGTCTCTTCTTCCCGACGTGCCGGTCCTGTTGCTGTGCGGTCCCCACCACGGCCCCTCGTGTCGTCCGGGCGGGCCATGCGTGGCGGAGAGCACCCGGCGAGCAGCGGCCGCGGAGGGGCCGCCCGTACGGGGCTGTTCGAACCACGCCGTAGTCCGCGACGGCGTTTCTCGCTGTGATTCCTGGCCCCAGGCAGTCCGGCTCGCCCGCGCGATGCGGGCCCACGGTTGCGGGTCAGCGCCGGATTTCGACCGGCTTCCCCTGGGGCTGAGTGCGTATCAGGCGGATTGGAACACGCTCTCGAAGAGGCCGTCAAGGTGTCCTGTGTCTCCTTCGCCCGCGCTCCGGCGCACGCCGGGCCGTCCCTGGCGCGCCCGTGCCGCCTCGGGTAGCGTCCTGGCCTGCCGTAGGGGGGAACCCGGTGCGAATCCGGGGCTGACGCGCAGCGGTGTGGGACGGCAGGGGGCCGGTCCCGAGCCCGAATGCCCAGACGGCGGTTGTCCCAGCAGAAGCCGTACCCACGCGCTCGGGCGTCGGCCACCCCCAGCCCGTCCTGACCCGCCGTGTGCGGCCCGGGAGGCGGCGCGGTGCCGTGCGCCCCTCACCCCAGGAGCAGGCACATGCCGCGTTCTGACACCTCCCGTACGTCCCGGATCTTCCGCGCCTCGCGCGCCTCCCGTACGTCCCCGACCTCCCGTACGCCGCGCCGCGTCGCCCTCGTGGCGCCCGCCGTGCTCGGGGCGTTCGCCCTCACGGCGCTTCCCGCCGCCGCGACCTCGACCCCCGCCCAGATCGCCACCTCGAAGACCAACGGTGTGGCGTACGTCAAGTCCCTCCAGGCGGCGGACGGTTCGTACGCCGGATCCGGGCTCTCCAACGAATGGGCGTTCAGCGCGTTCGCCGCCGCCGGAACGGCCGCCGTGGACGTCACCCCGGGCGGCGACGCCACCAAGAACGCCCGCACCGTCTACCGCAACCTCCTGGCCACCCCCGGCTGGCCCTCCGCCACCCCCGTCGTCACCGACTACCAGCGCGGCACGCTCAACGCGTACGCCGCCGGGATCGACCCCGCCCGGGTCTCCGCGTCACGCAACCTGATCGCCGACATCTACGGCTACTGGCAGACCGCGGAGGCCGGCTACTTCGGCCCCTCCGCCAACTACAACGGGACCGTCTTCGCCGCCCTCGCCCTGGGCGGCGCGAGAACCCAGGCGGGCGGCCAGCGCGTCCCGCAGGCCCTCGTCGACAAGATCGTCACCCGCCTCCGGGCCAACCAGCACAACGACGGAGGCTGGACCTACGCCAAGGCCGAGGGCAACGCCACCGAACTGGCCAAGCCGGGCGACGTCGACATGACCGGGGCCTCCATGGCCGCGCTCTGCGTCTCCGGCGTCCCCAACACCGACCCCGACATCCTCCAGGCCAAGGCGTTCCTCAAGAGCAAGCTGATCAACACCTCCGGCGCGTTCAACGCCATGTACGGCATCAACACCAGCTCCAACGGCTGGGCCGTCTCCGGGCTCAACGCCTGCGGCATCAACCCGCAGACCGGCGACTTCCTCACCCCGGCGGGCCGGACCCCGATCGACTTCCTGATCGCCCAGCAGTACAACCCGGGCGGCGGTTTCAAGTACCAGCCCTCCGACACCTCCCCGTCCGCCTACTCCTCCCTCGACGCCCTGCGCGCCGTCGCCGGCGGCGGATTCACCACCGCACCGCCCACCCCGGTGACCCCGGGCGCGCCCAAGTGGGTCGCGGCGAGCGGGTTCACGGCCGGTACGGCGACGAAGCTGGCGCTCACCGTGGACGACGGCACCGGCGCCCTGAAGGTCTGCTCGGTCGCCGTCACCCCGACCGGGACGACCACCACGCTCGGCGACGTCCTCAACGCCGCGACGGGCGCCGCCACCCCGGCGGGCTGCGTCACCTCGGTGGTTCCCGCATCCGGCACCGGAACCATCACGTCCGTCAACGGCAAGGCCAACGCGGGCGCGGCGACCTGGAAGGTGTCCGTCGACGGCTCGGCCTTCGCCGGGGCCGCCCGCAACAAGGTGATCGGGGTCGGCGACACGATCGCCCTGCGCTACTCCTGACCCGCCACACCCGGTGAAGGGGCCGCCTACGCGGGCGTCCCCTTCACCGGGTACGGCACGAACGTGCTGCTGTTCTCGTCGATCGCCAGCGGCTGCCCCAGCGGCGGCACCGCCCGCTGCGGGCAGTCCAGACGTTCGCAGATCCGGCAGCCCATCCCGATCGGGGTCGCCGCCGAGGCGTTGTCCAGGTCGAGACCGTCGGAGTAGACCAGCCGCCCGGCGTGCCGGATCTCGCAGCCGAGACCGATCGCGAACGTCTTGCCCGGCTCGCCCCAGCCGCCCCGGTGCCGGGTCACCGCCCGCGCGGTCCACAGGTAGCGCTGCCCGTCGGGCATGGCCGCGATCTGGACATGGATACGGCCGGGCGCGGCGAACGCCTCGTACACGTTCCACAGGGGGCAGGTGCCGCCCGCGCGGGAGAAGTGGAACCCGGTCGCGGACTGCCGCTTCGACATGTTCCCGGCCCGGTCGACCCGGACGAAGGAGAACGGCACCCCGCGCAGCCGGGGCCGCTGGAGCGTGGAGAGCCGGTGGCAGACCGTCTCGTAGCCGAGCCCGAACCGGTCGGTGAGGCGCTCGATGTCGTACCGCACCTCCTCGGCCGCCGTGTGGAAGGCCCGGTACGGGAGGATCAGCGCGCCCGCGAAGTAGTTGGCGACCCCGATCCGGGCCAGCGGCCAGGTCGCCGAGCCCTCGTCGTAGTCCTCCGATGCCAGCCGGTCGATCTCCGCGCCGTATTCGAGCAGGGCCAGCTGCGTCGCCATCCGGAACGCCTGCTGCCCGGGCCGGAGACGGCCGGACAGATACAGCACCCGGGCGTCCCGGTCGTAATGGTGCAGCCGGCCGGTGTCCGCCGCACGGCCGCCGTCCTTCGGCCGCTGGTCCGGTCTGCCCAGGGATGTGCCCGTTCCGGGCCGGGACTGCCGGTCGGTGGCGGTCGCCAGCCGGATGCCGTGCCGTTCGGTGAGCCGCGCCGAGAGCGCTCGTACGACCTCGCCGGGCCGCACCCCGATCTCCGCCGCCAGCTCCTCCGCCGCCAGGTCCGCCTCGTGCAGATAGTTCTGGCGGCGGTAGAAGAACTCCCGGATCTCCTCGTGCGGGGAGCGCGGCAGGTCCGGCCCGCCGCCGCCCCGCAGCTCGGCGGCCTCCGCGAGCCGCCCGGCCAGCGCCTGGTTGCGCCGCCCCAGGTCGAGCAGCACGTTCGCCACCCCCGGCAGCCGCGAGGCCAGCTCGGACAGCTCGGCGGCCGAGACCCGCGCCGCACCGACCTCGTCCGCCAGGGCCTCCCGCAGATCCGCCAGTACGCGGGCGGTGTCCCGCTCCGAGAAGAAGCCCGGGTCCACCCCGAAGGCCTCGGTCAGCCGGAGCAGCACCGGCACCGTCAGCGGCCGCGAATCATGCTCCATCTGGTTGAGGTAGCTCGGCGAGATCGCCAGTACCCGGGCCAGCTCCGCCTGGCTCAGGCCGCGCTCCTCACGGAGCCGGCGCAGCCGCGCTCCCGCGTAGGTCTTGCTCACATCGGGGCCCTTCCCGCCGTCGTCGACATATCGGCAACCTTAGCCGCCAGGAGGCGCCCACGATCCTTCGCAACCTTGGCAAAGCGCGCTGGAAGATTCGCAGAACTTGGCAGACGTACCCCGTTGATGGCACTCAGTGCCACTGTCAGAGTTGTCAGTGCGGCCCACCGGACACCGGCTCCGGGCCGAGGTACCGAGCACGATTTCATGCCCTGACGTCGTTCTCCTCGGGACCCCGGTCCGATCCGCCGGGCGCATTGCTTACCGTTCCACCTCGGAGGTCCGGTGGGCCGCACAGAGAAGCTGCGTCACTCGGTGACGCGGACTTCGCACCCTTCACACGATCGACCCACACGACTTCGGGAGACACGCCATGGCGCAGGCAAGGACGACGGCGGAAGAGCTGGCGCAGCGGTGGGCGAGCGACCCCCGCTGGAAGGGCATCGAGCGCACCTACAGCGCGGAGGACGTGGTCCGGCTCTCCGGCAGCGTCCGTGAGGAGCACACCCTGGCCCGGCGCGGTGCCGAGCGGCTGTGGCGTCAGCTCCACGAGCAGGACTACATCCACGCGCTCGGCGCCCTGACCGGCGGCCAGGCCGTCCAGCAGGTCAAGGCCGGCCTCCAGGCCATCTACCTCTCCGGCTGGCAGGTCGCCGCCGACGCCAACCTGGCCGGCCACACCTACCCCGACCAGAGCCTCTACCCGGCCAACTCGGTCCCGAGCGTCGTCCGCAGGATCAACAACGCCCTCCTGCGCGCCGACCAGATCGCCACCGCCGAGGACGCGGGCGACACCACCGACTACCTGGCCCCGATCGTCGCCGACGCCGAGGCCGGCTTCGGCGGCCCGCTCAACGCCTTCGAGCTCACCAAGGCGATGATCGAGGCGGGCGCGGCCGGTATCCACTACGAGGACCAGCTCGCCTCCGAGAAGAAGTGCGGCCACCTCGGCGGCAAGGTCCTCGTCCCCACCGCCCAGCATGTGCGCACCCTCAACGCGGCCCGTCTCGCCGCCGACATCGCGGACGTCCCGACCCTGATCGTGGCCCGCACCGACGCACTCGCCGCCAACCTCATCACCAGCGACGTCGACGAGCGCGACGCGCGGTTCATCACGGGCGACCGGACCGCCGAGGGCTTCTACCGCGTCCAGAACGGCATGGCCCCGGTCATCTCGCGCGGCCTCGCCTACGCCCCGTACGCCGACCTCATCTGGGTCGAGACCGGCACCCCGGACCTGGCGCAGGCCCGCGAGTTCGCCGAGGCGATCCACGCCGAGCACCCGGACCAGATGCTCGCGTACAACTGCTCCCCGTCCTTCAACTGGCGGGCCGCGCTGGACGACGACCAGATCGCCAAGTTCCAGCGCGAGCTGGGCGCGATGGGCTACCGCTTCCAGTTCATCACCCTGGCCGGCTTCCACTCCCTCAACCACGCCATGTTCGACCTGGCGCGCGGCTACGCCGAGCAGGGCATGACCGCCTACGTCGACCTCCAGGAGCGCGAGTTCGCCGCCCAGGCGCAGGGCTTCACCGCCGTCAAGCACCAGCGCGAGGTCGGCACCGGCTACTTCGACCAGGTCTCCACCGCCATCAACCCCGCCTCCTCCACCACGGCCCTCACCGGCTCCACCGAGGAAGAGCAGTTCCACTAGAAGTCCCGGCCGGCCGCGGGGGAGCCCACACCCCCGCGGCCGGGGCCACCCCCCGCCCGCACACCGCTGAGGAGACCCGCATGACCACCCTTGCCACGACCGGCCGCGTCCAGGTCCTCGGCGTACCGGGCGACCGGCACGAGGAGGTCCTCACCCCCGAGGCCCTCGACTTCATCGGCCGCCTCGACGCGGCCTTCGCCGCCCGCCGCTTCGACCTGCTGACCGAGCGCCGCCGCCGCTCCGCCCTGCTGCGCGGCGGCACACCGCTCGACTTCTCCCGTGCCACCAAGTCGATCCGCAAGGACCCCGACTGGCAGGTCGCCCGGCCCGCCCCCGGTCTGACCGACCGCCGGGTGGAGATCACCGGCCCGCCCGAGCGGTCCATGGCCGTCAACGCGCTCAACTCCGGCGCCCAGGTGTGGATGGCCGACTTCGAGGACGCCACCTCGCCCACCTGGGAGAACATCGTCCGGGGCCAGCTGACCCTGATCGACGCCATCGACCGCCGCATCGACTTCACCACCACGAGCGGCAAGGAGTACCGCCTCACCGACCGGCCCGCCACCATCATGGTCCGGCCGCGCGGCTGGCACCTCACCGAGAAGCACCTCGTCATCGACGAGCGGCCCGTGCCCGCCGCACTCGTCGACTTCGGCCTCTACTTCTTCCACTGCGCCCGGCGGCAGATCGACGCGGGCAGCGGACCGTACTTCTACCTCCCCAAGCTGGAGAACCGGTACGAGGCCCGGCTCTGGAACGACGTCTTCCTCCTCGCCCAGGACCTGCTGGACATCCCCCGGGGAACGATCAGGGCGACCGTCCTCATCGAGACGATCACCGCCGCGTTCGAGATGGAGGAGATCCTCTACGAGCTGCGCGAACACAGCGCGGGACTCAACGCGGGCCGCTGGGACTACCTGTTCAGCCTGATCAAGAACTTCGCGCACCGCCCCGACTTCGTCCTCCCCGACCGGGCGAAGGTCACCATGACCGCCCCGTTCCTGCGGGCGTACACCGAGCTCCTGGTCCGCACCTGCCACAAGCGCGGCGCGCACGCCATCGGCGGTATGGCCGCCCAGATCCCCGGCCGCGAACCGGCCGCCCGGGAAGCCGCCCTGGCGAAGGTCCGGCTCGACAAGGAGCGGGAGGCGGAGGACGGCTTCGACGGCTCCTGGGTGGCCCACCCCGGGCTCGTCCCGGTCTGCCGGACCGTCTTCGACGAGGTGCTGGGCGACCGCCCGCACCAGCTGGAGCGCACCCGCGACGACGTCCACGTCAGTGCCGACGACCTCGTCGCCGTCCGGCGCACGGCGGGCCGCCCGACCCCGGAGGGCGTCCGCGACAACATCGCCGTCGCCCTGCGCTACTACGACGCCTGGCTGCGCGGACAGGGGGCCGTCGCGCTGAACGGGCTCATGGAGGACACGGCCACCGCCGAGATCGCCCGGGTCCAGATCTGGCAGTGGCTCAAGCACCGGGCCGTCGACCGCGAGACGGTGCTCGGGCTCCTCGACGAGGAACTGGCCGCGCTCGGCGCCACATACCCCTGGGCCCAGCTCGACCAGGTCCGCGACCTGTTCGAACGCACCGCGCTCGGCAAGGAGCTGCCCGCCTTCTTCACCACCGAGGCGTACGCCCGCCACCTCGTCGGCCGTCCGGCGGTGCGGGCATGAGCGCCGCCGTCGCCCGGGTGGGCGTCGTCGGCGGCGGCCAGATGGGGGCCGGGATCGCCGAGGTCTGCGCCCGCGCCGGGCTGGACACCATCGTCTGCGAGGCCGACCGCGCCGCCGCCGACCGGGCCCGCGAACGCGTGGCCGTCTCCCTGGAACGGGCCGTCCAGCGCGGCAAGCTCGACCGGCTCTCCGCCGAGGACGCCCTCGGCCGACTGGTCTTCACCGGAAGCCTCGACGATCTGGCCGACCGTCAACTCGTGATCGAGGCCGTCGTCGAGGACGCCGCGGCCAAGACGGAGATCTTCACCGCCCTCGACAAGATCGTCGAGGACCCGGAAGCGATCCTGGCGACCAACACCTCCGCCATCCCCGTCATGCGGCTCGGCATGGCCACCCAGCGCGCCGACCGCGTCCTCGGACTGCACTTCTTCAACCCCGTGCCGGTCCTCCCGCTCGTCGAGGTGGTGACCTCGCTGCACACCTCCGCCGAAACACTGGCCGCAGCCGAGGAGTTCGCCACCACGGCGCTCGGCAAGACGGTGGTCCGCTCCCAGGACCGGGCCGGCTTCGTCGTCAACGCGCTCCTCATCCCGTATCTGCTCTCCGCGATCCGGATGGCCGAGTCCGGGTTCGCCACCGCCGCCGACGTGGACGCCGGGATGGAGCTGGGCTGCGCCCACCCGATGGGCCCGCTCAAGCTCGCCGACCTGATCGGCCTCGACACGGTGGCCTCCATCGCCGCGTCGCTGTACGACGAGTTCAAGGAACCTCTCTACGCCCCGCCGCCGCTGCTCCAGCGGATGGTGGAGGCGGGGCTGCTCGGCCGGAAGACCGGGCGCGGGTTCCACATCTACGACCGGGGCTGAGGGGCCCGGGTTCCGGGTCGCGGCTGAGGGGCCGCGACCACTGACCGGACGGGGTGGGAAGCGGTTGACTGTGCCGCTGCCCACCCCGCCGCGGTGTCCGCCGCACGGTCCCTGCCCTACGGTCCTGACGGGCCGTCTGGTCCAGACCTCTTGACCGAAGGTCTGGACCATTCTACGTTTTGACGGGGTCACGACACAGGGCGGGTCGGGGCGAACGTTTCGCACCGACGGCGGCTGACCCGGGCAGGAAGGACAACCGGATCATGGGGCGTACATCACGACTGCTGGGCCTCGGCCTGGCCGCGGCGCTCGTCGTACCGATGCTGGTCGGAGCCGCACCGCCGAAGGCCGCGGAGAGAGCCGGGGCGGCCGCCGAGACCTGTGCGGTCAAGTCGAAACCCACGGGCAAGGTGCTCCAGGGGTACTGGGAGAACTGGGACGGCGCGGCCAACGGCGTGCACCCGCCGCTCGGCTGGATCCCGATCACCGACTCCCGCATCGCCCAGCACGGCTACAACGTCATCAACGCGGCCTTCCCCGTCATCCTCTCCGACGGCACCGTCCTCTGGGAGGACGGCATGGACAGCACCGTGAAGGTCGCCACCCCCGCCGAGATGTGCGAGGCCAAGGCCGCCGGCGCCACCGTCCTCATGTCGATCGGCGGAGCCACGGCCGGGATCGACCTCAACTCCAGCACGGTGGCCGACCGGTTCGTCGAGACGATCGTCCCGATCCTGAAAGAGTACAACTTCGACGGGATCGACATCGACATCGAGACCGGCCTCACCGGCAGCGGCAACATCGACCAGCTGTCCCCGTCGCAGGCCAACCTCATCCGCATCATCGACGGCGTCCTCGCCGCCATGCCGTCGAACTTCGGCCTCACCATGGCCCCCGAGACGGCGTACGTCACCGGCGGCAGCGTCGTCTACGGCTCCATCTGGGGCGCGTACCTCCCGGTCATCAAGAAGTACGCCGACAACGGCCGCCTGTGGTGGCTGAACATGCAGTACTACAACGGCAGCATGTACGGCTGCTCCGGCGACTCCTACTCCGCCGGAACCGTCGAGGGCTTCACCGCCCAGACCGACTGCCTGAACAGCGGCCTTGTCATCCAGGGCACCACCATCAAGGTGCCCTACGACAAACAGGTCCCCGGTCTGCCCGCCCAGCCCGGCGCCGGCGGCGGCCACATGTCCACCGGACTCGTCTCGCAGGCCTGGAACCACTACAACGGCTCCCTGAAGGGGCTGATGACCTGGTCGCTGAACTGGGACGGCTCCAAGGGCTGGACCTTCGGCGACAACGTGAAGGCCCTCCAGGGCCGTTGAGCTCCTGCCGTACGGCTCCCGCACCCCTGCCCGTACGGTTTCCGCGCCCCCGGTCCGCCGATGACCGGGGGCGCGGCGCTGCTCCGGGCGGGGCACAACACGAGGAAGGCGTGAACCGGTCGCACGCCGGGGCGGTCGAGAGAGCAGAATCGGGTACGGACCGGGGGTGATCGTTTCCCGGTGCGACGGGCCCGTCCCCCCGCGGGCCGGCCGACGACGAAGACGTACGAGGAGACCCGATGGCGCACGAACGGGCCGGTCACCCGGCACAGTCCGCAGACCTGGTCGACGTGGCACGGCTGGTGACGGCCTACTACGCCCTCCACCCCGACCCGGCCGACCCCGCCCAACGCGTCGCCTTCGGCACCTCCGGCCACCGGGGCTCCGCGTTCGCCGCCGCGTTCAACGAGGACCACATCGCCGCCACCACCCAGGCGATCTGCGACTACCGCACCCGCCAGGGCACCGACGGACCCCTGTTCCTCGGCGCGGACACCCACGCGCTCTCCGAGCCCGCCCGGGTCACCGCCTTGGAGGTGCTCGCCGCCAACGGGGCCATCGTCCTCAT
Organism: Streptomyces sp. PTY087I2; assembly: GCF_001687325.1. Taxonomy (GTDB): domain Bacteria; phylum Actinomycetota; class Actinomycetes; order Streptomycetales; family Streptomycetaceae; genus Streptomyces. Next base: position 220,573 of record NZ_LZRD01000012.1, on the reverse strand, counting down.
CGACAGCGAGGACGGCTACACCCCGACCCCGGCCGTCTCGCACGCCATCCTCACGTACAACCAGGGGCGCACCGAGCACCTCGCCGACGGCATCGTGGTCACCCCGTCGCACAACCCGCCCGCCGACGGCGGCTTCAAGTACAACCCGCCGAACGGGGGACCGGCCGCATCGGATGCCACCTCCTGGATCCAGGACCGGGCGAACGCCCTGATCGAGGCCGGACTCGGGGAGGTCCGCCGGATCCCGTACGCTCGCGCCCTGGCCGCCGACACCACCCGCCGCCACGACTTCCTGACCGCGTACGTCGACGACCTGCCGTCCGTCCTCGACCTCGACGCCGTACGGGACGCGGGGATCCGCATCGGCGCCGACCCGCTCGGCGGCGCGTCCGTCGCCTACTGGGGGCGGATCGCCGAGCGCCACCGGATCGATCTCACGGTGGTGAACCCGCTGGCCGATCCCACCTGGCGGTTCATGACGCTGGACTGGGACGGCAAGATCCGCATGGACTGCTCGTCCCCGCACGCCATGGCCTCGCTCATCGAGCAGCGCGACGCGTACGCCATCGCCACCGGCAACGACGCGGACGCCGACCGGCACGGCATCGTCACCCCCGACGGCGGGCTGATGAACCCCAACCACTACCTCGCCGTCGCCATCGACTACCTCTACACCCACCGCGACGCCTGGGCCGCCGGGACCGGCATCGGCAAGACCCTGGTCTCCTCGTCCATGATCGACCGGGTCGCCCACGACCTCGGCCGGACCCTGGTGGAGGTCCCGGTCGGCTTCAAGTGGTTCGTCGACGGCCTCTACGACGGCAGCCTCGGCTTCGGCGGTGAGGAGTCCGCCGGGGCCTCCTTCCTGCGCCGGGACGGCCGGGTCTGGACCACGGACAAGGACGGCATCCTGCTGGCCCTCCTCGCCTCCGAGATCACCGCCGTCACCGGCGCCTCCCCCTCCGAGCACTACGCCCGCCTCACCGACCGCTTCGGCGACCCGGCGTACGCCCGTATCGACGCCCCCGCCACCCGCGAGGAGAAGGCCGTCCTGGCGAAGCTCTCCCCGCAGCAGGTCAAGGCCGACACCCTGGCCGGCGAACCCGTCACCGCCGTCCTCACCGAGGCCCCCGGCAACGGGGCCCCGATCGGCGGCCTCAAGGTCTGCACCGACAGCGCCTGGTTCGCCGCCCGCCCCTCGGGCACGGAGGACGTCTACAAGGTGTACGCGGAGAGCTTCCAGGGCCCCGGCCACCTCGCCCGGGTCCAGGAGGAGGCGCGGGCGCTGGTGTCCGAAGCGCTGGGCGGCGCCTAGGCGTCGGGCCGGCCGCCGCGTCGCCGCCGCCGGGCGCGTTCCAGCTCGGCGGCGTCCGACAGCCAGGAGCCGTACCGGTCGAGGGCGGCCCAGCCACCGCGGACGTAGGCGCTCACCAGGGTCCGGTACCCGCTCATCCCGTCGATGAGCGTGTACTCGACCCGGTACTCCGGATCCGACCCGCCGCGGCCCTTGCGCACCGTCATGACCCGGGCGGCGGTGTCGGCGTAGAAGTGCAGCTGGATCCCCTCACCCAGCTCCTCGTCCTCGACGGTGAACACCTCGTTGTCGCCGGCGGAGCGATCACCGACGAACTCCCAGAACTCCGCCGAGGCGGTGCGGCCGCTGCCCGCGCGCCACTTCTTCTCGACGCCCTTGTCGTCGGTGAAGGACAGGACGGTCTTCCTCGTCCCCGCGCCCTCGCCGGGGCCGCCGGTGATCTCCTCGTCGTCCTCCAGAGGCGCGTTCCTGGAGCGATGGGCGGCTTCCGAGCACATCAGGAAGCTCACGGTACGGACGGCGTCGGCGGCGAGATCCGGGTGCGCCTGGCGCACGGCGGCGTCCACCGCCGTCTCCATCCGGCTCCAGTCGCGCTTGTCCGTGGCGCGCTTGCCCCGTCGCGGGTCGCGGCCGATCCGCATTCCGGCGCACGCCTGCTCGGCGGTGGCGAGCACCCGCATGACCTCGGGCAGCAGCGCGGGGTCGACGGCGTCCGGCACCCGCTTCGGGATCGTCGCGCCGTGCAGGTACTGGCCCGTGTACTTCAGTAGCGCCGTATCGAGCGGACCGAGGGCCACGCCGCGCTCGGCGCGACGGCGGTTCGCGTGATGCTCCTGAGCCCGCTTCTCGTCGGACGTCTCCGTCACCGCGCGCACCGCCGCGCAGACCTGACCGTGCTCCAGCAGTTCGATATCGGCCCCATGGGCGATGAGCCGGCCCCTGTCCCACGGGACGCGTCCGAAGTGCGCGTCGACGTCGGCGGGCGCGGCGAGGAGAACCGGATCCAGGAGCGCGACGGCGGCGTCCTCGTCGAGCCGGCCCCGGGTTCCGGCGGCATCGCACAACGGAAGGACCGCACTCCACAGGAGCAGGTGCCTGCCCAGGTCCGCCCGGATCACCGCGAGATGGGCTTCCCGGATCGGGAACGTGAACTCACGGGGCGAGTGGTTGACGTCCGCCCCGGCACCGAGCATCATCTTCAGCTCGCCGTCCTCGCGGATCACGTTCGGGATCCAGCCGTTCGCGCGCGTGAAAACGATGTCTCTCATGGCCCCAGTCTTTCCCATCGGACCAGGCCGGCGGCCCGGGCCCCACGACGACGGCCCCCGGGCCGCCGGCACCGTTCGCTCCGGTGCTCGGCGACTCCGAAGAACGCGCGTCGGACGTACAGGTACGCCAGGGTCAGCCGGTCACGCCCAGCAGCGGGGCCCAGGCCTCCAGCGCCGGCTTCTCGGCCAGGTCGGCGAAGGCGACCTCGATGCCGTGGTCGCGACGCCAGGCGGCGGCCAGCGACATCAGGCGTACGGAGTCGAGGCCGTAGTCGACGAGGTTCTCGTCGACGGGGATCTCCTCGGGGTCCTCGCCGAGGATGTCCGCGACATCGGCACGGAGCTGTTCGAGCGTGAGCGCCACGGCGGTCACTTCCCTTCGAAGACGGTCCGGGCGGTGGTGACGACGGCGCACTTGCCCGCCGCCCACCGCAGCGCCATCGCATGGTCCTCGGCGGAGAAGTCCGCCACCGCGTCGGCCACCACGAACGCCTGGATGTCCTGCATCCAGGCGTCGCACGCGGTCATCAGCACGCCGATGTGGGCGTAGACGCCGGTGATGACGATCTGGTCGCGGCCCTGCTCGCGCAGGCGCTCCAGCAGATCCGTGCGGACGAAGCCGCTGTACTTCCACTTGGTGAGGACGGTGTCGTCCGCGTCGGGTGCGACCTCGTCCGCGATCGCCGCCAGCCGCTCGTCGGCCGGCAGTCCGGGTCCCCAGAAGTCCTGCTGGAGACCGCGTTCCTCCGCGCTCTGGCCGCCGGGCTGCGCGGTGTAGAGCACCGGGACCCCGAGCCGTGCCGCGTCCTTCTTCAACTCGGCGACATGGGAGAGGAGTTCGGGGACGGGCGCGGCCTCGCGGTCGTACGCCGACAGGAAGTAGTTCTGGAGGTCGTGGACGAGGAGCACGGCGCGCGCCGGGTCGACGGTCCAGTCGACCCGGTTGGCGGGCAACTCGTCCGCGGACGGCATGGGATAGGGGACGACGGCGGGCAGAGCCATGGTGGAGAGGGTTCCGTTCGGGGGGTCGTTCAGTGGGACGGTGAGGAAGGAGCGGTGCGGGCGGCGGCGTTGCGCAGGTCCTTCTTGGAGACCTTGCCCACGCCGGTCTGCGGGAACGCGTCGACGAACTCGACCCGGTCCGGCACCTTGTAGGCAGCCAGGCCCCGTTCGCGGACGAACCGCTTCACGGCGACCGCCTTCAGCGGGCCCGCGCCCGAGCGCAGGATCACATAGGCGCAGGTGCGTTCGCCCAGATACGGGTCCGGCTCGGCCACCACGTTGGCGTCGTGCACGGCCGGGTGGGCGAGGATGTGGTTCTCGACCTCCTCGGCGGCGATCTTCTCGCCGCCCCGGTTGATCTGGTCCTTGGCGCGCCCCTCGACGACGATGTGCCCGGTCTCCGTTACCCGCACGATGTCGCCGGTGCGGTAGAAGCCGTCCTCGGTGAAGGAACGGGCGTTGTGCTCGGGGGCGTTCCAGTAGCCCCGGATGGTGTACGGGCCCCGGGTCAGCAGGTGACCCGTCTCGCCCGGGGCGACTTCCTGATCCTCGTCGTCGACGACGAGGATCTCGTCGTCGGGCGAGATGGGCCGGCCCTGGGTGGTGACGATCGTCTCGACCGGGTCGTCCAGCCGGGTGTAGTTGACCAGCCCCTCGGCCATGCCGAACACCTGCTGGAGCGTGCAGCCGAGCGCGGGCCGCACCCGGCGGGCCGCCTCCTCGCTGAACTTGGCGCCGCCCACCAGCAGGACGTCCAGGCTGCCGAGGTCGTGCGCGGTGCCGGGCGCGGCCTCGGTCCAGAGCAGGGCCAGCGGCGGCACGAGCCCGGTGATGGTGACGCCCTCGCGCTCGATCAGCGGGAACGCCACCTCCGGCGAGGGCGCCGGGCACAGCACCACACGGCCCCCGGCGTACAGCGTGCCGAGCGAACCGGGGGAGGAGAGCGGGAAGTTGTGGGCGGCGGGCAGCACGCACAGGTAGACGCTGTTCTCGTCGACCGCGCAGATCTCGTTGGACCCCCGCAGCGAGTAGATGTAGTCGTCGTGGGTGCGCGGGATCAGTTTCGGGATGCCGGTGCTGCCGCCGGAGAGCTGGAGGAAGGCCAGATCGTCGGGGCGGGGCCCGCCGTAGCCGACCGGCTCCTCGGCGACCTCGGACAGAGCCTCGAACTCACCCGGGTCCCCCTGGGCGACGAACACATGGCGCAGCGTGCTCACATTGGCATGGGTCTTCGACGCCAGCTCACGGTAGTCGTAGCCGCCGTGCTCGGCCGCGACGACGTACGCCACCGCCTCGGTGAACTCGCAGAAGTAGGTGATCTCGCTCTCGCGGTGCGCGGGCAGCGCGAAGACGGGCAGCGCGCCGATCCGGAACAGCGCGAAGATCACCTCGAAGAACTCGGCGATGTTGGGGAGTTGCACCACCACCTTGTCGCCCTTGACGATCCCCCGGGAGAGGAAGCCCGCCGCCAGCCGGTCGGCGCGTAGGTCGAGATCGGCGTACGTCCACCGGCTGCCCGCCACCGGGTCGACGATCGCGACCCGGTCCGGGTGGGCCTCGGCGCGCTGCCGCAGCATCTCCCCGAAGGTCTCCCCGCGCCACCAGCCGGCCGCCCGGTACCTCTCGGCGAACTCGGCGGGCCAGGTGGGCGCCGTTTCCGTACTCACAGCTCGGCTCCCACGGCGCTCAGGAAGGTGCGGAACTTGGCCGCGGTCTCGGCGGTCTCCGCCTCGGGCTCGGAGGCGGCGACGACGCCCGCTCCGGCGTACAGGCGCAGGGTGCGCTCCTCGGCCTCGGCGCAGCGGATCGTGACGACCCAGTCGCCGTCACCCCGGGCGTCGCCCCAGCCGATCACGCCGGTGAAGAAGTCCCGGTCGAACGGCTCGGTCTCCGCGATGACCTCACGGGCCGTCTGCGTCGGCGTGCCGCACACGGCGGGCGTCGGGTGCAGCGCGAGGGCCAGCTCCAGCGCCGAGGTGTCGGGGGAGCGCAGGGTGCCGGTGACCGTGGTCGACAGGTGCCACATGGTGGCGGTGCGGATGAGCGTCGGCCGGGCCGGGACGGTCAGCTCCGTGCAGTGCGGCGCGAGCGCCTGGTGCACGGCGTCGACGACGACGGCGTGCTCGTGGAGGTCCTTGGCGGACTCCAGCAGCGTCGCCGCCCGGCGCACGTCCTCGGCCAGGTCGGCGCTGCGCGGGGTCGAGCCGGCGAGCGGGTTGGCGACGACCCGCTGTCCGTGGCGGGAGACGAGCAGCTCGGGGCTGGCGCCGATGAGGGTACGCCCGGGGCCGGTCGGCAGGGCGAACGTGTAACCGGAGGGGTCGCGGCGGGCGAGGCGCTGGAGCATCGCGGGCAGGTCGACCGGGGCGTCCGAGGTGAGTTCGAGGGTGCGGGCCAGGACGACCTTGCTGAACTCGCCGCGCCACATGCGTTCCACGGCGGCGGCGACGCCCTTGCCGTAGATCTCCGGCTCGGGCACCTGGCGTATCTCCCAGGACCCGGCGGTGGGCGCGGTCGCGGGCAGGGCGATCAGCGGGTCCGAGGCGAGCGCGGGCGCGGTGCGCACGGACTCCGGGACGCTCAGGGCGGCCGGGGCGGTGTGGTCGAAGGGGATGGCGCCGATGACCACCGGTGATTCCTGTCCGGCGGCGACCGCGGCGGCGAGCGTCTCGTCCACGCGCGCGGTCAACGGTCTCTCGTCGTGCGGGACATGGCGTCCCGGCCCCCGTGCGAGCAGCGTGCGTCCGGGGGTGGCGAGAAAGTGGTCGCCCGGTGTGTAGGCGTCCAGAAGCGAGGTGGCCGCTCCTACGGCCGGGTGGGCCGGATCGGCCGGGGCGGTGTGCGTGGCGACCTGGGATGCCGTCGACACGGGGGACTCCATTCTCGATGGTCCCGTCAGCGGGTGCGGGGGGCTGGATGGGAGGTGAAGGCAGGTGAGGGCAGGCGAAGGAACGGGAGGAGGGGCGGGCCGGGCGGTCAGCGCAGGGTCGCGCCGCCGTCCACGTACAGCTCCTGCATGGTGATGTGGCGGGCGCGGTCCGAGGCGAGGAACGCCACCGTCTCCGCGATGTCCCCGGGGTCGGCGATCCGGCCCAGCGGAATGCCGGTGCGGTATGTGGCGGGGTCCCCGTCGACGACGCGCTGTTCGGCGCCCGGGTCGGTCCACAGCGCGCGTTGCATCGGGGTGTCGGTGGAACCGGGCGCGACGACGTTGCAGCGGACCCCGCTGCGGGCGAGTTCGAGCCCCAGACATTTGGTGAACATGGCGGCGGCGGCCTTGGAGGCGGCGTAGGCGGCCATGCCGGTGCGCGGGATCCCGGCGGCGTTGGATCCGACGGTGACGATCGCGCCGGATCCGCGGGCCGCCATGAGCGGGGCGACGGCCTGGGAGACGTGGAAGACACCGGTGGCGTTCACCGCGAAGGTGTCCGCCCAGTCCTGCGCGGAGAGCACGGCCGCCGGGCCGGTGCGCAGGATTCCCGCCACGTTCACCAGGATGTCGACCGGGCCGAGTTGGCGCTCGACGCGGGCCACGGTGCTCTCCACCGAGCTCCGGTCGGTGACGTCCATCACATACGGGTCCAGACTGCCCGCCGAACGCTCGCCGGCGGGCAGTTTCTCCTGCGTCCGGGTCCACTCGGCGGCCGTCGCCTCGATGCCCGGCAGAGCCAGGTCGGTGGCGGCCACGCGAGCGCCGAGAGTGGCGAGCAGGCCGGCGACTGCCGCGCCGATGCCTTGGGCGGCACCGGTGACCAGGGCAGTGCGGCCGATGAACTCGCCGCTTCTGCCCGGTATGTGCTCAGACATGAGCAACCTCCTCCGGGTGTTAGGTAAGGGTAACCTAAATTGAAACGACCGCCCAGAACGTGTCGAGCCGTCGATATCTACTTAGGCTAGCCTCACCTTATGCAAACGCCGCACACGGGGACCACGGCCTCGGCTCCCGAACATGACTCCTCGACCGTTCAGTTGGACGAGGGAGAAGCCGACCGGCCGATCGCCGTCGCGGTCGTGCCCGCGACACCTGCCGTCACCCCCGGCGATTCCTCCGCCACGGCCGACCCGCGGCGGCGGACCGTGGTGGTGGCCGTCGCCGGACTGGCCGTCGCCGTCCTGCTGTTGACGGCCCTCTCCCTCTCGATCGGCGCGGGTGAGGTCGGCCCCGGCGGCGTCCTGGACTACCTGCTCGGCCGGGACGGCGCGCGCGACAACGCCCGGCTCTCCCTCGTCGTCGGCGACCTGCGCCTGCCGCGCACCTTCACCGCGCTGCTCGTCGGGGCCGCCCTCGGCGTCGCCGGCTGCCTCCTCCAGGCGGTCACCCGCAACCCCCTGGCCGAGACCGGGCTGCTCGGCGTCAACGCGGGCGCCTCGCTCGGCGTCGTCGCGGGCATCGCGCTGCTCGGCTTCGATTCCGGTTACGCCTACCTCGTCTGCGCGTTCGTCGGCGCGGTGGTCGCCAGCGGACTCGTCCTCCTCATATCCGGAAGACGCGGCGGCGGCTCTCCCATGCGCCTGGTCCTCGCCGGTGCGGCGCTCGGCGCCACCTTCGGCGGGCTCACCAGCGTCATCGTCGTCAACTCCGCCGAGACCTACGACAGATTCCGCTTCTGGGTCCTCGGGTCCCTCGCCGGGGTCGAGGGCTTCGGCGAACTCGGCCGGCTCGCCCCCGTTCTCGCCCTCGGCTTCGTCGTCGCGCTGCTGATCGCCCGCCCGCTCTCCGCCCTCGCCCTCGGCGACGACCTCGCCCGCAGCCTCGGCCACCGGCCCCCCGTGATCCGTACGGTCGTCGCCATCGGCGTCACCCTGCTGACCGCGGCCGCTGTCGCGCTCGCCGGGCCCATCTCCTTCCTCGGCCTGCTCGCCGGCTTCCTCGCCCGCGCCCTCGCCGGCACCCGGCTCGCCGCCCGCATCCTGCTCGCCGGGCTCATCGGCGCCTGCGTCCTGACGGTCTCCGACATCGCTGCCCGCGTGGTCTCCCGGCCCTTCGAAGCGCCCGTCTCCGTCATCGTCGCCCTCATCGGAGCGCCCGTCCTCATCGCCATCGTCCGCTCCAAGCAGCTGGCCTCGATGGGCATGACGGAACCGGCCACCGAGGAACGCGCACCCGACCGGCCCCGCCGCTTCCGGATCACCCTGCCGCGCCCGGCCCGCCGCACCCCGAAGGCCAAGACCCCGCGGGTCAGCCCGGCCGACACCCTCGTCCTGCGCCGCGGCCCGCTGTCCCTCCTCGTCACCCGGCGCGCCGCCCTGGCCGCCCTCGCCCTCACCGGGGTCCTCCTGCTCGCCGTCGTCCTCTCCGCCTACGCGGGCCAGAGCGACATGGGCGTCGCCCGTACCTTCCGCGCGGTGTTCGGCCAGGGCGACCGCTTCGACGTGCTGCTCGTCCAGAAGTTCCGCCTCGGCCGCATCGTCGCCGGACTCACCGCCGGCGCCGCCCTCGGCCTCGCGGGCTGCCTCACCCAGACCCTGGCCCGCAACCGCCTGGCCACCCCCGAACTCCTCGGCGTCAACGACGGGGCCACCGCCGCCGTCCTGCTCTCCGTCACCCTCAGCGCCACCGGAACGTTCGGCGCCTGGTGGGCCGGGCCGATCGGCGCCCTGGTCGCCGTCATCGTCGTCACCACCGTCTCCGGCGGCCTCGGCCAGCGCGGCTACCGCGTCCTCGTCGTCGGCCTCGCCATGTCCGCCCTGGCCTCCGCCATCACCCAGGTCGTCCTCTCCCGCCGGTCCCTCTCCTCCGCCAGCTCGCTGTACGTATGGACCTCGGGCAGCCTCAACGGGCGCAGCTACTCCGTCGCCGTCCCCGTCCTCATCGGCCTCGCGGTGCTCGTCCCCGTCAGCCTCGCCGTCGCCCGCCACCTGGGCGTCCTGCGCTTCGACGACGCGACCGCCTCCTCGCTGGGCTCCGCCCCCGGCCGGGTCCGCGCCCTGGCTCTGCTCCTCGCCGTCGCCCTCGCCGGCCTCGCGGTCGGCATCTGCGGACCCGTCGGCTTCGTCGCGCTCGCCTCCCCGGTCATCGCCTCCCGGCTCGCCGGACCCCTGCGCGTGCCGCTTGTCGGCTCGATGCTTACCGGAGCCGTCCTCGTCGTCGCCGCCGACACCCTCGGCCGCATCGTCCTCGACGGGGCCGAACTCCCCGTCGGCATCGTCACCACCGTCCTCGGCGGCCCCTTCCTGCTCTGGGTGCTGCTCGGCCGCTCGGCCGCCACCCGCGTGTAGCGACCCGCCACCCACGTACAGAACAGCGAGACAGCCATGACTCAGAAGCCGGCCTACCCGCCGCGCAAGAACCCGCCGCCCCCGCCCGTATCCACGGAACCGACATCCACGGGACCGATATCCACCGGGCCGACCGAATCCGAGGCGACCGCTGTGCGAAGCCCCCTGTTGCGTACGCTCCTCGCGGACGTCCGCGCCGGCAAGCCCGACGCCGAGGAGGCGTTCTGGCGGTACGCGGCCGCCACCGGCACCCCGCTCGTCGAACCCGACCCCGAGGGCGACCCGGACCACCGGCTCGTCACCTTCGTCCGCCGTGAGGACCCCGCGCGCCCCGCCACCCATGTCCTGGCCCTCGTCCACACGGTCACCGACAAGGACCGGCACGCGGGTGACCTCGCCCCCCATCTGATGCGACGGATCGAGGGCACGGGCGTGTGGGCGATCAGCCACCGGCTGCGCGCCGACCACCGTGCCTCGTACCAGTTCCACGCCACCGACGGCACCCGCGAGGACGCCCTGCGCGCCGACCGGGCCGCCTGGCTCCGGGTCCTCGACCACGCCGAACCCGACCCGCTCAACGACCGTACCCCGCTGCCCTCCCGGGACGGCCGCAACCCCGCCTCCGTCCTCGAACTCCCCGATGCCCCGCCCCAGTCACGCATCCGGCGGCGCGACGACGTGGACCGGGGCCGCACGCTCGACGCCGAGGTCGACGGCCGCTCCATCACCGTCCACCTGCCGCCCGGCCACCGCCCGGACGGCGGTCCGTACGCGCTCGCCGTGCTCCTCGACGGCGAGATGTGGGGGCCGGTCCTCGGCGTCGGCGACATCCTCGACAACCTGCACGCCGACGGAGACCTGCCGCCCACCGTGGCGGTCCTGGTCGACACCATGGGCCGGCGCATGGACGACCTCGCGTGCAGCGCCCCGTTCGTCGACTGGCTCGCCGACACCCTGCTGCCCTGGACCGAGCGGGAGTACGGGGCCGGGGCCGACGCCACACGGACCGTCGTCGCAGGCCAGAGCGCGGGCGGCCTCACCGCCGCGTTCGCCGCGTTCCAGCGGCCCGACCGCTTCGGCCTCGCCCTCTCCCAGTCGGGCTCCTTCTGGTGGCCCGACGACGAACGCGGCAGCGAATGGCTCACCGGGCAGTACGCGTGGGCGGAGCGCAGGCCGGTGACCCTCCATCTGGAGGTCGGCCTCCAGGAGTGGATGCTCCTCCAGGAGAACCGCAGGCTCCGCAATGTGCTGCGCGCCCGCGGATACGACGTCCGCTACCGGGAGTTCAACGGCGGCCACGACTACGCCTGCTGGCGGGGCGGCCTCGCGGACGGGCTGGCCGCTCTCCTCGGCGGGAGCTGAGCCACCTCCCCGTAACTCCGCGTCGGGCGGCATCCCCCCTCCGGATGCCGCCCGCCCCTCACTCGTATGCCCGCTCAGCCCTTGACGACCGGGGCTTCCTCCGGCGACACGCCCTCGCCGGGCGGCTCGGGAGCGTCCTCGTCGTCGAACGGCGGTGGCTGCGGGGCCTCGCGCGGCAGCCGCAGCGCGATCAGCGCGCCCACGGCGACGAGTCCCGCCGTCACCCAGACCGCCGTACGGTACGGGCCCGGGTCGGCGGAGGCCTCCGTCACATGACCGCCGCCGATCACCGCCGCACAGGCGGCGATGCCCAGCGCGCCGCCCAGCGTGCGGACGATCTGGAACAGGCCCATCGCCTGCCCCATGTCGGGCGGTGCGATCGACTCGAAGCCGGAGATCTGCACGGTGAGCACCGCCGTCCCCAGCACCAGACCGATCAGGAACATCAGCCCGCGCACGCTCCACGCGTTCTCCGCCACTCCGGGCACGGCCAGCGCACCGAAGACCGCCGCCGCGACCAGCAGCGCCGGAACGGTCAGCAGCCGGGGGCCGAGCCGAGGCAGCAGCCGGTCCACCACCTGCGAGGCCAGCATCAGCCCCACCGCCTCCGGGAACACGCTCAGCCCGGCGTCCAGCGCCGAAGCGCCCAGGCTCGCCTGGTAGAGCAGCGGGAAGACGAACAGCACGCCCATCAGCCCGGCCGCGGTCACCCCGGCGAGCGCCGAGGCCGACCCGTACACCCGGTCGGCCAGCAGCCGCAGCTTCAGCAACGGCGTCTTCGCCCGCACCTGGTGCAGCACCGCCGCCACCAGCAGGACGGACCCCAGCGCCGCGCTCACGGCGACCGCGGGCTCCGTCCAGCCCTGCGAGGGGCCGAAGCCCAGCGCGTACGTCAGCAGACCCAGCGCCGGGGTCGCCAGCCAGAAGCCGACCGTGTCGAACTTCCCCTCCGGTCCCTCGACATGCTCCCGCAGACCGAGGACGCCCAGCGCGACGGCCGCCGCCCCGATCGGCACGTTCACGAAGAACAGCCAGTGCCAGGAGAGGTGTTCGGTGAGCAGGCCGCCCAGTGGCGGGCCGAGCGCGGGCATCAGCGCCGTCGGCACGATCAGCACCTTCGCCAGCTTCATCCGCTCGTGCGGCGGGAACGCCCGGAACAGCAGCGTCATCCCGACCGGCGTCAACAGCCCGCCCGCCAGGCCCTGTACGGCCCGGGCGACCACGAGCGTCGTGAGGTCCGGAGCCAGCCCGCAGACCGCCGAGGCGATCGTGAACGCGGCCAGCGCGCCGAGGAACACCCGCTTCGTCCCGAACCGGTCGCCCAGCCACCCCGCCACCGGCAGCCCCACCGCGAGCGCGACCAGGAAGGCCGTCTCCACGGTGTTCGCCGCCGACAGCGGGCGGCCGAAGTCGCCCGCGATCGTGTAGAGCGCCGGGTTCACGATCGTCGAGTCCAGGCCGTTCATGCACATCGCGGCCGTGTAGACGAGGACGACCGCGACCCGGGGACGTATCCGGGGCCGGATCAGCAGCCCGCTCACCGCGCGGCGGCGGAGACGGGGGCGGGGCCGGCCCAGTGCGCGGTGATCCAGTCCAGCGCGTCCTGCCGGGCGCACGGACCGTGAGCCGTCGACCAGCCCTCGGGCACCGCGGCGAACAGCGGCCACAGCGAGTGCTGACCCTCCGCGTTGGTCAGGACGAGGAACTCCCCGTCCGCGTCGAAGGGGTTGGCGGATGCGTCGCTCATCGGTGTCACTTCTCCAGCTCGGTCAGTCGGTCGGCGACCACGCGCGCGATGTGCGCGATCGGCTCGGGCAGGGTCATGTCCTTGTGCGAGCAGGCGACGTTGGTGTTGTCGATGCGCCCGCTCACGTACGGGGTCCAGGTCTCGGGCGTCAGGGTGTCGTCGATGGTGTCCACCGTGGCCCGGAAGAACAGCACATCGCCCTGGAACACCCGGTGGTCGTAGGCCCGGACGAGGTCGTTGGTGTTGAGGTACACCTCGCCGAGCGCCTCGATCTTCGCGGCGGACAGCGCGGCCAGCGGGGAGCCCTCGCGGCGCAGTACCTCAACCACGTTGGCCGTGTTCAGCTCCTTGTCCCCGAGGCTCTCGGGGCCGTAACCGCCCATGGTGAGCAGCGATTCGAGCGCTTCGGCCTGATCGGGCACCGGCAGGTCGCGGAAGCCCTCGGCGGGGTACGCGTCCAGGATCGCCAGCAACTCGACCTCCTGGCCCGCCTCCTGGAGCACCGCCGCGATCGCGTGCGCGATGATGCCGCCGGTCGACCAGCCGAGCAGCCGGTAGGGACCCTCCGGCTGGACCTCCCGGATCCGGGACGCGTAGTGCGCCGCCAGCTCCTCCAGCGTGGTGGGCAACGGCTCGTCCGCCGTCGCCTCGCCGACGCCCTGAGCCTGGAGCCCGTAGATCGGCACATCGGCGGGCAGGTGGCGGATCAGACCGGCGTAGCACCAGCTCAGGCCGCCCGCCGGGTGCACGCAGTGGACAGGGGCCCGGTCGCCGGGGCGGGCGGGCCGCAGCGGCAGCAGCACATCCAGCGGGTCCTCCTCGCGCGAGACGTCCAGCGCCGTGTCCAGCGCGGCGGGCGTCGGCGCCTGGAAGACCGTGCCGATCGACACCTCGATGCCGAACGCCGACCTGATCCGCCCGGCCAGGCGCACCGCGAGCAGCGAATGGCCGCCCAGGTCGAAGAAGTTGTCCTCCACCCCGGCGGACGGCAGCCCCAGCACCTCCGCGAAGATCGAGCAGAGCTGCTCCTCGCGGACCGTGCGCGGCGCGCGGCCTCCGGCGTTCACCGGAACGCCCGGGGCGGGCAGCGCCTTGCGGTCCAGCTTGCCGTTGCCGGTCAGCGGCAGCCGGTCCAGCACCACCACCGCCGAGGGCACCATGTGCACCGGCAGCGTGGCGGCGGCGTGCTCGCGCAGCGCCGCCGGGACCGGGTCCGTGCCGGGCGAGGGCACGACGTAACCGACCAGCCGCTTGTCGCCGGGCTGGTCCTCGCGGACCACGACCGCCACATCCGCGACCTCCGGATGCGCGGCCAACACCGCCTCGATCTCGCCGAGTTCGATACGGAACCCACGGATCTTGACCTGCTGGTCGCCCCGGCCGAAGTACTCCAGCGTGCCGTCGACGCGCCGCCGGGCGAGGTCGCCCGAGCGGTACATCCGCCGCCCGCTCTCCCCGAAGAGATGCGCGAACGGGTCGGCGACGAAGCGTCCCGCCGTCAGGTCCGGGCGGCCCAGATAGCCGAGCGCCACGCCCTCGCCCGCGACGTACATCTCGCCGGTCACCCCGGGCGGCACCGGCTGGAGCCGGTCGTCCAGGACGTAGACGCGCAGGTCGGGGATGTTCACGCCGATGGTGCTGGAGACCGCGGAGGCGGCGGCCGCCCGGTCCAGCGCCAGATACGAGACATGGACGGTCGTCTCGGTGATGCCGTACATGTTGACCAGCGTCGGCGCGTTCTCCTGGTGGCGGGTGTACCAGTCCGCGAGCCGCCCCAGCTCCAGCGCCTCCCCGCCGAACACCACGTACCGCAAAGCCAGTTCGTGACCGGGAGCCTCCCGGTCGGCTGCGGCGAGCTGGTAGAAGGCGGACGGCGTCTGGTTGAGGACGGTCACCCGCTCCTCCGCCAGCAGCCGGAGGAAGGCCTGCGGGTCACGGCTGGTCACATGCGGTACGACGACGACCCGGCCGCCGTACAGCAGCGCGCCCCACAGCTCCCACACGGAGAAGTCGAACGCGTAGGAGTGGAACAGCGTCCACGCGTCGTCCGGCCCGAACGAGAACCAGTGCTCGGTCGCCTTCAGCAGCCGCGTCACATTGTGCTGGGTGACGACAACTCCCTTGGGCCGCCCGGTGGATCCCGAGGTGTAGATGACGTACGCCGGGTCCTGCGGGGTCAGCGGCCGGGTGCGGTCCGCCTGGGTGACCGGCCCGTCCGGGAAGCCGGCCGCCTCGTCCACCGTGATCAGCGGCAGATCGTGCGCGGGCAGCCGCCCGGCCGTCGCCGCGTCGGTGATCAGCGCCGCCGGGCGGGCGTCGTCCAGCATGTACGCGAGCCGGTCCGCCGGGTAGTCCGGGTCCATCGGCAGATACGCGGCCCCCGCCAGCGACACCGCGAGCAGCCCGGCCACCAGGTCCAGGGAGCGCGGCAGCGCGAGCGCCACGATCGAACCGGGGCCGATGTTCCGGTCCGCCAGCAGCCGGGCCAGCGACTGGGCCCGGGAGGACAGTTCGGCGTACGTCAGCGCATCGCCCTCGCAGCTGACCGCGACCCGCTCCGGGTGGCGGCGCGCGGCGGCCCCGTACACCTCGGCCAGGGTGAGCGGCGCGGGCCGGTCGCCGGAAGGGACGCCGTTGGCCTCGACCAGGGCGCGGTGCACCTCGTCCTCGCCGAGCACGGGCAGCAGACCGACGGGGGTCTCCGGCCGTTCGGCGGCGGCCGTCAGCAGCCGGGACAGCCGGTCCGCCAGGGCCTGCGCGGTCGACCGGTCGAAGAGGTCGGTGCGGAACTCCAGGAAGCCGCCGATCCCGCCGTCGGGCAGCTCGCCCGCGTTCAGGGTCAGATCGAACTTCGCGGTGCCCGACGGCACGGCGGTCAGCCGCGCGGTGGTGTCCGGGCCGAGGGTGACGGGCGCGTCCGCGATCGACTGCCAGGCCAGCATCACCTGGAACAGCGGGTGCCGGGACAGCGAGCGCGGCGGGTTCAGCGCCTCGACGAGGTGGTCGAACGGCAGCGCGTCGTGCTCGTACGCGGCCAGCGTGGTCGTCCGCACCCGGTCCAGCAGATCACCGAAGGCCGGATCGCCGGAGGTGTCGGTGCGCAGGACCACGGTGTTGGTGAAGAAGCCGACGAGCCCGGCCGTGGCGCCGTCGTCGCGGCCCGCCACGGGGGTGCCGAGGGGGATGTCGGTGCCGCAGCCGTGCCGGGTCAGCAGAGCGGCGAGCCCGGCCTGCACGGTCATGAACACGGTCGCCCCGTGCGCCCGCGCGAGCCGGCGCAGCGCCTCGTGCGCCGTGGCGTCCAGGGCGAAGGGCACGGTGTCGCCCGCCGAGGTGGCCACCGGCGGGCGGGGCCGGTCGGTGGGCAGCTCCAGCTGGTCCGGCAGCCCGGCGAGCGCCTCGCGCCAGTGGGCGAGCTGGGCCTCGGCGAGCGCGGTCGGCTCGGCCGGGGAGCCCAGGAGCAGCTGGAGCCGGGCCGTGTGGTCCACGTACTGGCCGGCCAGGGGCGCGAACTCCGGGGCGCGGCCCGCCAGGCGCGCGGTGTAGGCGGTGGCCAGGTCGCGGGCGAGGGGAGTGGTGGAGGCCCCGTCGCCCGCGATGTGGTGGAGCAGCAGGAGCAGGGTCTGGTGGCCGGGTCCGTCGTTGAAGAGGACCGTGCGCAGCGGCGGCTCGGTGGCGAGGTCGAAGCAGTGGCGGACGGCCTCGGTCAGATCGCTGCCCAGCTCCGCGAGGTGCAGCACCGGCCGGGCCGACTCCGCGCCCGGAGGAAGAATCAGCTGGTGAGGGGTGCCGTCCGCGTCGGCTCCGGACCCGTCTCCGGACGCGTTGTCAGTGCGCGGATATACCGTTCTCAGTGTCTCGTGACGGTCCACCAGGTCGTGCAGGGCGAGCTGGAGAGCGTCGTGGTCCAGGGGGCCGGTGACGCTGAGCACGAGCGGGATGTTGTAGGTCGGGCTGGGGCCTTCGAGGCGGTGGAGGAACCACAACCGCTGCTGGGCCGGGGAGAGAGGGAGGGGACCGGTGCGGGGGACGGGCGAGAGCGGCACGGAAGCGGTGCCCGCGCCGCTGCGGGTGCGGACCTGCGCGGCGAGCGCCGCCGGGGTGGAGTGGCGGAAGACGTCGGCGATGGAGAACGGGACGGCGAAGTGCTCGCGGACGCGGGCGGCCAGCCGGGCGGCGAGCAGCGAGTGCCCGCCGAGGTCCAGGAAGCCCGCGTCGGCGGCCGGGGGCTCCGCGATACCGAGCACGTCGGCGTAGAGACCCCGCACGATCTCGGTGTGCGGGTTGCTCCCGTCGGCGGCCTCCGCCCCGGCGGCGGAGGAGAGCGGTTCGGGATCGGGCAGCGCCCGGTGGTCCAGCTTGTCGTTGGCGGTACGGGGGAGCGCGTCCAGCAGCGTCACGGTCGCGGGGACCATGTGCTCGGGCAGGGCGGCGGCCAGATGGTCGCGCAGCTCGCCCGGCGCGGGCGGCGTGGCGGCGTCCTTCGTCGGCACGGCATAGGCCAGCAGCCGCTTGCCCTGGCCGGTGTCGCGGGCGATGACGGCGGCTGCCGAGACCTGGGGGTGGGCGGCCAGGCGTGCCTGGATCTCACCGAGTTCGATCCGGAAGCCACGGATCTTCACCTGGTCGTCGCTGCGGCCCAGGAACTCCAGGGTGTGGTCGGCGCGGCGGCGCACCAGGTCGCCCGTGCGGTACATGCGGCCCCCGGGCTCGCCGTGCAGCGCACCGAACGGGTCCGCGACGAACCGCTCGGCGCTCAGATCGGGGCGGCCCAGATAGCCGAGGGCCAGGCAGGCCCCCGCGACATACAGCTCACCCGTCACATCGGCGGGCACGGGACGGAGGGAGGAGTCCAGGACGTAGACGCGTGAGCCGCGCACGGGGCGGCCGTCGGGCCGGGCGGGGGAGTCTCCCGGCACCCAGTAGTAGGCGTCGACCGTCGTCTCGGTCGGCCCGTAGAGGTTGACCGGGTGCACGGCCGTCGCCTCGGTCAGCCGCTCCCACAGGGCCGGGGGGACGGTCTCCCCGCCGACCACGATGTGGGCCGGGTGGTGGCGGCCCTCGTCCAGCAGGCCTTCGGCGAGCAGCGCTTCGGCGTAGGAGGGGGTGACATCGAGATAGTCGACCAGGTGTGCGTCGACGTACGCGGTGAGGGCAGCCGGGTCCCGGTAGGCGGCGTCGTCCAGCAGATGCAGTTCGTGCCCGTGGACCATCCACAGCAGCGGGTCCCACGACGCGTCGAAGGCGAACGAGGCGCTGTGCGCGACCCGGAGGCGGTCCCGGCCGGTCCGTGCCACGGCCGGGGCGATGTGGTCCGTGCCGTGCCCGGCGCAGAGGTTGGCGAGCGAGGCGTGGCTGACGAGGACGCCCTTGGGGCGGCCCGTGGAACCGGAGGTGTGGATGAGATAGGCGGGGTCACCGAGCGCGGGCCCGGCGGGCAGCGGACCGTCGGGGCAGGCGGCGAGGGCGTCGGCCGTGGCGGGCGCGTCGAGCGCGACCGTCGGCAGCCCGTGGTCGGGCAGCGCGGCGAGCGTCGCCGCCGTGCCGATCACGCACAGCGGGCGCGCGTCCTCCAGAACGGCCAGCGTCCGGGCGGCGGGGTGGCCGAGGTCGAGCGGCTGGCAGACCCGGCCCGCCTTGAGCACGGCCAGCAGCGCGACGACCATGTCGGCGGTCCGGGGCAGCGCCAGCGCCACGGTGCCGCCTGCGTTGGGGGCGTCGTCCGCGTCGTCGGCGCCACCAGCACCTTCGGCGCCACGGGCGGCCCCCCGGCGGCCCGAGGCGTCGAGGCCGGTCAGCAGGTGGGCCAGGCGGTCGGAGGCGGCGTCCAGTTCGGCGAAGGTGAGGCGGGCGCCGGGCGCGGCGGCTGCCTCGGCGGCGCCCGCTCCCGGCTCCGTACGCGGGCCGGCCCCGGCGTCCGTCCCGGAGTCCGCCTCCGCGTTCGCCCCCCGGAACGTGCCCGCCACGGTGGAGCGTACGGCGACGGCGTCGGGCGTCCGGGCGGCCTGCGCGGTGAACGACCGGGGGAGGGGGAGCGCGGCGGCGGGTTCGGTGCGGCCGGAGGTGGCCTCGCGCACCTGGTCGCCGGTGAGCAGGTCCAGGGTGCCGATCGCCCGCGTCGGGTCGGTCAGGAGCAGCTCGGCCAGCCCGTCCAGATAGTGCAGCCAGGTGGCCTCGTGGGCGGCGAGGTCATCGGGGCCGTACGCGGCGGGGTCGGCGTCCAGGGTGAGCCGCAGGCCGCCGTCCGGGCCGGGGGCCGCGCCGACCGCGAGCCCTTCCACGGGCCCGGCCGCGAGATTGCGTACGGTGCCGGTGGTTCCGGCGAAGTCCAGGGCGTCGTCGAACGGCTTGACGTTGACCATCGGGCCGGTCAGCGGGGTCTCGGCCGACTCCAGGGCCAGATCGCGGCGCAGGTCCGCCTGCGGGTAGCGCTGGTGGCGGCGGACCTCACGGATCTCCAGCACCACCCGGCGCAGCAGCTCGGCCCCGGTGTCCGCAGGGCGTACGGCGATCCGCAGCGGCAGGACGTTCACGGCCATGGCCGGGGTGCGCAGGGCGGCGGGACCCCGGCGGTTGGTCAGCGGAAGACCCAGCACCACGTCCTCGGCGCCGGTGAGCCGGTGCAGATGACCGGCGGTCGCGGCCACCACCAGCTCGGCCCAGGTCGCCTTCACCGCACGCGCCGCCGAGGACAGCCGTTCCAGGGCATCGGCCGGGAGATCGGCGGTGCGGTGGGGGCGACCGCCGTCCGGTGCGTTCTCAGTCGGTGCGAGGACCGGGGAGCGGTGCGGCACCGCCACCGCGGCGCCCGCCATACGGGCCGACCAGAAGGCCCGGTCCGCCGCGTACTCCTCACCGGCCAGATACGCGGTCTCCTGCTCGGTCAGTTCGCTCAGCGGGGCGAACCGGCTCTCGGGCAGCGGCTCTTCGGCCACCAATGCGCGGTAGAGCTCGGCGACGCGCTGCCCGATCAGGGACAGGGCGTAGGCGTCGACGGCTATGTGGTGCACCCGCTGGTACCAGCGGTGGCGCCCCTCGCCGACCCGGATCAGCGCCTGCGTCATCAGCGAGCCGTCGGCGGCGAGGTCCACCGGCCGGGCCAGGTCCTCCCGCATCCACGCCTCGGCCTCGGCCTCGGTCAACTCCAGCCGGTGCACCACGGGTTCGGCGACGGGCGCGATCCGCTGCACCGGTACGCCGTCGGCCTCCGACACGCGCAGGGCGAGGGTCTCCGCCTCGCCCACCGCCCGTCTCAACGCCTCCACGAACAGGTCCGCGTCCAGTGGCCCGTCGATCTCCACGCAGTCCGCCGTGTTGAACTCGGTGCCCAGCGGCGCCAGCTGGTGTGCGTAGTAGATGCCCGACTGGGCCGTCAGCAGGGGGAGGCCCGGGGAGGGTGCGCCGCCGGAGTGCGCTGCCGAAGTGCTGGTCGGGCGGTTCGGACGCTCATGCATAGGTGTGACGACTCCCCTGAAGGACAACGGACACCGGCCATCGGGCACGGCGCACACTTAGGTAAGGCTAAGTTAACCTATTTCCGACAGTGCAGGCGACCGCCCCGGGGCGGTCCGGAACGCCAGGAGAGCCCATGACCGTCCCCGCAGCCCCCCGCCCCGAGACGCGGGCCGACGACGTTGCCGGCGAAGGGGCCGACGAGCGGGCCCAGGCGCTCAGGGCCGCCGTCCGGGAGGCGGTCGCCGGTCACGCCCCGGCCCTGCTGGACCTGAGCAGGCGCCTGCACGCCGAGCCCGAGACCGCCTTCGAGGAGCACAAGTCCGCCGCGCTCTGCGCCGAACTCCTCGCCGCGCACGGCTTCGAGGTCACCGCACCCGCCCACGGCCTGGACACGGCGTTCCGCGCCACGATCGGCTCCGGACCCGTCACCGTGGCCATCGCCTGCGAGTACGACGCGCTGCCCGGCCTCGGCCACGCCTGCGGGCACAACCTGATCGCCGCCGCCGGAGTCGGCGCGGCCCTCGGCCTCGCCCCCCATGTGGACGAACTCGGCCTGACCGTACGGGTCATCGGCACCCCCGCCGAGGAGCGCGGAGCCGGCAAGGCGCTGCTGCTGGACGCCGGGGCGTTCGACGGGGTCGACGCCGCGATGATGGTGCACCCCTGCCCCTTCGAGATGGCCGACTTCCGCTCCTTCGCCCTCGGCACCCTCGACGTCACCTACACCGGCCGCGCCGCGCACCCCAGCCTCAACCCGCACGAGGGCCGCAACGCCGCCGACGCCCTGACCGTCGCCCAGGTCGCCCTGGGCCTCCTGCGCCAGCAACTGCCCCCGCAGTGGCGGGTGCACGGCATCACCACCGCCGCCGGAACCGCGCCCAACGCGATCCCCGACCGGGCCACCGCCACCTATGAGATACGGGCGCTGGCCGCCGAGGACCTGCGGGAGCTGCGGCAGCGGGTCGAGGACTGCTTCCGCGCCGGGGCGCTCGCCACCGGCTGCGAAGTGACCCTGGAGCGGCCGGAGCCCGACTACCTGGACTTCCGCGGCGACCCGGAGCTGCTACGGCTCTGGACCGCCAACGCCCGCGAGCTGGGCCGCGCCGAACCGGTCGAGCGCCCGCCGTTCGCCTGCACCGACATGGGCAACGTCTCGCACGTGGTGCCGTCCATCCATCCGGTGCTCGACATCAGCGGAGGGGCCTGCGGCCCGCACGAGGCCGCGTTCGCCGAGGCGGCGATCTCCCCGGCGGCCGAACAGGCCCTGCTGGACGGGGCGGTGGGCATGGCGTGGACGGCCGCCGACTTCGCGGCCGCCAGGAGCTGAGCGGCGGGACCGAAGCCGTGCGGCCCGGACCGGAGGATCCCGGTCCGGGCCGCACGGCGTTGCCGTCACCCGGAGGTCACTTGGCGGAGAGCGCCTTGACGTAGTCGCCGAGGACGACGTCCGCCGCGAGCGGGCCGCCGCGCGTGGACCACACCGAGCCGTCGACGGTCACCGCGTGGCCGTTCTTGACGGCGCCCAGCTCCTTGTAGGCGGGCTTGGACTGGACGTCCTTGAGCGCCTTCTCGCCGTCCGAGGTCAGCGTCGAGAGGAACAGCCAGTCGCCGTCGATCTCGTTGATCTTCTCCAGGCTCAGCGACGGCGTGTGCGCGTTGCCGTCCTTGTCCTGGGACTTGGGCCGCTTCAGCCCCATCTCCAGCGCGACGCCACTGGCGAACTGCTTGTTCTCCATCCAGCTGGGACCGTCCGGGTTCCAGCGGACGATGGAGACCTCGGCGCCCTTGTTCTTCCCGAGCTTCTCCCCGGCGGCCTTGGCGGCGGCCTCGTGGTCCGTGATGAACTTGTTGGCCGCGTCGAGCTTGTTGACGGCGTTGCCGACACCCCGGAAGAACAGCTTCCAGTCATCGGTCGGCGCCATCGTCACCAGCGTGGCCGGGGTGATCTCCCGGAGCTGCTTCAGCACCTGCTCGTCCTGCATGTCACCGGCGAGGATCAGGTCGGGCTTGGCGGCGACGACCTTGTCCATGACGGGCTGGAGAAGGTTGCCGACGACGTTGATGCCCTCGACCTTGTCCGCCAGGTAGGCCGGCGGCTTGTCCAGGCCCTGCCCGTTGGTGATGCCGACCGGCTTGATGTCCAGCGCCAGCACCGCGTCCAGGTCCTCCTGGGTCAGCGTGACGATGCGCTTGGGCTCGGCCGGAATCTCCACGGCCTTGCCCGTGGCGTCCTTGACCGTACGGGTCGAGGAGGAGGCGGTGTCCGCCTTGCCGGCCTTGTCCCCGGAGGACTTGCCCGAGTCGGAGTCCGAGCCGCAGGCCGTCAGGAGCAGGGTGGCGGCTCCGAGTGCGGCGACGGCTTGCGCCGCTCTTCGGACGGCGGTGCGGGCGGGGCGGCTGTGCAGGGTCATCAAGGGCTCCGGGTTCAACGGGACATGAAGCGTCGACGATCGAACGGTCGCACGGATGCGGCCGTCGGCTCGTGAGCGAGCTAAGGTTAGCCTTACTTTAGCGTCATCGGGCAAAATGCTGTCCAAGTCCTTCGGAAAGGCCGGTCTCCGTGGAAATCCGTGTCGAACAGCTCACCGCTGGATACGCCGGTCATACCGCCGTGGATCAGGTCGACCTGACGGTCCCCTCCGGTCAGGTCGTGGCGATCGTCGGCCCCAACGGCTGCGGCAAATCGACCCTCCTGCGCTCCATGGCCCGCCTCCACCAGCCCCGCTCCGGCACGGTGTACGT
This sequence comes from Streptomyces sp. PTY087I2, assembly GCF_001687325.1. Lineage (GTDB taxonomy): Bacteria > Actinomycetota > Actinomycetes > Streptomycetales > Streptomycetaceae > Streptomyces. The sequence continues at coordinate 197,463 of NZ_LZRD01000012.1, read as the reverse complement.
CGGTGACGCCGACGTATGGAAGCTGCGCCAGCGCGACGCCGCCCACCGCATCGCCCTGCTGCCCCAGGCCCCGCAGGCCCCCGAAGCGGTCACCGTGGCCGGACTCGTACGGTACGGACGCCACCCCCACCAGGGGCTGTTCCGGCAGTGGTCGCACGAGGACGAGGAGGCCGTCACCCGCGCCCTGGAGGCCACCGGCACCGCCGCTCTGGCCGGACGCCGCCTCGACCAGCTCTCCGGCGGCCAGCGCCAACGCTGCTGGCTCGCCATGGCCCTCGCCCAGGAGACCCCCGTCGTCCTGCTCGACGAGCCCACCAGCGCTCTCGACATCGGGCACGCCGTGGAGGTCCTGGACCTGGTCCGCGAAGTCGCCGCGGAGGGCCGCACCATCGTCATGGTCGTCCACGACCTGGCCGCCGCCGCGCGCTACGCCGACACCCTGGTCGCCATGCGCGACGGCAGGATCGTCGCCTCGGGGCCGCCCCGCGAGACCGTGGACGCCGCGCTCGTCCAGGAGCTCTACGGCATCGAGGCGGAGATCCTCACCGCGACCTCCGACGGGACCCCCGTCGTCGTACCGACCGTGCGCACGCCCACCGCCGTCTGAGCCACAGGCGACCGCGCAAGCGCCCGCGGGCGCCCGCAAACGCCGAGGGGCCCCTCCGTCCGGGGGCCCCTCGGTCCACTTCCTCTGCCGGGCTTCAGCCGGACGTGCCCGATCCGCCGCCGCGGAACGCGCCGAGGATCTCCTCGGCCGCCAGCGTCGCCGTCAACGTGCCCTCCCGGACCCGCTGTTCGAGCTCCGGCGCGAGCTTCCGCACCGCCGGATGGCCGTACAGGCTGTCCAGCAGCTCGTCCCGGACCATGGCCCAGGTCCAGTCCACCTGCTGATCGCGGCGCTTGGCCGCCAGCCGACCGGTGGACTCCAGGACCGTACGGTGCTGCTCCAGCCGGTCCCACAGCGTGTCCAGCCCGGTCGACTCGCGCGCGCTGCACGTGAGCACCGGAGGCGTCCACGCCGCGTCCGCCGGATGCATCAGCCGCAGCGCGCCCGCCAGTTCACGGGCGGCCGAGCGGGCGTCGCGTTCGTGCGGGCCGTCGGCCTTGTTCACCGCGATGGCGTCCGCCAGCTCCAGAACACCCTTCTTGATGCCTTGCAACTGGTCGCCGGTACGGGCCAGGGTGAGCAGCAGGAACGTGTCGACCATGTTGGCCACCGCCGTCTCCGACTGCCCGACCCCCACCGTCTCCACCAGCACCACGTCGTAACCCGCCGCCTCCATCACCACGATGGACTCCCGGGTCGCCTTGGCCACCCCGCCCAACGTGCCCGCCGTGGGGGAGGGGCGGACGAAGGCGGCCGGGTCCACCGCCAGGCGCTCCATCCGGGTCTTGTCGCCCAGGATGGAACCGCCCGTACGGCTGGAGGACGGGTCGACCGCGAGCACCGCCACCCGATGGCCCAGCCCGGTGAGCATCGTGCCGAGCGCGTCGATGAACGTGGACTTGCCCACGCCCGGCACCCCGCTGATCCCGATCCGCCGGGCCGCCCCCGCGTGCGGCAGCAGCCGGCTCAGCAACTGCTGGGCCAGCACCCGGTGTTCGGCCCGCGTCGACTCGACGAGCGTGATCGCGCGCGCCACGAACGCCCGCTTCCCGTCGAGCACTCCCTGCACATAAGCGTCGATGTCGATCTTCGCAGCCATCCGGTCAGCGGCTCACAGCTCGTGGCCGAGCGCGGCGCCGAGCCGCGTCACCAGGTCGTGGGCCGCGTCCGGGATCACCGTCCCCGGCGGGAAGACCGAGGCGGCGCCCGCCTCGTGCAGGGCCTCGACGTCCTGCGGCGGAATCACCCCGCCCACCACGATCATGATGTCCTCGCGGCCCTCGGCGGCCAGCTCCTCGCGCAACGCGGGCACCAGCGTCAGATGTCCCGCCGCCAGCGAGGAGACGCCCACGATGTGCACGTCGGCCTCGACGGCCTGCCGCGCCACCTCGCCCGGCGTCTGGAACAGCGGGCCGACGTCCACGTCGAAGCCCAGGTCGGCGAAGGCCGTGGCGATCACCTTCTGGCCCCGGTCGTGGCCGTCCTGGCCCATCTTGGCGACCAGGATGCGCGGCCGACGGCCCTCCGCCTCCTCGAACGCGTCGACCAGCGCACGGGTCCGGTCCACGGAAGGGGACTCTCCTGCCTCTTTGCGGTACACACCGGAGATCGTACGGATCTGCCCCGCGTGCCGGCCGTACACCTTCTCCAGCGCGTCCGAGATCTCGCCGACCGTGGCCATCGCGCGCGCCGCGTCGACCGCCAGCGCCAGCAGATTGCCCTCCAGGCCCGGACCGGGGTCGCGCTCGGCCGCGGCCGTCAGCGCCCGCAGTGCCTCCTGGCACGCCACCTCGTCGCGCTCCTCGCGCAGCCGGCGCAGCTTCTCGATCTGCTGCGTCCGCACCGAGGAGTTGTCGACCTTGAGCACATCGATCTGCTCGTCGGTCTCCACCCGGTACTTGTTCACGCCGATCACCGGCTGCCGCCCGGAGTCGATCCGCGCCTGCGTCCGCGCGGCCGCCTCCTCCACCCGGAGCTTGGGGATGCCCGCGTCGATGGCCTTCGCCATCCCGCCGGCCGCCTCGACCTCCTCGATGTGCTGCCAGGCCCGCTCCGCGAGGTCGCGCGTCAGCTTCTCCACGTAAGCGCTGCCGCCCCACGGGTCGATGACCCGGCAGGTGCCGGACTCCTGCTGGAGCAGGAGCTGGGTGTTACGGGCGATCCGCGCCGAGAAGTCGGTGGGCAGCGCCAGCGCCTCGTCGAGGGCGTTGGTGTGCAACGACTGGGTGTGGCCCTGCGTCGCGGCCATCGCCTCCACACACGTACGCGTCACGTTGTTGAACACGTCCTGCGCGGTCAGCGACCACCCCGAGGTCTGCGAATGGGTGCGCAGCGAAAGCGACTTGGGGTTCTTCGGGTCGAACTGCTTGACCAGCCGCGCCCACAGGAGCCGGGCCGCCCGCAACTTGGCGACCTCCATGAAGAAGTTCATCCCGATCGCCCAGAAGAACGACAGGCGCGGCGCGAACGCGTCGACGTCCAGGCCGGCTTCCTGTCCGGCGCGCAGATACTCCACGCCGTCGGCGAGCGTGTACGCCAGCTCCAGATCGGCCGTCGCCCCGGCCTCCTGGATGTGATAGCCGGAGATCGAGATGGAGTTGTAGCGCGGCATCTTCTGCGAGGTGAACGCGAAGATGTCGGAGATGATCCGCATCGAGGGCGACGGCGGATAGATGTAGGTGTTGCGGACCATGAACTCCTTCAGAATGTCGTTCTGAATGGTCCCGGCCAACTTCTCGGGCGGTACGCCCTGTTCCTCGGCGGCCACGATGTACAGCGCCAGCACGGGAAGCACCGCGCCGTTCATCGTCATCGACACCGACATCCGGTCCAGCGGAATGCCGTCGAACAACTGGCGCATGTCGTAGATGGAGTCGATGGCCACCCCGGCCATACCGACGTCACCGGTCACGCGCGGGTGGTCGCTGTCGTAACCCCGGTGGGTCGGCAGGTCGAAGGCGACCGACAGACCCTTCTGCCCGGCCGCGAGGTTACGCCGGTAGAAGGCGTTGGACTCCTCGGCCGTGGAGAAACCGGCGTACTGACGGATCGTCCAGGGCTGGTTGACGTACATCGTCGGGTAAGGCCCGCGCAGATACGGGGCGATGCCCGGGTAGCTGTGCAGCGCGTCCAGGCCCTCCAGGTCCTCACCGGTGTAGAGCGGCTTGACCGTGATCCCCTCGGGCGTCTCCCAGAGCGGCGCCTCGGCGCCGTCGGCCGCCTTGGTCACGGCCGCCTGCCACTCCCCGGCCGAAGCAGCCGAAGCGGCGGGCTCGGTGGACACGAGCGGTACGTCGGAGAAGTCGGGAACGGAGGCGTTGCGGTCCGTGGGCGAGGTCGGCATCACGCCACTCCCATGCGGTCGAGAACGGAGGTGAGAACGGCGACCGCGTCGCAGCCCGCGAAGACATAGGAGTCGACATCGGCGTACTCGCCGGGGCGCCCCGCGAGGAACACCTGCGTCGCGCCCGCCGACTTCAGCGCACCGGCCACGGCGTCCGCCTGCTCGGCGTAGAGCGCGTCCGACGAGCACAGCACGGCGACCGGCGCCCCGGAGGCGGCCAGCGCACCGGCGGCCGTGTCCGCGTCGACGGAGACCGGGTCGTGCACCGCCTCGACCCCGCCCGCCCCGAAGAGGTTGACGGCGAAGGAGACCCGTGCCGTGTGCGCGGCGGCCGGGCCGAGCGCCGCGACGAACACCTTCGGACGGCTACCCGTCGCCGCGAGGTGCGCGTCCGACCGCGCGCGCAGCACCTCGAACGCCTCGTCCCGCCGGACCCGGGGCAGACCGCCCGGGGCACCGGCGTAGGCGTCGGGGGCCGGCTCGCGCTCCACCGGGCGCTCGCCGGGCATCGGGAACTCGCTGACCCCGGTGATCGGTTCCTTGCGACGCGCCAGCTTCGCGCTGCGCGCCGCCCAGGTCGCGGCCAGCCGCTCGGCGACCGTGCCCGAGCGCAGGGCGGCGGGCAGGCCGCCCGCCCGCTCGGTCTCCTGGAAGTACGCCCAGGCGGCCGCGGCGAGTTCGTCGGTCAGCCGCTCCACGTACCAGGAGCCGCCCGCCGGGTCGATGACCCGCGCCAGGTGCGACTCCTCCATCAGGATCGTCGAGGTGTTACGGGCGATGCGCCGCGCGAACGCGTCGGGCAGGCCCAGCGCGTGATCGAACGGCAGCACGGTCACGGAGTCCGCGCCGCCCACCCCCGCGCCCAGCGTGGCGAGCGTGGTGCGCAGCATGTTCACCCACGGGTCGCGGCGCGTCATCATCACCGGCGAGGTGACCGCGTGCTGCCGCTGCGCCCCGGCGGCGGGAGCCCCGGACGCCTCGGCGACCCGCGCCCACAGCCGGCGCGCCGCGCGCAGCTTGGCGATGGTCAGGAACTGGTCGGCGGTGGCCGCGTACCGGAACTCCAGCTGCCCGCAGGCCGCTTCCACGCTCATCCCGGCAGCGGTCAGGGCCCGCAGATAGGCGACGCCGGTGGCCAGGGAGAGCCCCAGCTCCTCACCGGCCGAACCGCCCGCCTCGTGGTACGGCAACGCGTCCACGACGATCGCCCGCAGCCCGGGGTACTCCGCGTCGCACCGCTGCGCCCAGCGCACGGCCGGGCCGAGATCCGCCTCGACGCCCGTCCGGGCCTCATGGCCCAGCGGGTCCGCGCCCAGCGTGCCGCGCGCCTCGTCCTTGGCGACGCCGCGCTCCTCGTACAGGCGCAGCAGCTCCGTCGCGGCGCCGTCCAGGTCGGCCGGGGCGTCCAGCGCGAGGGGCGCGAGATCGAGGTACACACCGTCCAGCGCCCGCGCGAGCCCGTCGACGGGCACGCCTGCCGGACCGCCCACCGTGAGCCAGAGCGAGGTGACCCCGTTCTCCAGATCGCCGAGCAGCGCCTCATTGAGCCGGGCCGGGTCGGTCAGGGCGTGGCGCTGGCGCACATCCCAGCCGCCCGCCGCGTTCCCCTCGGCCCTGCTGCCCCGGGTGAAGGGGGCGAAGCCGGGAAAACCGGTGTCCGGCGACTCGTCGCTCGCGGTGTAGAGGGGGCGGGTGGTGAGCCCGTCCTCCAGTGTGGTGGACAGCGCTTCCTCGGCGGCCGGGCCCGAGACTTCCTTGCCCGACTTGCGCAGTACGCCTTCGACGAGGCTCTGCCACTGGTCGTGGGAAGGGTCGGGGAACGCGGCGGCCGGAGAGAGCCCGTCAGCAGGCTGGACCGTCATGCTCAGATGCTAGGGCAGTGCGCCGAAGGAGCAGCAGGGGCACATGCTGTGACCTTGCCCTCTCAGGCATGTACTTGATCCTTTACCTACGGTCGCGTAACCGGTCCGGGCGGACGCGCGAGGGCAACACGACGATCCTCGACATCGGATGAATTGGGGTACTGATGCATATTATGTGCGAAGTTTCCTGATTTCTTATGCCATCCCTGGAATGCCGTATCCACCCCGGCGCCCCCGCGGCCGCCGGGACACGGAGAGGACGCGACCGTGGCCGTCGGACCTGTGGAACACCTCGTCATCGCCTTTCCCGGCAGTCGCTTCACCGGGTCGGTCGCCCCCGCGCTCGCCGAAGCCGTGTCGTCCGGTGCCGTACGCGCCGCTGACCTGGCCTTCGTCCGGCGGACCGAAGGCGGCGCCCCGGCCCCCGTGGAGCTGCGGGAGCTGGACCCCGAGGGAGTGGTTCCCGCCGATACGGGGGAGGGCGGGGCGGCGGCGGTGCTGAGCCCGGAGGACATCGACCGGCTCGACAAGGGCGTTCCGGCGGGCGATGTCGTCGCGATCGTCGTCCGGGAGGACCTGTGGACCACGGAGCTCGCCCGTACGGCCCGCGAGGCGGGCGGCACGTTCGTGGCACACGAACGACTCGGCGCCGACGGGGCGGGTACGGACGAGGCCGCGGGCGACGACATCATCAACCGGCTGGAGCGGCTCGCCGAACTGTGGAAGCGCGAGATCCTCACCGACGCCGAGTTCGTGGAGCAGAAGACCAGGCTTCTGTCGGACTGACGCGTACGTCGTCGGTCCTGGTATGGGGAATTCCTGGAATTCATCGGGGAAAATCGGGGAAAGAGGCAGTTCATCGTGCAGACCGCCCGGACCGTTCCGGCCTCCACCGTTCTCAATCTGCGCGACCTGGGCGGTATCGCCCTCGGGCGTGACCGCCGGGTGCGGCAGGGCGTCCTGTTCCGCTCGGGCCAGCTGAGCGAACTCGACCCGGCACGCGACCGCGCGGTGGCCGCGCTCGGCATCCGCACCGTCGTGGACCTGCGCACCGCCGACGAGCGCCAGTGGGCCCCGGACCGGCTGCCGGACCGGGCCCGGCTCTTCGTCGCCGATGTGCTGGGCGACCACCCGGGCGTGGCACCCGCCCGGCTCCGCTCCCTGCTCGCCGACCCGGTCGAGGCCGAACGGACACTCGGGGGCGGCCGGGCCGAGGAACTCTTCGCCGAGACCTACCGCAAGATGGTTCTCTCACCGGGCGCCGCGGCCGCCTACCGGGCCTTCCTGGAGACGGCGGCCGACGCCGCCGCCCGCCCGGTGCTCTTCCACTGCACGGCGGGCAAGGACCGTACCGGCTGGGCGGCGGCCGTCCTGCTGATGATCCTCGGAGCGCCCCGCGCGACGGTGCGCTCCGACTTCCTCGCGGTCAACCCCGCCGTACGGGCCGCCTTCGCCCCGTACGTGGCGAAGTTCCTGGACGGCGGCGGCGACCCCGCCGTCGCCGCGGCGATCATCGAGGTCCGCCCCCGCTATCTCGACGTGGCGCTCGACGCCATGGACGAGCGGTGGGGCGGCTTCGACGGCTACGTCCGCAACGGCCTGCGCGTGTCCGACGCCGTACGGGAACGGCTGCGCGACGGCCTGGTGGTCCGCGGCTGACGCGGCCACGGGTGAAGGGGCCGGTCCGGCCGAGAACGCTCTCGGCCGGACCGGCCCCTTCCCACCCACGGTCGTACGAGCCCCCGTCACAGGCGTACGAGGCGCTCCGTCAGGTCGCGGTAGTGCTGAAGGGCGATCCGCAGATCCTCGGTGTCCGCGCCGGAGTCCGCTCCGCTCCCGTCCTTCCCGGACCGCAGCCGCCGCCCGCGTTCCGCCAGGGCGGCTCCGAGGTCCGCGACGACCTCCTCGTACGTGGCGTCGGCGTCCCGTACCGCCCGGCGCGGGTCCTCCACGAATCCGGTCACCGCCTGCTGGATCCGGGCGGCGAAGGCCTCCCGCTCCTCGGGGGCGAACAGCGGCTTCCCGGGGTGCGGGCCGTCCTCGGCCGGCCCTGCCGGTTCCGGTTCCGTCTCCTTCTCCATGCCCGTGGCCGTCCTCGTGGCCGGGTCCGGCGTGCCCGGGCGCCGGACGGGCGTACCCGTGTCGATGGGGTCGGCGCCCTCCGGAAGCCGGGTGCCGACGGGCGGGTTCGTCCTGTCGTTCGGTGTCCGCGTCATGAGGTGCCGCGTCCCTTCACCAGATGCCGGCTGCCGTGCTCACGCCCCGACGGGCCGCCCCCGAGCAGGGCGTCGAAGAGCTTGCGGGCCTCGATGAGGGCCGCGCGCCTCTCCTCGGTGTCCGCGTCCCCGCCTCGCGCGGTGTGCACCCGGCGGTAGCCGTCGACGTGCGCGGCGTGGTGGACGGAGAGCGCGTCCGTACGGTCCTCGAAGTCGTCGCCGTCCGGGAAGCCGCGCTCGCGCGACAGATCGGCCAGCAGCGCGTCGGCCTCGGCCAGCGAGCGCTCCGGCGATTCGACGAACAGCTCCTGGGCGCCCGCCCAGCGGGCGGCGTAGCGAGCCCGGGCTTCCTCGGTCAGCGGGCGCTCGTCGATGGCCCCGTGCCGCTTCACCCGATCGGCGAGCTCCCGCTCGGCCGCCTCCGTGTCGCCGCCGTGGCGGGCGACCACCCGGTCGTACTCCGGGCCGAAGCGGCTGCGCAGCCCCCGGCCGCCGCCGATACGTCCACGGAGCAGGAAGAACGCGGCGATGGCCGCCACGGCGACCACGGCGATGATGATGATCGCTGTCGTCACGGCTACCGCCCCCAACGTTCATCGGCCGGTACGTAGCTCTGCTGTCGCACAGTGGTCAACCCCTTTCGGTCCGGGCCCGGCGGCAATCGCCGGACGGCGTGCTGGAGTTCGTGTACCCCCGGATCCCCGTTCGAGGCAGGCGGGCTGCCCCGGGCCGAACCCGCCGCCCCGGGGAGGTGCCGCATAATCGCCGTATGGGAGTGGGCAGCGCAGGACAACGACACGGGCGTGCCGACGTGGTGATCCGCCGGGCCGTGGCGCGCGACGCCGCCCGGCTGACCCGGCTCGTCCGGACGTCACGCGCGTACGAGGGCCCGTACGCCCCGATGGTCGCGGGCTACCGGGTCGGACCGGACTACATCGAGGCGCACAGGGTTTTCGTCGCCGTGGACGACGCGACGGACCAGGTTCTCGGGTTCTACGCGCTGCTCCTGGACCCGCCCGAACTGGACCTGATGTTCGTCGCCGACGCAGCCCAGGGGCTCGGCATCGGCCGGCTGCTCGCCACCCATCTGCGCGAGGAGGCCCGCGACGCCGGGCTCACGGGCGTCCGGATCGTGTCCCACCCGCCCGCCGAGGGCTTCTACCGGAGCATCGGCGCCGAACCCGTCGGCACGGTCCGGGCGCGCCCGCCCGCGGTGATGTGGGACCGACCCGAACTCCTGCTCCGGACCGGCTGAGGGTGCCGGTCAGCCGCCGTACGGGCGGGTGATCAGCTCCAGCCAGTGACCGCCGGGATCGGGGAAATACACGCCCCGCCCGCCGTCATTGTGGTTGATCTCGCCGGGGTGCTTCTTCTGGGGATCGGCGTAGAACTCGATTCCCTGCGCCTGGATCTTCGCGAACGCGGAATCGAACTCCGCCTCCGAAATGAGGAAGGCGTAGTGCTGCGGGGTGATCGAATCGGCGGGAATCGTCGCGAAATCCAGCGTGACGCTGTTCGCGAGAACGACCGGAATGAACGGACCCCACTCCTCGCCGACCGGCAGATCCAGCAGATCCGCGAAGAACTCGGCGGACTCGCGGTTGTCCTTGCAATGGACGATGGTGTGGTTCAACTCGACTGACACGGTGGAATGCCTCCAACGGGCATCTCACGGGCTACCTCCACGCCTCACCCGGCCGGTGACCGACGCGCGATGCCCTGCGGCGATCTTAGACGCGCCGGGCAGCCGGGTCGAGCGCGTTCGGGTCGAGACGAGGAGAGACACCGATGACGGAGACCTCTGGCAGAGGGCGGGAGGAGACCCAGGAGGAGCGGGCGGACCGGCAGTGGTCCGAACTCCTCCAGGAACTGCGCGTCGCGCAGACCGGGGTGCAGATCCTGTTCGGCTTCCTGCTCGCGGTGGTCTTCCAGTCACGGTTCGAGGAGCTGGGGGACGTCGACCGGAACATCTACGTGGTGACCGTGATGCTGGGCTCCGCGACCGCCGCGGCGCTCATCGGGCCCGTCTCGTACCACCGGCTGCTCACCGGCCGCCGGATGAAGCCCGAGACGGTGATCTGGGCCTCGCGGATGACCGTCCTCGGCCTGGTGCTCCTCTTCTGCACCATGTGCTCGACGCTGCTGCTGATCCTGCGCGTGGCCCTGCACAACGAGACGGCCCTGTGGCTGGTCGGCGGGATGGCCCTGTGGTTCCTCATCTGCTGGTTCGTCTTCCCGCTGTGGGCCATCGCCCGAGGGCATTCCGGCCCGCGCGAGACCGACACGGATGACATGGATGACATGGACAGCACGGGAGACCGGGGGCGCGGCGCCTAGGCGGCGTCAGGCGGGGCTGCGTACATCCGTGACCGCGAACAGCGCGCCGTCCGGATCGCGCAGCGTGACCTCGGTGCCCTCGAAGCCGGTGCGGTCCTCGACGAGGGCGCCGCCGTGCCGCTCGGCCGCGGAGACCGTCTCCGCGAGGTCCGCCACCGGGAACTGGACCTGCCAGTGCGGGCGCACCAGCGGGTCGGCCGCGGCCTCCACGGCCCCGGAGCTGATCCGGGCCAGCGGATGGCCCTCGCACCGCACGATGACCTCCTCGCCCTCGTACGCGACATCGCAGCTCCCCGGCCGCCCGCTCGCCCAGTCGAGCACCTCGCCGTAGAAGATCGCCGCGTCGAAGGCGTTCCGGGTCCGCAGCCGCAGCCAGGAGTGCGCGTGGTCGGCGGGGGCCGGCGGCGACGTGGAGGGTTCGGTGCGCTCCCACAGGCCGAAGGCCGCCCCGTCCCGGTCCGAGGCCAGCACACCGCGCCCCTTGCCGAGCGTCAGCGGCCCCACCGCCACGGTCCCGCTGCGCTCCCGGATCCGGGCGGCGGCCACGTTCGCGTCCTCCACCGCGAAGTACGGCGTCCAGGCCACCGCGACCTGGAACGCCGAGGAGACGGCGAAGAGGCCGGCCACCGGGACCTGGCCTCGGTAGGCGACCGAGAAGTCGGACCCGAGCCGTCCGGGGCGGAACGACCAGCCCAGGACCTGGGAGTAGAACCGCTCGGCGGTCTCCCGGTGCCGCGTCATGAGGGTGACCCAGCACGGTGCGGCAGGACCCGTCAGAGGCGCTGCCGAGGAGGCCGTACGGGGATCGCTTCCGGTCATGGTCCACTGCCTTCGTCGGGGAGCGGCGTCCTGCCCGGCCGCTGCGGTCCAGGAACCAGCGTCGACCGGCCCGCCCGGTCCCGCAACGCGGGCCGGACGCGCGCGGGTCACAGCCCGGCGCGCGGCGGGGCGTTCGTGACGTCGAGGAAGACCTGGTCGGCCTGCGGCCACCGGTCGGCCATCGCCTCCCTGATGCGCATCGAGACCTCCTCGACGCGCTCGCTGTCGATGCCCGGGGCGAGGTCGATACGCGCGGCCACCAGGACCGAGTCCATGCCGAGGCGCATCGTGAGCAGCTCGGCGACGTTGTCGATCTCGCCCTGGCGCATCAGGAACCCCACCAGCTCGCGGCGCAGCTCCGGATCGACGGCCTCGCCGATCAACTGGTCACGGGCGTCCCGCCCGAGCCGGAAGGCCACATAGACGAGCAGCAGCCCGATCCCCAGCGAGGCCGCCGCCTCCCACACCACACTGCCGGTGGCCAGATGCAGACCCATGCCCGCCATCGCCAGGGTGACGCCGAGAACCGCCGTGCTGTCCTCCGCGATGACGGTGCGCAGCGCCGGGTCCAGCGAGCCGCGCTTCTCGCCGCGCGCCTGATGCAGGGCCCGCGTGAGGGATGTGGCCTCGGCGACGAAGGCCACTCCGAGGACGATCAGCCCCGCCGTGTAGCCCGCGGGGGTCTCCTGTTCGTCCCGGCGCAGCGCGGAGAGCCCCTGGTAGAACGAGAAACAACCGCCCATCACGAAGATCCCGACCGCGGCGAGCAACGCCCAGAAGAACCGCTCCTTGCCGTATCCGAACGGATGACGGGCGTCGGCGGGACGGCGGCTGCGCCGCAGCGCGGCGAGGAGGAAGACCTCGTTGAGGCTGTCGGCGACCGAGTGGGCGGCCTCCGACAGCAGGGCGGGGGAGCCCGAGGCCAGTCCGCCCACGGTCTTGGCCGCGGCGATCACGAGGTTGGCCGCGAGCGCGACCAGGACCGTGAGACGCGTACGTCGGTCGGCGGCCGAGCCGGCCATCACAACCTCCTGGACCGAGGGGGCCGGCGAGACGCCCTCCGGGGGACGGGCAGGACGGGCTGGACGGGCGGATCAGCCTCGGGGCTGCTCCTCGTCGGGCGGCAGCGGGCCGTTGCCGTGGTCCTTCAGCTCGTACGGTGACAGAGCGTGGCCGTCCTCGGGGAACCGGTCGGAGGAGTGCGGGTCGGTCTGCTCGATGTGCGTACGCCGTTCGGGCTTCGGCGGCTGCTCATCGGGCCGGGGCGGCGGAGGCTCGGCGTCGTGCTTGCGCTTGCTGAGGAGGAAGCCGCCGATCAGCAGGGCCACGACGGCCACCGCCACGACGCCCAGGAAGACCCCGAGGGCGCCTGTGCCGTCCGCGAGCGGGACCTCGGCGGGCGCATCGACCGCATTGACTGCCTTCAGAACATCCATGTCATCCGCATACCCCGAGAGAAGGGCATCAGTCAGCTATTCACAGCAATTCATGTTTTATGGGTATCTCAGGGGAAACGCGTTTCAAGACCGCGAGTCAGGACAGCCCTCCTGCCCGCCCTCAGGAAGTTTCAGACCCCCGGAAGGAACCACGGTGAACAGCACCCCCGAGCAGAGCGGCGAGGAGCACCCGGCGGGCCGGGAGGTGGTGGTCTCGCTCAGCCGCTGCGACACCGAGGACGCCCGGACCGTGTTCGACGTGCTCGCCACCGGCTTCGCCTCCGACCACCCGATGGGCGAGACCCCCGAGCAGACCTCGGGCCCCCGCCCGACCGTCTGGGTCACCACCGTCGACGTGACCGAACCGATGGCCGACGCCACCCCCGCCCGCCTCACCGCACCGGTCACGGTGGACGCCCAGGGCGGCTACTGGGCCGTCGACCGGCTGCGGACCCATCTCACCGGGGCCTTCGCGGTGAGCGTCGTCGGCACGGCCGCCGGGGACCAGGAGCAGGAGGTCCGGCTGCGGCTCCAGAACCGCTGACCGGGCCCGAACCAGTCCCGGCCGGGGTGACCCGGCCGTACGGCGAAGCGAAAGGCGCGCATGGATTCCCTCGCTCTCGGAGCGGACCTCGAACCCGAACCGGTCGTCGACGAACACTCCACCGTGACCCTGTTCGTCAACGGCGAGGAGACGACGCTGACCGTCGACCACCGCGCCACAATCCTGGAGACGCTCCGGGAGCGCTTCGGCCTCACGGGAGCCAAGAAGGGCTGCGACCACGGCCAGTGCGGGGCCTGCACGGTCCTCGTCGACGGGCGGCGGGTCAACAGCTGCCTGCTGCTCGCCGTGGCCCAGGACGGCGCCACGGTCACCACGGTGGAAGGGCTCGCCGACGGCGAGAGCCTGCACCCGGTGCAGCGGACGTTCGTCGAGCGGGACGCCCTCCAGTGCGGCTTCTGCACCCCGGGCCAGATCTGCTCGGCCGTGGGCATGCTCCGCGAGGCCGCCGACGGACACCCCTCGCACGTCACCGCGCCGGACACCGCGACCGGGCCGGTCGCACTCGACGCCGACGAGATCCGCGAACGCATGAGCGGCAACCTGTGCCGGTGCGGGGCCTACCCCCGGATCGTCGAAGCCATCGAGGACGTGATCGGGTGAAACCGTTCGGCTATGCGCGCCCCGCCTCCACCGACGAGGCCGTCCGGCTCTGCGCGGCCGGCCCCGGCGCCCGCTTCCTGGGCGGCGGCACCAATCTGGTGGACCTGATGAAGCTCGGCGTGGAGACGCCCCGGGTCCTCATCGACGTCTCCGGCCTGCCTCTGCACCGGGTGACCCGGACGGCGGAGGGCGGCCTGAGCATCGGCGCCACCGTGCGCAACAGCGACCTCGCCGCCCACCCCGACGTCACGGAGAACTACCCGGTCCTGTCCCAGGCGCTGCTGGCCGGGGCGTCGGGCCAGCTCCGCAACGCGGCCACCACCGGCGGCAATCTGCTCCAGCGCACCCGGTGCCGCTACTTCCAGGACGTCTCCAAGCCCTGCAACAAACGGCTCCCCGGCTCCGGCTGCCCCGCGCGCGAGGGGACCCACCGCGACCTCGCGGTCCTCGGGCACTCGCCGGAGTGCGTGGCCACCAACCCCTCAGACATGGCCGTGGCCCTCGCCGCGCTGGACGCGGCCGTGCACCTCCTCGGGCCCGAGGGCGAACGGGCCGTGCCGCTCACCGAATTCCACCGTCTGCCGGGGGAGAACCCCGACCAGGACACCGTGATCAGGCCCGGCGAGCTGATCACCGAGGTGGTGCTCCCGCCGCCGGTCCCCGGGGCGGCCTCCCGCTACCGCAAGGCCCGCGACCGGGCCAGCTTCGCCTTCGCGCTGGTCTCCGTCGCCGCGACGCTGCGAGTGGCGGCGGGCCGCGTCGAGCACGCCACGCTCGCGTTCGGCGGCGTCGCCCACCGGCCGTGGCGGGCCCGCAGGGCCGAGGCCGAACTGCGGGACGCCCCGGCCACCCCCGCCGCCTTCCAGCACGCCCTGATCGCCGAACTGGCCGAGGCACGGCCGCTGCGCGACAACGCGTTCAAGGTGGACCTCGCGCGCCGCCTCGCCCTGGACGTACTGGGCGAACTCACCGAGCGCCAGCAGCCGGCCCGGACCGGCTGACCCGCGCTCCTGGCTGACCCCGCCAACTCCGCCGACTCCGGCCGGACGCGCAGGGACCGGCCGACCCCGCCCGTACGGCCGATCTCCCCCACCCCCGAGGACCCCCGCCATGACCACGCAAGCCCCGCAGTTCCCCGGTGCGCCCGTCGTCCGCAGAGAGGCCCGGGACAAGGTCACCGGCACCGCCCGCTACGCGGCCGACCGCACGCCCGCCGGCTGTCTGTACGCCTGGACCGTCCCGGCCACGATCGCGGCCGGACGCGTCACCGCCGTACGGGCCGTCGACGCCCTCGCCGTACCCGGCGTCCACTCCGTGCTCACCCACGACAACGCGCACCGGCTCCAGGAGCCCGACGACCCGATCCTCGCCGTGCTCCAGGATGGCCGCGTCCCGCACCACGGCCGCCCGGTCGCCCTCGTGATCGCGGATTCCCCGGAAGCCGCCCGGACCGGAGCCGGGGAGCTCCACATCGAGTACGAACGCGACCCGCACGACGTCACCCTCACCGAGGACCACCCCGGCCTGTACACGCCCGAGGAGGCCAACGGCGGATTCCCCGCCGTCCGCAACCGGGGCGACGTCGAACGGGCCCTGGCCGCCTCGCCCGTCCAGATCGACGCGACATACCGGATGGACGCGCTGCACAACCACCCCATGGAACCGCACGCCGCCACCGCCGTGTGGACCGACGGACACCTCACCGTCCACGACTCCAGCCAGGGATCCGACAAGGTACGCGGCAGCCTCGCCCAGGCGTTCGGTCTTGACCCGGAACAGATCACCGTGGTCTCCGAGCACGTCGGCGGCGGCTTCGGCTCGAAGGGCACCACCCGCCCCCAGGGGGTCCTGGCCGCGATGGCCGCCCGGCACACCGGGCGTCCCGTCAAGCTCGTCCTCCCGCGGGGCCAGCTCGCCGAGGTCGTCGGGCACCGGGCTCCCACGATCCAGCGGGTCCGGCTCGGCGCCGACCTCGACGGCATGCTCACCGCCGTCAGCCACGAGGTGGTCACCCAGACCTCCACCGTGAAGGAGTTCGTCGAGCAGGCCGCCGTGCCCGCCCGCGTCATGTACGCCTCGCCGAACAGCCGCACCGGGCACCGGGTGGTCGCCCTCGACGTGCCCAGCCCCTCCTGGATGCGCGCCCCGGGAGAGGCCTCGGGGATGTACGCCCTGGAGTCCGCCATGGACGAACTCGCCTCCGCGCTCGGCCTCGACCCCGTGGAGCTGCGGCTGCGCAACGAACCCGCCACCGAACCGGACAGCGGCCGCCCCTTCAGCAGCCGCGGCCTCGCCGCCTGCCTCCGCGAGGGCGCGGCACGCTTCGGCTGGCACGACCGCGACCCCCGCCCCGCCGCCCGCCAGGAGGGCCGCTGGCTCCTCGGTACGGGCGTGGCCTCCGCGACGTACCCCGTCCTCGTCTCCCGGTCCACCGCGAGCGCCCACGCCGCACCGGACGGCTCCCTGCGCATCCGGGTCAACGCCACCGACATCGGGACCGGGGCCCGCACCGTGCTGGCCCAGATCGCCGCCGACGCGCTCGGGTCCGACCCCGCGGCCGTCCAGGTCGACATCGGCTCCACCGGCCTGCCCACCGCCCCGCTGGCCGGCGGCTCCTCCGGCACCGCCTCCTGGGGCTGGGCCGTGCACAAGGCCGCCGCCGCTCTCGCCGCCCGCCTCGCCGAGCACACCGGGCCGCTCCCCGCCGAGGGGATCACCACCACCGCCGACACCGAGCAGGAGACCGCCGAGGAGTCCCCGTACGCCCGGCACGCCTTCGGCGCGCACTTCGCCGAGGCGGCCGTCGACGCCGTCACCGGCGAGGTGCGCGTCCGCCGCCTCCTCGGCGTGTACGCCGCCGGGCGGATCCTCAACGCGCGCACCGCCCGCTCCCAGTTCACCGGCGGCATGGTGATGGGCATCGGCATGGCCCTCACCGAGGGCTGCGGCATCGACCCGGTCTTCGGCGACTTCACCGCCAAGGACCTCGCCTCCTACCACGTGCCCGTCTGCGCCGACACCGCCGACATCCAGGCCCACTGGATCGAGGAGGACGACCGCCACCTCAACCCCATGGGCAGCAAGGGCATCGGCGAGATCGGGATCGTCGGCACCGCCGCCGCCATCGGGAACGCGGTCCGCCACGCCACCGGAGCCCGGCTGCGCGAACTGCCCCTCACCCCGGACACCTTGCTGCCCTACCTGCTGTGACCGGGCACCGCCCCCACCAGCACGGACGGCCCAGCTGTTGCGCGTCCGGCGTACCGGCCTCACCCTGAGGAGTGACCCAGAAGTGATAGGTGCTCACGCTTCGTGTTCGGGGGTCGTTCGTACGACGGGGTGAAGTACGACGGGGTGAAGCACGTGGGCCTCGTGGTGAGGAGCCTCGACGATGACCGTTCCACTCGACCGGCACTATTCGGTCGAACTGCACGTGTCGGCAGAGCGCGTTTCCCAGCTGCGGCGGATCGTCGCCGCGCACCTCCGTCACTGGAGTCTCGATCTGCACGTCCGGCCCGTGTGCCGGGCCCTGGACGAACTCCTGACCAACGTCCACCGGCATGTCGGCGACGGCAACACCTGCGTCCTCGAACTCCGCTGGACCGGACGGCACGTGACCGTGTCCGTCGCCGACAACAGCGCCCGGATGCCCCGGCTCCTGCCGGCCGGCGGCGGGCTGAGCCGGGTCATGGCCCTCAGCGACAGCTGGGGCACCTGCCGGACCACGGACGGCAAAGTGGTCTGGTTCACCCGCTACGCCGAGGCGCCGAAGACCGCGGGACTGCTCCCGTACGCCCCGCTGCCCGGCGTCCGCACCGCCCTCGACGTCCCGGCGGCGGCGCTCGTGTGACCGCCCCGAGCAGGGCGGCCCGCACACCGGCCGACGCGGATCGTGCCCCCGGGCACGCATGATCCGCGTCGGCCGGGTACGTGCGGGGGAGGGGAGGGCCGCGTTGCGCGGACCGGTGCGGCGCGGCACGGTCGGACTACCGATGCAAGGAGGCCACTGCCATGCCCATCGCGACGGTCAACCCCGCGAACGGCGAACTTATCAGGTCATTCGACGCCCTCGGCGAGGAGGAGACCGAACGCCGGATCACCGCCGCCGCGGAGACCTTCCGCCAGTACCGCACCACCCCCTTCCAGCAGCGCGCGGCCTGGCTGAACCGGGCCGCCGGCCTCCTCGACGAGGACCGCGACACCATCGCCCGCACGATGACCCTGGAGATGGGCAAGCCCATCACCGCGGCCCGCGCGGAGGCGGCCAAGTGCGCGAAGGCGATGCGCTGGTACGCCGACCGTGCCGAGGGGCTGCTCGCCGACGAACACCCGGACCCCGCCGATGTGACGGACTCCGGCGCCTCCCGCGCCCTGGTCCGCTACCGGCCGCTCGGCGTGGTCCTCGCCGTCATGCCGTGGAACTTCCCGCTCTGGCAGGTGGTGCGCTTCGCCGCGCCCGCGCTGATGGCGGGCAACGTCGGACTCCTCAAGCACGCGTCGAACGTCCCGCACACCGCCCTCTACCTGGAGGACCTCTTCCACCGGGCCGGATTCCCGGCGGGCTGCTTCCGTACGCTGCTGATCGGCTCGGGCGCCGTCGAGGCCGTCCTGCGCGACCCGCGCGTCGTCGCCGCCACGCTCACCGGCAGCGAACCCGCCGGGCGTGCCGTCGCCGCCACCGCCGGTGACGAGGTCAAGAAGACCGTGCTGGAACTCGGCGGCAGCGACCCCTACCTCGTCCTGCCCTCGGCGGACGTGGAGAAGGCCGCCGCCACCGCCGTCACCGCGCGCGTCCAGAACAACGGTCAGTCCTGCATCGCCGCCAAGCGGTTCATCGTCCACACCGACGTGTACGACGCGTTCGCCGAACGCTTCACCGCGGGCATGCGGGCCCTGACCGTCGGCGACCCGCTGGAGGAAGCCACCGACATCGGGCCGCTCTCCACCGAACAGGGCCGCGCCGACCTGGAGGAACTCGTCGACGACGCCGTCGAGCGCGGCGCCGAGACGCTGTGCGGCGGCCGCCGTCCCGACAAGCTGGGTGGCGGCCTGGAGAACGGCTGGTTCTACGAGCCCACCGTGCTCGCCGGTATCACCACCGCCATGCGCATCCACCGCGAGGAGGCCTTCGGCCCGGTCGCCACCCTCTACCGGGTCGCCGACCTCGACGAGGCGATCCACCTGGCCAACGACACCCCCTTCGGCCTCAGCTCCAACGTCTGGACCCGCGACCAGGGCGAACAGGAACGCTGCGCCCGCGATGTGGAGGCCGGCGGCGTCTTCTTCAACGGGATGACCGCCTCGCACCCCGCCCTCCCCTTCGGCGGCATCAAACGCTCCGGTTACGGCCGTGAGCTGGCCGGACACGGCATCCGCGAGTTCTGCAACACCACCACGCTCTGGTACGGCCCCAAGACCTCCTGACACCGGACAGCCGCCCGTGTGCCGTCACCCGACGAGGAGACCTGCTCCGTGAGCGACACCCGTACGCCCGCCACCCTCACCGACGACGAACTCGCCGCGCTCGACGCGCACTGGCGCGCGGCCAACTACCTCGCCGTCGGCCAGATCTACCTGATGGCCAACCCCCTGCTGACCCGGCCGCTCGTCCCCGACGACATCAAGCCCCGGCTGCTCGGCCACTGGGGAACCTCGCCTGGACTCAACCTCGTCCACACCCACCTCAACCGGGTGATCAAGGCCCGCGACCTGAGCGCCCTGTGCGTCTGGGGACCCGGCCACGGCGGACCCGCCGTCCTCGCCAACGCCTGGCTGGAGGGCAGCTACTCCGCCACCTACCCGGACGTCGGCCGCGACGCCGAGGGCATGGGCGCGCTGTTCAAACAGTTCTCGTTCCCCGGCGGCGTGCCCAGCCATGTCGCCCCCGAGACCCCCGGTTCCATCCACGAGGGCGGCGAACTCGGCTACGCCCTCAGCCACGCCTACGGGGCCGCCTTCGACCACCCGGAGCTGCTCGTCGCCTGCGTGATCGGCGACGGGGAGGCCGAGACAGGGCCGCTCGCCGCGTCCTGGCACGCCAACAAATTCCTCGACCCGGTCCACGACGGGGCCGTCCTGCCCATCCTCCACCTCAACGGCTACAAGATCGCCAACCCGACGGTCCTGGCCCGCATCCCCGAGGAGGAGCTGGAGCAACTGCTGCGCGGCTACGGCCACGACCCGCTGTTCGTCGGCGGCGACGACCCGGCCGCCGTCCACCGGGACCTGGCCGCCGCCATGGACACCGCCCTCGACCGCATCGGCGCGTACCAGCGGGCGGCCCGCGAGGACGGTGTGACCGAGCGCCCCCACTGGCCCATGATCGTGCTGCGTACCCCCAAGGGCTGGACCGGCCCCGAAGAGGTCGACGGGCAGCCCGTGGAGAACACCTGGCGCTCCCACCAGGTCCCGCTCTCCGGCGTCCGCGACAACCCCGAGCATCTGCGGCAGCTGGAGGACTGGCTGCGCTCCTACCGGCCCGCCGAACTCTTCGACGCCGACGGCCGCCCCACCGCACAGGTCCTCGCCTGTGTGCCCGAGGGGGAGGCCCGCCTCGGCTCCACCCCGTACGCCAACGGAGGGCTGCTCCTGCGCGGCCTGCCGCTGCCCGATCTCGCGGACCACGCCGTACGGGTCGACAGGCCCGGGACCTCCCTCCACGAGCCGACCAAGGTGCTCGGCGGCCTCCTGGAGAGCGTCATGGCCGCCACCGCGGACCGCAGGGACTTCCGGGTGGTCGGCCCCGACGAGACCGCGTCCAACCGGCTGGACGCCCTCTACCGGGCCACCGGCAAGGCCTGGCAGGCCGGCACCCTTCCCACCGACGAACACCTCGCCCACGACGGCCGGGTGATGGAGGTGCTCTCCGAACACCTCTGCCAGGGCTGGCTGGAGGGCTATCTCCTCACCGGCAGGCACGGGCTCTTCTCCAGTTACGAGGCGTTCGCCCACATCGTCGACTCCATGGTCAACCAGCACATCAAGTGGCTGCGCACCTCGCGCCGGCTGCCCTGGCGGCGGCCCATCGCCTCGCTCAACTACCTGCTGACCTCGCACGTCTGGCGCCAGGACCACAACGGCTTCTCGCACCAGGACCCCGGCTTCGTCGACCACATCCTCAACAAGAGCCCCGAGGTCGTCCGCGTCTACCTCCCGCCGGACGCCAACACCCTGCTCTCGGTCGCCGACCACGCGCTGCGCAGCCGGGACTACGTCAACGTCGTCGTCGCCGGGAAGCAGCCGACGTTCGACTGGCTCACCCTGGACGAGGCCCGCGCCCACTGCGCGCGCGGCGCCGGGGCCTGGGAGTGGGCCGGGACCGAGGACGGCGGCCGGGAACCCGACGTGGTCCTCGGCTGCGCCGGGGACGTACCCACGCAGGAGATCCTGGCCGCCGCCGACCTCATCCGCCGCCATCTGCCGGAGCTGGCGGTGCGTGTGGTCAACGTCGTCGACATCGCCCGGCTGATGCCCGAGTCGGAACACCCGCACGGCATGCCGGACTCCGAGTTCGACGCCCTGTTCACCCGCGACAAGCCGGTGATCTTCGCCTACCACGGCTATCCGTGGCTGATCCACCGGCTCGCCTACCGCCGCAACGGCCACGCCAACCTCCATGTGCGCGGCTACAAGGAGGAAGGCACCACGACCACCCCGTTCGACATGGTCGTCCGCAACGACCTCGACCGCTACCGGCTGGTCATGGACGTCATCGACCGGGTCCCGGGCCTCGGTGTCCGCGCCGTCGCCGTACGCCAGGAGATGGCGGACATCCGCAGCCGCCACCACGACTGGATCCGGGAGCACGGCACGGACCTGCCGGAGGTCGTGGACTGGAGGTGGGGCGGCTGACCGGCCTGTTCACCGGGGGCCCGTACGGCCCGCGCGAGGCGATGCGCGATCATGGACGGCGACCCTGCCCGGCCGGAGAGAGGCTGCCATGAAGCTGCGCTGCGCCGTCATCGAGGACTTCCAGTCCGTGGCCACCACCGTCGTCGACTGGTCGCCCGTCACCGACGACGTCGAGATCGTGACGTTCACCGACCACCTCGCGACCGTGGACGAGACGGTCGCCGCCCTCGACGGCTTCGACATCGTGGTCACCCTGCGCGAGCGGGTGCCCTTCCCGGCGGAGCTGTTCGCCCGGCTGCCCCGGCTGCGGCTGCTCGTCGCCTCCGGTATGCGCAACTCCGTCATCGACCTCGACGCCGCGCGGCGGCACGGCGTCGAGGTCTGCGGCACCGCCAGCTCCTCCACCCCGCCCGTCGAGCTCACCTGGGCGCTGCTGCTGGGCCTGGCGCGGGGGATCGTCCCCGAGGCCGAGGCCCTGCGCACGGGCGGGCCCTGGCAGTCCACCCTCGGGGCCGATCTGCACGGGCGGACGCTCGGTCTGCTGGGGCTCGGGAAGATCGGCGCCCGCGTGGCGCAGGTGGGCCTGGCCTTCGGCATGGACGTGGTGGCCTGGAGCCAGAACCTCACGAAGGAACGGGCCGACGAGGTCGGGGTGAGGCCGGCCGCCTCCAAGGAAGAGCTGCTGGCCGAGAGCGACTTCGTCTCCGTGCACCTGGCGCTCGGCGAGCGGACCCGGGGGCTGATCGGCGCGGCCGAACTCGCCCGGATGCGCCCGACCGCGTACCTGGTCAACACCTCCAGGGCGGCCATCGTCGACACGGCCGCCCTGCTCGCCGCCCTGGACGCGGGCACCATCGCCGGGGCGGCGACCGATGTGTTCGACGTCGAGCCGCTGCCCGCCGACGACCCGGTGCGGACGGCCCCGCGTCTGCTGGCCACCCCGCACCTGGGTTATGTGACCCGCGCCAACTACGAGACGTACTACGGCCAGGCGGTGGAGGACATCAGGGCGTTCCTCGACGGGCAGCCGGTCCGCCGCCTGGGCTGACGGCCACCGGCCCCTCCCCGGGGCTGGTCAGTAGCGCAGGGCCGCCGCGATCCGGCCGTGCTCCGCCAGCGAGTCGTCCTCCACGAACACGACGTCGGCACCGCTGTCCAGCGCCGCTTCGACCAGTTCGTCGACGATGTCCTCGCGGACCGTGCCGTCCGCGCTCTGCTCCGTCCCCTCGGGCACCGGCTCCAGATGCTCGTCGGTCACCCGCACGGTCGCCTGGAAGTGTTCCTCGACCGCGACCAGACCCGCCCGGCCCTCCCGGACGGCGGCCCACACCTCGTCGAGCCCGCCGGCGAAGGAGTGGGCGCTGCGGGCGTGGTCGAGCCGGGTCTCCACCCCGGCCGCCGCCTGATGCGCGCCCTCCTCCAGGGCGGGCCGCAGCTCCCGGAGGACATCGGCGGGCGGCAGGTCGGCCGGCGCCCCCTTGGCGACCCGGCCGATCGCGGACCGCGAGCTCTCGCCGACCTCGTCCAGCAGGGCGAGAGCGGGGGCGAGGCCCATCACGTACAGCGGACGCGGATCGTCGGCGAGCACCGTGCGCAGCTTCTCGTCGACATCGCGGAAGAAGTTCCGGGTCTCCTCGTCGGTGAACGTGCTCGGGGTGTCCCCGATCCGCTCCTCGCGCTGCGGGTTCGGGGGCTCCTTCGGCGCGGTCAGCGGGAAGCCGCCGGTCCTCTCCGGCCGGATGCCGTCGCCGGTCCCGATCCACAGCGTGGCGTGGTCGGCGGCGACGGTCAGCGCCCGGAACGGCCGCGTCTGGGCCTTCGCCGCGACGAGGTTGCGGGTGAGGAAGGTGTCGCTGAGCACCACCCGTTCGGGTGCGGTACGCGGCAGCCGCCAGATCTGGTAATCGTCGGTGGTGACCAGGAGCACCAGGGAGTCCAGCGCCCCGCGCGGGTCCACCTCCTCCGCCGCCCGCTCCAACTGGGCCCGCAGAGCGGCCGCGACCTCACGGCTGACCTCCGGGTCGGCGTCGAGCCGGTGCCCGGCCTCCGCCACCAGATTCCGCAGCCGGACCGGGTCCTGGGCGTTGTCCGGGGCCTTGCGATGGGTCGGCATGGTCAGGGACAGCGCCGGATAGGGCCGGGTCGCCCGCAGCTCCCGCAACACATCGGCGGTCAGGGCGTCCGTATCCATCGTTCCCTCCCGGGGCTCGACCCGCTCCCGTATGAAGCGGATGCTTCGACGAGTCAATTCATACCTTTTGATCCTAATATGGGCGAGTTGTTGCTCGGAGTGCAGGAGCGGGTGTGCAGGAGGGTGCGCGATGTCCACGCTCACGGTGTGGAAGTTCCGGACGGCCGACGGCGCGGAGCAGGTCGAGGAGTCCCTGAAATCCCTTCAGAAGGAAGGGCTGATCAAGATCCTCGACGCGGCCGTGGTGAGCTGGCCCGCCGACCGGGCCAAGCCGCGTACCAAACAGCTGAACAACCTCGTCGGCGCCGGAGCCCTCAGCGGCACCTTCTGGGGCATGCTCTTCGGGCTGATCTTCCTCATGCCGCTGCTGGGCGCGGCCATCGGAGCGGCCGCCGGAGCGCTCGGCGGGAAGCTCGCGGACGTCGGGATCGACGACGACTTCATCGCCGAGGTCAAGGAGAAGGTGACGCCCGGAACCTCGGCGCTGTTCCTGCTGACCATGAACGAGGTGCCCGACCGGATCGGCGCCCAGCTACCCGGCGACGGCGCCGAACTCCTCCACAGCAACCTCGACACCGAGCGCGAGGCGAAACTCCGCGACATCTTCGGCGACGACACGGCCTGACCCGCCCCGCACACCTTCTTCCCCCACCCGGATCTCTTCCGCACCCCGGACCCCACTCTTGGATTGGACGGACCGTCCGTGAAAGCGAACCTCCCCGCGCGCCGGGCCCGCGCCGCGCGCGCCCTGGCCCCCGCCGCGGTCGCGGCCCTGCTGCTCGCCGGTACGGCGGCCTGCGACTCCGACACCACCGGCGAAGGCACCGACCGGGGCGTCCACACCCTCACGCCCGAGCCGGAGGAGTCGCCCGCCGAGTCCCCGAGCCCGCGCACCCAGGAGAGCTTCGCCGCCTCGGTGTCCGCCGAGTCCGAACGCGTACGGCAGGAGGCGACGAAGCGCCTCGACGAGGTGGAGGGGCGGGGCAACGCCGTCGCCGACGTCTCGGTCAACGGGCTGCCGCTCAGCGGCTCCGAGGAGGTCCGCAGCGCGCTCGTCCGCGTCACCAACCCCACCGACGAGGCCGCGTTCTACGCCGTGAAGGTGGAGTTCGTCGACGCCGGGGACAAGGTCCTGGACACCGTCGTCGTCGGCATCGAGGACGCGCCGCCGGACCGCACGGTCGACGCCCAGGCCAACAGCCGCAAGGCCGCCGGGGTGAAGACCTTCCCCCGGATCGCCCAGGCCGAGCGCGGCTGAGGGGCGAGGGCATGAGCGCCGCCGACGCGGTGACCGACTCGCTGGAGAACCTGCGCGCCCGGTTCATCGGCGTACGGGACGGGAAGCCGGCCGACTATATCCCCCAGCTGGCCCTCGCCGACCCGGACGCCTTCGGGCTCGCGCTGGTCAGCATGGACGGACACCGCTACAGCGCGGGCGAGGCCGACATCCCCTTCACCCTCCAGTCCGTCTCCAAACCCTTCATCTACGCCCTCGCGCTCTCCGCGCTCGGCCTCGACGAGGTGAGCCGCTGGGTGGGCGCCGAGCCGAGCGGCGAGGCATTCAACGCCATCAGCCTCGAACCCGACACCGGCCGGCCCGCCAACGCCATGGTCAACGCCGGTGCGATCGTCACCACCGCCCTGATCCCCGACACCCCCGACGAGCCCGCCTTCGACCGGATCCTGCACTGTCTCGGCCGGTTCGCCGGACGTGAACTGGACGTCGACGAAGAGGTGTTCAGCTCGGAATCGGTGACCGGGGACCGCAACCGGGCGCTGGCCTATCTGATCCGCTCCACCGGCACCATGCCCGTCGACCCGGTCCTCGCCGTCGACCGCTACTTCCGCCAGTGCGCGATCCGCGTCACCACGATCGACCTCGCCACGATGGCCGCGACGCTCGCCTACGGCGGCGTCAACCCGGTCACCGGCGAGCAGGTCGTCTCCGCCGAGGTCGCCGCCCGGGTCCTCGCCGTCATGGCGACCTGCGGCATGTACGACGGCTCCGGCGACTGGCTGCTGCGCGTCGGGCTGCCCGCCAAGAGCGGGGTGTCCGGCGGCCTCATCGCGGTGGGCCCCGCCCGCTTCGGGGTCGCCACCTACAGCCCGCCGCTGGACGCCACCGGCGGTTCGGTCCGCGGCCACGCCGCGCTGGAGACGATGTCGGAGCGGTACGGGCTCCACCTCATGCTCAACCCCGCGCTGCCGGGCTCCACCGTCACCCTCGTCACGACCGCGGACGATCTGCCGTCGGCGCCCTCCGCCGAGCACGAACGGGTCCTCCACGAACAGGTCGGCGTCGTCGTCGCCCAGGGATCCATCGACTTCACCGCCGCCGAACGCGTGCTGTACGCCCTGGACGAGTCGGGGCCGAACGGCGGCTCCGTGGTACTCGACCTGCACGACGTCACGGCCATCGACTCGGTGGCCCTGGCCATGCTGCACACCGGACTCGCGCGGCTCCTGTCCGACGGGCGGCGCGCGGCCGTCGTCGACCCACGCGATCTGCTGGGGCCGCCCGACGTCCTGCGGGAAGGGACCGGCCAGAACCTGCCGCGCTACGCCACCCGCGAGGATGCCGTCGAAGGCTGCGCGCAGGCCCTGGCCGGGGAGGGCTGAGCCGGGACTACCAGATGGCGCCGACCCACTCGGGGTGGTCGATGAACGGGTTCCGGTTGTGCTGGAACTGCTCGAATATGACGTCGTTGCGGCGCTTCTCGAAGGCGTCCGGCGGGTCCTCCTGGCTCCACTGCTTCAGGACGGACAGCTTGCCCATCTTCGGCGCGGACCCGTTGTTCACCTGGTCGTTGGGTTCGAGGTCGGCGAAGGAGTCGTTGCCCTCGTAACGCACGGCCATGTAGAGGATCATGCGGGCGACGTCGCCCTTGACCGCGTCGCGCGGCTCGAAGGAGTCGCCGTCGGTGAAGTTCCCCGGGGCGTTGCCCAGTTCGCTCCCGCCGTTGTCGAAGTCCTTGTTGCCCCGGGTGGAGTTGACCTGGACGTCCTCGGGCCGCAGATGGTGGATGTCGGTGCCCGGACCCGTCGACGTACCGAAGTCGCCGTGCGACTTGGCCCAGACGTGCTCCCGGTTCCACTGGCCCGAGTTGCCGCCGTTGTCGTTCTTGGACTGGGAGCGCCCGGTGTACAGCAGGACGACGTTGGAGGAGTTGGCGGGGTCCTCGTCGGTCGCCTTGAGGGCGTCCCACACCTGGCTGTAGGAGAGCTTGGTCTGGTCGCTGATGATCGTGTGCAGGGCGGCTTTCAGCTCGGCGCCGGTCTTGCCGATGGCGTCCTGGTAGTAGGTGTCGTCGAGGGCGGCGGCGGTGGCGGTGTACCGGCCGGGGGAGGAGTCCGCGGGGGCCGCGGCCGCGGTGCCGGCGAGCACGGTGACGGCGGCCGCCGCGGCCAGCAGTGGACGCGCGTAGAACGAGTGACGACGGGACATGTGGGGTGTCCTCTCCGGAACGCGGACGCCGCGGCGGGCCCTGGGTGGGGGCGCTCGCGCGGCGGCCGTGCGGTAGGTGGTCAGCCGGGAGCCTTCCACACGCACCGTGGCCCGGGTGTGAACACTCTGTACCTATCATGTGCAGGTCAAGAGTCGCTTTGCCGTCACCTCTCGCGGACGGCCGTCCGCGAGAGGTGTGCCCGGGTGCTATCCGGCAGCCCAGTCGCGCAGGGCCCGGACCGAGGCGAAGTCGGCCACGTTCCTGTCGAGCGGGTCGTCGGTGTACTGGTGGATGCGCCAGTCCGCCTCGATACGGGGCTTGCCCGCGGAGACGTAGTCGGCGATCCACAGCCCGTCGCCGGCGTAGCTCGTGGTGTCGTGGTTGAGCCAGAACGAGCGGTTGCAGTACAGCAGGACCCGGTGGCCGGGCCGTTCCTTCTTCACCGCGCGGATGAACCGGTCCTTGTCCGCGTTGCTCGCCCGGGTCCCGCCGCCGGTCTCCTCCCAGTCGACCGCGAGCAGATCGCCCGCCTTCTCGGGGGTCCTGCTCAGGAAGTACGCCACCTGGTCCGCCACGTTCCCCGGCCAGAGGAAGTGGTAGAAGCCGACGACGCACTCGGCGTCCCTGGCCCGCTTCACCTGCGCCTCCATCCGCGGATTGACGTAGGTGCGGCCTTCGGTGGACTTGATGAGGACGAAGTCGAGACCGTCCGTGTCGTAGGAGGGCTGATAGGCGCTGACGTCGACACCGTGGAGCATGGGCACCCGCCTCGGGAATATGGGGCAACGATCTCCCTCTCCTGCCCACTCCCCGGGCCCGCCAAGGGCCGATTCACCCTCCCGGGTAACGGGCGCGCGCTCATCGGATGCGGCCGGGTCCGCGGAGGGTGAGAATTGCCGCAAGGACGAGGAGGCGGTATGAGCGAAGAGTCCGAATCCGTATCCGAGGCCCTGGCCGGACCGGGGGGCGTCACGCCCGACCGGCTCCTGCACACGGGCGCGAGCGACCGGCCGAGCCCGGAGGACCTGGTGCTGGCCTCCGGGCGGGACCTGACCCCGGAGACCCTGGAATGGGCCCGGCGCAAGCTGGCCGCCGAGGGGCGGTCGGCCATCGACAAACAACTGCCCTGACACATCCGCCGGGGGCCCACGTGGGCGCCCGGCGAGCAGGCGCGCGGAGCCGTACGCCGCTCGGTACACCGCTCCGTACGCCGAGGTGGACGCGGCCGCGGGGCCGGGGAGCGTGTGGGGCGCCCCCGGCCCCCTCGGCTAGCCTGAGTCACCTATGAACCGCTTGACGATCCCCCAGGGCACGTTCGATCTCGCCCGCTTCCCCGAGCACCCGCGCGACCCCTTCCGGGCGTGGGACGCCGCCGACGACTATCTGCTCCGGCAGCTGACGGACCCCGAGGCGGGACCGGTCGACCTCTCGGGGACGGTCGCCGTCGTGGGGGACCGGTGGGGAGCGCTCGCCACCGCGCTGGCCGCGCACCGGCCCGTCCAGATCAGCGACTCCTACCTGGCCCGCCGCGCCACCCTCGCCAACCTCGCCCGCAACGGCATCGACGAGGACGCGGTACGGCTGCTGTCCTCGCGCGACACCCCTCCGGACCGGATCGACGTCCTGATCGTCCGGGTGCCCAAGTCGCTGGCGTTCCTGGAGGACCAGCTCCACCGGCTCGCGCCCGCCGTCCACGCCGGCACCGTGATCATCGGCACCGGCATGGTCAAGGAGATCCACACCTCCACGCTGAAACTCTTCGAGCGGATCATCGGCCCGACCCGCACCTCCCTCGCCGTCCGCAAGGCGCGGCTGATCTTCTGTACCCCGGACCCCGAGCTGCCGCGTACGCCGAGCCCGTGGCCGTACCGCTACGAGCTGCCCGCCGACGTGGGCCCCGTCTCGGGCCTGACCACCGTCAACCACGCCGGGATCTTCTGCGCCGACCGCCTCGACATCGGCACCCGCTTCTTCCTGAAGCACCTGCCCACCCGCGGCGGGGCCGTCCGGGTCGTCGACCTGGGCTGCGGCAACGGCGTCCTCGGGCTCTCCGCCGCCGTCGCCAACCCCGAAGCGCACATCACCTTCGTCGACGAGTCCTACGGGGCGGTCGCCTCCGCCGAGGAGACCTTCCGGGCCGGGGCGCCGGACGGCGCGAAGGCCGACTTCCTGGTCGGCGACGGACTCGCCGGCCTCGATGCGGGCAGCGTCGACCTGGTGCTGAACAACCCGCCGTTCCACTCCCACCTGGCCACCACCGACGCCACGGCCCGCGCGATGTTCGCCGGCGCGCGGACCGCGCTGCGGCAGGGCGGCGAGCTGTGGGTCGTGGGCAACCGGCACCTCTCGTACCACACCCACCTGCGCCGGATCTTCGGCAACTGCACCACGGTCGCGGGCGATCCGAAGTTCGTGGTCCTGCGCGCCGTCAAGCGCTGACGACGAACCACACGCCCCGGCCCTTCCGGATTCCTGCAACAGGTTCTACTGTGTGCGCCGCTGCACACGGACGACGCCGACGCGAGACTCTGGAGGGGCCGTGCACCTCGAATACACGCCTGAGCAGCAGCGGTTGCGTACCGAACTGCGTACGTACTTCGCGGCCCTGGTCCCCGACAACGCCTACGCCCGCTACGCGGAACCCGCCGCCCAGAAACGCTTCTACCGCGACACGGTCCGCAGGCTCGGCGCCGACGGCTGGCTGGGCGTCGGCTGGCCGGAGGAGTACGGCGGCCGGGGGCTGACCCCGATGGAACAGTTCATCTTCTTCGACGAGGCCGCCCAGGCAGGCGTACCGCTGCCCCTGATGGCCCTGAACACCGTCGGCCCCACGATCATGCAGTACGGCACCGACGAGCAGAAGGCCCACTTCCTGCCCGGAATCCTCGCCGGCGAGATCGACTTCGCGATCGGCTACAGCGAACCGGACGCGGGCACCGACCTCGCCGCCCTCAAGACCCGCGCGGTCCGCGAGGGCGACACCTACATCGTCGACGGCCAGAAGATCTGGACCACCAACGGCGACACCGCCGACTGGGTCTGGCTCGCCGTGCGCACCGACCCCGACGCCCCGCCGCACAAGGGCATCACCATGCTCCTCGTCCCCACGAGCGACCCCGGCTACTCCTGCACCCTGATCAACACCCTCGCCTCGCACGACACGACCGCCAGCTACTACGAGAACATCCGCGTCCCCGTCTCCCGCCGCGTCGGCGAGGAGAACAAGGGCTGGCGGCTCATCACCAACCAGCTCAACCACGAACGCGTCACCCTCGCCGCCCACGGCACCATGGCCGTCCGCGCCCTGCACAATGTCCAGCGCTGGGCCGCCGGCACCAAGCTCGCCGACGGCCGCCGGGTCATCGACCTCGGCTGGGTCCGCGCCCTGCTCGCCCGCACCCACACCCGCCTCGACGCGATGAAACTCCTCAACTGGCAGATGGTCGCCGCCCTCCAGGACAACACCCTCACCCCGCAGGACGCCTCCGCGGTCAAGGTCTACGGCTCCGAGGCCCGCCGGGACGCGTACGCCTGGCTGATGGAGATCGTCGGCTCCGCGGGCGCCCTGAAGGAGGGCTCGGCCGGCGCGGTCCTCCACGGCGAACTGGAACGCGGCTACCGCTCGGCCGTGATCTTCACCTTCGGCGGCGGCAACAACGAGATCCAGCGCGAGATCATCTCGTGGATCGGCCTGGGGATGCCGCGCGTGCGGCGGTGAGCCCGCTCCCGGTGCCGGGCCGGCAGGGTCTTTGCGCTGCGGCCGCCCCCTCTCCTGGTTAGCGTGAGCCGAGGGGGCCGTACGTCGACAGTGAAGGAGCCCCGCGATGCCCTCAGCACCGCAGCCGGTCGGTGGCGACCTGGGCCGGCGCATCGTGGCACGCCGTATGCAGCTCGGTCTGTCCCGGCAGGACGTAGCGCTGCGGGCGGGCGCCGCGCCCGGCTACATCGAGTACGTGGAGGAGCAGTCCGCCACCCCCGGCGTCGGCTTTCTGCTCCGGCTGGCCGACGCGCTGGAGACCACGGTCCATGAGCTGACGGGAGGAACGGTCGATCTGCCGCGCGGCGCGGGGCGGGGTGCCCGGCGCGCCCGGATGGCTGAACTCGACGAAGCGATGTGCTGGACGCTGCTGGGCGACCACGGGGTGGGGCGGGTGGCCCTGGCACTCGGGGACGGGCCGGTCGTCCTGCCGGTGAACTACCAGGTGAGCGACGGTGAGGTGGTGTTCAGCACGGCGGAGGACTCCCCGCTGGCCACCGCGGACGGCACGGAGATCGCCTTCGAGGCCGACCACATCGACGACGCCTTCAGCAAGGGCTGGAGCGTGCTGCTCGTGGGAACCGTGCATGCCGTCACCGACGAGGAGGCGGCGCGGCGGCTGAGGGAGGCCGCGTACTCGACCCCGTGGGCGGGGCCCGAGCGCGACCACGTCATGGTGCTGACGCCCCGGCGCGTCACCGGGCGCAAGATCGTCGTCCCCGACGCCCCGGGCGAGGCCGACTGAAGCCTCGGGGCGCGGGTGAGGGTCCCTGAGCGCGTCGGCCGGGGAGCCGGCTGAAGCCACAGCGCCGCTGACGTCACTCGAACGGAACGACCGCGACCGGCGCCGCGCTGTGATGGATCACCGCGTGCGCCACATGGCCGATGTGGAAGCCCAGAGCCCGGCTGCCGCGCCGGCCCACGACCACCAGGCCCGCACCCCGGGACGCCCGGACCAGCTCGTCGGCCGCCGGGCCCATGACCGCCTTCTCCGTCACCTCGACCCGAGGGAACTCCGCCCGCCACGGACGGAGCAGTTCCGTCAGGCCTTCGGCGGCGCGCTGCCCGAGCCCGCTGCCGAGACCGGGGTCGAGGATCGCCGCGTACCCGTAGGACGGCGGCAGCGACCAGCTGTGCACGACCTGGAGCGCCGCGTTCCCCCGGTCCGCCTGGCCGAAGGCGAAGGAGAGGAGTGCGTCGGACGGGTGGTCGAGGTCGACGCCCAGCACGATGCGGGGCCCGGTGCCGGAGGGGGCCTCCGCCGAGTCGGCCGCCTCGGTCTCCTCCGGGCGGCGCACCAGCACCACGGGACTCCGTACCTTCCCGATGACGCCCAGGGAGACCGAGCCGACAAGGAAGCCGACCACTCCGCCGAGCCCCCGTGAACCCAGCACCGTGACCTCGGCCTCGTTCGCGGCGCGCGTCAGCTCCTCCACGGCCCGGCCCTGCACCAGCTCCGTGGTCACCTCCAGTCCCGGGCGGTCCCGGCGGGCCCGGTCCGCGGTCTCCCGCAGCAGGGTCTCGTACCGTTCGACGAGCGACTGCGTGGACGTCAGCGGCATCTCCGGGGTGATGGGCCACTCCTCCACATGGATCAGGCGCAGCGCGGCGCCGCGCAGCGCGGCCTCACGCGCGGCCCATTGCGCCGCCGCACGGCTTTCGGGGGATTCATCCAGGCCGACAGTGACATGGCGTGTCATGACAGGCGCCTCCTCGGGGTGACGGGGCTCCTCGGGCGAAACCCTCACTTCAGCCTCCCGCCCCGACCCCGGGCGACGGGAGGGCCGACAGGTCTCGATCGGGACCGAACGGCCCATGCCCGCCGCGCGCCCCGGTGCGACCGTGGAAGGTGCAGGCCCCTGGACCATCCCCCGAGGAGGAGCCATGAGCAGCACCACCCCCGACCCCACCGGACTCGGCGCCGTCACCGTCGGAGTGGACGCGTCCGCCCCGGCACGGGAGGCCGCGCTGTGGGCCGCGGAGGAGGCGGACCTTCGCGGTCGGCCCCTGCACATCGTCCACGCCGCCGACACCGACGGCCGCTCCCTCTACGTACGGGCGGACACCATCCAGGCGGTCCGCGAGGCCGGTCGCGACCTGCTGGCCGACACGGCGGACGAGGTAGGCCGCCGCCACCCCGGCCTGGTCGTGACGACGGAGCTGAGCCGGTTCGACCCGGTGGCCGGGCTGCGCGCGGCGGCCGGTGACCGCGGGACGATCGTCGTCGGCAGCCGGGGCCTGGGCGGCTTCGGCGCCCTGATGCTGGGATCCGTCGGGCTGGGCGTGGCCGCGCGGACCGGCGTACCGGTGATCGTCGTACGCGGCGAGACGGACAGCCCAGCGACGGGCGTCGTCACCGCGGCGGTGCACGGTGCCTCCGATCTCGGCTGGCTGATGGTTCCGGCCGCCGAGGCGCAGATCCGCAAGGCGTCGCTCCGGCTGCTCAGCGTCTGCAACGTCCTGGCCCACGTCGGCACGGTCACCACCATGCTCGACAGCCTCGGCGAGGTCGCCGACCAGCAGGTACGTGAGGTCGCGGCGATGGCCGAACAGATCCGGACCCGCTACCCCGGCCTCACCGTCACCCACCACGTCGAGACGGGGGCCAGCGTCCCGGGGATCCTCGTCGAGGCCTCCGAGCACACCGACCTGATGGTCCTGTGCAGCCGCCGCCGACTTCTGGGCGGGGGCTCCACACTCGGACGGGTCAGCCACGCCGTACTCCACCACGCGCACTGCCCCGTCGAGATCGTTCCCCCCGGCCAGGAGGACACCACCGGCGAGGAGGACACCGCCGGTGGTGAAGCCGCCGCCGAGGCCGGGCCGGTCACCTGACCAGCACGGCCTCGCCGGAGCACGGCACCACCGCGGTCCAGCCGAGCTCGTCGGAGATCCGGGCGCGCAGCGCGGCCGCCGCCGACGGCTCGCCGTGCACCACATACGTCGTGTGCGGGGGCGGGGCGCCGCGCAGCCAGTCCAGGAGCTGGTCCGCGTCGGCGTGCGCCGAGAAGTGCGGTACGTCGGCGACCTCGGCGCGTACGGGAACGTACTCGCCGAACATCTTGAGCGCGGGCACGCCGTCCACCAGGTCCCTGGCCCGGGTGCCCGCCGCCGCGAACCCCACGACGACGACGGTGTTCCGCGGGTCGGGCAGCAGCCTGCGCAGATGGTGCAGGACCCGGCCGCCCGTGGCCATCCCCGCCGAGG
Source organism: Streptomyces sp. PTY087I2 (assembly GCF_001687325.1). Taxonomy (GTDB): domain Bacteria; phylum Actinomycetota; class Actinomycetes; order Streptomycetales; family Streptomycetaceae; genus Streptomyces. The sequence goes on along the minus strand of NZ_LZRD01000012.1, from coordinate 163,226 downwards.
AGACGATGACGCACGAGCCGCGCGAACTGTTGATGGCGATGGACTCCCGCACGGTCCTGGCGGCCAGGAAGGGATCGGGGCTCAGCGCTCCCGCACCCCGGTCCAGGATGTCCGGCCGCAGCTCCGGCGACCGGTCGCGCACCGCCCGCCGGTAGACGTCCAGCGCCGCGAGGGCCATGGGGCTGTCGACGTACACGGGCACCGAAGCGGGCAGCACCCCGGCGGTGCGCAGCTCGACCAGTTCGTGCAGGACGACCTCGGTCCGGTCCAGGGCGAACGCGGGGATGACCACGGTGCCGCCCCGCGCGAGAGTGCGTCCGACAGCGGAGGCGAACGCGGCGCGGCTCTCGGCCGGTGAGTGGCGGCGGTCGCCGTAGGTGCTCTCCACCAGCAGCACGTCGGCGCCCGAGAACGGCTCGGCGGGAAGCAGCAGAGGATGTCCGGGCCGGCCCAGGTCTCCCGACACGGCCAGGCTGTGACCGTCCTCCAGAGTGAGGCGGGCCCAGGCCGAGCCGAGGATATGGCCGGCGCGGTGCAGCGTGAGCCGGGTGCCCGCGACGATCTCGACCTCGCCGCCGACCGGCACGGGGTCGAAGAAGGCCAGCGTCCTCTCCACGTCGGCGTCGTCGTACAGCGGCTCGGCGGGCCGGTGCTTCGACCAGCCGTGCGTGTTCGCGTGCTGCGCGGACTCCATCTGGAGCCGGGCGCTGTCCCGCAGGACGATCTCCGCGAGCCGGGCCGTGTCGGCGCTCATGAGGATCGGCCCCCGGAACCCCTGCCGGACGAGACGCGGCAGATAGCCGCAGTGATCGAGGTGCGCGTGGGTGACGACGACGGCCTGGATGTCGGCCGGTGGCCGGGCGAACTTCTGCCGGTTGCGGCGCCGCAGATCGGCGAAGCCCTGGAAGAGCCCGCAGTCCACGAGGACGCGGGCGTGGTCGCTCTCGACCAGGAACTTGCTGCCGGTCACGGTGCCCGTGGCCCCGAGGAAGGTCAGCAGGGCCGGACGGGGATCCGCCAGGGGATCCGAAGAGCGGGGACGCGGTGTCTGCCCGGACATGGAAGCTCCTTTGCTTACGGGGCGCGAGGCGCGGGGCACACCGGCTCACCCGACCTCCAGCACCTCCGCGACCGGCCGCCGGGGCGTGGCCGGGCCCGACGGGCCGTAGCCGAAGCGGAACACCATCTGCACGAAGCCGGTCCGGGAACGCGGATCCCGCGCGAGGTTCCTGAGCTCGGGCCATTCGAGAGGCTGCGAGATCAGGGAGGTCGCGAGCCCGTCGAGCGTGGCCTGGAGCAGCACACGCTCCATGCCCTGGCCCGCCCGCAGCCAGTCCACGGGCAGATCCGCCTCGGTGCCCAGCAGGGCCGTCTGCGGCCGCTCCTCGAACACGGCGGCCGCCCGGCCCGGAGAGCCGTGCGGTACGTCGAAGTCCCGCACCGGGGCCGTCGTCCCGTGCTGGCGGGGGCCGAACGCGTACGACGGGACACCCTCGGTGGCCGGGCCCTCCCCGGCCCGGCCCGTGCGGGTCCAGGTGATGATCTCGGCGCGCATGGCGTCGCTGGCCGACTCGAAGAGCTCCGCGTCGTGCACGAGGTCCATGACGGCGCCGGCGTGCCAGGTCCCCGGCACGACCAGCCGGACCCCTTCCAGCAGCGCCGCCGCGCTCAGCTCGTCGAGGATCTCCGGCGGGATCCGCTCGTCCGAGAACGGAAGACGGCTGGTGTGCCGGCGCCGCACGGCGGGCTGAAGATCCGCCAGCCGGTGGTCGGTGGTCTCCGCGTCCTCCTCCAGCACGACATCGGCGAGACGCCAGGGGTCGTGGGGGTCGGGCAGCAGCTCGGTGACAGCCCTCCAGCCTCCGTGTGCGGCGGCCACGCGCAGATTCAGCAGCGCCGCCCCGCATCCGATGTGCAGGGCGCGCTGGTCCGGGTCGCCGACCGGCAGCGTACGTTCCGGATCGCCGTACAGGGAGAGCAGTCGGGTGCCGGAGCGGTGGAAGAACTTCCAGGGCTGCGCATTGTGCATGGACGGCGCGGCCACGGCCGCCTCGACGAGCGAGGGGATGATCGCGGTGGCGCGCTGCTCGGTGGTGATCATGGTTTTCGCGTCTCCTGTCGGTCGTCCCGGTCGTCGTCGGTGTCCACCGCGATACGGTTCACCACCGCGATCACTCCTTCGGTCCGTGAGGCGAGTGCGAGAGCGGTACGGAGCTGGGCCGGCCGCGGCAGCCGCCCGGCCAGGACGACCACACCGTCGAGCACATGGACCTGGACCGTGCCGGCACGGACCCGCAGGACGTCATGGAGCACGTCCTCCCTGATCCGGAGCTTCACCTCGGCGTCCGGGCGGACGAAGAGGCCCAGCAGATCCCGGCGGGTCACCATGCCGACCAGCCGCTCCTCGTCGTCGACGACCGGGAGCCGCTCGTATCCGCGGCGGACCATGAGCCGGGCGGCCTCGGAGGCCGTCTGCTCGGCCTCGACCGTGACGGCCGGCGCGGACATGACGCCGGCGGCCGTCGGGGCCCGCCGGCCGCGCAGATCGCTCGCGGAGACCACGCCGAGCACATGACCGTCCTCGTCCACGACCGGCACACCGTTGATGGCGTGCCGGGTGAACAGCCCGGCCACGTCCGCCGAAGGCGTCGAGGAGCCGACCGCCACCACGTCGGCCGTCATCAGCTCACCGACCCGGAGATGCCGCATACCGTCGCGCCTCTCCTTCTCCCCGCCCTGCGGAGCGGCTGCCGTACCGCCTCCGTACCACCTTGCGGCCGGGCACCTGCCGAAAGTATGGGCCGAACGGTCCTGTCCCGGGACCGACCGGCTCCCGCCCGGCATGAGGCGGCGAGCCCCACGGGCTAGATTGGAACCGCATCGGTTTCACGCGCGCACGTCCCCTCGACGGCCGTCGGAGGTGCTCATGGGCGGGGAGGGCCACGAAGCCCACGAAACCCGGCTCCCCCGGTTGAAGCTGGACGAGCTGATCGACCAGCTCCAGGGCCATATCGACCAGGTCAGGGGGGTCCGGGACCGGCTCAACGGGCTGCTCGTCGCCGTCATGTCCGTCGGCCGGGAGCTGGACCTGCCGCAGGTGCTGCACGGGATCGTCGAATCGGCCGTCACGCTCGTCGACGCCGAGTACGGAGCCCTGGGCGTGGTGGGGAGCGACCAGAAGCTCGCCGAGTTCCTGCCGGTCGGCATCGACGACGAGGTACGGGAACGGATCGGCGGCCTCCCCACCGGCCACGGCCTCCTGGGCGAGCTGATCCGGCACCCGGAGCCGCTGCGCCTGCCCGAACTCTCCGACCACCCGGCCTCGGCCGGCTTCCCGCCCCACCACCCGCCGATGCACTCCTTCCTCGGGGTGCCGATCCGGGTGCGCGACGAGGTGTTCGGCAACCTGTACCTCACGGAGAAGCGGGGCGCGGCCGACTTCGACGCGGACGACGAGGCCGTCGTCCAGACCCTGGCCGTGGCGGCCGGAATCGCCATCGAGAACGCCCGCCTCTACGAGGAGGGCCGGCGCAGACAGCGCTGGCTCGCCGCCAGCTCCGACCTCACCAGCGCCCTCCTGTCGGGCGCCGCCGAGCCGGAGGTCCTCGAAGGCATGCTGGAACAGGCCGTCGCCATCGCGGGAGCGGACCTCGGGGTCTTCTGCCTCATCGGCCCAGCGGGCGAGATCACCGGATCGCTGGCCCTGGGGGAGAGGGCCGAGCCCCACCGGGACGTCACGCTCCCGAGCAGCCGGGGCACGCTCGCCGCCGCCGCGCTGGCTGCGAACGGCCTGGTCACGGTGGCGGACGTCAGCAGCGACCCCCGGGCGGCCGCCGAGCGCGGGCGCTGGGACGGGTTCGGGCCCGCGGTCGCCGTCACCGTGGGGACCAAGGAGCGGCTGAGCGGGGTCATGATCCTCGCCCGCGCCCGGAACAGGGCGGCGTTCATGAACGCGGAGATCGCCCTGCTGCCCGGATTCGCCGGTCAGGCGGCGCTGGCCCTCGAACTGGCCGACCGCCGGAGCGACTTCGAGCGCATGAGTCTGCTGGCCGACCGTGAACGGATCGCCCGGGACCTGCACGACCTGGCGATCCAGCGCCTGTTCGCCACCGGGATGACGTTGCAGAGCGCCCGGCCCCTGGTGGAGCACCCGGAGGCGGCCGAGCGGCTGGGCCGGGCGATCGACGACCTGGACTCCACCATCAAGATCATCCGGTCCACCGTCTTCGGCCTCCGGGAACAGGGGCCGACGGGGCGGACACCGAAACTCCGCTCCCGTGTCGTCCGGGCGGTCGACGCCGCCGTGCCCGCCCTCGGGTTCACTCCCGCCCTCCGCATGGAGGGGCTGATCGACACCGAGGTGCCACGGACCGTCGCCGACCATGTCGTCGCGGTGGTCGGCGAGGCGCTGAGCAACATCGCCCGGCACGCGGAGGCGGGGAAGGCCGAGGTCGCGGTCGTCGCGGAGGACGGCGTACTGACGGTGACGGCGAGCGACGACGGAGTCGGCATCCCGCCGACCGCGAGCGAAACGCGGTCTCCAGGCCACGCGAGCGATACACCGTCTCCAGGCCATGGGCGGGGCGGGATCCGGAACCTCACGGAACGCGCCGAACGGCTGGGCGGCTCCCTGTCGATCCGTGCGAAGGCACCGCCGGGGAGCGGCACGGTGCTGGAGTGGCGGGTGCCGATCACCCCGGCACCCGACTGAACGACGCCTTTCGGTGCTGGGAGAGCGGGCCTATCGCTCCTGCTGCCGGTGTTCGCGCACCTCCGTCGCGATCACGGCGGCCTGCACCCGCCGCTCGACGCCCAGCTTCCCGAGCAGCCGGGAGATGTGGTTCTTGACGGTCTTCTCCGACAGATAGAGCCGCTGGGCGATCTGCCGGTTGGTCAGCCCCTCGCCGATGAGGTCGAGTACGGAACGCTCCCGCTCGGAGAGCACCGCGAGCCGTTCGTCCTCCTCGGGGGCCGGACCGGCCTCGGCGTCCCGCAACGACCGCATCAGCCTGGCCGTCGTCGACGGGTCCAGCATCGACCGGCCCGCCGCCACGGTCCGTACGGCGGACACCAGGTCCGAGCCGTTGATCTGCTTGAGCACATACCCGGCGGCACCCGCCATGATCGCGTCGAGCAGGGCCTCCTCGTCGTCGAACGAGGTGAGGATCAGACAGGCGAGATCGGGCATACGGGAGCGCAACTCCCGGCACACGGTGATGCCGTCCCCGTCGGCCAGCCTGACGTCGAGCACCGCCACATCAGGCCGCAGCGCCGGACCACGGGCCAGCGCCTGGGCGGCCGTCGCCGCCTCGCCCACGACGACCAGGTCCTCCTCGGACTCCAGAAGGTCGCGCAGGCCCCGGCGGACCACCTCGTGGTCGTCCAGCAGGAAGATCCGCGTCGGAGCGGCGGGGACGGCGGGAGCGGCGGCGGTACCGGTGCCGGTCGGCGTCTCGCCCATCTGCGCTCCCTGTCGTCGGCGCCGGTCTCCCGAACGCCCATGCGGCCATGCGGCCATTGTCCCAGGAGCGCCGGGGCGCGCACGCGGTGGACCGCCCGGGACCCGGTAACCGCCCCGCCGCGTACACACTCCGGCTACCGGCAGCCATACTGGACATGCCGGGGAGGGCGCAGCACAGCGGCTGGGAACACGGGGAACAGGGAACAACGGGGGCGGGAAACGGCAGATGGCGGACACCAGGCTGATCCAGAGCCGGTACCGGCTGCTCGAACTCATCGGGCGCGGCGGCATGGGCGAGGTGTGGCGCGCCCTCGACGAGTCGCTGGGCCGTCAGGTCGCCGTGAAATGCCTCAAACCCATGGGCCCCCAGCACGACCAGGCGTTCACCCGGATCCTGCGCGAGCGCTTCCGGCGCGAGGCCCGGGTGGCCGCCTCCCTCCAGCACCGGGGCGTCACCGTCGTCCACGACTTCGGCGAGTACGAGGGCGTGCTCTACCTCGTCATGGAACTGCTCGACGGGCAGAACCTGAGCCAGCTGCTGGAGGAGAACCAGCAGCACCCGCTGCCCGTCGAGCATGTCGTCGACATCGCTGAGCAGGTCGCCGACGCCCTCGGCTACACCCACCGGCAGGGCATCGTCCACCGCGACCTCAAGCCCGCCAACATCATGCGGCTCACCGACGGCACGGTGAAGATCTGCGACTTCGGCATAGCGCGCCTCGGCCACGACATCGGCATGACCTCCCGGCTCACCACCACCGGCCTCGCCATGGGCACCCCGCACTACATGTCGCCCGAGCAGATCAGCGGCAAGGAGGTCGACCACCGCAGCGACCTCTACTCGCTGGGCTGCGTCCTGTACGAAATCGCCACCGGCGTACCGCCGTTCGACCAGGAGGACGCCTGGGCCGTGCTCGTCGGACACCGCGACACCCCGCCGGAGCCGCTGCGCACCCACCGCGCCGAACTGCCCGGCTTCTTCGACCGGGTCGTCCTCGACCTGCTCGCCAAGGCTCCCGAGGAACGGCCCGTGGACGCGGGCGACCTGCGCCGCCGCATCGTCCTCGGCCGGACCGGCGAACAGCCCGCGCTCGGACCGGGACCCCTCGCGCACTCCGGCGCCCTGCCGCTGCCGGCCCCGCGCGAGAGGGCGCTGCCCGCCTGGACCCGGTCCATGACCGCCGGTCACCGGGCGACCGGCCCGCACGCCGAACTCCCCGACCCGGCCGCCGGGCTGACGGGGCAGTGGACCACCGCGCGCGCCACCGTCCCGCACACCGGCTCCTTCGTCTCCGTCTCGGCCGGACCCCCCGCCCCGGACCTCCTCGCCAGGCTGGAGGGCCGCCACAGCGCGGGCATCGACCTCGGCCGCCTCGGCCGCTGGGAGGAGGCGGGGGAGGTGCACCGCCAGGTCGCCGAGCAGCGCGACCGCGTCCTCGGCCCGGACCACCCCGACACCCTCGCCAGCCATTACGAGATCGGCCTCACCCTCAGCCGTACGGGCCGGGCCGAGGAGGCGCTGCGCGCGTTCACCCGGGTCGCCGAGGGCCGCGAACGCACCCTGGGCCCCGACCATCCCCAGACGCTCGCCGCCCGCCAGGGGACCGCCCACGCCCTGGGCCGGCTCGGCCGGCACGCCGAGGCCCACCAGGTGTACGGGACGGTCCTCGCCGTCCGTGAACGCGTCATGGGCCCCGACCACCCCGACACCCTGCGCTGCCGCCACAACCTGGCGTTCAACCTCTGCCGTCTCGGGCGGCCCGAGGAGTCCTGCCGGATCGCCCGGGAGGTCGCCGACGCCCGCGCCCGCGTGCTCGGCCCGGACCACCCCGACACCCTCGTCACCCGCTACGAAGTGGCGTACACCCTGGGCAGGCTGGGCCGCTGGGCGGAGGCGCTGGCCACGTACCAGGAGGTCGCCCGGGCCCGCGCCGACGTCCTCGGGGCCGACCACCCCGACACCTTCGCCGCCCGCTACGAGGCCGGCATCAGCCTCGGCAGGCTCGGCCGCGACGAAGAGGCCCTGGAGCTCTACCGCTCCCTGGTCGCCGACCGCACCCGGACCGCCGGAGCGGCCGACCCCGAGACGCTGCGCGCCCGCCACGGCCTCGGCGTCAACCTGGGGCGGCTGGGCCGCTGGGACGAGGCGCTGGCGGAGGCGCGCGAGGTCTGCGCCCTCCGGGAACACGCCCTGGGCCCCGACCACCCCGACACGGTCATCAGCCGCCGGGAGGTCGCCGCCGGGCTCGGCTGGCTCGGCCGCTGGAGCGAGGCCCTGGTGGCGTACCGCCAGGTCGCCGAGGCGCGCACCCGGACCCTGGGCCCCGACCATCCCCAGACGCTCGCGGCACGCGACGACGAGGCGCACTGCCTGGAACGGCTCGCGCAGGCATAGGGCGCGTCCAGGGAGAGCCGCCGCCTCTGGTGGGGACGGCGGGCGGCGTGCTACGAAGGTGCATGCCCGCACCTCAGAGCCCCGCACCCCGAACACCCGCAGGTCAGCCCGGACCCCAGCAGGCCTCCGGACCCGGCGCGCCCGCCCGGGACCGCTACGACGCCGTGATCGTCGGCGGCGGCCACAACGGTCTGGTCGCCGCCGCCTACCTCGCGCGCGCCGGACAGTCCGTCCTCGTCCTGGAACGGCTCGGCACCACCGGGGGAGCGGCCATCTCCACCCGCCCCTTCGCCGGGGTCGACGCCCGGCTCTCGCGCTACTCGTACCTGGTCTCCCTGCTGCCCGACAAGATCGTCCGCGACCTCGGCCTCGACTTCGCCGTGCGCAAGCGGTCCGTCTCGTCCTACACCCCCGCCGTGCGCGACGGCCGCCCCACCGGGCTGCTCGTCGCGGGCGAGGGCACCCGGGAGTCCTTCGCGGCGCTCACCGGCGGCGAGCGGGAGTACGCCGCCTGGCAGCGGTTCTACGGGATGACCCAGCGGGTCGCCGAGCGCGTCTTCCCCACGCTCACCGAACCGCTGCCCGGCCGAGAGGCCCTGCGCGAGCGGATCGACGACGCGGATGCCTGGCGGATGCTCTTCGAGGAACCGCTCGGCGTGGCCGTCGAGGAGAACTTCACCGACGACCTGGTGCGCGGGGTCGTCCTCACCGACGCCCTGATCGGCACCTTCGCCGACGCCCATGACACCTCGCTCCTCCAGAACCGCTGCTTCCTCTACCACGTGATCGGCGGCGGGACCGGCGACTGGGACGTCCCCGTCGGCGGCATGGGCGCGCTCACCGACGCCCTGGCCGGGGCCGCCCGGGCGGCGGGCGCCGAGATCCGCGTACGGCACGAGGCGACCCGTATCGAGACGGACGGGAACGCCGCCGAGGTCACCGTCCGCACCCCGGACGGCGAGCACGTCGTCGCCGCGGGCCGCGTCCTCGTCAACGCCTCCCCGCAGGCCCTCGCCGCCCTGCTCGGCGACGCCCCGCCCCCGCCCGCCGAAGGCGCCCAGCTCAAGGTGAACATGCTGCTCACCCGGCTGCCGCGGCTTCGCGACCGGTCCGTCGACCCCCGGCAGGCCTTCGCCGGGACGTTCCACATCGCCGAGGGATACGGGCAGCTCGCCGACGCCTACCGGGACGCGGCGGCCGGCCGGCTGCCCACCGCCCCGCCCTCCGAGATCTACTGCCACTCGCTGACCGACCCCACGATCCTCGGCCCCGAACTCGCCGCGCGCGGCTACCAGACCCTCACCCTCTTCGGCCTGCACGCCCCGGCCCGGCTGTTCACCGCCGACAACGACGCCGCCCGCGCCGCCCTCCTCAAGGCGACCCTCGCCGAACTGGACGCGCACCTGGAGGAACCGGTCACCGACTGCCTCGCCCTCGACGCCAACGGCGAACCCTGCATCGAGGCCAAGACCCCGCTCGACCTGGAGCGCGATCTGCGGCTGCCCGGCGGCCACATCTTCCACCGCGACCTCTCCTTCCCGTACGCGGACGAGGGCACCGGGCGCTGGGGCGTGGAGACCGCGCACGCCAATGTGCTGCTCTGCGGGGCGGGCGCGGTGCGCGGCGGCGGGGTCAGCGGGGTCCCCGGCCACAACGCGGCGATGGCCGCGCTGGGGGAGTAGTGAGGGGTATTTCCTAACGCAGGTGCCGGGGGTCCACGGCGGCGGCGATCGCCGTGTGCCCCTCGGCGCCCGGGTGCAGGCCGTCGCCGCTGTCGTACGCGGGCAGCAGCCGGGACGGGCGGTCCGGGTCGCGCAGCGCCGCGTCGAAGTCGGCGACCGCGTCGAAGATCCGCCCGGTGCGCACCGCCTCGTTGACCTCCCGGCGCACCGCGTCCGCCTCCGGCGTCCAGCGCGTCCACCCCTCGAACGGGGTGATCGTGGCGCCCACCACCCGCAGCCCGGCGGACCGGGCGCGCAGGGCGAGTTGGCGGTACGCGGCCACCATCCGCGCCGGGTCGCGCTCGACCGGCAGATGGTGGAGGTCGTTGACGCCCAGGTGCACCAGGACCGTCCGCAGCCCCGGCAGCGACAGCACGTCCCGGTCGAAGCGGGCCTGGGCGCTCGGCCCGAAGCGGTCGTTGTCGAGCAGCAGCCGGTTGCCGCTGATGCCGAGGTTGGCGACGGCGGAGCCGGACAGCCTGCGGGCCAGCTGGTCGGGCCAGCGCAGGTCCGCGTCGTCGGGCGTACCGGTGCCCTCCGCGATGGAGTCGCCCAGCACGGCGAGGACCGGGCCGCGCGCCCCCGTCGTCTCGACCCCGGTCAGGAGGAACACGGACCGGGTCCGGACCCCGTCGACGGTGTGCCAGGCGTGGGTGTTGCGGTGGAAGGACAGCGGGCCGGTGGGGCCCGGGAGCCGCGTCTCGACGGTCAGGAGGGACCCGTCCGGCACCTGAAGCCCCGCAACCGGGTCGCTGGTGAGCGAGGCGCCCGCCGCCAGCCACGCCTGCGGCCGCCCGCCGAAGGTGACCGGCCGCCCCTCGGCGGTCACCGGACCCACCAGCACCTGCGCGGCCCCGAAGGCGTGCGCGTACCGCAGGCGGACCTGCCCGCCCGCCGAGAGCCGCAGCCGCGTCGTGCAGAGCCCGTCCGTGAGCCCGGCCGACGCGAGCGGATCGTCCGCCGTGGGTGCGGTCTGCGCGGTGGCCCAGGAGGTGGTCCAGGGCGTGCCCGCGCGGGGGAGACCGGGCTCGGGGCGCGGGGCGGCCGAGGCGTGCGGGGCGGCGGTGAAGGCCGCCGTGATCCCGGCCGCCGCCGCGTACAGCAGACTGCGTCTGGCCGGTGCGGGAACCCGGCCGGTCACCGGGAGTGCACCGGGGCGAAGAGGGCGGGGTGCCGAACGCTGCTCATGGTGTGCCTCCTGGAATCGACCACGGGGGTGGATGGGCCGAGCGGCTCGCATACAGCTCGTGCCATCCAACGGCCCCCGGATGAACCGGCGGTGACGTCGGCACGCACCGGACGCGACGCCATTGTGGCGGGGGCGTCGGGCGGGCGCCGGCGCACCACGCGCGGCGCCCCGCCCTGCCGCTCAGTCGGCCGACAGCACCCAGCCCGTCGCCCCGATCCGCCCCGCGTCCTTGGGCCGCTCGGAGTCGAAGACCGTACGGCCCCCGTCCCGCACTCGCAGGGCGTCCACGTACGCGCCGCGCCCCACGTACAGCTGGTCCGTGGTGTACCGCCACCGTAGCTGGAGACTCGTGCCGCGCCAGGCCGACAGGTCCGCCTCCAGCCGGTGCCACACCCGCCCCGACCAGCCGGTCACCGAGCCCGTCGGGTGCGGCACCGGATCCGGGCGGTGGCCGGGGCCCGGACGCACGGTGGTGAACGGCACCGGCTGCCAGTCCTCCCCGCCCGCCGACGCTTCCAGGAAGAGGCCGTCGGAGGCCGGTTCGGTGTCCCACCACAGCGCGCACTCCAGCCGGGCCCGTGCGGAGCCCAGGCGCAGGGCGGGCAGCGTGAGGGTGGCCGTGGAGGCGCTGGCCATCCCGGAGAACCAGGCCGTGCGCCCCCGCTCGGGCCGCACCGGAACGGCCCGGGCCAGCTGGTTGGCGGTCGCCACCCGGGGCGCGCTGCCCGAGCGCCAACTCCGTACGGGATGGACGGAGTTGCCCAGCACGATGAGGAAGGTGTCGGTGGACGGGTCGAGCACCAGGCTGGTCCCGGTGAATCCGGTGTGCCCCGCACTGCGCGGGGTCGCCATCGCGCCCATGTACCAGTGCTGGTAGAGCTCGAAGCCGAGGCCGTGCTCGTCGCCCGGGAACGCGGTGTTGAAGTCGGTGAACAGCAGGTCCACCGACTCCTCGGACAGGATGCGGGAGCGGCCGTACACCCCGCCGTTGAGCAGCGTCCGGGCGAGCACCGCGAGATCCCAGGCGCAGGAGAACACCCCCGCGTGGCCCGCCACCCCGCCGAAGCTGTACGCGTTCTCGTCGTGCACCTCGCCCCAGACGAGACCGCGCTCCAGACCGGACCAGGGCAGCCGGGCGTCCTCGGTCGCCGCGATCTTCGGCTTCCACGAGGCCGGCGGGTTGTAGCGGGTGCGGTGCATTCCGAGCGGGGCGGTGATCTCCTCGCGGAGCAGCACGTCCAGCGTCCGGCCGGTGATCTGCTCCAGGATCAGCTGGAGCGAGATCAGGTTGAGGTCGGAGTAGAGGTAGGCGCTGCCCGGGGTGCTCGCCGGGACCTCGTCCCACAGCATCCGGAGCTTGCCCTCCCGGGTCGGCTCCTCGTACAGCGGGATCCACGACCGGAAACCCGAGGTGTGCGTGAGCAGTTGACGGACCGTGATGTCCTGCTTGCCGCCGCCCGCGAAGTCCGGAAGATACGAGGCGACCGTCGCCTCCAGCTCCAGCCGGCCGCGCTCGATCTGCTGGACCGCCAGGAGCGAGGTGAACAGCTTGGAGATCGAGGCCAGGTCGAAGACGGTGTCCTCGGCCATCGCGATCTGCCGGTCCGCTGGGAACTCCACCCCGGTGTCGGTCTTCTCGTCGTACGCGGAGTAGCGCACCGCCTTGCCGATCGGCCGGTGCAGCGCCACCGTGCCGCCCCGCCCGGCGAGCAGCACCGCGCCCGCGTACCAGGGATGCTCGGGGGAGTCCGCGAGGTAGGCCTCGGCGTCCCGGACGAGCTGGTCCAGCGGCTCCTGGAGCAGCCCGGCGCGGGCCGCGCTGCCGCGCCGCAGCGTGGGCCGGTGCGCCCCTGACTCCATGCCCGCTCCCGTGTCCGCCGCACTGCCCGGCCCGCTCCGGGCAGCCGCGTCCGCGAGGGGGATCGGCGTCAGCGCGAGCGCCCCGCCCAGCGCCAGTATCCCGCCGCCCAGCCGCCGCCGGGCGATGCCGCTCCGCGCGGTGCGTGGGGTGTTCTCGGAGGTCCGCCCGTACCCCTGCGTGTCCCCGGTCATCCGCAACTCCTTCCCGCGCCTGACGTCCGGTCACCGGGCCGTGCCCGTAAGCCGGAGCCCGCGCGAAAGTAACTTCCGAAATCTCGCCGAGCAGTGAAAGTTCCTGCCGCCGCAGAGATTACTGTCACCTCCCCGATTCCGGATGGGTCCAGCTCCGCAAAGAATCTGACACTGCATCAGAAAATCTCTTCCCTCGGGTGCGTCGCTGCGGCATCCTGCCGCCCATGGAGACGGAACTGAGCCGCCGACTGGGAATCGAGCACGCGATCTTCGGCTTCACGCCGTTCCCCGAGGTCGCCGCGGCCATCACCAGAGCCGGCGGCTTCGGCGTGCTCGGAGCCGTCCGCTACACCGCCCCCGACGACCTGGCCCGCGACCTCGACCGTCTGCACCAGCACGCCGACGGCAAGCCCTACGGCCTCGATGTCGTCATGCCCGCCAAGAAGGTCGAGGGCGTCACCGAGGCGGACGTCGAGGCGATGATCCCCGACGGGCACCGCGGATTCGTCCGGGAACTCCTGGCCCGCCACGGCGTGCCCGAACTGGCCGAGGGGGAGGCGTCCGGCTGGCGCATCACCGGCTGGATGGAGGAGGTCGCCCGGAGCCAGCTCGACGTGGCCTTCGACTACCCGATCAAACTCCTCGCCAACGCCCTCGGCTCCCCGCCCGCCGACGTCGTCGCCCGCGCCCACGACCACGGCGTCCTCGTCGCCGCCCTGGCCGGCAGCGCCCGGCACGCCCGACGCCATGCGGAGGCGGGCATCGACGTCGTCGTCGCCCAGGGGTACGAGGCGGGCGGCCACACCGGCGAGATCGGCTCCATGGTGCTGGTCCCCGAAGTCGTCGAGGCCGTCGCCCCGCTGCCCGTGCTCGCCGCCGGAGGTATCGGCAGCGGCGAACAGGTCGCCGCCGGACTCGCCCTCGGCGCCCAGGGCGTCTGGCTCGGCTCCCTCTGGCTCACCACCGAGGAGGCCGACCTGCACTCCGAGGCCCTGACCGCCAAACTGCTCGCCGCCGGCTCCGGCGACACCGTCCGCTCCCGAGCCCTCACGGGCAAGCCCGCACGCCAGCTCCGTACCGCGTGGACCGACGCCTGGGACGACCCGGCAGGGCCCGGAACCCTGCCCATGCCGCTCCAGGGGCTGCTGGTCGCCGAGGCCGTCTCCCGGATCCAGAAGTACGAGGTCGGCGAACTGCTGGGCACGCCCGTCGGGCAGATCGTCGGCCGGATGAGCAGCCGGCGCAGCGTCCAGGCCGTCGTCGACGATCTCACCCGCGGTTTCGAACGGGCCGTCAGCCGCATCAACCGCATCGCCGGAAGGAGCGCCACGTGAACCAGCCGCCCAACGGCTTCTGGGCCCAGGCCGCCGCCGATCCCGACCGCACCGTCCTGATCGCCCCCGACGGCGAGGAGTGGAGCGCGGGCCGGCTGCACGCCGACGTCAACCGCATGGTCCACGGGCTGCGCGCGGCGGGGCTGCGCGAGGGCGACGCGTTCGCCGTCGTCCTGCCCAACGGCGTCGAACTCCTCACCGCCTACCTCGCCGCCTCGCAGGCCGGCTTCTACCTCGTCCCCGTCAACCACCACCTCGTCGGCCCCGAGATCGCCTGGATCGTCGCCGACTCCGGCGCCCGCGTCCTCATCGCCCACGAACGCTTCGCGGCCGCCGCGACGGCCGCCGCCGACGAGGCCGGGCTGCCCACGAGCCACCGCTACGGCGTGGGTACGGTCCCCGGCGGCCGCCCGTACGCCGACCTCCTCGACGGCCACCCCACCACCCCGCCCGAGGACCGCACGCTGGGCTGGGTCATGAACTACACCTCGGGCACCACCGGCCGCCCGCGCGGAATCCGGCGTCCGCTGCCCGGCAAACGCCCCGAGGAGACCTATCTCGGCGGGTTCCTCGGCATCTTCGGCATCCGGCCGTTCGACGACAACGTCCACCTCGTCTGCTCGCCGCTCTACCACACCGCCGTACTCCAATTCGCGGGCGCCGCACTCCACATCGGGCACCCGCTGGTCCTGATGGACGGCTGGGCCCCGCAGGAGATGCTGCGCCTCATCGACGCCCACCGCTGCACACACACCCATATGGTCCCCACCCAGTTCCACCGGCTGCTAGCCCTGCCCGACGAGGTGAAGACCCGCTACGACGTCTCCTCGATGCGGCACGCCATCCACGGGGCCGCCCCCTGCCCCGACCACGTCAAACGCGCCATGATCGACTGGTGGGGGAGCTGCGTCGAGGAGTACTACGCGGCCAGCGAGGGCGGCGGCGCGTTCGCCACCGCCGAGGACTGGCTGAAGAAGCCCGGCACCGTGGGCAAGGCCTGGCCGATCAGCGAACTCGCCGTCTTCGACGACGACGGGAACCGGCTCCCGGCGGGCGAACTGGGCACCGTCTACATGAAGATGAGCACCGGCGGCTTCAGCTACCACAAGGACGAGACCAAGACCCGCAAGAACCGCATCGGCGACTTCTTCACCGTCGGCGACCTCGGTGTGCTGGACGAGGACGGTTACCTCTTCCTCCGCGACCGCAAGATCGACATGATCATCGCCGGGGGCGTCAACATCTACCCCGCCGAGATCGAGTCCGCCCTGCTCACCCACCCCGCTGTCGCGGACGCCGCCGCCTTCGGCATCCCGCACGCCGACCGGGGCGAGGAGGTCAAGGCCGTCGTCGAACCGGCCGGCGGCCACGAGCCGTCGGCCGAACTCGCCGCCGCGATCCTCGCCCACTGCGAAGAGCGGCTCGCCGGCTACAAACGGCCCCGGAGCCTGGACTTCATCACCGCGATGCCTCGCGACCCCAATGGCAAGCTCTACAAACGACGCTTGCGCGAACCGTACTGGGAGGGCTTCGAGCGACCTCTTTTTTGATACGGGCGCGTCCACACGGGCTCGGCCTCGGGGGCAGGATGGGCGGGTGCTCCCTCCTCGACTGCTGTGGTGTGATCCCCGGCCCATTCCTCGGCTCAACCGGCAGGATCCGGTGACCGTGATCGTCAGCGACCCCGGCTTCCACGAACCGGGCGGCGACGACCACTGCTCGGCGTTCGGCTATTTCTGCCGGGCGCACGACCGCCCCTACCGGCACGAGTCCTGCGGGGACGGGCCGCACCTCCTCGCCCTGGACTGCCAGGAACACGGACCGGAGAACATGTGGCCGCAGCCGCGCATGCTGCTGTTCCCGGAGGGCTTCGACCCGCCGCTGAGCGACGCGCAGCTGGCCTGGGCGCGGGCGGAGGGCGGAGCCGTCCCGGGATGATCCGCCAGGAACGCCCGGGAACGCCGTCACGACACGTCAGCGAGAAGGGCGCCCACCGAGGCGGACGCCCTTCTGACAGCGGGCGGGCGCACCCGCCCACTGCGCTACCGCCGCTCGTGCACCCGCACCACCCGCAGGGCCGGCGAGCGTGCGATGTCCTTCTCGCAGAACCGCGACGTCACCCAGCGCTCGCCCGCGTACAGCCGGGTCTGGTCGCTGTAGTGCGGCGACTTCGGGTTCTCCGACTGGGAGTACGTCAGCAGCGTCCGAGCCACCGGGCAGCGGCTGTCGTCCCAGCCGACCGCCTGGATGTAGCTGGAGCCCGACGACACCTCCGTATAACCGCCCGCCGCCGCGTTCCACACCGGCTCGGTCTTGTTCCAGATGCCCAGCGACTCCGTGCCGCCGCCGATCGGGAGCCGCTTGCCGTTCCGTACGACGAACTGATGCTTGCCCAGCGGTGCGTCCAGCGCGATGCCCGCCGCCCGCAGCTCCGCCACCGCGTCCGCCAGCGCCCTGCCCACTCCCGGCGCGGCGGTGTTCAGGTCGCGCGGGGTGCGCACCGGGTCGGCCGGGTCGAACGGGGTCTTCCACAGCTCGGCCGCCGGCACCGCCGACGTCTTCCGCCAGAACCGGTCGAAGAGCAGCGCGCCCCGGCTGTCGCTGTCCACGCTCCGGTCCCAGCGCCGCAGCACCCGGCAGGCCTCCGACACATCGACGGGCGTGCCGTCCGTGCCCACCGCCCTGCCGCCCGGCAGGGCCGCGCACCACTTCGCCACCTCCGACGCGGCCAGGTCACCGGCCGGCGCCCGGTTGGCGAACTGCTGCCGCTGGAGGTCCGTCACCCGCAGGCGGCCCTTGTCCGCCATCGACGCCACGTCCTCGATCGCGCCGCGCGTCCGCATCGACCGGGGCGTCGCGACCGTGCCGAAGACCCGCTCGTACCCGGTCAGCGGCCGGTCCGCGTTGGTCAGCCACGCGCTGTCGTTGGAGTTCTCGACGTACGGCTGGTTCTTCAGCACCGGCATCCGGCTCGGGCCGAAGATCCCCGGCTGCACCGCGTCCCGGTCGCTGCCCAGCGCGCAGTCCTTCCGCGAACCGTCCAGCACCGCCAGACCGGAGGCGGGGTACGTGGCCCGGCCCAGCGGGGTCGAGCAGCGCTCCGCCAGCTCGTCCGTGATCCTCGGCAGCACCTGCGACTGGGCGAAGAACGAGTGCCCCGCCCGGTCCGCCGCGATCGTGTTCACCCACGGCATGCCCTGATTCCGGCGCAGCGAGCGTTCGACGTCCGCCGTGCCCCGGGCCTTGCTGAAGCCCAGACCCGTGTCCGCCATCCGCAGATTCGTCGCGTTCGGGTCGTTCAGCGCGTACGCCGTGCTCGCCGTCCACGGCAACGGCAGCGCCGTGCCCATGGAGTCGACGACCGGGCCGTAGCGCGTCCACCACTGGGTGCGGGTCACGGGAGCCGCGCCCTTCACCGGGACGGTCACCGTCCGCTTCGTCATCCGCTCCCGTTTCCCGTCCACCAGATACGTGGTCGGGTCGGCCGGATCCAGCGTCAGCTGATGCAGATTCAGCGTCACGCCCGTGGCGACCGTATGGCTCCACGCCACATCCGCGTTGTGGCCGATCGAGATCGTCGTCGCGCCCAGCAGGGACGCCCCCGACACGTTCAGCTCGCCGGGGATCGTCTGCTGCGACTGCCAGAAGCGGCGTCCGCCCTGCCACGGGTAGTGCGGGTTGCCCAGCAGCAGCCCGCGCCCGTTCGCCGTGGTGGAGCCGTCGAAGGCCACCGCGTTGGACCCCATGTCCGCGTTCTGCGCCGACAGCAGCCGCTTCGCCGCCGACGCCGCCTCCTCAGGGGTGACCCCGGCCGCCGGGGGAGCGGCGGTCGGCGGCTGCGCGGCCGTGATGCCGTCGATCCCGCGCCCCTGGCCGCCGAGCACCGCCAGGGCGTACCCGCGCGCCGCCACGTCCAGCGCCGTCACCGGGCGCACCCACGACGCGCCCCGGCAGGCCGGATCGGTGATCCGGTTCTGCGCGATCCACGCGTTGTACCCGGCGGCGAACCCGCGCATGGTCTCCTTCACGTCCCGGCTCGGACCGGCGGGCGCGGGGACCTTCAGCAGCTTCTCCACCGTGCCGCTGTCCCGGACACCCCGGAAGTACAGATCGCTGGAGAGGTTCGTCGTCGCCGAGGAGAGGGAGAAGTCCGTGGCCGCGTCCGGCCCGAAGTGCTTCGACCGTTCCCCGCGCACCGTGAGGAAGCCGTCCGCCAGCGTGCACACCTGGTCGGCGGCCTGCGCCCAGCCGGTGCCGAAGCCGAGCCGCGCGTAGTCCTTGGCCACGATGTGCGGGATGCCGTACTCCGTGTACCGGATGACGGCGGAGAGCCCGCCGCCGGACGGGTGCCGCTCCTGCCCCGCCCCGGAGGCGGTCGCCGGCGGCAGCGACGCCGACACGGTGAACAGGGCGAGACCGGCAACCCCGAGCAGTCTCAGACGGTTTCGCAATCTCAAGGTGTTCCTCCCAACGGTGCGGGTGGCACGGGCGGTTGACCGGACCGTCCGGTCAGCCACGCGCCACTCAGCCAGGGAGCCCCGGCAACTGTCAACCGTCTGGTCGGTATCCGGCCTCTTGACCCCCGGGGCCCGGCCCGCACAGGATCACGCCATGACAGGTGTACGCAGCAGCACAGTCGACGGCGTCCTCACCCGCAGCGCCCGGCGCACCCCCGGCCGGACCGCCGTACGGTACGCCGACCGGGCCTGGACCTACCGCTCGCTGGACGCCGCCGTCTCCACGGCCGCCGCCGTCCTGACCGAGGAGCACGGTCTCGCCCCCGGCGACCGGGTGGCCGCCTACGCGCACAACTCCGACGCCTATCTGATCGGCTTCCTCGCCTGCGCCCGGGCCGGCCTCGTCCACGTACCGGTCAATCAGAACCTCACCGGTGACGACCTGGCGTACCTCCTCGACCAGTCCGGCTCCTCCCTCGTGCTGACCGACCCGGACCTCGCCGGGCGGCTCCCCGCCGGCTGTACCGTACGCGCGCTGCGTGATGCTCCCGGTTCGCTGCTCGACGCCCTGGAGGCGGAACGGCCCTTCACCCCAAAGCGCCCGCCCGCCTCCGACGACCTGGTGCAGCTGCTGTACACCTCCGGTACCACCGCCCTGCCCAAGGGCGCGATGATGACGCACGGGGCCCTGGTCCACGAGTACGTCAGTGCGATCACCGCGCTCGGCCTCGCCGCCGCCGACCGGCCCGTGCACTCCCTGCCGCTCTACCACTCGGCCCAGATGCATGTGTTCCTGCTGCCCTATCTGGCGGTGGGCGCGGAGAACACCATCCTGGACGCGCCGGACGCCGCCCGCATCTTCGACCTCGTCGAATCGGGCCTGGGCGACAGCCTGTTCGCTCCGCCCACCGTCTGGATCGCCCTCGCCAACCACCCGGATTTCGCCACCCGCGACCTCCGCGGCCTGCGGAAGGCGTTCTACGGGGCCTCGATCATGCCCGTCCCTGTCCTGGAGCGGCTGCGCGAACGCCTGCCGCACCTGGCCTTCTTCAACTGTTTCGGCCAGAGCGAGATCGGGCCGCTGGCCGCCGTGCTGGGACCCGACGAGCACGAGGGCCGCATGGAATCCTGCGGCCGGCCGGTCCTTTTCGTGGAGGCCCGCGTCGTCGACGAGAAGGGCGAGGACGTCCCCGACGGAACCCCCGGCGAGGTCGTCTACCGCTCGCCCCAACTCTGCTCCGGCTACTGGGAGAAGCCCGAGGAGACGGCGGAGGCCTTCCGCGACGGCTGGTTCCGTTCCGGCGACCTCGCCGTCCGCGACGCCGAGGGCTTCTACACCGTCGTCGACCGGGTGAAGGACGTCATCAACTCCGGCGGCGTCCTCGTCGCCTCCCGCCAGGTCGAGGACGCCCTCTACACCCACCCCGCCGTCGCCGAGACCGCCGTCATCGGCCTCCCCGACGACCGCTGGATCGAGGCCGTCACCGCCGTCGTCGTCCGGCACGCCGACGCGGCCGTGGACGAGGGCGAACTCATCGCCCACGCCCGCGAGAAGCTCACCGCCTTCAAAGCGCCCAAGCGCGTCGTGTTCGTCGACGAACTCCCGCGCAACGCCAGCGGAAAGATCCTCAAGCGGCAACTGCGCGACGAACTGACCTGAAACCGGCGGTTTTACAGCCGCCCAGCCGCCACGATCCGCCGCAGGAACCGCTGGGTGCGCTCCTCGCGCGGCGCGCCGAACACCTCCTCGGGCGTGCCGCGCTCCAGCACCACCCCGGCGTCCAGGAAACACACCTGGTCGGCGACCTCACGCGCGAACGCCATCTCGTGCGTGGCGATCACCATCGTCATGCCGTCCTCCTTCACCTCCCGTACGAGACCCAGCACTTCGCCCACCAGCTCCGGGTCCAGGGCCGCCGTGATCTCGTCCAGAAGCAGCAGCCGGGGGCGTACGGCCAGCGCCCGCACGATCGCCGCCCGCTGCTGCTGCCCGCCGCTGAGCCGGTCCGGATACTCGTCCGCCTTCGCCCCGAGCCCCAGCCGCTCCAGCAGCTCCCGGGCCTCCGCCTCGGCCCGGGGCCGCGAGAGCCCGTGGACGCGGCGCGGGGCCAGGGTGATGTTCTGTAGCACGGTCAGATGCGGGAAGAGGTTGTACGCCTGGAACACCACGCCGATCCGGCGGCGCACCGCGTCCGCGTCGGCCCGGGGATCGGTGATCTCCTCGCCGTCCAAGAAGATCGCCCCGTCGTCGACCTCCTCCAGGAGGTTGGCGCAGCGCAGCAGCGTCGACTTCCCCGACCCGGAAGTGCCAAGCAGGGCGGTCACCGTGTGCGGGGCCACCTCCAGATCCACGTCCCGCAGCACCAGCGACGTACCGAACGACTTCCGGACCGCCTCCATCCGCAGCACCGGAGCCGCTTCCGCTGCCGTGCTCATACCAGCCCTCCCTGCGCCCGCCGCCGGTCCATCCGGGCCGTCACCCAGTCGGTGAGCCGGGTCATCGGGATGGTCAGCGCCACGAAGACCAGCCCCGCGACCACGTACGGCGTGTAGTTGAAGTCCTTGCTCGCGATGATCTGCGCCGCGTACACGGCGTCCACCGCCCCGGCGATCGAGACGAGCCCGGTGTCCTTCTGGAGCGACACCAGATCGTTCAGGAGCGGCGGCACCACCCGCCGCACCGCCTGGGGGAGTACGACGAAACGCAGCGCCTGCCCGCTGCTCAGCCCCAGCGAACGCGCCGCCGCCCGCTGCGAGGGGTGCACGGACTCGATGCCCGCCCGGAAGACCTCCGCGACGTACGCCGAATACGTCAGCACCAGCGCGCTGCCGCCCAGCAGCACCGGATCGGTGGTCACCCCCTCCAGCCGCAGGGCGGGCACCCCGAACACCACCATCAGCAGACAGATGATGAGCGGCAGCCCCCGGAAGAAGTCCGTGTACGCGGCGGCCAGCGCACGCAGGGGGAAGAACACCGGGCGCGCAGAGTACGGGCCACCGCCAGCAGCAGACCGAGCACGAGCACGGCCGCCCCGCACACGGCCAGCAGTCGCAGATTCAGCCACAGCCCCTCCAGGACCTGCGGGAAGGCGACGCGCGCGTAGTGGGCGCTGAAGAAGGTCTCCTTGGTACGGGTCCACCCCGGCGAGTTCGTGATCAGCACGAACAGCACCGCGCCCACCACCAGCGTGCTGGTCGCAGCGATCGCGGTGGCCCGCCGGGTGCGTCCCCGACGGTAGCGCTCGCGGGCGATCCGCCGCTCGGAGGGGACGTAGGCGTCCTCGACGGCCGGCGCCTTGTGCAGGGTCACCTGAGCACCGGCGCGTCGACGGCGTCGGAGAGCCACTCCTTCTCCAGGCCGGCCAGCGTGCCGTCCTTCCGCAGGGCGTCCACCGCCCCGCTCACGCAGGAGGTCAGCGCGCTCTCCCGGTCCAGGACAAGACCGAACTGCTCCGGCTCACCGGGGGATTCGGCGAACTGGCCCACCACCTGAGCCTCGGGCACCTCGGCCCCGGTGATGTAGAACGCGGTCGGCAGGTCCACCACGATGGCGTCCACCTGGCCGGTCTTCAGCGCCGACTTGGCGAAGTCGTTGCGCTGGTAGACGGCGGGCTTCTCCTTCGGCTTCACCAGATCGGTGATGAAGTCGAGGCTGGTGGTGCCCACCTGCGCGCCCAGCTTCACGTCCTTGAGGTCGGCGACGCTCTTCGCCTTCGCGGCCTTCGACGACTTCAGCGCGACGACGGCCTGGCGCACGTCGTAGTAGCCGGAGGAGAAGGCGACGGCCTTCTTCCGCTCCTCGCTGATGGAGACCTGGTTGATGTCGAAGTCGAACTTCTTCGCACCGGGCGCGAACGCGCTGTTGAACGGCACATGCTGCCAGACCACCGCATCGCGGCCGTACCCCAGCTCCTTCGCCACGGCGTACGCCACCGCCGACTCGAAGCCCTTCCCGTTGGACGGCTCGTCGTCGGCGAACCAGGGGGCGTACGCGGGCTTGTCGGTGCCGACGGTGAGCTTGCCCGGCACCCGGGTGGCGAGCTTGCCGGGCGCGCAGGACGCCGCCGCACCGGGCCGGTCCGACGCCTCCTTCTCCTCCGCTTGC
Source organism: Streptomyces sp. PTY087I2 (assembly GCF_001687325.1). Lineage (GTDB taxonomy): Bacteria > Actinomycetota > Actinomycetes > Streptomycetales > Streptomycetaceae > Streptomyces. Next base: position 140,512 of record NZ_LZRD01000012.1, on the reverse strand, counting down.
GGGGCACAGCCCGCGAGGGCGGCGCAGAGGGCGACGACGGAGCACAGAGCGGTGATGACCAGGGGCCGGTGGGCGAGATGCATAGCGGGAGACTCGCAGGACCCGGCCCCCTGTGTCGAGACGTTTCGGCAGCTGTCCGCATCGTGGGAACGGGTGTTGCGACGGTGTGAACAGCGCCGGTCAGCGCCGCCGTTCACCTCGTGCCGGACTCCTTCTCCCGCAGGTCGACGATCCGCCGGATCTTGCCCACGGAGCGCTCCAGCGTCTCCGGATCCACGATCTCGACGCTCACCGACACCCCGACGCCGTCCTTCACCGCCGCCGCGATGGCCCGCGCCGCCTTCTCCCGCTCGTCGGCCGTCGCGTCCGCCCGTGCCTCCGCGAGGACCGTCAGCGCGTCCAGCCGCCCGTCGCGCGTCAGCCGCAGCTGGAAGTGCGGGGCGACGGCGGGCGTACGGAGCACGATCTCCTCGATCTGGGTGGGGAAGAGGTTCACCCCGCGCAGGATCACCATGTCGTCGCTGCGGCCGGTGACCTTCTCCATCCGCCGGAACGTCCGCGCCGTCCCCGGTAGCAGCCGCGTCAGGTCCCGGGTCCGGTACCGGATCACCGGCATCGCCTCCTTGGTCAGCGAGGTGAAGACCAGCTCCCCCTCCTCGCCGTAGGGCAGCACCTCACCGGTGAACGGGTCCACGACCTCCGGATAGAAGTGGTCCTCCCAGATGTGCAGCCCGTCCTTCGTCTCCACGCACTCCTGCGCCACCCCCGGGCCCATCACCTCCGAGAGCCCGTATATGTCCACCGCGTCGATCGCGAACCGGTCCTCGATCTCCGCGCGCATCCCCTCGGTCCACGGCTCCGCGCCGAAGATCCCCACCTTCAGGGACGTCGACCGCGGATCGACGCCCTGCCGCTCGAACTCGTCCAGCAGCGTCAGCATGTACGACGGCGTGATCATGATGATCTCGGGCCGGAAGTCCTGGATCAGCTGCACCTGACGCGCGGTCATGCCGCCGGAGGCCGGGATCACCGTGCAGCCGAGCCGCTCCGCCCCGTAATGCGCCCCGAGACCACCGGTGAACAGCCCGTACCCGTACGCCACATGGACCTTGTGGCCGGGCCGTCCGCCCGCCGCCCGGATCGACCGGGCCACCACGTCCGCCCAGGTGTCCAGATCCCGTTCGGTGTACCCGACGACCGTCGGCCGCCCCGTCGTGCCGCTGGAGGCGTGGATCCTGCGCACCTCGTGCTCCGGTACGGCGAACATCCCGAAGGGGTAGTTGTCCCGCAGATCCGTCTTCGCGGTGAACGGGAAACGGGCCAGATCCGCGAGCGTCCGGCAATGCTCGGGCAGCAGCCCCGCCCGGTCGAAAGCGTCCCGGTAGAAGGGGACGTTGTCGTACGCGTGGCGCAGGGTGGACCGCAGCCGCTCCAGCTGGAGGGCCTCCAGCTCGCCCCGGCCGAGCCGCTCCGCCGCGTCCAGCATGGCCGTCATAAGGACCCTTCCTCTCCCGAACCGGGCGACCGATCATTCGGTCGATCTTCCTGGGAGCAGTAATTCAGGCGGCCGGGGCCGCTGGCAAGAGGGGCGCACGCATCACTGTGGATCAGCTCCCCGCGAAGCCCGCTGTGCCCGCCCACGGCTTCCTGTTTGGATGGGACGTATGCCGACCTTCTCCGCGTACGACAAGACCCCCCTCGCCCATGACGTGGTGGGCGAGGGGGAACCGCTGATCTGTCTGCCCGGCGGGCCCATGCGGGCGAGCGCGTATCTCGGCGACCTCGGAGGGCTCACCGCCCGGCGCCGGCTCGTCCTGCCGGACCTGCGCGGCACTGGCGCGTCCGGTGTGCCCGACGACCCGTCGACGTACCGCTGCGACCGCCTCGTCGACGATGTGGAGGCCCTGCGCGAACACCTGGGCCTGGAGCGGATCGACGTACTGGCGCACTCCGCCGGAGCCGATCTGGCCCTCCTGTACGCCGCCCGCCACCCGGAACGGCTGCGCACCCTGACCCTCGTCACGCCCAGCACCCGGGCCGTGGGCATCGAGGTGACGGACCAGGATCTGCGCGAGGCCGCCGAGCTGCGCCGCGACGAGCCCTGGTACCCCGAGGCGCGGGCCGCCCAGGAGGCGCTGCTCGCCGGAGGCCCCTTCGCCGAGCTGTGGCCCGCCGTCCGGCCCCTCACCTACGGCCGCTGGGACGACGCGGCCCGCGCCCACGCCGAGGCCTCCGCCGGACAGACCAACGCGGCAGCCCGCGAACGCTACGCCGAGGAAGGCGCCTTCGACCCCGCCGCCACCGCCGCGGCCCTGCGCGAGCTCACCGTGCCGGTGCTCGTCCTCGCCGGGGAGTACGACGGCCACCCCAGCCCCGACCGGGCCACGGAGCTCGCCGCGCTCTTCCCGGGCGCCGAGTTCGTCGTCCAGCGCGGAGCCGGGCACTTCCCCTGGCTGGACGACCCGGGAGCCTTCGCCCGTACGGTCGAGGCCTTCCTCGACCCGGAGGTCCTGAGCGTCCAGGCGGGCGGGGTCCGGCTCGCCTACCGGGTGTGGGGCGCCCCCGAGGCCCCGCCCGTCGTCCTGCTGCACGGCCGGGCGGGCTCCGGCGAGACCTGGAACCGGATCGCGGAGGACCTGGCCGCCGACCACCGCGTGTACGCCCCCGACTTCCGGGGCCACGGGCTGAGCGACTGGCCCGGCCGCTACTCCTTCGAGATGTTCCGCGACGACCTGCACGCCTTCCTGGAGGCCCGCAACCTCGCCGGAGCGACCGTCGTCGGACACTCCATGGGCGGGGTCGCCGCCTACCTCCTGGCCCAGCGGGAACCGGACCTGATCGGGCGGCTGGTCATCGAGGACGCGCCGCCCCTCCTCCCGCTCGACCCGCCCCGCCCGCCCTCCGTCCGCCCCGAGGGCGACCTCGACTTCGACTGGCCCGTCGTCCCCGACACCGACGCCCAGCTGAACGACCCCGACCCGGCCGTCCGCGAACGTTTCCCGGAGATCACCGCGCCCACCCTCGTCATCGGCGGCGGGCCCGGCAGCCACATCGACCAGGAACAGCTCGCGCGGATGGTCCGCGAGATACCGGACGCCGAGCTGGTCACCATCGACGCCGGGCACCTGATCCACACGGACCGGCCGGAGCAATTCCTCGCGGCGGTCCGGGAGTTCGGGCTCCAGGACCGGGAAGGAGGCGGCGGCGCATGCTGACCGCGGGAAGATTTTGGACCGACACGATACCGCGCGGCGACCGGTTCGCCTACTGGCACAAGTACATGGCCGACGTCGTCGCGCCCATGGAGATCAGCAGCCCCCACGCCGCCGACTTCCGGGCCGGCTACCGGCTCCTGCGCATCGAGGACGCAGTGCTGTGGCCCACCCAGGCGCCCGCCTCCCGCTACCGGCGCACCCCCCGGCTGATCCGGCAGTCCGACCCGGGGCTGCTCCACATGACCCTCGTCCAGCCCGGAAGCGGGCCCATACAGGTCGAACAGGGCAGGGTGCACAGCGCCGTGGCACCGCACGACGTCTACTTCATCGACACCTCGAAGCCCTACGAGGTGGCGACCGTCGACGCGCCCATCAAGGGCATCGGCCTCGACCTGCCCCGGTCGCAGCTGCCCCTGCCGCCGAGCACGTCCCTGGACGCCATCGTGGGCCGACGCCTGTCCGGCCGCCACGGCTTCGGCGCGCTGATCTCCCAGGTCCTCCTGCACCTGGTGGACCAGGCCGAGGCATACGGCCCGTCCGACGGGCCCCGGCTGCACCGGATCCTGCTCGACCTCACAGCCGGCCTGCTCGCGGAGGGGCTCGACCAGGAGGCGGCCCTGTCACCGGAGGCCCGCAGCCGCAACCTCGTCCTGGCCATCCGCTCCTTCATCGGCGGCAACCTCCACGACCCCCGGCTCACCCCGGCGTCCGTCGCCGCCGCGCACCACATCTCCACCCGCCATCTGCACCGGCTGTTCCAGCAGGAGGGAACCACGGTGGCCGCCCTCATCCGCAACCGCCGCCTGGAGCGGGCCCGGCGGGACCTCGCCGACCCCGGACTCGCCGACACACCGGTCCAAGCGATCGCCGCACGGTGCGGCTTCGCATCACCGGCCCACTTCAGCCGGGTGTTCCGCACCGCCCACGGGATGTCCCCCAGCGACTACCGGTACGTCGAGCTCCGGGCGAGCAACGAGCCTCCGAGCTGAGCGGCCGGGGCGGGACCGATTCCGTCCCGCCCCCTCAGCACAGGCTCCGATACGGCGCGTCGGGCACGTACGTACGCCACTCCTCCGGGGTGATGTCGCGCCCGGCGCGCCGGCACACCTGCTCCGCCAGTCGGTCCGGCGAGAGGTCCAGCCTGTGGACCGCGGAGCCCGTCAGGGTGCGCAGGACCGTCCCGTCGAACGTGAGGGAGTCGACCCTGCGTCCCGTGATCGGCAGAGGCTTCCCGAGGGGCGTCCTCGTGTTCGTGTCCCAGAGCTGGACGGCCTCGCCCCGTACCACGACGGCCAACAGGCCCCCGTCGGCGGAGAAGGCCAGATCGCCGAGCGGCTGCCCGAACCGGGGAGCCCCCGGCACCAGCTCGCTCGGCAGCGCCGCCTTCCGTTCGCGCACCGCGCCGTCCCACAGTTCCAGCCAGCCGGAACTCCTGAGCACGGCCAGGGAGCGACCGTCGGGGGAGAAGGCCGGCCGGCCTCCGGGGTCTCGGGCGAGCCCGGTCCTGCGCAGCGCCCCGTCGTCCAGGGTGACCTCCATCCCCGATGCGGTCACCAGCCGTTCGCTGTCGTGGCTGAACACGGCCTCCGCGGTGCTGTCGTTGAACTGCCGTACCCTCTTGCCCTTCTCGATGTCCCAGACCTCGTGGATGTGCGCGCCCGAACTCTCCACCCCGAACTCCATCGACACCACGGACAGATGGCGGCCGTCCGGGGAGACAGCCAGATGGAGCGGGCGGTGGTTCGCGGCGACCGGGACGCGGTGGAGGTCCTTGCCCTTCCTGATGTCGCGCACCACCACCTCGTGGTCGCTCTCGTAGCGGGAGAGCCTTTCCTTGTACGAGTACGCCACGACGCGGCCCTCGTCGTCGATGGAGGCGTACAGCTCCTCGTTCTCCAAGGGGTCGCCGGGCTGGCGCTGCGCGACGAGGCCGCCGACGCGCTTGCCGGTGCGCAGGTCGACCGCCTGGAGTGTCGGTTGGTCGATCGCGTCCGGGGCGGACCGGACCAGCCCGAACCGTCCATCGGCGGAGACAGCGGCGGTGACGCGTCCGTCCGTCCGGCCGGACAGGGCGCCGGTCAGGTCGATCTCGTAGAGCCGGCCGGTGGTGGTCGAGAAGTAGCGCAGCCGCTCCGCCTTCTCGTCCAGGGCGAGTTGGTCGGCGTACATCCCCTTGTCACCCTGCCCGGTGGGCGCGGTCACCGAGAACAGCGGTTTCTCTGAGTCACGGGCCCAGACGTCGATGGTCGTGCCGTCGTTCCCCCAGCCGACGAAGAAGCGCCCTTGCGAGCCGAAGCGGATGTTGTCGCCCCGGTGGCTGATCAACCCGGCCTCCTCGTGGGTGACGAGGTCGTACAGGCGCGCCGACGATCCGGTGCTCACGGACATGTACCGCCCGTCCGGGCTGAACTCGAACCGGCAGGTATCGGCCTTGGGAGGCAGCGTGTCACGGATGACGGGATCCTCCCCGGGCAGCAGGCCCACGACGCGGACCTCCCCTTCCACGCAGTCGACGGAATACTTCCCGTCGGGCGTCAGCGTGCCGCCGGTGGGGGCCGCCAGGCCGTTGCCCTCCCGGTCGACCAGGGTGATCGAGCGGCGGTCGGACAGCAGCGTGTGCCCGCTGTTGGAGACGGCCAGCCCCTCGAAGTACCCCGACGGCGCCCGGATCGGAGGTGCGGCCGGGGTGCCGTCCTCGGTGTTCAGCACCCGGAACGTCTTGTCCTTGGCGACCAGGAGCATGAGCCGGTCGTCCGGGCTGAACGCCGGGCGTCGCGTGTCGTTGAGCTCGAACTCGTCGGGGGAGAGGGTCGCCACCGGCTTCTTCAGCGCCGCCTGCCCGCCCGTCAGGTCGTGGATGCGTACCCCCAGCGACGACGAGGCGATCAGGCGCCGGCCGTCCCGGGAGAGGTGGCTCGACTGCTCCTCACCGTCGTTCACGTCGCTCAGGTCGACGACCGAGCGCACCGGCTGGACGGCGGCGGCGGCGAGGGCGGCCCGCGCCTCCGGCACCTCGGCGATCCGCCACGAGGCGAGCCCCAGCAGCATCGCGGTCTTCGGCTCCGTGGCCGGCAGGTTCGCCGCCGCCTGCGCCACCGTACGGGCCGTGGCCTCGGCCCGGCGGCGGTCGGCCTCCCGGCTCTGCGCCCAGGCCAGGCCACCCGCCAGCAGAGCGAGCGCCGTGGCCCCGGCGAGCCCCGACAGCAGCTGCCGCCGACGCCGGGTGGTACGGGCCGCGGTGGCCCGGCTCGCGGTGAGGAAGCGCTGCTCCAGAGGGTTGGGCCGCAGGCTGTAGGGAGCGGTGGGCAGCCAGTCGAGGCACCGCGTCAGCTCGGTGCCGCGCAGCAGGTCCTCCGGCCGCTCACCGTGCCGCTGCCAGAGCCGGGCCGCCGAGCCGATGCGCTGAAGGACGGCGAGGCCCCGCCGGTCGGCGTCGATCCAGGCGTGCAGCCGCCGCCACGCGGGGAGCAGCGCGGCGCTGGCGGGCCGCAGGGCGCCGTCCGCCTCCGATACGAGGACCCCGGCGGCCAGGAGCCGCTGGGCGGCGGCGGTGACCTCCCGCTGTTCGTCCTCGGGCCGGTCGGCCAGCAGTTCGTCGGGGTGGGCGGTGCGCACGGAGTCCTGGGAGCCGTCCGGCGCGGCCCCCGGCACGGTGAGGCGGAGCAGCAGCCCGTGGGCGGCGAGCCGGGCGACGGGGGAGAGCGCCGCGAAGGCCGCCTCCGCACGCTCCCCGAGGGGCGCCTCCACGACGGTCCCGCCGACGCCGGCCGGCCCTTCCGTGCCGGTCGCCTCGGGGCGGTTGGCTTCGGGCGCGTCGCCCGAAGGCGCGGCGGCCTTCCGGGCGCCCGCCTCCATCAGCGCGGCCCGGGGGTCCGCCGCCTTGACGGGCGCACCGACCAGGCCCAGCAGCAGATCGGCCGCGGTGGGCCGCAGCTCCGGATCCTTGGCGAGGGCCGCGGCCATGAGCGGCCGTATCGCCGGGGGCAGCGCTCCCAGATCCGGCTCGACGGTGGTGGTGCGGTGGGCGACCTCGGCGATGTTCTCGCCCCGGAACGGCTCCGTACCGGTCGCCGCGTACAGCACGACGGCGGCCCACGCGAAGACGTCGGACGCCTCGGTCGCCCGCTGCCCGGCCAGAACCTCGGGGGCCATGTAGCCGAACGTCCCCATGATCGCGCCGGTGGCGGTGAGGGACATGTCCGGGGCCCGGGCGATCCCGAAGTCGATGATCCGGGGCCCGTCCGGGCCCAGCAGGACGTTCCCGGGCTTGAGGTCCCGGTGCACGACGCCCGCCTGGTGGATCGCGGCCAGCGCGGTCGCCACCCCGGTGGCCAGCCGCAGCACCGCGTCCGGGGACGACGGCCCGTTCTCCCGTACGGCAGTGGCGAGGGTCGGCCCCGGCACGTACTCGCTGACCAGATACGGGACTTCGTCGTCGACGCCGGCGCGCACGATCCGTGCCGTGCAGAACGGGGCCACCCGCCGGGCGGCCTCCGCCTCCCGCGTGAACCGCTCCCGCAGGAACGGATCAGCGGCCCGGTGCAGCGTCTTGAGCGCGAACCGGTCCCCGGCCGCGTCGTACGCCTCGTACACCACGCCCTGTCCACCGGCACCCAGTCTGGCGGCGAGCCAGTACCCCCCGACGCGCTCCGGATCGTCCTGTGTCAGCGGCGAACTCACTGTGATCTCTTCCCCGTTCGAGCATGAAGGCGCAGGTGCGAGCGTAAGCGGAGTCGGGCGCCCGACACACCCCCGCGGCGCCGGGCATCCCGACACCCACCAGTCTGCGGATCACTTTCCGCTCTGTCCTTGACGATCGGCGACGGGGCTTTGACGATCAGCGCCCGGGGCAGGCGGGAGGCCCTGGTCCTTCAGCTCCGGTCGGCCCCGGCCGTTCAGCTCCGGTGGGCCTCCGCCGCCACCGCCTTCGCCCACCGGTAGTCCGCCTTGCCGCTCGGCGAGCGCTGGATCCGGTCGGCGAGCACCAGCGCCCGGGGGATCTTGTAGCCGGCCAGCCGGGTCCGGCAGTGGGCCTGCACCGCGTCCAGGGTCAACGCGTCCGCACCCTCGCGGAGTTGGACCACGGCGGCGACCCGGTTGCCCCAGCGCTCGTCGGGAACGCCCGCGACGAGCGCGTCGTACACATCCGCATGCGACTTGAGCGCCTGCTCGACCTCCTCCGGATACACCTTCTCCCCACCGGTGTTGATGCACTGCGAGCCCCGCCCGAGCACCGTGACGATGCCGTCCGCGTCCACGGTCGCCATGTCGCCCAGCAGCACCCAGCGCTCATCGCCCCGGCGGAAGAAAGTGTCGGCGGTCTTGGCCGGGTCGTTGTAGTAGCCGAGCGGGACGTGTCCGCGCTGGGCGATACGGCCCGGCTCGCCGGGGGCCACCGGCTCGTACGTCACCGGATCCACCACCGCCGTACGGGCGTTGACCTGGACCCGGAAGCCCTTCTCGGGTCCCGAGTCGGCGGTGGCCGTGCCGTTGAAGCCGGACTCGGAGGAGCCGAAGTTGTTCAGCAGCATCACCGTCGGCACGAGCGCCTGGAACTCCGCCCGCACCGAGTCCGACATGATGGCCCCGGAGCTGGAGACGGAGAACAGCGACGAGCAGTCCGTCCCGCGCAGCGGCCCCTTCAGACAGTCGATCAGCGGGCGCAGCATCGCGTCGCCGACCAGCGACACGCTCGTGACTTTCTCCTTCTCGATCGTCCGCAGCACCTCCTCCGGAACGAACTTGCGGTGCACCACCACGCGTTGGCCGAAATTGAAGCCGATGAACGCGGTCAGCGTGGAAGTCCCGTGCATCAGTGGCGGGGTGGGGAAGAAGGTGATGCCGTCGCCGCCCGCCGCGACCCGCTCCGCCAGCTCCTGCGGGGTCTTCACTGGCTCGCCGGTCGGCGCTCCGCCGCCCAAACCCGAGAAGAACAGGTCTTCCTGACGCCACATCACCCCTTTGGGCATGCCGGTCGTGCCGCCGGTGTAGATGATGAACTGGTCGTCGGCGGAGCGGGGTGCGAAGCCGCGCTCCGGGGAGCCGGACGCCTCCGCCTCGGTGAAGGGCACGGCCGCGGGCCCGGGGGCGGCCGTCGTGGCGGCGGGCCCCACCCGGACCAGATGGCGCAGTCCCGGCGCCTGCGGGGCGGCCGCCGCGACCCGCTCGTCGAACTCGCCGTCGAAGACCAGCGCCGCCAGGTCCGCGTCCCGGTAGAGGTAGACCAACTCCTCCTCGACGTAACGGTAATTGACGTTCACCGGCACGATCCGCGCCTTGAGGGCGCCCAGCACCGTCTGGAGGTATTCCACCCCGTTGTAGAGGTGCAGCCCCAGATGCTCGCCCGGCCGGATCCCGGCGTCGATCAGGTGGTGGGCGACGCGGTTGGCGGCGGCGTCCAGCTCCGCGTAGGTGAGCCGGCGCTCCGCGCCCGTACCGGGATGGTCGACGTACAGGAGCGCCTCACGGTCGGGCACCGCGTCGACGACCGACTCGAACAGGTCGGCAAGGTTGTACTCCACCGTTCCTCCTGACCCCGGGTGACTGGCGACTCGGCCGTCATTAGAGCGCCGGTCGGCACAAGTGGGAAGAGGTGGCGTCGCAACAATCTGACGAGCTGTCAGAAAACTATTGAACTGCGCCCTCTCCTCCTGCAACCTGTTCCAGATCCGGAGAACAGGAGTCGGTCATGGGCGGTACGGAACACCTCACCGTGCGGCGCGAGGGCGCCACGCTGGTGCTCACCCTGAACAGACCACAGGCCAGGAACGCGCTCTCGCTGCCGATGCTCGTCGGCCTGTACGACGGCTGGCTCGCGGCCGACGCGGACGACACCGTCCGCTCCGTCGTCCTCACCGGTGCGGGCGGCGCGTTCTGCTCCGGCATGGACCTCAAGGCGCTCGCGGGCGACGGCATGGCGGGGGAGGAGTACCGCGCACGGATGACCGCCGACCCGGATCTGCACTGGAAAGCGATGCTGCGCCACCACCGCCCCCGCAAACCGGTCATCGCCGCCGTAGAGGGCCCCTGTGTCGCGGGCGGCACCGAAATTCTCCAGGGCACCGATATCCGCGTCGCCGGAGCCGGAGCCACCTTCGGGCTCTTCGAGGTCCGCCGGGGCCTCTTCCCGATCGGCGGCTCCACCGTACGGCTGCCCCGCCAGATCCCCCGCACCCACGCCCTCGAAATGCTCCTCACCGGCCGCCCGTACACCGCCGAAGAGGCCGCCGCCATCGGGCTCATCGGCCGGGTCGTGCCCGACGGCACCGCGCTGGAGGAGGCCCTCGCCGTCGCCGAACGGGTCAACGCCTGCGGGCCGCTCGCCGTCGAGGCGGTCAAGGCATCGGTCTACGAGGGCGCCGAGCTGACCGAGAGCGAGGCGCTGGCCGCCGAACTCAAGCGCGGCTGGCCCGTGTTCGCCACCGAGGACGCCAAGGAGGGCGCCCGCGCTTTCGCCGAGAAGCGCCCGCCCGTCTACCGGCGCGCCTGAACGCCGGGGGCCCGGTCCACCTGAACGCCGGGGCCCGGCCCGCCCCGAGCCCCCGGCGCTCCCCGCCCTCTCAGCTCCGAGCCAAGGAGGCAGCAGCCATGCCCGACGTCCTCAGCGCCCCGCTGGTGGTCGAGTTCCCCTTCACCCGCTCGCTCGGCCCCGTCCAGAGCGCCTTTCTCACCGGACTGCGCGAACGCACCGTCCTCGGCGTCCGCACGGACGGCGGCACGGTCCTCGTGCCGCCCGTCGAGTACGACCCGGTCACCGCCAACGAACTCCGCGACCTCGTCGAGGTCGCCCCCACCGGCACCGTCACCACCTGGGCCTGGAACCCGTCCCCGCGCCGCGACCAGCCGCTCGGCACCCCCTTCGCCTGGGTCCTCGTCCGTCTCGACGGGGCCGGCACCGCACTCCTGCACGCACTCGACGCACCCGGACCCGACGCCGTACGCACCGGGATGCGCGTCCGCATCCGCTGGGCAGCCACCCGCACCGGCGCCATCACCGACATCGCCTGCTTCGAACCGTACGAGGGCGAGCCCGGCCCCACCGAACCCGCCCCGCACACCGGTGAGTTCACCGACCCCGTCACCGGCATCGTCGCCCCGGCCCGCCTCGACTACGTCCACACCCCCGGCCGTGCCCAGAGCGCCTACATCAAGGCTCTGGAGGAACGCCGCACCGTCGGCGAACGCTGCCCGTCCTGCCGCAAGGTCTACGTACCGCCGCGCGGCGCCTGCCCCACCTGCGGGGTCGCCACCGCCGAACAGGTCGAGGTCGGCCCGCGCGGCACGGTCACCACGTTCTGCATCGTCAACATCAAGGCGAAGAATCTCGACATCGAAGTCCCGTACGTCTACGCCCACATCGCCCTCGACGGCGCGGACCTCGCCCTGCACGGACGCATCGCCGGAATCCCCTACGACCAGGTGCGCATGGGGCTGCGCGTCGAGCCCGTCTGGACCGAGGGCACCCGCCATGTGGACCACTACCGGCCCACCGGCGAGCCCGACGCCGACTACGACACGTACAAGGAGCTGGTGTAGATGCGGGACGTGGCCATCGTCGCCTTCGCGCAGAGCGCGCACCGGCGGCGCACCGACGAGCTCTCCGAGGTCGACCTGCTGATGCCCGTCCTCCACGAGGTCCTGGGCGCGACCGGCCTCAAGGCCAACGAGATCGGGTTCACCTGCTCCGGCTCCGCCGACTACCTCGCCGGGCGGGCCTTCTCCTTCACCATGGCGCTCGACGGCGTCGGCGCCCACCCGCCCATCTCCGAGTCCCACGTCGAGATGGACGGGGCCTGGGCGCTCTACGAGGCCTGGGTGAAGATCCAGACCGGCGAGGCGGACACCGCGCTCGTCTACTCCTACGGCAAGTCGTCGCCCGGCCGGGTCCGCGACGTCCTCACCCGCCAGCTCGACCCCTACTACCTCGCCCCGCTCTGGCCCGACTCCGTCGCCCTCGCCGCCCTCCAGGCCCAGGCCCTCATCGACGCCGGCGACACCGACGAAGAAGCCCTCGCCGAGATCGCCGCCCGCAACCGCACCGCCGCCGTCGACAACCCGTACGCCCAGCTCACCGGCGACGTCCCGGCGGGCGACCACCTCGTGCGCCCGCTGCGCACCGGCGACTGCCCGCCCATCGGCGACGGGGCCGCCGCGGTGATCCTCGCCGCCGGGGACACCGCCCGCGCCCTGTGCGAACGGCCCGCCTGGATCCGGGGCATCGACCACCGTATCGAGGCCCACAGCCTCGGCGTCCGCGACCTGACCGACAGCCCCTCCGCCCGGCTCGCCGCCGAACACGCCGGGGCCTTCGAACGGCCCGTCGACACCGCCGAGCTGCACGCCCCGTTCACCTCGCAGGAAGTCGTCCTGCGCAAGGCGCTCGGGCTCGGCGACGAGGTCCGCGTCAACCCCTCCGGCGGCGCGCTGGCCGCCAACCCGATCATGGCCGCCGGGCTGATCCGGCTCGGCGAGGCCGCCGCCCGCATCCACCGGGGCGAGTCCGCCCGGGCGCTCGCCCACGCCACCTCCGGGCCCTGTTTGCAGCAGAACCTGGTCGCCGTCCTGGAAGGGGAGAGCGCTCATGCCTAAGGAGCCCGTCGCCGTCGTCGGCATCGGCCAGACCAAACACGTCGCCGCCCGGCACGACGTCTCCATCGCCGGACTGGTCCGCGAGGCCGCGGTCCGCGCCCTGGAGGACGCCGGGCTGAGCTGGGCCGACATCGACGCCGTTGTCATCGGCAAGGCGCCCGACTTCTTCGAGGGCGTCATGATGCCGGAGCTCTACCTCGCCGACGCCCTCGGCGCTGTCGGCAAACCCCTGCTCCGCGTCCACACCGCGGGCTCCGTCGGCGGATCGACGGCCCTGGTCGCCGCGAACCTCGTCGCCGCCCGGGTCCACCGCACCGTCCTCACCCTCGCCTTCGAGAAGCAGTCCGAGTCCAACGCCATGTGGGGGCTCTCCCTGCCCGTCCCCTTCCAGCAGCCGCTGCTGGCCGGCGCGGGCGGCTTCTTCGCCCCGCACGTGCGCGCGTACATGCGGCGTACCGGAGCACCCGACACGGTCGGCTCGCTCGTCGCGTACAAGGACCGCCGCAACGCGCTGAAGAACCCCTACGCGCACATCCACGACCACGACCTCACCCTGGAGAAGGTCCAGGCCTCGCCGATGCTCTGGGACCCGGTCCGCTACTCCGAGACCTGCCCCTCGTCCGACGGGGCCTGCGCCATGATCCTCACCGGTCGGGACGGCGCCGCCCGCTCCCCGCACCCGCCCGCCTGGGTGCACGGCGGGGCGATGCGCAGCGAACCCACCCTGTTCGCGGGCAAGGACTTCGTCTCCCCGCAGGCCGGGAAGGACTGCGCCGCCGACGTCTACCGGCAGGCCCGCATCACCGACCCGCGCCGGGAGATCGACGCCGTCGAGATGTACGTACCGTTCTCCTGGTACGAACCGATGTGGCTGGAGAACCTCGGCTTCGCCGACGAGGGCGAGGGCTGGAAGCTCACCGAGGCAGGCGTCACCGAACTCGACGGCGACCTCCCCGTCAACCCCTCGGGCGGCGTGCTGTCCACCAACCCCATCGGCGCCTCCGGCATGATCCGCTTCGCCGAGGCGGCCCTCCAGGTCCGGGGGAGAGCCGGGGAACACCAGGTCGACGGGGCCGCCAGGGCGCTCGGCCACGCCTACGGCGGAGGGTCCCAGTTCTTCGCCATGTGGCTCGTGGGAGCGGAGCCCCCGCCCGGCTGAGAAGCGGAGCCCCGGCCCGGCCGAGAAGACGCGACGGGCCCGGTCCCGCGCGGCCCGGGCCCGGCTCCGCAACGTGAGCCGGGACACGTAACATGGCAGGCATGTCCTTCCTCCGCCGCCGTAGCGCCGCAACACCCGCGGGCCCGGACTTCGACGTCCTGGCCATGGACCCCGGGGACTGGCCCGGCAACCTCGGCGCCGGTCTGCTCCCCGCCCCCGACGGCAGCTGCCAGGGCGTCTTCCTCCGCTACGACCTGTACGGCGGACGAGGCCCGGCGATGATCATCGGCAACCTGCCGGAAGGCTCGCCCGCCCGCGAGACCGAGGAGGGCCAGGTCCCCTTCGAGGTGGCCCAGCTGCTCCTCGCCCTGGAGAACGACGAGCCGATCGAGGTCGTCAGCTCCGAGGACGTCCCCGTCATGCAGGGCGACAATCTGCTGATCGTCCGCCGCGTCAAGCTCTCCGAGAGCCGGATCGCCTGCGTCCAGTTCGACCGCAGCGACGGCGTCCTCGTGACCATCGCCAGCTGGGACCGGCCGATCACCGACGACCTCTACACCCTCCTCAAGCCCCTGCCCGCGGAGCTGTTCCAGCAAGGCTGAAACGTCCCTTCGCAAGGCCGTCCGGCCGCACGGCCGTCCGAATCCGTTCGGGCGGCCTTTCCGCTGTCCGGACGGACCCGCCGTCCTGCCCGGGCGGCCGGGCAGGACGCGACCTGTCGGCCTACACCGCGCTGCCCGCCGACTGGGCGAACATCCGGGTCACCTGCGCCGCCGACGTACCGACACCTGTAGGCCCCCCGAGATGCCACGGCGCGGCGCGGCCGCCCCGCAGATCCTCCTCGCGGTAGCGGCGGCAGCCCCGGTGCCAGAGCATGACACTCGCGAGCCAGCGCCTGAGCTCCAGCACATGGCCCGCCAGATTCTCCCGCGCCTCGGCGTCCAGGCCGAAGTCGTCGTACAACACCGGAAGTTCCACTTCGGCCACATGCTGGAACTGCCGCAGCCGCGACTTCATCAGGTCGTGCACGATCGTCACGCCCGTCGGATAGTCGACCCCGAAGAAGTTCTGCACGACCAGGGCGCCGTTGTGCACCTCACCCTCGTACTCGATCTCCTTCTGGTACGAGAACAGGTCGTTCAGCAGGGACGCGTAGTCCGCCGCCGCGTTCTCCAGCGATCGCATCGGGCCGCTGCGGTAGATTTCGTCCGGGATTTCCCTGCCGTGCTTGAGGCGGCACAGGTTCATCATGAAGTCCGCCCCGAACGTCGCCCGCCGCATCTCCACGTAATCCACCGGATCGGGAACGCGGTTCTGCGCCTGGTTCGCCAGCTCCCACAGCCAGCTCTCGGTCATCGTCTCGACCGCGGTACGGAAGGTACGCCGCGCGTCCCCGTCCATCGGGGCGGCCGTCCTGCGCCACAGGTCGCCCAGGCTCCGCTCCAGCGCGTTGGCCGGCTCCGGCGTTCCCTCGTCGTCCAGCGGCATGAACAGCGACAGCCGGTCGTTCGCCAGCCGCGCCCCGGCCAGGTCCCGGGTCCGCCCGTGCACGACCGGGAACCAGTCGTCCCCGTACGTCCCCCAGGCCAGCCACCCCGAGGTCAGGTCCAGCTCGTCCGGGCTCGCGTCCGGGTGGATGCCCGCGGCGCAGAGCGGCAGGTCGATCGCGCGGATCCGCTCCTCGTCCCAGATGTGCGAACCCGGCACGCCCGGCTGGGCCTCCAGGATGCCCATCCGCCGCGCCCAGTCGACCAGCCGGACCCGCGCCCCCTCCAGATGGGGGCTGAGCGTGGTGGTGAAGGGCAGATCGAAGTCCGGCAGCAGCGAGGGGCCCACGTGCTGGTACGGCACATGGCTGTGGCTGCGGGCCCGCGCGGTCTCCGAGCGGAGCGTGAACCTGATGGAGGCGGCGGACATGCCGAGACCGGGCACGGCCTCGCCCGCGCCGCCGCCGTTCATGTAACGGCTGGAGCGCATGTGCCATTCGTGGCCGCCGGACTGCCAGTCCTGGAGCCCCTTGGCGTACGCCAGCACGGCGGCGGTCTGCGCCGGGTCCAGGGCCTTCTCGGCGCAGAGCGGGCCGAGCTCGGTCAGCGCGGTGTTCTCGAACTGCTGGAGCCGTGAGGTCAGCAGATCGTTGACGGCCTCGGCGGCCTCCTGCGTGGAGCAGCCGAGGAACTTCTCCAGCACCAGCACGCCGTTGCTGTTCTCCCCCTCGTCCTCCACCTCACGCTGGTAGGAGAAGAGGTCGTTGCGCAGGTGTACGGCGTCGGAGAAGGCGTCCCGCAGCACCCGCAGCGGCCGGGACGCGGCGACCGACGCCGGTACCTCCGCGTTCGCCGCGTACTCGACCAGCCCCGCGGACCAGGGCGCGCCGCCCACCTTGCGGCGCATCTCGATGTACTCGACCGGGTTCGCGATGCGGCCCTCGTGGATGTTGGCGAGCTCCCACAGGGACTCGTTGAGGAGGTTCTCCGTCGACTCCGCGAACCGGGCCCGCCAGTCGTCCGTCATCGCCGGCACGGTCCGGGCCCACAGATCGGCGAGCCCCGCCTCGACGGGATTCTCCGGCTCGGGTGTCGCGGCTCCGCGCTCCATCGGCATGAAGGCGGGCAGCCGGTCCAGATACCGCTTGCCGCCCTCCCGGTCGGGAGTGCGCTTGAACAGTTCCAGGAAGTGGTCGTCGAAGAAGAAGACCCACACGTACCAGTCGGTGACGAGGCTGAGCGCCTCCGCCGAGCAGTCGGGGTGGGTGTAGGCGCACAGGAGGGCGTAGTCGTGCGCCTCCAGGTCCTTCTCCTCCCAGATGCCGGATCCCTCCAGCATCCCCATGGAACGGGCCCACTCCCGGGTGTGCGAGCGTGCCGCTTCCACATGGGGGTTGAGCCGGGCCGGATACGGAACATAGAAGTCCGGCAGTGAGAAGGGCTGTGCCATGTGCGTCAGGCCTTTCCAGAAGCCTCCGCGCGGGGAATCGCGCGGACCGGTGGTGTCCGCGCAGCACTACCCTTCGGCCATCCGGGGCACGCACGATGAGCGTTAGTCAGATCATCGGCACGCCGGGGGTGTCGGCTCGGCAGGCCGACTCGACAGGCCGGCTCAGTAGGCGGAGTCGACGTTGTCGATCGAGCCGTACCGGTCCGCGGCGTAGTTGGCGGCGGCGGTGATGTTGGCGACCGGGTCGGTGAGGTTCTTCGGGGTGCCCTTGACGTGGTACGCGTCGAAGGTGGGCTGGATCACCTGGAGGAGACCCTTGGAGGGGATGCCGTTCCGCGCGTTGATGTCCCAGTCGTTGACGGCGTTCGGGTTGCCGCTGGACTCGCGCATGATGTTGCGGTGCAGCCCCTCGTAGGAGCCGGGGATGTTCTTCTTCTTCATGATGTCGAGCGACTCGCGGATCCAGCCGTCGAGGTTGTTCGCGTACTTCTTCGGCGTGACGGCCTTGCGCTCGGTGGACCGGTTGGCGGCCTGCTTCTCGGAGCGCGCCTTCTCGGCGGCCTTCTCCGCGGTCGCCTTCTCCGCGGCCGCCTTGACGGTGGCGGCCTTCTTCGCGGCGGCTTCCTTGGCGGCGTTCTCCTTCGCGGCCTTCTCGGCCGCGTCCTTCGCCGTGGGGATGCCCGCGGCGGCGACCGGCTCCACGGAGACGGAGGACCGGGTCGCGGTGGTCTGCGCTTCGCTCGGGCCGCCGGTGGCGGTTATGGCGGTCACGGAACCGGCCGCGACGAGCACGGCGGTGGCGATCTTGTGCGAGCGGGTGATGCGCAGGGTGGAGATGCGGGGCATGCGTGAGCTCTTCCTATGGGGGACGGGCTTCGCGGCCTTCGCGCCGCGTCGGCGGGTTCCGGGGCGTCCGGCCGCGGTCGCCGGTGGGCGATCGACGCGGGCTCGAACTCGGTGCCTGCCGGGATCCATGGTTAGCGGGCACCGACATAGGAAGCAATGACCGCCTTTACTACGCTTCATCGTGAGATGCCAATTTATGAGCCATATGGGCGGTTCGTTACGCCGGACGGGAGGGCCCACGCCTACTACCGGATCTCGTAGGTGACGTGGGTCTCGTGGCGGGCCTCACCCGCGAGGGACCCCGGAACGGCACAGGGTCAGCGTTCGGTCACCGAACGCAGAACAGCGCGCTGCGGGACCGGTGTGTCGGCACCGGTCCCGCAGCGCGCTTCTTCTTCACAGTGGTCTGGTCACTGTGGTCTTCGACGGGCGGGCTCCTGCCCCGCCCCGTTCTCCTGGTTGTCCGGTTCGGCGTCGCCCCCGCCTCAGCGGGTGCCGACCGCCGCCCGCACCGCCCTCCGCGCCATCGCGCAGTCGTCGTGCAGCCTCCGCAGCAGCAGCCGCTGCTCCTCACCCGAGGAGAGCGCACCGGGGCGGTCCCCTCCCGCACCCACCGCGGGCGCCTCCCGCATGGTCCGCTGCACCGCCGTCTCGTAGTTCCGGATCTCGCGGGTCAGCACCAGCATCAGGTTCACCAGGAACGCGTCCCGCGCGGCCGGGCCCCTGGCCTGGGCCAGCTGACTGATCTGGCGGCGCGCCACCGGGGCGTCGCCCAGCACCGCCCACAGCGTCGCCAGGTCGTACCCCGGCAGATACCAGCCGGCGTGCTCCCAGTCGACGAGCACCGGTCCGGTCGGCGACAGCAGGATGTTGGAGAGCAGGGCGTCCCCGTGACAGAACTGGCCCATGCCCTGCCGGCCGCCCGCGTGGGCCAGGCCGTGCAGCAGCTTCTGAAGGTCACCGAGGTCACGATCGGTGAACAGACCGAGCTCGTGGTAGCGGGCGATCCGCGAGGCGTAGTCGAGCGGCGCCTCGAACAGCCCGGGCGGCGGCCGCCAGGCGTTCACCCGGGCGATCGCGCCCAGGGCGGCGCGGATGTCGGCCCGCGGCGGCGCCTCCGCCGGATGCCGGGTGAGGGCGGCGACCCGGCCGGGCATCCGCTCGATCACCAGCGTGCAGTTCTCCGGGTCCGCCGCGATCAGCCGGGGCACCCGAACCGGGGGCCGATGCCGGACGAACGCGCGGTACGCCGCTATTTCGTGCCGGAACCGCTCGGTCCACGCCGGCGAGTGGTCCAGTAAACACTTCGCCACGGCGGTCGCCCGCCCGGTCGTTCCGACGATCAGGACCGAACGGCCGCTGCGGCGGAGCACCTGGACCGGGTTGAACTCGGGGCAGATGCGCTGCACGGAGGCGATGGCCATCCGCACCTGCGCGCCCTGCGGCCCGGACAGGTCGATCCTTCCGCTGAGCGGTCCGGCGCCCGGTCCCGCGGCCCGTCGGGCCCGGCCCGGACCCTGCACCGGTGCGCCGGCGTGAGGAGCGAGATAGGGCCCGCCGCCCGCGCCCATCGGGCGGAGCGGACGGGGCGGGGCGGACACGGAGGACGATGCTGTGTACATGGGCGAGACAGATCCCTTCGTGCGCCGACAAGGTACGCGCGCCAACCCGGCCGACGGCCGTTCGGCACCCTGGGGAGTACCTAGGGCTGCCGGGCGGGGTGGCGCACTCCTACCTGACAACGGGTCACGGGTGGCAGACCATCTGGCGGACCCTGGCGAACCCTGGCGAATAGTCACAGCGCATCTGACAGGGGGTTAATGTCAAGTCAGCCGAGAACCTGGGGGCTTGAAGTGACCGGAGAACCCAACACCCGCCTCAGCGACCTGTTCGGCCTGGCCGGCTGGTCCAAGGGCGAACTCGCGAGAATGGTGAACCGGCAGGCGGCGGCCATGGGCCACCCGCAGCTGGCCACCGACACCTCGCGCGTCAGGCGCTGGATCGACATGGGGGAGTCCCCCCGCGATCCCGTGCCCGAAGTGCTGGCGGCTCTGTTCACCGAGCGGCTCGGCCGTGTCGTGACCATCGAGGACCTCGGGTTCGGCCGACGCGGGCGTGTGGGGAAACGGCGTGACTCCGGGACGGAACACAATCCCGATCAACTGCCGTGGGCGCCCGAGCGGACGGCAGCGGTCCTCACCGAATTCACGGGAATGGACCTCATGCTCAACCGACGCGGCTTGGTGGGTGCGGGCGCCGCGCTCGCCGCCGGCTCAACCATCGCCGGCCCCATGTACGACTGGCTGCACAGCGACCCTGTTCTGGCGGCCGACGCGCCACGGACCAACGACCCCCTGCACGCCGATCCCGCCGGCTTCGACCGGTACGAGGCCGCACCGGTCGGCTCCGACGAGATCGCGGCACTGGAGCACTCGGTCGAGGTCTTCCGCGCCTGGGACGCGTCCCGGGGCGGCGGACTCCAGCGCAAGGCGGTCGTGGGCCAGCTCAACGAGGTGGGCGGCATGCTCGCCTACCGCCACCCCGACCATCTCCAGCGCCGGCTGTGGGGCGTCGCCGCCAACCTCGCCGTCCTGGCGGGCTGGATGTCCCACGACGTGGGCCTCGAACCCACCGCCCAGAAGTACTTCGTCATCGCCGCCCACGCGGCCCGCGAGGGCGGCGACCGGCCACGCGCCGGAGAGGCGCTCTCCCGGGCGGCACGCCAGATGGTGCACCTGGGCCGCCCCGACGACGCACTCGACCTGATGAAGCTCGCCAAATCCGGCTCCGGCGACGAGACCCTGCCCCGTACGCAGGCGATGCTGCGCACCATCGAGGCCTGGGCACAGGCGTCGATGGGACGCGGCCAGGCCATGCGGCGCACCCTCGGCGAGGCCGAGGAGCTCTTCGTCTCGGACAAGAGCGATGTGCCGCCGCCCAGTTGGATGCAGATGTTCGACGAGGCCGATATGCACGGCATGCAGGCGCTCGCCTTCCGTACGCTGGCCGAGCACGACCCGGGGGCGGCGATCATCGCCCAGCGCCACGCCAAGCAGGCGCTGGAGCTGCGGGTCAACGGGCGCCAGCGGTCGAAGATCTTCGACTACATCTCGCTGGCCTCGGCCTGCTTCATCGCCAACGACCCCGAACAGGCCGACCGTTACGCCCGGCTCGCGCTGGTGTCGATGGGGGAGACCTCCTCGCACCGCACCTGGGACCGGCTCCGCGAGATGTACCGGCTCACCGGTCAGTTCGCCGGATACGCGGGCATCCAGGATCTGCGCGAGGAGATCGAGCTGTCGATGCCGAGCCAGAAGAAGGTCAGGGGCACACAGATCTGATCCGGCCCCGCCGCGCCGATCGGCGCTCCTTCACACCCTGACGCGCCCGCCACACCCTGACGGGCCCGCCACACCCTGACGGGCCCGCGCCGATGCGCGGTCCGCGTCCCCTCACGCCCCGATACGGGCGACCAGCACGCACGCGTCGTCCAGGCGCTCGGTCCCGCCGAACTCCTCGACGACGCCCCGGACGCACTCCTGTGCCGTACGGGCCTCTGCGAACCGGGGGGCGAGGGCGAGCAGTGCCTCCGGGCCCGCACCCCGGTCGCCGCGTCGGGTCAGACCGTCGGTGTGCAGAACGAGCACGTCGCCGGGGAACAGCCGTACCTCGTCCTGCTCGAACGCGGCCTGGGGCGCGGCGCCGAGCAGTATCCCGTCCGGCGGGGGCAGCAGCCGTCCCGAACCGCCGCGGAAGAGCACCGGCGCGGGGTGACCTGCCTGGGCCCAGGAGAGAACGGAGGTCGTGGGGTCGAATCGGCAGCACAGGGCGCTGCCCAGCGCGGGCTGTATCGACGTCTCCAGCACCTGGTTGAGGTGCCCCATCAGCGCGCCCGGTTCGATGCCGGCCACCGCCATGCCCCGCAGCGCGCCCAGCATCATCGCCATCGCCGAGGTGGCGGGGATGCCGTGCCCGGTGAGGTCGCCGACGGTGAGGAGGGTGCGTCCGTCCGGCAGCTCCATCGCGTCGTACCAGTCGCCGCCGATGAGCCCGCTCGACGCGGAGGGGAGGTAGTGCGCGGCGATGTCCAGGGCGCCGGGGCCCTGCGGCGGAAGACGCAGCGATCCGCGCCACGGCGGCAGGACGGTCTCCTGGAGCTCCACGGCCATGCGGTGCTCGGTGCGCTCGATGTGCTCCTCGCGCCGCACCGACGCGCGGCTTCGGGTCACGGCCTGCTCGCTGCGGCGCAGCTCGCTGACGTCCCGCAGGACCGCCCACATGGAGGCGGTGCAGCCCTCGGTGTCCAGGACCGGCTCACCCGTCATGTGCAGGGTGCGCGTGCCGCCGTCGGGGCGCACGATGCGGAACTCGCCGTCCATCGGCCGGCCGTCGACCAGGCAGCCCGTCACCATGGCGGTGAGCACCGGCTGGTCCTCGGGCAGCAGCACGGACGGCAGGTCGTCCAGGGAGAGGGGGGCGGAGTCGAGCGGCCGGCCGAAGATCTCGTACAGCTCCTCGGACCAGCTGGACTCGTCGGTGAGGAGGTTCCACTCGGCGCTGCCCACCCGGCTCAGCAGGGAACCGGTCCTCGGGTCGTCCGGCGCCCGGTCGCCCTCGGGGGCGGAGTCCTTGGTGCGCGGACCCGGCAGACCCGCCCTGAGCTGGCCCAGGTGCTCGTCGAGGGTGTCCAGGTGGTGCACGGCGAGCTCGCACAGGGCGCGTTGCCAGCGCAGCTGCGGATCGTCCTCGTCGAACATGACGGCGTCCCGCCGCACGGCGTCCACATCCCCGCGCAGCCGGCGCGTCCGGTGGATCAGATCGTCGACGGCGTCGTGCGCGGCAAGCTGTGGTGCGGGGCGGTCCGCGAAGAGGGGGGACGGCATCTCGTACTCCGTTACAGGCGCGGCCTGGCCGGTTGTGAGGGGTGGGCCGCTACCGACTGTGGCACAGGCCGCGGCGGGCCGTAAGGGATTTGGCAACACTCGATGCGTGGTTGCTTCTGGCATATGCCAGCGGCTGTCCGGGGCGGTGACCATCCGAACAGGCTTGCGCACAGGGCGAGTTGGTCGACCGTTCCGAGGTGCGCGTGGGGCGCATGGGTGGCACGTGAAGAGCGTGCGAAGCCCCGGGAATGCCGAGTGGCCGGTCCGCGTTACCTCACCAGTACGAAAACGAATCCCATTCCCAATAGGGGGCGGGATCTGTACGCCACCGCTGTGTGCGCGGTGAGGAAGGAACGCATCGATGAAGCCCCGTATCCACCCCGTGTCCCGTCCCGTGGTCTTCCGTGACCGCGCCGCCGACGCCGCCTTCCTGATCCGCTCGACCGCCGACTCCGGCGAGCGCGTGGAGTGGCGGGACGGCAACACCTACCCCGTCATCGACGTGGAGACCTCGTCGGCGAGCCACCCGTTCTACACGGGTGGCACCCAGGTGCTCGACACGGCGGGCCGGGTCGAGCGGTTCCGGCGTCGCTACGGCACCGGCGAGACGTCCGGAGGCTGACCGGACGTGGCCTGACCAGGGCGAGAGCCGGGAATCCCGTGCCGTGGATCACATCCGCGGGGGCGGATTCCCGGGAACAGCCCAGGATGGTTTATCGTTCATCTATACGTGGGTGTGAGGGGGACAGTGTCCCCGGGCCTCACCTGTAGCCCATGGGGACGATCGGCACCGCCGAAGCCCCATGGAGCCCCCCCGCCGAGAGGCGACCGCCCTTCACGCCCGCACTCAAGCCGCCCCGGCTGGATTCCCCCGATCCGGCCGGGGCTTCCCCTTGTCCGGCCGCTTCCGGCCGCCGCGTCCCGGGACCGTCTCCAGGACCAGCGCGGCGGCAGCCATCACCACCGCCCCCAGCGCGGCCCCGGGGCTCCACCACCGCTCGGCCAGCGCCGCGACCGCCGCCCCCGCCACCACCGCGGCCAGCCGCCCCAGCACCCAGCCGTCCCCGGCCCGCAGCTCACGCGACGCCACACGGCCGGCCAGCGAGGTCAGCGTCCCGGTGAAGTAGTTCGTCGGCGTCACCCGTACTCGCCCCTGGACGCCCATCGCCACCGCCACCAGCGCCAGCAGCCCGAGCCGGTCCCCGGACGACGTGACCAGCTCCAGCCCCCACAGCGCGGCGGCCGCCCCCAGCAGGACCACCTCCGCCCCCAACAGCACCGGGACCCGGAAACCCCGCCGCCCGGCCATCAGCGCACCGGCCGCCACCCCGCAGAAGTACGCCCCCAGAGCGACGACGACCTTCAGCGCCACGCCGTCCTCGCCCGCACCGGCGGCCGAAGCCCCGAGCAGCACCAGGTTCCCCGTCATCACCCCGGCGAAGACCTGCCCCACGCACAGGAAGACGAACGCGTCCGCCGCCCCGGAGGCCGCGGACAGCAGAAGCAGCGTCGCCTCGCCGCGCCACGGCACCTCACCGGCCCGGGACGCACCGGAAGCGGAGGCGGAAGGCGGGGACGGCGGGAGCGCCGGGGGAGCGGTGGACACCCGAGCATTCTCGGCACCCGCCGCTCCCGACCGGCGCGTCGCCCGCCGCGCGGCGCGCCGTTCGAGGAACACCGGCCCCCGCGCGGCAGCGCCCCCGGCCCCCGCGTGGGTCACACGGTCTCGTGGAGATCCTTCGCGTAGTGCTCGATCGCCCGCCGGTACCGCTGGACGTACGGGTCCTGGCTGGTCGACGCCGTCAGCTCCAGCAGCAGCCGCATCGCCTCGTCGTGCTCGCCGGTGTTGAACAGCGCCATCGCCAGGAACGTCCGCAGCGCGCCGTCGTCCGGGAACTCCTCCATGCCCCGGCGCAGCGTCTCCACCGATTGTCCGTACCGGCCGAGGATCCGGTACGTACTGCCCAGCCCCAACAGCGCCCCGCGCCGGTCCTCCGTCGCCAGCTCCTCATCGGCCAGAGCGCGCTCGTAGTACGGCACCGCCTCCGACTCCAGGCCCAGCACATCGTGGATCCATGCCGTCCGGTAGGCCACCTCGGCGTCGCCGGGATACTCGGCGGTCAGGGCGAGCAGCCGCTTCCGCGCCTCCTCCGGCCGGCCCTCCTCACGCAACCGGTCGGCCTCGTCCAGCAGGTCCTTCTTCTTGTCTGCGCTCATGCGCACATCGTCGCAGGCGGGCGCGGACAGCCGGACGAGATTTCGCTCCACCGCCCGGGCCGGGGGTGTGTTCCGGCCGGGCGGGGGCATCCGTCGGCCATGACAGCAGAGGCGAATCCCCCTGCACGCCAGGGGACATGGGTACGTGTACTGGTGCGCGGGGTGGTCCTGGCGGTGGTGCTGCTGGGGCTCGTGGTGTTCTCCGTCCTGCTGGCCAAGGTGACGCTCACCCCCTCACCGGCCTCCGAGGACCTCGTCACGTCGAACCTGCGGCCCGGGCGGTCGCTGCGCCAGTACGCCGAGGACTACACCTTCCTCGCCGCGTGCAAGCAGGCGGGCGGAAACCTGCTGCTCGGCGTGCCGTTCGGACTCCTGCTGCCGTTCTTCGTGCCGCGCCGCCTGCGGATGATCCGGACGACGCTGCTGACGGCCGTCGCGATGGCCGTCGTCGAGCTGATCCAGGGGGCCCTGGTCCAGGGGCGCGCCTTCGACATCGACGACGTCATCCTCAACACGGCGGGCGCACTGCTCGGGTACTTCGTGCTGGGCCGCCGGATCAGCCACCGCTATTACACGTACACCGATGCCCCGGCCTCCTCCGGACAGCGGGACGAGCCCGAGCCGACGCCCAAGCCCAAGCGCACGCCTACGAAGGCCGCCGCGAAGACGGGTACCGGAACCAAGGCCGCCAACAAGAAGGCCGGCGCCAAGAAGGCCACCGGCACCAAAACTGCCGCCAAGAAGACCACTGCTTCCAAGGCCCCCCGCCCCCTCCTCGACCGCCTCCGCAGGCGCTGAGCGCGGGCACCCGTTCGGGCCCGGGCCGTTTGCGGGCGGCCCGGACCGGACGCACGGTGGGGGCACGTCCTGCGTGCGGATGCCGTACGGATCCCCTGCCGAGGAGGAGCGACATGGCCGAAGGCCAGTGGAGCCCGGGCCGCAAGGAGGCGGACGCCGACGAGTTCCGGCCCGTCCTGGACATCGTCGAACCGGCACGCCAGCGGCGGCTGACCGTGCTCCTGCGACTCCTGCTGCTGATCCCGCACTTCATCGTGCTGTTCTTCCTGCACATCGCGGCGTTCTTCACCGTCATCGCGGGATGGTTCGCGGCCCTGGTCCTGGGGCGGCTGCCCGACCCCGTCTTCCGCTTCCTGACCGGTGTCCTCGGCTACGACATGCGCGTCTCGGCGAGCGACATGCTGCTCATCGACCGCTACCCGCCGTTCGCCCTCACCCCGCCGGCCGACTACCCGGTGCAGATCGAGGTGCGTCCCACCCCGCTCAACCGGCTCGCGGTGCTGTTCCGCATCTTCCTGATGATCCCGGCGGCGATCGTCCAGAGCCTCGCCGTGTACGGGTGGTGGGCGCTGGCCTTCGTCTGGTGGCTGATCACGCTCTGTCTCGGCCGGATGCCCCGGCCGCTGTTCGAGGCGACGGCCGCCACCCTGCGCTACCGGATGCGCTTCTCCGCGTACGTCATGATGCTCACCCCCGCCTACCCCAAGGCGCTCTTCGGTGACGACGACCTCGCCGTGGCCCCGGATCCGCCGCGCTCGGCCACCCGCCCGCTGATCCTGAGCAGCGCCGCGAAGTGGCTCGTCGTGCTCTTCCTGGTGCTCGGCCTCGCCGGACACATCACCTCGTCCCTGACCGCCTCGACGAGCGACGACACGACCGACACCCAGCTCATCGGCCGCTAAGAGGCGCCGGACTCCGTGGAGCCACCGTGCCCCTGGCCCGCCGCGTCGGTGAAGCGGCGGGCCAGATCGGCGAAGGCGTTCCTGAGCTCGTCGGGCCCCACGACCTCGATGTCCACGTCGAACCGGCCGAGTCCGGCGGCCAGACCTGGCCACGACCAGGCGCCCAGGACCACCCGGCAGCGGCCGGGGCCGTGCTCCTCGACGATGCCGTCACGGATGTGGCCCGCCACCGCGGAGGCCGGCGCGTCGAGGATCACCTCACCGCGGCAGGGCCACGCGCCGGGGGCGTCGAAGCCCTGGAACCGGGCGGCGACGAACGCGGCCACATCGCCCCCGGGCACCTCGCGGGCGGTGAAGCGCGGACCCGTGGGCGTACGCGGGTCGATCCGGTCCGCACGGAACGTCCGCCAGTCCTCGCGGTCCAGGTCCCAGGCGACGAGATACCAGCGCCCGCCCCAGGTGACCAGCCGGTGCGGCTCCACCCGCCGTACCACGGGCGGCGCGTCGGCGTCGGTCGCCGGGGTGTACGCGGCGGAGTAGCCGAACCGCAGCACCTCCTGGGCGCGCACCGCGTCGCTCAGCGCGAGAAGAACCCGCGGATCGGCCTGGGGCCGCGGCGCGCCTCCCGTACGTTCGACGGCGGTGACGTCCAGGGCGTCGACGCGATGACGCAGCCGGGCCGGCATGACCTGCCGGACCGTGGTGAGCGCGCGGGCCGCGGCCTCCCCGATCCCGGCGCCCGTCGCGGTGGCGGTCCGCAGGGCCACGGCGAGGGCGACGGCCTGGTCGTCGTCGAACAGCAGCGGCGGCAACCGGGCGCCCGCGTCCAGCCGGTATCCGCCGTCGGGCCCCTTGAACGCAGCGATGGGGTAGCCCAGCTCCCGCAGCCGGTCGACGTCACGCCGCACCGTGCGCGGGCTGACCTCCAGCCGCTCGGCCAGCAGCTGCCCCGGCCAGTCGCGGCGCGCCTGGAGCAGGGAGAGCAGCGCCAGCAGTCGTGCTGAAGTCTTCGGCATGACACGAGTATGAGCGGAGAAGAGGACACGTCCTGGCCGCTTCCCTTGAGATGGTCGATCCGTACCGCACGAGAAGAACTCCGGAAGGACCCGATCGCCATGACCTCCTCCTCCGTGTCTCCGTCCCCCGACGCCGAGCGCATCGACCTGCTCGCCGCACTCGCCGAGGCGCGAGCCGCTCTGACCGCGTCGGTACGCGACCTCACCGACGAGCAGGCCGGCCAGAGTCCGACGGCCAGCGCGCTGTGCCTGGGCGGCCTCGTCAAGCACGTCACGGCCATGGAGGAGGGCTGGCTGAACTTCGTGACGGAGGGCCCCTCGGCGATGTCCTTCGACCTGCCCGACGGCGTCACCTGGGACGACCTCATGGCCGGGACCGCACGCGAGTTCCCGAAGTGGATGACCGACCGGGAGAGCGAGTTCCGGATGCTGCCCGGGGAGACGGTGACCGGCATCCTCCAGGCGTACGAGCAGGTCGCCGCCCGCAGCGAGAAGACCATCCTCACGGTCCCCGACCTCTCGGCCTCGCACCCGCTCCCCGAGGCGCCCTGGAACGAACCCGGCGGCGAGTGGAGCGCACGGCGGGTGCTGACCCACGTCATCGCCGAGACCGCCCAGCACGCCGGGCACGCGGACATCCTGCGCGAGACGCTCGACGGGCGGACGGCGACGTGACCGTCCTCGACCACCGGGCGCTCAACCGCGCCACTCTCGCACGCCAGTTGCTGCTGGAGCGGGCGGATCTGCCGGTCGTCGACGCGGTGGCCCACCTCTGCGGTCTCCAGGCGCAGGAGCCGCAGGAGCCCTTCGTCGGGCTCTGGTCCCGGCTGACGGCCTTCGATCCGGCCGTTCTCTCGGACCTGCTGACCCGGCGGAGCGTGGTGCGCACCCACCTGATGCGCCGCACGGTCCACCTCGTCACCGCCGAGGACGTCCTCGCCTGGCGGTCCCGCCACGACGCGATGCTGCGCCAACGGGTCCTCGGCGTCTACCGCGACGAGCTCAAAGGGGTCGACCTGGAAGAACTCACGGCAGACGCGCGGGAGTTGATGGCGGACGGTGAGCCCCGCACCGCGGCCGAGATCGTGCGGGCGCTCGCCGGGCGCCGGCCCGGGCCTGGGCCGCGCCCCCTGGGCGAGATGGTGGTCGCCGCCCTCGTCCCGATGGCGCAGGCGCCGCCCCGGGGGCTGTGGCGCACCAAGGGCGGAGTGCGCAACGTCGCGCTGTCCTCCTGGCTGGGCCGCCCGGTCGATCCGCCCGCCCCCGAGGACGCCGACCCGGTCGGCCAGGTGCTGGTGAGGCGCTATCTGGCCGCGTACGGGCCCGCCGCCACGGCCGACCTGCGTGCCTGGTCCGGCCTGGCCGGGCTGCCCGGCGCGGTGGCCGCCGTACGCGACGAACTGGTCAGTTTCCGCGACGTACGGGGGCGGGAACTGCTCGACCTGCCCGACGCGCCGCGCCCGGACCCGGACACCCCCGCCCCGGTGCGGTTCCTGCCCGCCTTCGACAACGCGATCCTCGGCTACCAGGACCGCGGCCGGATCATCGACGACGCCCACCGGGGCCTTTCGGTCGCCGGTGAGCGCGTTGTCCTGGTCGACGGCCGTGTCGCCGCCACCTGGACCGTCGTCGATGACGTCGTCACGGTGGAACCCCTGCGCGCCCTCTCCCGGGCCGACCGGACCGCCGTCGCCGACCAGGGGAGGGGACTCGCCGCGTTCCTCTCCGGCGGTGACAGCGACCGCGTACGGGTGGCGGCCCCGCCGCGCTGAACGGCCCCCGGGACCCTCTGGGTGTCTGCCCGTCCGTACCGGAACAGGCCTATTTTGTACGGGAGTTCAAGCGAGCGGCGGTGGGAGGCGGACTGAAAGCGCCGGATGCGGTCACACGCATACCATGACGTCCAGCGACGTAACCACAGAGCCCGCGCCGCACGGCGACCGAAAGCACACCGCCCGCCCCTCGCGGGGATGGCTGAAAGTCCTCGGCATCGGCGCGGCCGCGCTCGCTCTGCTGTTCGCCGGCAGCCGGCTCAGCCTGCTGCCGGGACTCGGCGACCTCTTCGGCGAGGAGACCCACGACCGGTCGGGCCCCGCCGTGCTCAAGTCCATCCAGGACATGAGCTCGTACGAGGCCGCCTCGGGCAACTTCCAGGTCGTCGTCGACCTGGAGAAGGACACGAAGTTCGTCCCCGACGCCCTGCGCGGCACCCGCACCCTGTTCGTCGGCGCGGGCACGGTCGACGCCTCCGTCGACCTGGGCAAGGTCACCGAGGGCGGCGTCGTGGTCAACGAGGACCGCACCACGGCCGAACTGCGCCTCCCCCGGGCCGTGCTGGGCGAACCCGCGCTCGACCCCGACCGCTCCTACGCGGTGTCCAAACAGCGCGGTCTCCTCGACCGTCTCGGCGACCTCTTCTCCGACAACCCCGGCAGCGAGCAGGCGGTCAACAAGCTCGCCGCCCAGCACATCTCGGAAGCCGCGAAGGAGAGCGAACTGACCGCCCGGGCGGAGAAGAACACCGCCGACATGCTCAAGGGGCTGCTCGGCTCCCTCGGCTTCGAACGCGTCACGGTCCGCTACGGCGACGACCAGGAGTGATCGCTTCACCCGGGCGGCCGCCCTTGACGTGAACGCGTCGGTCGGTATGGTCTAGTCCAAGTGCAAGGCCTTTCCGGACATCTGTCATGAGGCTTGTCCGGCAAGGGACTTGCAGCCCTTCGCGCCTCTTGGCCCCACACTCGCGAGGCCTCGCCGCCGAAGCCGGACCCCCCACGGTCCGCCACCGCGCGGTGCGGTCTCAAGTGAAGGAGAAGCATGCACGCGAAAAGGAAGACCGCACTCGCCGTCGGCGCCATGCTCGCCCCGGTCCTCGCCCTGAGCCTCCCGGCAAGCTCCGCCAGTGCCCACGGCTACATCTCCAACCCGCCGAGCCGGCAGGCCCAGTGCGCCGCCGGAACCGTCAGCTGCGGTGCGATCACGTACGAACCGCAGAGCGTCGAGGGCCCCAAGGGGCTCACCAGTTGCAGCGGCGGCAACAGCGGCTTCGCCGAGCTGGACGACGACTCCAAGGGCTGGGCCGTCACCCCGGTGAACCGTTCCCAGCAGTTCGAGTGGAAGCTCACCGCACGCCACTCGACCAGCACCTGGCAGTACTTCGTGGGCGGCGAGAAGATCGCCGAATTCGACGACGGCGGCGCGCAGCCCGGCGCGACCGTGACCCACCAGGTCGACTTCGGCGACAAGACCGGTCAGCAGAAGGTCCTGGCCGTCTGGAACATCGCGGACACCGCGAACGCCTTCTACGCCTGCATCGACGTCAACGTCAGCTAGCGGACACATCGGCCGGGGGTGCACACCCGGCCGGCCACCACGCCCCGGACGCGCACCGCCGCGACCGGGGCGCGGTGCTGTTCCGACTGGCCGGAAAGCGGCATGGCGCGAAACCCTGGAGTATCCGAGCGGTTACCCTACGTCAGCTGTCTGATGGATCATCAGTGCTCAAGGGGACTCCTGAATGAACCGTATGCGTACCGTACTCGCCGCGCTCGGCATCACCGCCGGACTGATCACCGCCCCGACGGCGAGCGCCGCACCGGGGCCCGAGAGGCCCACGCCCGCCGCCGAACGCCACGAACAGTGCACCGGAGAGTTCCGCGGCGACGCCCGCCTCGGCCCCAAGTGGCTGCCGAACAAGCGGCTCGCCCCGGTCGGCCCGCTCCTCAACGGCTACCAGCGCACCGGCGACCTCACCCCGAAGGACTTCCTGAAGAAGTACTGGGAAGGGCCCGCGGACACCGGCAGCTGGAAGTACCCGCCCAACGACGGCTTCGCCGAGGTGAACGGCGAGATCGACAAGGAGCCCGTCAAGCTGCGCACCGGCCAGCGCCTGGACCGCTTCGGCTCGGAGTTCGGCGGCTACCTGGCCCCCGCCGGCGACGCCTACGCCGAGCGCGCCCTACCCCCGCAGAACCTCAACACCCGTGACGCGGACACCCCGTGCGACTACCGCGTCTACAAGGTCGCCAAGCCCTTCTGGGTCTGGCAGGGCTCGATCGCCCCGTGGTTCGAGCAGCCCGGCGGCGGCCAGCAGATCAAGCTCGACGCCGTGTTCCTCGACCCGGGCGAGGGGCAGCGGCTCAATGTGAAGTGGCTGCTGGACAACGCCTACCTGACGCCCGCGGGCGCGTAACCCGGTATGGACCGCCGGGCCCTGCACGCCGCACTCGTCGAAGCACGGATCCCCGGCGGCTACTACCGCATCGAGGGCGTCCACGAGCCCGTCCCCACCCCACCGGACTTCCTCTTCGTCCGGCGGGGTGGGGACGCCGGCTGGGAGACCGGGGCGTACGAGCGCGGAACGTACGAAGTCATCGCCCGCCACCCGGACGAGGCCACCGCCTGCGCCCACCTGCTGAGCCTGCTCGTCTGAGCCGCCGCGCGCGAGGGAATCCCGGTCAGCAGGGCGTGCCGGGGGTCGCCGCCGTCGCCCGCAGAAGGTCACGTACAAGCACGAAGTCGATCTTCTGCGGGTTGCGGAACCGCAGACAGCCCTTGCCCATGTCGTGCGAGGCCAGCCGGTCCGCGAACGCGTCGCGGACATCCGTGCGCAGCAGATAGAACGAGATGTACCGCTTCTGGTCGGCGAAGGCGATCTCGCCCGTCCCCGGCCCCTCCCGCTCATAGGCGGGCATGCCGTACGCCATCACCTCGCGGAACCCCGTCAGCTCCTCGCGGCACAGCGCGCGCAGCCTCGTGAGGGCCTCCCGGCGGGCCTCCGGGGCCTCGGCGAGATACTGATCGACATCCTGCGCGCTGCTCTGCACCATGAGCCGATCGTACGGCGGTGTGTCGCACCCCGGGCCCCCGGCGCCCGGTGGGCGACAGTGGGCGGATGAACACCGCAGGCATGCTGGCCGAAGCGTTCGACCGGATCGGGGAGGCCGTCCACGCGGCGGTCGAGGGGCTGTCGCCCGACGACCTCAACGCCCGGATCGACGAGGGGGCCAACTCCATCTCCTGGCTCGTCTGGCACCTCACCCGGGTCCAGGACGACCACATCGCCGACGCCTCCGGCACGGCACAGATCTGGCTCACCGAAGACTGGGCCGACCGCTTCGGGCTCCCCTTCGACGCCACGGACACCGGCTACGGGCACAGCCGCGACGAGGTCGCCGCCGTCCGCGTGGACTCCGCCGAGCCTCTCCTCGGCTACTTCGACGCCGTACAGGAGCGGACGCTCGACTTCGTCGCGGGGCTGGAGGGCCACGCCCTCGACCGGATCGTCGACGAGGGCTGGTCGCCCCCGGTGACGTTGGGTGTCCGGCTGATCAGCGTCGTCGCCGAGGATCTCCAGCACGCGGGCCAGGCCGCGTACGTCCGTGGAGTGCTGGAGAGGGCCTGAGACCGGGGCCCGTGGACCGGCGCGCACAGACCGGTGCACAGTCCCATCCGCGGTGCCATACTCGAAGGAAATCGGCCGGACAAGCAGTGTCATCGTCCGAAAGGTGACCATCATGAGCTGGGCATCCTGGACGACCAGCGGGGTCTACACGGGCACCGGCGGAGTGCGCACCGAAGAAGCGGGCATTCTGAGCGGCGATCTCACCGTGCACACGACGTGGTTCGACGGACAGGCGTCGGTGGCCGTGCAGTACAGCGGCTCCTCCGACTGGTTCACCCTCGTGGGCAGCCCCGTGCCCTGCCCCTCCGAGGAGGAGAGCCGCACCTTCCACCAGAGCGTCGTCGAAGCCGTGCGCGCCGGCGAGGGCGCGAGAGTCCCGCCGGTCGGCGCGGAACCCGCATAGCGACCGTCATCGCGCCCCACGCCCCATAGAGTGGATCACCGACCCGTCCCCCGAGGGACGGGCACAGGCGGTTCACGGGGCGAGGAGCGGTGACATGGGGCGTGCGGGAGCGCGGCGGTCGAGTACACGGAAGAAGCGGCCGTTCTGGGTGGAGCTGCCGCTCCTGATCGTCATGGCCCTGGTGCTGGCCCTGCTCATCAAGACGTTCCTTGTGCAGGCCTTCTCCATCCCCTCGGACTCGATGCAGAACACCCTCCAGCAGGGCGACAGGGTGCTGGTCGACAAGCTGACCCCCTGGTTCGGCTCGGAGCCCGAACGCGGCGAGGTGATCGTCTTCCACGACCCGGGCGACTGGCTCGCGGGCATGCCCGTGGACGAACCCAACACCGTGCAGAAGGTGCTGAGCTTCATCGGCGTCATGCCCTCCGCCGAGGAGAAGGACCTCATCAAGCGGGTCATCGGCGTCGGCGGCGACACCGTCGAGTGCGCGGGCGACG
The DNA here is from genome assembly GCF_001687325.1 of Streptomyces sp. PTY087I2. GTDB lineage: Bacteria > Actinomycetota > Actinomycetes > Streptomycetales > Streptomycetaceae > Streptomyces. The sequence goes on along the minus strand of NZ_LZRD01000012.1, from coordinate 106,647 downwards.
GGCCCGTGAAGGTCAACGGCACCGCCCTGGACGAGCCGTACGTCTTCCCCGGCAACACCCCGTGCAGCAACGACGAGGACGGCGGCCGGTTCAAGGTCACCGTGCCCGAGGGCAAAGTCTGGGTCATGGGGGACCACCGCCAGGAATCCGCCGACTCCCGCTACCACCAGGACGACCCCAACAAGGGGATGGTCCCGGTCGACGAGGTCGTCGGCCGGGCCGTCGTCGTCGCCTGGCCGATCGGCCGCTGGGCCACCCTGCCGGTGCCCGACACCTTCAAGAACGTGCCCGACAAGCCCTGATACTCAGCGGGGCGCGAAGTTCCGTACGTACCGGCGCTGCCAGGGCGTTTCCACCGCCCGCGGGTGGTAGCCGGCCCGGACGAACGCCACCGCCTCCTCGGCGGGCACCCCGTCCAGGACGGCCAGAACGGCCAGCGCCGTCCCGGTCCGGCCCATCCCGCCACCGCAGGCCACCTCGACCCGCTCGTCGGCCGCCCGCTCCCACACCTCCCGGAGCAGGACCCGCGCCTCCTCCCGGTCCGCCGGGAGCCGGAAGTCCGGCCACCGCAGCCACCGCGACTCCCAGCGGACCGGGGGCGGGGTGCGGCCCAGGAGGTACACGGCGAAGTCCGGTTCGGGGCCCGGGGGGAGCGGCTTGCGCAGCCCCCGGCCCCGGACCAGCCGCCCGGAGGGCAGGGCGAGGACGCCGGGGTCGGTGGCGTTCCAGTGTTCGGTCACGCCCCCAACCTAGGGGGTGTCCTCTCGATCAGGCGGCGGAGTCGAGATCCTGGGCCAGCAGCTCCGCCAGCTCCTCGACCGCCGCCCGCGCCCCGTCGCCCTCGGCGCTGAGGACCACGGCCTCCCCGTACGGCGCCGCCAGGGCCAGCACCGCGAGCATGCTGCGGGCGTCGACCGGGTCGCGGCCCTCGCGGGCGATGGTCACCTTGACCGGCTGACGGGCGGCGGCCTTGACGAACAGCGACGCCGGACGGGCGTGGAGCCCGCTGCGGGAGCCTATGACGACGGTCTGCTGGTGCATGGATCACTCCTGGGTGAGGGACTGCGGAAGCCGTGTGTGCGGGGCGGTGAGGTGTTCAGGCGGCGACCGGGACCCGGGAGTCGTCGGAGCCCGTGGCTCCCGTCTCCCCGGCCGTGTCCGGCGCCGCCCGGCGTGCGCCCTTGAGCAGGACGACGAGCGCGGTCGCCACCAGCGTTCCGGCGGCGATGGCGAGCAGGTAGAGGAACGGCTCACCGATCAGCGGGACGACGAAGACGCCGCCGTGCGGAGCGCGCAGCGTCGCGCCGAAGGCCATCGACAGCGCCCCGGTGACCGCGCCGCCCGCCATCACCGACGGGATGACCCGCAGCGGATCGGCGGCCGCGAACGGGATCGCGCCCTCGGTGATGAACGAGGCGCCCAACACCCAGGCCGCCCGGCCGTTCTCCCGCTCGGTCTTCGTGAACAGCTTCTTGCGTACGGTGGTGGCGAGCGCCATCGCCAGCGGCGGGACCATCCCGGCCGCCATGACCGCGGCCATCACCTTCAGGCTGCCGTCGGTCGGATCGGCGAGACCGCCGACCGCGAAGGCGTACGCCACCTTGTTCAGCGGGCCGCCCATGTCGAAGCACATCATCAGCCCGAGGACGACGCCGAGGATCACCGCGTTGGAGCCCGACAGGCCGTTCAGCCAGTCCGTCAGCGCGTTCTGCAACGAGGCGATGGGCTTGCCGACCACGATGAACATCAGGAAGCCCACGACCGCCGACGCGATCAACGGGATCACCAGCACCGGCATGATGCCGCGCAACGTCGCATGGACCGGGACCCGCTGGATCGCCATCACCACCGCACCGGCCAGCAGACCGGCGACCAGACCGCCGAGGAACCCGGCGTTCACCGTGAGCGCGATGGACCCGCCGACGAAGCCCGGCACCAGCGCGGGCCGGTCCGCCATCCCGTACGCGATGTACCCGGCCAGCACCGGCACCAGGAACGCGAAGGCCGCCGAACCGATCTGGTTGAGCAGCGCCGCCCAGCTGTCCGTCTCGCCCCACACGAAGTGGTCGGCGACCGACTTGGCGCTCGCTATCTCGTAGCCGCCGATGGCGAACGACAGGGCGATCAGCAGACCGCCCGCCGCGACGAACGGAACCATGTAGCTCACGCCGGACATCAGATACGTGCGGAGCCGGACGCCGAAGTGCGCGCGGTCCGCGCCGGATCCGTCCCCGTCACCGTCGCCGGAACCGCTGCCGCCGTCGGCCTCGGACACGGCGGCGATCTCTCCGCGCTCCGCCTTGCGGCGCGCCTCGGCGATCAGCTCGGCGGGCCGGTTGATGCCCGCCTTCACGCCGACGTCGACCAGCGGCTTGCCGCGGAAGCGGGTCTTCTCCCGGACCTCCACGTCATGCGCCCAGATCACGGCGTCCGCCGCCGCGATGACCCCGGGGTCCAGCTTGGTGAAACCGCCCGAGCCCTGGGTCTCCACCGTCACCTCGACGCCTTCGGCGCGGCCCGCCGCGGCCAGGGACTCGGCGGCCATGTAGGTGTGGGCGATGCCGGTGGGGCAGGAGGTGACGGCGACGATGCGGAAGGGCGCGGACCCGGGCGCCGCGGCGGCTTCATCCTCTTCCGGTGCGGGTTCCTCCGCCGCCTCCTCGCCCCGGATCAGCGCGGCCACCGCCGCCGGGTCCGTCCCGGCGCGCAGCGCGGCGGTGAACTCCGGGTCCATCAGCCTGCGGGCCAGCCCCGACAGGATGGTGAGGTGATCGTCGTCCGCCCCGGCCGGGGCGGCGATGAGGAAGATCAGGTCGGCGGGACCGTCGGCCGCACCGAAATCGATGCCCGCCGCGCTGCGCCCGAAGGCCAGCGTCGGGGCGTTCACATGCTCGCTGCGGCAGTGCGGGATGCCGATGCCGCCGTCGAGGCCGGTCGGCATCTGTGCCTCGCGGGCGGCGACGTCGGCCAGGAAGCCGTCGAGATCGGTGACGCGGTGCGCGGCCACCATCCGCTCGGCGAGCGACCTCGCGGCGGCGTCCTTCGTTGCGGCGGACAGATCGAGGTCGACCAGTTCCGCGGTGATCAGCTCACTCATCGCGGTGCTCCTTGCTCGGGGACCGCCGGGGCGGCGGCTCGGGGGGACGGGGCGGAGCTCGCGTACGGGTGGGGACCGTACGGGAGGTGCGGGGATCGTGGGGGCATGGGCGGTGCGGGGGTCATGGGGCCGGCTCGCTCAGCGCGCGGTCCAGCGGTACGTCGGAGGTCGTCACGACCGACGGCAGATCGAGGTCGGCGGGGGTGGGCATGAGGCTTCCGGCCAGCTGCACGGCCGCGGCCCCGTGGGCGACCGCCGAGGCGAGCGCTTCCGGGCCCCGCCCGCCCGCCGCGAGGAAGCCCGCCAGCGAGGCGTCCCCGGCGCCGACATTGCTGCGTACGGCGGCCACCGGGGCGGTCGCGAAGTACGCACCCGACGCCTCGGCCAGCAGCTGGCCGTCCGCGCCCAGACTCGCCAGCACCGACCGGGCGCCGCGCTCGCGCAGCTCCTCGGCGGCCTTCAGCGCGTCGCCCACCGTGGCCAGCGGACGGCCCACGGCCTCGGCCAGCTCCTGGGCGTTGGGCTTGATCACGTCGGGCTCCTCGGCGAGCGCGGCGGTGAGGGCCGCACCCGAGGTGTCCAGCGCGATCCGGGCGCCGGCGCGGTGGCTCCGCTCGACCAGCTCCGCGTACCACCGGGGCGGCAGTCCGCGCGGCAGGCTCCCGCAGCAGGCGATCCAGTCGGCGGCGGCCGAGCGGACCCGTACCGCTTCGAGGACGTCCTCCGCCTCGGCCGGACTCAGCTCCGGGCCCGCCGCGTTGACCTTGGTGAGGGTGCCGTCGGGTTCGACGAGGGTGACGTTGATCCGGGTGTTCCCGGCGATCGGCACCCCGGCCGCCTCGATGCCCAGATCGCCGAGGAGCCGGGTGAGCAGCGCCCCCTCCGGGCCGCCCATCGGGGCGACGGCGACGGTGCGGTGCCCGGCGGCGGCGACCGCGCGGGAGACGTTGACGCCCTTGCCGCCCGGGTCGACGCGGTCCGCCGTGGCGCGCAGGACGGTGCCACGGGTCAGGCCGGGCAGCTCGTAGGTGCGGTCCAGGCTGGGGTTGGGGGTGACGGTGAGGATCATGCGCGTACTACTTCCGTGCCCCGGCTCTCGATGGAGCGGGCGTCGTCGGGGCTGAGGCCCGTGTCGGTGATGAGCAGGTCCACATCGGTGAGGTCGCCGAAGCGGGCGAAGTGCTCCTGCCCAAACTTGCCGGAGTCGGCGAGCAGGACGACCCGCCGGGCCGCCTTGATCACGGCCCGCTTCACCGCGGCCTCCGCGAGGTCCGGCGTGGTGAGGCCGCGGTCGGGGCAGAAGCCGTTGGTGGCGAGGAAGACCACGTCGGCGTTGATCTCGGCGTACGAACCCAGCGCCCAGGCGTCCACCGCCGCGCGCGTACGGTGCCGGACCCGGCCGCCCACCAGATGCAGCGCGATACCCGGGTGATCGGCGAGCCGGGCGGCCACGGGCAGCGCGTGCGTCACGACGGTCAGCGCCGCGTCGACCGGTACGGCGGCGGCGAGCCGCGCGGTGGTGGTCCCGGCGTCGATGATCACATTGCCGTCGGCGGGCAGTTCGGCGAGGGCGGCCTGCGCGATGCGGTCCTTCTCGTCGGCCGAGAGGGCGTCGCGCTCGGCGAGGTCGGGCTCGAAGTCCAGCCGCCCCACCGGGATCGCCCCACCGTGCACCCGGCGCAGCAGCCCCGCCCGGTCCAGGGCCTTGAGGTCCCGTCGGACGGTCTCCGCCGTCACCTGGAACTCCTCGGCCAGGGACAGCACGTCGACCCGGCCGCTCTCCTGGGCGAGGCGGAGGATCTCCTGCTGACGCTCCGGTGCGTACATGTGGTTTCGTTTCCGTTTCATGCCTGAGTCTGTGGTTTCACGCTCAGGTTACGTCCGGGGTGCGGGAATGTAAACACATTCGGGCGAAGAGTGGGCATGAACGGACGGACGAAGGCTCCTGCCGGGGTGCGGGCACACGAACGGGCGGGGCGCGCCCAGGTGTCCAGCGCGCCCCGCCCGGCGGGTCCGGTCACTGTGGTTCGGGCGCGTCCTCGCTCAAGGGGCGGGCCAGCAGGGGAGCGCCGGGGACCTGGTGGCCGCCGCTGGCGAGCATGCGGACCTCGCCCCGGTCGCTGATCTCGGCGCGGACGATCCCCGTCTCGTCCTCGTACACCGGGAACCCGCCGGCCCCCAGCCGGTCGGTCAGCCGGACGGAGACCACGTCGTCCGCGGCACCGGACATCTGGAAGATCAGCTCGTAACGCTCGGTGTGCACCATCTGATTCATGACGGCCTCCCGGCCGGGCACGGAGAATACGGCCCTGCCGCCATTGTTTCGCACCCCGTCGCGCCCCGCCCGGGGAGCGACGGCCAACGGGCGGAGCCGCCCGGTCGATCGGGTGACTCCGCCCGGTAGGACAACATGACGGAAGGCCTGGAGGGCTAGTCATGCGTGCATGAGACTCGATCCTCGACGAATGAACAGTGCCTCCTCCCGTTCCCGCACGCTCAAGGCGGTCGGCGCCCTTTCCCTGGCCGCGGCCACGGCCCTCCTGATGACCGGATGCGGTCAGAGCTCGGACAGCGCCGGCAGCGCGGCCACCTCCGAGGCGGCCAAGGTCGTCCCGCAGAAGCAGACGACGTCGCCGTCGGCCACCGCCCAGCTGACCGAGGACCAGCAGGAACGCAAGGAGGTGCTCGACGCCACGAAGGTCACCTTCGACGACGCGGCCACCACGGCCACCGGCGAGGTCGCCGGGGGCAAGCTCGTCGACCTGGACCTGGAGGGTGTGGACGACGACAACCAGAGCCCCAGCCCGACCGCGACCGGCAGCCCGACGGGATCGCCCAGCCCGACCGGCTCCCCGAGCCCGACCGGAACCGGCAGCCCGAGCGCGAGTCCCGGCGCCGAGGGCCCGGTCTGGGTCGGCAAGGTCGCGGAGAAGGACGGCACGATCCACACCGTCCGGATCAACGCGGTCGACGGCAAGGTGATCGAGGCCCGCGCCGACGCGGACCAGGGCGCGGACGACAAGAAGCAGACGGCCGATCGGCTCGCCCAGGCCACCCAGACCCCGCAGCAGGCGGCCAAGGTCGCCACCGAGAAGCAGAAGGGGACGGTCACCTCCGTCAGCCTCGACGACAACGACGGCGACGGCGTGATTTGGCAGGTCGACGTGGTCGGCTCGGACTGGAAGAAGACCACCTTCGACGTGGACGCCAAGAACGACACCATCGTCCGCGAGGAGACCGACGAGGACTGACCGCCACCCGCCCGACCGCTAAGGGGTACGCCGGACACCCGGCGTGCCCCTCCTTCGTGCACCGGCCACCTCGTCGTGCGAATTTGCCGGAACGGCAAGGCTGATCGCGTCGGGCGGGCACCGCGGCGCATGATCGCCGGGTACCCGCGACCGTCCGCGAGCCGAGGAGAGACTCCCATGCAGCCCGAACCGTCCGCCGCACCGCGGCACCGTACCGTCGAGGCACCGGCCGGACGCCTGCACCTGGCCGAGCAGGGCTCCGGCCCGCTGGTCCTGCTGGTGCACGGCTTTCCCGAGTCCTGGTACTCCTGGCGGCACCAGCTCCCGGCCCTCGCCGCGGCCGGCTACCGGGCGGTGGCGATCGATGTGCGCGGCTACGGCCGTTCCTCCAGGCCGGCCGCGACCGACGCCTACCGGATGCTGGACCTCGTGGCGGACAACGTCGCCGTCGTACGCGCCCTCGGCGAGGAGAGCGCGGTGATCGTCGGCCACGACTGGGGCTCCAACATCGCCGCCTCCTCCGCCCTGCTCCACCCCGAGATCTTCACCGCGGTGGCCTTGCTGAGCGTCCCCTACGCGCCGCCCGGAGGCCCCCGCCCCACCGACATCTTCGGCCGGATCGGCGGCCCCGAGGAGGAGTTCTACGTCTCCTACTTCCAGGAGCCCGGCCGCGCGGAGGCGGAGACCGAGCCCGACGTCCGGGGCTGGCTCGCGGGCTTCTACGCCGCCCTGTCCGCCGACACCATGCCCGCCGGGAACGATCCCGACCCGCACTTCGTCGCCCGTGACGGCGGCCGACTGCGCGACCGCTTCCCCACGGGCGTCCTTCCGGCCTGGCTGAGCGAGGGCGATCTCGACGTCTACGCCGGGGAGTTCGAACGTACGGGAATCACCGGGGCCCTGAACCGCTACCGCAACATGGACCGGGACTGGGAAGACCTCGCCCCGTACCGCGGAGCCGCGGTCGAGCAGCCGTCCCTGTTCATCGGCGGCGCCCTGGACGCCTCCACCACCTGGATGTCCGACGCCATCGACGCCTACCCCACCACCCTGCCCGGCCTGTCGGCCTCCCACCTTCTGGACGGCTGCGGCCACTGGATCCAGCAGGAGCGCCCCGACGAGGTCAACCGTCTACTGACCGACTGGCTCGCCACCCTCCGGGGCTGAACCGGGCGGGCTGCCCATGAACGGTGCCCCGGTCCACCCCTCCTAGTACGCGCCGCCCGGCTTCCGGCGGTCGAGCAGCCGGCAGACGAAGTCCTCCTGGAGCTTGCGGAGGGTGGCCAGCAGCCTCGGGTTCGTCGTGCTGTTCACCTGGGAGGTGAGGGAGACGGTCAGGGATCGCTTGCCGTCCTTGGTCGCCGCGGCCAGCTGCGTGTAGCCGGGGAAGTTGCCGGTGTGGCCGTACACGGTGCCGCAGCGCGTCGCGTACGAGAAGACCGCGAGACCGGCACTGTTCCGCCCGGGACCGGCGGGTTCGGAGCTGCCCGCGACGAAGGACAGCTGCTGCCGCCGGACCGCCGGGCCGATCCCCAGCCCGCCGGTGTAACCGCGCATGAAGGCCCCCAGATCCCGGGGCGTGGAGACGATGCCGCCCGACGCCCACGCCCCCGAGGCACTGAGAGCCGTGCTGACGTCCTCCGGAGCCTCCGGCGGGTCCACCGCGTAGCCGTGCAGATAGGGCCGGGGCAGCCGGTAGCCCTGCGGGAGGCTGGTGTCGCGCAGGCCGAGCGGGCGGTACACGAGTTCGGCGAGGAGCTTCTCGTACGGCCGGCCCGTCACCGCCTCGGCCATCAGCGCCACGGCGATGTTGTCGGAGTCGGAGTAGCGGTACGCCGATCCCGGCCGGAACCGCAGCGGGTCCCCGGCGACGTAGTCCAGCAGCCGGCGGGAGTCGAAGCGCCTGCGGGGATCGGCCGTCAGCTCGGCGAGGAACGTCGGATCCTCGATGTAGTCGGGGAGCCCACTGGTGTGGTTCAGAAGCTGGCGGAGCGTCACCCGGTGCCAGGCGGCGGGCAGCCGGGGCAGCCGCCGGCCGATGGTGTCGTCCAGACCGAGCGCGCCCCGCTCGGTCAGCTGTAGGGCGACCGAGCCGCTGAAGGCCTTCGCCGTACTGGCGATCCGCATGTGGTCGGTGGTCCTGGGCGGACGCCCGGTGCCGAGCCGCGACGTACCCGCCCGGTACACCTCGCTCCGGCCGTCGGCCGTGAGGACGGCGATGGCGCCGGGCGGCCCGCCCGGGGTGTCCACGAGCGCCTGGAGCCCGCGCCGCAACGCGGGGTCGGTCGGACCGTGCGGGCCGCCGCCCCCGTCCGGGCCGCTGCCGCCGCCCGCGTGGGCCGGGCCGCTCATCAGCCCGGCGAGCGAGGCGACGGCGAGGGCGGCGACGACGGCTGTCAGCGGGGCGCGGGGAAGGGAACGCGCGGGCACGGTGCCTCCTGGGGCGGTGGGCGCCGGGCGGGCGGAGCGGCATGGTCCACTTCCGCGTCCCGGCGTCGGGCGGGCGGAAGCGGTACGGTCCGCTCCCGCGAGCCCCAGCATCGGGCGGCCGGGCGGTGCTTGCCCCCGAGGTGGACCATCCGGGCGAGCACGGCCACACGGCTGGCGTCGGGCCGCGCCCTTCTCCTGCTTCTCGCCGCCGCGTGCTTCGGCGGCGGTGGTCAGCGGGCCGGGGGAGCGCCCGCGCTCAGGTCCAGGACGTACCGTCGCCCGGGGCGGTCGCCGAACATGACGTCCTCCAGCGGCTCGAACCCCGTACGCGCCAGCACCGCGCGGGAGCCCGTGTTGTCCAGCGTCGTCTCGGCGCGCAGTGAGGTCAGCCCGTACTCCTCGACCGCCAGCACACAGATCTGCTGGACCGCCCAGGTGGCCAGTCCCTGCCCCGCGGCCTTCTCCGCTATCCGGTAACCCAGCTCGGCCGAACCGTCGCGCACCTCGACGAGGTTGATCCGGCCGAGGACACCGCCGTCGGCGTCCTCGATGAGGTGCAAGTGGTGCAGCCCCGCGTCCTGCTCGGCGAGCAGGGCACGATGGCGTTCGGCGAACTCGGCGAAATAGGCGTCGCCCCGGTCGGTGATGGACGCGGCGAAGTAGGTCCGGTTCTCCCGCTCGAAGGCGAGCAGAGCCTCGGCATGGTCAAGCCGGAGTCGGCTGATCGACGTCATACCCGGATGCTAAGCCCACGCTGTCCGGGGGTCTCCTCGATTCACGGCCTAGCCGGGGTTCCCGCGCTCCAGCGCGAGGGCCAGGCCGCGTTCGGCGTCGTCGGCCGAGGCGCGCCGGTAGGCCCGCTCGTACGCCGAGTCGCCCGCGGCCTGCCGGGCGCGCAGCTCCCACTGCTCGCGGATCGCCCCGAGCTCCGGGGTGCCCCGGTGCGGGTGGCCGATCATGCGCCAGTAGGCGTGCCCCGTGCCGGACGCCCGGGCCGCGGCCACCCCGTTCCCCTGCGCGGCGATGGCCCCGGCGAGCAGATCGAGACCGAGCGCTATGCCGAGACTGTCGTGCAGCTCGTGCTTGCTCGCGAGCATCGCGCGCGCATGGCTCTCCGCATGACGGGGACGGCCCTGGAGCAGGTGGATGAGGGCGAGTTGATGATCGGCGTACGCCCGGGCCCAGTGCTCGCCGAACCGCAGGCTGATCCGCTGGAGCCGCATGGCCTCCTCGTACGCCTCGTCGAGCCGGCCGAGCGCCGACAGGGCGAACAGGCGTATCACCCGGCAGCGCAGCTGCGAGGGCGCGTCCGCCGGATCCCCCGGGTGGCTCGCCAGCGCGTGGTCGCTGACGGAGTACGCGGTGTGGGGCCGGCCCATCATCAGATACGTGAAGCTCACGGAGTGGGCCGCGAGGAGCACCGTCTCCGGGTCCCCGTCGCGGCCGGCCGCCTGCTCGCACTCCTCGCCGGTGCGGCGGGCCGCCTCGTGGTCACCCTGGAGCGTCAGCGTGATCCCCAGGGCCCAGAGCGCCCGGGTGCGGTGCGGACCTGCGGAGAGCGGCAGGGCGAGCACCCGTTCCAAATACGCACGAGCCTGGTGCAGATGGCCGCAGCAGCTCCAGAAGAGACCGGCGCACCCGGCCATCTCCATCGCCATCTCCGGGTCCTCGGCCAGCAGATGGTCCAGGGCCGCGCACAGATCCGCGTGGGTGTCGGCGATCCGGTGGTACCAGAGGACCTGCGAGGGCCCGAGCCAGCCCGCGTACGCCTGGACGGCGACATGGGCGAAGTGCCGGGCGTGCCGGTCGGCGAGGAGCGCGTCCTCCGCCAGCTCGGCCAGCCACATCGCCCCGTACTCGCGCAGCGTGTCCAGCATCCGGTAGCCGTCCCCGGTCCGCCGAAGCACGGACTGGTCGGCCAGGCGCTCCAGCGCGGGGGCGACGGCCTCCGCGTCCAGCGGCCCGCCCGCGCACACCGCCTCCGCGTCCGGGACCGTGATGACGCCGCGGAAGACGGAGAGCCGCGCCCACAGCAGCCGCTCCAGCGGGGCGCAGAGCTCGTGGCTCCAGCCGATCGTGGTGCGCAGGGCCCGGTGCCGGCGCGGCCAGACGGTGTCGTCGGTGAGGTCCTCCGGCCGGGCGGCCAGCCGTCCGGTGATCTCCTGTGCGCTGCTCTCGCGGAGCTGGGCACAGGCCAGTTCGACGGCGAGCGGTATGCCGTCGAGGCGGCGGCAGATCTCGGCGACGGCGGCCGCGCTCGCGGGATCGTCGAGCGAGAGGCCCGGGGCGACGGTGGCCGCGCGCTCGCGGAAGAGCCGGACGGCCTCGTCCCCGTCGTCCCCCGCGGACAGCGGGGGCACCTCGACGCACATCTCGCCCGCCGAACCCAACGGCTCCCGGCTGGTGGCCAGGACCGTCAGCCCCGGGGCCGCGTCGAGCAGTTCGGTGACGAGCCGGCCGCAGGGGCCGACGATCCGCTCGCAGCAGTCGAGAACGAGGAGCAGCCGCTTGCCGGACAGCCATTCACCGAGCGCGGCCACCGGCCGGCGCGGGCTGTGGTCCAGGAGGCCGACGCCGTCGCAGACCGTCGTGGCGAGCAGCTGGTCGTCGTGGAGATGGGACAGGTCGGCCCACCAGACGCCGTCGGCATACCGGCCTCGGGCACGCTCGGCGGTGCGCAGGGCGAGCCGGCTCTTGCCGACCCCTCCGCTGCCGGTGAGCGTGACCAGCCGGTGATCTCGAAGTGCCCGTTCGATGCTGACCAGTTCGCTGGTGCGGCCCACGAAACTGGTCGTCACGACGGGTAGGTTGCCCATCACGGGGGACATCCTGCCTCGCCGGGGACCACCGCCTCCGTTCATAGCGAAAAGCAGTCAGAAACGGCCGACAATGCATCCCGTTCGATCGGCGGGCGGCATCGGTCGAAAGGCGTGGAGGTGCGGGCCCGGCCCCGAGAAGACGGCGAAGCGCTGAGGGGCGAAGGGGGTACGGGGGACGGCGGCGCGGGGGCGTTGTCATACCCCTGCGCTACGTTGCCGGCATGACTCAATTCGTACTCGTGGCAGGGGCCTGGCTCGGTTCGTGGGCGTGGCGCGACGTGGAGCCCGACCTGCGTGCGGCCGGTCACGGGGTCCACCCGCTGACTCTGTCGGGGCTCGCCGACAAGCAGGGGACGGCGGCGGGGCTGGAGACGCACGTCCAGGACATCGTCGACGAGGTCGAGCGTCTCGGCCTGCGCGATGTGGTGCTCGTCGGCCACAGCTACGCGGGCATCCCGGTCGGGCAGGCGGCCGAGCGGATCGGCGACCGGCTCGCCCGCGTGGTCTTCGTCGACTCCAACGTCCCGGCCGACGGCGAGTCGTTCGTCTCAAGCTGGCCGGACGGCCGGGCCGGGGTGGAGGCCGCCATCGCCGCCAACGAGGGCTTCTGGCCGCCGCCGACCGCCGCCGACTGCGCGGGCCAGGGCCTCACCGACGAGCAGATCGCCCGGTTCCTCGGCGGCGCGACACCCCACCCCGGTGCCACCCTCACCGATCCCGCCGTCCTGGCACGTCCGCTGGGGCTGCTGCCCGCGACGTACGTCAAGTGCCTGCTTGACTGGCCCGAGCCGAGCCCCGAGGTGGCCGAGCTGCTGACGAGCGAGCGCTGGCGGCTGGTCACGATGGACACCGGGCACTGGCCGATGTTCTCGCAGCCGCGCGAGCTCGCCCGGATCCTGCTCGACACGGCGGCGGAAACGGACGCGTGACCATGACGGCCTCATCCCGCTCGGAGCGGCGCTCCCCGGCCGAAGCGGCCACGGAGCACCCGGAGATCACTTACATCGGTTGCGCGCGATGCGGCACGTTGATCGCGGGCCTCGACGGGCGGTACGCCTGCTCGGGCTGCGGCTGGGTCAACGAGTGGACCGAGGGGCATCGCCCCCTGCCCGAGGCCCGGCGCCGCCGCGGCTGAGCCACGACCGGCTCCCCGCCGACGACACCCCGACGACCCGACACCCCGACGATTCCGATGACCCGGCGGCCGCCCGGCCGCGGAGGAGACCCGCCATGCCCGACCACCCGCACACCGCCGACCCGATCCGCGCCTCCCTCGCCGAGATCGCCTCCCTGCTCGCCCCGGCGCACCCCGACGTCGCCGAGGAGGTGCTCCGCGCCCACGACAGCCCGCACGACTACGTGCGCGCCTTCGCGGACCGGCTGGACGAGCGGGGCATCGACGAGCCGGTCGACAACCTCGCCTGGATCGCGCTCATCGACGCGCTCGCCGCGCGCGGTCTGCTCGCGGAGTTCGACTGGAAGGAGGACCCGCAGGAGATCCGGGCCCGGCTGCGGAAACTGGAGTCGCGGCCCTCCGTGGACCCCTGGGTCCTCTTCGAGGCCGACGGGACGGCTCTGCCGACCGACGAGTTCCTGCACTCCTGCGGCCGCCACTACCGCGAGATCGGCGCGGCCCTGGCCGTCCTGGACATCGACTCCGACTGCTACCCGGTGGTCGGACTCCGGGCGGCCCGGGCCGACGAGCTGACCGCGCTCGCCGCCCGGGCGGGCTTCCCCGTCCACCACCTCGGTACGGGCCGCCGCCTACCGTGACGGATATCTCGCCCGCCGCCAACGGGGCCGTGCCGGGCGCCGTTCCAGCAGGTGCGGCGGGTTCCGCGCGCCGGAACGGAATCGCGACCGCCGCCACCCACCACGTACACTCGCCCCCGCCTCCGCAGACCCGCGGCGGCATTCCGCACCAGACCGACGGGGAAAGCAACCGTATGAGTTCCGCAGACAGCACCGAAGCACCGATCTACGCCGGCCTCGTGGAAGAGCAGGGCGACGTGCCCGCCGAAGTGCGCCGCGTGGCCGAGGAAGTCCTGCGCGAGGCCGACCGCGCCATCGACTTCGGCGCTGTACGAACGGCCGCCGCAGCCCGCTAGCGGCGAGCCGGGAACCGCCGGTCGCCGGCCGCCCCGGGGCGGCCATGTCCATCACGGGACGATAAACGTCCTGCAACTATTGCCATATTCTTGCGTTCGCGACGCGATGGTTTGCTGAAGAGCCGTCGCCGGTGGGCGTGGGTGAGGCCGCGGTAGGCCGGACGTCCGGACAACGGACCCGATACCACCGCGGCCCCCCCGGCCACCCGCCGCGATCGCCCCGGCGGCCGTGCTTCGGTGAGCGGCCCACGCAACCGCGTGGAGAGCGCTCCCAGCCGGCCGCCGCGGGGCGGAAACCCGCTCGTCGTGCCACCTGTGCCGTCTGTGCCGCCCGCGCCGCGCCCGCGTGCGGTGCGACCCCCGCGAAGCGCCCCGCCCGCCGGCATCGGCCCGCGCGCCCCTGGCCCGCCGCCCGCTCACCCTCCGCGCGCCCTCCGTATGCCCCGGAACCTCAGTCGATCCGACCGCTTCCGTCGGCCGTCGCGGCGCGCCACCCACAGGGACTGTCAAAGAATTACGAAACCTGCGCGACATCTTGCGGTCATTCGTCGGCGGTGGTTGAGTGTGGGTCGCCGCACAGCTCGGGGCTGTGGGCTTCCCGCACTCCTGCCCTAAAGGGGTCCACCGATGAGAAGTTCTGTTCTTCGTCGTACCTGCACCGCCGCCATCGCCACCGCACTGGCCGTCACCGGCCTGGCCGCCTGCAACTCCGAGGGCGACAGCGCGGCGGACGGCAAGACGCGCATCACGGTCAACTGCTGGCCCCAGCCGAGTGCGAAGATCGACCACAAGCGGTTCGACGAGGACGTCAAGACGTTCGAGAAGCAGAACCCCGGCATCGACGTCGTCGCGCACGACGCCTTCCCGTGCCAGGACCCCAAGACCTTCGACGCGAAGCTCGCCGGCGGTCAGATGGAGGACGTCTTCTACACGTACTTCACCGACACCGAGCGCGTCGTCTCCATCAACCAGGCCGCGGACATCACCGAGTACGTCAAGGACCTCAAGGCGTACAAGGACATAGCCCAGCCCCTGCGCGACGCCTACACCGTCGACGGCAAGATCTACGGCATCCCGCGCACCAACTACTCCATGGGCCTGCTCTACAGCAAGCCGCTCTTCACCAAGGCCGGGCTCGACCCCAGCAAGCCGCCCACCACCTGGGAAGAGGTCCAGGCCGCGGCCAAGAAGATCGCCGCGCTCGGCAACGGAACCGTGGGCTTCGCCGAGTACAGCGCGCAGAACCAGGGCGGCTGGCACTTCACCGCCTCGATCTACTCCCAGGGCGGCGCGGTCGTCAGCGAGGACGGCAAGAAGGCCACGGTCGACACCCCCGAGGGCAAGGCCGTCCTTCAGAACCTCAAGGACATGCGCTGGCGCGACAACTCCATGGGCGCCAAGCAGCTCCTCATCATCAACGACACCCTTCAGATGATGGGCTCCGGCAAGCTCGGCATGTACCTGGCCGCCCCCGACAACGTCCCGCGCATCGTCAAGGAGGCCGGCGGCAAGTACGAGGACCTGGCCTTCGCCCCGATGCCCGGCGGCAAGGGCACCCTCATGGGCGGCGACGGCTACATGTTCAACAAGAAGGCCACCCCCGAACAGATCAAGGCCGGTCTCAAGTGGCTGGAGTGGACCTTCCTCACCCCCGGCCAGGGCTACATGAACAACTACGCCCGCGCGGCCGAGGACAAGTCCCCGGTCGGCCTGCCCGAGCCGCGCCTGTTCACCGGCGCCACCGACGCCAAGGACCAGGAGCTGAAGAAGGCCTCCGCCAACGTCCCCGTCGAGAACTACCAGGCCTTCATCGACGGCGGCCAGCAGCTCGACATGAAGCTGGAGCCCAAGCACGGCCAGCAGATCTACGCGGTCCTCGACGGCGCCGTCTCGGCCGTCCTGACGAAGAAGGACGCGGACATCGACGCCCTGCTCAAGGATGCCCAGACCAAGATCGACGGAATCCTGGCCCGAGGCTGAACCCCATGAAGACCACCTCCCACCCCGCGGCGCCCGCGAGACCGCGGTCCGCCGGTGCGACGCCTCCCCCGGGGGACGCGCGCCCGGCGGGCCGCGGGCCCCGGCAACCGCTGCGCAGGAAGATCGCCGACCAGGCCACCGCCTACGGGTTCCTGATCGGCGGGCTGCTCTGCTTCATCCTGTTCTCCTGGTACCCGGCGATCCGGTCGGTGATCATCGCGTTCCAGAAGTACACCCCCGGCTCCGACCCCGAGTGGGTCGGCACCGCGAACTTCACCCGGGTCTTCCAGGACCCGGAGTTCACGGCCGCCTGGCGCAACACGTTCACCTTCACCGTGCTCGCCCTGGTCATCGGGTTCGCCGTTCCCTTCGTCATGGCGCTCGTCCTCAACGAACTGCGGCACGCCAAGGCGTTCTTCCGGGTCGTGGTCTACCTCCCCGTGATGATCCCGCCGGTCGTCAGCGCCCTGCTGTGGAAGTGGTTCTACGATCCGGGCGCGGGCCTCGCCAACGAGGTGCTCGGCTTCCTCCACCTGCCGACGTCGAACTGGACCAACGGCGCCGACACCGCGCTCGTCTCGCTGGTCATCGTCGCCACCTGGGCCAACATGGGCGGCACCGTCCTCATCTACCTCGCCGCCCTCCAGGGCATCCCGGGCGAGCTGTACGAGGCGGCCGAACTCGACGGCGCGTCCGTCTGGCAGCGCGTCCGGCATGTCACGATCCCGCAGACCCGTTTCATCATCCTGATGCTGATGCTCCTTCAGATCATCGCGACGATGCAGGTGTTCACCGAACCCTTCGTCATCACCGGCGGCGGACCGGAGAACTCCACCGTCACCGTGCTCTACCTGATCTACAAGTACGCCTTCCTCTACAACGACTTCGGCGGCGCGTCCGCCCTCAGCGTGATGCTCCTGCTGCTGCTCAGCGCGTTCTCCGCCCTGTATCTGCGACTCACCCGCACCGACTGAGAGGAGCGTCGACCCGCCATGACACAGACAGCTCCGCCCCCGGTGGCCAAGCCGCCCGCCGTACGGGCCAAGCCCTCCGGCGAGACGCCGGCCGCCCGCTCCGTACGCACCGTCATCTCGCCGCTGGCGCTCGCCGGACGCCGCGGCAAGGTCGCGTACTGGTCGGTGTTCACCCTCGTCGTCCTGCTCTTCGCCTTCGCGTTCCTCTTCCCCGTCTACTGGATGGTCACGGGCGCGATGAAACCGCCCGAGGAAGTGGTGCGCACCCCGCCCACCCTCGTCCCCGAGCAGTGGCGGCTGAGCGGCTACACCGACGCCTGGGACCTGATGCGGCTCCCGACCCACCTGTGGAACACGGTCGTCCAGGCGACCGGCGCCTGGGTGCTCCAGATCGTCTTCTGCACCGCCGCCGCCTACGCCCTGTCCAAGCTCAAGCCGGCCTTCGGCAACGTGATCCTCGGCGGCATCCTCGCCACCCTCATGGTCCCGGTGCAGGCCCTCGTCGTACCGAAGTACCTCACCATCGCCGACCTGCCGCTGATCCACGTCAACCTGCTCAACGACCCGCTGGCCATCTGGCTGCCGGCCGTCGCGAACGCCTTCAACCTCTATCTGCTCAAACGGTTCTTCGACCAGATCCCGCGCGATGTCCTGGAAGCCGCCGAGATCGACGGCGCGGGCAAGCTGCGTACCCTCTGGTCCATCGTCCTGCCCCTGTCGAGGCCGGTCCTCGGCGTCGTGTCGATCTTCGCGCTGGTCGCCGTGTGGCAGGACTTCCTCTGGCCGCTGATGGTCTTCTCCGACACCGGGAAGCAGCCGATCAGCGTGGCCCTCGTGCAGCTCTCGCAGAACGTCCCGCTGACCGTGCTGATCGGGGCCATGGTCATCGCGAGCATCCCGATGGTCCTGATGTTCCTCGTCTTCCAGCGGCACATCATCGCCGGAATCAGCGCGGGCAGCACCAAGGGCTGACCCGCGCCACCCCCTCGGTGGCGCAGCCCCACCCCGGACCCGCCGCCGTCCCCGGCCTTCCCGCCCCGCTCCGGGGCGGCGGCGTCAGACCCGCCAGCTCCCTCGCTCCTCCCTGTCGCGCGGACCGGCCCACCCCGCCGGCGACCGCGCCCGCCCGAAAGGAACCCGCCTTATGGAAGGCAGCCAGCTCGCCGCCGACGACTGGTGGCGCTCGGCCGTCATATACCAGGTCTACGTCCGCAGCTTCGCCGACGGCGACGGGGACGGCACCGGCGATCTGACGGGCGTACGGTCCCGGCTGCCCTACCTGGCCGAACTCGGCGTCGACGCGCTCTGGTTCACCCCCTGGTACCTGTCGCCGATGGCGGACGGCGGATACGACGTCGCCGACTACCGGGCCATCGACCCCGCCTTCGGCAACCTCGCCGAGGCCGAGAAGCTCATCGCCGAAGCCCGTGAGGCGGGCATCCGCACCATCATCGACATCGTCCCCAACCACGTCTCCGACCAGCACGTCTGGTTCAAGGCGGCACTCGCCGCGGGCCCCGGCAGCCCGGAGCGCGAACTCTTCCACTTCCGCCCCGGCCGCGGCGCACACGGCGAACTGCCCCCCAACGACTGGGAGAGCGAGTTCGGCGGAGTGCCCTGGACCCGCGTCGAGGACGGCGAGTGGTACCTCCACCTGTTCGCCACCGAACAGCCCGACCTCAACTGGGCACACCCCGCCGTACGCCGGGAACACGAGGACGTCCTGCGCTTCTGGTTCGAGCGAGGCGTCGCCGGGGTACGCATCGACTCCGCCGCCCTCGTCGCCAAGGACCCGGCCCTCCCCGACCTCGAAGGACACCAGGGGCCCCACCCGTACGTCGACCGCGACGAGCTGCACGACATCTACCGGAGCTGGCGGGCCATCGCCGACGAGTTCGGCGGCATCTTCGTCGGCGAGGTCTGGCTGCCCGACGCGGAACGCTTCGCCCGCTACCTCCGCCCCGACGAACTGCACACCGCCTTCAACTTCACCTTCCTCAGCTGCCCCTGGGACAGCGGGCTGCTGCGCCGCGCCATCGACGACACCCTCGCCGAACACGCCCCCGTCGGCGCCCCCGCCACCTGGGTCCTCTGCAACCACGACATCACCCGCACCGTCACCCGCTACGGCCGCGAGGACACCGGATTCGCCTTCACCTCCAAGGCGTTCGGCGTCCCCAGCGACCTGGAGCTCGGCACCCGCCGCGCCCGCGCCGCCGCCCTCCTCTCGCTCGCCCTGCCCGGCTCGGTCTACCTCTACCAGGGCGAGGAACTGGGCCTGCCCGAGGCCGACGTACCGCTGGACCGCATCCAGGACCCCATGTACTTCCGCTCCCAGGGGCGGGCCCCCGGCCGCGACGGCTGCCGCACCCCGCTGCCCTGGGCGGCCGGCGAACCCTTCGCGGGCTTCGGCTCCACCGTGGAACCCTGGCTCCCGCTGCCCGCCGACTGGCCATCCCGCGCGGCCGACCTCCAGGACCGGGACCCCGGCTCCATGCTGTCCCTCTACCGCGAAGCCCTGAAGCAACGGCGCTCCCTGACCGCCCTGCACACCGAACCCCTGCACTGGCTGAGCGAGGAGCCCGGCCTCCTCGTGTTCGCCCGGGGAGAGCACCTCGTCTGCGCCGTCAACCTCGCCGAACACCCCGCACAGCTCCCCGCCCACACCGAGGTCCTGCTCGCCAGCGGCCCCCTGGACGCCGACGGCCGACTGCCCCGGGACACGGCGGTGTGGCTGGCCGTCTGACCCCGTACGCCACACCCGTCCCGGGGAGATCGCCCCAGGGGGGCCTGAGTATCCGCACTCAGGCCCCCGGCCACGCCCGCCACGACGATGAGGGCGTGGCGGGCGAAGCCGGGAAGGGCGGACCCGGCACCGCACCGCCGTCCACCGGGACGGCCGCGCCCGCCGGACCCAGGGAGAACCGTGCTCAGCCGCATCGCCGCCGCCGTCGTCCCCTCGCTCGGACGCCTCACCGTCACGTCCGACCACGCCCCCGCCCCCGCCGCCGGCAGCATCATCGTCGCCAACCACACCTCCCTGGCCGACCCGGGCATCGTCCTCGCCGCACTGCTGCGGCTCGGCGTCGAACCCGTCGTCATGGCCACCGCCGGCCTGTGGCGCATCCCGGTCCTCGGCCGCCTCCTGGAACAGGGCGGCCACGTGCCCGTGCACCGCAACACCCACCGGGCGGCGGGCGCACTCGACGCGGCAGCCGTCGCGCTCAGGGACGGCCGCCATCTGCTCATCTACGGCGAAGGACGACTGCCCTGTCGTACGGACGCGGCGGAGGCCCCGCCGGAGAGCTTCCGCAGCGGCCTCGCCCGCCTCGCGCACGCCTCCGGAGCGCCCGTCGTGCCGCTCGGCCAGGCGGGCGCCCGCCGGGTGACCTCGGGCCGGTGCGTCAAGCAGATCTCCGGGCTCCTCACCGCCCCGGCCCGCCGCCCCCGCCTCCACGTACACATCGGCTCCCCGCTGCACCTCCCGCCGGAGGTGGAGCGGGCGACCGCCACGGCCCGCGCGGCCGTCACCGCCGCCTGGCGCACCGCCGCACACCACCTGGGCGAACCGGCGGCGCTCACCGGACGCTGAACGCACCGCGCGACACGGATCGACGTACCAGGCGAGAGCGCCGCGCGACAGGGTTCGACCCACCGCGCGAGAGCGCCACGCGGCAGCACGACGCGACCGGGGGAGCGGGCTACTTCGCGTCCCGGGCCGCCTGCTCCACACGCTGCCGGTAGTCCTCCCACCACGCGCGGTCGCCCGGCGGCATGTTCTCGTTGCCGGACCGCAGCCCCACCGCCCCGTCCACGAGCTCCCGCACGACATCGGCGTGCCCGGCATGCCGCTGGAGGTCGGCGATCACATGGACCAGGATCTGGTGCAGCGTCACCCGGCTCCGCTCGTCGGGCCACCACGCCACCCGGCCGACCGCGTCGAGCGGCAGCTCGGCGATCGTCGCGTCCGCGTGCTCCGTCACCCGGCGGTACAGCGCGAGGATGTCCTCACGGGATTCGTCGGCGGTCGCCCACATGTCCGCGTTCGCCTCGGCGTCGTCCTCGAAGGCGGGCACCACCTCGCCGAACGGCCGCCCGAACGTGTCGCCGAAGTAGCCCAGCTCCACCCCGGCGGCATGCTTGACCAGTCCGAGGAGATTCGTGCCGGTCGGCGTCAGAGGGCGGCGGACGTCGTACTCCGACAGCCCTTCGAGCTTCCACAGCAGGGCATCGCGTGCGGACTGGAGATAACGCTGGAGGTCGGCCTTCGGCTGCGAAAGGGTCATGTGCGCAGTCTGTCACCGGGCACTGACAATCCACCCCGGTTCCGCGACGGACAGGCGGCGCGCACCCCGCCCGTCCCGGGGGCCCGTCCCGGGTGGCGGCGGCGCCCGGGGCGGCGTAGGTATGGAGACGTGCTGCTCCGAGGACGTACGGCACCACGGAGCGTACCGGTCCGCGAACGGCCGGTGACCAGCAGGCCCACCCGGCCGGACCGCCGTCGGCGTCCGCCGGCTCACCACCGGGGGCGAGGAGACGGAGCCCGATGACCGAGGCAGAGCAGAGCACCCCGGTGCACGGGATCCCGTGCTGGGTCAGCCTCATGACCCGGGACCTGCGGGCCGCCCAGGACTTCTACGGGACCGTTCTCGGCTGGACCTTCCGCTCCGGCACCCTCGGCGAGGGCTTCTCCGTCGCCCACGTCGACGCCCTGCCCGTCGCCGGCATCGGCCAGATCGCGCCCGGTCTGCCCACGGCCGTCTCCTGGACCCCGTACTTCGCCGTCTCGGACGCCGACACCGCCGCGGCCCGGGTGCGGGAACGCGGCGGCACGATCGCCGTCGGCCCGCTCCGGATCGGCCCCGGGCGAGGAGTCATGGCCGCCGACCGGGAAGGGGCCGCGTTCGGCTTCTGGGAGGGCCGGACCCCGCCCTGGTCGTTCGGCCGCGACAGCGCGCCGGCCTCCCTCGAACTGCGCACGAGCCACGCCTTCGACTCCGCGATCTTCTACGCCGAGGTGTTCGGCTGGGCCTCCGAGGAACCCGGCGGCTGCGAGGTCGGCTACGCCTACCAGCAGGACGCGGTCGTCGTACGGCAGGGCGGCCGCACCGTGGCCACCCTGCGCGGCGGCGGGGACGCGTCGTCCCCCGACGCCCTGCTGCGCCCACGCTGGCACGTCCGCTTCCGGGTCGAGAACCTGGAAGCGGTCACCAAGGCAGCCCGCGCGGCGGGCGGAACGGTGGGCCCCCCGCTGGACTCGCCCGCCGACGGCAGCGAAGCGGTGATCAGGGACCCCGACGGCGGCGTCTTCACCGTCTGCGCGGACACTCCCTAGCCGCACGCAGGCTCAGCAGGCGCGGAACACGTAACCGGGCCGCCCCGCCGGGACGACGTCGAGATCCCGCCGCACCACGGAGACCTTCGCTCCCACGGACGAACACGCCTCTTTGAAGTCGCCCGCGGTGTACTCGACGACGAAGACCCTGTCGTCGTACGCGGAGGCGTAGTCGGCGCACTCGTCGTAGCGGCCGCACTCCTCGGCCACGGCGAAGTCGAACCCGATCTCCTTGCGCTGTCCCAGCAGGTCCGTCGTGTTCTTCTGGCCGATCGCCAGGCCCGCCGCGTGCGCGCGGTCGGCCAGGAGCTTCGCGAACGCCGCGTTCTGCGCCCGGGTCAGCAGCCCGTCGGAACGCTCGTAGGAATCGAGGTTGTCCGGCTCCACCGCCTGGAAACCGGAGTCCGCGCAGCCGTCGATCCACTCACCGACGATCTTCGCCAGCCGGGTGCGCTTGGCCGCGGTCGAGGTGTCGAGCAGCGCCTCGCCCCAGGCCTCGTCGTTGACCGGATCGCCGTCGGCGTCACGCAGCAGCAGATCCGGGTCGTTCTTCTCCCACCAGCCGAGGGCGTCGGGCTGGGCCTGGAAGGCGTTGACGTAACAGACGTTGTAAAGGCCTTCGACGGGCCGGGCGCCCCGGTCCCGGGAGACGGCCTCCACCCCGGCGGGCGGGGTGTACGCGCCGCCGATCTGGTAGTCGAAGGCCGCGTTCGCCGTGGGCGGCACGACCTTCGGCGCGGCCTTGTCCGGGGAGTCCGTGGCGGAGGCGTGGGACAGGAGCAGCCCCGCACCCGCCGCGACCACGATCCCGCCGGCCAGGGCCGCGAGGGCGCGTTTGCGGCGGAGCGGAGGACGGGCGGCGGGCTGGGGCATATGTACTCCTGTGCGGGGGCTTCGGACCTCGGCGGTGGCCCGTCAGGCCGGCGTGGCCTCGATGATCTGGAAGATGTTGGGCGCGGGCAGCGGCGTCACACCGCGCAGGACGAAACCGCCCGCCGTACACAGAGAGGCGAAATCGTCCACGGTCCGTTCCCGGCCGCCGACATTGACCAGCATGTTCAGGTCGCTGAGGTAGACGCCGCCCGGCGGATCGGCCGGCACGGTCGCGGGCAGCACCGGTTCGACGATCAGCAGGGAGCCGTGGGCGGGGATGACGTCCCGGATGCGCCGCAGGATCGCCGCGCACCTCTCGTCGTCCCAGTCATGGATGATGCTCTTCAGTAGATAGAGGTCGCCGCCGGCCGGGGCCGAGGCGAAGAAATCGCCGGTCTCCAGGGCGACGCGCCCGGTCAGGCCCTCCGCGGCCAGCCGCCGCGGCGCCTGCGCCAGCCCCTCGGCCGTGTCGAACAGAATGCCCTGGAGCTTCGGGTGCTCCCGCAGGACCGAGGCCAGTAGGGTGCCGTCGCCGCCGCCGATGTCCACCAGGGTGCCGAAGCGCCCGAAGTCGTAGTGGTGCGGCACGGTGGCGGCGGTCAGCCGGGTGCCCTGGCTCATCGCCTCGTTGAACGCGGCCGACAGCTCGGGGTGCTCCTTGAGATGGCTGAAGAAGTCCGTCCCGAACACCGTGTCGAACGTCGTTCCGCCCGTCGTCACGCTCTCGTCGAGCAGGTCCCAGCCCCGCAGCATGACCGGATCGGTGAACATCCGGGCCATCGCGGCCATCGAGCCGGCCGTGTCCGTGCGCAGGAAGTCGCCCGCCGCGGTGGTCCGGAAGAGGCCCGGCTCCGTCTCGGACAGCAGCTGGAGTCCGGCCAGGGCGCGCAGGAGACGCAGGGTCGCCTGCGGATGGGTGCCGAGGGATCCGGCGAGCGCGTCGGCGCTCAGCTCGCCCGGACCGATCCGGTCGAAGACGCCGAACCGCACCGCCGTGCCCAGCGCCTGGGTGGCCATCTGGCCGAGCACGAGCCGGGACAACGCCCCGCGCGCCTGCCAGTCCACCGCCGCGTCCTCGTTGTTGCGGGGCTCCCGGTCCTGACCATCCGTCATGTTCCGCACCTCCCTCTTGAGTTAGGTAAACCTAACCTCGAACGGATCGAGGGGCAATCGGCCGTCCGCCCGCGAGCGTCTCCGCGGCCTCCGCCGCCACCGCCTCGGCCACGGTCGCCAGGGCCGGCGAGTCCAGCTTCCACTGCTGCCAGTGCAGGGGTACGTCCACGGTGTGGTCCGGGGTGAGCAGCACCAGCCGGCCGTCGCGCAGCAGCGGCTCCGCCTGGACGTCGGGCACCATGCCCCAGCCCATGCCCGCCGCCACGGCGCTCGCGAACCCCTCCGACGAGGGCACCAGATGACGCCGGGCGCTCACCTCCGGCCCGGGGCCGAGGCGGCGCACGAAGGCGTCCTGTAGATCGTCGCGCCGGTCGAAGCTGATCACCGGGGCGTCGCCGATCACCTCGCGCAAGGCGGTGCCCGCCCGCCTCTCCAGCCACCGGTCGGCGAAAGCGGGACTGGCCACCGGCAGATACCGCATCCGGCCGAGACTGCGCACCGAACACCCCGTCACCGCCTCCGGCGACGAGGTCACCGCGGCCATCACCAGCCCCTCCCGCAGCAGGGCGGCCGTATGGTCCTGGTCCTCCCTGCGCAGTTCGTAGGCGAGGTCCAGCTCCTGCGGTACGCGCCGCAGGGCGGGCAGGAACCAGGTCGCCAGGGAATCGGAGTTCACCGCGATCGACACGGGCGTCGGCTCGCCGGGCCCCGACATCCCGAGCGCCGTCCGCGCGTCGCGCTCCAGCCGGGCCAGCTGGCGGGCGAAGCGCACCACCACCTCACCGGACTCGGTGGGCCGCACCGGCTTCGTACGCATCAGCAGCACCCGGCCCGTGCGCTGCTCCAGTGCCTTGACCCGCTGGCTGACCGCCGACGGCGTCAGCCGCAGCACCTGCGCCGCCGCGTCGAACGTGCCTTCGTCGACCACGGCCAGCAGTGTGCGCACCTGATCGAGAGGAAGCTCGGACATCATGAGTGCTAATGATACGTAAGAATCTTTAGCTGGACACCGTCTCGCCGCGCTCCGTAGCGTCGGCCGCATGACGAACGCCCTGACCACCGCGGCCGCCGGATTCGGCACCGGCCTCTCCCTCATCGTCGCCATCGGCGCCCAGAACGCCCTGGTGCTGCGCCAGGGCATCCGACGGGACGGCGTGCTCGCCGTCGTCGGCATCTGCGCCCTGTCCGACGCGGTGCTCATCACGCTGGGCGTCGCCGGGGTCGGCGCGGTCGTCGTCGCCTGGCCCTCGGCGCTGACCGTCGTGGGCCTGCTCGGCGGCCTGTTCCTGATCGGCTACGGGCTGCTCGCCGCCCGCCGCGTGCTGCGCCCGTCCGCCCTGCACGCGGGGGACGCCCCGGCCGCGTCGCGCCGGGGCGTCGTGCTGACCTGCCTGGCGATGACCTGGCTCAACCCGCATGTGTACCTCGACACCGTGTTCCTGCTCGGGTCCGTCGCCGCCGACCGGGGGCCCCTGCGCTGGACCTTCGGGCTCGGCGCGATCCTCGCCAGCCTGTGCTGGTTCGTGGCGCTCGGCTTCGGCGCCCGGCTGCTGAGCGGAGTCCTCGCGCGGCCCTCCGCGTGGCGGGTGCTGGACGGCCTGGTCGCCGTGATGATGATCGGCCTCGGTACGAAACTGGCGCTGGGCGCCTGAACGCCCGGCGCCCGTTCCGTACGCGCGGCAGGGGGCCGTGGCGCCCGTTCCGTACGCGCGAGAGGCGGCCGGGCGCCCCGGCGGCCTACGACACCACGAGGACGAGCTTGCCCGTGGTGCGGCCCGTCTCGCCCATCGCGTGCGCCTTCGCCGCCTCGGCCAGCGGGAAGGCCGCCTCGATGTGCGCGCGCAGCTCACCGGCCCGGACCAGGTCGGCGATGGCCGTCATACCGGCGTGATCGGCCTCGACCAGCAGGTTCTCCACCCGGATCTCCCGCGCGGCGGCCTTCGCCGCCTCCGCCGCGTCACCGCCCGGCCTCAGCGACACAAGAATGCCTCCCGGGCGCAGCACATCGAGCGAACGCGCCCGCGTCGCGCCCGCCATGGGCTCGATCACCACGTCGGCATCGCTCACCGCGTCCCCGAAGTCCACGGTGCGGTAGTCGATGACCTCGTCCGCCCCGAGCTCGCGCACGAAGTCGTGCTTGGCGGCGCTCGCGGTGCCGATGACGTACGCACCCAGCGACTTGGCGATCTGCACGGCGAGGTGGCCGACCCCGCCCGCGGCCGCGTGGATCAGGACCCGCTGCCCGGGGCGCACGTCCGCCGTGTCGACGAGCGCCTGACGGGCCGTGAGCGCGGCGAGCGGGAGGGCGGCCGCCTGGACGTGGTCGATGCCCTCGGGCTTGTGGGCGAAGGCGCGGGCCGGGCCTACCGTGAACTCGGCGTGGGAGCCGACACCGTACGGATAGGGCAGCATGCCGAACACCTCGTCGCCCGGCTTGAAGAGGGTCACCCCGAAGCCCACCGACTCCACGACCCCGGACACGTCCCAGCCCAGGACCTGCGGCAGCCGGTCCAGCAGCATCGGCCCGCCCCGGTGCTTCCAGTCCGTGGGGTTCACCCCGGCCGCCCGGACGGCGACCACGATCTGACTCGGTCCCGCCACGGGCCGGGGAAGCCGGATCTCCTCCAGTACCTCGGGTCCTCCGTAGACGCTCTGACTGATGGCGCGCATGCTCTCGTTCTTCGTCATGCGTCCAGCCTCACGGCTGACCGTCCGGCGTACCATGGCATGATTGCCATCTTTCGACAGGATCGTGCCATGGAAAACGCGCACCGCGTCGCCGTACTCGCCCTGGACGGGGTCTATCCGTTCGAGCTCGGCATTCCGAACCGGGTCCTCGGCGCGGCCGACGGCCGCTACTCCGTCGTGACCTGCACGGTCGACGGCCGGCCGGTACGCACCAACGCCGACTTCTCGATCACCGTCGAGCACGGCCCCGAGGCGCTGGAGACGGCGGACACCGTCGTCATCCCGCCCTTCGACACCTCCCTCCTCGCCCGGGAGGCGCCCGCAGCGGCCCTCGCTGCGCTCGCGGCCGTACGCCCCGGCACCCGCCTCGTGTCCATCTGCACCGGCGCCTTCCTCCTCGCCTCCGCCGGACTGCTGGAGGGCAGGCGGGCCACCACCCACTGGGCGCTCGCGGAGCTCTTCCGGTCCTGGTACCCCCAGGTGCGGCTGGACCCGGATGTCCTCTTCGTCGACGACGGGGACGTCCTGACCTCGGCCGGCGCGGCCTCCGGCGTCGACGTCTGCCTGCATCTCGTCCGCGCGGACCACGGCAGCGAGATCGCCAACCGGGTCGCCCGGCTCTGCGTCGTACCGCCCTGGCGCGACGGGGGACAGGCCCAGTACATCGAGCAGCCCGTGCCCGCCCCGGCGGTGAACGGCACCGCCGCGACCCGCGACTGGGCGCTGCGGAACCTCCATGAACCGCTGAGCCTGGCAAGCCTCGCCGACCACGCGCGGATGAGTCTGCGCACCTTCGTCCGACGCTTCAACGA
Source organism: Streptomyces sp. PTY087I2 (assembly GCF_001687325.1). Lineage (GTDB taxonomy): Bacteria > Actinomycetota > Actinomycetes > Streptomycetales > Streptomycetaceae > Streptomyces. Next base: position 79,167 of record NZ_LZRD01000012.1, on the reverse strand, counting down.
GGAGGTCGGCATGAGCCCGGGCCGGTGGATCGTCCAGCAGCGGGTCGACCGGGCCCGGCATCTCCTGGAGTCCACGGACCTGGCGGTGGACGAGATCGCCGGCCGGGTCGGCTTCGCCACCGGTACATCGCTGCGCCAGCACCTGCACGCCGCCATCGGCGTCACTCCACTGGCCTACCGGCGGACGTTCCGCGGCGCGACCCTCACGGCCGGGCGGCAGTAGGGGGTCTGACCCCGGCCGCTGTCAGTCCTCGGGGTCGAGACGGGCGAGGTGTTCGGCGCGCGCGGGGGTCAGATCGAGGGCGGTCAGGATCGAGGGCGCGGCGATGCTGGGGAGGATGTGCCGCTGCAACGTGATGTGGCGGCGCTGCAAGTCCTGGTAGTTGGTGAGAGTCTGGGATACGGCCTGGGTGCCCGTGAAAGCGGCCACGTACAGGTCCGCCGTCTCGGTGGGGTTGACGTGGGGGAGCAGCTCACCGTTGTGTTTGGCCTGTGCGAGGAGGTGATGGGTGGCTTCCTGCCAGCGGAGGAAAGGGCCGCTGCGGTCGAGTCCCTGGGCCTGCTGGTCCATGGAGAGGCGCACGCCCGCCCGGGCGAGGAGACTGGTCTGGAGGCGATGGCTGAACAGCATCCCCAGATCGATGAGTTCCTGGAGCTTGAGAGGCTGCTCCGGAACGGTCTGCGGCGGCTCCTGGGCATCGAGAACACCGAGCGCGAGATCTTCCTTGGACGGAAAATGAAAGTAGAGAGCGCCTTTCGTGACGTCGGCGCTTTTGAGTATTTCGGTGATCGTCGCGGCTTGATAACCATATTTCTCGAAAGCCTGCGCCGCTGCCATCAGGATTGCCTGGCGGGTGCGGATCGCCCGGTCCTGCTTGGCCATCCTGTCTCCTTCGCTGGGCCGGATGGCCCGGGAAACGGCCGGGACGGTGTGGGGAGGGGCGACCCTGCCGGGGATAGAAAAAAAACCGCTGAGTCTGTATCTTATCAGCGCACGTGCATCGCAGGAACGGCTCGCCATCACATGACCCCTGGGGGGAGTTATGCCCGAAGCAGCAGCCCTGATCGAATCGGTGCCGGCAATGGATTCGGAGGCCGACATGGTGCATCCCGTGGGGATCGACATGGTGCACCGGACCAGGCCGGAGGACGCGTTCCCCCGTAACTGGGTGCGTCTGGCGCACGATCGGTTCTCGGTGGCGGCGGTCCTGCCGCACGATCACCCGTTCTTCGCCCCGGTCGGCGGCGACCGGCACGACCCGCTGCTGGTGGCCGAAGCGATGCGACAGGCGGCCATGCTCGCCTTCCACGCCGGGTACGGTGTCCCGCTCGGCTACCACTTCCTGATGGCGGACCTGGACTACGTCTGCCACCAGGACCACTTGGGCGTCGGCGGAGTCCCCACCGAGATAGACGTGGAGGTGTTCTGCTCCGACCTGAAGTGGCGGAGCGGACTGCCCGTGCAGGGGCGCGTGGGCTGGGCGGTGCACCGGGACGGGGCGCTGGCGGCCACGGGGATGGGCGCGACCCGCTTCACCAGCCCCAAGGTGTACCGGCGGATGCGCGCCGACGCCCCCGCCGAGGGGATATCGATACCGGAGGCGGCGCCGGTCGCCGCCGCCCGCGCGGGCCGGAGCAGGACCGAGGACGTGGTGCTGTCGGACACCGGCCGCGAAGGCGTCTGGGAGCTGCGCGTGGACACCCGGCACCCGACGCTGTTCCAGCGCCCCAACGACCATGTCCCGGGCATGCTGCTGCTGGAGGCGGCCCGTCAGGCGGCCTGCCTCGCGGCAGGGCGCGGCGGCATCGTTCCCGTGGAGGCGAGCACCCGGTTCCACCGGTACGCCGAGTTCGGCAGCCCGTGCTGGATCGGCGCGGAGGTCCTGCCGGAAGAGGCCGATGACACGGTGACGGTCCGGGTGACAGGCCATCAGGACGACGAACCGGTCTTCTCCACACTTCTGTCCGGCCCGCGGGCCGACGGCTGAGAGGTTCTGCGCCGGTGATTCTCGTGACGGGTGCGACCGGGGCGGTGGGCCGCGAGGTCGCCGGACTGCTGGCGGCCGCCGGCCCCGTACGGATCCTCGCCCGCCGCCCCGAGCGGCTGACGGTACGCGGAGACGGGGTCGAGGTCGTCGAGGGGGAGTACGGGGACCGCCCCGCCCTCGACCGGGCCCTGCGGGGCGTCGACTCGGTGTTCCTGGTGACGAACAGCCCCACGGAGCCCGACGACGAGCGGGTCGCCGGGGCAGCCGCCGCGGCGGGCGTCCGCCACCTGGTCAAGCTGTCCATGATGGCGGTGGAGGAGCCGGGCGCCGACGACTTCATCACCCGGCGCCAGCGGCAGAACGAAGAGGCGATCAGGGAGTCGGGGGTCGCGTGGACGTTCGTCCGCCCCCGGACGTTCATGTCCAACACCCTGTCCTGGGCGCCCGGCATCCGCTCGGCGGGAGTGGTGCGCGCCCTGTACGGCGACGCCCCGGTCGCGTGCGTCGACCCCCGCGACGTCGCCGCGGTGGCCGTCGCCGTCCTCACCGGTACGGGCCACGAGGGCAGGGCGTACGCCGTCTCGGGCCCGGAGGCGATCACCGCGCGGGAACAGACGGCCGAGCTCTCTCGGGTGTTGGGGCGGCCGCTGCGCTTCGAGGAACTGGGCCCGGACGCCGCACGCACGGCCCTGCTGGCGAAATACCCGCGGCCCGTCGCGGAAGCCTTCCTGGAGAGCGCGGAGCGACAGCGGGCGGGCGCGAAGGCGGCGGTGGTGCCCACGGTCCAGGAATTGACGGGACGCCGGGCCAGGTCGTACCGCACCTGGGCGGCCGACCACGCGGACGCTTTCGCGGCCGAATAGGGGCGTACGCATTCTCCGATCCCGGTCTGTTTCTCCGCCTCGCGGAGCGGATACGGCCGAAAAATGGGCCCGAGAGCCTCTGGCGTGATCTCCCGTTCCCTGGAAATGAAACCGGCAAGTTGGTTTGATAACTCCATGACCAAACAGGAGCGCGCCACCCGGACCCGACAGGCGCTCATCCGCTCCGCCGCCGTCGTCTTCGAGCAGCACGGCTACGCCCAGGCACGGCTGGCGCTGATCAGCTCCGGCGCGGGCGTCAGCACGGGCGCGCTGCACTTCCACTTCGAGAACAAGGCCGCGGTCGCGGAAGCGGTGGTGGCGGAGGCGTCCCAGCAGCTGCACGACATGTCCGCCGCGATCCGGCGCGGGACGGACACCGCCCTCCAGGCCCTCGTCGACAGCTCGCACGCCCTCGTGGAACGGTTGCGCGAGGACCCGGTGAGCCGGGCCGGGTTCCGGCTGAGCTGCGACACCGGGCAAACCGCCGCCCCGGACCTGAGAGTGCAGTGGCACCACCGCGTACGGGAACTGCTGGACGAGGCGGCCGACGCCGGAACGCTCGCCGAGGACGTCTCCCGCGAGGACGCGGCGGCCGCCACGGTCGCCGCGACGGCCGGCTTCGAGGTGCTCGGCCGCCACGACCCCGCGTGGCTCTCCCCGTACCGGCTCACCGGCTTCTGGCAGTTGCTGCTGCCCCGGCTCACCGCCGCGAGGACCCTGCCGCTTCTGGACCCGGCCGGGACGGGTGCGGCGGAGCCGGCCCGTGCCCCCGCCCTCGCGGCGGCCGCGGTCGGCGAGGCGGAGGGGACGGCGGTGGTGACGGCGGAGATGAGCGCGGAGGTGACCTGACCGGTCGGCCACCTCGGCTTTGATCACTCGTGCCGACCCCGGAGGAATGGGCATCAGCGGAGAGGCGTACGACCGGCTCTCCGGAAGGCTGCTCAGCGGCATCTACCGCCGGGCCGCCGACGACGTCTGCCGGGCCCCGCAAGGAGCCCTCGTCCTCGACATCGGCACCGGCCCCGGCCGGCTCCTCCTCGACATCGCCCGCAGGCGGCCCGATCTCCGTCCGCACGGCGTCGACGTCTCCGCCTCCATGACCGAGCGGGCCCGGCACAACATGCGGCAGCACGGCCACGGACACCGCGTCACCATCCACCTCGCCGAGGCCGACGCGGTTCCGCTGCCCGACGCCTGCGCCGACGTCGTCGTCTCCACGCTGAGCATGCACCACTGGACCGATGTGCCCGAGGCCGTCACCGAAATGACGCGGGTTCTGCGTCCCGGCGGCCGGATCGTCATCCACGACTTCCGCGCCACGTCCGACGAGCCGCTCAACCGGACCGTCGCGGCCCGCCCGGAATTCGCGGGCCGCACCGTCCGGCGCACCCTCGTCACCGGCACACCCTGGATCCCTCTCCCGCTGTTCGCCCGCATGACGGTCGAACGCGCCTGAGCGAAGACCCTCCGACACCACCTGGCGGTCCCGGCCGCAAGCCCGCCCTCACCGCTCGTCCGCCGGACCCCGTACCCCGCCGCCGATCACATCCGCCCGGCCCGCGTCGGCGCCCCAGCTCGCCAGCAGACGCAGGGCCTGGGCCGACTCCGACCCCGGCTCCGCGTGATAGGTCACCAACTGCTGGTCCTCGTCGTCCGGGAGGTTCAGCGTCTCGTACGACAGGGTCAGGTCACCGACGAGCGGATGCCGGATCAGCTTGCTGCCGTGGCCCTTCTCCTTGACGTTGTGCGTGGCCCACAGCCGCCGGAACTCCTCGCTCTTCAGCGAGAGTTCGCCCACCAGCGCCGACAACTGCGGATCGTCGGGATGGCGGCCCGCATACAGCCGCAGATAGCTGACCATGTCCGAGGCCTTGGAGTCCCAGTTCAGGAACAGGTCCCGGTAGGCGGGGGAGAGGAACACCAGACGTGCCCAGTTCCGCTCGGCCGCCGGCAGCGCGGCCCAGTCGCCGAACACCGCCGCCGCCATCGGATTCCAGGCGAGGATGTCGGACCGCGCCCCGGCCACGTACGCGGGAATGCCCTCCATGCTGTCGAGGAGGTACAGCAGCCCGGTCCGCACCCGCTGCACCTTCGCCGGGCGGCGCTTCTTCTTGTGCCGCGCCGGCCTCGCCAGATGGGTCAGATGCGCGTGCTCGGCGTCGGTGAGCCGCAGCGCACGCGCGATCGCGTCCAGCACCTCGGCCGACACATTGCGCCCGTTGCCCTGCTCCAGACGCGTGTAGTACGCCACGGAGACCCCGGCCAGCTGCGCCAGCTCCTCGCGGCGCAGACCGGGCACCCGGCGGTGCCGGCCGAACTCCGGCAACCCCACGTCCTGCGGCTGGAGCTTCGCCCTCCGGGTGCGCAGAAACTCCGAGAGTTCGGCCCGCCGGTCCAACGGCTCCGGCGCGGCGGCCTCCGGCTGATCGTCCATGGGCTCCATTATTCCTGCGACGCGTGGTCGTAGGCGGCCCAGCCTGTCCCCGTCAGTAGTAGGACCACTGGTCGTAGGCAGAGCGGTGGCCTGGGTAAACGCCGGGCACGGAGTGAGGCTGGGACACGTTCCTACCGCATCACCCAGAGGAGAACCTCCGGCATGACCACCGTTGCCGCCTACGCCGCTCCCCGTGCCAAGGCCCCGCTGGAGCGCACCACGATCGAGCGTCGTCCGGTGGGCGAGTTCGACATCCTGATCGACATCAAGTTCGCCGGAATCTGTCACTCCGACATCCACCAGGCCCGCGACGGCTGGGGCGAGGGCATCTTCCCCATGGTCCCCGGCCACGAGATCGCCGGGATCGTCGCCGAGACCGGCTCCGGGGTCACCCGGTTCAAGGTCGGCGACCGCGTCGGCGTCGGCTGCATGGTCGACTCCTGCGGGCAGTGCGACGCCTGCCTGATGGGCCGCGAACAGCACTGCGCCGAGGGCAACACCCAGACGTACAACGCGCTCGACCGCAGCGGCGAGCCCACCTACGGCGGCTACTCGACGCACATCGTCGTGACCGAGGGATTCGCCGTCTCCATCCCCGAGGGCATCGCCCTCGACGAGGCCGCACCGCTCCTGTGCGCGGGCATCACCACCTACTCCCCGCTCAAGCGCTGGGGCGCGGGCCCCGGCAAGAAGGTCGCCGTCGTCGGCCTCGGCGGCCTCGGCCACATGGCCGTCAAGATCGCGCACGCGCTCGGCGCCGAGGTCACCGTCCTCTCCCAGTCGCTGCGGAAGAAGGACGACGGGCTCAAGCTGGGCGCCGACCATTACTACGCGACCAGTGACCCCAAGACCTTCGAGGAGCTGGCCGGCACCTTCGACGTCATCCTCTCCACGGTCTCGGCCCCGCTGGACTTCGGCGCCTACCTCGGCCTGCTGCGCACCGAGGGCACCCTCGTCAACGTGGGCGCCCCCGAGGAGCCGATCTCGCTGAACCTCTTCTCCCTGATCCTCGGCAACAGGTCGATCGCGGGTTCGGCGATCGGCGGGATCAAGGAGACCCAGGAGATGCTGGACTTCTGCGCCGTGCACGGCCTCGGCGCCGAGATCGAGGTGATCGACGCCGGCCAGGTCAACGAGGCGTACGAGCGGGTTCTCGCGAGCGACGTCCGCTACCGCTTCGTGATCGACACCGCCACGATCTGACACGCCCCGCCCGTCGGAGGCGTCCGCCCCGAACACCTCAGGTGCCCGGGGCGGACGCCTCCGACGGTTCCCCCTCGTCGCGCGCGGGCACCCAGGTCCGGCCGACAATGGCGGAAGACGACCGGCGGACCGGTGACTGTGCCGCGCCGGAGGCCCGGCCCCGGGAGAGGAGCGTGCCGGATGAGCGCACAGCGGCTTTCCCCGGTCGGGACCTCGCGGGGCGCGCGGCCGAGTCCCCCCGGATCCATGGCCCCGCCGAGCGGTTCCTCGTCGCCCGCCGCCCTTCGCCCCGAGCCACCCCCGCAGGGGGCGGAACGGTGATCGCCCGGCCGCAGCGGGCCGCGATCCTCCGCCGGGCCGTCCGGGTCACCGTCGCGGCGAGCGTGGGGTTCTACCCCCTGCTGTACGGAGCCGGGCTCCCGGTCGCCGCCCTGTACGCGCTCTTCGCGGCCATCGCCATGGGCCTGCTCTCCGTGGTCCCCGGCTCCGGCCCCCAGCGGGCCTCCGTCATGCTCCGCGCCCTGCCCCCGGCACTGCTCCTCGCGACCCTGGGAACCCTGCTCGCGGTCGACACCTGGGCCGCCGTCGGCGGCATGCTCGTCGTCGGGTTCCTGCTGGCGTTCGTGGCCGTGGCCGGACCCCGCCCGGTCGGTATCGCCCCCGGCCTCCAGCTCTTCTACATCCTCGCCTGCTTCCCGCCGTACGCCCCCGGCACCCTCCTGGAGCGGCTGGCGGGACTCACGGCGGGCGCGCTGCTCCTCGCCGCCTGCGAGATCCTGCTGCCCGATCCGGCCGCACCCTCCTACCGGGAACGGCTGGCCGCCGCCCTCGACGAGGCGGCGCGCGGGGCCGCACCCGGAGGCGTACCGCCGCGGCGGCTGCGGGACGCCGGATCGACCCTGCGCCTGTCGGACGTACCCCCGGCGGAACGGCCGGCCGGCGCCGGCCGCACCGACCGCGCGCTGGAACAGGCCGGCCGCTCCGCACGCAGGCTCCTCGACCAGCTGGCCACCCTCGCCGAAGCCCCGCCCGCCCCGGCCGACCCCCAGACCGCCGCGCTCCTGGGCCGGGTCGCGGAGCTGTGTACCGCCTGCGCCCGGTTCCTGCGCACCGGCAGCCGGCCCCCGCCCGCCGGCGCGCTGGAGGAAGCCATGCGGCGCTTCCAGGCCGACCGGGTGCGGCTGGCCTCCGGGCCGCCCGGCGAACGGCTCCCCGTCGACGTGCTGCGACGGCAGTCCCGGGTGCTGGCGCTCGCCGAATCGGCGCGGATGGTCGAGATCACCGTCGACATCGCCACCCACGGCGGACCCACCGAACCCGCCGCCCCGCGCCAAGTGTTCTGGTACGCCGAACTCTCCACGCCCAGGCTGTGGGCCCGGCGCGTCCTCGGCAACGTCACCTTCCGGTCCGTGCTGTTCCAGAACGCCGTACGGACCGCGCTCGGCCTCGCCGCGGCCCGGGCGGTGGCCGGCTCCCTCGACCTCGCCCACGGGTTCTGGGTGCTCCTCGCCGTCCTGACCCTCGGACGTACGACCGCGGGAGAGACCTGGCGGGCGGTCCGCCTCGCGGTGGCGGGCAACGCGGCGGGCGCGCTGGTGGCCGGGGCGCTCGTCATCGGGCTCGGCCGGCACACCGACGTGTACGCCGCCCTGCTCGCCCCCGTCATGCTGGCGGCCTTCGCGCTGGGGCCGCTGCTGGGCATCGCGTACGCGCAGGCACTGTTCACGCTCGTCGTGGCCACCGCGTTCGCCCAGATCGCGCCGGTCACCTGGCGGCTGTCGGAGGCGCGGATGATCGACGTCGTCACCGGCAGCGTCATCGGCCTGCTCTGCGGCCTCCTGGCCTGGCCGGCCGGGGCACGGCGGGAGGTCCACCGGGCCATGGCAGGGCTGCTCAGATCGTGCGCCCCACTGGTGCCTGCGACGGCACAGGCGCTGCTCGCACCCCCGGGCGGTTCCCGTACCGCGCCGGAGATCCGGCCGGGCGTCCACCGGCTGCGCCTCGCCGAAGCGGCGTACGCCCAGTTCCGCGCCGAGACGCCCGCCGACGGGGAGAGCGACCGCGCCGACTGGCACGCCGTGCTCATCGCGGCCGGCCACATGCTCCTCGGTGCCCAGTGGCTGCCGCGCTTCGGCCTCCGCCCGGCCTCCGGCGCGACGGACGCGTCCGCCGCCTGGGCCCGGGGAACCGCGTCCGGCCTGGTGGCGGAGACCGACCGGATCGCCCGGCTGCTCACCGCCGAACGTCCGGAGCCAGCGCCGCGCACCGCACCGGAGAGCGCCCCGGACCGCGATCCGCCCTCGCCCCTGTCCGTGGACCTGGAGGTGTGGATGACGAGCCTCGCCCAGCAACTGGACCGCATCGAGTCCTCGCTCACGCCGAAGCCGAAGCCGAAGCCGATTCCACCGCCGGGCGCGGATCCGCCGAACACCCGCCCGGAATGACCGGCGTTCGCGTCCTAGGACGGGACAGGCGAATCCTCGGGCAGCTCCTCCGGCTCCGGCTCCTGCGGCTCCTCCACCAGCTGCTCGCGGAGGTAGTTCCAGACCACGGCGAGTACCGCCGCCACCGGCACGGCGAGCAGGCTCCCCACCACCCCCGCCAGGCTGCCGCCCAGCGTCACCGCGAGCAGCACGACCGCCGCGTGCAGGCCGAGCCCGCGGCTCTGGATCATGGGCTGGAACACATTGCCCTCCAGCTGCTGCACCACGACGATGATCCCCAGCACGAGCAGGGCGTCCATCGGCCCGTTCGACACCAGGGCGATGACCACCGCCACGAACCCGGCGAACAGCGCTCCCACGATCGGCACGAACGCGCAGACGAACGTCAGCACCGCCAGCGGCAGCACCAGCGGCACCCCGAGGATCCACAGGCCGAGGCCGATGAAGACCGCGTCCAGCAGACCGACGAACGCCTGGGACCGGACGAACGCGCCCAGGGTGTTCCAACTGCGGGACGCCACCTCGGGGATGTCGGTGGCGAGCCTGCCGGGAAGCTGACGGGTGAGCCACGGGAGGAAGCGCGGGCCGTCCTTGAGGAAGAAGAACATCAGGAAGAGCGCCAGAACCGCGGTGACCACCCCGTGGACCACGGTGCTCACTCCGGTCACGGCGGTGGTGACCACGCTGCCGACACTGTTCTGGAGCCGGTCGGTCGCGGTGTCGAGGGCTCCGGCGATCTGGTCGTCGCCGATGTTCAGCGGCGGACCGGCCGCCCACTCGCGGAGTTTGTCGATGCCCGCGACCACCCGGTCGGCCAGCTCCCCGGATTGGTCCGCCACCGGCACCGCGATCAGGGCCACGATGCCCGCCCCCACGAGCAGGGCGAACACCGTCACCGTCGACGCGGCCAGCGCCGGCCACCAGCCGTGGCGGCGAAGGAAGCGGGCGAGCGGCCAGGTCAGTGTGGTGAGGAACAGACCGACTATCAGCGGCCATACGACCGACCACATCCGGCCCAGCACCCACAACGCGACCGCCGCCGCCACGAGAACCAGCAGCAGCTCCGCGGAGACCCGCGCCGACGTGCGGAGAGCGGCCGCGGTCTTGGTCGAACTCAATGGCGAAGACATGGCGTCAGCCTATGGGTTCGGCAACCGCGTTCCGGCCACGCCCGTGGCCCGCCGGTACCCGGCGCCGGGCAGGCGGGCCACCCGGCCCGTCAGCGCAGCGCCGACGGCAGCCCCTCCCGGTGAACGATGCCGAGGCGCTGCGTGGCACGGGTGAGCGCCACATACAGATCGCTCGTCCCGAACAAGGCGGGTTCCACGACCAGCACATGGTCGAACTCGAGCCCCTTGGCCTGGCGCGGATCCAGCAGCACCACCGTCCGCGTCAGATCCGGGGCCTCACCCGCCGTCACCCCGTCCAGCGGGGCGGCGATCTCCTCGTGCACCGCGCGCGGCGCGATCACCGCGAGGCGCCCCTCCCGGGGCGTCAGTTCCGCGACGGCCTCGGCCACCGCGCCCGCCAGATCCGCCCCGGCCTCCCGCGTCCACGGCTTCTCACCGGTCGACCGCACCGACACGGGCGCGGTGAACGACGGGTCCTTCTCCCTCAGGACCCCGGCGGCCAGCTCCATGATCTCGGCGGGCGTACGGTAGTTGACCTCCAGCGTGACGTGCTCGAAGCGGTCACCGACGTACGGTCGCAGAATCTCCTCCCAGGACCCGACGCCCGCCTCCTCGGAGGTCTGGGCCGGGTCCCCGACCAGGGTCATCGAGCGGGTCGGCGCCCGCCGCATCAGCAGCCGCCACGCCATCGGCGACAGCTCCTGCGCCTCGTCGACGATGATGTGCCCGAACGCCCATGTACGGTCGGCGGCGGCCCGCTCGGCCGCCGTGCGGTGGTCGGCCTCCTCGTGCCGCTCCGCCATCCGCTCGGCGTCGATGATGTCGTGCGCGGCGAGCACCTCGGACTCCTCGTCCTCGAACTCGTAACTCTCCGAACCGCGCGACAGCTCCAGCACGCCCTGCGCGTACCCGACCCGCTCCTGCCGGGCGGCCTCCGCGGCCGCCCGCTCCGCGCTGTCGTCGACGCCCAGCAGCTCTGCGGCCTCGTCGAGCAGCGGTACGTCGGCGGGGGTCCACGCCCCGGCGGCCGGCCCGCGCCGAATCGCGTCGGCGTCCTCGTCCGGTACGTACACGGGGTCTGCCAGATAGTCGGCGAGGAAGCCCTCGGGGGTGAGCGGCGGCCACAGCTCGTCCACGGCCGCGTGCACCTCCTTGCTCAGCGCGACGTCCCGGCCGAGCTGGGCCACGTCGTCGGGGCCGAGGAAGTTGGGCCCGCCGTACGGGTCCGCGCCGATGCGCTCGACGAGCTGCGCGGTGAGCGCGTCGATGACCCGGAAGACGAAGTGCGGACGGGCGAGATTGTGCGGCAGCCGGGTGTCCCGGGCCGCCTGCCGGGCCTCGTAGGCGATCTCCCAGTCCAGGATCAGATCCCCGCCGTCCTCGTGCGGGATCACCATCGCCGCCCCGGGCTCCGGCAGCCGCTGCCGGTCCCGTACAGCCAGGGCGAGGGCCTCGGCCATCGCCGCGCCGCCCTTGACGGCGGCGGCGCGCGGCGTGTCCGTCCCCGTGGCGTGCACCCCGGGGAACAGCTCGGCCTGGGTGGCGAGGAGCACCCCGGTCTCGCCGAGCGACGGCAGCACCTCCGCGATGTAGCGCAGGAACGCCGGGTTGGGGCCCACGATGAGCACGGCGCGCTTGGCCAGCAGCTCACGGTGCTCGTACAGCAGGAACGCGGCCCGGTGCAGCGCCACGGCCGTCTTTCCGGTGCCGGGGCCGCCCTCGACGACGAGGACACCGCGGTGCGGGGCCCGGATGATGCCGTCCTGCTCGGCCTGGATGGTCCGCACGATGTCGCCCATGCGCCCGGTGCGCGCGGAATTGAGCGCCGCGAGCAGCACGGCGTCGCCGTTCGGATCCTCGAAACCGGTGCGGTCGTCGTCTCCGAGATCAAGGATCTCGTCATGGAGCTCGGTGACCGTGCGGCCCTCGGTGGTGATGTGGCGACGCCGGCGCAGACCCATCGGCGTGTGTCCCGTGGCGAGATAGAAGGGACGCGCCACCGGCGCACGCCAGTCGATCAGAACGGGCGTGTGGTCGGCGTCGTCCTCCCGGATCCCGATCCGGCCGATATGGTGCGCGAGCCCGTCGGAGCGGTCGATGCGGCCGAAACACAAGGAGCCGTCCACCGCGTTCAGCGCCGCGAGCAGCCCCGAGCGCTCCGCCACGAGGATGTCCCGCTCCAGCCGCGCCTGCTGGCCCGTGCCGACCGGCGTCAACGCGTGCTCGACACCCTCGGCCGCCACCCCGCGCAGCGCGTCGACCCGGGCATGGAGCCGATCGATGAATTCCTGCTCTTCCCGCAATTCGTCGCTTTCCCGGTTTGACAAAACGGCTCCCCGCCAGATATATTCGTATCCATAAGGCCTCCGCGTGGGGCCTTTCTGCATGTGCGCGGAAGAATCCAATATACGCGCGATAAACCCCGGACCGCAATGACGGCCCGGGGAGCCGGGAAGACCGGAGAGAGCCATGAGCACACAGTTCGAAGCCACGGTCGACATCGACCGCCCCATCGAGGAAGTCTTCGACTATCTCGCGGACGGCCAGAACGACCCCGAGTTCAGCCCACGGGTCCAGCGCATCGAGAAAACCCCCACCGGCCCGACCCACGTCGGCACCGTCTTCCACAGCACCGTCAAAGACGCGGGCATGACCACCCGGCGTGATTTCGAGATCAGCGAACTGGTCGCCCCGACCCGCATCCGCTGGCAGGAGCAGTCCAAGAACCTCATCACCGCTGCCGAGGGCGGCTACGACCTCGAAGCCACACCGGACGGCGGCACACACGTGAGGCTCTTCAACGTCCTCGAAGGCCACGGAGTCGGCAAACTGCTGGTCGGCTTCGCGGGAAGCGCCGCCCGCAAGGACGCACCGGCGTTCGGACAGCGCATCAAGGAAGCGGTCGAAGGGACCTGATCCGCTGTCAGTCCGGCAGGGGGACGCGGATCACCCGGTCGAACGGGTGCTTGTCGAAACCGCCGCGCACACCGCGACCTACTGGCGCCGTCACCACACCCCGCGTCGGCGAACACGCGCCGCGGCGGCTCCCCTGGTCCGGAGAGCCGCCGCGCTCCCGGTCGCCCGTGTCAGGCTCCCGGTCGAGGTGTGTCAGCGGGTCAGGGCGAACACCTGGGCCGAGGAACCGGAGCAGGGCTGCTGCGAGAGCCTGGCCCCGTTGGCCGTCGAGGAGTTGTCGACGGCCAGGCACTTGCCGCTGTGACGGGCGACGAAGCGGTACTGCCCGGCACCGGCCAGGGCCTCGGGCCGCCACTGCTGGTTGACGCCACCCTCGTACGACCACAGGTGCACCTTGGTGCCGTCGGCGGTCGCCCCGGCACCGCCGTCGACGTCCCAGGCCTTCGCGTTGTGCCGGTTCACCACCTGGTAATGGCCGGAGTCGGTCGGCCGGAACTGCCAGCCCTGGTTGGCCCCGGTCCCGCAGGCCCACTGCTGCAACGCGGTGCCGTTGGCCGTACCCCAGTCGGCCGCGTCCAGGCAGGCGCCGCTGTTGGCGTTGCGCACCTGGTACCAGGCCGCGGGGTCGATGGAGCCCACGGGCGGCTCGGTCGTTCCGCCGCTCCCGTCCCAGGTGAAGGTCGCGACGGCCCCCGCGGGCAGGGTGTACGCGAGCGACCTGCCGTTGTCCGTCAGGGAGAACCGCTGAGAGCCCGAAGCGGTGTTGACGACCACGGCCGCCCGGCTGCCGTCGCTGTTCTGGAAGGCGACGTTCTGCACCCCGCCGGCGCCCTGGCTGGTGGAACCGATCCGGTCCGCCCCCGCCTTGATGAACTTCGAGACGTGGCCCAGGACATAGAACTCGGCGTTACGGGTGACCTGCCCGCCGTCGATCTCGACGATGCCGTTGCAGCGGTTGGTGCAGTGCCCTTGGTGAGGGCCGCCGTTCCGGTCGAGTGCGAGGTTCCAGTTGATGACCGTCTCGCCGCCGTTACGCATGTTCTGCACGACGAGGTTCTCGGCGTGCCACCTCAGCGTGTCGCCGAACGTCGTCGCCGGGTTCTCGCTGTCGGTACCGGAGCACTCCGTGAAGAAGACCCGCTTTCCGGCGTCGGCGATCTGCTTCTGCGCGGCGGGCGCCCCGCCGTAGCAGTGGAACGCGGCGCCGACGATCCGCTGGATGCCGCCCGTCCGGGCGAAGACGTCGAGCGGATAGTTCGGGTGGTCCCAGTTGTGGTCGTAGGCCAGGATGTTGGTCGGCAGGTTCGCGGCGGTCAACGTCTGGTCCAGCACGCGCAGGAAGTCCGCCTGCTGGGCCGAGGTCATGCTCATGGAGGGGTAACTCGTCGCGAACTCCGGCTCGTTCTGCGCCGTGAGATCGGTGAGCGTGATGCCCTCCTGCCCGTACGCCCTGATCGCCTTGACCAGATAGTCGGCGTAGGCCTGGTAGTGCTCGGCGCGCAGACTCCCGCCGTTGAGCGAGTTGTTGGTCTTCATCCAGGCCGGGGGCGACCAGGGCGAGCCCATGAAGCGGATGGCCGGGTTGACGGCGGTGGCCTGCTTCAGGACCGGGATGATCTGGCTCCGGTCCCGGTCGATGGAGAACGCGCCCCGGGTGTCCTCGTACGTGTACGGGTCGGTGTTCGCGTCGAAGTCGGTGCTGCCGAGCGGCTGGCGCAGGTAGTTGAGCCCGATGCCGTCACCCTCCGTGGAGAACAGCGACTTCAGGACCGTGGTGCGCTGCGCCTGGGGGAGACCCTGGAGGAGATGGGCGGAGGCGCCCGTCACGGAGGCTCCCGCGCCCGTGAACTTCTGCCCCTTGTCGGCGGCGTCGATCCGGATGTCGATCGCCTGCGGGGACTCCGTGAAGGGGACGTCGCCCTCCGGGGTGAGCTTCTTGGACCCGTCGGGCGTGGTGACCCACACCTGGGCGACCGGGTCGGCCGCCCGGGCCGTTCCGACGGTGCCATTGACGCCGAGTGCGGCGACGGTCACGACGAGCGCGGCGCCTGCCGCGCGCGCTCTGAAACGCGGGGGAGTGGAGCTTGGCATGGTTGCGGCTCTCCTTGGGTTCGTACCTGCTGACAGGCGGCACCCGGCGGACGGAGGGCGCGGCGGACGCCTCGGCTCCGGGGCAGGCCGGTCACGAGAGGGCGGGACAACGGCATGAAAGCACACCCACTAAGTGGTTAGTAAGTAGTCGGTTCCGGTGTTCTCGCGCGCTGTCCCGAAGATCTTCACCAGGACTCCGGCAGGCTTAAGCTGATCCGGTGAGCAACCAGTCAGTGAGCAGACCGGCACGCGGTCCGGCGGGACCCCGAACGCCGCGCAGCCCGGAAGCCCGGCAGCGGCAGCAGGACATCCTGGCCATCGCCATGGACACCTTCGCCGCCCGCGGCTACAACAACGCCTCGCTCGCCGAGATCGCGGACCGGGTCGGCCTCACCCAGGCCGGGGTGCTGCACTACTTCCGCTCCAAGGCCCTTCTCCTCACCAGCGTGCTCGAACTGCGCGACCAGCGGGACATCGAGCAGCTCGGCCCCGACCGCCCCCAGGGGCTGGACTTCCTGCGCCACCTGGTCAACACCGCACTGCGCAACGCGGAGCGCGAGGGCATCGTCCGGCTGTACGCGGTGCTCTCGGCGGAATCCGTCACCGACGACCACCCCGCCCAGGACTACTTCCGCGACCGCTACGACGGGCTGCGCGCCTTCGTCGCCGACGCCCTGCGGGAGGCCTGCGAACTGCCCGCCGACCGCGCGGATGTGGCCGACAACGCGGCCAACGCCATCATCGCGGTCATGGACGGGTTGCAGGTGCAGTGGCTCCTGGCGCCGGAATCCGTGGACATGGCCGCCTCGACGGATCTCGTGGTCACCTCGCTGC
The DNA here is from genome assembly GCF_001687325.1 of Streptomyces sp. PTY087I2. GTDB lineage: Bacteria > Actinomycetota > Actinomycetes > Streptomycetales > Streptomycetaceae > Streptomyces. The sequence continues at coordinate 63,264 of NZ_LZRD01000012.1, read as the reverse complement.
TGGCGACCCTCGCCCCTGAACGGTTCGGCCCGCACGCGGCAGGCTGAGGACAGGCCGGGCGGACCACCCACGGAGGGCGAACGGACTACCTGCCGGGCCGCCCACGCCGGGCCGAACACGCGTAGGGGCCACCTACGCAGAGGCGACCGAAGCCGGCGCCTCACCGACGGGCAGGCGCCTCACCGACAGGCCCGCGCTTTATCGGCGGGGCCGACGCCTCACCGACGGCCCCGCGCCGCGCACCACCGTGGCCGGACGCCGCCTCCAACTGCCCCTCCAGGGCCGCGAGGAGCCAGTCGTGCGCGGACCCCGGGGTCGGCTCGGGAGGGCCGCCCGGAGCGCTGATCACCTCGGCCGTCAGCTCCCAGTACCGGTCGATGCGCGGATCGTCCGCGAGCCGGCCGGCCAGGACGCGGCGGAAGCCAGGCGTGTCCCGGAGGCCGTACGTGCTCGCGTACGCGTCCACGAATCCGTCCAGCGCCTCACCGGGGAAGGGCTCCGCGCCACGGCGCAGTTCCGCCCCCGCCAGGTCGTACGCCTCGGCCAGGCCCGCGTACAGCACGGCCGACGCACGCGCCCCCGCGCCGCCGTGCGCCCGGGGCTGGCAGGACCCGGCCCCCACCCCGCCGCCGCACGGCCGGGTCACGAAGGCGTGCAGCCGGGCGAAGGCGAGGACCTGGGCCGGCCGGGGGTCGTCGGGCGGAGGCGGAACCGCGGCCTCCAGGAACGCGGCGACGGACCGGGCGGGCATCCGGGGCGGCAGCCACGCACGCCAGAACCGGGCCAGCGATGCGGTGCTCGGCGGGGCGGCGACCGCCCCGACCAGCCGTAGCCGACCGGGCCGTTCGGCCGGCGGGCATTCCTGTACGAGCCTCAGCGCGGCCTCCCGCCAGCGCAGCGCGGCGAGCTCGGACCCCAGGACCCGCAGCCGCCCGGCCACGGCGTCCTCCAGCGCGCCGCCCGCCCCGGCCCCCTCCCGTGCGCCCTGCGCGTCCTGCTCGTCAAGGATGCGGCGCACTTCGGGAACCGACAGATCCAGGCCGCGCAGCGAGCGGATCATGCCCAGCCGCTCCACGGCGTCCGGACCGTATCTGCGGTGCCCGCCGGCGCTGTGGGAGGCCTCCGGCAGCAGCCCGCGGTCCGAGTAGAAGCGGACGGTCTTAACGCTGACGCCCAGATGCTCGGCCAGCTCACCGATGGTGCACAGACCGTCGTGCGACGAGAACACTTGAACCTCCACCAGGGGGAGTTCCTACGGTACCGGCGAGCGCTGCCGGGAGCTTCGGGTCCGGGGCGCGGGAGACAGCGTGACGAGGAGGGATCATGACCGTATTCATCCTGGTGGCCGGGGCGTTCACCGGACCGTACGTCTGGCGGGACACCGCCGCGCAGCTGACGGCGGAAGGCGCCGAGGTCCACGCCGTGGCACTCACCGGACTCGGCAAGCACCCCACCGATGAGGGCGGGGCCGTCGACCTGGAGACCCATATCGCGGACGTACTCGCGGTGATCGACTCGGTGGTCGACGCGGCGGCGGCCGAGCCCGGTGGGGAGATCGTGCTCGTCGGCCATGACTACGGCATCCACCCGGTACTCGGCGCGGCCGACCGCCGGGCCCGGTCGATCGCCCGGATCGTCTACCTGGACTCCGGGATGCCGCAGGACGGCGTCCCCGCCCTGGCTGCCGTGCCGGACCCACTCCTGCGCGAAGAGGTGGCGGAGCGCGCCGCCGGGGCCGGGGCCGGGGAAGGGGCGACGGGAGGTGAACTGCCACCACCGGCCAGGGAAACGTGGCCCCGGTGGGGAAGCACCGCGGGCCTCTCCGGCGCGGCGCTCGAGGGGCTCACCGCCCTCGCGGCGCCGCAGCCGCTGGGCACACTGCTCCAGCCGCTGCGGCTCACCGGCGCCGCGGCGGCGGTACCCGCGACGGGGGTGCTGTGCACCCAAAACGGGCCGGGCGTCGAGATGCTCCAGATCATGGTGGACGTCGGCACCCCCGCCCTCCAAGCGCTCGCCGACGCCCGGGTGACCTTCTTCGAACTGCCCACCGGACACTGGCCGATGCTCTCCTGCCCCGGAGCGCTGGCCGAGACCCTGGCCGAGGCCGCGTCCGGCGGGGGACACCTGCTGACCCCCGCCGACCCCGGCCGTACGCCCGCCCATCTGCGGCCGTTCCTCCTCGACGTACCCGAACGCCCCCGCGAGCGGACCGGGAACACCGACCTGTATCTGCCGGACGGTCCGGGGCCGCACCCGGCCGTGGTGTTCGTGCACGGCGGCCCGGTACCCGCCGAGGCGACGCCCACGCCCCGGGACTGGCCGACCCTGACGGGGTACGCACGCCACGTCGCCGGACAGGGAGTCGGGGGCGTGACGCTCGACCACCGTCTGCACGCCGTGACGGACTACGAACAGGCCGCCGCCGACGTGGCCGACGCGGTGGAGCGGGTGCGCGCCGATCCACGCGTGGACGCGGACCGGATCGCGCTGTGGTTCTTCTCGGGCGGGGGCCCGATCACGGCGGAGTGGCTGACGGACCCGCCGGTGTGGCTGCGCTGCCTGGCCGCGAACTACCCGATTCTCGCGCCGCTGCCGGGCTGGGGGCTGACCGGCTCCCGCTTCCACCCCGTCCGGGCCCTCTCCCGCGCCGGTGACCTCCCCGTCGTCCTGGTCCGGGCGGGCCGGGAGAGCGCCGAGATCGCCGCGACCGTCGAAGAGTTCGTGACCGAGGCGACCCGCTGCGGGGCGAACCTGGAGATCATCGACGTACCGGAGGGGCGGCACGGCTTCGAGACGCTCGACCCGGCCGACGGGGCACGCGAGGTTGTGCACCGTGCGGTCGGTGCGGTGCTGGCCCGCTTGAAGGAGTGAGAGCCCGGGCCATGGCCCGGACCCCGCCGATGCCGGCTACTCGATGACCAGCTGGACGTCGATGTTGCCCCGGGTGGCCTTGGAGTACGGGCAGTAGGCGTGGGTGGCCTCGACCAGCTTCTGGCCGGTCTCGCCCGCGAGGGAGTCCGGGAGCTCCACGCGCATGACGACCGCGAGCCCGAAGCCGTCGCCGTCCTTGCCGATGGAGACCTCAGCGGTCACGGACGCGTCCTTGGTGTCGACCTTCATCTCGCGGCCGACCGCTGCCATCGCGCTGGCGAAACAGGCCGCGTAGCCCGCGGCGAAGAGCTGCTCGGGGTTGGTGCCCTTGCCGTTGCCACCGAGGGCCGGCGGCATGGCCAGGGGCAGGTCGAGCCGGCCGTCCGAGCTGACGGCACGGCCCTCGCGGCCGTTGGCGGTGGCGGCGGCGGTGTACAACGCGTCCATGGGATGACCCTCCTCTGGAGCCCCGACCCGGCTGGTCGCGGCTACGGATATAAAGATTGCACACAACTAAGTTGTGCACAACTCGATGGGGCGTGCGGCGGTACGCTGGTTCCATGACCACTGCTCCGAGCGCCTCGCCCGACCTCTCCGCCATCCCTGACGCGGAGCTGCTGCGACTGGACCACCAGGTGTGCTTCTCGCTGCACGCCGCCTCGCGGGCGTTCGGCGGTTACTACCGGCGGGCGCTGAAGGATCTCGGGCTCACCTACTCGCAGTACCTGGTCATGCTGGTCCTCTGGGAACAGGGCCCGCAGTCGGTCAAGGCCATCGGGGAACGGCTCCACCTGGACTCGGGAACCCTGTCGCCGCTGCTCAAGCGACTGGAGAGCGCCGGCCTGGTCCGGCGCGAACGCAGCCGCGAGGACGAGCGCTCCGTCGTGATCGAACTGACCGACGAGGGCGCGGGGCTGCGCGAGCGCGCGCTGTCCGTCCCGCGCGGCGTGCTCGTCGCCACCGGTCTGTCGCTGGAGGAGGTTCTCGGATTGCAGGAAATCCTGGGCCGACTCACGGGCGCGCTGGGGGAGGCGGCGGACGCCGACTGACAGTGCAACCTGTCGACTACCGCACCGCCGGAAAGCCCTTCGACGCCGCGCTCATGGCCGCGCCCGACGTGCAACTGGCGATGCTGCGGTCGCTCTACGAAGCCAAGCGGTCCGTCGACCGGCCGGCCGAGAGCGCGGCCACCGTCGCCGGACGCGGTGGCTCCAGCTACGCGCAGCTCGGCGCGGCCTGGGGCGGCATCAAGCGCCAGTCGGCCCGCCTCAAGTGGCCCCACGCGGTACCGGAGAAGTCCGCCAGTGAGTCGATCCCGCTCCACTACGCGGGGGGTGACGCCGTGATTCACCACGACCCGGGCGCCGACGCCTGGTGGTACACCGCCACGGGCGCCGACCTCCAGGAGGACGAGTCGGAGGCCGTCCACGGCACATCCGCCGAGGCCATCGCGCGGGCGACCGAGTTTCTGCTGACGCACGCAGGGCCCACGCGGCACGACACCACGTGACCGCGTCGCAGAGGAGGGGGCGGGCTCAGCCGCCGGCCCCGTGGCGGAAGTCCCAGGCCTCGATGTCGCGGTAGTGGATCGGCCCCGGACCACGGCCGATGTTGCTGCCCACCAGGTGGAGACGCCCGGCCTCCCACTCCCGGCCGCCGAACGCGGCGAGTGAGGCCGCGGCCTCCACCGTGTCCGCGTGGTCGCCCCGGCGGGACCGGGCCAGCGTCAGATGCGGCCGGAGCGGCCGCTCGGGGAAGGAGACACCGCACTCCCTGACAAGCGTGCGTACGTCGACGGCGAGGCGGTGCAGCCCTTCGAGGTCCCCCGTGACCCCGGTCCACAACACCCGCTCGTCGAAGTGCCCGCCGCCGTTCAGCGCCAGCCGCAACGGCCGTTGCCGGGCCGCGAACGCGGCGAGCGGAGGCATCAGGGGCGGAACGGCGGCGACCGGAAGTTCCCCGAGGAACGCGAGGGTGATGTGCCAGTCCTCGATGCGGTTCCACCGCATGCGCGGATAGGCGTCATAGGCCGGACGCAGTACGCGCGCCAGCTCGTCCTTCGCGTCGTCGGGCGGTGCGAGCGCCAGGAACACGCGGGTCGTCAGGGCCGGGACACGTCCGTCCGCAGGGTGGCCGGTCACGGCTTCGAGCGGTTCGTTCACCTGCTGTACCGTACGTGCCGGCCACACCCCCGCCGCGACGCGGGGCCGACGACGGGCTCCGGCGCCTGCCGTGCGAGCGGCCCCGCTCGGCGGCGCCCGTCCGCGGCAAGGCTCAGCCGTCCACCTGTGCCGCCGCGCCTGCCGCCGTCGCCGTCGTCCGGAACCGGGCCCGGTAGTGGGTGGGGGAGAGGCCCAGCGTCTGCTGGAACGCCCGGCGCATCGTCTCGGCCGATCCAAAACCCGCTCCCTCGGCCACCGCCTCGATGGGATCGGTGCCCGAGGCCAGGAGCGCCTGGGCGGCCTCCAGGCGTACGGATTCGATGTACTGGGCGGGCGAGAGCCCGGTCTCGCCGCGGAACAGCCGGCTCAGATGCCGGGCCGAGACCCTGCCGAGCCGGGCGAGCGTGGCCGGAGAGTGCGGACCGGCCGGGTCGGCGCTCACCGCGTCCATGGCCGCCCGTACGGCGGGATGCCCGGCCTCGCGCGGCCGCAGCCGGGCGCTGAACTGGGACTGGCCGCCCGGTCTGGCCATGAACACCACGAGCTCCCGCGCGGTGTCACGGGCCGGACCCGCGCCGTGGTCCTCCTCCACCAGGGACAGCGCCAGGTCCATGCCGGCGGTGATGCCCGCCGAGGTGATCACGGGGCCGTCGCGTACGAAGAGCGGATCGGACTCGACCGTCACTGCGGGGTAGGCGGCGGCCAGTTCACCGGCGAGCCGCCAGTGCGTCGCCGCCCTGCGGCCGTCCAGCAGACCCGCCTCGGCCAGCACGAACGCGCCCGCGCACACCGACGCCACCCGGCGGGACCGCCCGGCGAGATCCCGTACCCCGGACGTCAGCGCGGCGTCCTCCACCGCCCGCCGCCAGTCCCGCCGGCCCGGCACCAGCAGCGTTCCGAGCCGCCCCGGGAGACTGTCCAGGGGGCCGTCGACCCCGAGCCTGATCCCGCCGGAGGTCCGGACGTCCTGCCCGGTCACCGAGACGATCCGTACGTCGTAGCGGCCCCCGTGGCCGTTGGCCGTGGTGAACACCTCCGCCGGGCCGGTGACGTCGAGGAGCTGAACCCCGTCGAACGCCACGACGGCCACCAGGTGGGGGCGGGTGGCGCCGGTCACTCGGGCCAGGGGGAGTCGAGAACGGTGCGGACGAAGTCGCCGCGTTCGAAGCCGGGGACGTAGTGCTCCAGGACGTCGGCCTTGACGTTGCCGAACGTCGTCTCCGGTTTCGGGCCGACACCGTCGGTGAACGCCCCGAGGATCCGCCGTTTGAAGTCCGGCCGGGGATGGAGCGCGACGACCTCCGCCCGGTCGGCCGGGGAGAGATCCTCGTAACCGATGCCCAGTACGTCGTACTCCACCCCGGCGGTCACGAGGGCCACCTCGGGCTCCATGAACGACGGGATGCCCGGGGTCGTGTGCAGGGCGATGGCCGTCCAGACCCGCCGCACGCTGTCCTCCGGAACCCCGCGCGCCTGGAGGAAGCGACGCGCCTCGTCCGCGCTGTCCACCTCGAAGCGCCGACCGCTGGACCGGAAGGACTCGCCGAGGCCGAGATCATGGAACAGAGCCCCCACGTAAAGGAGTTCGGGGTCGAAGCTCAGGTCGCGGCGCTGCCCCTGGAGGGCTCCGAACCAGAAGACCCGGCACGAGTGGTGATAGATCAGCTCGCTGGCCGTGTCCCGCACCAGCTCGGCCGCCTCCCGGGCGAGCGCGGTGTCCGGAACCCGGACGCGCTCCGTGAGTGACGCACGGGCGGTCGACGTAGGGGTCGATGTATCGGTCGGCATGGGGTGTCCGCTCCCTTCCTCGAACGTCCGGACCATCCAGGTCATCCAGGTCATCCAGGCCATGGAGATCAGCTCACTCCAGCTTGGGCTTCCGGCCCCGGGTGCGCCATGTCCCGAGGGTCGGATATCCCACAGATCCGGACATGGCCCGACCATGGTCACGCGGACGCCGATGCGCTGGGAACCACCGCCGCCCGGCGTACTTTGCCTCACTGGCATACGCTCATGCCCATGACGCAAGAAGATGGTGAGCTGGACAGTCTGGTACGCAAACGGATCCGCGCCCTGCGCGTGGCCCAGGGCTGGTCCCTGTAGGAGCTGGCCGCCCGGGCGAAGGTCAGCCAGTCCACGCTCAGCCGCATCGAGAACGGCCGGCGGCGGCTGGCCCTGGACCAGCTCGTCACGCTCGCCCGTGCCCTGGACACCTCGCTCGACCAGCTGGTCGAGACCGCCTCCGACGACATCGTCTCCAACCCGATGATCGACGGGGCACACGGGCAGATGCGGTGGCCCATCAAGGCGGAGCCCGGCATGACCGTCATCCGCCAGCGCATCACCGAGCCGCCGCCCGACAACCCCTCGCGGCTGCGCGCACATCCGGGCCGGGAATGGCTCGTCGTCCTGTCCGGCACCGCGATCCTGCTCCTGGGCAACCGCCGCCTGCGGATCGAGACGAACCAGGCGGCGGAGTTCCCCACGATGCTCCCGCACGCGATCGGCGCCGAGGGCGGTCCGTGCGAGCTGCTCGGCATCTTCGACCGGGACGCCCGCCGCGGCCACCAGCGCGGCGAAGCCACGGAGAAACGCGGAGAAGGCTCGGACAAGAAGGGGCCCCGCCGATCATCATGTTCGGCGGGGCCGGCCTCCGGTCCACGCGGTCGGCCTCCCGCGCGGGTCAGCCGCTCACGCGGGATCGACGCGCGAGACGACGCCGTTGCTGCCGAGCACGTACAGCTCGCCGTCGCCGCCCTCCGCGAACGAGATGACCTCGCCGCCGCTGACGCCGAGGTCGCCCACGCCGGTCACCTCGCCGTCCTCCAGCTGGAGTGTCCGCAGGGTGCCGTCGCAGTAGTCGCTGAACACGTAGCTGCCCCGGAGGTCCGGGAGCGCGTCGCCGCGGTAGACGAATCCGCCGGTCACCGAGCAGCCCAGGCCCGTACGGTCGTACTCGTGGACCGGCGGGACGTGGTTCGCGGGCTCTGTGCCGCCCCGGAAGGGGTGCGTGCCCTCCATGGAGGACCAGCCGTAGTTCTCGCCGCCCTTACTGGCCGCCGGGGCCCAGTCGATCTCCTCCCAGTCGCTCTGGCCGACATCGCCGATCAGCAGGTCGCCCGTGCCCGCGTCGAAGGAGAACCGCCAGGGATTGCGCAGCCCGTACGCCCAGATCTCGTCCTTCGCGTTCGCGTCGTCCACGAACGGGTTGTCGGCCGGGACCGCGTACGGTTCGCCGCCGCTCGGGTCGATCCGCAGCAGCTTGCCGAGCAGGGTGTCGAGCTTCTGCCCGTTGCCGTGCGGGTCGCCGCCCGAGCCGCCGTCCCCGAAGGCGATGTACAGATAGCCGTCGGGGCCGAACTTGATGTCCCCGCCGTTGTGGTTCGCGTACGGCTGGGTCTGGGTGAGGACCGTACGCCGTGTCTCCGGCCGGAGTTGACCGCCCTCCACCGCGAACTCGTCGATCGTGCTCGTGCCTTCGAGGTCGGTGTACGAGATGTAGAAGTGCGCGAACGTCTTGTCGAACGCGACGCCCAGCAGGCCGCGTTCGCCGTCGGTGGTGGTCTCGTCGGAGATGTCGAGGACGGGATCCCCGAGCCCGGAATCGTCCAAAACCCGTACGGTGCCAGCGCGTTCGGCGATCCACAGCGTGTCATCGGGTCCGGCCGCGCCCGCGGACGGCCCCTGGGCCCTGGCCACTTCGGTCAGGGAGGCGCTCACCTGCTGAACGGGGGCGTCGGCGGGCTCGTCCGCCGACGCCGTGGCCAACGCCAGGGACGTGACGAGGCAGAGCGTTCCGATGATCGCCGAGCTTCTGGTACGAAATTTCACCGTGACCTCCTGGAGGCGGCGAATGGGGGGAAGTCACCCGGCTGCTCGAACGGAGTTGAGTGGGGGCACGAGCCGGCAGGCAACCTGGGTGGGGGACGGTGTGTCACCGGCTACGGGTGAGGATAGGGGGACGGACACGTCTTGGACTAGACCAGCGTTACGGAGTCTTCGTCGCCCAACTGCCCGCCTCCGGCCGGGCACTGGTTCTCCGGGCAGTTCCAGGAACTGCTCCGTAACGCCCACCCGCCGCTCGACCGAGGCAGCGGAACCGCGAGTCGGGGACGTACGCGGGACGTCGGGAACGTATGCGGGCCGCGGTCGACGGGACCGTTCCCGTCGGCCGCGGCCCGCTCACTCGCTGGGCTTACGTGCCCTGGTTCAGCGCACGTCGACGTGGTCACCGGAGCTGGTCGTGCCCAGGCGGGACGAGGTGGCCTTGAACTGGGCCTTCCAGGTGCCGTCCTTCTTCGCGGTGAAGCCCTTCGAGAAGACGCCCTTGCTGTTGGTCTTCACGGTCGCCGACTTGCTCCACTTGGCGGCACCGTCGGCCTTGAACAGGATGACCACGGACTGGCCGGAGGTGTTCTTCCAGGTGCCGTCCAGGCTGCGCAGGGTGCCCTTGACCGTGATCGTGCGGCCCTTGCGGACCGGCTCCGGGGAGGCGTTGAAGCCGGACACCGAGGTGCGCAGCTTGACGTCCACGTAGTCCGAGGAGCTCACGGCCGCGGCCCGGTCGGCGGTCCCCGCGTAACGGGCCCGCCAGGTGCCGTCCTTGACGGCGGTGACCGACGCCGTGGCCACGCCCTTCTTGTCCGTGGTGACCGACGCGGCGCGGCTCCAGGTCTTGGCGCCCTTCGCCCGGAACTCGACGACCACGGGCGTCTTGGCGAGCGGACGCCAGACGTCGTCCGTGGCGCCGGACGTCTGGAGCGTGCCGACGACCTTCAGCTTGCTGCCCTTGCCGACCGGCTCGGGGGAGGCGTTGAAGGAGACGATACGGGCGGGCACGGCGGACACCGTGAGCGTCGCGGCCGACGTGGCGGTCTCACCGGACGCGTTGACGAAGACGGCGCGGTAGCGGTGGCCGTTCAGGGCGGCGGACGCCTTCACCGACAGGGTGGCCTTGGTGGCCCCGGACACGGTGCTCCAGGTCGCGCCCTTGTCGGCGCTGCGCTCCCAGCGGACCGAGTCGTATCCGTCCGCGGCGGCGGTGAAGGCGGCGGTGGCGCCCGAGCGGACCTTACGGGAGACGGGCTGCTGGGTGATGGTGGCGGCGGGGATTTCGACGCCGAACGTGAGCGGCTGGGCCACGTCCTGGGCGCGGGACGGCATCCAGGTGGGGTCGGCGCTGTCGTGCGAGTTGAAGCTCGTGACGAAGCAGGCGGTGGTCCGGCAGTCGACGGCGGGGCCCCCGGAGGGAGTGAACGTCTCGGTGAGCTTCGCCGTCACGCTGAAGGTGCCGTCCGCGCCGACCTGGCGGACGTACACCGCGTTGCCGAAGACGCTGGGGTACGTGGTGCCGGGCATGGCGATGGACTGGGCCAGGTAGACGCCGCGCCCGGGCTGGTAGCCCTTGCCGCTGACGGTGACCTCGGTCTCCGCGCCCAGATCGGTGACCTGGCTGACCGTCAGCGTCGGGACGCTGACGGTACCGCTGATGGCGAGGGGATCCAGCGCCGTGCCCGCCGGGTACATGGGCCGGCCCTGGAAGGCGAAGATCGCCGCGCCCTCGCCGGTGAGCGAGGCCGTGATGCCCGACCAGTCGAGTGCGCCACCGTCGAGGGAGCCGGCGGACGCCGCGAGGGTGGCGAGCGGCACCCCGGACGTGGTGACCGGGTCCTCACCCGCGACGAGATCGGTTGTCACGTCCATGTGCAGCGTGCCCTGGCCGTCCTTGAGGACGACACGCGGGTTGGCCAGCGTGATCGCGGTGATCCCGTGGCTGGGCACCGCGTAGGTCACCGAGCCGCCGAAGCGCACATCGGCGGAGCGCCCCGCCGGGTCGACCGAGCCGTGCTTGACGGGGTAGTCGACCTTTCCGGCCGCGTCGGCGGTCGCACCGCCGCCCGCGGTCACCGAGCCGCCGAACATCGCGACGTAACGGACCCAGGACTCCTTGAAGCCCCAGGAGGACTGCCCGGTCACCAGGATCGGGGCGGCCGCCGACGTCGTGCCGCCGGTCTCGGCCCGCGCCGCGGCGTGGACCCCCGGGGCGGCGGAGGCGGGAACGGCGAGGACGCCGGCGCCCACGGATATGACGGTCAGGGCGGCGAGAGCGGCCAGGCGGCCGCGGCGGGGCATGGACATGCGCTGCATGTCTCCTTCGGGGGAGGGGCACAGCGCGCGTCGGAACGGAGCCGTGCCCGGGAGACGAACGAAAGAAGGGGGGATACCGGCTTCTCGGCGTGTGGGGACCCGAAGACGACAAACGCATATTAGGTGAGGCTTACCTAATTGTCACGATGAGGGTGGTGGCCCGCCGGCCCGGTCCGCCACCTTCGAACGCCTTCGGAGCCGGAGGCCGCCGCCCCCGCCTCAACGCCGAAGACCGGCGTTGAGCCGCGCGGCCCGGCGCGTCAGATGGTCGCGCTCGGCGAGCGTGGGAGCCTTGCGGGCGGCCTCCGCGTACAGCCGCGCGGCCGTCGGCAGATCGCCGTCACGCTCGTGCAGATACGCCGCGACCGCCGTACGGCGCGGCAACGAGTCGCTCAGCGCGGCGAGTTCGGCCAGCCCGGCACGCGGACCGTCCGCCTCGCCGACCGCCACCGCCCGGTTGAGCCGGACGACCGGGCTGTCCGTCAGACCCGCCAGCTCGTCGTACCACTCGACGATCTGCACCCAGTCGGTCTCCTCGGCGGTCGGCGCGTCAGCGTGGAGCGCCGCGACGGCGGCCTGGGCCTGGAACTCGCCCAGCCGGTCCCGGGCGAGGGCCGCCTGCAAAATCTCCACGCCCTCGGCGATCATCCCGGTGTCCCACAGGCCCCGGTCCTGCTCGGCGAGCGGCACCAGGCTCCCGTCGGGCGCGGTCCGGGAGGCGCGCCGGGCATGGTGGAGCAGCATCAGGGCGAGCAGCCCCGCCACCTCCGGGTGGTCGATCGCCGCCGCGAGCTGCCGGGTGAGCCGGATCGCCTCCGCGGCGAGGTCGACATCCCCGGAATAGCCCTCGTTGAAGACCAGATACAGCACGCGCAGCACGGTGGAGACATCGCCGGGCCGGTCGAACCTCACCCCGGAGACGGTGCGCTTGGCCCGGCTGATCCGCTGCGCCATCGTCGCCTCGGGCACCAGATACGCCCGGGCGATCTGGCGGGTCGTGAGCCCGCCGACGGCGCGCAGCGTGAGCGCGACGGCCGACGACGGGCTCAACGACGGGTGGGCGCACAGGAAGTAGAGCTGGAGCGTGTCGTCCACCGCCGACGCGGGGCCCGGCGCCGGCTCCTCCTCGACGAGGTCCTCGCGCCGCCGCCGGGAGGCATCCGCCCGGGTCGCGTCGAGGAACCGCCGCCAGGCCACGGTGACCAGCCAGCCCTTCGGATCCCGCGGCGCGTCGTCCGGCCAGACGCGGACCGCCTCGACCAGGGCGTCCTGCACGGCGTCCTCGGCCGCCGCGAAATCTGCTCCGCGGCGGACGAGGACGGCGAGCACGCCCGGGGTGAGGCTCCGCAGAAGGAGCTCGTCCATCGGGGCGTCCCTCCGTGACGGTGGGCGGCGCGGTCAGGAACGGGCGCACCTCCAGCCACTCGTGGATCGGCTTCCCGCCCGCCCCGGGAGCGGCGGACAGCTCCCCGGCCAGTTCGACGGCCCGGTCGTGACTGTCGACATCGATGATCATCCAGCCGGCGATCAGATCCTTGGTCTCGGCGAACGGCCCGTCGGTGACCGGCGGGCGGCCCTCACCGTCGTACCGGACCCACGAACCCTCGGGGGCGAGCGCCTGACCGTCGACGAACTCCCCGGTCTTCTCCAGCCGGTCCGCGAAGTCCTGCATGTACTGCATGTGCGCCGAGATCTCCTCGGGCGTCCACCGGTCCATCGGGACGTCGTTGACCGCTGCCGGGGCGCCGCGGTAGTGCTTGAGCAGCAGGTACTTGGCCATGATGTCTCTCTCCTCGGTGCTGGGCGGCCCATTCTGGTCGCTCTCACTACGGGGACGGAGCCGGATCCGGGTTCTCGACATCGTCGCCCAAAATCTTCTCGACTTTTTTCGACGGCCCGCGAACGGCCAGTGGTGAGACCGTGGACGGGCTCGCGAACGGCCCCACGGCCGGGCCCCGCGTTCACTGCTCGCGCATGCCCCAAGGCGACCCGTACGCGACGAGCAGATCGAGGAACGGGCGCGGATCCAGCGCCTCGGCGCCGAGCACACCCGCGCCGCTCCAGACACCGCCCGCCACCAGCTCCAGGGCGATCACCGGGTTGATCGCCGTCTGCCAGACCACGGCCTGGGAGCCGTACTCGCGCATCGACCACTGATTGTCGACCACGTGGTAGAGGTACACCTCGCGGGGCGCGCCGCCCTTCGTGCCCTTCACCCAGGTACCGGCACAGGTCTTGCCCCGCATCAGCTCGCCCAGGGAGGCCGGGTCGGGCAGACAGGCCGCGACCACGTCACGGGGCGACACGTCGCCGCCGGGCACGGTCACCTTGTCCGTGCGGTCGAGGCCGAGCCGGTGGAGGGTCTTGAGGGTCTCGATGAACTCCTCGCCCAGCCCGTACTTGAACGTGACGCGCCGGGACTCCACCCAGCGCGGAATCAGCAGAACCTCCTCGTGCTCGACGTTCACGCACTCCACCGGACCGATACCTTCGGGGAAGTCGAAGACCTCCGGCTCGCTGAACGGTGCCGTGGTGAACCAGCCCCGGTCCTTCTCCCAGATCACCGGCGGGTTCAGGCACTCCTCGATGGTGGTCCAGATCGAGAACGACGGGGCGAAGTCATAGCCCTCGACGGTGAGGTTCGCACCGTCCCGGACACCGATCTCCTCGATCTCGTCGAACAGTTCGTCCGCCGCGTACCGGGCGAAGACATCGGAGAGCCCCGGCTCGACCCCCACTCCGACGAGCGCGAGCCGCCCCGCCTCCTCCCACGCGGCGGCACGCTCGAACTGCCCGTCGCCGAGCTTCACCCCGCACTCCTCGTACGGGCGCTCCGGATGCGGGGAGGACAGGGACATGGCCATGTCCAGATAGTCGACCCCGGCGGCCAGCGCCGCGTCGAACAACGGCATCACGAACCGGGGATCGGTCGCGTTCACGAGGATGTCGCACCGCTGCTCGGCGATCAGGGCGGCGACCGCCGCCCGGTCCGAGGCATCGACGCGCAGCGCGGTGAACCTGCCCCCGTCCCCGCCCAGCGCGGCCACCGCCGCCTCGGCCCGGGAGAGGTCGTAGTCGGTGACGACCATGTGGTCGAAGAAGGAGCGGCGGGCGGCGATTCTGGTGATCGCCGTACCCACGCCACCTGCGCCGACGAGGAGTACGCGCATGGCGGATGTGCCTTTCGTCGAGGGGCCGGCCGTACGGGCCGGTGCCCTTGGATTCGTCCATGAAAGGGGCGCACTTGAGTAACGTCAACGCTGTTGGCATAAGGTGAGGAGGCCCGACAGGTCAGCACCGCTGCCCGCCGGGTACGGGGAGACGGATGGGAGAGCGCGCATGGCGAAGAAGGTGGTCGCGGAGGAGGAGCGGCGGCGCAGACGGCCGACACGCCAGGGCGTGGTCGTCACCCAGCAGTTGATCGTCGAGACAGCGCTGCGCATGCTCCACGAACACGGCAGGGACGGACTGACCGTGCGCCGCCTGGGCCTCGCGCTCGGAGCCGACCCGAGCACGCTCTACCGCTACTTCCGCGGCATCGACGACCTGACCCTGGCCATCGCCGACGAACTGATCGGACGCGCGATGCGCGGTCGGCGGGCCACCGGACAGTGGCGCACCGACCTGCGCGAGATCGGCCTGCGCATCCACACCGCCTACCTGGCCCATCCGGAGGCCGCGGTGCTGACCGCCAGCCGGGTCAGCGGCCGGGCCAACGAGACCGCCGGCGACGAGACGATCCTCGGCATCCTGCGGTCGACCGGACTGCCCGACCCGGACGTCGTACGGATCTACCAGGCGTTCGTCGACCAGGCACTGGCCTTCGCCGCGCTGGACGCCGCGAGCCTCGCCCTGCCCGAAGCGGCACGCGCCGCCGACGAACAGGTCTGGCGCGCCACCTACGCCGAACTGCCCGCGGAAACCCACCCGAACATCGCCGCCCTCGCACCGCTGCTGGTCGCGAGGATGAACGACAGCGCGTACCCCACGGCCCTGGAAATGCTGCTCGACAGCGCGGAGGCAAGCATCCGGTGCACACGGCGCGACAACGACGACCCGGCCGAAGCCTGATATCCCCGGTCACTCGATCCGCAGGAGGGCGTCCTTCGCCCCGCGGGCCTCGGCGACGGCCTGCGCCTCGGTCTCCAGGGCCCGCCGCACCGCGGCGGACAGCGCGGCGAACCCCGCAACCGTCACCTCCACGCGCCGCCCCGAACCCCGAGCACGCCACGTGCCGACGATCTCCGACCCGACGAGCACCGCCCCCGGCCCGCCGATGGCCCGCCACAGCTCCCTCTGCCGTTCCCTCTCGGGCAGCAGCAGCGACCGGTCCCGCGCCTGGAGGAACGGATCGCCCGGCGGCAGCAGCCGTACGGTGCCGGTATCGGCGCGCGGAGCCCCGAGCAACGCGTCCACCTCGGACTCCGGAACCCAGGCCGACGCACCGTCCACCGAGACCTCGACCAGCCCGTCCGGCCACACCGACCGGATCGCGGTCGGCCGGGTCCCGAGGAACGCGGCCACCTCCGCCCGGTTGGCCGGACCGAGAAAGCGCAGGTAGGCGCGGACCAGGTCCGCCGTCCCCGACGCCGTGTCCGGCACAGGGAACCGCGACTCGAGCGGCGAAAGCACCGTCTTCCCCCGCTCGGAGCCGACCCGCACCGACCCGAACAGCCCGGCCTCCTGGAAGAGCAGCCCCGAGATGTGCCGCGCGTCGCACGGGGTACACCAGTACGTCAGCGATTCCGGTACGGCCGCGCTCACCGCCGTACTGACCTCGCCCTTTCCCAGCGGCTCCACCACGGTCCGGCGAAAGGCCTCCGCCGTGACGCGGAAGGCCGCCAGGCCGAGCTTCGCCCCCTCCTTGATCGACGCGGTGCTGATCCGGGCGGTGGCGTCCGCGTCGTCGAGCGGCCACAGAGCACGGGCCAGCGCCGCCAGCTCCGTACGCCGGTGCAGATGCGGCGCGCCGCGGAAGGACCAGACCCGCTCCAGCGCACCGGAGGAGGCACCTCGCGCGGCGAGCGCCACGGAGGCCGAGCCGTGCGGGGTGTCCTGAACACCGAGGACCAGGACACCCGGCGTGGGCGAGGCGCGGTCGAACCCCTGGGCCGCCACGCGATAACGCAGGACCTGCTCGCGACTCACATCGATCCGGGCGGTGCCGTTCACCTGCTGCCTACTCACCACAGGTCTCCGTACGCTACCGCCGCCGACCGCCCGAAGCCCGCCGGCAGGAGGCGCGGACGGCCGAAGAAGCCGGAGATCAGCGCGCGGCAAGATGCCCAGATTTATGCTGACTGAATGCGATCTGCTCCTTGGTGGGCCTTGGTCTCCTCCGGGTGCGCTCCCGTCCTGCTGGTCGGCTCCTGGATGATTGCGCAGGTGCGCCAGGGCCCTGCGTACGATCCCGCGACGGAGACCCTGAGCGTGCTCGCCTCCTACGGCGCTACCAGCTACTGGCTGATGACGGGGATGCTGCTGGTGCTGGGGACGTGTTACGTGGCCACGGCGCACGCGCTCCGGGAGGCTGCCCTCCTCGGACGGATGGCCCTGGCCGGCGGCGGCCTGTCCGCGCTGGCCCTGACCCTGGTGCCCGCCCCGAGCAGCGGCGGGGCGCTCGAACACGGAGCGGTGGCCACGGTGGGCGTCGTGCTGCTGGCGGTGTGGCCGCCATTGGCCGCCGTACGGGCCGGGAGACCGGTGCCGTGGGGGCTGCGCCTGGACGTGTCGCTGGCCGCGAGCGCGCTGATGTTCGCGAGTTGCCTGTGGTTCCTGGCGGAGCTCCAGACTTCCCGGGCCCCGGGCACCGCCGAGCGCGTCGTAACGTTCCTTCAGGCGCTGTGGCCGTTCCTGGTGGTGCTCTCCTGCCGCAGGGCCGTAGCCCGACAGGCTCCGAGGTGAAGCCCCGGCAGCGGCGGGGAACGCCTACGCCCTCGCCCAGCGCCGCAGCCAGCCGTCGAGGACCGCGTAGTCGCTGTCCCTGATCCCCTGCCGGGGCTCCACCCGGGTGGAGCAGGGCGGGGCCTGGGTGGTGGACGGCGACCCAGGACCGGTCGGTGCCGGTGATCTCGTCGTCGACCCAGACGAAGGGCCGGCCGGCGGCCCGTGCGACGAGGGTGCGGGTCTTCCAGTGCAGGCCGTTCCGCACGTCCTCTTCCTCCTCGCAACCGGTGGCCCCATCGGACTCGGAGGTCCCCGGCAGGCCGACGACCGGCAACGACGGCAAGCCGATGCGAGGGGCGACCCAGGTGTTCGCGTCCTCCATCCATGTGGTCGCCCAGACGAGTTCGCAGGGCAGAGCCGTGAGCCGGGGCCCGTGGTGGGGATTGATCCTGGCCAGGAGCGGATTCTCACGGGCGCCCAGGTCTTCGGGGCCGGTTTCGTAGGTCGGGTACGGCTGGGAGGCCCCGAAGGGGATGAGTGGTCCGTCGACGTCGAGGAACAACAGCGGACGGTGGGCTGTGGGGAGCACGCGGGCACGATAGCGGCTGCCCCCACCGGAACTCGACCTCAGGCCGGAGTCCGGTGGGGGCCGGTAGGGCGCGGGGCGGGCTCAGGTGAGAGGCTCGACCCACACATTCCGGTAGCGGACCTTGCTGCCGTGGTCCTGGAGCTTGATCGCTCCGGCTGTCGGCCCCTCGGCGATCCCACCGCCGGTGACTCCGTCGATGGCGACGTCGTCGTGGACGGTGACGCCGTTCCACACGACCGTGACCCGGGCATCCTCCGTCTTCGCCCCCGAGTCGTCGTAACGGGCGGCGCGGAAGGTGATGTCGTACGTCTGCCAGGTCTCCGGAGCCGTGGCCGCGTTCACGTCCGGGGCCTTCTTGGTGTAGATCGCCCCGGCCTCGTCGTCCGCGAGGGTGGTGTCGCCGTACGAGTCGAGGATCTGTATCTCGTAGCGCTCCTGGAGGTAGACGCCGCTGTTGGCGCGGTCCTGGCCGGTGACGTCCGGGGGCAGGTTCGGCAGCCAGAACTCGACGTGTGCGCGGAAGTCCTGGAAGCCCTGCTTGGTGCGCAGGTCACCGCCCGCGACCTCCATCGCCTCGCCGTTCACCGGCCACTCGGGCGTACGCCCGTCCGGGTGCTGCCAGGCAGCCTGGCCGGTGCCGTCGAAGAGCTGGACGCGGGCCCCCTTCGGATGGACGGTGATCATGTCCAGATTCACATGGCCCGTGTCACCGCTGTCGTAGGAGTACGTGATCGTGTTGCGGCCCTCGCGCAGTTCCAGCTGTTCGGTCCCCGTCGACCAGGTCTTCCAGTCGGTGGTGGAGAGCAGCTTGATCTGGCGCACCTTCTCACCGTTGACATGGACGCTCACCGTCTTCGTGCCGGGCGCCGGGTTCGGCCCGTTGGAGTAGCGCAGACCCACGTCGTACGTCCCCGCCTCGCCGGCCTCCACGTCGAAGGTGACCGCTGCGCCTTCCTGGCCGAAGTTGTCGACGAAGCCGCCGCCGGAGTAGCCCGCGTGCTCGGTGTCGAAGCCCGCGCCTCCGGTGAGGGTGGCTTCCTCCGCCTCGTACTGGGTGGCGGGGGGCTGGTCGCCGGGCAGGGAGTTGAGGGTGTACCAGGCCTCCGTGCTCCACAGCTCGGTGCCGTCGGCGGAGCTGAAGGGGCGCGGCGAGCGGATGTGGACGACCCGGTTCGCCTTGAGCCCGGGGATCGTCAGCGTGACCTTCTTACGGTCCTCGGAAAGGGTGGCCTCACCGACTTCGAGGGCCTCCTCGTCGATCTTGGGCCCGCCGTACGCGGGAGTCGGGGCGTACGTCCACTGCTCGACCCGATAACTCTCGGCGAGCTCCGCCGCGGTCTCCTCGGAGAGCGGCTCGGTGTACTCCAGCTCGAAGCCGCCCGGCTTCGCCCGCATGGCCAGGATGTCGAAGGCCTTGTCACCGCTGGGGGAGAGCTTCTGGAGCCCGTACGTCAACTTGCCCTCCTGCCCCCAGTTGCCGCCCGCGCCGAGACCGCCCGCGTAGATCGCACCGTCCGGGCCCATGCTGATCCGGTTGACACCGGCCTCCAGACCCTGGGTGAAGCGGAACACCGCCCCCTGGTACTCGCCGTCGACCTTCTCCAGGTACGCGCGCTGGATGCCGCCGTACGTGACGTCCCCGAACAGCATCTGCCCGGCGAACCGCCCCTCGGTCAATTGCAGGGGAGTGCTGGGCGAGTTGGCTATCTCGTTCTGCGGCAGCCACAGCACCGGCTTGGTGACCGGCTTGCCGTCGAAGGGGCCCGACGGGTTGGTGTAGTGGTTGAAGAAGCGGTCCTGCTTGATGTGGAGCAGCTTCGAGGACGGCAGCCAGCCGCCCTGGTTGTCGAGGACGAACATGTCGCCCTCGGGGCCCCAGCCGATGCCGTTGGGCGTACGGAGGCCACCGGCGATGTAGTCGACCTCGCCGGTCTCCTTGTTCACCTTGATGGTCGAACCCCGGTTGGGCGCCGGCTGCGGATCGGTGGTCGCCCCGCCCAGGTCGATCGCCACGGACAGGTTCAGGTAGAAGTACCCGTCGCGGTACAGCAGTCCGAAGGCGAACTCGTGGAAGTTCCCGCCGTACGGCCAGGTGGCGACGGTCCGCTTCTCATCGGTCACGTCGTCGCCGTCGGCGTCCGTGAGCTCGGTGAGCTCGTGCTTCTGCGAGACGTACAGCTTGCCGTCGACGGCCTTGATGCCCATGGGCTCCTTGAGCCCGTCGGCGACCTTCTTGGCGGTCACCTTCTCCGTATCGGTCTCGCCCTGGACGTTGTCGAGGAGGTAGACTTCACCGGTGGTGTTGTCGGTGCCGCCCCAGGTGGTCACGGCGAGCCGGCCGTCGGGCAGCCAGTCCATCGCGGTGACCTGCGGTTCGAAGCCCGCCGGGCGCAGATCGGTGAGCGCGTAGTCCGGGTGCGTCCCGGTCAGCGGCAGCCCGTCGCCGGGGGAGTCGAGGGCGCCTTCGCACTCCTTGCGCCCCGGGGCCGTCACCCGTACGACGTCGGCGTCGGTGCTGAGCACGGAGTTCGGCACGACGGCGAAGTCCGAGGCGCCTGGCGGCTTCCATTCAAGGGTGACCTGTTGGTCGCCGGTTCGGTCGAAGTGATCGATGTGCAGGGCATGGTGACCGGCTGTCAGTTCCGTCGATCCGTCCTTGGGCTCCGCACCGTGCAGCCCGTCGTGATCGATGACGGTGGAGTCGTTGATCCGCAGCCGCGAACCGTCGTCGCTGATCAGACGGAAGGCGTAGGAACCGTCCTCGGGAACGGTCAGGTTGGCGGTGACCTGGGAGACGAAGTAGTCGCCGAAGCCGAAGTCGTCCGGCGAGCTCCAGTCGATGACCGGCATCAACTTGTCTACGTTCGGCGTCTGTCCGGTCTTGATGTCGCACAACTCGCTGAGAGGAACCTGTACATCGAAGACGCGCAGGGTGACCCCCGGTTCCTGGGGCGGGAGTTCGTCCTGCGGCCTCGGCGTCGGCGCGGCGGCGGCCGGAGAGGCGGCAAAGGCGCCGACGAGAAACGCGGAGACCAGCAGACCGGTGAGATGTCTGCGGCAACGGTGGAGCGGCCGTGGATGCATTCTTCCTCCTGGCCCCTCGCGGCGAGGGGCACGTCGCGGCGGTGGGTGGGGCCACCCGGCGCCCGGGGGTGAACGGTTCGGCTCGTGCAGGCGGGGCGTGCTGCGTCCGGACAGGGAGACTCCGGTGGCTGCGTCGAGAACAGTAGGAGGCTTCTACCGGCGGCGTCCATACTTCGTCACCACAGTGTTCAAAGTTCGCAGGTGTTGATGCAAAGTAGCCAAACCCCTTACTGGTCAAGGGATCTGGCACATCATCAGCATCGATGGGGGCGACGGAAGGGCCCGTGGCCGACCCCGAAGCGGCCCGCCGCTTCCGCAGCGCTCTCGGCGCGGACACGCGCGTACGTCTGCGGGCGCCGGACCGGACACGAGCGGCGTTCACGCCGGCGGGACAGTCAGAAGTGTTTGTTCAGCGGGCAGTTGCCGACCAGCCCCGGCTTGGGGTCAATGCCTGGGTCGGGACTCAAGAGGACGCGTCGGTGGAGCGTTTCCGCGCCGCGTCGGCGCCCCAGCTGGCGAGCAGCCGCAGGGCCTCCTCGGAGGGTGATCCGGGTGCGGCGTGATAGGTGCTCAGATACTGATCCTCGTCGCCCTGGAGTGCGAGGGTTTCGTAACGCAGGGTCAGCTCGCCGACGAGCGGGTGCGTCAGACGCATGGGGCCATGGGTCTGCTGCTTGACGTCGTGTGCGGCCCACAGAGTACGGAACTCCGCGCTCTTCATGGAGAGTTCACCGACCAGCGAGGCAAGCTCCGCGTCGTCCGGGTAGAGACCGGCCCACAGCCGTAGCCGGCCCACGACATCCCGGGCCTTGCTGTCCCAGTCGGTGAAAAGCGTCCGGGAGGCGGGGTCGAGAAAGGCGACCCTGGCCCAGTTCCGGTCCCGAGGGGCCCGGGCCGCCCAGTCACCGAAGACGGCGGATGCGGTCTGGTTCCAGGCCAGCACATCGGAGCGGCGCCCCCACACATAGGCGGGGACTCCCTCCACAGCTGCCAGGAGGTCCCGCATCTCCGGCCTGACCTGCTGCCGCGGCGGTTCGACGGTCCTCTCCGCGCGCCGCTTGGGCTGAGCCAGCTGTAGAAGGTGGGCGTGCTCGGCCTCGGAGAGCCGGAGAACGCGAGAGACCGCGTCCACCACTTCGCGCGAGACATTGCGGGCGTTCCCCTGCTCGAATCGCGTGTAGTACGCCGCGGAGACCCCGGCAAGCTGCGCCAGCTCCTCCCGCCGCAGACCAGGGACGCGACGGCGCCGACTGTAATCGGTGAGCCCGACATCGGCCGGCTTCAGACGATCCCGGCGGGTACGCAGGAACTCACTGAGCTCCGCCCGAGGATCGAGGCTCTCACGCTGCGATTCCAGGGATTCCCGCTGCGGGGCTGTCTCCGCCGCCTTCGATGTGCCGGTCCGGGCGGCGCGATGAGTTGCCATGACTCGAGTATGGCGCGATTTACTCGCCCGATCCTGTCCCTGCCAGTGATAGCCCCGCGATACATAGACGAAAGGAGTGTCTGGCTAACCCCGGGATTTCGGCCGACTCTCGAATGGTCCTGACCGACGGCATCAGCCCTCGTCAGGAGCCATCCGCCCGACAGGGCTCCCTCACCGCCCCTGGGAAAGCATCATGACCGACACCATCACCCCACCTCCGGCAGCGGCCGTGGCCGCGCCGGGCCATCGCCTCCCGATCAAGGCCCTGCTGGGCCTGTTCCTGGCCGGATTCATCAGCATCCTCACCGAATGCCTTCCGGCCGGTCTGCTGCCCGAGATGAGCCGCACGCTGGGCACGAGCGTCTCCCTGACCGGCCAGACCGTCACCCTGTACGCCCTGGCCACCGCCCTCGGCGCCATCCCGCTGGCCCGCGCCACGGCCACCTGGCAGCGCAAGCACGTGCTACAGCTCGCACTCGCCGTCGTGGCGGTGATGAACGTGCTCACCGCGCTGTCCACCGACTACACGCTGACCATGGCCCTGCGCTTCGTCGCGGGCCTCGGCACCGGACTGATCTGGCCGCTGCTCGGCGGCTACGCCGCCCGCCTCGCCCCGGAGGGGCGGCAGGGCCGCGCCATCGCCATCGCCCTGGCGGGCACACCGATCGGCCTCGCCCTCGGGATCCCGCTGGGAACACTGCTCAGCAGTATCGGCGGCTGGGAGCTCGCCTTCTACGCCGCTGCCGCCGTGACCGCCCTGTCCATGGCCTGGGTGCTGGTGGCCGTCCCGAACCTGCCCGGCCGGCCGGTCGAGAGCCGGTTCACGATCGCGCAGGTCCTGGTCATCCCCGGGCTGCGACCCATCCTGTTCGCGCTCACCACGTACATGGTCGCGCACAACCTTCTCTACACCTACATCACGGACCTGCTCGCCCACGTGGGCATGGGCGGCCAGACCGGCTGGGTCCTGTTCACCTTCGGTGTCACCTCCGTACTGAGCGTGCTCGTCGTGGGCGCACACATCGACCGCCACCTGCGCAGGCTCACCGTGAGCAGCACCGTGGTGTTCGGAGCCGCCGCCCTCGTACTCGGTGCGGTGTCCGGCGTCCCGGCCCTGGTCTACGTCGCGGTGGCCGCGTGGGGCTTCGCGTTCGGCAGCTCCCCGAGCCTGTTCATCGGGGCCGTCATCAACGCCACCCGGCAGGCCGCGGACGTCGCCCAGTCGATCACCATCACTGTGTTCTCCGCCTCCATCGCCGTGGGCAGCTTCCTCGGCGGCCTGCTGATCGCGGGGCTGGGCACCACCTCACTGACCTGGGCGGCCCTCGCCCTCCTCGTCGCCTCGGCCGCCACCGTCATCGGCGGCAGGAAGCACACCTTCCCGCCGAACGGCTGACACCAGGGCGCACACCGCCATCACACGAGCCAAGCTGGCCATCCACAGGAAAGCGAAACCAGCATGAGCACCACCGACACCCCATCCAGCTCCAGCCCCAGCCTCAGCGCCAGCCCCCGCACCCGCACCCGCACCGGGCACTGCCTGTGCGGATCGATCAGCTACCGGTTCGACGCGGAACCCGTGGCCACTGTCGTCTGCCACTGCGGCCACTGCCAGCGCCACACCGGCTCCGCGTTCTCGGTGAACGTCCTGGTGCCACGCCACTCCCTGCACGTAGAAGGAACGCCCAAGACCGTCCAGACCACCGGTGTGGAGAACGGCAACCTGCGGGACCGGCAGTTCTGCGGTGACTGCGGCACACCGATCTTCACTGTGCTGCACGAGCAGCCCGATCTCGTGATCGTCAAGGCGGGAACCCTCGACGACCGGACGGGCATCGAACCGTCCGCCGAGGTCTGGCGCCGCCGCGCCCAGGACTGGATCGCGCCGGCGGCCCACCGCCCACTTTTCGAAGGCGACCTCACGTAACCCCACGGAAAACAAGGGGCAGAGCCATGGTGTTTCAGACGATCAACCCGGCCACCGGCGAATTCGTCAAGGAATTCCCGCTCCAGTCGGACGAGGAAGTGTTCGCGGCACTGGACACCGCGGACCGGCTGTACCGCGAGGACTGGAAGTTCCGTCCCGTCGCGGAGCGGGCTCGCATCGTCGCCCGTGCGGCCGAGATCCTGCGCGAGAAGCACGACGAGTACCGGGACCTGCTGACCCTGGAAATGGGGAAGGTCACCCGCTTCGGTGACTTCGAGGTCGACCTCGTCGCCGACATCCTGGACTACTACGCCCAGCACGCGGAGAAATTCCTCGCCGAGCAGGAACTGCCCGACGAGCCCGACGCGAAGCTCGTCACCGAACCGATCGGCGTGATCCTCGCGATCGAGCCGTGGAACTTCCCCTTCTACCAGTTGGTCCGGGTCGCCGCGTCGCAACTGGTGGCGGGCAACGTCGTGCTGATGAAGCACGCCGAGAGCGTGCCCCAGTGCGCTCTCGCCTTCGCCCGGCTCTTCGAGGAGGCCGGGGCCCCGGAGGGCGCGTACACGAATCTGTTCTGCGGCATCGACCAGATCGGCAAGCTGATCGACGACTTCCGCGTGCGGGGTGTCACCCTCACCGGCAGCGAGCGGGCCGGCACGTCGGTCGGCGAGCGCGCGGGCCGCAACCTGAAGAAGGCGGTCCTGGAGCTGGGCGGCAGCGACCCGGCGCTGATCCTGCCGGGCGCGCGGATGGACCAGGCCGTCGAGCAGGTCGTGATGGGCCGTACCTACAACTCCGGTCAGGGCTGCGTGAACATCAAGCGGGTCATCGTCGTCGGCGCGGAGCGGGGTGAGCAGATGCTCGCCGCGCTGAAGGACGCCTTCGCCGCGATCAAGGTGGGCGATCCGACGGACGAGGAGACGCAGGTCGGCCCGCTCGCCAGTGAGCGGGCTCTGGACGGTTTGCTCCGGCAGATCGGGGAGGCCAAGGCTGCGGGCGGCACCGTGGTCACGGGCGGAAACCGCCTCGACCGTCCCGGCTTCTACCTCGAACCGACGATCATCACCGGCATCACCGAGGACAACCCGCTCTACCACGAGGAGGCCTTCGGACCGGTCCTGTCCTTCTACGTCGTCGAGAGCGAGGAAGAAGCGATCAGGCTGGCCAATGCCACCAGGTTCGGCCTGGGCAGCTACGTCTTCGACGCCGACGTCGAGCACGCCCAGGATGTGGCCGCCCGGCTTGAGGCCGGGATGGTGTTCATCAACTCCTGCTTCGCGGACTCGCCGAGCCGCCCCTTCGGCGGCGTCAAGAACTCCGGTTTCGGCCGCGAACTGGCCGAACTCGGCATCGGCGAGTTCCTCAACCGCAAGATGGTCAAGATCGCGCGGTAGTTACTGGGCACGGCGGGCCAGGTGAGGTGGCCGGAGGCGGCCACAACTCACCGGCGGCGCACCAGACCGGCGGATGCGCGGGGGCGGGAGTTCCGTGGGGACTGTGCCCCTAGGCGCCCTCTAGACGCCTGCCGTGGTGGCCCGGGCGCGGAAGGTGTTGCGGTAGGCCTTGGGTGACACCCCGATGACGGCCTGGAGATGCTGGCGGAGCGAGGCTCCGGTGGCGAAGCCGACTTCGCCCGCGATCCGGTCGACGGGCAGGTCGGTGGTCTCCAGGAGGTGGCAGGCGCGGCGTACGCGCTGCTGGATCAGCCAGCGGCCCGGGCTCATGCCCGTCTCGCCCTGGAAATGCCGGGCGAAGGTACGCGGACTGGTCCCGGCGTGCGCGGCCAGCTCGGCCAGCGACAGAGGGCGTTCGAGGTTCTCCAGGGCCCAGGTCTGGGTGGCGGCGGTGCCGTGGGCCCCGGTCTGCGGCACGGGCTGCTCGATGTACTGGGCCTGGCCGCCCTCCCGCCACGGGGGGACGACGCATTGCCGGGCGACCTGGTTGGCGAGAGCGCTGCCGTGGTCGGAGCGGATCAGGTGGAGGCAGACATCGAGTCCGGACGCGGCCCCCGCGGAGGTCAGGACGTCGCCGTCGTCGACGAACAGCACGTCCGGGTCGAGGGGGACGCGCGGGAACATGCGGCGGAACTGGCCGGCCAGCACCCAGTGGGTGGTCGCGGGCCGGCCGTCGAGCAGTCCGGCGGCGGCGAGTGTGAACGCTCCGGAACAGATGGACACGATGCGCGTGCCGGGCCGGATCCGGGCGAGGGCGGCGCGCACCGGTCCGGGCAGCTCGGCCGAGATACAGGCGGAGTCGTACGGGGGCACGATGACGGTGTCCGCCGTGTCCAGCGCCTCGGGTCCGGCCCCGGCGGTGATCGTGAAGTCGGCGTTCGTCGTCACCGTGCGGTCATCCGTGGCGGTGCAGGTCACCACCTCGTAGGCGCCTTCGGCATACGGGAAGACCCGGTTCGGGATGCTCAGCTCGAAGGGGTAGACGCCGTCGAGCGCGAGGACGACGACACGGTGCGCGGGCGGCGTCTCCAGGGAGGCTGTGGCCGCGTCCGGGGAGGCTGCGGGGGAGGGCGTCGAGGTCATGTCTCGATTCTATCGTTTACTGTCCATCTTGCCATTGTCCAGGTCAGGGACCCTGCCGCAGGCTTGAACCCATGAGCAGCTTCACCGCGTACCAGGGCAAAAGGCCCACGGTGAAGGCTGTACACCAAACCGTCCTAGGCAACCCGGACGTACTCCAGGAGACCGAGACCGAGACGGGAACCGGGACCGGGCGGCCGAAACCGGCTCCCGGACAGCTAGCTCTTCGCGCCGGGTGACGAGGACTTCGGCACGCCCCGCTCACCGTGGTCACCAACGCCCGCCGGGTGCTCGACGTCTTCGCCGGATGCGAGGGCATCCGCCTGATCGCCCTGGGCGGCGAGTACTCACGTACCCACGACTCCTTCCTCGGCATGCCCTGCGTCGAGGCGGTGGAGGCGCTCTCCGTGGACCTCGTCGCGGTCTCCACATCGGCCGTCGACGCCAGGACGGCCTACCACCAGGAGCAGGACGTGGTGCTGGTGAAACGGGCGATGCTCACNCGCCCCGCTCACCGTGGTCACCAACGCCCGCCGGGTGCTCGACGTCTTCGCCGGATGCGAGGGCATCCGCCTGATCGCCCTGGGCGGCGAGTACTCACGTACCCACGACTCCTTCCTCGGCATGCCCTGCGTCGAGGCGGTGGAGGCGCTCTCCGTGGACCTCGTCGCGGTCTCCACATCGGCCGTCGACGCCAGGACGGCCTACCACCAGGAGCAGGACGTGGTGCTGGTGAAACGGGCGATGCTCACGTCGGCGGCGACGAAGGTGATGCTGATGGACCACACCAAACTCGCCCGCACCGCGCTGCACCGGGTGGGACCCGTCGGCGACCTGGACCATCTCGTGGTGGACGACGGAGCGGACGCCGACCTGCTGGGCAAACTCCGCGAACGAACCCGGGTCACGGTGGCGGAGGTCGCACCATGACGACATCCCGTTGACTTCACGAACGACCCACCACGAGAACGAGCCGTGCCCCGATCGACGGCCCGATGCGGACACGTGAGGACCACCGCAGGGGAAGGACGCTTTCCACATGAGCAGTGAATCCCGTCGCCCCACTCCGCCCTCTCCGGCCGTGATCGGCATCGACGTGGCGACCGCGTCCGTCCGCGTGCTGTGCGCGGACGCACAGGGACGCGTACTCGCCGAGGCACGGGCCGACCTTCCACCCCCTGTACGGACCCCTGCGGGAACGAGCGAGCAGGACGCCCGCTCATGGTGGCCCGCCGTACGGACTGCCCTGCGCCGCTCGACGGACGCGCTGCCCCGGGGCGGCCGCGAGGTGGTCGCGGTGGCAGTGTCCGCCACCTCCGGCACCATCGTGCCGACCGGAACCGACGGCGAACCGCTCGGCCCGGCCCTGATGTACGACGACCGGCGCGCCGCCGACACCAACGCCGAGGCCCAGCAGACAGGCAGCGCCCGGTGGGACGCACTGGGCCTGTCCATGGGCCCCACCGCCGCGCTCGGCCGGGCCGTCCGGTGCCTGCGGACGTACGGTTCCGCCCTGCACCACGTCCTGCACACCCCCGAGCTCATCGGCCGCGAACTGACGGGCCACCCGGTGGCCACGGACTGGAGCCACGCGCTGAAGTCCGGTTACGACGCCCGTGCCGGGGAGTGGGCGCACGAGGTCTTCGACGCCCTCGACTTCCCGCTCGCGCTGCTCCCCCCCGTAGGCGCCCCCGGCACCGAGGCCGGGGTCGTCGGCCCGGAGGCGGCCGAGGCGACAGGGCTGCCCGAAGGGTGCTCGGTACGCCTCGGGATGACGGACGGCTGCGCGGGCCAGATCGCCACAGGCGCGGTCGAGCCCGGCCGGTTCGTGGGCGTCATCGGCACCACGTACGTCCTCAAGGGAGTGTCCGAGCACCTGGTGCGCGATGCGACCGGGGCGTTCTACAGCCACCGCCACCCCGACGGCTGGTGGCTCCCCGGCGGGGCGTCCAACACGGGAGGGGAGTGCCTGGCCGACATCCCCCCGGCCCGCCTGCCCGCGCTGGACGCCGCCGCGGCGGCCCGGGGCCCGGCGTCGTACGCGCGCTACCCGCTGCGCCGCGAAGGTGAACGGTTCCCCTTCGTCTCCGGCGCGGCGCGCGGCTTCGAGCTGGGCCACCCCCGCGACGAGGCGGACGCCCACCGCGCCGCACTGGAAGGAGTCGCCTTCCTCGAACGCCTGGCCCTGGACCGGGTCGAGCGACTGGGCGTCCCGGTGCTCGGCCCGCTGCACGCGGCCGGCGGGGGAAGCCGCAGCTCCGTCTGGACGGCGATCCGGGCCACCGTTCTGGACCGCCCGGTCCGGGTCGTCGAGCGCGCGGAGACGGCGTTCGGCGCCGCACTGCTCGCCGCCACCGGCACGCTCCACGAGGACCTCGCCGCGAGCGCCGCCGCCATGGCGCACAGCGGAGCTCTCGTGGACCCGGTACGGACGGAACACCCGGCCCTGGAGGAGAATTACGGCCGTTTCGTCGCGGCTCTGAGTGAGCGCGGCTGGCTCCCCGACGACTGACGCGGCTGCGCCCCGACGGTGCGAGCACGGCCGCGTGTACGGTCTACAGCCATCCATGGCGCGCCGCGTGCCAGGCGGGTTGCATGCGGGTCGAGGCGT
The DNA here is from genome assembly GCF_001687325.1 of Streptomyces sp. PTY087I2. Lineage (GTDB taxonomy): Bacteria > Actinomycetota > Actinomycetes > Streptomycetales > Streptomycetaceae > Streptomyces. The sequence continues at coordinate 34,024 of NZ_LZRD01000012.1, read as the reverse complement.
CGGAGCGTTCCGTCAGGCTCTGGATCCGGCGCTGGACGGTACGACGGCTCAGCTGCATCTGCGAGGCGATCGTCTTGTCGCTGACCCCCGCCACCGGCAAGGACGGCAGACGGCGTTCAGAGTGCCTACGGGGGGCCTGAAGTCCTGACCGAGACCGAGTTGCTGCTTCCCGAGCCAGGGGTGGGCGAGATCCGGATCCGGATCGCGGCCGCCGGGGTGAACCCCACCGATTGGAAACACCGTGACGGTTCCATTCCCTACGATCACGGACTTCCGGCCACTACCGGCTGGGACGTGGCCGGGACCGTCGACAAAACAGGCCCTGGCGTCACGATCTTCGACGAGGGCGACGCGGTGTTCGGTATGTTGCCCTACCCGTACGGTCCCGGGGGCTATGCCGAGTACGCCACCGGCCCGGCCCGTGCTTTCGCCGCCAAACCCGGGAACATCAGTTTCACGGAAGCTGCCGCACTGCCCCTGGCCGCGCTCACCGCCTGGCAGGCCCTGAACGACACCGCTCGGCTGACGGGCGGTCAGCGGGTGCTGGTCCAGGGCGGTGCCGGCGGTGTGGGGCATCTGGCGGTGCAGATCGCACGTCATCTCGGCGCCGATGTCACCGCCACGGCGTCCGCCGCCGATGCCGACTTCGTACGTTCCCTGGGCGCCGACCGGGTCGTCGACTACCGCGGCACCACGATCAGCGACGTCGTCACGGATGCGGATGCGGCCCTGGTGCCCTTCACGGGACAGACCCGCCTGGATTCCCTGCGCGCGATCCGCCGTGGCGGCGTTCTCGTCTCCCTCCTGGGGGCCGACGACGCGGCGCTCGCTCTGGCCGCCGAACGCGGCGTGCGGTACCGCAGCATGATGGTCCAGTCCGATCACGCCGGGATGCGGGCCATCGCCGGTATGGCGGCTGGGGGAGCCCTGCGTGCCAGGATCCACGGGACACTCCCGCTTTCCCGGGCTGCCGAGGCCCACCGCCTCGGTGAGGAAGGAGGGATCGACGGCAAGCTCGTCCTCATCCCCTGACCTGATGGGGCGGGGTGAGCGCAGGGATGTTCGATCCGGTCACCCGGCCGGCTGTGGGGTGGTGTGCCTTACGCATCCCAGATGCTCATGTGCTGGAGCCGGTTGCGGGGCCGGGTGTAGTCCGCCGTGTCGGCTCCGTGGAGGGGCGTCGGGTTGTCGGGACTGAACGCGAGGAACACCGGGCAGTCGGAGAGCCGTCCCTTCCCCTGCCCGCACGGCAGCCCGGGCAGCTCGGTGCAGCCACCGCTTGGCCGCAGCTCGCGGAGACGGAACCGGACCCGGTGTGAGTTCTCGCTTCATGCTGGGTGGTCGAAGTAGCGCTGTACTGCTGTCCCGTGACTCGGAGTGGACGGTTGCGTGGTACTAGGAAACGCGTCTGAGCAGGGAAGTCTTGATTCGTGCCTGCAGCTGAAAGGTCGTGACCTGCGACTCCGCTGGTCTAACGGGATTCTCGTAAATGTCGCGAGAATCCTATGGGTCACCCTTCTGTTTGTGCAGGTCAGAGGCACATTAGGGGATGCTCGAGTCTCCGGTCAGAAGTGGCACTCCCCTTCGCCGGGATTCAGCCCCGCCGCTACCTGATGGACTCTTCTGGAGGCAGGTGTGCAGCAGAGGCCTGTGGTGACCATCGGTGAGGGCTGCCGGCCCGTACCGGAAGTCATCGGCGCGGTCGCACGAGAGGCTCTCCTCGGATCCAGCGCGGGTGGGTTCCTACCGGGATGGGGCCCTTCCTCCCGGTGCTGCCCGTTCGACGCCGCATGGTCACCGCATATGCCTGCGGCGATTTGGCCTGGTGAGGTGTCAGTTCTGGATAGCCTTGGGCTGGGGGATTCTCAAGGGGGTGTGGGGTGTATCTAGGGCGAGTGCGCGCCAAGGGTTTCAAGTCGCTCTTGGACACCGACGTGGCGCTGCGACCGGGCGTCACGGTGATGGTGGGGGAGAACAACGCAGGGAAGTCCAATTTCATCGATGTCCTGCGGCTGCTGACTGATCCGCTGGATGACCGGCGTACGCGCTGGTGGGACGCCGAGGACGTTCACTCGTGGGTCGACACTGCCGAACTGACCGCACTGTACGGGGGCCTCTCGGCAGAGGAAGGCGGGACGCATCTGCAGGCGTTGATCTCGCCTGCGGACGACACAGGCATGCCAGCCGGACGTAGTGCCCGTTACACGGCGCGGTTCACCCGCCCTGCTCCCGGAGAACGCGCGCAGCGGCCAGCCTGGTCGGCTGGGCGGTTGATGGACGACCCCGAGCCCGAAGCCCGCCGCACTATCCGTCACGTCTATCTGCCGCCTTTGCGTAATGCGCAGCAGGAGCTGGCTTCCAGTGCGGGCAATAGGCTCCGGCTGATTCTCGCGGCTGAGCTCGGTGCCAAGGAGGCGATCAAAGCCTTCGAGGAGGAGCAAGCGGAGCACTTCCGCGGCCTGGAGTCGCATACCAAGATCAAAGCTGCCCGCAAGCGGATCAATGAGCCCCTGGAACTGCTGACGGCTGGAGCGCACCCTCAACACATGGGGCTGTCCTTCGCCGAACCCAGCCTCGCCTCCATCGCACGAGCTCTGCGTACCCGCATGGGTGATGAATGCCTGGCCGTGGAGGACATCGGCCGCTCGGGTCTGGGCTATGCCAACCTGTTGTACATCGCCACCGTGCTTGCCGAGCTTGATGCTGCCCGGGACGCGGATCTGACACTGTTTCTGGTCGAGGAGCCCGAAGCTCACCTCCATCCTCAGCTGCAGATCCTCCTGCTGGAGCATCTACGTGCTCAGGCCATGCGGTCGCAGAGTGCTTCTCCGCGTAAGGACGGAGCTCCTCAGGGACGCATCCAGGTCGTGATCACCACCCACTCGCCAGTTCTGGCGGCTGCGACCACCGTGCGGGACCTTGTGGTGCTCAAGCGATGCCGCACTTTGGCTCCGTCCTCGGGACAGGATCCGGCTGCCACCGAGAGCGAAGAGGAAGAGGCATCGAGTAAGGAGAACGCGTCAACGTTCGCGTTTACCACGGCTGCGGTACCCGTGAACGAGATTCCCTTTGCTGAGCACGAGGCCGCCAAGCTAGACCGCTACCTTGACATCACTAAGTCAGCCATGCTGTTCGGATCCCGGGTGATCCTGGTTGAGGGCCTTGCGGAAGCTCTCCTCATCCCGGCGTTCGCCGACCTTGTTCTGTCCTCCCTTCCCGAGGCAGAGCAGCGCCGGGCGAAAGCTGTTTTCCGGGGCACGTGCATCGTGTCGGTTGACGGAGTGGACTTCACGCCCTACTTGCGTGTGCTCTTGGTAGAGGCTGGCGGTGTGCGGATCGCGGATCGCGTCGTCGTGATCACTGATCAGGACCCCGGCAAGAAGGCCGCTGAGATAGACGATGACTCTCGGGCTGCCCCGGTCGGTGAAGTCCCGTCCGCCCGGGCGCCGTTCGAGTCGGCAGCAGGAGAGGCGCAAAACGCCACGGACCCGGAAGCTTCTGGCGCCGAAGGCCCAGCACCAGTCCGTTTCAACCGTGCGTCCTGGCTGCGGGGAAACCTTCTGCAATGGCAAGTGCCGCAGGAGTCGTTCCACATAGCGGAGAGCAAGCCGACCCTTGAGCCGGAGCTCATGAGGCCCGACGGTAACCAGGAGTTTCTGGCCGACATCTTCTTCGACCTCAGGCCAAAGTCCCAACACCATTGGATGGCCGTCACCGAGGCGACCACTGCAGACGAGAGGGCAGATGCCTTCGGTGCCTTGTTTGCCAAGGGCACCGGCATCGGTCTACCCAAGGGAGATTACGCCTACCGGCTGGCAGAGCGACTTGTCCAAGAGCAGGGCGAGTTCACGGTTCCCGCCCACCTCGCAGCGGCCATTCGCTGGATCAGCGGAGTAGGCGGTACCACGGCATGAGCGACATAGAAGAACAGCGCAACCACGCCCGAAGTCAACAGCAGCAAGCCATTTATGCCCAAGCACCCGTCTTCATCCGCGCCTGCCCGGGAGCTGGGAAGACCCGAACACTGGTCCACCGACACTGCAACACACCGCCCGGTCCCCGGCGCAGCGGACGTGCGCTGCTCTCCTTCACCAACGTCGCGGCGGACGAACTACGCCACCGCTGCACGGGAGAAGCCAACCGCGCGGATCTGACCGCTTATCCCCACTACATCGGCACCTTTGACAGCTTCCTGTGGCGATACCTTGTCCGCCCGCATCTGCCGGCCACCCCTGTGTGGCAGCACATCCTGTCCTGGGATCACATCCCCTCAGCACGCGTCCGGCCTCGCGACATCCCCCTCTCCTCCTTCGAGTTCAGTTATGACCCCACCACATCCCAGACCAGCGTGCAGTGGCCCAAGGCCGCAACGTACCTGCAGAACTCGACTCTCACAGAGAGCGACTACCTGGCGCGGGCAAAAGCGACCCGTGAACGGCTGTGGCAAGGCAACGGCTACATGACCGGACTCGAAGTACGCATCGCCGCACTAGAACATGCAAGTGACCCTTCCTGTATCGAGCTCCTCAAGCACCGGTTCTTCGAGATCGTCGTCGACGAAGCGCAGGACTGCTCCGCACTCGACCTGCTCATCCTCACCCGCCTGCACCAAGCGGGCGTCCCTCTCGTGATCGTCGCCGATACTGACCAAGGCATCTACGAGTGGAACGATGCCCGCCCCGAAGAACTGCACACGTTCACCCAGCACATCCCCGACCAACTCGAACTGACCGGCAACTGGCGCAGCAGCGCGGCCATATGCCGACTGGCAGCCACGCTCCGGCCACCAGACCGCACCACACCGGACGTGGCCGTGGGGGAGTACCACGACGACAGCATCCCGCTGCTCCTGCTGCCTTACGGCAGACACCGAAAGGAGATCTCTCACTTCACCGACGTGTCCGGTGCCGGCGAGGCCTTCACCGCCTGGGCCGCTACTTGGAGCATCGGTGTCGACAATTGCCTCGCTCTGGCCTACATGAACAGCGCCGTTCCCAAAGCGCGCACCCAGCCACTTCCCGACTACCCCAAGGAACCGAACACCACGGCGCTAGCCTGGGCAGCCACAGTGTTCACTGCCGCCGACGCCTCCACCTCGGCACGCACCCACGCCCTGTCGATAGCCACCACGTTCCTCCGTGAGCACTGGTACTCCGGCGAGCCGGGCACCCTGAACGAGCTCCTCACACAACACAACCTCACAGCAGCCCTCTTCCGCCGACGCGCCGCATCCTTCCTCGCAGCGCTGCCTCCGACGGACCACACACCAGCCCGGGACTGGCGCAAAGCCGCACGCAAGATCCTGCAGTCTCAGGCTGCCCCCACCAGCACCCATGGCCAGCTGCCGGCAGCCAGCCTCATCCCGCTCTCCACAAGTGAGCTGGACGAACCCATCTCCCGCCTCATCGGAGTGATCCCACACCAGGGCAACGTCCCTTTGGGCCCCACCATCCGGTCCTCCAGCATCCACCGCGCCAAAGGCAGCCAGGCACAAGCCGTCCTTGTCCATCTCCCCAAGGCGCAGGACATCAACGAACTCGTCACAGCCTGGACAGCCTCGGACACCAGCACGGCGACGAGTGAACTTCTGCGCACTTACTACGTCGCCTTCACTCGAGCCCAGCGCCTTCTGTCCCTCACCTATCCGTACTCCAAGCACGCAGACATCACGCGCCTTCTGCAGAGCAACAGGATTGAATACCAGATGGAGACCACGCTGCCGCAGGACCGCCCCTTCCTCTTTTGAAGCCGCCCCGACTTGTTCTGCCAGACGAACAGGCTCTCGGATCGGGGACAAGACTGGGGAAAGTCACCGAAACTGGGCTCCCTGACACAGCGACGAGCCCTTTCGACCCCCTCGTGACCTATGAGCCCACACAGCGCGCTGCGGAGTCCACGTCAGTGCCCGCGGCCGATGTGGATGGCGTCGAGTTCGGTGCGGGTGATGTTCTCGGTGCCGGTCAGGATTGCGAGGGTGGCTGCTTGGCAGATCAGCTGGGACAGGGCGAGGAAGTATCCGCCGGTGCGGCTGTGGAGGTACTTGCTGTGCTGGCTCAGGGCGTGCTTGGTCAGGTTGTGCAGGCTGAGGTGCTTTTCGTAGCCGGCCAGGACCTGTACCCATGTCTCTGTGTCCTGGGTGCTGAAGGGGATCGGGTCGAGCCAGGTGATGGGCAGCAAGGAGTGGGCCTGTTCCTCCTGCGGCATGTCCTGCTGAGCAGTGCCGCGGTGGCCACGGCGGGTGAGGTGCCTCTGAACGACGACTTGGTGCCGGTCGGCGATCGCGCGGGCTTCGTGGACGATGTCGCTGGCGCCGGTGCCGCAGAAGATCGTGGTGATACCGAGCCGGTTGCGCAGGTAGTCGAAGTAGTGCAGGACCGGGGCTAGCTGGTGGGGCTGGACGCGCTGGATGTCGTCGACGAGCAGCAGGCGGGTGAGGGCGTTCTCCAGGACGTAGTTGACCGGTGCCGTCAGGTCGGGATAGCTGCGCCAGCGCAGGAGGTCGTTCTCGTTGAGGGGCTCGGGGTTGAGGCCGAGGAAGCAGGCGATCTCCCACACCCAGTTGATCTTGCTGTCGGTGTCGGCCGGTGCAAGGATGTGGACGACCGGGATCTGCGTGCCCAGCTCGTCTTCGGTGCGGTCCTCGATGTCGCGCTGGACTGTGCGGCCGATCGCACGCAATAGCAGGGACTTGCCGGTGCCGCTCATTCCGTCGATCACCCGGTCCAGGATTCCCTCACGGCGGTCGCCGTTCACCGTCACCGCTCGAAACGCCGCCAGCAGGACTTCGTCGTAGCTCTGGTGGGAGACCAGCTTCAGATGTGCGTGGTAGGCCAGGCGAGGGTCGCCAAGGCGTTCCTTCTTCGTCGACAGCGGGGGATAGGCGGCCAGGTCGGGCTGGACGATGTCTTCGCGCGCGAAGCTGTTCCACCCTTGCCGACGGTAGATCCATTCCGGGCGCATCGGTGCCAGCTGCGCCCGGTGCAGAGCCCGTTCCTCCTGCTTTTTCTGCAGCGTCGTGGTTGCCTTCACATCTCTCCTTCAACGCTCTCGGTGATTCCAGGCAGGCCGAGTTCGGGGCCGGGGAACGGATCCTCGTCTGTGTCGTCGGGTGGGGTGTCGCTGAACAGGGCGGCCAGCCCCTCTCTGTCGGAGACCAGGGGGAGGTCGCTGGCCGGTAGGGCGGTCAGACGCGCCGGGATCGGCGCGGATTCGTAGGGAGTGATCGAGTCCAGGTCGATCTCACCGATGCCGGCGTACGGGTCGGCCACAGGCTTGTCGACGTCCAGTTCGGGGCCCTGGAACGGAATCCACGGCCCGCTTCGGGTATGACGCTGGGGAGCGGTGCGGGTGCGTCGGCGCCGTTCCTTCACGGCGAGGGCGATCGCGGCCTGGTGTTCCTTGCGGCCGCCGTCGGCCAGGATCACGGCGGTGGCCTCTTCCCAGTGATCCGCGGTCCAGTGAACGTCGGTGAGCAACCGCCGGTGGATGAAGTCCGCCTTGACCCAACGTCCCTGGCCGCGGTGGTCGTACAGCCAGGCGACGTCGGGGCGGTAGGGGTTGAAGCGTGCTTCCCACCGGCCGCCCTTGCCCGGGCCAGCCAGCCCGGAGCGCAGACCGGCCATGAGCCTCAGCTCACCGGCCTCGTTCTGGTAGGTGCGGTTCTCGATATCGAAGCCCTTGTCGGTGACCGTCACCCAGGCTGGCAGCAGCAGCTGACGGTTGTCCGCCTGTGACAGGGGCCTGGGCCGGTAGCCGGCCCCGGGAACCAGTGCCGCGTACATCTCGTTCGGGGACAGCGTCACGCCCGGCAGCTCCGGGTGCTGCAGCCCTTCATGGGGTAGCTGCTGATGGTCCAGCGCCACCCACTCGTGCGCCATGTGCTGGACCTCGTTGATGGTCCACAGCGGCTGGCGCTCGATACCCCGCCCGCGCACCGCGTGACTGCGGCCGGTCCAGCCGGCGACGTACTGGCTGAAGGAGTCGGCGAATGAGGAGAAAACCCGCTCGACGATCGGCTTGTCGTCGGGCTGCTCCTTGCGTGCGTAGAGGAGGGTGATGCCGAGGAAGTTGCAGACGTCCTCGAAATGCTGGCTCAGATATGTACTGCCCTGGTCGACGATGATCGTCCTAGGATGGATCACCGGACGGGCTGCGGCGGCCTCGGTGAAGCGGGGGTCCGCTTCACGCAGCTTGATGAATGGCAGCGCCGAGGCACTGGCCGCGGTCAGCGGGTCCCAGCCGGGCAGCGTCGGCATGGGCGCGTATGCCTGGGCGAGCAGGAGGACCAGGTCGAAGGTTCGTGTCGCCCGGCCGCCGACCCGCTGCCCGGGTCTTCCCTCGCCCGTGATGACGGGCACGATCATCAGCGCGACGATGCTGCGGGTCGCGACATCGATCAGGATGGTCATCTCCGCCGACACGACCTCCCCGTCATCACCCAGGACCTTGATCCGCAGCGGAGTGGTGTCGATCTGCATGATCTGCCCGGGCCGCACCGCGTGCGAGGGGGTGTAGGGCTTCTTGGGCTTGCTCGCCTGGGAGGCCCGCTGCCGGGTCGTGCCGAGCAGGATGGCCGACAGGCCGAGCTCGTGCATCCGCTTGTAGAACGTCGAGCGTGGCAGCCGCAGCCGCTTCGCCTCCTGCGGATCCTCGAGCTCTTTCGCGTACCGGGTCTCGACGCGTTCCTCGACCAGATCGAATGCCTGCCTGATCCTCCCGCCCGACTGGCGCGCCAGGATCGCGGTCACCTCCTGCATGATCTCCAGCAGACGCGGGTCGGTCCTGCCTCCCGGCGAGGGCGCCCGTCCCTTGCGTCCGTCGATGATGAGGGCCAGCGGGTTCTCATCCGCCTGCTTCCACCGGCGCCGCTTGTCGTCCAGCGTGCGCCAGCTGATGCTGATGTCCAGCTCGTCGAGCTCGGCCGCTTTGCGTTTCAGCCGCTGTTCCATCGTGGTGGACGCCGGGTCGTAGCCCGCCCGTGGAACACGCCGGCCGGGCCGGATCCCGGTCTCGACCTCCTTCATGTGCCGGTGCCACATCAGCGCCCGCTTGCGGTCCTCCTTGCCGACGACCAACAGCTGTCCGAGGGGAGGCAGCCTGGTCCGTTCGACGGCATTTCCCGCCTCGTCCAGGACGGCGAAGTCCGCCGACCCCGCCATTTCCGCGTACGAGGCCTCCACCAGCGCAGCAGGCTCCCGCAGGGGCCGGAGCGTGACGTGGGGGCCGGTGAAGGCGATCACGCGGAACTCCCGCCCCTGCCAGTGCACCCGGTCTTCGAGGCTGACCCGGTCGCTCTCGAACCATCCCCACAGCTTCCGCTGAGTCACGCCGTCTCCTCCGCCGTCCACACCAGCGGGCCCCGAGGCAGTGGCTGTTCCCAGTCGAACAGCAGCCGTCGCTGCCACATCAGCACATACACAAGATCAACAGCGATCAGTACCGGCACTCCGCACGCACCGGCACCCTCGAACAGAGGCCGCCTGCGCCGAAAAGCATGGAGAACGGCCTGCTCCTGCTCGGGGTCCACCCGGTCCGCAAATCGGTAGTCAGCCAGCCACATCAGGTTTTCCAACTGGGTGCCCCGCGGGACGGACCGAATCTGAACCTGCCAGCCCGCGGACTGTGCGACCTCTTTGAGCGCCGCCAGGCGCTCATGCCACTGCGGTCCGATGCCGCGCGGCGGCTGCATGACCACGGCGCACCGGGATCCGTCCCGCATCCTGGCGACGAAGTCCGGCCGCCACCGGTGCCGGGTGCGCCCTGACTTCCAGTGGAGTTCCACTGGTTCCCCGCTGAAGCGGACAACCTCGGGGTCGAAGTCCAGCTCAACCGCCACCCGCAGCCGGCGCAGTGACCCGCATACCACCTTCGACCGAGCCGACGACGGCCACGCCGTGATTTTTCCCTGTCGCCCGTGATACGCCACTGGATCCGTCGGCGGCTGTCTCTCCTCGAGTGCCACACCTGCCAGGGCAACCGCGGTTGAGACGGTCAACTCACCCCACTCATCGAGGTGCCAGGCCCTCACGTCCCGCATATCCCTCCCCATCCCGGCCCTCGCCGCTTCGTAGAGCTGCCCGGCGCGCTGTCTTTCGAGCCCAGTCCCAGTGGGTGACCGCGCACGCTGGCTCAGCACGTCACAGCCCACCTCCGTGGGGCCGGTTCCCCGGGGAGGCGGGGCGCACCTTGGGCAGGCGACCAAGGGCGAGGTCACGACAAGCATGAGCGCTGTTCCAACGGCCCAGTCGTCGAGGCGAGCCGGCGGTGCCCCGCGGCAAGCGGCAATCGTCCCCGCTTGGACCGGCCGGTCGGCTGTGCTTCCGGGTCAGCCGGTAGCCGGTGGCGGTGCAGCCAGTCCAACAGCGGCCCTTTGCCTGCCTGCACGTCCAGCTCCCACGCCCCCATCAGTGCCTCGGCCTCGCCGAGCCACCGGGAGCGGGCTTTGGTGTCGCGGAGGTCCGACTGCTCGAACTCGACCATCAGCTGAGCGAGTTGTGCCGCTTCCGGGTAGATCACCAGCGGCATCGCCCGGGTACTGCGGTTCTCCAGCCCGCACGCCCATGCCCGGTGGACCCAGCGCAGCACCATGGGCATCGTCCGCCACCAGTCCGCCGCCACCTGGAAGGCGTCGGCGAACAGCTCCTCACCCGACCTGCCGAATTGCCTCTGCAGTCGGGCACGCTCCCGATGCGCGTCGACGACCTCGGGGACCTCCTTCAAGGACAGCCCGTCGAGCGGCTCCGTCCTCGAGTCGTCACACCACCGCCCGTGCCGGGCGCACACCCGCCAGCTGTCCGACGCCAGCCACCAGGCCGACTCCCTGACGCCCCGGAGCTCCGCACACCTCGTGCAGCAGCGCACGAGATGCCCCTCCGACGGCTGCCAGGGCCATTTCCACACCGCGTCCCCGTTCCCCGGCAGCCTACGGCGCGGCGCAAGCCCGGGCAGTGCCCGCTGCAACAGGGCCGCCGGTTCGCCGGCCAGCACGGCCAGATACTCAAGCCCCGGCCCGTTCACATACATCTCCGTGCACTGCGGGTACTTCGCCACCCGCGCCGCATCGCCCGACGACGACCCGGTGCCCTGGCCCACACGCTGCAGGAAATCCGCAAGTCCCAGCCCGTTGGCATGAGCCAGCCGGTTCACGAACGACCCCGTCGACTCACCAGGCAGAGGCAGGACCCGCATCGGCAGAGGCTGACGCGGACCGTAGAGCCCCGGAAACTGCAGCACCACGCCGTTCCTCTTCTCTGCCCACCCCGCACGCATGCCTGCGCTCTATCGTCACCAGCCGCCGTACAGCCTGGTCAAGGGCCCTTAACTCCTTCGGGTGAACAAGGCGGCAACACCGCAACACTCTTCATGGCACGGGTCTGAACCTTGATCCGCAACGTGACGATCCGCTGCCGGGAGGGCATCGTGGCCACGCTGACGAGCAACGGCCTGAGAACACCACTACGCGGCCACCAGACACTCGCCGCTGACGCCTGCGTCCACGAGTTCACCGATGGCGCACCTCGCGTGAGCGTCGTCATGGCCACCGGAACGGGGAAGACTCTTGTCGCTCTCAACACCGTCCAGGAGACCGCGCCCCGGGGCAACGCGCTGGTCGTGATGCCCACCCTGGACCTCCTGGAGCAGACGGCAGCCGTCTGGCAGGGCGAAGGCCGCCAGGGGGTCTACCTGGGCTACTGCTCGCGCGACAGCACCCAGGTCCGTTCGCTGCGCGGAATTCTCACTATGGTCCGCGATCCCGGTGAACTCGCCCGCCACGCTTCCCTGACCGACGGCCCGGTGAACGTCTTCTGTACTTACCAGTCGTTGGAGAAGCTGGCCTGGGCTCACCGCGGTCACCACCTGCCGCGCTGGGACATCGTCATCGCCGACGAAGCCCACCGCACCGCCGGCAACCGGCATAAAGCGTGGGGCGTCATCCACGACAACGACGTCCTGCCCGCCCGCCACCGTCTCTACATGACCGCCACCCCGCGTATCTTCGACGAGGAATCTGGCTCACACGTTGCGATCGGCTGCGAAGTGGCCTCCATGGACGACCACAGCCTCTACGGCCCCGTCGTCTACCGCATCTCCCTCGCCGAAGCGATCGACCAGGGTCTGCTGGCGGACTACCGCATCGTCGCCGTCGAGATCAGCGACGCCGAATTGCACCGCGTCCTGAGATACGCCTCCATCGCATCGGCCGGCGCCGAAGGCCTGCGCGTGGCAGCCGCCCAGATCGCCCTGCTGCGCGCCCAGAAGCTCTACGACCTGCGGCGGACCTTGACCTTCCACCGCCTCATCGCCTCCGCCGGCATCTTCGCCGAAACCCTCCACGAAACAGCAGCACTCATGCCCCCGAGATGCAGGCCCCTCTTCTCGTCGGCACCGTCAACGCTAAGCAGAGCCCCCGGTCCGCCGACGATCACTCGTGGATTTTGGCTCCGTCCCCATCAACAGCACCAGCCCTGGCGCAGCCCCGCACCGAGCGGTCCTGACCAACTGCCGCTGTCTGGGCGAGGGCATCGACGTCCCCAGCACCGACTCCATTCTCTTCGCCGACTCCAAGCAGAGCTCCCTCGACATCACCCAGGCCGTGGGCCGCGCGCTGCGTCAGAACCCCGGCGACGACAAGACCTCCACCATCGTCGTCCCCGTCTTCATGGAACCCGGACAAGAGCTGGAGGAGGGAGTCAAAGGAACCCGATACCGGCTCCTCTACCAGGTCCTCATCGCCCTGAGCACCTACGACGAGCACGTCATCCACCGTGTCGACTGGGCTATCTCCAACGACTCCGAAGAGGACCTGGGAGTCGCCGCCCGGCCCGAACGCGCCGACGAGATCATCCCCTTGCTCGACCTCCAGGCCACCGGGGCACCCAATCGGGTATGGCAGATCGGCTTCGAAAGTGCCCAGCGCTACTTCGACACCTACGGCCATCTCGACGTCCCCAGCCGCTACCTCGGCCCCGACCGCTTCTACCTCGGCTGGTGGCTCGGCCGTCAGCGCTCCCTGCGCATCAACCGCATGCTCCTGCCCGAACGCATCGAACAGCTCGACATCCTCGGCATGGTCTGGCCCCATCCCCGCAGCAGCATCGAGTACAAGCTGCAGATCGCCCGGGACTACAAAGCCCGTCACGGCCACCTCGCCCCGCACCTCGAAGAATCCTTCGGCGGCATCCGCCTGGGCCGCTGGATCGCAGACCGTCGCCGAGAAGCAAACAAACGCACCCTGCCCTACGGCTACCAGCGCGCCCTGAACGAGATCTACCCCTGGTGGAGCACCCACTGGCCCAAACACTGGCACCACACCTACGCCCAGGCCCTTACCGCCGCCCGCGCCGGCAATCTCCCCTTCCCCGACCTGCGCCCCGACACCGACGAAAACCTTCCTCACGCGCTGGCTCGACCAACAGATCGACGCTCTGCCCACCCTCCACCCCGGCCAGCACGAACTCCTCGGCGCCCTCCCGCTGCGCCACCCCCTGGCCCTGCTCCTGCGCCGCCCCCGCGGCCATGCACAATGGGCCTTCGCCAGAGGACTGCGCGCAGCACGTGCCTTCTGGCGCAGCCACCAGCACCTCGACGTCCCCTACGACTACCTCTGCCCCGACAGCGGGCTGCACCTCGCCTCCTGGATCGCCGACAAACGCCGCGACCCGCTCCGGCTCACCCAGGAACAACGCCACGCACTCGAAGCCCTCGACTTCCGCTGGATCCGCTGACCGGCACGTGGCCTGCGATCAAGCCCGCCCGAGGGCATGCCGAACCGTCCCCGCAGCTGAGCCTGAAGACGACTCGTGTCGCTTGTTGTGCTCGTCTTCCTGAGTGCAGCGCTGTGGTGATTCCCGCGCCCTGGGATGGCCGGTAGCACCCGCTACTCAGAACCGGCACCGTTGAACGGCTCATGACCGACCATCGTGACCGCCAGAGCGTGATCAAGGCCGAGATCACAGCTGATGACCGGAGTGCCGCCGGAGCAGGGGCCAAGTGCCTCTCGGCTCTGGCTCACCGGCAGCGTCCAGTGCCCGAGGCCCTCGAGATGCGGTGGACCCCACGGGGCGTGGGCGTCGCCGGGCGGGCCTGGCCAGCGACCAGCGAACCCGCGGGATCGCCCGGAAGAGAATAAATTAAAGGATAAATCTGCAGGTAAATCTGCTAGGTTCTGAGGTATGCCGACTCAGGATGAGCTGTTCGATGCCGTGGATGCGTTGCTGGCGGGGGAACCTCAGATGCCATCCCCGGCGGAGCGGGCGCGGCTGCGTGAGGCGGCCGGGATCACGCAGGCGCGACTCGCGCAGGTTCTGGGAACGACTACGCAGACGGTGAAGAACTGGGAGGCGGGCCGGAGTGAGCCGCGGCCCCCGCGCCGCGCGCCGTATCAGCGTCTGCTGGAGGGGTGGGCGCAGAAGTATCCCGCCCCGGCGCCGGAGACGTTCACGGCCCCGGCTGCGTGCCCAGAGCCTCCCGCTCCGGCGGCCGAGGAGCCCCCGGGGCTTGAGGCAGCACCCAGCCCGGCGGCCGCCGCTGGTCCGACGGCATTGCGGCGCCCGGGCGCGCGGAATGCCGCCTGGGCGAGCACTCCGCCCCCAGCCGCGGCCATCGACCCGCGGTTCGTGAATGGGCCGCTGGCCGTTGTCGACGTCGGTGATGGGGGCCAGGTCCTCGCGTACTGCGTGGGTGGTCTGGTCTTGGACGTGCCCGCGAAGACCCTGCCTTCGCTGGTGGAGTGGACGCTGGTGGAGGCGCAGTTGGGTGCGGAGCGGCTGAACGGTTCGGGCAAGGACGCCGACCCGCTGCTCGTCCTGACCCGGGCCGCGCTCGAGCGCTTCGGCCTGCCCGCCGAGCTGACCGACGAGGAGCGTCTCGCGGCGCGGCTACCGGATACGCACAAGGCAATTGCCCAGTTGACCCGGGCGCAGTGGCAGCTGACGAAGCGTGGTCTCGGCCCCTGGGCACGGATCTACCGCCCCGCGCAGGGCGGCCGCCGTTCCTGTGTCCAGCTGTGCATCCCGTCCTGGAACGCGCTCGACACCCGCAGCTGGGGCCACGCTGCAGACCTGCCGCCGGCCGAACTCGCCTCCGTTCTCGGTACGTACGCCACCCGGGTCCTCACCCCACGAGGATCCACCGCCGTCACCGGTCTGGAGCTGATGACTGCCCTGCACCCGCCCACCCGAGCCTCCGCCCCGGACGAGACAGGTAAGCGGCACAGCGAACACAACCCCGGCTCCCTGGGCAAGGAACCGATGGAACCACCGCCGTGCGAGGCGACCGATGGCCACCCCGTCCTCGCCCACCTGCCCCGCTTCCACATCCGCACCCCAGCAGAGAAACTCCTCGAGGAGGCATACGACTGGGCGCGCCCGCTCACCGACGAGGAGTGCATGCGACGCCATCTCGTCGGCATCGACGTGAACATGGCCTTCGCCGCCAGCGCCAACGGCGCGATCGTCGGCCTCGCCACCCCGCCCGTCCACGTCACCAACCCGGATTTCGACGCGAAGACGCCGGGCTCGTGGCTGGTCGACCTCTCGCACGTCGACCTGTCCCAGGTGAAGGTCGGCAAGCAGTGGCACACCCTCGACGGCGATCTGCTGCCCAGCCCGTTCACCCCGACCGGACAGTGCCCCGATGGGCCCGCCTGGTACGCGACACCGACCGTCGCCTACGCCGCCGAACTCGGCTACGACGTCGCCCCCACTGAAGCCTTCATCCGCCCGGAACCGGGCCGCTACCTCGACGGCTGGTACAAGCGGCTACGCGATGCCTATGTGTCGACGATGGCCGACCTCGGCGTCACCGAAAACCTGACACCACCGGAACTGCTCGCCGCGATGGACGGCTACAAGCAGCGCGACCCGCAGACGGCGATCGTCCTGGACGCGATCAAGTCGACGGTGAAGAACGGCATCGGCAAGTTCCAGGAGAAGGCACGCGGCGGAGGCTGGCGGCCCGGGCAGCCCTGGCCGGCTCTCACCCGCCCGACGTGGCGCCCGGACATCCGCGCCGTCGTGATCTCCCGTGCCCGGATCGGCATGCACCGCAAGATGGTGGCACTTGCTGCCGCTACCGGCCGCTACCCGGTCGCTGTGCTGTCCGACTGCGCCGTCTACGCCGCCGACGGACCCTCACCACTCGACGTCCTGCCCTACGACGACGCGGGTAAGACGGTACCCGGGTCGTTCCGGCTCGGAGTGTCACCCGGAATGGTCAAGCACGAAGGCACTCAGACGACCCTGTGGGCCGAAGAGCTCCGCGAGCGCGTCCAGGCCCCGGAGCTGAACCTGGCCCGCTACATCAAGACCGGCGATGTCACCAGCGCCGATACAGGGGAGTAGGGGCATCAAAGATGACCAAGTCGGTCGGCGAGGGACTCGACAACGCACTGGAGCAGGCCGTCACACGCCCAGCGCCCAAGAGCGCGGGCGCACAGATGCGCTACCTGGTCAAGCAGCTGAAAGGAACCAAGGCCGCCGCCCAGGCCCTCGGGATCTCCCAGCGCACCGTCGAGCGGTACATCAAGAACCAGCTCAAGAAACCGCGCCCGGACCTCGCTAGCCGGCTGTCCGGCGAGGTGAAAAAGCGGTGGCAGCCCCGCGTAAAGGCGCAGGCGAAGAAAGCGGCCGGCACGAGCAGCGGCCTCGTCATCGACGTCCAGGGCCGCCTCGGCTACAGCGCGCCCATCGGCAGCACGGACGAGGCCCGCGAACGTCACCTCACCGTAGCGCTGCCACCGCGCTTCGCCGAGCGTCTGTTCACCGCGCAGGAGCAGGGCGCGTCTGAGAACCAGCTCCAGCAGATCGCAGCCGAAGGACTCAAGGAGACCTACTTCCAAAACCATGGGACGCGGGCCGGGAGCCTGGAGGAAGTGCGTCTGTTCGACGTCCAGCACATCGAGTTCGGCCTCTAGCCCACACCGGCCCAGGACTCGGTACCGATCCTCAGCAAGTTAGGTGTCGCAGTGGCAGGCTTGTTGCCGCAGGGGCACCTCGTCGCTGATCTTCGCTCTCTACCCGCGGGTCGTCGAAGCGTCTCGCGGGCTACAGAGTGACCACCGCGACTGTGCGCTCTGCTCGGCGCAGTAGAGCGCTGGTGATCAATGAAGTACCGATCTGCTGCAAGTCAGAGCCGGTCGGTTTGGGTGACGTGTTCCATTGTTGGTCTACTCATCGATGGCGGCATCGACGATGCCACCATGGCGGGTGAGAGCCTCGCCCAGTGCCTTTCGTCCCACGCTGCCGGGAGCACCGGCCCGCCACATGGAGAACGCGTTTCGTACGATCTCGTTGCCGCGATACGGGGCCAGGTCCGAGGACACGGCGCCGTCACACAGTGGCAGAAGACCTGTCAGGATCGCGCGAGCGTCTGTCGACTCCGGGTACCGGGCGGCCCGCCGGGCGACGTGGTCCGGCACTTCAACGAGTGGAGTCTGCTCCACTGTGCGCCGGGTCAGTTCCAGCCATGTTCGGTCGTCCAGGCCCGTGGCGAAGGAAAAGGCGCCTGTGAGCGTTGCTTTCCGGTACCTCCAGGGCGAGCGCGGCCCGCCAAAAGCGGAGCGCGTGCTCGATCAGGTCTTCCCCGCTGCTGTCCTTGGGCAGAATCCTCGCTGTCCGAGAGAGCAGGCGGGAAACCGCAGCTGGTCCGGCGTCCCGCTGAGCCAAGGCCGATACGAAGCCTTCGATCGGTCCGAAGACGTCCGGGGCAGTGAGGAAGGCGTGCGCGCACCGAGAGGCTTCCTGGTCGACGCCGGGGAGGCACAGGAGAGCCTGCAGCTGGGCGGGATCGATCTGGCCGACCACATCCACGTCGACCGGCCGGTGCCGGAGCCAGGTGCGAGCGGGCCGCCACGTCTCGTCGAGGCTGAGAAGCTCGGCGCGATGCTCGGAAAACCAAGGCTGGGCATGGCGGTGGAGCGCTGTGAGGTCCCACCCGATGGCGGCGAGTGCTCGGTCGTCGGGGGCGGCGTCGAGGATGGCGTCGAGGCGTGTGGTCATCTCCATGGGAGGCGCGCCTTCACGACAGGAACGGTGGCTACCCCAACGGATCAAGGCAAGGAGCGCGAGGCCCCCGACAGAATTCGACATTACGCCAGCAGGGTCGGCCGTCGATTGAGTGGGAGCGGTCCACGCTGCCACGGTGCCGTCGAGCCAGACGGCGACCTCAGCCGCGGTCTCGCCGAGATCGAGGTCGCGGGACCAGAAGGTATAGAGAAGACGGCAGAAGCTGCGCTCAAGGCGCTGGGCTGCTTCGGTGTTTGTCGCAAGGGAATCCGCGACAGGGATGAGGCCCCACAGGGCGAGAACCGTGCGGCGGATGGCCTCAGGATCGGCGGACGCCCGGCCGGTGGTGATCTGGTTCTCCAGGGCGGCGAAGTAGGCGGCCTGCAGGCCGAGATCCGAAAGCTCGGCCGAAATCTGCTCCGGGTCGGCCATCCAGGTCTCAGGAGCCTGGCTGACCAGGGTGGACAGCAGGACGCCTTCATCGTCCCGCTCACCATCGGTGTCGTCCGAACCTGCCTCCGAGACGAGCATGCGAGCGGCGGCGACGGCTCCCCCGGAACCAGCTGCGGCGGACAGCTCGGCGAATCCGTCCTCGGGGACCCGCTTCACCGAGACGACCTCCCACCGTGGTGCGGGCCGGTCCGGAGGAGTGCCGAACCGCTCGACGAAGAGGTCCAGGACGGGCTGCCAGGGCGCGAGGACCGACGCTGGCAGGACAGGCGAGAGCGACCACACCATGAACCATGTCCGGACCGAGGGCAGCGGTTTGCGATCTTCGATCGCCTGGAGGCCGGTTTCTAGACCAGCCGCGTCCGGCGGGGCGCCGAGACCATTTGCCAAGGCTGCCTCCGCGTGAAGCGATTGAGCCTCGGAGCAGGCGTTGTCCACCGCGCGCAGGAAGTCCGAGAGGTCTGCCGTCGTCCTCGGCAAGGCGCCAAGCCGTGACATGACGTCGAGCGCCGCCTTCCACCAGGCGTCCGAATCGTTCCCCGGCGGGACCTCCAGGAGGTGCACCGCGACCAGCCGGTCGAGCACTGGCCCTGCGGGAAGCCGGTGGGACCACTGTCCTGTACGGACATCGAGACCAAGTCCGTATCTCGCCTCGTACTCCGCGAAGTCCAAGCATGCTCGTGCGATCAACCGCACCAGCGATTCGCCTGGGTGCGTGGTGCCAACCGACCGGAGGTCGTTCTCAACCTCGATTTCGCTGGCACCGTCGGGAGAATGCAAGGCAGTCGCCATCACCTCCGCCAGGCCCTGGCGTACTCCCTTCGCCACCGAGATCTCCGGCCCGCCGTCCTCAGCCCGGGCCCCGGCCGCCTTGAGATGCTCCAGAGCTTGTTGCGCCTCCCAGGGATCCAGCCATCTGGTGGCTGCGGCGCTCTTCAGAACGCGGGTGACCACGTTGACCCACTGTCCGTTCCGTTCCTCCGCGGGTACCTCGACAGCCCAGTAGTGGATGTCGAGCAGCAAGCCCTCGGACTCGCTGGTCTTCACAAGCCGCAGTACGAACGTACTCGCGGCGGCGCCGACCACCCGGGCCAGGCGTACGGTCTGCGCTGTAGCGGCAGGACCCAGCTTCGTGATCTCGTCGAGTTCGGCATCAAGCCATGCCAGCACGCGCTCGGGGTCCTCAGCCGCGAGACGTTCGAAATAAGGAGCAGCGGTCCACCTGTTGCTCTCCGGCCGCACCCTTTCTTTCGGGAGCAGGTCGAGCCATGCCGCGCTGGTCGCCTTCTCGAAGAAGTAGCGGTTGGCTCTTGGGCCGGTGATCCTTGAGACTTCGTCGACCTCTTCCTGGGTGGGCTGGGTGAGGCTGACGAGTTCGCGTAGCCGCGGTGCACGGGCTGGAAGGTCTACGAACAGCTGCTCGACAGCTGCGATGATCTTGCGCAACGTCGAGGAGGCAAGCTCGACGTCGGCGGACTCGCCATGCACCGTCACATTCGCGTCCTGGTAGAAGTCCGACCATGCCTTGATTGCCTGGAGTTCGACAGCGCCCGGTTCCCTGCGAGTCTGTTGCGCACCAGCTTGCTGACCTTCCGCGCCCGGAACTCCCAGGCGTTGGCCTGCTCGTACGTGAACGCGGCGAATGCCTCTTCGACCGCCTCGAACTCGGCGGCCAGATCGTTCCCCCGTAGGAAGGTCTCATGGGCCTTGCGGGCTTCGAACAGTTCACGGAGTCTGACGAAGACCGCGTCGCCTTCGGACAGCCGGTCCGGAAGAGCATCCAGGGCATCGACCTCAGCTGCCAGAGCAGCCCGTGCTTCGAACACGGCTGACGGGTTCGCCACCGGGGCCCTGTACCGGCTACGTGCCGCCACCACGGCTCTCAGCTTGATGAACAGAGCATCGTCCGAGGTGAGTTCGGACGGGAGGCTACCCATTGTGTCGAGCTCGGCCTCCAGCCCCTCCAACACCCCGGAGGGTCTGTGGGCTTTCAATAGCTCCTTGAGTCTGGCGGAGAGCTCCCGCCCCGTACTCCCCGTGCCAGCGAACTCCGACTCCGCGCCAGCGAGCTTCAGCAGACCCTCCACCGCGCCGCGGCAGCAAGAGATCACGATCTCACTCCGCCGCTCCCATTCCTGCTCATCTGTCAGCAGCCTTTCTGCCGATCGCAACAGGCCCAAGGCGCGGACGCCCGGTTCGCCAAGGTCGGTCAACGTGACAGAGAAGGCAGACTCGTTGGCCAGCTCGGGCGCCGGGAGGAAACGGAGACTGTGGTCAGAGCGCTCGTCCATGCTGGCAACGTATCGAATCGGCAGACAGCCGACACGACGCTTGTCCTGGGCTGAGCCAGACTGCCCAGGGGGGGGCTCTGGCGGTGCTGCCCGGAGAGGGAGAAGGGAGGGAACCGCTAGGCCGGGCATGTGAGCAGGCGGGCCGAGACTCAGAGTGCGGTGGAGTGGACTGACGTTAGAAGCCTGAAGCTGGCTGCCGGACGTGCGGAGCCGGGATCCGGCCCTGCAGGACCTGCTCTTCTCAGCTTGTGCCCCTGTGATTGTCAGCGCCGGCTCGTATCATCCGTTCACCCTTTTGGACCGGGCTTGGAGCGGAGCGACACGATATGGCACCACAGCGTCCGTGGATCATTGAGGACTGCGCGATCACATCGCATAAGCAGGACCGCTTTGACCACCAATCCGTCGCGCGGGAGCTCCTCACCATCGTCAGGGGAAGCCGGCAGCCCCTGGCCGTCGGGCTGCTGGGCCCGTTCGGCAGCGGCAAGTCCTCCGTCGTGCGGCTCCTGGACGCCGAACTGCAAGGCGACAGGGAATGGGCAGTCCTCCACCTCAGCGCCGAGCGCCACACCGGTACCGCTCGTGCCCGAGGCTTGCTGTACGGAGTCCTGGACGAAGCCTTGGGCAAGAAGCTCATCAAGAAGGAACAGTGGGAGTCCGGACGAGCGTGTCTGGACGCCGGGCGACAGCGGGCAGTACCCCGCCCGAACCCCACGTCCGACATCCCGGGCAAAGCCAGCCGGAAGAGTCACGCGAAAGCAATCGGTGCCGCGTTCACTTGGATCCTCGGGTGCCTGATCGCACTCTGGGCCCTTGGCGCCGTTGCGGTTCTCATCGGCCACGCCGTCGGCCGCGGGGCCAGCGTGCCGGTGTGGACCTGGTTCGCTTCCCCTGGTGCGAGACCGCTGACCACATCACTGTCAGGGGCAGCCGTCGTGGCATGCGTCCTGGCAGCCGCCAAGGACGGTGCCCTTCAACGCTGAAGAAGTACGAGATCACACTCACCACACCGCGCCCAGAATCCTCCGACGACCTCGAGCAGGTCTTCTCCAGACTGATCGACAGCATCGACCGACGTCTCGTCATCGCCATCGATGACATCGACCGCCTGGCCGCGGCCGAGGTCCTCGAAGCGCTTGCCACTGTGCGCAGCCTTCTGCTGACGGGGACCCAGCGTGCCCACCCGCCCGTGTTCCTGCTGTCCTGCGACGAAGACATCGTCCGCGAAGCCATCGTCGGCGTCCGCCCTGGGCTGGCCCACGCCCCCGCAGTCCCACCCCACACCGGCAAGAACCCCAGCAAAGCCTCCGAGCGCAAAGCCACAGAGGAAGCCGCCCAGGAGTACCTGAACAAGCTGTTCACTGTCCGGCTCACCCTGCCAGCCCACCACGAATCGGACCTTAGGCAGTACATCCAGCACCTGATCACCGAACCCACTCCGCATGAACTCATTGACCGGCTCGGAGGCATCTCAGCGGTCCGCGACGTTCTCGAAACCCTCATTCACCCCGGGGTACGCGACCCCCGCCACGCGATCCGTCTCCTCAACAGCTTCTTGACCGACTACGGCCTTGCACTGAGGCGGGAACAGCCGGATGGCAACCAGACCACCTGGATTGCTGTTGGCGAGGTAACCGGCTACCCCATCGCCCTGGCTCGTCTTACGGTGCTCCGGAACGACTACCGCACCCTCTATGACGCCATTCGCCGCGAGAACGAACTCCTCACACTCCTCGACGACGCCCTGCTCGGCACAACCCGCACGCTCTACGACCCCCTCGTCGCGCCGTACACCGTCAAGCCGGACACCGACGACGAAGCGCAGGCCCTCCACAACGACGACACGCCTCGGCTCGACACCACATCGCACCCCGGCCTGGTCTACCTGAGAACGACCGCGGCCAAGGCACGCCTGCGCCGCCCCACCCATCTCGTGCCTCTACTCACCCTCGGTTCTACCCCCGCCAGCCGAGCCCTGGGCAGCGAAGGCGCCGCAGAGGTCCAGCGTGAACTCCTCCAGCGAGACAGCGACGCCCTCCGCGACCGTCTGCAAGCCCAAGGCATGCGCGAACGGGTCCTACAGGCTGCGGCCGAGGCGCTACAGACGGCACGGCCTGGCCTCGACCTCGACAACACCCTGGCCGCCACCGTGCAGGCGCTGGCACAGACCCCCGACCTTGCCCAACACCTTGACCACGACACCGACACCACCGGCCGGGCCCTGCTCAGCCTGACCGACCGCATCGCCAGCCGACGCCAGGAAGCCACCACCCCAGTCCCAGCTCACCACCTCGCAGAGATTCTGGACCTGGTTCCCAGCGCACACCTTCCCTCCCTTTACAACACCCTCGGCAGCCCCCCTCCGCGAGACTCCGTGCTCACCGCCGAGCAGGATCAGCCGTCCTTCGCGTGGGCACAGGCCTTGATGAACCTTCCGTCCGAGGAACACGCCCGCGCACTACGGCCCGCCCTCACCCGCTACTTCACAGCGCTCACCCACAACGGGGACCGCGAGCAACTCTGGGCATGGATCGTCTCCTACGACGAAGCGACCGATGTTCAACGCGCCCTGTGGCCTGCGCAGGCCTTCCGCGCACTGATGGGCATGACCGCCAGGATCTCCGAGAACACCCCGGCAGCTGACGTCCGCAGGATCGTCGAACATGCAGCCGGGCACCATCAGTGGACCAGGCCGCTCATGCTGGGTGCCGTGACATGGCTGTCCACCGAGAACGACGAACTGCGCTCTCACGCAATGGACCTCCTCCTCGACAGGGACATTCCAGCCGACGGATGGGGCGAAGCGATGCAGCAGGACGCCGCCTTCGGCTCCACCGTCGCAACCGAACTGATCCAGCACGCGGCCGTCTTCCTCACCGACGACGACGATGCGGATCGCGCCGCCCGAACAGCCGACCAGATCCATGGCTGGCTGCGAGACCTCGGCGACCACACCGCTCCCTCAGGGCAGCAGGTCAGCGCTCTGGTCGCCGATGCCGTCGCTCAGAGCGCACACACCAGTGTCCAGATGGCCGACGCAGCGGTGCGGATCGTGCCCGACCTGCTGCAGGACGACGCGATCTCTTGCGTCAGCACCATGGCCGGGAACCTGGCGACAGTCGACCCCAGCGATGAACCGCTGTCTGACGCCCTGGCCCAAGCACTCATCACCTTCATGCGAGTCGAGACCGACAACAGCGAAGCCCACAAGGCCGCTGACGCCTGCCTGACCGTGCTGACCACCTCCCTGGCCGATGACGACGCGCGAGGAGCCTTCGCCCGCAGGCACCTGCCTGCCGTCGCCACTACCCCCGCCGGCCGCCAAGCCGGCCCCAGCTTGGTCGACCAGTTCCTCCCACGCCTCGGCCAGCATCACATCCACCTTCAGGCCGACACCTTCTCCGCCCTCCATGTCCTCATGCGAGACGGTGACACCCGCACCGCTCGGCTTGGACAGATCATGCAGCACCTCTACGGGCGGATGAGCACACAGCCAGTCCCCAATGTCGCCTTCGCCGCGCACTACGCGGCAGATCCGATCGTCAATGTCCAATGGCTCACCTGGATGGCACAGCACTGGGCCGGCATCCCTGACGAAGAACGAACCCTCACCATGGCGGCGGCCTGCCGACAAGACCTCCCCCAGAGCGGTCTGCCGCCCCTGCTCCTGCAGCACCTCCTGGCAACCGAGGACACCGAGGCCTGGCACGTCGCCGCGCACCTGTGGGACAAGATCGGCACCGAGGAACAGACCTCTCTCCTCGCGTCCGCGCGCGGGCGCTGCTCTCAGCTTGCCGACCGCGCGAACGAAGCCTCTCAAGATGTGCTCGTCATCGCACTCGGCAAGGCCTGCACAGAAGAAACACTCTTGCCCTTCCTCGCACTGATCGCCACGCACCCTCAGGCATCCCAAGCCATCGCCACCTACCTGGACGACGCCATCTCAGGCCGCGACTGGGATGAAACCCTTGCCGTACGCACTGCCTGCGGATGCCCCGACCCAACACCCCTGTGGGACGTGCTCATCCGCGCAGTCCACAACGACCAGACCAGCATTCAACGCGCCAGCTCACTGATCGCAGGCCTTCTCACCACCAGCCCGGGCACAGCCCCCGCCAGCCTCGCCGGGGACCTCGCTCCCGTCCTGCGCACCGCGACAGCCGACAGCGCCACCGCGATAGGCCAAGCCGTCCGGCCAGCACGCCACGTGGCAAACGCACTTCGCACCTCACTGCACGGCCACACCAAGACGGCCGCCGAGAAGGAACGGACGGCAGCCTTCAAACACGCGGCCGGCATCCGCTGACACTCCTGCCCGCATCACCCCGCAACCAGAACAGGGTCCGCCCGACCACTCCGCCACCGAGGCGGTCACCCGGTGCTTCCCCAAGGCACGCCAAGACGACGGCGACCCGCTACGGCCTGAACACATGAACGGCAGCCCCAAGAATCCGAGGACAGATGGCGCCCTCCGCTCGTAACCACCCGACGGCACCCGTTGAAGGTGTGTACGCCTTCAACACCCCCGGCGCGCCCGTCGTCTTGTACGACGGGCCTGTCGGCCGCTCTGAAGGCCCCGAGACGCCGGGCATCGTCGAGCTCCGGTTCACTCCGAAACCTGGCCTGGTCTGGCGACTGCCTCAAACCGACCACACATTCGACCCGCTCCCCGACGACACGACCCTTCGCATCGCCCGCCCCTACGGCACCGCAGAACTACCGGCCCAGCACTGTAACCACCAGGAAGGCTGGAGCAACGGCGCATCCCTGGGAGACTCCCAGGCGCCCCTGCAGCGCCTCATCGCCCACTGGGTCAACCTCCCCGCGCTACGCGGCCAGCACGACCTCACGACCCGCACCGAAGGCGCCGAACACACGACCCACCGCGGCCGGTGGTCACACGAGACCGGCGGCTGGAAGATCACACTGGACATCCGGCCCGACCACCGCAGCATCTGGAAAGACCTGCATCAAACCCACGTCTACGCCATCACCCACGTCATGGAGCTCAGCCGTACGGACGGCTCGGTGTTCACCGCAGACCAGGCCCAGCCCATCCTCCAGGCCCTGCATATGGGCTTCTCGTTTGCCCTGGGCCGCTGGGTGGCTCCCATGTTGCCCGTCGGCCTCGGCGAACAGGACCACATCCGCTGGGAGGAGTGGGCCGCTCGACTCTGCGACCCGGCGAAGGCAATCTCCTCAGGATGGTGGACGCACTGGGACAGCGAAGCGCTGCGCACGCTGGTCACCCGTCTCGTATCCGCTTGCAGCGACCCCGCCTACGCCGCACGCGTCAACCGGCAACTGACCTACGCCGTCTCCACCACCCGCGACGAAGGCTTCGTCGAACAACGCATCATGGTCGGCGCCGCCGGCCTCGAGCACACCCTGTGGCAACGATTCGTCCTGTCCGGGAACATGACATGCGCCGAGTACGGCCGCATGCCTGCCCACAAGCTGCTGCGCCGAGCCCTGCAAAGCGCCTCGATCCCCCTCACGATCGATCCGGAACATCTGCCCGCACTTGCCGAGCTTGCCGCAGCACGGAAACGCGACCACGGCGCGAACATGGACGGCGCGGACTTGGTCACCTGGGTGCGCAACAAGCTCGTACACCCCACCGGCGCCGAGGACGATGTCTACCGTTTCAAGGGCGCCGTGACCGAGACCTGGCTACTCACCCGCCACTACCTCACCCTGCTCATCCTGGAATCGCTCGGCTACCAGGGCGCCTACACGAGCCTGGCCGCCGGCCACAGATACGTGGGCGAGAGCGCAAAGGTGCCGTGGGCGACCAGCAACGCCACCGACGCTTGACCCAAGGCGGACACACCGCGAAGCGAGGCATCCACGAATGCCTCGCTCGTCGCTGTCGACATCCAGCCGCTCAGGGAACGAGGAGATCCTCCCGGCTCAGCTCGATGGTGTGCATCTGATCCAGCAGTCGCTTGGGGAGTTTCGGCAGGTCGTTGTCGACGATGATGATCTGGTGCGGCCGGGTACGGGTCGCACCGCTACGGACACCCGCGATGTGGTCAAGGAAGTGCGCGTACAGCCGGCCGATGAGTTCCTGATCGTCCTGCCCGAACCCGACGTTCTTGCGGGGCGAGTCGATGATCAGCAGCGACGGCAGATCGGTCACCCCGGTCACCAGCGCGTAGCTGAGGAACGCCATCCGGTACACCACATTGATTGCGGTACGTACACCGTGTCCGACCTTGGTGAGGTTCCCAGCCCTCACCTGCGGAAGCAGCGAGCTGTGATTGATCCGGGCCCCAGGGGCATTGGGCAGGCCGACCGCATCGATGAGCCCGGCGAAGTGCTCCTCGAACTCCCCGAGCGTGACCCGTCTGCCAGCCAGCAGGTTCTTACGCGTACGGACCTCCTCCCGCACCCCCTTCAGCTCCTCCTCAGCGGTCTGGACGGCCCGGTACAGCTCGGCCAGCCGGCGGTGCGGATCCAGCTCCCGCTCCAGCATCGTCGTCCTCGTGCGGGCCGTCGCGTGGGCCGCAGCCAGCAGCTCGATCTGCGCAGCCAGCGGGCTGATGTCCTCCCGCGTCCGCTCATCGAGCTCGGCCCTCGCCTGCTCCCACGCCGTCTGCGCCTTACCCAGAGCCTTGGCCCGCTCAACCGCGTTCTGCTCCGCCGCAGCGAGCACCGCCTGCGCAGCCTGCAGGGCCCGCGCCAGCGCATCGGGGTCCAGCTCGCTCAGACACAACGGGCAGTCCCCGGCAGGAACTGGCCGCACGCTCAAATCCGCAGTACACACCGGGCAGGGGGAGAGCGGCCGGGGGCCGTGGTGCCGCTGCTCCGTCAGGCGCTGAACCTGCCGGCGCTCCCGGACGAGGGCGTGCTCGGCGTCGGCGATCGCCCGGCGGCACCGCTCCAGGACCTGCTCGAGCTCCTGCACACGGCGCCGCAAGGGATCCGCGTGCGCGGTGGCGGCCCGCATCCGGCCCTTGAACTCCTCCAGCGACCGCAGAGCATCCCGCTCCTCGCCCTGGCAGCGCGCCAGTTCCGCTTCGAGATCTGCGGCGCTGCCGGTCAAGAACTCACTGATCGTGCCCGCCCGCTTGCGCAGCTCACCGAGGGTACGGGTCAGCTCGTCCTTCCGGGCCGTCAGCACCCGCATCGGCCCGTCGGTCAGCCCCAGCAACAGCTCGACGATGGTCCGGTAGGACTGGGCCGTATTCGCCTTGCCCCTCACCGACTCGCTGCCGTCCACCAGATCCTGGGTGAGGTAGCACATCGCGTACAGCTGCTCGAACGTCAGCCGGGCCCCGGCCCCCAGAAGCGCCACGGCAGAGGGAGGCGCGAACATTTCCGCGAGACCGAGCAGATCCAGCAGCACCTCGCCCACGATGCGCCGGTCGCTGTCCTCCTGCGCCTCCACATCGAGGATCTCCTCGACCCAACCGCCGGCCCCGTCCAGCAGCTCGACACTCCTCGTATCGGCGACCAGGGAACGGCGCAGCCCGATCCGCATCCCCTCGATCCGCACGAACAGCGTTACCGTCTTCAGACGCTTCTCCGGCACCTCGCGCCAGGCCACCGGCAGGCCGAGCGCGTACTTGATGCAGTCGACCAGCGTGGTCTTGCCTGTGTCGATCGGCCCGAAGACACACACCACCGGGTAGGCGAGATCGAACTCCCGCACACCGCCGTCCGAGGTGAGCATGATCCGCTCACAGAAGAAGTCCCTTGCCATCGCGGTTCCTTCGGATTCTCTGGCCGCACCGTCGAGACATCCAACGGGCCACTCCCGCACAGGGAGCCGGGGCACCCCCTCACGCCACCGCATCGGGTGGGCAACACACGAACGTTGCCCACCCGATCCAGCGCACGCCCCGGGCCATCAACCGCCCGCCCTGTACTGCCACGCAGATCACCACGCGAGACGAGGATCCGTCCCCTCCACCCGCTGCCGGTATCGGCATACGACCGGCAGCAGTCACAGCCATCCGGCACAGCAGCGGCCAAGTGGCGCCCTCCCCGGTGCCAGCAGCCTCCCCATCCGCTCGTGTCGGCCCGCGGTATGAAGGGAGATTTTTGCGAGTACGAGGCAAGGCACTGGTCCGGTGCACGACGATGGGGACAGAACGCCGTCAGCGGGGCGGCGCCCAACCGATTACTGGAGGCATGAGTGCGGTTAGAGGTGCACCTGGAGTCGGGTGCGGGGGAACTGCGTTCGTTGCAGAGCTGGCTTCGTTCGGACCTGGACGTGCGCAGGACGGCTATGACCGACGTGCGGGGGAGCGCTCCTCGGCCGGGGGAGATGGGCACCGCGCTCGACATGCTGCAGCTGGTGACAGGAAACGGGTGGAGTGCGGCCTCGTTCGTGTTGGCGCTGGTGGCGTGGCGGCAGACCCGGCCGCAGCGACCGCGGGTGGAGATCCACCGCGGTGACACGGTCATCGTCCTCACCGACTGCTCACCAGAGGAGATCGAACGAGCGACCAGAGCACTGGACTCTGCCGCGGAGGAGGACCGGGACACGTGAGTGTCCTGCCCGACCCCGGAGCCTCACGCGCGGTACTGATCGGCACGAGCCGCTACGACCACCTTGAACAGCTGCCTGCCGTCTCGAACAACCTGACCGCCCTTGCCGCACTCCTCAGCGGCCCACTGTCCCTGCGCATGCCCGCCCCACACGTGACCGTCGTCGAGAATCCGTCCGACCCAGCCACTGTGATGGATCCACTGCGCCAGGCGGCTGTTGATGCCACCGACACGCTGATCGTCTACTACGCCGGCCACGGCCTTATCGACCCCCACGACGCCCTCGCCCTGGCCCTGCCGCACACACAGCCCGGCCGGGTCGAGACCAGCCTCAGCTACGACTGGCTGCGCCAGATCCTCCTGGGCTCCCGAGCACAGCGGCACATCGTCCTCCTCGACTGCTGCTACAGCGGCCGCGCCCTCGGCCGGATGAGCGCATCCCAGGGCCTCGCCGACCAGGCCGCAGTGGAAGGCACCTTCCTCCTCGCAGCCTCCGCCGAGACCCGCACCGCCCTGGCCCCGGTCGGCGCCGCTCACACAGCTTTCACCGGAGCCTTCCTCGACACGCTGCGCCACGGCATTCCTGGCGGCCCGCCACTGCTCGACCTGGAGACCATCTACCGGCACCTGCGCCTGACCCTGGAAGCCCGGGCGCATCCTGTTCCCCAGGCCAGGAATCGCAACACCGGGGCCCGAGTGGCGCTGGGACGCAACCACGCAGACCTTCCCACCACACCCGTCACTGCCGAAGCTGGCGTAGAGCCGGAGCACCGGCTGTGGCCCGACCCGACCTCGATCCGCACGACCACCGGCTTCCTTACGAACCTCGCGGCGGTCCGGGAAGCCAGCGGACTGACCCAGCAGGAAGTCAGCCGCCGCTCCGCCGGGCGCATCTCCCCGGGCACCATCAGCAGGCTGACCAACCGCGACACACTTCCCGCCACCTGGAACACCACGGCCGTCTACCTGGCCGCATGCAGTGTCCCCGACGACCAGATCCAGCAATGGCACGGAACCTGGCAGAAACTGCGCCACAACGCCACCGAGACACAAGAGACGTGCGTCGCCACGCCCCAGGTCGGCACCGCAGAACACGGGAAGACACGGCGGAGGTTCTCCGACCTATGGCGTGGCCGCAGTCACCGGCCGGGATCAGCCGGGGCAGAAGCCCCGGAGGGACGGGGCTGAGGGTTCTGCCCCGCGTCGCCGGAGTCGCTCCCGAACAGCGTGTTCCACCCAGCGATCACCAGAAGACCGGCTACCAGGATGACGCCGGTGGACGGTTTCTTCCACCGACTGGCAGAAGCCGACGACGGCTGCACGTAGTGCCGTGCCCGGTAGTACCCCTTGCGCTGCTGTGCCACAGCTCCACATCCCCCATCGCGGCAGACTGACATTCTCACCAGTCTTCTGATGGCGCTCCACCTCCGGCGCTGAACCGCCAAGCATGTCCGAATTCCGGCGCTCGGCGGACAGGCCATCGCCGTTCTTCCCACCGCAGCCACGGGCGCCCAGACCTCCGCCGCTGTTCGCGATCGTGGCGTTGCCAGTCCAGTGGCCAGGGGCAGTTCCAGCCCGGGTCGATCATGGCCAGCTGCTGCGCGCCCGAGCCTGCTCCGCGTCCTTTCCGCGACCGTCTTTGCGGGGGGAGATCGGCCATGTGCTGGCCGATGGGCACCATCGTCTCGCCCTTGCCCCACACGGCGTCCTGCCGGGGTGCGAGGTGTCCGGGGGCCCGTCGGTAGGAGCGCAGCGCGGCGAGTTTGGTCTCCCCGGCTTTTCGTGTTCCGCGTACAGCTGCAGGATGTGTCGCGCAGCATGCTCTGGTGATCCCACCGCAGCTAACGGGAGGCTCTTGTCGTACTCGCACGAGGACTCTTTGACCGGCCCACCTGCTTGCTTGCGCGGACATCACCCCCATCGCATTCCGAGCTCGGACAGTTCCTCGACCCGCTCGGGAGCGAGCCGCGTTCGGCGGGAGCGGCTGTTGGCGATGAACACCCCCAGCGCGTGCTCGGCCCCGTCGAGCTTCTCGATATGCCGGTGGGGCACTTCCAGATGCCCCTCCCGCTGCTGGTACTGGCGGGCGGCAGCCAGGTTCGACGCCCACACCTGCGCCCGTGTACGCCGCGGCGCCGCCACGCCCCGCTCACCGGCCTGCAGGGGCCCGAGCCCGAGTGCTTCCTGCAGCAGCCATCGCTGCGCCGCCCCGAGGGTGTCCCACTGACGCCGCTGCCCGCCGGCCCACTGCCCCAGGTCCTCGCCCTGAACTACCAGGCACCCCGGCTCCTCAGGCAGCACCTGTCCTCCCTGTACGTGCAGCCGGGCGAGGTGGAAACACCGCTGCCAGGCCACCGACCAGGAAGGGCACCAGGACGGGTCGATGCTCTCCAGGGCCCGGCGCCGAGTCGCACTCAGCCCACTCGCCCCCTGCCCACTCTTGCCCTGCCTTGCGGCCGCCCGCTGGTTCTTCAGCCACACCCCCACCGCGTAGCCCTCCCACATGGCATCAGCCGACGCCAGCAGGTGCCCGTGCTCCTGGGCCCACCCCCGTGCTGCCGACAGCCCCTCAGCGAACGCGACCTCGGCATGCGACCAGATCATGCCGAGTTCCTCCAGCTGCCCCACCCGCTCCTGGCTCAGCTCCCCACGCGTGCGCGCGCTGCGCTGCCGGGCGACCCACACCCCCAGAGCGAACCCGTCCGGAGTCCGGTACTCATACGGCACCGCCAGGTCACCACAATCACTGCGGTAGGCGAGCGCGGCCGCCAGACCCCGCCGCCAGAACTGCGTCTCCGGCTGCAAAACCCGCAGACTGATGAACGCCGCCAACTGCGCCGGATCCCGAGGCCGGGAAAACGACAAGAGCTCCGCAGCAGCCTTGCTCACCCCGCCCGCCCCCTCCACCACCCCACCGGCCGATTCACCGCCGGCCACCTGTGGAGCAGCCAGCTGCTCCACGGCCTGGGCGTCATGCGCCCGAAGAGCCGTGAGAACCTTCACCAGCTCCCCGTAGGCCCGCGAGAGCAGCATCTCGTCAGGCTGCTCACCCGGTCCGAGGAAGACAGGAACCACCAGGGAAGCCACCTTGCCCTCGCCCGGCTGCATCCGAAGCGCCCGCCCCACCGCCTGGACGATGTCGATCGCCGACCCCCGCACGTCCGCGAAGACGACCGCATCGCACTCCTTGGTATCCACCCCCTCACCCAGCACCCGCACCGACGACAGCACCCGCACCCACGCCGCCCCTGGATCAACCTCCGGCTCCGACGCGAACTTCTCCAGCACCAGACCCCGGTGCACCGGCTTGTGCTCCCCGCACAGCCAGTCAGCCCACACCCCATCAGCACCCGGGTAAAGACCCGGATCGCTCTCGTGCAACTCCTTCGCCACCGCGCCAAGACCGCTGGAGAACGCCTCGGCCTCACTCGTGCGGAAATGAAACGTCAGCAGACGCCTCAACCGCCGCTCCGCAGCAGCCTTCAGCACCGCCGTCTGCAAAGCCGCCAGCCGCACCCCCCGGACCTGCGCCGTTCGACCAGCGCCCCCCGCCAACTCGACCACGGACAGCCCAGGATCCGTGATGTCGACACACACCACCTGGTAACGAGCGATCAGCCCCCGCTCAATCGCCTCCGACAACGACAGCCGATACACCACCGGACCGAACACAGTCTCGTCATCCATCGACGCAACCAGCTCACCACCCTCCGGCCCCTCCCGATCCGCCACCTCCCACAACCGTGGCGTAGCCGTCATGTACAACCGACGCAGCGCCGGCACCCGGCCATCGTCATGAACCCCCGCCCACGCCTTCCCCAACGCCCCCGACGTCCGGTGCGCCTCATCCACCACCACGAGGTCCCACGCACCCAGCCCCGCGCGATGACTCCGCTCCAGGACCCCCAGCCCCAGCGAGGCATAGGTGGCAAAGACCGTCACCAACTCCAGGCCCGAAACCCACCCCACCAACTCCGCCTCATCGGTGGTGCACTGAAGAATCTGCGCATCCTCACCCGACAACGAGCAGGCACCGAACATCGGACCCCGCCGCCCCGCCTCACGCCACACCGACACCGTCTGAGCCAACAGCCCGAGCGTGGGAACCAGCACCAGAACCCGCTGCGCCCGCAGAGCCCGTGCCGCATGCACAGCGATCAGGCTCTTTCCTGTACCGGTGGCAGCGACAACCTGGGCCCTTACCTCACCCGATGACCCTCCATCAGGAACGTGCTCCAAGGCCCGCACGACCGCGTCAACAGCCTCGACCTGATGAGGACGAAGCGTCCACCGAGTCGACACAGCACATCACCTCTCACCCCGGGGCACCCGGTAGAGGCACTACCCGCTCAGCGTGGACTTTATCCGTTCCCATTTTGATTGCACCCTGCCGCAGGAGCAGGACTTCCACCCCACTATGGCAGGGGCACCACCTACACCGTGCGAGCTCGGAAGAACAGCCCCCATCCGAGTACAAGCGGAGGCGGACATCCAACCCCCAGCAGCTCCCGCTCCGTAGCCAGCCGCCCGCACAGCGGGCCAGGCTTGAAGGCGAAGCCGGAAAGCCTCAGGCGGGGGAGCGAAGCGGACCTGCCCAACCGGACTGCGAAGCAGTCCGGTTCGTTGACGGCCGGCCGAAGTAGGCCGGCAACGAACACTCCGTCACACAACCGCAGCGAAGCGGAGGTTGCTCCTGGGGGAGCGAAGCGGACCCAGGCCCGCCGGGCGAAGCCCGGCGGTTTCGCTTGGACACGCGCAGCGTGTTCCAACCCGCTCCGCGGG